>NZ_JBITJF010000005.1:436276-684375 GCF_044459705.1 Nonomuraea sp. NPDC050227 | reverse complement strand
TCGGTGGTGCGGGTGTCCTCGTATGAGGAGGGCCTGCGGGTGATCAACGAGGGTGTGTACGGCAACGGCACGGCGATCTTCACCAACGACGGGGGCGCGGCGCGCCGGTTCCAGAACGAGGTCGAGGTGGGGATGGTCGGGATCAACGTGCCGATCCCGGTGCCGATGGCGTTCTACAGTTTCGGCGGGTGGAAGTCGTCGTTGTTCGGTGACACGCATGTGCACGGCACCGAGGGGGTGCAGTTCTACACGCGGGGCAAGGTGGTGACCTCGCGTTGGCTGGACCCGTCCCACGGCGGTGTGAACCTCGGCTTTCCCACGAACGCGTAACTCACGCCTCACGGCCGGGAGGGACCGGCGTCCCTCCCGGTCCCGTCCCCGGTAAGCTCCAGCGCAACGGACAAGGGGGGACATCGTGAGACGCCGTCGCATATCCGCCGTGGCGCTGGCCGCGGCGGCGCTGGTCGCCGGCACGGGAGCGGTGTCCTCGGCTGCCGGGCAGGCGGCTCAGCAGGCAGCACAGCCGGCCGCCAAGCCCAGCCCGAAGCCGACCCCGTCGGCCACGCCGTCGCCCACGGCCACCCAGAGCGACGGCACGCTGCAGATCCTCACCTACCGCGGCTACGCCGAGTACGGCGGCCTCAGCTCCAAGGCCAACTGGGTCGGCTCCTTCGAGAAGGAGACCGGCTGCCGCCTGGCCCGCGTCGACACCGTCCGCACCGCCGAGGAGATGGAGCGGGCCGTCGCGGCCGCCGAGCGCCCGTACGACCTGATCTCGGCGGGCCCGGCGCTGGCCGGCGACCTGATCACGCGCAAGCTGGTGCAGCCGATCGACCCGGCCAAGGTGAGCGGCTACGACGACCTGAACGAGCGTTTCCGCGACATGACGAAGGTGTCCGGCAAGGTCTACGGCGTGCCGTTCCTGTGGGGGTACCACGAGTTCATCTACGACTCGGCCAGGGTCAAGGACGCGAGCATGAGCCAGGTGTTCGCCTCCGGCCGGGCCGCGCTCCGCGACACCCCGCTGACCATCGCCGACGCCGCGCTGACCGACGCCACCGTCAAGGACCCGTACGAGCTGAGCCAGGAGCAGCTCGACCGGGCCATGGCGCTGCTCGGGCCGCAGAAGGAGCGCACCTACTGGCGCAAGCCGATCGACCTGATCAAGGGCTTCGCCACCGGGTCGCTGGATTACGCGCAGGCCACACCGTACTATCGCCTGCTGCTGCAGAAGGCCGGCAAGCCGGTCCGGACGGTCGGCGCCAAGACGGCCACCGGCTGGCTCGACTCCTGGATGCTCGGCGCCAACCTGCCCGACACCACCTGCGCCTACCGCTGGCTGACCTGGATGACCGCGGCCGACGCCCAGCGCGACGCGGCCGCCTGGGTGGGGCTCGCGCCGGCCAACGACAAGGCGTGCAAGGGCCGGGCCAAGTCGATCTGCGACCTGTACGGCGCCGACGACCCCAAGCGGCTCGACCGGATCGCCTTCGCCGTCCGGCCGCCGGGCGGTTGCCGCGGCGAGGACGGGGAATGCACTGATTATGCCGTCTGGGGGAAACGGTGGGCCGAACTCGCCGAGTAGGTGAGATCTCCGCCCCCGCTCGACCCCATCGCGGGCGCGCCTTCCCCCGGGTGCGCCTGCCGAGACGCCCCGGGCCTTCCCCCCTGTCCCGGGGCGTCTCGCCGTCTCCGGGCTGAAGGACGTCCACGGCGTCTTGCTGTTTCCGGGCTGAAGAGCGTCCAGGTGCCGGGACTCGTCGGTGCGAAAATTCGACTGAATGACCAGTCAGTGAGTATGTTCTCTCCATGAGAATTCTTCTTGTCGGCGCCGGAGGCGTCGGCTCCGCCGTGGTGCCCATCGCCGCCCGCCGCCATTTCTACGAACACATCGTGGTGGCCGACTCCCAACAGAGCCGGGCGGCCCGCGCCGTCGCCGCCGTGGACGACCCCCGCTTCACCGCCATCCAGCTGGACGCCTCCGACCGGGCCCAGGTCGCCGCGGCGCTCCGGGAGCACCGATGTGACGTGCTGTTCAACGCGGTCGATCCGCGCTTCACGATGCCGCTGTTCGAGGCCGCCCTGGAGGCCGGGGCCCACTACCTGGACATGGCGATGTCGTTGTCGAAGCCGCATCCGCGCGAGCCGTACCGCAAGCCCGGGGTGAAGCTGGGGGACCGGCAGTTCGAGCGCGACGGCGAGTGGCGCGGCGCGGGCCGGCTCGCGCTGGTCGGCATGGGCGTCGAGCCGGGGCTCGCGGACGTGTTCGCCCGCTACGCCGCCGACCACCTGTTCGACGAGATCGACGAGATCGGCATCAGGGACGGCGCCAACCTCGTCGTGGACGGCTACGACTTCGCGCCCACGTTCTCCATCTGGACCACCATCGAGGAGTGCCTGAACCCGCCCGTCGTCTGGGAGGACGGGCAGTGGCGCACCACCGAGCCGTTCAGCGAGCCCGAGGTGTTCGACTTCCCCGACGGCATCGGGCCCGTGGAGTGCGTGAACGTCGAGCACGAGGAGGTGCTGCTCGTCCCGAGGTGGATCCCGGCACGGCGGGTGACGTTCAAGTACGGGCTCGGCGAGGAGTTCATCGGCGTGCTGAAGACGCTGCGCAAGCTGGGCCTGGACAGTGCCGACAAGATCAGGGTGGGCGGGGCGGAGGTGGCGCCGCGCGACATGGTCGCCGCGAGCCTGCCGGACCCGGCGACGCTGGGCGCCCGCATGCGCGGCAAGACCTGCGCGGGCACGTGGGTCAAGGGCACCGGCAAGGACGGCTCGCCACGCGAGGTGTACCTGTACCACGTGGTGGACAACGAGTGGTCGATGCGGGAGTACGGCTCCCAGGCCGTCGTGTGGCAGACGGCGATCCATCCGGTCGTCGCGCTGGAGCTGGTGGCGACCGGGGTGTGGAAGGGCGAGGGCGTGCTCGGCCCCGAGGCGTTCGACGCGGTGCCGTTCCTCGACCTGCTGCGCGAGTACGGCTCGCCGTGGGGCCTGCGCGAGACGGCCGCGGCGGCCTGACGGTCGTGACTGACGGCCGGTCTAGCGGCCGGGGAAGGCCACCACGGTCGCCATGGGAGCGGGCAGGAGCGCCTCGGCGCATTCGGTGCAGGCGAGCACGGAGGAGTTGTCGGGCAGTTTGCCGACCCGGACCCGGGGCCGCGGCCACCTCTTGTGGCACACCACGCAGGCGTCGCCGTCGCGCTGGGCCGGCGTCAGGCCCTCAGGGTCGAACGTCAACATACTCCGTGCCGTTCTGGTGGGACCCCAGTTCATCACGCTCCCAGCTGCCATCGCCCCTCCGCATGTCCGGATCCGTTATAACCCTGACCGAGGCCGTGATCGTCTAGCTGAGCGTCAAGCCAGGGTGAATTCTCTACCCGAGTGACCTGCGTTACACACACAAAATCGGGCATCCAGCCGCAAGCCGGATGCCCGATTTTTCGGTCTTTGTTATAGAGCGGAGATGGCCTTCTCCAGGATCCCCAGGCCCTCCTCAAGCAGGTGCTCGGGCATGACCAGCGGGGGCAGGAAGCGCAGCACGTTGCCGTACGTGCCGGCGGTCAGGACCACCAGGCCCTCGGCGTGGCAGCGCTTGACGATCTCCTGGACGGCCGCCGGGTCCGGGTTCTTCGTGCCCGGCTCGACCAGCTCGATCGCGATCATCGCGCCGCGCCCGCGCACGTCGCCGATCGCCGGGAACCGCTCCTGGAGCGCGCGGAGACGGGGGAGCATGATCTCGCCGATGCGGCGGGCCTTGGCGACCAGGTCCTCCGACTCGATCGTCTCCAGGACGCCGAGCGCGGCCTCGCAGGCCAGCGGGTTGCCGCCGTACGTGCCGCCCAGGCCGCCGACGTGCACGTGGTCCATCAGGTCGGCGCGGCCGGTCACGGCGGCCAGCGGCAGGCCGCCCGCGATGCCCTTGGCGGTGCAGATGATGTCGGGGACGACGCCCTCGTCCTCGCAGGCGAACAGGTCACCGGTACGCGCGAAGCCGGTCTGGACCTCGTCGGCCACGAACACGATGCCGTTCGCCCGGCAGAACTCGGCGATCCGCGGCAGGAAGCCCCTGGCCGGGACGATGAAACCGCCCTCGCCGGCGATCGGCTCGATCACCACGGCGGCCACGTTCTCCGCCCCGACCTGCTTGTTGATCTGGTCGATGGCCTGCGCGGCGGCCTCCTCCGCGCAGTTGTCCGCGCCCGTCGGCCAGCGGAACGGGTAGGCCAGCGGCACCCGGTACACCTCGGGCGCGTACGGGCCGAAGCCCTGCTTGTACGGCATGTTCTTGGCGGTCATGGTCATCGAGAGCAGCGTGCGGCCGTGGTAGCCGTGGTCGAACACCACGACGGCCTGCCTGCCGGTGGCGTGCCGGGCCACCTTGACGGCGTTCTCGACGGCCTCGGCGCCGGAGTTCACCAGGAAGGTGCGCTTCTCGTGGTCGCCGGGGGTCAGCTCGTTGAGCTTCTCGCAGACCTGCACGTACGACTCGTACGGGGTGACCATGAAACAGGTGTGGGTGAAGTCGGCCGCCTGCTTCTGGACGCGCTCGACGACCTTCGGCGCGGAGTTGCCCACGTTCGTCACGGCGATGCCGGAGCCGAAGTCGATCAGAGAGTTCCCGTCGGCGTCCTGGAGGATGCCGCCGCCGGCGCGGGTGACGAAGACCGGCAGCGTGGTGCCGATGCCGGAGGGGACGGCGGCCTGCTTGCGGGCCAGCAGCTCCTGCGACTTGGGGCCTGGGATCGCGGTCACGACGCGCCGCTCCTGGGGAATGCTCATGGGCTCGACGCTACGTCGGGCTCCGACCTGGGCCGATACGTCGATATGGCACACTGGGGGTGCTCGCCTTTGCCGGAATGGACAAACTCGTATGGCACCTTCGCTACGCACCGTGGCGCGACGGATGAAGTTGCGTCAGCTGGCGGGCGCGGCGGCCGCCGGAGCGCTCGACGCGGAGGTGCGCTGGGTGGCGGTCAGCGAGCTGGAGGACCCGACACCGTTCCTTGAGGGCTCGGAGCTGCTGCTGACGACCGGGATCCGCCTTGAAGGCGACTTCTCCGGATATGTCGCCCGGCTGGTGGGTCGTGAGGTGGCCGGGCTCGGCTTCGGCGTCGGGCTCTCCCACGAGCACGTCCCGGCCGCCCTGGTCGCGGCCGCCGACGAGGCGGGGCTGCCGCTGTTCGAGGTGCCGCGCGAGACGCCGTTCATCGCGATCGGCAAGGTGGTCAGCGAGCTGCTCGCGGCCGAGCAGTACGACGAGATCACCCGCGCCTTCGCCGCGCAGGGGCGGCTGACCCGGGCGGCGCTGCGTCCGGAGGGCATGCACGCGGTCATCGACCGGGTGGCCAAGGAGATCGACGGGTGGGCGGCGCTGCTCGACGAGACGGGCGAGGTCCGGCACGCCACACCGGGGGCCGACGTGCCGGTCGTGGTGGCCGAGCTGCGCCGGCTGCGCGCCGGCGGCCCGGCAAGACCCCAGCCCGACCAGACCCCCGGAGCAGAGCGCCCGCCCACGGGCGAGCCCGCCGCCACCGCGGGACAGGGCGGTGAGCGGGTGGGCGCCGGCGTGCCGGTCGGGGCGCGGAGGCGCGGTGCGGTCCAGGCCGGTGAGCGGGTGCCGGCGAGTCTCGCGTTGTCCGGGCCCGACGAGCACGTCGTGATCCAGCCGCTCGGCGGCGGTCCACGGCCGCGCGGCTTCTTCGCGGTCGGCGCCCGCAAGCCGTTCTCGCCGGTGACCCACACGGTGATCAACGCCGCCGGCTCGCTGCTCACGCTCGCGATGGAGCAGGGCAGGGCCCAGCGGGAGGCCGACCGGCGGCTCCGCTCGGCCGTGCTGGAACTGCTGCTCGGCGGGGCGGTCGAGCAGGCGCGGGCGGTGGCCGGCACGCTCGGCGCGCGGCTGCCCGGCGAGCCGCTGGTGGTCCTGGCGGCGGGCGCGGCCGCCCTGGAGACCCTGGAGCCGCACGGCTTCACAGCGCTCCTCGACGACGGCACCGGCGGTGAAGGCGGCGCTCAGGGCGGTGCTCACGCCGGTGGTTCCGGCGGCGCACAGGGCGGTGGGCACGGTGGCGCACAGGGCGGTGGGCACGGTGGTGGCGGCAGGGGGAGGGGTGGCGGGTTTCAGGGCGGGGAGCCGGTGAGTGTCTGCCTGGTGTCCGAGGGGGGCGCGGAGAAGGTGGCGCGGGAGGTGGAGGGGCCGGTCGGGTTGAGCTCGCCCTGCCGCTACGACGGCCTGCGCGATGCGCTCGACCAGGCACGCCGCGCGCTGGCCCACAGCGACGGCGGCGTGACGCGCTTCGCCGACCTGGCCGGGCAGGGCCTGCTCGCGCTGCTGGACGCCGACACTCTGCGCGCCTTCTCCGGCGCGCTGCTGGCCCCGCTCACCGCGTACGGATCCCGCGCCGACCTGGTCGAGTCGCTGCGCGCCTACCTCGACAGCAACGGCCACTGGGACGCCGCCGCCCAGCGGCTCGGCGTCCACCGGCACACCCTGCGCTACCGCATGCGCCGCGTCGCCGAACTCCTCGGCCGCGACCTCGACGACCCGGGCGTACGGGCCGAGCTGTGGCTCGCCCTGGAGGCGGCCCGCCGCTGAGCCCCCTGGCCACCGCTGGGCCCGACGCTGAGCCCATCGCTGGGCCCATCGCTGGGCCCGTCGCCGGCCTGCGGGTGCTTCAGCGGCCGGGGGCCGAGGGCAGGCTGTCCTTGTCCACCAGGTAGCAGCAGATCGTGGCCAGCGTGACCGCCTCGTACGTGCGGTCGTCCCGCAGGTGGCCGGCCCGTTCCAGGCTGATCGCGCCCTGCGCGGCGGCCCAGAGCGCGTCGGCGATCTTGCGCGGCTGGGTCGGCGTCAGGTAGCCGGCGGAGATGCAGTCGGCGATCACCCGGTCGAGGATGTTCAGCGCCGCGCGGGCGAGCGTCCTGGCCCGCTCGCTGGGCTCGAAACCGGGGATGGCCCGTTCGAACATCAGGTTGTAGTAGCCGGGCTCGGACAGGCACGCCTGCCGGTAGGCGGGGCCGAGCGCGGTCAGGTACTCCAGCGGGTTGCGCCGCTGCGGGACCGCTTCGAGAAAGCGGCGGAAACGCTCGAAACCCTCCAGATACAGCGCCTCGGCCAGGCCCTCCCGGTTGCCGAACATCGTGTAGATGACGGTCGTCGTGCAGCCGGCCTCGGCCGCGATCCTGCGCATGGTCAGACTGTCGGGACCCTCGCTCTGAAGCAGGTTCACCGCCACGTCGAGCAGGCGGGAACGGAGTTCGTCGTGGGTGGCGCGCTCGCCCAGCAGGTAGGCGCCCTGCAGGCCCAGCGGGGTCGAGGTCATGCGACCTCCCCAGCGACCAAGGAGCTCAGTGTCCTTGTGACCTCACTTTGCTCGGTCACGGGGCCCACGCCTTTCTGATCGGGGGCCCACCGCGCTGGAGACCCGCACCCGATGACTTAGCCATGGCGGAGATCGCTCAAACCACTCCGCATGGTAAACATCCCGAATTGGGTCTACTTCTGTTACATCATGGGTATACACCAGGGCTTGTACTTAACGGTGAGCGCTCGTGGGAGTCTTGTGCACCGTGGTGTAAATCCCCGGGCTCCCGCTTGGCATAACGTCGTGGGTATGGACGTGCGTACCTTCTGGCTTGCCGGCCGGCCCGCCACCGGCGAAACCGATCTCACCGTGACCAACCCCCATGACGGTCGTGCGGTCGGCCGGTACTCCGTACCGACCGATGCTCAGGTCGAGGAGGCCGTCGCGGCCGCCCACGCGGTCTCGCGCGAGGCCGCCGCGCTGCCCGTGCACGTACGTGCCGAGGCCCTGGCCCACGTCTCGCGCCGGCTGGCCGAGCGGGCCGACGAGATCGCCCACCTGATCACCGCCGAGAACGGCAAGCCGATCTTCTGGGCGCGCGGCGAGGTCAACCGCGCCATCTCCACGTTCCGCTTCGCCGCCGAGGAGGCCCGCCGCTGGTCCGGCCAGGTGCAGCGGCTCGACACCGAGCCGGCCGCCGCGGGCCGTCTCGCCTACGTCTCCCGCGTGCCCAAGGGCCCGGTGCTGGCGATCACCCCGTTCAACTTCCCGCTGAACCTGGTCGCCCACAAGGTCGCGCCCGCCATCGCCGTCGGCGCCCCGATCATCGTCAAGCCCGCGCCGGCCACGCCGCTGTCGTCGCTGGTTCTCGGCGAGATCCTGGCCGAGACCGACCTGCCCGCGGGCATGTTCTCGGTGCTGCCCGTGCAGAACGAGCGCGCCGCCGCCCTCGTCGACGACCCCCGCCTGCCCGTGGTCTCCTTCACCGGCTCCGCGCCCGTCGGCTACGCCATCGCCGACCAGGTGCCGCGCAAGCACGTGACCCTGGAGCTGGGCGGCAACGCCGCGGCCGTCGTGCTGGCCGACGCCGACCTCGACTGGGCCGCGCAGCGCATCGCCCTGTTCTCCAACTACCAGGCCGGTCAGAGCTGCATCGCCGTCCAGCGGGTGATCGTCGAGCAGCCGGTCTACGACGCGTTCGTCGAGCTGCTGCTGCCGGCCGTGGGCGCGCTCGTCACGGGTGACCCGGCCGACGAGAAGACCCAGGTCGGGCCGCTGGTGTCGGAGGCCGCCGCCGAGCGTGTGGAGCAGTGGGTGCGCGAGGCGGTCGCCGCCGGCGCCCGCGTCCTGGCCGGCGGCACCCGCGAGGGCGCCACGGTCGCGCCGACCGTGCTGGCCGACGTCCCGCACGACGCCAAGGTGGCCTGCGAGGAGGTCTTCGGGCCGGTCATGATCCTTCAGCCGGCCGCGTCGATCGACGAGGCGTACGCCATGGTGAACGACTCCAAGTACGGCCTCCAGGCCGGCGTCTTCACCCGCTCCCTGGACGCCGCCTTCAAGGCCAACCGCGAGCTGGAGGTCGGCGGCGTGATCATCGGCGACGTGCCGTCGTACCGGGCCGACCAGATGCCGTACGGCGGCGTGAAGGACTCCGGCATCGGCCGCGAGGGCCTGCACTCGGCCATGGAGGACCTGACCTACGAGAAGGTCATGGTGCTCACCGGCCTGTCGCTGTAGCTCCCGCCCCGCCCCGCGCCTCCCCGGCGCGGGGCGGTCGTGCGTCCGGCGCCGTTTCTCAGGCGCGTCCGGCACCGCTTTTCAGGCGCGTTCGGCGGGGGCTTTCAGGCGCGTTCGGCCGTGGCGTAGACCGTCTTGGCGGCCTGGCCGAAGTATGGGCCGTACATGGTGTGCTGGTCGTCGCTGTACTTGAAGCTGCTCAGCGAGGTGACCGTGCCGCGGCCGGTCATCGGGTCGAAGCCGGACAGCCAGGGGCCGCCGCTCGACCCGGCGGTCATGGCGCAGCCCAGCCCCTGGTCGTGTGTCTGCTTGTACGGGTCGTCGCGCAGCCGCCCGGCGCAGTAGACGAGCTGGTCGCCGTCGTAGGGCGGGTCGGCCGGGTAGCCGAAGCCGTAGGTCTGGCCGCCGCGCGGGGTGTTGAAGGCGATGTCCTGGGTGCCCACCACGTCGGCGACGTGCCGCCCGCCCGAGGTGGCCAGGGCGACCATGCCGACGTCGTGGTTGTCGTCGCCGGAGCGCGACCAGGGGGCTGAGACGAACATGCGGCGGGCCGCGTACTGGCCGTAGGGCTGCTCGCCGCCCCTGCCGTAGCCGGGGACGAACGTCCAGTTCTGCGCCCATTCGCCGGCGCCGTCCTTGACGCAGTGGCCGGCGGTGACGACGAGGTCTTTGCTGGCGCTGGTGACCGTGCTGGCCGAGCAGACGAAGTCGGCGCCCGCCAGGGTCAGGAACACCCGCCCGGTGGTCCTGGTCACGGCTCCGCCGGTGCTCCAGCGCGCGCCGATCGTGCTGGCCTGGGGCCGGGACGACGCCTGGTGCCGGCGGCCGACGTTGATCTCGGTACGGCCGCCGGACCCGCCGGACCCGCCGGGCTTCGCCTGCACCCCGCCGCGCCCGGTCAGGCCGCCGAGCAGGCCGTCGCCGTCGGTCACGGAGTCGAGCAGACCGATGGGCAGGGCCGCCGCCATGCGTTGCGGGGTCCAGTAGCCGAGCACGCGCCGCTGCTCGGCGTCGCTCCGCGCGGCCTCGTGCTCGACCACCATGCTCCGCCGGGCCGCGGTGTGCTCGACGGCCTGCTCGACGGCGTGCTCGACGGCGTGCTCGACGGCGGGACGATCGACCTGGTGCTGGCCGGGGACCGCGCCGAGGATCGCCGGTCCCGTCAGCCCCGCGATCAGCGGGGCGGCCGCAAGCAGGGAGGTGCTCAGGGTCATGGCCCCCGAGTGTGCACCACGACGTGTGTTCTTGCGGCTACTTTCCGTAAATTGATCAGAGTGCGCCGGTGGTTTGCGCTGCTTGGTAAACGGCCTGCGCCTCGTTTCCGAAATACGGGCCGAACATCCAGTTGGGGGCGAAGTTGTATTTGAAGCTGTTGACCGAGTTCTGCGTGCCGAGACCGGTCGACTCGTCGAAATTCAGCATCCACGGGCCGCCGCTCGCGCCGCCGGTCATGTCGCAGGTCAGGCCGAGGTCGTCGGAGAGCAGGAAGTCGTCGAACGTGCGTCCGCTGCAGTAGATGAGCTTCGAGCCGTCGTAGGGGGCGGCGGCCGGGTAGCCGAAGGAGTACATCTGCCGGCCACGCGGCTGGTTGAAGGCCACGCCCTGGCCGCCGACGACGTCCACCAGGCTCTTGCCGTCCACCTGGGCCACCACGGCGGCGGCCACGTCGAAGTTGACGTCCTCGCCGGCGTTCCACTGGGGGGTGGTCAGCAGCTTGGCGGCCGGCCAGGTGCCGAAGGGGCGCTGGCCGGCGGCGTAGCCGGGCACGAACACCCAGTTGGTGTGGAAGGCGCCGCCGAGCTTGACGCAGTGGCCGGCGGTCAGCACCACGCTCTTGTTCGCGCTGGTCACCGCCGAGCCCGAGCACGAGGCGCTGCGTCCCTGGTAGGTGAAGAAGACCCGGCCGGTGGTCTTCACGACGGCGCCGCCGCCGCTCCAGGGGGCGCCGGAGCTGTTGGCCGACCGCAGCTGCCGCCCGTCGTCCCGGTCGCCGGTGGGCGGCGCCTGCCAGGGGGTGCCGCCGCCGGGCTCGCCGGGCTCGGCCGCCGCGCTGTGGGCCGCCTTCCCGCCGTTCTTGGGCGCGGGCAGGTCGAGCGGCTGCGCGCTCTCCATGCGGGCCTCGGTCCAGTACCGCGTGACCTGCCGTTGCTCGGACGTCGAGTCCGCGGCGGCGTGCTGGGCGGGACGGGGTGCCGCGCCGGCCTGGGCCGCGGTGCCGGGGAGCAGGGCGATGCTCCCGGCGGCGAGGGTGAGGATGGAGAGCAGGGCAAATCTGCGGGGCATTACGTAACCTCCCGAAACCGGAGCTGGGGCTTGGAAGGTAGCCGCACAATAATCAGGATTTCTCAAGATATGCGCATCCCGATATAGCGATATTTGGACTTAAATGGCCTGGGTTATCGCGCGTCACTCAGGAGCCGGGATCGCGCCGGTCGGCCCCTCACGTGCCCGTCCGCGTCCGGCAGCGGGGACAATGGACACGTGCATGCAGAGACCCTCCGCTCCGTCGTCGTGCTCGGCTCCACCGGCTCGGTCGGCACCCAGGCCCTCGACGTCATCGCCGCCGACCCCACCGGGTTCGAGGTCACCGGGCTCGCGGCCGGGGGCGGCAGGGTCGAGGAGCTGGCCGCGCAGGCGGCCCGGTTCGGCGTGGAGGTCGTGGCGGTGGCCGACGCCGCCGCCGTCCCGGCGCTCAAGGAGGCGCTGGCCGCGCGCGGGGCGTCCCCCGTCGTGCTGGGCGGCCACGAGGGCGTCGCCGAGGTCGCGGGCTGGCGGTGCGACACCGTGCTCAACGGCATCACCGGTGCGCTGGGCCTGACGTCCACGCTGGTCGCGCTGGAGGCCGGCCGCACGCTCGCGCTGGCCAACAAGGAGTCCCTGATCATCGGCGGGCCGCTGGTCAAACGGCTGGCCGCGCCGGGGCAGATCCTGCCGGTCGACTCCGAGCACTCGGCGGTGCAGCAGTGCCTGTGGGCGTCCGGCCCCGGCGGCCACGACCCCGCCGCCGTCAAGCAGCTCGTCATCACCGCCAGCGGCGGCCCGTTCAGGGGCATGAAGCGCGAGGAGATGGCCGACGTCACCCCCGAGATGGCGCTGGCCCACCCCACCTGGTCCATGGGCCCGGTCATCACCATCAACTCCGCCACCCTGGTCAACAAGGGGCTGGAGGTCATCGAGGCCCACCTGCTGTTCGACATCGGCTTCGACCGCATCGAGGTCGTCGTCCACCCGCAGTCGGTGATCCACTCCATGGTCGAGTACGTCGACGGCTCCACCATCGCCCAGGCCAGCCCGCCCGACATGCGCCTGCCCATCGCGCTCGCGCTGGCCCATCCGGCCCGCGTGCCCGGCGCCGCCCGGCCCGTCGACTGGACCAAGGCCCACACCTGGACCTTCGAGCCGCTCGACGACGCGGCCTTCCCGGCCGTCGCGCTGGCCCGGCACGTCGGCGCCGACGGCGGCACCGCGCCCGCCGTCTACAACGCCGCCAACGAGGTCTGCGTCGAGGCGTTCACCAGGGGCGGGCTGCGTTTCCCCGCGATCGTCGACACGGTCGCCAAGGTCGTCGAGGAACACCGCGTCACCCCGGCCTCCAGCGTGGAGGAGGTGCTGGCCGCCGATGCCTGGGCCCGGGCGCGTGCGGCCGAACTCACAGCCGGGCAGTCCTTCTAGCTACCTAGACTGGGTAGCGTCGTCACACCTAAGGGTAGAAATGTCTTCTGTAGCACTTGGCATCCCGACGGTCCGCCCCAAGCCGCTCGCCGAACGCCGGCACTCCCGCCAGATCATGGTCGGCAGCGTTCCCGTGGGCGGCGACGCGCCCGTCTCCGTCCAGTCGATGACGACGACGGTCACCGCCGACGTCAACGCCACGTTGCAGCAGATCGCCGAGCTGACGGCGTCCGGCTGCCAGATCGTGCGCGTGGCCGTCCCGTCGCAGGACGACGCGGACGCGCTGCCGATCATCGCGAAGAAGTCCCAGATCCCGGTCATCGCCGACATCCACTTCCAGCCGAAGTACGTGTTCGCGGCCATCGAGGCGGGCTGCGCGGCGGTCCGCGTCAACCCGGGGAACATCAAGAAGTTCGACGACAAGGTGGGCGAGATCGCCAGGGCGGCCGCCGACCACGGCGTGCCGATCAGGATCGGCGTCAACGCCGGGTCGCTCGACCCCCGCCTGCTCCAGAAGTACGGCAAGGCCACGCCCGAGGCGCTGGTGGAGTCCGCGCTGTGGGAGTGCTCGCTGTTCGAGGAGCACGGCTTCAGGGACATCAAGATCTCGGTCAAGCACAACGACCCGGTCGTCATGATCAACGCCTACCGGCTGCTCGCCGCCAAGTGCGACTACCCGCTCCACCTCGGCGTCACCGAGGCCGGCCCCGCCTTCCAGGGCACGGTCAAGTCCGCCGTGGCGTTCGGCGCGCTGCTGGCCGAGGGCATCGGCGACACCATCCGCGTCTCGCTGTCCGCGCCGCCCGTCGAGGAGGTCAAGGTCGGCGCCCAGATCCTGGAGTCGCTGGGGCTGCGCGAGCGGGGGCTGGAGATCGTCTCCTGCCCGTCGTGCGGCCGGGCCCAGGTCGACGTCTACACGCTGGCCGAGCAGGTCCAGGCGGGCCTGGAGGGGCTCAAGGTCCCGCTGCGGGTGGCCGTCATGGGCTGCGTCGTCAACGGCCCCGGCGAGGCGCGCGAGGCCGACCTCGGCGTCGCCTCCGGCAACGGCAAGGGCCAGATCTTCGTCAAGGGCGAGGTCATCAAGACCGTGCCCGAGTCGCAGATCGTCGAGACCCTGATCGAGGAGGCCCTGCGGCTGGCCGAGGAGATGGGCGTCGAGGTCGACCTCGACGACGACGACGTCTCCGGGCCCCAGGTGACCGTGGGCTGAGCGCCCCGAGGGGCCGGTTACCCGGTGCAATGGCCCCATTACAATCTGGCAAGCCTTTCCCCATACCCACCGTCATGACCCGCTCACCCGAGGGAGCATCACAGGGCCATGACGAGGGGGAGGGGCTGGGTGAAGCGCGTATTCAGTGTTGCCGTCGGCATCGCGGTGCTGGTCGCCGGGGTTGTCAGCGCGGACGGTGTGGCGTCGGCCGGCAGGGGCGCGGCCTGGGGGGCGCAACAGGTGGTCTGGGGGCCGTGCCCGGCGAAGGAGGGCAAGACGGTCCGGGCCGACCTGGAGTGCGCCACCGTACGCGTGCCGCTCGACTACCGCGACCCCTGGGGCCAGTCGATCAAGCTGGCGATCAACCGCATCAAGGCCAAGGTGTCCAGGGACGGCAACCATCTCGGCACCCTGCTGATCAACCCGGGCGGCCCGGGGGCCTCGGGCCGTGACCTGACCGAGTTCGTCTCGAACGGGCTGCCGAACAGGCTGGGCGAGCGCTACGACGTCGTCGGGTTCGATCCGCGCGGGGTCGGCGGCAGCGAGCCGTCGCTCCACTGCGTGGACCCCGACACCTACTACCGGGCGCCGCGGCCCGACGCGGTGCCGCACACGGCCGGCGACGAGAGCAGGCTGCTGGCCAGGGCCGACGAGTACGCCACCCGCTGCGGCGACCTCTGGGCCTGGATGCTGCCGCACCTGACGACCGAGAACTCGGCCAGGGACATGGACACGATCAGGGCGGCGCTGGGCGAGGAGAAGATCAGCTACCTGGGCTACTCGTACGGCACCTACCTCGGGGCCGTCTACGCCACCCTGTTCCCGCAGCGGGTCAGGCGGCTGGTCATGGACAGCACGGTCAACCCCGAGGGCGTCTGGTACCGGTCGAACCTGAGCCAGGACGTCGCCTTCGAACGCCGCCACCGCGCCTTCCTGGCCTGGACGGCCCGGCACAACGACGTCTACCGGCTGGGCGGCACGCTGAAGCAGACCTCGTTCGCCTACTACGCGATGCGCGACCGGCTGCGCACCCGCCCGGCCGGCGGCGTGGTCGGGCCGAGCGAGCTGGACGACACCTTCACCCTCGGCGGGTACACCGACCGGGTGTGGCCGGAGTTCGCCCGCGCCTGGTCCGCATACGTGCGCAAGGGCGACGTGCAGCCGCTGGTGGAGGCGTACAACCGGCGCGGCAAGAACGACGCCGACGACGAGAACGGCTACGCCGTCTACCTCGGCGTGCAGTGCCGCGACGCCGCGTGGCCGCGCGACTGGGCCAAGTGGCGCACCGACATGACCCGGCTCCACCACAGGGCGCCGTTCCTGACCTGGCCGAACGCCTGGTTCAACGCGCCCTGCGCGTTCTGGCCGGTCAAGGGCGGCACGCCGGTCGCGGTGCACGGCTCGCCGAAGCTGCCGCCGGTGTTGTTCCTGCAGTCGCGCGACGACGCCGCGACGCCGTACCGGGGGGCGCTGGCCATGCACCGGCGATTCCCGCGCAGCGGCATGGTGATCGACGAGGGCGGCAACCACGGCGTCTCGCTGGCCGGCAACCGGTGCGTGGACGGCCACCTCGCGGCGTACCTGGCCGACGGCACGCTGCCGGCCCGGACGGTGTCCTGCGCGGCCCTGCCGGACCCGGCTCCGGCCGCCCACATGGCCGCCCACATGGCCGCGCGCGGCGCGCAGGGTCACGATCGGCTCACCGACGTGCTGTCCCGGTGAGCTATTCGGGGGACGTTCGCGTAGTCTGACCATGTGATGCTGCGTACATCGGCGTCGCGCGTGCTCGACGACAGCGACCGGGACGAGGTTCTCGCCCTGCTTGACTGCGATCCGGTCGCCAACGTCTTCGTCTCCTCCCGGGTGCGGGCCGTCGGACTCAATCCGGCACGCCTCGGGGGGCAGATGTGGGGATTCGGGCCGCGCGGCGGGCTCGTGTCGCTCTGTTACGCCGGCGCGAACATGGTGCCGGTCAACGCCGGCCCCGAGGCCGTGCACGCGTTCGCCGACCGTGCCCGCAAGCAGGGGCGCAGGTGCTCGTCCATCGTGGGCCCCGTCGAGGCGGTGTCCCTGCTGTGGGAGCGGCTGGAGCCGCACTGGGGCAGGGCGCGGGCCATCCGGTGGGCGCAGCCGGTGATGGCGACCTCCAGCAAGGCTCCCGTGCCCGCCGATCCGCTGGTGCGCCGGGTGCGGCCCGAGGAGTTCGACATCGTGCTGCCGGCGTGCGTGGCGATGTTCACCGAGGAGGTGGGTGTCTCGCCCAACCTCGGCGACGGCGGCGCGCTCTACCGCACCCGGGTCGCCGAGCTGATCCGCATCGGCCGCTCCTACGCGCGCATCGACGACGGCCGGGTGGTGTTCAAGGCCGAGGTGGGCGCCGTCACGCCGCACGCCTGCCAGATCCAGGGCGTGTGGGTGGCCCCCGACCAGCGCGGCAAGGGCCACGCGGTGGCGGGCATGGCGGCGGTCGTGGAGGCGGCGATGAGCTGCTTCGCCCCCGTCGTGTCGCTCTACGTCAACGACTTCAACCACTCGGCGCGGGCCGTCTACCGCAAGGTGGGGTTCCGCGAGGTGGACACCTTCATGTCGGTGTTGTTCTGAGGGTGTGCGGCTTAGAGGCTGACCAGCTTGTCGAAGAGGCGGGCCAGCTCGGTGACGGGGTCGGCGGTGAGGCCGGCGTGCACCGGGCCGGTCTGGACGATCGTGCTGCGCGGTGCGGTCAGCCAGCGGAACCGGCCGCCCAGCGGCTCGCCCGCGAGGGGGCCCGGCCGGTCGCCGCAGGCCCGCTCGTAGGCGCTGAGCGCGTGGCGCACGCCGTCGAGGTCGGCGCCGGGGTCGAGGGCGCGCAGGCGGGCCGGGTCGAGGTGCACGCGTGCGCACAGATAGTCGCGCGGCTGGCAGTAGAGCAGCACGCCGGCGTTGATCAGCTCGCCGCGCTCGATCTTCGGCATGACGCGGATCACCGCGTACTCGTAGACGTCTCTGGTCACCGGCTGCCTCCCCGCCAGAACTCGCCGACCGAGCCGGGCCCCGCTGCCCTGCGTTCCTTGTCGGGGCCGCGCAGCAGCCATTCGCGCGGGCCGTGCGCCCGGCTCAGCAGATGCTCGATGTAGGCCTCCCGCACGGCCTGGGCCGAGTCGAAGCCCGGCTCGCCGTCGAGCCATTCGTCGGGTACCAGGGCCGTCACCTCGCCGAGCAGCTCGCGGGTGATCCGGCCGGCCAGGTCGTCGCCGGCGGCGAGCACGTCGGGCGCGAACGGCGCGAGCACGTGGTCGCCGGTGTCGAAGGGGCGCTGCGGGTCGGCCGTGCGCCAGTTGTGGTGGAACCACAGCGCCGCGCCGTGGTCGATGAGCCAGGTGTCGCGGTGCCAGACCAGCAGGTTGGGGTTGCGCCAGCTCCGGTCGATGTTGTGGATCAGCCCGTCGAACCAGACGACCCTGGAGGCGAACACCGGGTCGGGGATCCAGCCCAGCGGGTCGAACCCGAGCGCGCCGGGCAGGAAGTCGACCGCCAGGTTGAGGCCGGTGCTGGCCTTGAGGAGGTCCTGGACCTCCTCGTCGGGCTCGCGGACGCCGAGCTGCGGGTCGAGGTCGATGAGCTTGAGCTCGGGGGTGCGCAGCCCCAGCCGGCGGCCCAGCTCGGCGGCGATGATCTCCGCGACGAGCACCCGCCGGCCCTGCCCCGCCTCGCGGAACTTCACCACGTACGTGCCGAGGTCGTCGGCCTCGACGACGCCAGGCAGCGACCCGCCCTCCCGCAGCGGGGTCACATATCGGGTGGCTGCGATCTTTTCCAGCACGGGACGAGGCTATCGTCCCCCTGGCCCCCATCCGTAACTCCGGGCCGGTTCAACGCGCCGGTGGCCGGACAGGACGGGCGAAAGGCGCGAACGGCTGCTGCAACGAGGCTTCGACGGCGGTGAACGCGTAGTCGAGCATGGCGTGCTCGTAGGCCGTCTTCGCCTCGGCGAGCGGGCGGCCTGCGGCGGCGGCCGCGGCCAGACCCGCGCTCAGGATGTGGGCGTCGCGCAGCGCGACGTTCGCGCCCTCGCCGCGTCCCGGGCTCATGCTGTGCACGGCGTCGCCGAGCAGGGTCACCGCGGGCTCGTCCCAGGGGCGTACGCGCCGGGCCGAGTGGGTGTGCACCAGGAACGTCGCCTCGGGGTCGGCGAGCTCGACGATCCGGCGCACGCCCTCGTGCCAGCCGGCGACCGTGGCGAGCGCGAGCCGGTGCAGGGCGGCGGGGGAGGTGTCGTCCGGCCGGGGGCCTGGGGCGGTCAGCGTCCAGGAGAAGTAGCCGGGGACGTCGGTCAGCTCCACGCCGGGGGCGTGCCGGGCGGCGGCCTCGGCCACCGGCGCGCAGGGGCGGCAGGTGGCGACCGAGATCGCGGTGTGGTCGGGCGCGGTGACCCGGTTGAAGGTGTCGACCAGGTCGGGAGGCGTGGCGGCCAGCAGGTCGGGGGTCAGGACGGTCCTGCCGTACAGGGCCCAGTCGAGCCGGTCCACGACGGCGTCGGGGAGGAGCTGGGCGCGGACGCGGGAGCCGACGCCGTCCGCGCCGGCGAGCAGGTCGCCGTCCAGGGCGGAGCCGTCGGCGAGGTGGGCGCGGACGCGGTCGCCGGGCAGCGGTTCGTACCGGGTGAACTCGGTGCCGAAGCGCACGTCGAGGCCGGACAGCAGGATCTCGCGCAGGGTGAGCCGGTTGACGCCGAAGCCGTCCACGCCGGGGAGCTGGGGCGGGACGTCCTTGGAGAACTTGGGGACCAGCCGGGTGTCCATGAACGTCATGCGGGTGGCCGGGCGGATGGAGGTGGCCACGGCCAGGTCGTACAGGCCAGGGGGCAGGCACGCGCGCAGCGCCGCGGCGCCGGTCTCCTTGAGGCTGATGCGGTAACCCTGGGGGCGGTGGCCGGCCGAGGGGTCGCGCTCCAGGACGGTGGCCTGGAAACCCGCCTTGCGCAGGCCCTGAGCCAGGGATAAGCCGCCGATGCCGCCTCCTGCGACGATGACGTGGGCAGAGGTGTCCATGAATCCGACGATAGACGATAGCTGTCGCGACAGTAAATGCTTGCGCCAGCTATTCTGGTCGCGTGACCGACGATCGTTTGCCGCCGCCGTTCGAACTGGTGCTGGGCGGCGGGTCGCTGCTCGTGCAGGTGGGGCGGGAGCTCAACACCGAGACCGAGCGCCGCCTGGCGCCGCTCGGGCTCACGGCGCAGCAGGCGGCGCTGCTGCTGCACGCGGCGGGCGGGCGCAGCACGCCCGGCGTGCTGAAGGGCCGGCTCGGCACGGACACGGCCGGGATGACCCGGCTGCTGGACCGGCTGGAGGCCAAGGGGCTGCTGCGGCGGGTCCGGCGGCCCGAGGACCGGCGCTCGGTCGTCATCGAGCTGACGGACGAGGGGCACGCGCTGGTGCCGCGCCTGCCGCCGATCTTCGGCGGGGTCAGCCGCCAGGTCTTCTCGGGCTTCTCCGGGGAGGAGATCGAGCAGGTCACGGGCATGCTGCGGCGGATCATGGCCAACCTGGCCGAAGGGGGATCGTGACCGGGGCGCGCGCGTGCCGCGCTCCCGGCCAGGATCGTCGGGGGTTCTGAGGCTCCGGGGGTTCCGGAGCTCTGGTTCTGGGGGGCCGGGCCTTCGGGGTCAGAGTTTGGCGATGACCTCCTCGGCGAAGCGCTCCATCGTGGCGATCTTGAGTTCGAGGCTGTCCTCGCCGTACCGGGCCTTCTCCTCGGGGGTGGCCAGCCACCAGGGGGCGGCCATGGTGGCGGTCACGCCCTTGGCGGCGAAGCGGCGGTAGGTCTCGGCGTCCGGCAGCACGGCCAGCGGGGCGACGATGTCGAACGGGCCCGTCCTGCCGTTCTCGTCGAGGTGCCGGCGGAGGGTGTCGAGCACCGGGTCGAGCTGCTCCTCGGTGTAGATGCGGTTGCCCAGCCAGCCGTCGCCGAAGCGGGCGGCCCGGCGCAGCGCCGCCTCGCTGTCCCCGCCCACGTAGACGGGCACGGGCCCGGCCGGCGTGGGGGAGATCGACAGCGGCGGCAGGCCGTCCAGCTCGACGGTCTCGCCGGACCACAGGGCGCGCAGCGTGGGCAGCATCCGGTCGAGGCGGCGGCCCCGGGTGTGGAAGTCCTGGCCGGTGCCGGCGAACTCCTCCTCGCACCACCCCACCCCGACCCCGAACGTCACCCGTTCCCGCGACAGCACCGCCGCCGTGGAGACCAGCTTGGCCACGGTGAACAGGTCGCGGGCCGGGGCGATGTAGACGTTCGGCGAGAAGCGCAGCGTCGTGGTCGCCGTGGCCATCGCGCCGATCGTCACCCACACGTCGGGCCAGTGCGTCTCGGCGTCCCACCGGGGCGCGCCCGACCGCGAGTACGGGTACCGCGAGGCGAAGTCGGCGTAGAACAGGTGGTCCGACAGCGTGAAGGTGTCGAAGCCGCAGCGCTCGGCCGCCCGCGCCAGCTCCACGAACTGGTCGGTCGGGACGAACGAGGCCCCCAGCCACATCTTCATCGGAACTCCGGCGCGACCTTGGTGGCGAACATCTCCAGGTTCCGCTTGACCGTGTCCAGCGGGAGCACGCCCTGCTGCCCCTGCATGTACAGGCCGAACCACTCCAGGTCCGGCATGCGGTCGAGCATGCGCTGGATGCCGCGCTTGACGTCGTCCGGCGTGCCGAACAGGGCCATCTCCACGTCGTTCATGCGCTTGGCGTCGCCCTTCTCGGGGGAGATCGGCTTGTGCTTCTCGTCCTCCTTCTTGCGTAGCACCTCCAGGTAGCCGAAGGGGCCGAAGAAGGCGGCGAAGTCCTTGGGGATGCTGCGGCCGAAGGTGTTGATCGCCTCTTCGGTGGTGTCCGCGATGCCGACGATCTTCAGGATGCCGGTGTGCTCGCCCAGCTTGTAGTGGCGGCCCTGCCGGGCCGACTCCTCCTGGTAGAGCTTGGCCTTGGCGGCGTGGTCGTCGGGGTTGGGGGTGAACATCCACGGCAGGATGTCCTCCTGCGCGGCCCTGATCACCGACCGGTCGGAGATCGTGAACGGCTGCCACAACTCCGGATGCGGGTTCTGGTACGGCCGGGGGCAGACCGAGATGGCCTGGATCTTCCCGTCGTCGGAGACCTCGCCGGGCGCCCCGAAGGTCTTGGTCCATTCCATCGCGGGCCAGCCCTCGATACCGTCGAAGGGGTATGGCACCTCGTAGTCCAGCACGTCGGACTTGTAGCGGAGGGTCTCCTGCGTCCAGGCCATCTTCATGATCTTCAGCACCTCGCCGAAGACGTCGAAGTTCCGCGTGTCCGAGGCCGAGCCGTCGGAGCGGGCGGCGGCGGCGTGCCAGCGCTGGCCGAGGACGTTCATCCAGCGGTTCTGGTAACCCCGGGCCACGCCGAGCCGCAGCCGGCCCTTGCTGAACTGGTCGAGCAGCGCCACGTCCTCGGCGGCCCTGATCGGGTCCCAGGCGGGCAGCACCATGCCGAGTGGGGCGAGCAGGATGCGCTCGGTCCGCGCGGCGAGATCGGTGAGGAACATCAGCGGATTGACCGAGAACTCCATCCCCTCGGAGTGGAAGTGGTGCTCGGTCATCATCAGCGCGTCGAACCCGATCTGGTCGGCGTGGACGGCTATCTCCCGCACCTCGTGCAGCAGCCGCTGATACGACTCTGTGTCGCGTCCGATGGGACGCCGTGCCTTGGCGTTCTCCTCGGCCGCGTATCCAGAGCCTGGAATCTGCGGATTCAGGAAGATAGAGAACTTCACCGGGAACCTCTTTCCGCGGACGTCGCCTTGCAAGCTACCCTGGAAATCTTAGCCGAGCAATCGCTTGGTTGACATGAGGAGGCCGTATGAGGCTGGGTGTCACGATGTTCGCCACGGATCTGGCCATGCCGGTCCAGGACCTCGCGGCCGCGGCCGAGGAGCGCGGGTTCGACTCGCTCTACCTGCCCGAGCACACCCACATCCCGGTCAGCCGCCGCACGCCGCCCGCCGGCGGCCAGGCCGAGCTGCCCGAGGAGTACAAGCGCACCCTGGACCCGCTGGTCGCGCTCTCCTTCGCCGCCGCCGCGACCCGGCGGCTGCGCGTCGGCACCGGCATCCTGCTCGCCGCCCAGCGCGACCCGATCGTGACCGCCAAGGCCCTGGCCACGCTCGACCACCTGTCCGGCGGGCGCGTGGTGGTCGGCGTCGGGTTCGGGTGGAACGTCGAGGAGATCGAGAACCACGGCGTGCCGTACGGGCGGCGGCGCGAGGTCGCCCGGCGCAACGTGCTGGCCATGCGGGCCTTCTGGCGGGACGAGGTGGCCGCCGTCGAAGGGCTCGAACCGTCCTGGTCGTGGCCCAAGCCCGCGCACGACCTGCCCGTCTACCTCGGCGGGGCCGCCGGGCCGAAGCTGTTCGCGCACATCGCCGAGTACGGCGACGGCTGGATGCCCATCGGCGGCAAGGGCGTCAAGGACGCCCTGCCCGCGCTGCGCGAGGCGTGCGAGAAGGCCGGGCGGCCGATGGCCAGGGTGATCCCGTTCGGGACGCTGCCCACCAGGGAGAAGCTGGACCACTTCGCCGGGCTCGGCATCGAGGAGGCCGTGGCCACCCTGCCGAGCGGCCCGGCCGACGTCGTCCTGCGCGCCCTCGACGGCTACGCCGCGCTGCTGCAGGCGGTGTCATAATGACGCCCTATGTCCGAGCTCCATGCTGATGATCCCCGACAGCTGGGGGAGTACCGGCTCTCGCGCAGGCTCGGGCAGGGCGGCCAGGGCGTCGTCTTCCTCGGTCACTCGGCGGCCGGGGGGCAGGTCGCGATCAAGCTGCTGCACGCGAGCGTGTCCAAGGACGCCGACGTGCGGCGCAGGTTCCTCGGCGAGGTGGAGGCGGTGCGCCGGGTCGCGGCCTTCTGCACCGCCCAGCTCCTCGACGCCGACCTCGACGGCGACCGGCCCTACCTGGTCAGCGAGTACGTCGAAGGGCCCTCGCTGGGCGAGCACGTGATGGCCGGTGGGCCGCGGCGCGGCGGCTCGCTCGACCGGCTGGCCATCGGCACCGCCACCGCCCTGGGGGCGATCCACCGGGCGGGGGTCGTGCACCGGGACCTGAAGCCGGGCAACGTGCTGCTCAGCCTCGACGGGCCGCGGGTGATCGACTTCGGGGTGTCCCGGCTCATGGACGCCGCCGCCACCACGACCAGGTCGCCCATCGGCACGCCGGCCTACCTGTCGCCCGAGCGCATCAGCGGGGAGGCTGCGGGGCCGCCCGCGGACATGTGGGCGTGGGGGCTGACCGTGGCGTACACGGCCGGGGGGCGGCACGCGTACATGGCGGACACCTACCAGGAGGTCCTGGCCCGGATCCTGTACGGCAAGCCGGATCTGCGCGGGTTGTCGGGGCGGCTGCGGGAGATCGTGGAGGCGTGCCTGGCCCACGACCCGCGCGACCGTCCGGACGCCGAGGAGACGTTGCGCGCGCTGCTCGGCCAGGACGGCGGAACGGGCGACGTCCTGCCCTCCGGCGCCCAAGCCGCCGCCCCGGCCCCGCCGCCCCCCTTCCCGCATACCACCCCCACCCTCGACAGAACCCCCACCACCGCGCCCCGCCCCTCTCCGGAAGACGCGCCCGCCACAGTCCCCTGGCACTCTCCCGGGGGATCCCGCGCGCCCCGCCTCTCTCCGGAAGCGACGCCCCCCACAACCCCCTGGCCCTCCCCCGAAAGGCCCTCCGCCCGCGCGCCCGGGAGAGCGCCCACTGCACCTCTCGAAGGGACGCCCGCCGTCGCGGCCGGGGGACCCTCCTTCACTCCCCCCGAAGGGACGCCCGCCGGCGCGGGGCGCAGGTCGTGGCGGAGGTGGCAGGTGGTCGTGGCGGTGGCCGGGGTCGCGATGGGGGTCGCCGGTCTCGTGTTCTGGTTGCGCGCGTCCCAAGGACCCGGCCTGGACGGCCCCGGGAAGGGGACGTCCCAGCACAGCCCCACCCCCACCACCGGGAAACCGGACGCGACGCGCGCCCCCCTGGACGGCACCTGGACGGGATCGGCCGAGCACCCCACGGCCGGCCGGGTCTTCCCGGTCGAGCTGCGCCTGCGCGCCGGCGGCGCATCCACCATGCGCTGGGGCGCCGACCTGCACTGTTCCGGCCGGCTCACCCCCACCAGGAGCGCCGTCGTGTTCGCTCTCGGCCAGGTCAAGGGCCAGGCGTGCCACGCCGGGACGGTCCGCATCGTCCCCTCGGACGACCCCAACCGGTTCCAGGTCAAGGTGACCCGGTCCGACACCGGCGCCGTCATGTACTCGGGCCGGCTCTCCCGCGCCTCCTGACCGGCTGTGTCACGGTCAGGCGGCGATTGCCGTGCACACTGTTGACTGAACGCCGCCCGTTGCCTTCAGTGGAGAGCAAGAAGGGGTGGCGGCGAGGGGAGGCGCCCCGTGCCGACGGCGCAGCCGCTGAGAACGGGGGACCCGCACAGGCTCGGCGAGTACGAGCTCGCCGGGCGGCTGGGTGAAGGCGGACAGGGCGCGGTGTTCCTCGGTTCGCGAAGCGGCGAGAGGTACGCGGTCAAGCTGCTGCACGGGCCCGTGGGGGACGAGCAAGGGGCGTTCCTGCGGGAGGTGGAGCTGGCCAAGCATGTGGCGAGGTTCTGCACGGCCCAGGTGATCGACGCCGGGTTCGACGAGGGCCGGCCGTACATCGTGAGCGAGTACGTCGACGGGCCCTCGCTGCACCGGGAGGTCTCGCTGACCGGGCCGCGGCACGGCGGCGCGCTGGAGCGGCTGGCGGTCGGCACCGCGACCGCGCTGGCCGCGATCCACCGGGCGGGCATCGTGCACCGGGACTTCAAGCCGCAGAACGTGCTGCTCGGGCCGGACGGGCCGCGGGTGATCGACTTCGGCCTGGCCAGGGCGCTGGACGCGGCGGCCACGGTGACGAACAGGGGCGTGGGCACGCCGGCGTACATGGCTCCCGAGCAGATCACCGCCTCGGCCGTGACGGGGGCGGCCGACGTCTTCTCCTGGGGCGCGACGATGTGCTTCGCGGCCAACGCGAGCGCGCCGTTCGGGCAGGACTCGGTGGCGCCGGTGCTGCACCGCATCCTGACCGCGCCGCCCGAGTTGGGCCGGCTGGACGGGCGGCTGCGGGTGCTGGTCGCCGCCTGCCTGGACAAGGACGTCAGGAACCGGCCCTCCAGCAGGGAACTGCTGCTCGCGCTGCTCGGCGAGCCGGACTCTGGGTACGGCGACGTGCCGCTGGTCCCCGGGCAACGTCCGCCGGTGCCGCTGGCCGAGCCCGAGGTCACCGGCGTGGCCGGCGCCTACCACCTGCGCTCCCGCACGGGCGCCGGCCCGGAACCCCCCACGTCCACCGGCCCGACGACCCCGACGACCCCGACGACCCCGACGACCCCGCCGGACCCGACGGCGCCGGCCGAGGCGCCCCCGCGAGGCCCGAGGACGCCGGACGAGGCCGGCCCGCCGGACGGCCCGAGGACGCCGGACAGCCCGAGGACGTCGGACGGCCTGCTGACGCGGGCCGGGACGGGCGGGCCGGACCGGCAGGGCCGGGGACGCGGGGCCGGGTGGGTGCAGGCGGTCGTGGCGGTGTGCGCGGCGCTGCTGGTGACCGCGGTCGTCCTCACCGTGATCGTGCCCGCGCTCAACGGCCATCGCTCCGGCCAGGCGTCCGTGCTGCCGCCGAACCCGCCCACCCCGGCGCGCTCGGCGCACGCCTCCTCGCGTCCGGGCGGGAAGCCGGCGGAGCGGCAGCGCGTGCCCACCGTCGCGCCCGCCGTCGAGCCCACTGTCGAACCCACGGGCGAACCGACCGGTGAGCCGACAGCCGGGCGGCCGGTGACGGTCGTGGTCCCGCCGCTGACCGGCCTGGGCCGGGCCGACGCGGTCAAGGCGCTCAAGCAGGCCGGGCTGACCGTCGGCACGGTCACCAGAACCGACTCGCCGCGGGAGATCGGCCGGGTGCTGGGCAGCCGTCCGGCGGCCGGCACGGTGGTGGGCCGGGGCGGCGCGGTCGCGCTGGAGGTGTCGGCGGGGGTGCCGGTGCCGTCCGTGATCGGACGGCAGCGCAAGGCGGCCGAGGCGGCGCTCACCGCCGCCGGGCTCGCGGCGGGGACGGTCACCCGGGCCTGCTCCGACCAGCCGGACGGCCAGGTCCTCGCGACGCGGCCGGAGGCCGGCGCGCGCCTGCCGGGCGGCGCGACGGTGGCGCTCACGGTGGCCCGCCAGGGCGTGGAGGTGCCGTCGGTGGTGGGTCGGCCCCGCGCCGACGGCCGGGCCGACCTGGTCGCGGCCGGCTTCACGGTACGGTCCCGCGCCCAGGTCGTGGACGACGACGCCAAGGCGGACACCGTCCTGAGCCAGAGCCTGACCCCGGGCACCTGTGCCGCGCCCGGCGACGTGGTGGTGATCACGGTCGGCGTCGCCGGCCAGTCCGGCGGCCCCGGCCCCGAGGAGCCCACGCAGACCCCGACCGGCCCCGCCACCGACCCCTCGACCGGCCTGTAGCCGCCGCCGGCGCGCCCGCAAGCGCCGGGGAGGCGGCGGGGAGGCGGCGGGGAGGTAGTGGAGAAGCGGTGGGGAAGCCGTCAGAAGGCCAGCGCGGACTCCAGCATGACCGCCGTGACCTGGTCCTCCGGCAGGTCCATGGTCTTGACCACGCCCCACTGCAGCGCCCCGAGCAGCGCCCAGCACCTGACCCTGGCCTCGGGGCCCGGGTTCTCGCCGGCGAGCTTGGCGAAGATCTCGTCCCTGAACGTGCCGACGACCGCGCGCTCGGAGCCGGGCGGCTGGCTGTCGTCGGCCGCCAGGTCCTCCATGAACAGGCGGATCACCGCGCGGTGCCGCACCGCGAAGACGGCCAGGGCCTCGACGAACGCCTTGCGGTCGGGGTGCTCGGTGTCGAGCAGCGTGATCATCTCGGCCGCGGCGGGGGAGAGCAGTTCGGAGGCCAGCCGGTCCTTGGGATGGAAGTGGTAGGCGACGGCGGTCTTGGTCAGCCCGACCGCGGCGGCGATGTCGGCCAGCGAGGTGCCCGCGTAGCCGCGCTCGGCGAACAGCTCGCGCGCGGCCGCCAGGATCCGGGAGCGGGTGTCGTCGGGTGTGGTCATCGTCTCATTTCCCACGGGATCCGGAATTTCCGATGTCCTCCGTTTTATCGTAGTCCTGTACGACCGTACAGGACGGCCGTCGGGCAGGGGCGAGACGATGACGCGGTTTCTTGGTCGGCTGGGTGGCTGGTGCGCGCGGCACGGGCGGATCGTGCTGGCTTTATGGGTGGTCCTGGCCGCGGGCCTGATGGGCGCGAGCCTCGCGCTCGGCAGCCCGGTCAGCAACGACGCCTCCATCCCGGGCACAGACGCGCAGCGCGCGCACGACCTGATGAAGGAGGGCTTCGGCCCCGGCTACGCCGCCGGCGGAACCGTGCAACTCCTCCTGTACTCCGCGGACGGGAAGCTCACCGACGAACCGCATAAGCAGGCCGTCGAGCGCTCGGTGGCCGCGATGCGCACGATGCCGCACGTCGTCCAGGTGGACACGCCCTACCGGATGGGCGGCATCGCCTCGAACCTGCAGATCGGCGTGATCACCGTCAAGATGCAGGGCAACGACCCCGACAAGGTGGGCGAGGACACCCAGGCCCTGTCCGACGCCGCGGGCCCGGCCAGGGACGCCGGGCTGGAAGTGGTGCCCGCCGCCGACTCCAACCCGGCGAGCAAGGAGATCAAGACCGGGCCGAGCGAGATCATCGGCGTGGTCTGCGCGCTGCTCGTGCTGGTCTTCGCCTTCGGGACGCTGGTCGCCGCGATGGTGCCGATCTTCGCCGCGCTGGTCAGCGTCGCGACCGGGCTCGGCGTGATCGGCCTGCTCGGCTACGTCGTGGACATGCCCAAGCAGGCCGGGATCATGTCCACGATGATCGGGCTCGGCGTCGGCATCGACTACGCGCTGTTCCTGCTGTCGCGCCACCGCAAGCTGCTGGCCGACGGCGTGCCGGTCGTGGAGTCCGTACGCCGGACGGTTTCCAGCTCGGGCGGGGCCGTCGTGTTCGCCGGCGGCACGGTGATCATCGCGTTGAGCGCGCTGATGCTGGCCGGGTTCCCGCTGCTGAGCACGCTCGGCTGGGTGACCGGCATCTCCGTCGTCTTCGCCGTGCTGACCTCGGTCACCCTCGTGCCCGCCCTGCTCGGGCTGCTCGGCCACCGCGTCAACGCGCTCAAGGTGCCGCTGGTGCGCGGGCGGTCGTCCACCCGCGGCGGTGGCGCCGGCTGGGCCGGGCTCGGCGCGTGGGTGGCGCGCCGGCCGTGGCGGGTGCTGATCGGCAGCGTCCTCGTGCTCGGCGCGCTGGCCGCGCCCGCGCTCGCGCTGCAGCTGGGACCCCTGGACGAGGGGTACGCGGCCAAGGACTCGGCCGGGCGGCGCGCGTACGAGCTGATGGCCACGGCCTTCGGCCCCGGCAGCAACGGCCCGCTGATCGTGGTCGCCGAGCTGCCGGAGAAGGTCTCCGGCGCCGGGGACGCCACCGTCAAGCGGCTCGCCGACGAGGTCGCCCGCGTCGACGGGGTCGCCCACGTGTCGGACCCGAAGGTCAACGCCTCCGGCCGCTCGGTGCTGCTCCAGACGATCAGCGACTACGCGCCGAGCGACCCTAAGGCCGCCGAGGTGGTCAGGGAGGTCAGGGCCATCTCGATCCCGGGCGTCCAGGTGCACGTCGGCGGCAAGGTGGCCGGGCTGACCGACGCCGGGGACCGCATGAACGAGCGCACCCCGCTGGTCATCGGCGTGGTCGTGCTGCTCAGCGCGCTGCTCCTGCTGTTCGCCTTCCGCGCGCCCGTCGTCGCGGTCAAGGCCGCCGTGATGAACCTGGTGTCG
This sequence comes from Nonomuraea sp. NPDC050227, assembly GCF_044459705.1. Taxonomy (NCBI): domain Bacteria; kingdom Bacillati; phylum Actinomycetota; class Actinomycetes; order Streptosporangiales; family Streptosporangiaceae; genus Nonomuraea; species Nonomuraea sp. NPDC050227. Next base: position 655,582 of record NZ_JBITJF010000005.1, on the reverse strand, counting down.
CTGGGCGCCGCGTTCGGCGCGCTGGCGCTGGTGTTCTCGATCGGCCTCGGCAGCGGCCTGGTCGGCATGGACGCCCCGATGGACGCCTCCTACCTCCAGACGCTGTTCTTCTCCGTGCCGATCGAGAGCTACGTGCCGCTGATGCTGTTCGCGGTGCTGTTCGGCCTGTCGATGGACTACGAGGTGTTCCTGCTGACGGCGGTGCGCCAGGCCCACGCCCGGCACGGCGACAACAGCCGGGCGGTGGCCGAGGGCCTCGGCTCGACCGGCCGGGTCATCACCTCGGCCGCCCTGATCATGGTGGCGGTGTTCGTGGCGTTCATCGCCTACCCGGACGCGATGGTCAAGACGTTCGGCGTCGGGCTGGCCGTGGCCATCGCGGTGGACGCGACCGTCATCCGCGGCTTCCTCGTGCCGGCCACGATGGTGCTGCTCGGCCGGGCGAACTGGTGGTGCCCGCGCTGGCTGGACCGGCTGCTGCCGAACCTGTCGGTCGAGGGCCACGAGGAGGACGAGCCGGAGCCGCGCCGCGAGCGCGCGCAGGAGCCGGTGGGCGCCGGGCGCTGACCCCGCCGGCGACCGGTAAGCCGGGGCGTCGAGGTGGCAGGCCGGTCAGTCGGGGTCGTCGAGGTGGCAGGCCGGCACCCACCCGACGACGCCGGTGGCCGCGTCGGTGCCGTGGTGCCACAGGGTGCTGTCGAAGGCGTCGTCGCAGCGGAACGGCTCGTGCTCCTCCGACCGGTCGGAGTCGAAGCCGTCGCCGGGACGGCCCACGCCGAGCTGGGCCGCGCCGCCCTTCGGCTCGCTCCAGATGACCACCTCGCGGCTGCGGAAGTCGTAGCGGTAGCGGGCCTGCGCGGGGCCGGCGCCGCCCACGGTCACGACCGCGAGCAGGCCGGCCGCGACGGCTCCTCTGGCGAGCATGCGGACCTCCCTCACTGTGGGCGATTACCCGCTCACAGTACGCTCCCGCGCGACCTCGTGCCCGGCACGCCGCCAGCCGATCAGGCCGCCGTCCAGCGGGCGGGCGTCGAGACCGCGCTCGCGCAGCAGGCGGGCGGCCTGCGGGGAGAGCACGCAGTACGGCCCGCCGCAGTAGGCCACGACCCGGGCGTCCGCGGGCAGTTCCGCCAGGCGGCCCGCCAGGTCGTCCAGGGGCACCGAGATCGCGCCCGGCACGTGCCCCTTGGCGTAGGCGGCGGCCGGCCGGACGTCGACGACCACCGTGCCGGGGTCGGCCAGCCTGGCGGCCAGCTCGTCGGCCGTGACGCCGGACAGGTCGCCCAGGTGCTCCCGCACCGCCTCGCGCAGGCCGGACAGCCGGTCGTGGGCGAAACGCTGGAGGTCGCCCAGGAAACGCGAGACCTGCTCGTCGGCCAGCCGGTAGCGGACCCGCGTGCCGTCCCGGCGGCTGGTCACCAGGTGGGCCGCGTGCAGGTGCTGGAGCTGGGCCGAGGTGTTCTTGACCGGCACGCCCGCCGCCCGCGCCAGCTCCTCGACCGTGCGCTCGCCCTGGTCGAGCACGTCGAGCAGGCGCAGCCGCACCGGGCTGGCCAGCGCCTTGCCGACGCGGGCCAGGTGCCGGTAGACGGGCTCTTCGGGGAAATCCGCCATCAGACCGCGTACTGGTCGTGGCGCAGCCAGAGTTCGGTCCACTCCTCGGGGGTGAGCTCGCGGCCGCTGTGGGTGATCTCGGCCAGCTCCTCGAAGTACGCCTCGCGCGGCGCGCCCGGCGTGAAGAGCACCAGCATCGAGGCCGGCTCGCCGGAGGCGTTGCGGAAGGCGTGCACGCCGCCCTCGGGCACGTGCAGGAAGTCGCCGGGGCGGCCGTCGGCCCACTTGTCGCCGTCGTAGAGCTGGACGGTGCCGGTCAGCACGTAGAACGACTCGGTGATGGTGCGGTGGAAGTGCGGGGACGCGCCGCCGGGACGCGGGCCCATCTCCCAGCGGTAAAGGCCGTAGGCGCCGTTCGTCGAGCCGCCCGTGCCCAGGTAGTGGACGCGGGTGCCGGTCGCCATCGACAGGTCGGGGCCGTTGTCCGCCGGGCGCAGGGTGGCGCTGATCTCGCCGGTCTCGCCGAGGTAGCGCTGCTGGGGGTACGACATGGGACAACCTCCACTATTCCAAAGAAAATGAGAATAGCGCCTCAGAGCGTGATGACCGTGCGGGCGACCGTCCCCTGGCGGACGTGGGCGACGGCCTCGTTGATCTGGTCGAGGGGGAGGCGTTCGGTGATCAGGCCGTCGAGGTCGAGGCGGCCGCGGAGGTACTGGGCGGCCAGCATGGGCAGGTCGCGGTGCGGCGCGGCGTCGCCGCCCTGGGTGCCCATGAGGCGGCGGGAGGAGAACAGCAGGCCGGTGTCCAGCGCCATGGGGTGGCCCTGGGGCGGGCTGCCGACCATGACCGTGGTCCCGCCCGGCTGGGTGGCGGCGAAGGCGTCCGCCAGCACGCCGGGGACGCCGGTCGCGTCGAAGGCGTAGTCGACGCCGCCGCGGACCAGCGCGCTCACCTGGCGGGGCAGGTCCCCGGCGGTGAGCAGGTGGGTGGCCCCGAAGCGCTCGGCCAGCTTGAGCTTCCCCTCGGCCACGTCCGCGGCGATGATCGTGGTGGCGCCGGCGAGCACCGCGCCCTGGATGACGTTGAGCCCCACGCCGCCGCAGCCGACCACCAGGACCGAGGCGCCCGGCGGCACCTCGGCCACGTTCAGGACGGCGCCCACGCCGGTGACCACGCCGCAGGCCAGCAGGCACATGGCGGCGAAGGGCGCGTCCTTGGCGATCTTGACGCACATGGCCTCGGCGACCACCGCGTACTCGGCGAACGAGCCGATGCCGATGAAGCGGCGGGTCTCCCGGCCGTCGAGGGTGACCCTGGGCGGGCCGCCCATGATGGTCGGCAGCCGTTGCGGGCCCGAGCACAGGTGGAAGCGGCCGGAGCCGCAGTGGCGGCAGCGCCCGCAGGGGCCGCTCATGGCGATGATGACGTGGTCGTCCGGCCTGACGGAGGTGACGCCCGCGCCGACGCTCTCCACCACGCCCGCGCTCTCGTGCCCCAGGATGAACGGCGGCGCGCCCACCACCGGGCTCTTGCCGTCGATGGCCTTGAGGTCGGAGCCGCACACGCCCGAGGCCCTGATCCGGACGCGCACCTCGCCGGGGCCGGGGTCGTCGATCTCGACGTCGCGGATCTCCATGGGGGCGTGGAACCCGGTCAGCACGGCCGCGCGCATCAGCATGGGCCCACGCTAGCCCGGCGCGCCGTCTGCGAGCAAGCGGTTGCTCGGTAGGCCGTTGACACCCCCTTCCGGCAAATCTACGCTCAGCGAAACCAAGCGAGCGCTAGGCCGAGTCGCGAGGAGTACAACATGGTACGGCGGGGCGCGGCGGCGCTCACCCTGACGCTGCTCGTCGCCGGCTGCGCGGCTCAGCAGACCGGCGCAGCCCAGTCGGGCGCGGGAGTGACGGACACCACGATCAAGATCGGCGGCGTGCTGACCAAGACCAGCGCGAGCGGCTACTCGACCAGGGACGCCGAGATCGGGGCGAAGGCCAGGTTCGCCCGCGCCAACGCCGAGGGCGGCGTGCACGGCCGGAAGATCGACTTCATCGGCGCCGAGGACGACGCCCAGGACGCGGCCAAGGGCGACGCGGCGGCCAAGAAACTCGTCCAGAAGGACCAGGTGTTCGCCCTGGTCCCGGTGCACGCCCCCAACTTCGGCGGCGCGGCCTTCCTCGAACAGCAGGGCGTCCCCTGGTTCGGCTGGGCCACCGGGCCGCAGTGGTGCGGCACCAGGACCGGGTTCGGCTACAACGGCTGCCTGGCCCCCAAGCAGGGCGCCGGCTCCCAGACGTGGTGGGGCAGGCAGATGGCCGACCTGCTCGGCGGCGCCGCCGGCAAGAGCGTCTACGTGCAGACCAGCGACTCCAGCGGCAGCAAGTACGGCGGCACGACCATCTCCCAGTCGTTCACCGCGGCCGGGTTCGAGCTGGCCGGCGTGAACTCCGGCCTGCCGGCCGCCGCCCCGCCCCCCGACTGGCTCCCGTACGTCAACAAGATCATGACCTCGGACGGCGGCAAGGCCCCCGACGTCGTCGTCTCGGTGATCGCCGGCACCAAGTTCAACGTCGGGCTCTACGCGGCGCTCAAGCGGGCCGGGTACAAGGGCGTGCTCACCGACGCCACCAGCTACGACCTGGCCATCCTCAAGGACCCGGCCGGCGCGCAGGCGCTCGACGGCGTGATCGCCGCGCCCATGTTCGAGCCGTTCGAGTCGCCGGCGCCCGAGATCGCCCAGCTCAAGAAGGACGTCGAGCAGGTCGCCCCCGGCACCGCGCTCACCCAGCACCTGGCGATCGGCTACTGGGCCGCCGACATCTTCCTCGACGTCCTCAAGCGCACCGGCAAGGACCTGACCAGGGAGAAGTTCCTGGCCACCGCCAATGGCGACTACGTCTACGAGAACCCCGGGTTCGGCCGCATCCGCTACCCGCGCGACCACAGCGAGCCGAACGGCTGCGGCGCCCTGGTCAAACTGGAGGGCGGGGCCTTCCAGGTGGCCAGGAGGATGGCCTGCTTCGACAACGTGCCGCTGAAATGATCCTCCAGTACGTGCTCAGCGGCCTGGTCACCGGGGCCGTCTTCGCGATCATGGGCTCCGGCCTGACCTTGTCGTACGCGGCGACCGGGGTGTTCAACTTCGCCCACGGCGCCGTCGGCTTCCTGGCCGCCCTGGTGTTCTACGAGCTCACCACCGCCGCCGGGCTGCCCGCCTGGCTGTCGGCGGTGGTGGCGGCCGGGCTGTTCGCGCCCGCGCTCGGCTACCTGCTGCACCGGGCCATGTTCCGCGGGCTCGCCCAGGCGGGGGAGACCGCGCAGATCGTCGCCACCATCGGGCTCACGATCGCGCTGCCCGCGCTCGGCCTGCTGGCCGTGGAGCTGGCCGGGCTGCCCGCCACGGACGCCACCTCGCTGCCGCGCGGCGTCGGACCCCATCCGGCCGTGTCGTTCGACCCGCTCGGCGTGCGGCTGGACACCGACCAGCTCATCACCTTCGCCTTCTCGGCCGTCGCGGCGGCGGGGTTGTGGGCGTTCCTGCGGCACACGCCGTACGGGCTGCGCATGCGCGCCTCCGTGGACCGCCGCCGCCTGGCCACGCTCCGGGGCATCGACGTGGACGCCACCTCGGCGCTGGCCTGGATGCTCGGGTCGGGGCTCGCCGGCCTGGCCGGGGTGCTGGCGGCACCGGTGCTCGGGCTGGACGCGACGGCGTACACGGTGCTGCTGTTCGCCTCGGCGACGGCGGCGGTGTTCGGGCGGCTGCGCTCGATCCCCTGGACGTTCGCCGCCGGGCTCGCGCTCGGCGTCGTGCAGAACCTGGTCGCCGGGTACACCGACTTCCTGGAGGAGGTCACCGGGCTGCGCACGGCCGTGCCGGTGATCCTGCTGTTCGCCGGGCTGCTGCTGCTGAACCGGTCGCGGGAGCGGGTGGCGGGCAGCGCCGCCGAGGACGTCCCGCCGCCCGACCACCTGGCCGGGGTGCCGGCCTGGCGCAGGCGGCTGCCGTGGGCGGCGGGCCTGGCCGCGCTGGCGGTCTTCGCCCTGCTCGGGCCGGAGTACTACGTGGGCGTCGCGGCCCAGGGGCTGGTGCTGGCGCTGATCTTCTGCTCGTTCGTGGTGGTGACCGGGATCGGCGGCATGGTGAACCTGGCGCAGGCCGCCTTCGCCGCCATGGCGGCGCTGACCTGCGGGTGGGCGTTCGCCTCCGGGCTGCCGTTCGTCGTGGCGATCGTGCTCGGGGTGGCCGCCGCGGGGGCCGTCGGGCTGGTCGTGGCGCTGCCCGCGCTGCGGCTGGGCGGGCGGGTGCTGACGCTGGCCACGCTGGCCCTGGCGCTGCTGGCCGACCAGGTGCTGTTCCAGGTGGACGCCTTCAGCAACGGGACCATCGGATGGGCGCTGCCGGCGCTCGGGCTCGGCTTCGCCGACACCTCCGACCCGCGGGTGCGGGTGGCCGTGCTGCTGGCGCTGATCGGGCTGGTGGCGCTGCTGGTGCGCAACCTGGAGCGGTCGGCGTCGGGGCGGGCCGTCCTCGCCGTGCGGTCGGCGCCCGCGGCGGCCGTCACCTCCGGGCTGTCCGCGCCGCGGGCCAAGATCGTGCTGTTCGTGCTGGCGTCGGCGGTCGCCGGGCTCGGCGGGGTGCTGTTCGCGATCTCCAAGGGGTCGGTCACGGCCACCGACCTGCCGGCGTTCGCCGGGTTCGTCTGGCTGGCCGTGGTGGTGCTGCAGGGCGTGCGCAGGATCGGCGGGGCGGTGCTCGGCGGGCTGGTCGCGGTGGCCGTGCCCGAACTGCTGGCGACCTGGGACGTGTCCGCGCACGTCGGGTCGATCCTGTTCGGCGCGGGCGGCATGATCCTGGCCCGGCATCCGGACGGCGTGCTCACCCAGCTCGCCGAGGCCCGCCATCGCCGCCGCGCCCGCCGCCTTCCCGCCGCTCCTTCCGGCGCTTTCCCCACCGCTTCTTCCACCGCTTCTTCCGGCGCGCCTTCCGCGCCTCCGGCCGAGGTGGTCGCCGGGGTCGTGGCCCGGCGGGCCGCGGCCGGGGGCGGCGGGTCCGGCGGGCCGCTGTTCGTGCTGGAGGACGTCGTGGCGGGCTACGCCGACTGCACCGTGCTGCGCGGGGTGCGGCTGGAGGTGCGGCCCGGCGAGGTGGTGGCGCTGCTCGGCGCGAACGGCGCGGGCAAGTCCACCGCGTGCGCCGTCGCCGCCGGGGACCTGCCGGTGACCGGCGGCCGGATCCTGCTCGACGGCGTGGACGTCACCGCCTGGCCGGCGCACCGGCGGGCGCGCGCCGGCGTCCTGCTGGCCCCCGAAGGGCGGGGCGTCTTCCCCGGGCTCACCGTGGAGGAGAACCTGCGCACCTGGCTGGACGATCCGGAGCCGGTCTACCGGCGCCTGCCGCAGCTGGCGGCCCGCCGTACGGTGGCCGCGGGCGCGCTGTCGGGCGGCGAGCAGCAGCTCCTCACGCTGGCCCCGGCCCTGGTGCGCCCGCCGCGGGTGCTGATCGCCGACGAGCCCTCGCTCGGCCTGGCCCCGCTCGTGGTGCGGCAGGTGTTCGACGTCTTCGCCGAGCTGCGCGACCGGGGCGTGGCGCTGCTGCTGGTCGAGGAGAAGGCGACCGAGGCGCTGGCCGTCGCCGACCGGGTCGCGTTCATGCGGCTGGGCGCCGTCACCTGGACGGGCCCCCGCTCGGAGGTGGACGGCGACCGGCTGACCGCCGCCTACCTGGGGGTGAGGTGAATGCTGGCGGTGCAGGGCGTGTCCGTGGCCTTCGGCGGCGTCAGGGCGCTGGACGGCGTGTCGTTCGAGGCCGGGCCCGGCCAGGTCTGCGGCGTGATCGGGCCGAACGGCGGGGGCAAGACCACGCTGTTCGACGTGGTGTCCGGGCTGCGCAGGCCGGTCGCGGGCCGGGTCACGCTGGACGGGCGCGACCTGACCGGCGTGTCCGCGCTCCGGCGGGCCAGGGCCGGCGTGCGCAGGACGTTCCAGCGCACGCAGGTGTTCGGCCGGCTCACCGTGGCCCAGAACGTGCTGGCCGCGCTCGACTGGCACGGCGGTGGCGGCGGACTGGCCGCCGACCTGGCCGGGTGGCCGGGCCGGCGGCGGATCGAGCGCGAGCGCGGCGCGCGCGTGGCCGAGGTGCTCGACCTGTGCGGGCTCACCCCGCTGCGCGACGCGTACGCCGCCGCGCTGCCGGTCGGGCAGCGCCGTATGGTCGAGCTGGCCCGCGCCCTCGCGGACCGTCCGCGGCTCCTGCTGCTGGACGAGCCCACCTCCGGCCTGGACGCCGCCCAGACCGCCCGGCTCGGCGAGGTCGTCAGGGCCCTGGACACCACCGTGCTGCTGGTCGAGCACGACATGGGCTTCGTCATGGAGATCTGCGACCGGATCGTCGTCCTGGACCTGGGCAGGGTCATCGCGTCCGGGACGCCGGCGCGGGTCAGGGACGATCCGGTGGTGCGGGCCGCGTACCTAGGCTGAGTGCCGTTCGGTGAAGGACAGGATGCGGCGCCAGGCGTCCTGGCAGATGTCCTCCCACTCCTTGAACGAGCGGTCGAAGAAGGAGTGGGGCGCGCCCTCGTAGACGTGGGTCTCGTGCTCGGTGCCCACCCGGTCCAGCGCCGCGGTGTAGGCGTCGAACTCTTCCGGGCTCGACACCTTGTCGGCGCCGCCCCTGAGCAGCAGCAGCGGCGCGCCGGGGCCGGTCGTCGGCTCGTCGATGAAGCGCAGCGCGCCGTAGAAGCCGATGCTCCCGGCCAGGCCGTTGCCCTCCGCGCCCTGACGCCACGACAGGGCGCCGCCCATGCAGAAGCCGACCGTGAACACCGGGCCGCCGGCGGCCAGCTCGGCGGTCGCGGCCGCCGCGTCGGCCTGCACCTGGTCGAGCTTGAGCTGGTCGACGTGGGGCATGTAGTCGAAGTCGTCGCCCCGGTCGTCGGTCCCGGCGGTGCGGCCGAAGTAGTCGATCGCGATCGTGCGGAACCCGGCCTCGGCGAAGCGCACCGCGAGGTCGCGGTAGAACGGGTGCAGGCCGCGCACGTCCGGCATGATCACCACGCCGCGGCCGTTCGGCTCGGCCGGGTCGGCCCGGTAGGCCATGAAGCGGGTGCCGTCGGCTGAGGTCAGGGTGATCTGCTCGTGCGCCGCCACCTCGCCCCGGATCGACGGGGCGGGCGGCCGGCTGTCGGTGGAATGACACATGTGCCCAGCATGCCCAAGGTGATCGCCCGTCATCCACCTTCGTCCTCAGTACGGCGGCGCCGCCCGGAACGCCGCCAGCAGGTGGGCCCGCACCCGCCCCACGGCCGGCCTGGCCGGCGCCCCCGACCGTACGGCCAGGTAGCCGGTGTTGATCGGCGGCTCCGCCGGCTCGGCCAGCACGACCAGCGTGCCCTCGGCCAGGTCGCGCCGGCACAGGTACGCGGGCAGGACGGAGACGCCCATGCCGGCCCGCACCGCGCTCAGCACGCCGCGCAGGTCCGGGATGACGACCTGCGCGGCCATCGACGGCCGCCGCCCGAAGACGGCCCGCCAGTAGCGGCGCACGATGGGCAGGTCCTCGGCGTAGGCCACCACGGGCACCGCGGCCAGCTCCTTGGGCCCGACCCGGCCGGGCGGCAGCGCGCGGGCCACGGACGGCGCCGCCACCAGGACGAACTCCTCGTCGTAGACGGGGTCCGCCTGGACGCCGCGCACCCGGGGCCGGATCGTGGACAGCACCAGGTCGAGCCGTCCGGCGGCGAGGTCGGCCAGCAGGTCGTCGGCCAGGCCGAGGGTGGTGCGCAGGCGCAGCCCGTCGCGGACGAGCGGGGCGAGCATCGGCATGACCTCCTCGCACAGGAACTCGGCCGGGCCGCCCAGGTGCACGGCCTCGTCCGAGGGCAGCTCCGAGCCGGCCACCTCCTCCAGCGCGTCGAGGGCGGGGGCCAGCCGGCGGGCCAGCTCGTCGGCGGCGGGGGTGGGCGCGACGCCGCGCGGCAGCCGGTCGAACAGCGGCCGGTCGAGCGTCGCCTCCAGCGTCTTGACCTGGGCGGTCACCGCGGGTTGCGAGAGGCCGAGCGTCTGCGCGGCGGCGGTGATGGAGCCGGTCCTGTGGACGGCGAGAAAGGTCCGCAGCAGGTCCAGCGAGAGAGACGACACATCACTATTCTGATGCCACGACTGACATTTCGCTATTTGTGGCTGATGGGCTTTCCCGGCCATGCTCGAAGGCATGAGCAAGCGCATCCTGATCGTGTTGACCAGCCACGACGACCTCGGCGGCGTGGAGCGTACCGGATACTACGTCCCCGAGGCGGCCCATCCCTGGCAGATCTTCACCAAGGCCGGCTTCGAGGTGGACGTCGCCAGCATCGCCGGCGGCCGCCCGCCCCGCGACGGCCACGACCCGGACGACCCGGCGCAGGCCGCCTTCCTCGCCACCGGCCTGGACGAGGACACCGCCCCCCTCTCCGGCGTGGACGCCTCGGCCTACGACGCCGTCCTGTACGCCGGCGGCCACGGCACCATGTGGGACTTCCCCGCCGACCCCGACGTCGCCCGGGTCGGCCGCGAGGTCTACGAGCGCGGCGGCGTGGTCGCGGCGGTCTGCCACGGCCCGGCCGCGCTGGTCGGCCTGACCTTGTCCGACGGCTCCCACCTGGTGGACGGCCGGCGGGTGGCCGCCTTCACCAACAGCGAGGAGACCGCGCGGGGCGTGGCGGGGGTGGTGCCGTTCCTGCTGGCCGACGCGCTGACCGAGCGCGGCGCCCGGCACGAGCCCGCCCCCGACTGGCAGCCGCAGGTCGTCGTGGACGGCCGGCTGGTCACCGGCCAGAACCCGGCCAGCGCCGCGCCCCTGGCCGAACAGGTCGTCACCCTGCTGAGCTGACCCCGGCTGACCTCACTGACCCCCGCTGACCCCGGCCGAGGTCGCCGGACGGCGGGCGGGGCGCGCGCAACGGCAGCCGGATGGCGGTTGCCACGCCGTCGCGCGAAATCCGACCATCGAGGGGTACGGCAAGCCCCCTCCGTGGAAGGAAGTCCTCATGGCGTTCCACCCCAACCTCGATCCGGACCTGCGTGCCGCCCTGGAGAACGCGCCCTTCCCGGCGTTCGACGTGACGGCGCTCGACGCGGAGGAGCTGGCCGGGCACCGGGCCCAGATCCACGCGATGCTGGCCGCGATGCCGCCCGCCGAGACCGAGGTGCGGATCGAGGACCGCCGCGTCCCCGGCCCCGACGGCGAACCGGACATCCGGGTCCGCGTCTACCGCCCCGCGCAGGACGGCGCCGGCCGGCCCGGCCTCTACTGGATCCACGGCGGCGGCATGATCGTCGGCATGCCCGAGGTGGACGAGGCCTCGATGATCGAGTACGTCGAGCGGCTCGGCGTCGTCGTGGTCTCCGTGGACTACCGTCTCGCGCCCGAGCACCCGCACCCCGCGCCGGTCGAGGACTGCTACGCGGGGCTGGTGTGGACCGCCAAGAACGCCGAGGAGCTGGGCATCGACCCCGCCCGGCTGGCCGTCGGCGGGGCCAGCGCGGGTGGGGGGCTGGCCGCCGGGACCGTGCTGCTCGCCCGCGACCGGGGCGGGCCCGAGGTGGTCCTCCAGCTGCTGATCTGCCCGATGCTCGACGACCGCAACACCACCCCGTCGAGCCTGGAGTTCACCGAGGCCGTGGTCTGGGACCGGGCCGCGAACCTCTACGGCTGGTCCGCCCTGCTCGGCGACCGGGCGGGCGGCCCGGACGTCCCGCCGTACGCGGCGCCGGCGCGGGCCGAGGACCTGTCGGGGCTGCCGCCCGCGTTCGTCGACGTGGGCGAGCTGGAGGTGTTCAGGGACGAGGACATCGACTACGCCCAGCGGCTCGCGCGGGCCGGGGTGTCCACCGAGTTCCACCTCTACCCGGGGGCGTTCCACGGGTTCGACGTCATGGTGCCCGACACCCCGCTGAGCAGGCGGGCGCGGGAGACCCGGCTGGCCGCGCTCAGGCGGGCGTACCGCCTGTAGCGGCGGCGGCGGCGTTCGCGGCGGTGGTGGCGGCGTTCGCGGTGGTGGCGTCGGCCGTGGTGGCGTCGGCCGTGGTGGCGTTCGCGGCGGTGGCGTTCGCGAGGAGGCGCAGCAGGGCCAGGGCGAGGTGGGCGCGCAGGCGTCCGGCCGGGGCGGCGAGGGAGAAGCCCAGCGCCGACTCCGCCCGCGCGATGCGGGCCGCCATCGAGCTGTGGTGCAGGTGCACCCCGATGGCGGCGGCGCGGACCGATCCGGCCGAGCACAGCGCGCGCACCGCGAGCAGGTGGTCATCGCTCAGCCGCGCCATCGCCCGCACGTCGGCCAGCTCCGCGACGGCCGGGCCGGGCAGGTCGGCGAACAGCGCGAGCGCGCCGAGATCGGTCCAGCGCACCACCCGGTCGTGCGGGCCGGTGAAGCGCAGCGCCGTGCGGGCCTTGGCCCACGACTCGGCGGCGTGCGACCCGGGCAGCTCCGGGCCGATGCCCACGCGGGCGCCCTCGGGCAGCTCGCCCTCGACGGTGGTGGCCACCAGCGCGGCCTGGGTGTCGCCGATCCTGGCCGTACGCACGCGGTGCCCCATCGCCCGCAACCCGGCCGCGAGCGGGTCGCCGGGGAGGGCGAAGGCCAGGGCCTGGAGCGGGGTGGATGGTGCGAAGCCGAGCAGGCGGAGCGCCCGCGCGCGTTCCGCCTCGCCGGTCTCGGCCGACAGCACCAGCTCGACCAGCGCCGGGTCCCGGCCCTCGCGGGCCTGCGCGGCGGCGCGTTCCAGGGTCAGCTCGGCGGCGGCGGCGAACCGTTCGAGCACGATGTCGTCGAGGCCGTGCGGGGCGCCCTCGCGTTCCATCCACACGCTGCCCAGGCCGTCGCTCAGCTCCCTCGCCCGCGCCCCTTCCTGGGGCCCTTCCCCGGCCCGCTTCCCCGTGCCTGGCGTCCGCGCGTCGGCGGCCCGGCCGTCCGGGCTCGTCCGGAGGCGCCGGCCGGCGGTGGCGTCGTGCAGGCCGACCGGACATCGCGCCAGCCGCGCGGTCGCCGCGAGCAGCACCGGCACGGTGACGTGGTCGCGCACCAGCGAGTCGAAGTAGGCGATGACCCGCACCGCGCTCTCGGCGTCGGTGTCGAGCGTGGAAAGCCGGAGCAGAAGACCCTGCACGACGTCCACACTAGGCCGACGGACGGCGGCCTGGCCAGCGGACCAAGCGTGCGCTAGTTTGGTTTCGTGGATCTCGACTTCTCCCCGGCCGAGCTGGACTTCCGCGCCGAGGTTCGCGACTGGCTGGCCGCCCACGTGCCCGAGCGGCTCCCGCCGATGGACACCGCCGAAGGCTTCCTGGCCCACCGTGCCTGGGAGGCGCTGCTGGCCGGCGAGCGGCTGTCGGTCGTCTCCTGGCCGCGCGAGTACGGCGGCCGCGCCGCGTCCCTGATCGAGTGGCTGATCTTCGAGGAGGAGTACTGGGCCGCCGGCGCCCCGGCCCGGGTCAGCCAGAACGGCATCTTCCTCCTGGCCCCCAGCCTCATGCGCTTCGGCACCCCCGAGCAGCGGCGGCGCTGGCTGCCCCGGATGGCGACGGCCGAGGACGTGTGGGCGCAGGCCTGGTCCGAGCCCGAGGCCGGCAGCGACCTCGCCGCGCTCAGCGCCCGCGCCGAACGCGCCGACGGCGGCTGGCTCCTGTACGGGCACAAGACCTGGAGCTCCCGGGCCGCCCACGCCTCCCACGGCTTCGGCCTCTTCCGCACCTCCGGCGCGCGGCACAAGGGCCTGACGTACTTCCTGTTCCCCCTGGACGACGTCGCCGTCCGGCCGATCGTCCAGCTCGACGGCCTGCCCGGGTTCGCCGAGCTGCACTTCGACGGGGTGTTCGCGCCCGACTCCATGGTGCTCGGCGAGCCGGGCGACGGCTGGCGGATCGCGATGTCCACCACCTCCTCCGAACGCGGCCTGACCCTGCGCAGCCCCGGCCGCTTCCTCGCCACCGCCGACCGCCTCCTCGACCTGGCCCTGGACGCCGATCCCGCCCTCGCCGACCGGGCCGCGCGCTGCTGGACGGCGGCCGAGGCGTACCGGCTGCACACCTTCGCCACCGCCCGCCGGATCATGGCCGGGGCCGAGATCGGGGCGGCGGCCAGCATGGGCAAGGTCTTCTGGTCGGAGCTGGACCTGCGCATGCACGAGCTGGCCATGGAACTGCTCGGCGACCGCGCCGGCGGGACGGCCTGGCTGGACGGCTTCCTGTTCTCGCTGGCCGGGCCCATCTACGCGGGCACCAACGAGATCCAGCGCAACATCATCGCCGAGCGTGTCCTGGGCCTGCCCCGATGACCCCTCTGGAGTCGCCCTCATGCACTTCGCCTTCACCGACGAGCAACTCGCCCTGGGGGCGACCGTCCGCGACGTGCTGCGGGCGCACTGCCCGCCCGGCGCGCTGCGGACCGAACGCCGTCCCGCCTGGGACCGGCTGGCCGAGCTGGGGTTCTTCGGGCTGCTGCTGCCGCCGGAGCTCGACGGGCTCGGGCTCGGGCTGACCGACGTGCTGCCCGCGGTCGAGGAGACCGGGCGGGCCTGCCTGCCGGGGCCGGTGGTCGAGACGGCGGTGGCGGCGGCGTTCCTGACGCCCTTCCTGGCACCCGAGGCGGCCAAGCTGGCCTCGGGCGGGGTGTGCGTCGGGGTGCTGCTGCCGGGGGAGGCGTACATGGCCGACGCCGATCTCGCCGACGTGCTGGTCGTGGCGCGTACGGGGGAGGGGGTGCGGGTGCTGGCGGGGCACGAGGCGCGGCTCACCGCCGTGCCGGGGGTGGATCCGTGCCGGCCGTTGTTCGACGTCGCCTTCGAAGCGTCCGGACGTGCTGATCCCGGCGCGGACCGGGTGGCGCTCGCGGCGCGGGCCGTCGCGGTGGCGACCGCCGCCCAGCTGATCGGGGTCGCGCGGGAGCTGCTCGCGGTCTCGGTGTCGTACGCGGGGGTCAGGAGGCAGTTCGGCGCGGCGATCGGGTCCTTCCAGGCCGTCCGGCACCGGCTCGCCGACGTGGCGGTCGCCGTCGAGTTCGCCGCGCCGCTGGTGCACCGCGCGGCGCTGTCCGTCGACCGGGACGCGCCCACGGCCGGACGGGACGCCGGCGCCGCCAAGGCCGCGGCGGGCGAGGCGGCGACGCTGGCCGCCCGCGTCGCCCTGCAGACCCACGGCGCGATCGGCTACACCGAGGAGCTGGACCTGCGGTTCTGGCTCGCGCGGGCCTGGTCCCTGTCGGCCGCGCACGGCACCGCCGCCGCCCACCGCGAACACGTCCGCGCCTGCCTGGGCACTCGCGACCTGCGGAGGTATCCGTGAAGTACGGCGTGCCGCTGGGCCTGCTGCACCCGGACGCCTGGAAGGACGTGGCCGTGGCCGCCGACGAGCTGGGGTTCGAGTCGGTGTGGCTGCCCGAGCACCTGGTGTTCGCCACCGACCTGTCGCTCGCCGTCTACCCGGGCACCGAGGATCCCGGCATCAAGCCGACGACGCCGCTGTTCGACGCCCCGGCCTACCTGTGCTGGCTGGCCGGGCTCACCACCCGCGTCCGGCTCGGCACCGCCGTGCACCTGCTGGCCCTGCGCCACCCGTTCGTCTCGGCCCGCGCCTTCGCCACCCTGGACGTGGTGTCGGACGGACGGGCGATCTGCGGCGTGGGCGCGGGCTGGTACCGCGGGGAGTGGGCGGCGGCCGGGCTGCCCTTCGAGACCCGCGGCGCCCGCCTGGACGAGGTCATCGAGATCGTCCGGCGGCTCTGGACCGAACCCGTGGTCGCCCATTCCGGACGGTTCTACCGGTTCCCGGAGGTCGCCTTCGAGCCCAAGCCCGTGCAGGGACGGCTGCCGGTGCTGGCCGGCGGGGAGTCGGCGGCGGCGCTGCGCCGGGCGTCCCGGCTGTGCGACGGGTGGATCAGCATGCCGCACACGGTCGAGTCCATCAGGCCGCAGCTGGCGCGGCTGGGGGCGGGGGTGCCGGTGACGGCGCACGCGTACGCGCTGGGCTCTCCTGGCGAGGTGGCCGCCTGGGCGGAGCTGGGGGTGGAACGGCTGATCGTCCGGCCATGGACGCGCAGCCGGGACGCGGTCACCCGCCTGGCCGCCTTCGCCGCCGAGTACGACGTGACCTGACCCCGCCGGGCCGCCGCTCACCCGGCCCCCGCCGCTCGGTCGCTCGGTCGCCGGCGGGCCGTCCTCAGGCGGGCTGACGTCCCCAGTCGGGGGTGCTGACGATCTCGCGGGTGGGGGTGCGGTGACGGCGGCCGCGCAGAGGGGCGTCCTGGACGAAGGCGTCGATGGTGCTCGTGCCGCCGGACTGCTGGCGCGGGCCTCGCGGGTGCTGCGAGACCGCGGTCCCGGCGGTCCCGGCAGTCGCGGCGGTTCCGGCGGTCGCGGCGCGACGGTGGCGGCGGCCGCGCGGGACGGAATCGGCGGTGAACTCGTCCATGAAGAAGGGGTGCTCGGAGGCGTGCGCGTCCAGGAGCGGCTCGCTGCGGCGGCGACGGCCCTGGTACGTCGCGCCGATCCCGGACGCCTGGGCGGCCCGCGGCGTCGTCCTCGTCCGGGCGGCCACCTCGGCGCCCGGTCGGGGGCTGGGGGAGAAGGCGCTGAACGTGCTCGTCGCCGGGGGGAGCGAGATCGGCACCATCGGGCCGGTGTCGAACATGGGCTCGAAGGGCGCCGTGTCGGGGGCGGGCCGGAACGAGGCGCTGTCCAGCCGCCGCGGCGGGGCCATGCGGTCGGTGAACGGCTCGAACGCGTCCACACCGGCCGCGACCTCGGCGCCGCCCGCGGGGCCGAACTCGGGGACGGGGGCGGCGAACTCGAAGGTACGGTTCCGGCCGGCCTCGAAAGAGCCCGCGCCAAGCCCGGAGCGGCCCCCCAGACCGGTCTCGGGAGAGACGGCCGCGAACTCGAAGCCGCCTTCCCGACCGGTTTCGGAGCCGCCTTCCCGGCCGGTGTCGGGGGAGCCTGCGGCGAGTTCGAAGCGGTGCCTCCGGCCGGTCTCGGCCGAGGCGGCCGCGCGTTCGAAGCTCGTGCCGGAAGGGGCGGTGGTGAGTTCGAAGGGGTCGGCGGGCTCGGCGGTGGTCCGCAGCGAGGAGGGGCGGGTGTGCTCGTGGCGCGTCTCCGCGGGACGGCGGCGACGCCGGTGGCGTGAGGGGGCGGCGTGGGTGCCGCGCCTGGAACGCGTCCCGGGAAGGGGCACGGCGACGGGCACGGGAACAGGCAGAGCGACGGGCACGGCGATACCGGCAGTGACGCCCGTGGTGACACCGGCAGTGACGCCCGTGGAGGTGCTCTCTGTCGAGGTGACGCTCAGAGCGGCGGTGCTCAGAGTGGCACCTTCCCTCGCGGAGAGGGTCGCGGCGGCGCGTACGCGGGCGGCCTTCGCCGAGGCGGTCGCCGGGCGGAGGCGGCTCTGGCGGGTCTTCGCCAGGGCGACGAGCGCCAGCGCGGCGATCAGCGCGGACCCGACCAGCGACGGTGAGCCGATCGCGGGCATCGAGCCGGTCGAGGAGGCGTCCACGAGCGCGGGAAGGGGCTCGGCGGTGGCGGACGTGGTGTCGGCGGTCGTCGCCTTGGCGTGCTTGGACTTCTGTCCCGACTTCCCGGCCGCCGCCGTCGGCACGGGAGCCGCCCCCGTCGCCGGCGAGGCGGACGCGGACGGCGCGGCGGGGGACGCCGGAGGCGAGGACGCCGTGGTCCTGGCGGGCTTGTCGGACTCGGCCTTCGGACGCGCGGCGAGCGGGGCCTCGACGGCGCGCTCCTGCTCGACGTGCGGGATCAGGGAGCTGAGCGAGTCGGCGGGGAGCTGGAGCGTTCCCACGTCGGTGCCGGGCCTGGCGGGCGTCGCCGCCTGCTCGTCGGCCCGCTTCTGGGCCGCCTCCTCGTCGAGACGGGCCTTGATGCGCTCGGGGTAGCCGTAGCCGACGACCTTGCTGGTGTCGCGCTCCTTGCGCTTGGCGACGCCGCCGTCGATGTTGCCCTCGATGGTGAAGATCGTGTCGCCCTCGACCCGTGTGACGATGCCGACGTGGTCGATGTTGTCGATCTTGCCGGTGCCGCTCCAGTCGTAGAAGACGAGCGCGCCGGGCTTGGGCGTCTTCCCCCAGGCGCCCTGAGCCTTGAACCATTCGGCGTGCCGTACGGTCCAGGCGAACTGCCCGATCCACTCCTGGTAGCCGAGCTTGTGCGCGGCCCAGGAGAGGTACATGTCACACCAGGGTGCGGCGGAGTAGTCGGCGTCGAACTCGACGGTCTTGCCGTACCAGTCGCCGAACTTGGTGTACGCACCGGCCTTCTCGGCGTAGCCGAGCTGGCTCTCCAGCAGGTCGATGTACTTCTGCATCTCGGGCGTCATGGAAGTATGGGGGAACCTTCCGGTCAAGATCCGGATTTATCCGCACATACTCGGGTACACGGGGGTAACCCGGGACATGTGTGGCAAAACCGGAAACCTGTAGTCTTCCGTGCGGTGCGAGGTTACCGCTTCGTGACCAAGGTCAAGCACGCCCCAAGAGAAGGCAAAGACATCACCGGGCGCATAACCGCAGCTCAACCAAGCTGCCGGACGTGTCCAGGGTGGGTGATTTAACAGGAAAAGGCTCGCGTGTCGCGCCCAGCGGGCCTAGTAACCGGCCCCGGTGAGCAGCCCTCCGTCCACCGTGAACTCGCTCCCCGTGCAGTAGCTGGCCCGGTCCGAGGCCAGGAACGCGACCACGTGCGAGACCTCCACCGGCTTCGCGAACCGCTTGATGACCATGGACTTCACGAACGCCTCCGCGTCCACCTCGGCCATCAGGTCCGGGTTCACCGCCATCGCCGTGTTGATCGCCCCGGGATGCACCGAGTTCACCCGGATCCTGAACCGGGCCAGCTCCCGCGCGGCCGACTTGGTCAGCCCGCGCACCGCGAACTTCGAGGCCGCGTACGCCGACAACCCCTCCGCCCCGACGAACCCCTCGATCGAGGAGATGTTCACGATGGCGCCGCGCCCGGCCGCCTTCATGGGCTCGATCACCGACTTGACCCCCAGCCAGGTGCCCTTGAGGTTCACGTCGATCACCCGGTCGAAGTCCTCGGGCGCCATGTCCTGGATGCGGCCGTAGGTGAGGATGCCGGCGTTGTTCACCAGGACGTCGAGCCGGCCGTGCAGCTCCGTGGCCGTGCCGACGGCCCGCCGCCATTCGTCCGGGCTGCGCACGTCGTGCCGCACGTACGCGGCCCCGGTCTCGGCGGCCAGCGCCTTGCCCTCCTCCTCCAGCACGTCGCCGAAGACCACCCGCGCGCCCTCTTCGAGGAACAGGCGCACGTGCGACTCGCCCATGCCCCTGGCCCCGCCCGTGATCAGCGCGACCTTGCCGTCAAGCAGTCCCACGACTACCTCCTGCCGCGACGGCCGCCGCGGCCGCCTCCATGGAGCGGTAGACGGGGACGCCCGCCGCCGCCGCGATCCGCCGTACCTCGTCCTCCACGCCCGCGGGCGCGCACTCGCCGTTCCTGGTGACGAGCGTGATCCTGACCCGCGGCAGCGCCTCCTGCGCGGCGGCCAGGGCCCGCGCGTAGGCGTACAGGGGCTCGGCCGCGTCGCCGTAGGTGAAGAAGCTCTGCACGTTCACGTGGGCGACCACGTCCGCGTACGGCTCCCGCCGGACGATCGCCCCGATCACCTCCGGCACCAGCCCGGGACGCCCGCGCGGCCCCACCGGCACCTCCAGCGGGTTGCCCGCGGCGGCCAGGCCGAGCCCGTGCAGCACGCCGTCCGGCAGCGGGGCGAGCCGCACGCCGGCCCGGTCGAACGCGTCGGCCGCCAGCACGCCCGCGCCGCCGCTCGGCCCGATCACCAGCACCCGGTCGCCGTCCGTCACGCGGGAGCCGTGCGCCTGGAAGAAGGCCAGCACGCCGATCAGGTCGTCCTGGGAGGAGACCAGCGCCGTGCCGGTCTGGGCCGCGACCGCCGCCCACACCCGCAGGTCGCTCACCATGCCGCCGGTGTGCGAGAGCGCCGCCCGCTGTCCCTGCGAGCTGCGCCCGCCGACCAGCAGCGCCACCGGCAGCCCCGCCGCGCGCAGCGCCTCGTGCAGCTCCCGGCCGCCGCGCGGGTCCTCCAGGTAGAGCCCGACGGCCCGCGTCTCGGGGTCGCGGGCCAGCCAGGACAGCAGCTCGGCTGGGGTCACGTCGGCCGCGTTCCCCACGGTGACGACCCGGCTGAACGCCAGCCCGCGCCGCTCCCCGACTTTGATCACCTCGCCCGCGAGGCCGCCGCTCTGCGAGATCAGCGCGACCGTCCCCGCCGGTCCGACGCCGCCGCCGACGAACGTCTGCCGGCCGCGCGGGCAGTACACGCCCATGCAGTTGGGGCCGAGCAGCCGGGTGCCCGCCGCGCGGGCGGCCGCGGCCAGGTCGCGTTCCAGGTCCGCGCGTCCGGCCTCGCCGAACCCGCCGCTCATCACCTGCACGTACGGAATGCCCGACGCCTGCCGCACGACCTCGGCGCACCGCTCGGCGGGCACCGCCACCAGCGCGTAGTCCACGTCGGCGGCGGCCAGCGACGGCACCGCGGGCACCCCCGCCACCTCGGCGGCCGACGGGTGCACGGCCACCAGCGGCACCCCGGCCGCCCGGTAGAAGTCGAGGAACATGTTCCCGAAGTTCGGCCTGCTCGCCGAGGCGCCGACGACGGCCACCGCGCGGGGCTCGAAGAGCGGCAGGAAGTCGGCCGGCTCGCGGGTGGCGGACGGGCGCGGCGGCCGGCCGGGCAGGTGGCGCGCGTCCACCGCGGTCACGCCGGAAGGGGTGGCGATGACCGGGTTCAGCTCGAACTCGCCCAGTTCCAGCCGTTCCCACAGGCCGCCGGGGCCGCCGACCGTCATGAGCAGCTTGACGACGGCGTCCACGTCCACGGGCGGGTGGCCGCGGTGGCCGTGCAGGAGGGCCGCGCCGCGCAGTTCGTCCAGCATGAGGCGCGCGTCCGGCTCGGAGATCGGGCAGAGGCGCAGCGCCGTGTCGCGCATCGCCTCCGTCCAGACGCCGCCCAGCCCGGCCAGCAGCACCGGGCCGAACCCCGGGTCGCCGACCAGCCCGACGATCAGCTCCACCCCGGCGGGCGCCTGCTCCTCGACCAGGAACCCCTCCACGTCGAGCCGGGAGCGCATCTCCGCGGCCGCCGCGGCGAGGCCGTCCGCCCGCAGGCCGAGCCGTACGGCCCCCGCCTCCGACTTGTGCACCAGCCCCGGGCCGAACGCCTTCAGCACCAGCGGCTCGGCCAGCTCCCCGGCCGCCGCGAAGTCCAGGTCGCGCACCACCACCCCACGCGGCACCGGCACCCCGGCCGCCGCGACCAGCTCCTTGACCTCGTGCTCGCGGGGGATGTCCCGAGTGTCGTGCTCGCGGGGGTCGCGGGGGATGTCCTGGGCGTCGCGGTCGCGGGGGGCGTCCTGGGTGTCGTGCTCGTGAGGGTCGCGGGGGAGGTCCCGGCTCCCGTGGTCCTGGGCGCTCACCCGAGCAGGTGCCCGTGCTGCTCGCGGATCCGGCGGCGCAGCAGCTTGCCGGGCCCGCCGGAGGCGTCCTGGGAGTGCGGCAGCTCGCCGGTCACCACGATGTGGTCGGGCCGCTGGTGCGGGGGCAGCGTGTCGGCCAGGGCGAGCGACAGCTTGGCGGCGTCCAGCGACTGCCCGGCGCGCGGCACGACCGCCAGCAGCACCCGCTGCTCGTCCGCCCCCTCGGGGACGCCCACCGCGCCGGCCTCCGCCACGCCGTCCAGCGCCGAGACGGCCTCCTCGATCGTGGCGGGCTGCGTCCACTGGCCGTGCTTGAGTATGGAGTCCTCGCGGCGGCCGAGGACGCGCAGCACGCCGTCGGCCGACAACGTCCCGAGGTCGCCGCCCACGTACCACTCGCCGCGCAGGACGCCGTGGTCGTCCGTGCCGTCGTAGCCCGCCATGCGGTGCGGCCCGGCCAGGTTGATCTCGCCGACCTCGCCGGTCACCGCGGCGCCGGACGGGCCGGTGATCCGTACGGCGTTGCCCGTGCGCGCCCGCCCGGACGACCCGAGCGGCGTCGAGCCGTCGTCCACGCGGCCCATGCACGTGTACGGCGCCTCGGTCTGCCCGTAGTAGGAGTAGACCCCGGCCCCGGGCAGCCTGGCCTTGATCCGGTCGAGCATGGTCGCGGTCAGCGGCTCGCCGCCCAGCATGATCACCTGGATCGACGACAGGTCCACCCCCTCGTGCTCGGACGTCCCCAGCAGCGCCGCGTAGAACGACGGGATCTGCGAGACGTGGGTGACCCGTTCGCGCGGCACCACGCGCAGGAAGTTCGCCGGCCCCCAGTCCTGCTCCAGAACCAGGCGCATGCCCGCGTACAGGGCGGGGCCGACGATGGCGGGGAAGCCGATGCCCCAGATGATCGCGCCGGTGCCGAACACCGAGTCGGGGCCGCGCGGCACGTCCAGCCAGATCTGGGCGGTCGCCAGGGAGGAGGCGTGGGTGTGCACGACGGCCTTCGGCAGGCCGGTCGTGCCGGAGGTGTAGTAGAGGGCCAGCGGGTCGTCGTGGAAGCCGCCCAGCGGCGGTTCCTCCTCCAGGCCGCCGGTCAGCTCACCGGCGTCGATCCAGGTGGTGACCTGCGGGAGGGCGTCCTTGATGCCGCCGACCAGGTCGGCGACCGTGGAGTCGTACACCAAGGCCGTGCAGCCGGAGGCGGCCACCACGGCCCGCAGCGTCTCGGCCGGCCAGTACGGGTTGAGCGCCGCCGTCACCGCGCCGATCTTGGCCTGGGCCAGGTAGACCTCGGCGACCAGCAGCGTCTCGTTGAGCAGCGCCGCCACCCGCTGCCCGGCGATGATCCCGGCCGCCAGCAGCGCGTTCGCCCGGCGGTTGACGGCCCGGTTCAGCTCGTCGTAGGTGAAGCTGCGCTCGCCGCAGTACGTCAGCGCCACCCGGTCGGGCGTGCGCAGCGCTCCCGCGGTCAGGATCGCGTGGCCGTAGTTGCCGTAGGGTGATCGCGCCATGGGGGGTGCCTCCAGGTCAGAGGGGCGAGTAGAGCACGAACGTGTTTCCTGAGGGGTCGCGCAGCACGGCCCGCCTCTCGTGCGGCCCGTCCTCGGGCGCGCGCACCACCTCGGCCCCGCGCGCCGCCATCTCGCGCACCGTGACCGCCACGTCGTCCACCTTGTACGACGGCGCCGCCGACGCGGTGACGTGCTCGGCCGGACCGGCCAGCGCCACGGTGACGCCGCCGCCGTCCAGCGCGGCGAACCGGTCGCCGTCCCTGAACTTCACCGGCAGGCCGTAGAAGGCGATCGCCTCGTCCAGGTCGGCTACGGGGATGAGCACGTTGCCGAGTTTCACACGGGCCTCCAATGCGGCAGATCGTCCATGAACGTCACCCGCACCGGCATCCCGACGCGGACCTCCTCCGGCGCGCACCCCACGACGTGCCCGAACGCGCGCACGCCCTCGTCCAGGTCCACCCACGCCGGCACGTACGGCTCCCGCCCCCGGTAGCCGGGCGCGAACGACCGGTGCACGACGGTGAACGTGTGGACCGTCCCCGTGCCCCTGGCGGGCTCGGCGGCCAGCTCGGCGCCGCCGCACGACGGGCACGACGGCTCGGGCAGGCAGCCGCGGCGGCCGCAGGACACGCAGCGCCGGATCACCAGCTCGCCGCGCGCCCCTGCGGCGCCGGTGGGGGAGGTGTCACCGCTCATCGCTGCCAAGCTAGCGCACGCTTGGTTACCGAACAAGAGCCCCTGCTTCACGAAACCGGCCCCCCGCCCGGGCGGCCCGCCGCCCGCGCCGCGCCCTCCTCGTGGCCCTGCTCCTACTGCCCTTCCTGCTCCTGACCGCCGGGCACCAGCCCGCCCTCCCCCGAGTGGGCGTCCGCCGGGGAGGCGGCCTCCGTGGGATGCGCGGTCGCCGGGTAGGTCGCCGCCGGCGTGGGATGCGCCACGGGCTGCCCGCCGGTCGGGGACGCGGTGCCGGTCGGGGTGGCCGGGCCGGAGCGGGTCGGCGGTGGGGCGGTGCAGGCGGGGCCGTCCACCGCGACCTCGCTCACCTGCGGCCCGTTGACCGCCGCCGGCTCGGTCATGACGACGATCCCGAGGTAGGCCCGCACCCCGCAGTCCACGCTCCCGGGATCGTGCCGGACCCCGCTGGTGTAGGCGGTGCTGCCGCGCAACGTGAGGGTCTCCCGCCGCACGGTGGTGACCGGCCCGTCGCCGAGCCGCCGCGTGTACGTGATCCGCAGCCGCACCGGCCCCGTGCCGTCCGCGGACACCCTGATCGCGCCCGCCGAACCGCTCCACCGCGCGATGCTCGCCTCCCGTACGGCGGGCGGCGGCAGGGCGGTCCCGCTCTGCGCCCGCGTCGGCACCGTCGGAGGCCCTGTCGGAGGCGCTGTCGGTGGCGCTGGCGGGGGCGCTGTCGGCGGTGCGGCACTCGTGGGCGCGGGCGGGCCGGTCGAGACGTGCGGCCCGCCGGTGGCGGCGGGCGGGGACGCGCTGCCGCGGGCCGTGACGGGCGTGCTCCTGCGAGGCGTCGGCGTGTGCGCGTCGACCGGCGCCGGGTTCAGCTCGCCCGGCGGCTTCGGCTGCGGCATCAGGATCGTGCCCGCCCCCGGCGACAGCCGTCCGCCGGAGATTACGAGGGCGATCGCCACGGCGACCACCGTCGCGCCCGCCACCCACAGGTGCGGCGGCAGCGCGGGCAGCCGGACCGCCCGGCTGCGGATCCCGGCGCGCGGCCGGCCCGGGGCGCGGGCGTCCTGATCGGTCCTGGCCGCCAGCGGGAAGCGCAGGGCCAGCAGCGTGGCCAGCTCGGCGAGCCGGCGGCGGCCGCGCTGCTCCCAGTCGGGCCCGTATCCTGCGACGGCGTCCTCCTCCAGCTCGGCCGCGAACTGCCGGGCCGAGGCGTACCGGGCCGCCGGGTCCTTCGCCAGCCCGCGCCTGAGCAGGTCACGCAGGGCGTCCGGGACGACCTCCAGCGGCACCGGCGCCGCCAGGTGCAGCTCCCGCAGGGCCGCGACGTCCAGCTCGCCGCCCCCGCCGTCCCCGCCCTCCTTGTGCGCGCGGTAGGGCGGCCGCCCCCTGACCGCCTCGAACAGCACGCAGGCCGCCGCGTACAGGTCGGCCGGCGGCCCGGCCCGTCCCTGCGTCCACAGCTCCGGCGACATGTACGCCGGGCTCCCCGCCGGCACCCCCGGCTCCTCGGCGTGCACGACCACCCCGAAGTCGGCCAGCTTGCTCGTGCCGTCCGCCTGGACCAGGACGTTCTCCGGCTTGACGTCCCGGTGCGGCACGCCCTTCTCGTGCGCGGCGGCCAGGGCGGCGAGGATGCCCTTGAGCAGCACCAGGGCCGCCTCCGGGGCCGTCCGGCCGTGCTCGGCCAGCAGTGTGCGCAGCGAGACGCCGTCCACCAGCTCCATGACGACGGCGGCCCGGTCCGGGGTCTCGACGTACTCGTAGAGGCGGACCACGTTGGGGTCGTCGAGCTCGACGAGCTGATGGGCGTCGGCCCTGAAGCGGTCCATGAACTCGGAGTCCCTGCGCAGGGTGGCGTTCAGGTACTTGATCGCGACGTAGGCGCCGGTGGACTGGTAGGTGGCGAGGAACACGCGGCCGGTGCGGCCCGCGCCGAGCTGACGAACTTCACGGTAACCAGGGACCAAGTCCAACCCCCATCAGCCATGCCGTCGTGCATTCGACGGTCTCACCCGGGGTGTGGGTTGTCACGTCTGGAGAAATTTCGCCCTTTGTGATGAAAGGTGACGTCCGGTGAGGCCGTGGGGGCGGTGTTATGCTGTGGCGAACCCAAGCAAGCGCTCGGCTAAATGACGGAGGGTGCGGGTGGAGCGGTCGGCCGTGCTGGTGATGGAGATGCAGCGGGGGGTCGTCGGTGACCTCACGAAATTTCCGGATTTGGTGGCGGCCTGCGCCCGTCACGACGTCGTCCCCAACGCCGCCCGCGTCCTGCGCACGGCCCGAGCGGCCGGGCTCCCGGTGATCCACTGCACGGCCGCCTTCCGGCCGGACCGGGCGGGCTCGCACACCGGCAACTGCCCCTTCATCGTCTCCCTGCTCAAGGACCCCGCGCACATGCTGGAGGGCACGCCCGCCGTGGAGGTGCTGCCCGAACTGCGCGAGGACGGCGACCTGGAGAGCCGGCGGCACCACGGGTTCTCGCCGTTCACCGGCACCTCGCTGGACATGACGCTGCGCTCCCTCGGCGTCTCGTCCGTGGTCGCGATGGGGGTCTCGCTCAACCTGGGCATCCCGGGGCTGGCGCTGGAGGCGGTCAATCTCGGCTACCGGGTGACGGTGGTGCGGGACGCGGTGGCCGGGATCCCCGAGGACTACGCGAAGGCCGTCCTGCGCAACACGATCGGCCTGCTGGCCACCCGCGTCGCCGCGGCCGACCTCGTCCGGGCGTGGACGTGATGGACGGCCTGCGCCTCGACGGCCGCGTCGCCGTCGTCACCGGGGGAGCGGGCGCGATCGGCACGGCCGTCGCGACCGACCTCGCCGCGCTCGGGGCCCACGTCAGCGTCGCCGACGTGGACCTGCCGGGCGCCCGCCGGACGGCCGCGGCGCTGCCCGGGGCGCGGGCGCTGGCCGTGGACCTGGCCTCGCCCGCCTCCGTCGAGGCGTTCTGCGCCGAGGCCGGGCCCGTGGACGTGCTCGTGCACAACGCCGGGGTGTCGGTCGTGCAGCCGTTCACGGCGAGCGACCCGGCGGACTGGGACCTCATGTGGCAGGTCAACCTGCGCGGCCCGATGCTCATGACCAAGCTGCTCCTGCCCGGCATGACGGCCAGGGGCTGGGGACGGCTGGTGTTCGTCTCCTCCGACGGCGCCAGGGCCGGGTCGGGCGGCGAGGGCGCGTACGCGGCCACCAAGGCGGGCCTGTTCGGCCTGGCCAAGACGCTCGCCCGGGAGGCCGCGAGGGGCGGCGTGACCTCGAACGTCGTCTGCCCCGGGCCGACCGACACCCCGATGCTCCGGCGGATCTCCGAGGCCGAGCCGGGGCTCGTGGACAAGATCGCCAAAGGGATCCCGCTGCGCCGGCTGGGCACGCCCGCCGACGTCGCGGGGCTGATCGCCTACCTGTGCACCGACCGCGCCGCCTACATCACCGGCCAGACGCTGTCGGTGAGCGGCGGCGTGACCATGCAGTGACGCGCGCCGTGAGGTCACAGGGAGCGGTAGACCGCCTCGATCAGGCGCAGGCCGCGCAGGTTGCCGGTGAGGCTGTCGGCCATCCGGTTCATCACGTACCCGAAGGCGAGCCTGCGGTCGGGGTCGCCCATGCCGAGCGAGCCGCCCATCCCCGAGTGGCCGAACGCGGTCGCCGACGGCATCGGGAACGTGAACGACGGGCGCATGTAGCCGAGCCCGAACGCGGTGTCCATGAACAGCACGCGGTCGGGGCCGCTGACGCGGGGGCGCAGGGCGTCCTGGAGGGTCGCGGAGCTCAGCAGGTCGCCGCCGACCAGCGCGCGGTAGAACCCGGCCAGGCCCTTGGCGGTGGTGACGACCCCGGCGGCGGGCCATCCGGCGCGCAGGATCACCGGGTTGTTCGCGCCGCCTTCGAGCAGGCGGATGGCCGGGTTGCCGAGCGCCCGGTTCATCAGGCTGCCCGGATCGAGCACCGCCCGGCCCATCTCACCCAGCAGATCCCGCCCCCCACCGGCCCCCGGCCCGGTCCCTCCGCCGGCGGGAGCGGAGGTCTCCGGGGCGACCGCGGCGTTCTCGGGGGCGGGGCGGGGGCGGGTGGGGGCCTTGAGGCGGGCGGCGCGGGGGATCACGTCGTCGGGCGCGCCGACCCACAGGTCCAGCCCCAGCGGCCCGGCGATCTCCGCCGCCACCAACTCGCCCACCGACTTCCCGCTGACCCGCCGCACCACCTCCCCGACCAGGAAGCCGTACGTCAGCGCGTGGTACCCGTGCGCAGTCCCCGGCTCCCACAGGGGCGTCTGACCGGCGAGCCGGGCCGCGATGGCCGGCAGGTCCTCGAACTCCGCCACCGGCACCGGCGTCTCGATCACCGGCAGCCCGCAGGAGTGCGTCAGCACGTGCTCGACCGTGACCGCCTCCTTGCCCCCGGCGGCGAACTCCGGCCACACGTCGGCGACCGGCGCCCGCACGTCCACCAGCCCCCGCTCGGCGAGCCGGAGCAGCACGGTGGCCGCCACCGCCTTCGTGCACGAGTACGCGAAGGCCGGGGTGTCCGCCTCCCAGGCGCGTCCCGTGTGCCGGTCGGCGACGCCGTCCCACAGGTCCACGACCAGCTCGCCGTCGAGGTGGACGGCCACCGCCGCGCCCAGCTCCTCGCCCTCGGCGAAGTTCCGCTCGAACGCCTCGCGCACGCGGGAGAACCGGGGATCGCAGTACATCAGACCTCCGCAGGAAAGGAAGCGCTTACTTGGTGCACGAGCCTAACAACTGGGGACGATTCGGCCCAGACGATCAGCGGGGCACCCTCAACCTGCTGACCCCCGCCGTCGTCCTGGAGGCCCTGCGCAGCGCCGTCACGGGCGAGGTGCTGAGCCTGGCCATGCCGATCAGGGGAGCCACCTCCTCGGCGGCCCCCACGACCGTCCCCCACCTGCGGGGCCGCCCGCTGCCGCAGCACTTCATGTCCGTGGACGGCGGCGACTACGCCGCGGGCGCGCGCCCGGTCGGCGACGGCCTGCGGGTGGCCGACGACGCCCTGCTGGTCAGCCACCACGGCACCACCACCCACATGGACGCGCTGTGCCACATGTGGACCGGCGACCGGCTCTACAACGGCCACCCGGCCGCCCGCGTCCGCTCCTACGGCGCCACCAGGTGCGGGATCGAGCACGTCGGCGGCGTGGTGGCCAGGGGCGTGCTGTTCGACGTGCCGCGGCGGCTGGGGCTCGACCACCTGCCGGCGGACTTCCGGATCCCGGCCGGGCTGCTCCAGGAGATCGCCACGCCGCGCCCCGGCGACGTCGCGGTGGTCCGTACGGGATGGCCGCTGGTGTGGCAGCGGTCGCGCGAGGAGTACTGGGCGGGGCAGCCGGGGCTGTCGGCGGAGGCCGGCGCCTGGCTGGCCGCCCACGACGTGTCGGCGGTGGCCTGCGACAACGCCGCCGTGGGCGGCCTGAACGAACACCAGCTCGCCGACGAGTGCGCCGCCGACGACCTGCACCTCATCCTGCTCCACCGGCACGGCGTGCACCTGGTCGAGATGTTGTGGCTGGAGGAGCTGGGCGCGGCCGGGCGGACGGAGTTCGTCTTCGTGGCCGCGCCGCTGCGCATCGAGGGAGGCACCGGCAGCCCGATCACCCCGCTCGCCGTCCTGTGAGCGCAACGGGTCACCAGGTGACGGGCAGGCTCCGGACGCCGTACACCGAGGCGTCGTGCTTGACCGGCACCTCGGCCGCCGGCACGGCCAGCCGCAGGCCCGGGAAGCGCTCGAACAGCGCCCGGTAGCCGATCCGCAGCTCGATCCTGGCGAGCTGCTGGCCGAGACACTGGTGCACGCCGTGCCCGAAGGCCAGGTGGCGGCGCGCCTCCGGGCGGTCCGGAAGCAGCCGGTCGGGGTCGGCGTACACGGCGGGGTCGCGGTTGATCACGGGCAGGGACAGGGCCACGGTCTCACCCGCCCTGACCGTCACGCCGGCCACCTCCACGTCCTCCAGCGCGGCCCTGGACGGCGCGCCGAGATGCAGGATCGACAACCAGCGCAGCAGTTCCTCGACTGCGCCGTCCTCGTCCGGGCGTCCGTGCTCCAGCAGCGCGAACACGCCCAGCGCCAGCATGTTCGCCGTGGTCTCGTGGCCCGCCACCAGCAGGATCACCGCGAGCCCGGCGAGCTCGTCGTCGCCGAGCTCGCCGGTCAGGTCGCCGATCAGGCCGTCGTCCGGCGCCACGCGCCTGCGGCGGGCCAGGTCGCGCAGGTAGCCGGTCAGCTCGGCGAGCGCCCCCGCGCCGTCCGCGCCGAAGGTGACCAGCCGGGCGCTGAGCTCCTGGAACCAGTCGTGATCGGCGTACGGGACGCCGAGCAGCTCGCAGATGACCAGCGACGGGATCGGCAGCGCGTACGCCGTCACGAGGTCGGCCGGCGGCCCGGCGG
Source organism: Nonomuraea sp. NPDC050227 (assembly GCF_044459705.1). Classification (NCBI taxonomy): domain Bacteria; kingdom Bacillati; phylum Actinomycetota; class Actinomycetes; order Streptosporangiales; family Streptosporangiaceae; genus Nonomuraea; species Nonomuraea sp. NPDC050227. The sequence continues at coordinate 625,935 of NZ_JBITJF010000005.1, read as the reverse complement.
CGGCCATGGCGTCGAGGTGGTCGGCGGCGATGCGCTCGATCCGCGGTTCGAGCAGGCGCATCCTGCGCAGCGTGAACCGGCCGGTGAGCAGCCGGCGGTAGCGGGTGTGCTCCGGCGGGTCCATGGCCGCGAAGAAGCCCGGCGGCGCGGGGGCGCCCAGCCCGGCGGGGGCCCTGGGCGAGGCCCGGTGCTTGAGCTCCTGCCGGGCGCTGAACCGGGGATCGCCCAGCACCGCGCGGGCGGCCTCGGCGGTGGTGGCCAGCCAGCCGAGATGGCCGTCGGCGAACTCCAGACGGCTCATCGCCGCAAGGCCCGCCAGCCCGGCCGCGGCCCGGCTCCGCGCCTGGAGGCCGGGCTCGGGGGTCAGGCGCCCGGGTAGTTGCCGCCGCCGTACGCGGCGTCGAGGGCGTCGTAGTCGGGGGTGAAACCCTGCTTGGGGATGGCGTCGGCGAACACCACCTCCCGCGGCCTCTTGTACGCCGCCAGCTCACCCCTGACGTGCGCGACCAGGTCCTCCTGCGCGGCGGTGGCGTCCGGCTTCAGCACGACCACCGCCTTGACCGCCTGGTGCCAGCGCGGGTCGGGCACGCCGATCACCGCGGCGTCGGCGACGGCCGGGTGGGTCCTGAGCGCGCGCTCGACCTCGGCCGGGTAGATGTTCTCGGCACCCGACTTGATCATGCGGAGCCGGGGGCCGATGAAGGTGATGGTGCCGTCGGGTTCGCGGCGGCCGAGGTCGCCGGTGTGATGCCAGCCATACCGCGACTTCTCTGCATTTAAGTCTGGCCGGGCGAAATATCCGGAAAAGAGGGTCTTGCCCCTCGCGCAGATCTCGCCCACCTCACCCGCCGGCACCTCCACGCCCTCCGGATCCAGGATGCGCACCTGGACCAGCGGCGACGGCCGTCCCGCGAACCCCGCGCCGCCCTCGGCCAGCCCGAGGAAGGTGAGCATGCCGCCCACCTCCGTCTGCCCGTACCCGCCCATCTTCGAGCGGCACCAGGGCGAGTCGTCCACGGTGATCATGTCGTCCCACTCGGCGGAGTGGGCGACGAAGCGCAGCGAGGACAGGTCGTACTTGCCGCCCGCGTTCGCCGCCGCGACCGCGTCGATCATCGGCCCGAACAGGAACGCCTGCGTCACCCGCTCGGCGTCGACCAGCCGGCAGACCTCCTCGGCGTCGAAGGCGGGCGTGAACACGTTCGTGCCGCCGATCTGGAGGGTGGCCAGGCAGAACATCATCGTCCCGACGTGGAAGAGCGGCCCGTCGTTGAGGAAGGTGAACCCCGGCTCCATCTGCCGTACGACGAGCAGCGTGGCGCTGTGGGCCACCAGGGCGGCGCTGCTGAGCAGGGCGGCGGCCGGCCGGCCGCCGAAGGCGGCGGTGTACAGGGCGAGCACCGGCTCGGCGTCGTCCACCTGCGGGAACTCGCGCGGCGAGCCTCCGGCGACCAGCTCCTCGTACGCCTCGCCCGCGCGCACCCACGTCGCCTCGTCCGCCAGCTCGGCGGCGGTGTCGGAGTGCTCCCAGACGACGACCCGCGGCGCCAGGTCGGCCAGGACGAACCGCAGCTCGTCCCCGGACTGCCGCCAGTTGGCCGGGCAGAGCACCGCGCCCAGGCGAGAGCAGGCCAGCAGCAGCTCCAGCACGGCGTGCGAGTTCTGGCCGAGCCACATCACCCGGTCGCCGGCGGCCACGCCGCGCCCGGCCAGGGCGTCGGCCAGCCGCGTCACGCGGGCGTCCAGCTCGGGGTAGGTGAGCCGCACGTCCCCGTCCACCACGGCGGTGACCCGGGGGCGGCTGCGGGCGTGGTCGGCCAGGACGTCGGACAGGGTGAGGCTGTGGATCATCGTCATCCTCCTGCGGGGGCGAAGGCCGGCATGACCTCGGCGGCGAAGAAGCGCATGACCCGCTTCATGTCCTCCAGCGGCATGGGCCTGGTGCTGCCGAAGTCGCACAGGAGGTTGCTGAAGCCGGCGTCCCTGAGCAGCGAGATCTGCTCGATCACGCGGGCGGGGTCGCCGATGACCTCAAGCTGCTCCCAGCGGAAGTCCGGCGAGACCGAGCCGCCCTTGAGGTAGCGGTCCTGGTAGTACTCGAAGCCCTCGGCGGCCTTGCCGGTCCTGGGGTCGATGGGCGCGCTGCGCTCGTTGAAGATGCGCGAGCGGTCGAAGGACGCCTCGAACCTGGCCTGGTCCTCGCGGGCCCGCTCCAGGGTGGGGGCGACATAGACGCTGCGGGCCACCACCAGGTCCGCGCCCCCCGGGTGGCCGGCCCGCGCGGCCGTCTCCCGCCAGGTCTCGGCCGCCTTGACGACCTTGCGGAACGTCGCCGCCGGGTCGGCCAGGACGGGCAGGCCGCGCTCGGCGTACATGGTGACGGTCTCGGGGGAGACCGCGGCCACGTGCAGCGGCGGGTGCGGCGACTGCAGCGGACGCGGCACGAGCGAGACCTCGGCGCCGGTCCGGTAGAACTTGCCCTCGTGCCGGTACGACTCCCGCGTCCACAGCCCGAGGATCACCTCCAGCGCCTCGTTGAACCGGTCGCGCGCCTCGGCCAGGTCGATCCCGAAGCCCTCGAACTCGAAGCTCTGGTACCCCCGCCCGATCCCCAGGTCGAGCCGCCCGCCGGAGAGCACGTCCACCTGCGCGGCCTCCTCGGCCACGTGGACGGGGTTGTGCAGCGGCAGCACCACGATGCCGGTGCCGAGCCGGAGCCGGGAGGTGCGGGCGGCGGCGTGGGCCAGCATGGTGAACAGGTTGGGGGCCACGCCGTAGTCGCGGAAGTGGTGCTCGGCCAGCCGCACCCCGTCGAAGCCCAGCTCCTCGGCCAGCTCGATGAGCTCCAGATGGTAGTCGTAGACGTCCTTGAAGCTCTGCCCGTCGAAGCGGTGGAAGAGGTGGAAGGTCGAGAACTTCATGCGGCGGCCTCTCCGTATGTAAACCAAGCGCTCGCTTGGGAGCGTATCACGCCGGCTGCCGCTCCAGGGCCACCTCCGGGGCCGTCTCGCGCGGCCGCAGCACCGGCGCGAGCAGCGTGAGCGCCACCAGGATCCCCGTGATCAGCGCGAACGCCGCCGGGTACGACACGCCGTCGGCCACCCATCCCGTCACCGCCGGCGCGGTCAGCCCCGACAGGTACGTGATCGTCGCGACCCCGGCGACCCCCTCGCCCGGCGTGGGCCCCGCGTTCCCCGCCGCCGCGAACACCAGCGGCACGATGACCGCGACCCCCAGCCCGACCAGCGCGAACCCGACGATGCCCAGCGCGGGCGTGCGGGCCAGGACCACCAGCACGCCACCCGCGACCGCGACGATCCCGCCCGTCCGGACCGCCCGCACCGGACCGGTCAGGCGCACCGCGCGGTCGCCCAGCAGCCGGGCGCCGGCCATGCAGAGCATGAAGATCGTGTAACCCGCGGCGGCCACGCCGGGCCCGGCGTCGGCGACGTTGGTGAGGTAGACCGCGGCCCAGTTGGAGCTGGCGCCCTCGGCGAACGTGCCGCAGAAGCCGACCACGCCGATGGCCGCGATGGCCCGCGAGGGCAGGGCGAACCGGCGCGGCGCGGGCCCGGCGGCGGCCCGCGGCCCGTCGGGCAGCAGCCCGCGCCCGGCGATCCCGCCCGCGACCACCAGGACGGCGGCGACGATCCCCAGGTGCAGGCGGGCGTCGATGCCGGCGTGCGCGGCCAGGGTGCCGAGGCCGCCCGCGGCCAGGCTGCCGACGGCCCACATGCCGTGCAGGCCGGAGATCACCGGCTTCTTCAGATGCCGTTCGAGCGTGACCCCGTGGGCGTTCATGACGACGTCGCACATGCCCGCCGACGCGCCGTACAGCAGGAAGATGACGAACAGCCAGACGGGGGCGGGGGCGAAGGCGGGCAGGGCCAGGCCGCCGCACCACAGCGCGAGCAGCGCGCGCGTGGTGGCGCGGCTGCCGAACCGGTGGGCCAGGCGACTGGCCAGCGGCATCGCCGCGAAGGCCCCGATCGAGGGGCAGAGCAGCGCGAACCCGAGCATCGCCGCGCTCAGGTGGACGTGCTCCTGGAGCCACGGGATGCGGGTGGCGAAACTGCCGGCGACGGCTCCGTGCGCGGCGAAGACGGCCGCGATGGCGCGATGAGGGCTCATGGCCACAGAAACTATCAGGCAACCTTCCTGATGAAAAGAGCTATCAGGGAGGCTTCCTGACTAATATGGGCGGCGTGAAGACCGCGACCCCGTCCATGGCCCGTGCGATCAACGACCGGCTCGCCCTCGACCTGCTGCTGGAGCACGGTCCGCTGACCGCTCCGCAGCTTCGTGAGCTGACCGGCCTGTCCCGGCCCACCGTCTCCGACCTGATCGAACGGCTCAAGGGTGGCGGCCTCATCGAGGAGGCCGGCGAGCGCGGCGAGGACCGTCGCGGCCCCAACGCCCGCCTCTACGCGCTGGTCGCCGGCCGCGCCCACGTCGCCGGGGTCGACCTGCGCCGCACGGCGATCAAGGTCACGGTCGCCGACCTCACCGGCCACGTGGTCGGCTCGGCCGTCCGCGAGATCTCCGGCGACCTGGTCGCCCTCGTCGCGGCCACGGTCGCCGAGGCCGCCGGGGGCCGCGCGCTCGACAACGTGGTCATCGGCGCCCCCGGCCTGGTCAAACCCATGGACGGCGAGCTGGCGGTGGCCAACGACGTGCCCGGGTGGCGGCCCGGCCTGGTGGGCGCCGTGCGCGAGCGGCTGGGCGTGCCCGTCGTCCTGGAGAACGAGGTGAACCTGGCCGCGGTCGCCGAGCTGCGCACCGGCGCCGCCCAGGGCAGCGACGACTTCGTGCTGCTCTGGCTGGACGACGGCATCGGCGCCGCGGTCGTGCTCGGCGGGCGGGTGCGGCGCGGCGCGTCAGGGGGCGCGGGGGAGGTCGGCTTCCTCGACGTGGAGGGCACGCCGTTGTGCATCCTGCTCCAGAACACCACCCGGCCCGAGGAGCTGGCGCGCCGGGTGGCCAAGGGCGTCTTCGCCTTCGTCACCCTGCTCGACCCCGGCCTGGTGGTGCTCGGCGGGGCCACCGGCCAGGACGGCGGCGACGAGCTGGCCGGGCAGGTCGCCGCCCGGCTGGGCGAGCTGTCGCCCGCGCCCACCGAGGTCAGGGCCACCCGGGTCGGGGGCAATGCGGTGCTGGAGGGCGCCGTGCTGACGGCCCTCGACACGGCGCGGGACAACGTCTGGTGACCCGCGCCGCGCCGGAAGGCCCGCCTCAGACGGTCCGGCTCACTGGACGGCGGCCGGCTCGCGCAGCGGCAGGCGCACCTCGAACCAGGTCTCGCCCGGCACCGAGCGCACCTTGATCTCGCCGCCGTGCCGCCCGGCCACGATGCGGTAGGAGATGTCCAGGCCGAGCCCGGTGCCCTCGCCCACGCTCTTGGTGGTGAAGAACGGCTCGAAGATCCGGTCCTTGATCGCATCGGGCACGCCGGGGCCGGTGTCGCCGATCTCGACGATCGCCTCGTCCTCGTCGTGGGCCGTGCGGACGGTCAGCGTGCCCTCCTCGCCCATGGCGTCGAGCGCGTTGTGGATCAGGTTCGTCCACACCTGGTTCAGCTCGCCCGCGTAGCAGGGGATGAGCGGCAGCGTGCGGTCGTAGTCGGTGACCACGCTGACGCCCGGCGGGGTCTTGCCGCGGAAGATGGCGATCGTGCTGTCGAGCAGGTCGTGCACGTCGATCATCTGGAACGGCGCCCGGTCCATCTGCGAGTACTGCTTGGCCGAGCGGATCAGCGAGGTGATGCGCTCGGTGGCCTCGGTGACCTCGTTCAGCATCTGGGAGATCTCGACGGCCTCGGCCAGCCAGTGGAGGGCGGCCGGAGTGTGCTCCTCGCCCACCTTGCCGCGGATCTTCTGCAGGTACTCGGCGGTGAAACCGGCGTTGACCAGCGCGGGAGCCAGCTCCCACGCGTCCTCGACGCCGACGTCCTCCAGCGCCTCGCCCAGCTCGTCCTCGGCGTCGGAGATCTCCAGCGGGGAGCGTTGCGGCTGGTTGCCCAGGTTGCTCGTGCACGCCTCCTGGGCCTCGATCAGCGTGCGCAGCTTCTCCGGCGGGATGCCGGCCTCGGCGAGCTGGGCGAGCTGGATGCGGGACGCCTTGATCAGCGAACGCAGCTCGCTCACCGCGCGCACGGCCGCCGCCGCCGGGTTGTTCAGCTCGTGCGTGAGCCCGGCCGTGATCGTGCCGAGCGCGGTCAGCCGCTGCCGCCGGTCGATGATCTCCCGCTGCATGCGCCCGCCCGACATCATGCCGTCGAGCAGGTGCATCGCCATCGGGAACCACTCGGCCACGATGTAGGCGAACTTCTTGGCGGGCAGCAGGAAGATCCGCGAGGGCGCGGTCGCGCGCAGCGTGTGCTGGTAGGTCTCCGGAGCCCGGTCGCCCAGGTAGGCCGAGGTCGCGCCGCCGTACACGCCGGGCTGGGAGGCGCGCGGCATGGCGACGGTGCCGGCGCTGACCGTCTCGTTGATCATCTGCACCTCGCCCTCCAGCAGCACGGCGAAGCACTCGGCCGGCTCGCCCTGCCGGACGATGTCCTCGTCCTGGGCGAACGAGCGCACCCGGCCGCTGGCGGCCAGCTTGCCGAGCTGCTCGTCGGTCAGCCGCTCGAACAGGAAGAGCTTGCGCAGTTCGTCGATGTCGACGGTGTCGGTCATTGCTTCTCCAGATAACGATGCACCAGCGCGACGGCCATCGCGCCCTCACCGACGGCGGAGGCCACCCTCTTGATCGACTCGGCCCGCACGTCCCCCGCGGCGAACACGCCCGGCACGTTGGTCTCCAGGTAGTAGGGCTCGCGGCGCAGCGCCCAGTTGCGCGGCCGCCTGCCGCCCTGCACCAGGTCGGGCCCGGTCAGCACGAACCCCTTGGCGTCCCGCTCGATCGTCTCGCCCAGCCACGACGTGTACGGCTCGGCCCCGATGAACACGAACAGGTACTGGGCGTCGACCGTGCGCTCCTCGCCCTTGGTCGACAGCGTGAGCCGTTCGAGGTGGTCGTCACCGGCGCCGGCGACGACCTCGGTCAGGAGGCTGACCTCGATGTTGTCGATCGCGTTGATCTGCTCGATGAGGTAGTGGGACATGGACTTCTCCAAACCATCACTCCTCACCAACAAATGGACCTTGCGCGCGAATCCCGCCAGGTAGACGGCCGCCTGCCCGGCCGAGTTGGCCGCGCCGACGATGTAGACCTCGTTGTCCTTGCACGCCGGCGCCTCGGTCAGCGCGGCGCCGTAGAAGACGCCCCGGCCGACGAACTCGTCCAGGCCGGGCGCCTCCAGCCGCCGGTAGGTGACGCCGGTGGCCAGGATGACCGCGTGGGCGGCGATCTCCCCGCCGTCCTTGAACCCGATCACCCGGGCCTGCCCGCGCGGCTCCAGATGGGTGACCTTGCGCGCGCTCAGCAGCTCGGCCCCGAACTTCAGCGCCTGCCGGCGCGCCCGGTCGGCGAGCTGCTGCCCGGACACGCCGTCGGGGAAGCCCAGGTAGTTCTCGATCCTGGAGCTCTGGCCCGCCTGGCCGCCCGAGGCGTGCGCCTCGACCAGCACCGTGTTCAGGCCCTCCGAGGCGCCGTAGACCGCCGCGCCGAGGCCCGCGGGCCCGCCGCCGACCACGATCAGGTCGTAGAAGTCGGTGGCCGGCGTGGTGGACAGCCCGACCGCGGTGGCCAGCGTGGCCTGGTCGGGGGACTCCAGCGTGGTGCCGTCCTCGGTGACCACCAGCGGCAGGTGACAACCCTCGCCCGCCGCCTTGACGAGCTGCGCGCCCTCGGGGTCCTCGGCCAGCATCCACTGGTAGGGCACGTGGTTGCGGGCCAGGAAGTCCCGCACCTGGTACGAGCGCGCCGACCAGCGGTCGCCCACCACGCGCAGCTCGGGACGCGCCGTCCGGTCGGTCCGCATCCAGGCGTCGAGCTGGCCGTCGATCACCGGGTAGAACTTCTCCTCCGGCGGGTCCCACGGCTTGAGCAGGTAGTGGTCGAGGTCGACCACGTTGATCGCCTGGATCGCGGCGTCGGTGTCGGCATAGGCGGTCAGCAACACCCGGCGCGCGTACGGGTACATGTCCATGGCGGCCTCCAGGAACTGCACGCCGTTCATCTGCGGCATCCGGTAGTCGGCCAGGATCGCCGCCACCTCGTCGCCGCGCAGCCGCATCTCCTTGACCGCCTCGATGCCGTCGTGGGCCGCCTCGGCGCGGACAATCCTGTACTCATGGCCGTACCGGCGCCTGAGGTCACGAGCCACCGCCCGCGACACCCCCGGGTCGTCGTCGACCGTCACGATGACCGGCTTGTCCATTCCCCTACCTTCTCCCCAATGGTCCCTAAGGGAAGGATGTCATGCACGCGTGGGTTGGTGAGCACTCGCTCATATCATGGGCGGATGAGCACCCGCGAGCGCATCCTCGACGCCGCCGAGCAGGCCATTCGGGAGTTCGGCATCTCGGGCGCGACCACGCGGCGCATCGCCCAGGCGGCCGGCTGCTCCGAGGCGCTGCTCTACAAGCACTTCGCCGGCAAGGAGCAGATCTTCCTCGCGGTCCTGCTCGAACGGCTGCCCGCGCTCGCCCCCGCGCTGGCCCGGCTGCGGCTGAGCACGGGCGAGGGCGACCTGGCCGACAACCTCACCCGCTTCACCCTGGCGGCGCTGGAGTTCTACACCGAGGCCGCCACCATCGCCTCCGGCATGCTGGCCGACCCCTCGCTGCTGGCCCGGTTCAAGCACATGCTGGCCACCACCCATACCGGTCCCCACCTGCCGATCAGGGCGCTGGCCGAGATCCTCGACGCCGAGCGGGCCGCGGGCCGCGCCGACCCCGGTCTCGACCCCGGCGCGGCGGCCGCCCTGCTGATGGGCGCCTGCTTCCACCGGGCCAACCTGTCCTACTTCGTCGACCCGGCCGACAAGGACGAGGAGTGGGCGGCCGGCGTCGTCGCCGCGTTGCTCAGGCGATGACCCGGCTGGCGCCGCCGTCGACCAGCATCGAGACGCCGTTCACGTACGAGGCCCGTTCGCTGGCCAGGAACGCGATCACGTCCCCCACCTCCTCGGCCTGACCGACCCGCCCGACCGGCACGGCCCGGCCGCGCTCCTCGATCACGTCGTCGCCGCCCGACATGCCGCGCAGCCGTTCGGTGTCGATCGCCCCCGGCAGCACGTTGTTGACCAGCACGCCGTCGCCGCCCACCTCGCGGGCCAGCGTGCGCACGAGCCCGGCGACGGCCGGCCGCATGGCGTTGGACAGCGCCAGCCCGTCGATCGCCTCGCGGACGGACGAGCTGGTGACGGTGACGATCCGGCCCCACCCCCGCGACCGCATCTCCGGCAGCACCGCCTGGATCAGCCGGACGGTGCCGAGCAGGTTGCGCTGCACCGCGACGTCCCAGTCCTTGAGGCCGACCTCGTCGGAGCGGCCGGTGGGCGGGCCGCCCGCGTTGGCCACCAGGATGTCGACCGGGCCGAGCACGTCGCGCGTCTCGTCGGCCACCCGCTGAGCCGCCGCCGGGTCCTCCACGTCGGCCAGCACGGCGTGCACCACGTGGCCGAACTGCTGCAGCTCCACCACCGCGTCCGCGAGCCGTTCCGGGTTGCGCGAGCTGACGCACACGTCGCAGCCCTCGCGCGCGAGGCTCTTGGCGGCGGCCAGGCCGATGCCCGCGCTGCCGCCGGTGACCAGGGCGACCTTGCCCGAGATGCCGAGATCCATAAGCCGACTATAGTGACGGGCCGATCAGTCCGGCCGCACCCGGGTCAGCTTGTCCGGGTTGAGCACGCCGTAGAGCCCCTGGATACGGCCGTCGCGCACGTCGATGGCGATGAGCTGGTCGCTTCCTGCCACGTGCGTCCACAGGGCGGGGCGGCCGTTGGCCTCGACGAGGCGCGCCCGGCTGAAGTCGTAGCGGGCCAGCAGGCCGCCGATGAAGCCGCTGACCTTGCGCCGACCCAGGATCGGGCGCAGGGCGGCCCGGACCTTGCCGCCGCCGTCGTTCCACATGACGACGTCCTCGTGCAGCAGCTCGGTCAGCGCGTCGAGGTCGCCGCCGCCGGCCGCCTCCATGAACTTCGTCAGCAGTCTGGCGTGGTCCTCGTTCGTCGGCGTGAACCGGTCGCGGCCCTGCGACACCCGGACCGAGGCGCGGTGGTGCATCTGCCGGGCGTTGGCCACCGACGAGCCGACGATCTCGGCGATCTCGTCGTACGGCAGCTCGAACGCCTCCCGCAGCACGAACACCGCCCGCTCCGGCGGCGACAGCTTCTCCATCAGGTGCAGGGTCGCGAAGGAGACGGTGTCGCGCAGCTCGGCCGTGTCCAGCGGCCCGGCCTCGCCCGTCGCGACCGGCTCGGGCAGCCACGGCCCGGTGTACGCCTCCCGCCGCACCCGGGCCGAGCGCAGCTGGTCGAGGGCCAGCCGCGAGACCACGGTCAGCAGGAACGCGCGGGGCTCCCTGATCTGGCTCCGGTCGGCGCCCTCCCACCGCAGCCAGGCCTCCTGCACGACGTCCTCGGCGTCCCACATGCTGCCGAGCAGGCGGTAGGCCAGGCCCAGCAACATCGGGCGGTATTCCTCGAAGTCCACGTCCGGCATCATGCCCTGTCGCCCGGCCGGGCGGCTCGGTGGGGGCCGGTGGCGGCACTGTGGGGCGGCACTGTGGGGCGGCACTGTGGGTGGCCAAGGCGGGCCGGGCGTGATGGGCTGGGGGGCGTGGCGAGAAATCTGATCCTGTCAGGAGGGCTCTTCCACGACTTCGCCGCCACGTCGGCCGCGCTCGCCGACGTGCTGGGCGAGGTGGGCGTCGAGTCCGAGATCACCGAGGACATCGCGGGCGCGCTGAGCGAGCCGCCGGAGGTGCAGCTCATCACGGTCAACGCGCTGCGCTGGCAGATGGGCCAGGACCGCTTCGCCGACCTGCGCGGCGAATGGCGCTTCGAGCTGCCCGCCCAGGCCCGCACCACGCTCCTCGACCACCTCGACCGGGGCGGCGGCCTGCTGTGCATGCACACGGCCGCGGTCTGCTTCGACGACTGGCAGGGCTGGCCGCGGGTGCTCGGCGGCAGCTGGAACTGGCCCAAGTCGCACCACCCGCCCCTGGGCTGGACCGGCGTGCGGGTGCACGGCGCCGCCCACCCCATCGTGGCGGGCCTGCGCGACTTCGACCTGGTCGACGAGGTCTACAGCGACCTCGACGTGCTGCCGGACGTGCGTCCCCTGGCCTCCGCGCACGGCCAGCCGCTGGTGTGGGCGCGACCGGTGCGCCGCGGCCGGGTGGTCTACGACGCGCTGGGGCACGACACCAGGTCCTACGACAACGAGATCCACCGGACCCTGCTCCAGCGGGCCGCGTCGTGGCTGCTGAAACGGCCGGTGGACGACACCGGCTGACATGTCCGGTTCGGACAAGACCCGAGCTCGCGCGACGGGCACGATGGCCGTATGAACGTCAATCTCTCGGCGGTCGCCGGGTTCCTGGCCACGCACGCGCGGGTCCTGGACCGGCGGCGCTTCCACTTGCTCATGGAGGAGACCGGCCCGGCCTCCGTGCTCGGCGCCCTCGACGCCTACCGCAACCCCGACGGCGGCTATGGCTGGGGCCTGGAGCCCGACCTGCGCTCGCCGGAGAGCCAGCCGGGCGCGGCGCTGCACGCCTTCGAGGTGTTCGAGGAGATCGGCCCCGACACCGCGCCGCAGGCCGTCGCGCTGTGCGACTGGCTGGAGTCGGTGACGATGCCCGACGGCGGGCTGCCGTTCGCGCTGCCGCTCACCCTGGCCGAGGGCACCGCGCCCTGGTGGGCGGGCGCGGACACGAGCACCTCGTCGTTGCAGATCACGGCCGTCTCCGCGGCGGCGGCCCACGGCGTGGCCGCCCACGACCCGGCCGTGGCCGCGCACCCGTGGCTGGAGCGGGCCACCCGCTACTGCCTCGACGCGATCCAGGCGCTGGACGAACGGCCGCACGCCTACGTGCTCTCCTTCGCCGTGCGCTTCCTGGACGCCGTCCACGGGACGCGGCCCGAGGCGGCCGGGCTGCTCAAGCGGCTGGCCGCGCACATCCCCGAGGACGGCCGGGTCCCCGTGGAGGGCGGCACCGCGGAGGAGCGGCTGCACCCCCTCGACTTCGCCCCCTACCCCGGACGGCCGGCGCGCGAGCTGTTCGCGCCCGAGGTGATCGCCGCCGACCTCGACCGGCTGGCCGGGACGCAGCAGGAGGACGGCGGCTGGGTCGTGGACTACGCGCGGATCTCGCCCGCCGGCGCGCTCGAATGGCGGGGCGCGGCCACCGTGCGGGCTGTCGAGATCCTGCGCCGCAACGGCGTGCTCTGACCGGCCCCGACAGGCTCCTACCGCTGGCGCTGCCCCACCCGGCGGGCCGACTCCGACTCCTGGGCCATGCGGCGCAGCGTGTCGAACGCCTTGCCGTACAGGACGGTGCCCAGCACCAGGGCCTCCACGGCGGCGTCGCGCGGCCCGTCGAAGGGGATGGTGTCCATCTCGACCTCGGTCACCAGCTTCCTGGCGGCCTCGACGTACGGCGCGAGGTCGACGCGCAGGCCGAGCTGGCGCATGCGGACCATCGTCTGCGCCAGCTCGTCGCGGGTGGGGGCGTCCTCGACGACGGTCCAGCCGAGCTCGTCGATCAGCCGGTCGACGTCGGCCCTGGCGGTTCGCCACTCCTCGTCCTGCTCGGGCTCGACGACCGGGCCGAGCGCGTAGTGCGCGATCCCCAGCATGTGGTGGATGGGCAGCGTCTCGTCGTCGACGGCGGCGATGACCTGCTTGATGGCGGCCACGGGGAGCCTGCCCACCTCCAGCAGGGCCCGGATCAGGCGCAGCCTGCGCAGGTGGGAGTCGTCGTACTCCGCGCGGGTCGCGGCGGTCTGCTCGCCCTGGTGCAGCATGCCCTCACGCAGGTAGTACTTGATCGTGGGGATGGCGACACCGGATCGGGCGCTCAGTTCTGAGATGCGCATCGATAGATAATAGCGCTATCCAGAGCGGGCGACGTGGCGGGCCGCGCTCACCACCTCGTGGACGTCGGCCTGCCGGTTCCACAGGAAGACCGCCTCCAGCGGCGGCACGTCCTCCTTGATGGGCACGAAGGTGAGCGCGTCGGGCACCGCGCTGCCCTCGTGGACGCACAGGCTGTAGCCGGCCCCCGCGCCCACCATGTCGATCACCAGGTCATGGGTGGCGGCGGCCGGGCCCAGCCGGGGATGCAGCCGATGCCGGACGAACCCCTCCAGGAACCGCCGGGCCCCGGCGACCGCGTCCGACTCGGGCATGATCAGCGGCTCGCCGGCCAGGTCCGCCAGCGACAGCGCCTCCTGCCCGGCCAGGGGGTGGTCGCGGGGGAGCAGCGCGCGGACCGGGAAGCGGTGGACGAGCATCCGGGCCACGCCCCTCGGCAAAGAGCCGGGGGCGTAGCCGAGGCCGGCCTGCAACGTGCCGTCGGCGATGGAGACCAACTGCTCGGCCGTGCTCATCGGCGCGATCCGCACCGGCACGTTCTGGAGCTGCGCGAGCAGCCGGGCGGCCACGTCGGCCAGCCCGTCGGCCACGCCCAGCCGGGCGGTGCGGCCCGTGCCGCGCGCGGCGGCCACGGCCCGTTCGTAGGCGTCGAGCGCGACCGTGGCCTGGGCCAGGAACGCCTCGCCCGCCTCGGTGAGCCGCACGCCGCTGGACGAACGGCTGAACAGCTCGACGCCTATCTCCTTCTCCAGCGCCCTGAGCTGCTCCGACAGCGTGGGCTGCGCGATGTGCAGCGCGGTCGCGGCGCGGCGGAGGCTGCCGGCGCGCGCGATCGCCATCGCGTATCTGACGTAGCGCAGATCCATCTCTCACCTCGGGGTGATGATGATGGGCTATCGGCTGATCACATCTCCGTATTACAAGACGGGGCAGCCCGCGTGAAGACATCCAGTCACGGCTTGTGCCTTCCCGCTGCTCAGAACCTCGCCCAACCTGGCGGCGACGGCCTTCGGACGCGGGACGCCGCCGTTGTGGCCACCCGGAAACTCCGCGTACGGCACCTCTGGCGCCTCGGCCGTCCGCCTGCCAAGCAAGCGCTTGTCTGTACGTGTTATCGTGCGGGATGCAGTCCTTCGCCGGGTGCGCGGCCGTGGCCGGGATCGGGATGACCGCGCTGAGCAGGCAGTCCGGGCGCACCGAGCTGGAGTTGGCCACCGAGGCGTGCCGGGCCGCCTGCGCGGACGCCGGGATCGTCCCCGGCGAGGTCGACGGGCTGCTCAGCTACCACATGAACGACTCCGCGCCGGTCGTCCAGGTGGCCCGCGCGCTGGGGATCGAGCGGCTGCGCTGGCACAACGACATCGCCGGCGGCGGGACACAGGCGGCGTCGATGCTGGGGGACGCGGCCATGCTGATCCACGCCGGCGTGGCCAGGAACGTCCTGGTCTTCCGGGCGCTCAACGGGCGGTCCGGCACGCGGATGAACACCGCCTCCACCGGCCCCCTGGAACGCCACACCTACGGCCTGGCGGGGCCGATCCCGCTGTTCGCCATGGCCGCGACCCGCTACCTGCACGACACCGGGCTCACCGCCGAGCACCTGCACGCCGTGGTCGCCCAGTCCAGGCGCAACGCCGCCGCCAACCCGCGCGCCCTGCGCCGCGAGCCCCTCGACCTGGCCGCCTACCTGGCCAAACCGTACGTCTGCACGCCGCTGCGCACCGCCGACTGCTGCCTGGAGACCGACGGCGCGTGCGCGCTGCTGGTGAGCGGCGTCCTGGACGGCCCGCGCATCCGGGCGGTCGTCCGCGGCGGCGGGCCCGGCTGCTCCTCCATGGACCGCTCGCCGGACGTGACGGCCGTCTTCTCCGCGCACGTCGCGCCGCTGTTGTGGGCGGCCTCCGGGATGCGGCCCGCGGACGTCCGGGCGGCGCTGCTCTACGACGCCTACTCCTGGCTGGTGCCCCGGCAACTGGAGGACTTCGGGCTGGTGGCGCGGGAGGACCTGGGGGCGTACCTGCTGGAGCGGCGGCACGCGTGGGTGAACCCGCACGGCGGCCTGCTGTCGGAGGGGTACGTGCACGGGCTCAACAACGTGGCCCAGGCGGTGCGGGAACTGCGCGCCGGGCGCGAGACCGCCCTGGTGACCGGGTTCGGCGGCAGCTACGGCAGCGCGGCCCTCCTCACCCGGTGAACGTCAGAGAGTAAGCGTCAGGGAGTGAACGTCAGGGAGTGAGCGTGAACGCGGCGTGCGAGCTCCGGCCGTCGTCGCCGGGCAGCACGCCGCGGGCCGCCAGCCAGGCCGCCGCGCCCGCCGCGTCGCGCGCCGTGCGCACCCGCTCGCCTGACAGCCGCGCCAGCACGGCCCGGCGCACCGGCCCCTCGCTGGTCAGCACGCTGCCCGCGAGCACGATGTCGCCCGAGACGTGCACCCTGCGCAGGGTGGCCACCAGACGGTCGGCGGCCTCCTCGGCGACCTTGAGCGCCATCGGGTCACCGGCCTCGGCCGCCCGGCTGACTAGGGCGGACAGCGCGGCCAGGCGCATGTGGTCGGCCTGCGCGAGCCGGACGAACCGGTCGGCGACCGCCCGCGGCGACCCCGGACGCTCCTCGCCCAGGATCTGCTCGACGACGAGCGCGACCAGGCTGCCCGGCTCGCCCGTCGCACCCCGGTCGAGGGCGGAGACCACGGCCTTGGCGGCGGCGCGGCCGATCCAGAAGCCCGAGCCCTCGTCGCCCAGCAGCCAGCCGAGCCCGTCGGCGATCGTGTCGATGCGGTGGCCGGCGACCCTGGCCGCGACCGCGCCCGTGCCCGACAGCAGCAGCGAGCCGTCGGGCTCGGCGGTGCCGGCGGCGTAGGCCACCGCCACGTCGCGCTCGATCAGCGGGCCCGCCTCGATGCCGTGGCCGGCCCACACCCGGGCCAGCTCCGGAACCAGCGTGTCGACCTGGCCCGCGACCCCGGCCAGCGAGGCCACGACCCGGCCGCCATCGTGCGACCCCAGCGCCTGCCCGAGCGCCGTGCCGATCGCCGCCACCGCCTTGTCCAGGCCGTGTGCCGAGGGGTTGCCGGCGCCCGCCCGCGCGTAGCCGACCCGGGTGCCGTCGAGGGTGTGGACGGAGACGCGCGTCGAGGTGGCTCCCGCGTCGACACCGACCACCAGCGATTTGGTCACGGTCGAATTCTGGGGGTTGACGTGACCGGGAAGCAAGAATAATTTTCGCCAGAAGACCGAGTATTCGGAAGGAATATTCGTGACTTCAGGAGCCCTCGGGCGCGTCGAGACAGAACTGCCCGGCCTGCCGGAGGCGTTGCGCCGGGTCGGCGAGGTGATCCTCGGCGACCCCGCCGAGGCCGCGCGGTCGACCATCATCGCGCTGGCCGAACGGGCGGGCAGCTCGCCCGCCACCGTGACGAGGTTCTGCCGGGCGTTCGGCTTCTCCGGCTACGCCGAGCTGCGGGTCGCCCTCGCCACGGAGACCGGCAGGGCCGCGCAGGCCGGCTGGGGCGCGGGCGTCGGGCACGAGATCGGCCCCGACGACCCGCTCGACTCGGCCATCGAGGTGATGGCCGCCGCCGACGCCAGGCTCATCCAGGACACCGCCGCCCAGCTCGACCTCGCGATGGTCGCCCAGGTCGCCGACGCCGTCGTCAGGGCCCGCCGGGTGCTCCTGATCGGCGTCTCCACCAGCGGGAACGTCGCCACCATGCTCGAAGGCAGGCTGCGCCGCATCGGCATCCCGTGCTGGAGCGCCGGCGACGCGCACGTGGCGCTGTCGGAGGCGGCGCTGCTCGGCGCGGACGACGTCGCCATCGGCATCAGCCACCGGGGCCGCACCCGCGAGGTCATGGAGGCGCTGGCCGAGGCGGGCAGCCACGGCGCGACCACGGTCGCCGTCACCTCCTTCGCCCGCTCGCCGCTGGCCGAGCTGGCCGGCCTGGTGCTGACGACGGCCAGCAGGGAGACCACGTTCCGGCTGGGCGGGCTGGCGGCCGTGCACTCGCAGATCTTCGTGCTCGACGCCGTCTACGTGGCGGTCGCGCAGCGCACGTACGAGCGCACCAACGAGGCGTTCGAGCTGACGATCAGCGCGGTGGAGAGCCACCGCGTGGAGAGAGGCTGACATGCGGTACGCGTCCAAGGCCCTCGCCCTCGCCGGACAGGTCGCCGAGAGCCAGGCGGAGCCGGTGCGCCGGGCCGCCGCCCTGATCGTCGCCGCGCTGCGCGCCGGCGGGGTGGTCAACGCGTTCGGGTCCGGGCACTCCGAGGCCATCGCCATGGAGATCGCCGGACGGGCCGGCGGACTGGTGCCCAGCAACCGCCTCTCCCCGCGCGACCTCGTCCTGTACGGCGGCCGGCCGCCGAGCGTGCTCACCCCGGAGCTGGAACGCGACCCGGCCGTCGCCCACGAGATCTACGACCTGGCCCCCGTAGCGCCGCAGGACGTGTTCGTCCTGGTCTCCAGCTCCGGCGTGAACGGCACGGTCGTGGAGCTGGCCACGCTGGTCAAGGAGCGCGGCCACCCGCTCGTCGCGATCACCTCGGTCGCGCACAGCACGCGCATGACCTCGCGCCATCCCTCGGGCGGCAAGCTCATGGACCTGGCCGACGTCGTGCTCGACAACGGCTCCCCGTACGGGGACGCCGTCCTCGATCTGCCGGACGGCGGCACGTACGGCGCGGTCTCCACGATCACCTCGGCGCTGCTCGCGCAGATGGTGGTCACCGAGGCGGTGGAGGAGCTCGTCGCCCTGGGCGAGCGGCCCCCCGTCTACCTGTCGGTCAACGTGACCGGCGGCGACGAGCACAACAAGGCCCTGGAGAGCCGGTACGCAGGGCGAATACGACGAGGATCATGAACAGCTAGGAGCCATCAATGCCTGACACCCCCCATATCAGCCGTCGTCAACTCCTGCGCGGCGCGGCCCTCGTCCCCGTCGCGGGGGCGCTGGCCGCCTGCGCCACCCCGGCCGCCAAGCCCACGGCCACCGCCTCGTCCGCGCCGGTGGCGACCAGCGCGGCCAACCCGTTCGGCGTCGCGGACGGCAAGCCGCTGGAGGTGTGGATCTTCGACGGCGGCTTCGGCCAGGACTACGCCAAGAACATCCACGAGCCGCTGTTCACGACGAAGTACCCGAAGAGCGAGATCAAGCACAACGCCACCAAGGAGATCACCAAGGTCCTCCAGCCGCGGTTCGCCGGCGGCAACCCGCCGGAGGTGATCGACAACTCCGGCGCCAACTTCATGGACTTCGGCGCCCTGTCCCAGGACGGCCAGCTCCAGGACCTCACCGCCCTGCTCGACGCGCCGAGCTGGGACGACCCCGCCGTCAAGGTCAGGGACACCATCGACCAGTCGGTCATCGACATCGGCACCTACGACGGCAAGTTCAGCGTGCTCGGTTACGTGAACTACATCCACGGCATCTGGTACTCACAGAAGGTGTTCAGGGACAACGGCTGGGAGATCCCCAAGACCTGGGACGAGTTCGTCAAGCTCTGCGAGACGATCAAGAAGTCCGGCAAGATGGCGCCCTTCACGTACGCCGGCAAGTTCCCCCAGTACCTGTACGAGCCGCTGCTGACCATGGCCGCCAAGATCGGCGGCAACGAGGTGCTGGTCAACATCGACAACCTGGAGGACGGCGCCTGGACCACCGAGGCCATGAAGACCGCCGCCGCGGCCTGGGCCGAGGTGGGCGCCAAGTACCTTATGGAGGGCACGACCGGCCTCGACCACGTGCAGACCCAGACGGCCCAGAACAAGTACAAGGTGGCGATGCTGCCGTCCGGGTCGTGGCTGGAGAACGAGCAGAAGAGCACCACCCCGCCCGACTTCGAGTACGGCATGTTCCCCATCCCCGACGTCACCGGCTCCGACAAGATGCCGTACGGCACCCTGCACACCCAGCCCGGCGAGAACTTCATGGTCGCGGCCAGGAGCGCCAACCCGCAGGGCGGCATCGAGTACCTGCGCGGCATGTTGTCGAAGAAGGCGGCCGGCGACTTCAGCGAGATGGTCAAGACGGTGACCGCGGTCAAGGGCGCGACCGAGGGCCGCACGATCTCGCCCGGCGTCACCAGCGCCTCCAAGGCCGTCGCCGACGCGGGCGCCAACACCGTCTACTACCGCTGGTACACCTGGTACGGCCAGCTCAAGGACGAGGGCATCGCCGCCACCGGCGAGCTGATGTCCGGCGGTCTGACGCCGGAGAAGTACCTGGAGCGCATGCAGAAGAAGGCCGACGAGATCAAGAACGACTCCTCGATCAAGAAGTACAAGCGCTGATGTTGTTCAACAGGTATCGCCGCGGGCTGTTCATCACCGCGTTCCTGGCAGCCCCGGTGATCCTCTACCTCGCCTACGTCATCTCGCCGCTGATCCAGGCGTTCCGCATCGCGATGACCGACTGGCGCGGCGTGACGGCCACGCCGGACTTCATCGGGCTGGACAACTTCGTCCGGCTGTTCAAGGACGGCGTCTTCTGGAAGGCCGTCAGCCACAACGCCATGCTGCTCGTGCTGCTGCCGCTGCTCACGATCGTCATCGCGCTGTTCTTCGCCTTCCTGCTCAACGTGGGCGGGCGCAAGGGCTCCTCGGGCATCGCGGGCTCGAAGTTCTACCGGGTGGTGTTCTTCTTCCCGCAGGTCCTGGCCGTGGCCGTGGTGGGCGTGCTGTTCCAGCAGGTGTTCCGGCCCGACGGCAGCGGCATGCTGAACGGGCCGCTGATCGCGCTCGGCGCCAAGCCGGTCGGCTTCCTGTCCGACCCCGGCGTGGCCTTCTGGTCGGTGCTCGGCGTGCTGGTCTGGCAGGCGGTCGGCTTCTACGTCGTGCTGTTCTCGGCCGGGCTGGCCTCCATCCCGCGCGACATGTTCGAGGCGGCGCAGATCGACGGCGCGGGCCGGTTCAGCCTGTTCTTCCGCATCACGCTGCCGCTGCTGTGGGACACGATCCAGGTGGCCTGGGTCTACCTCGGGATCCTGGCGCTCGACGCGTTCGCGATCGTGTGGGTGATGACCGACCAGCACGGCGGCCCCGACTGGTCGACCACCGTCATGGCCGCCGAGATCTACCGCAACGCCTTCCAGTACTTCCGCTTCGGCTACGCCTCGGCCCTCGGCGTCATGATGTTCTTCTTCACCGTCGGCTTCGCCATCCTCTCGCTGCGCCTGTCACGCCGCGAACGAATCGAGTACTAGATGACAACGACGACCACGTGGACGGTGGCGAACTCCCGCAAACTGGCCCGTCAGGAGCGCCGGCGGCGGCTCGGGCCGATGGCCGTGCTCTCCCACGTCGCGCTCCTGGTGTGGACGGTGCTCGTCGTGGTGCCGATCCTGTGGACCTTCCTGGCCTCGGTGAAGAGCGAGGACGAGATCTTCGGCGAGGCGTGGGGGCTGCCGGCCAAGCTCAACTGGGACAACTTCGCCCGCGCCTGGGAGCAGGCGCACATCGGGCAGTACATGCTCAACAGCGTCATCGTCGTCACCTTCAGCGTGACCGGGACGATGCTGCTCGGCTCGATGGCCGCGTACGTGCTGGCCCGGTACCCCTTCCGCGCCAACCGGCCGATCTACTTCCTGTTCGTGTCCGGGCTGGCCTTTCCGGTGTACCTGAAGCTGACGCCGCTGTTCTTCGTCGTGCAGAACATGGGGGCGGTGCCGCTGGTGGGGCCGTACATCGGGTTGAACACGCATGCGGGGCTGGTGCTGGTCTACATCGCGTACTCGATGCCGTTCACGGTGTTCTTCCTGACCGCGTTCTTCCGTACGCTGCCCACGGCGGTGGGGGAGGCGGCCATGGTGGACGGCGCCTCGCACACCCGCGTGTTCTTCCAGATCATGTTGCCGATGGCCAGGCCGGGCATCATCAGCATCACGATCTTCAACGTGCTCGGGCAGTGGAACCAGTACCAGCTGCCGCTGGTGTTGCTCCAGGACCGGGACAAATGGGTGCTCACGCAGGGGATCGCTGACATCTCCACGTCCGCGGGGTACGACCAGGACTGGTCGGCGCTGTTCGCCGCGCTGACGTTGGCGATCCTGCCGATGCTGGTGGTCTACACGGTGTTCCAGCGCCAGATCCAGTCGGGGCTGACCTCGGGAGCTCTCAAATGAACAGCTTCGCCTAAGGGGGCTTCGCCCCAGAGCACAGCGGGCTTCGCCGGGGGCGCTTCGCGCCTGGAGACTCAGGCGGTCCTTCTTGGGGCGCCTGGCGGCGCAACCCCCGCGCCTGGCGGCGCCATGGCGCCGCCAGGCGCCAGTGCTCTGACCGGATACGTTCGCCGGATCGGTGGTCGCTTCGTTGGCCCTAGGAGCGGCCCGTGTTTCTGGGAGGCGGTGTCACGCAAGAAAACTGATTGCCTGGGGGCCAAGGCTCATGTTGGCTGGTCAGCATGGCTGAACTGCGTACCGAGCGCCTCATCCTGCGCCGATGGCGTGACTCCGACCTTGAACCGTGGGCGGCCATGAACGCCGATCCCGAGGTCCGGGAGCACTTGGGCGACCTGCTTACCCGCGAACAGAGCGACGCCTCCGTGTCGCTCTTTCAGGCCGAGTTCGACCAGCGAGGCTACGGGTGGTGGGCGGTTGAGGTGGAGGCCACGGGCCAGTTCATCGGCTTCGCAGGCTTGGACGAAGTGGACGACCACA
This sequence comes from Nonomuraea sp. NPDC050227, assembly GCF_044459705.1. Classification (NCBI taxonomy): domain Bacteria; kingdom Bacillati; phylum Actinomycetota; class Actinomycetes; order Streptosporangiales; family Streptosporangiaceae; genus Nonomuraea; species Nonomuraea sp. NPDC050227. The sequence goes on along the minus strand of NZ_JBITJF010000005.1, from coordinate 604,292 downwards.
TGCCGTTCACAGGAGTGGAGATCGGCTGGCGGCTCGCCCGCTCGGCCTGGGGCCAGGGCTACGCCACCGAGGCTGCGCTGACAATCCTGGCCCACGGCTTCGACGCTCTTGAGCTTCCTGAGATCCTCGCTGTCACAACGGCCACCAACCTTCGTTCCCAGGCGGTGATGCGCCGGATCGGCATGACCCGGGACCCGGCCGACGACTTCGACGACCCCACCGAGCCCGAAGGGCCACTGCGTCCGAACGTGCTGTACCGCATCGCCCGTAGTGCGAGCATCTGACGTTCTCCACCAGGGTCGTTTGATCAGGCTGCGGCGGAGACGGGGCGTCCGCCCCATCGGATGCCCTTCTCGCTGCGGATGCGGATGCGTTCCTTGCGTTGGGCGGTGAGTACGTCGGGGTGACGGGTGTCGGCGCTGCGCCGGCGCATGTTGTACGCCCGCCATCCGGCCGTCGAGCCATCACTGGCCGCGCGCCGGATTGCCTCCCGCTACGCCGACCTCCGGCGCCTGCACCATCCGTCAGGAATGATCCACTAGACGCTGCCGCCGTAACCCGCCGACCTCAATCGACGTGCGGATGCCTCTGCCCCAGATAGTCGTTGAGCTGTCGCCACTGGGTCGGATGGATGTCGAGCGTGTGCAGTTCGCCCGGCTCAACCCAACGCACGTCGCTCGCCTCGTCGTTGGCTTCCGGACGGCCGCCGACCGGGCGGGCGATCAACATCACCTCGTACTCCTGGCGGACCTCGCCGTCGGTGTAGGCGACGATGTGGCTCGGGTCGGAGTAGACGCCGAGGAGGCCGGTGGGCTCGACGCGGACGCCGGTCTCCTCCTCCGTCTCCCGTACGGCGCACTGTGAGGGGGTCTCGCCGATCTCCATCTTGCCCATCGGCAACGCCCACTGGCCGGTGTCGCGCCGGCGCTGCATGAGGATGCGGCCGGCGTCGTCCACGGTCACCGTGCCGCAGGCCGGCACCAGGGTGTTCGCCTTCGGGGCGTCCGGGTCGTTCCAGTACTCGACTCGTCCCATGAGCAATGCCTCCTCAGACTTCCGCGCCGGACCACGGAACGGCTTCGGCCCAGACGCGCTCGAACGATGACATGTAGTGCTCGGCCATGGTCCCTCCGTCGAGGCGATGGAAGTGGAAGGTCGGGTTGGCGGAGGCTGGTTCTCCGTACGCGTGCGGGTTGACCAAGATGTCGTCGTCGTAACGGAACAGCGACGCGTACAGGGTGGTCGCGTGCAGACGAATCTCGCAGCCATCCAGGTCCGGCAGCGTCCGGTAGTAGGTCAAGGATGAGCGGATCTTGGCCTGCAGCGTTCCGCCCAGCCCTTCCTCGCGGTCGCGCGTCTCCACCGACTGCGCGTCGGGATCGCCGAAGCACAACCTGATTGTGACGCCGCGCTTTGCGCTCTCGGTGAGCAGGCGGGCGATCCTGGGTTGCGTCTGGGCGTAGAACGTCCCTGAGAAGACGAGGACGTCCACCCGCTCCTGAACATCGGTGAGAAGCCGTAGCCAGAGCTCACGAGGCACGCTGACACGGTCGGGAAAGACCTCCACGAGCTCCGACCGGTTCGCCCTGCCCCGGCGAGCCCCGCTGCTTTCCAGCACGTCGGGCCACAGGTAGGTCTCGTCAGCTGTCAGCAGTCTCGCCGCCGCCCACCTGTGCCGACGGTGCGGAACACGGCCGGTGTTGATCCAGCGTTCGACTGTCTTGGGTTCGACGCCGCAGGTCTCGGCCAGGTCCTCCAGGGCCACACCATGACGGAGCATCGCTGTGCGTAGGCGCTCGTTCACGCATCCAGTGGACGCGAACGTCCGGGACGTTTCAAGGCCGTCCCGGGACGTTTCCCAGCGCCGCGACACGTCCCGGCAACGGGCTGCGGCGAGGTTCAAAGGTCCCCTCCATCTGGCTTCACTTGGCGTACCGGGACCGGCATCACTGGAGGCAGGTGGATGAACCCACAGCAGGAGTCGAGGCACCCACTTCCGGGGCCGGGAAGAGCGGCACGGCGAGTCGCTCTCCGCTGCGCGGAACCGTGCAGGTCGCATCAGAGCGGCGCGCTCGCCGTGGGAGCACGGGCATGAGCCTGACAGTCCAGGAAGTTCTCGGCAGGTTTCCCGGGTGGCGGATCATCGACGTGACCGGCGGCTGGGTCGCGTTCCGCGTCCCCCTCGTGTCCAGGGACAGCGGGCTCTCCAACGTCCGCTGCGGGGCGACCCTGGCGGAACTGGTCGGGAACCTCCAGGCCGAGAGCAGCCTCCACGAGTCGCGCTCACCCACGACGAGCAACTGATCAGACGGAGGCCGACTGGGCACGCCATGCCTGTCCCGCCGCCCCCGAAGCAGTCGTTCTCAGAGTCTTTCTGGCAGGAGGAGCAGTGAATGGGTGTGGTGCGGGCGCACCACCGTGAAGTGCCGGCGATCGAGCGTGGCCACCTCTGGAGTGTTGAGCCGTTCGGCGATCGCTATGACGGAGGCGTCGACCGCGCCCAGAGGCAGGCTCGCATAGGCGGCGACCAACCTGCTCATACGCCGAAGGTCCTGCTCAGTGAGATCGACCAGGTTCAGACCTGCCCCGAAGGTTCGCAAGAACGAAGCCTCCGCTGCACTGCCCTGCCGCCTCTCCACCAGCTGACACACCTCGGGGACCACCGTGGACGGGACGAGCAACGGACCCGGATGCGTACGCAGAAGGCGTGCACACACCTCATGGTGCCTGTCTTTGCTGTTGAGCGCCGCGACCAACGGGCCTGTGTCAAGGACGATCACAAAGGGTGATCGTCCTCCGCCCGCAGGATCTCCTCGGCGCGTTCCGCGAAATCCGGCTCCGCATCGAGCATTCCGATGAACGGCAAGTCCCTTACCGCCTGCTGCTCGTCGAGCTGATCCCGGACCAGACGGAGCAGAGGCGCGACCTTCTCTTCGGGCAGCCGGTCCACCAGGTGATGAAGTTCATCGCGCATCACGCTCATGCCATCCAGTCTACGAGACATGAGCGTCCTGAGCCTGGGACACCCTTGTCCTGGCAGGGGAAGGTCGTCCCGTCGAGCTCGGGCTCGCTGGAGGTGAGGCCGACCGGGCAGGCGGCAACAGCGAGACTCGCCTGCGCCGCCGGCCTAACCCCGGGTGACGGCCTTGTGGACGTCGCTGAGGAAGCGTTCGATGGTGGCCTGTTCCGTGGTGTCGTACCGGCCCATGAGGGTGACGATCTCCTGGATGAGCGGGCCGAAGAAGCTCCAGCCGAGCGTGACGGCGCTCTCGTCGACCTTCAGCAGCACCCGCCGCCGGTCCCGGGTGTCGCGTTCCCGGCGGACGTGACCGAGCCGTTCCAGACGGTCCACCACCGCCGTGGTGCCCGCGGAGTTGAGGCCGAGGTGTGTGCCCAGCGTTCCGGGGGTGGCGGGGGTGCCGGTGCGGGCGGCGTCGAGGAGGCAGATGAGGGCGCGTACGTCGGTCGGGTGCAGGGCGTGCGCGGCGGCGAACCGCTCGCCCATGCGGTCGAGTTCCACTGTGACGGCGCGCAGCAGATGGACCAGCCGCATCCCGGCGTCCTGATCGTGCACGTTCCCGGCATGCTCCGGCGGCGTCGTCATGCCACCAGTATGGCATTATCTCGCTCGGCGAGATTATTGCTCAGCAAGCTATTCAGTGAGGTGCGGCATGTCGGACTTCCTCTCCGCCTACGACGCGGTCCTCGAACGCTGGCCGGTTCCTGTCGAGCCCATCGACCTGGTCTCGGCGTACGGCACGACCCGGGTGAACGCGTGCGGCCCCGCCGACGGCCCGCCGCTGGTCCTGCTGCACGGCGGCGGCACCACGGCGGCGATGTGGTACGCCAACGTCGCCGCGTTCGCCCGCCGTCATCGCGTGTACGCCGTCGACCGCATCGGCGAGCCGGGACGGAGCGTCCGCGGCGAACGCCCCCCGCGCAGCGCTCGCGACCTGCTCGACTGGCTGGACGGCGTGCTAGACGGCCTCGGCATCGACGGCGCCGCGGTGTGCGGACACTCCTACGGCGGGTGGATCGCCCTGACGTACGCACTCCACGCACCCCGGCGGGTCGAGCGGCTCGTCCTGCTCGACCCGACGCAGTGCTTCGGCGGGTTCCGGGCCGGATACCTGGCCCGCGCGCTGCCCACCCTGCTGCGGCCGACGGCCTCGCGCGCGCGGGCCTTCCTGGAGTGGGAGACCGGCGGCGCGCCCGCCGACCCCGCCTGGCTGCGGCTCTACGGCCTGGCCGCGGAGTTCCCGGACACGAAGGTCGTCACCGGGAAACGGCCCGAGCCCGGATCGCTGCGCGCGCTCACCACGCCCGCTCTCGTGCTCGTCGCCGGGCGCGGCAAGGCGCACTCCCCGCACCGCGTCGCGTCGGCCGCCGCCCGCCTGCTGCCGGGCGCGCGGACCGCGGTGCTGCCGCGCCTGTCCCATCACGCGATGCCATGGCACGAGCCCGCCGACCTCAACGCCCGCGTCGTCGACTTCCTCGACGGACGAGCCACCTGACCCGACGCCCCTCGAAGGCGCGCCAGGACGCCCGTCTCGCCGCCCGGGAACCTAGACTCCTGGGCATTCCGCGACGCAGCAGGCCGTGAGGAGACTCCCATGCCATCCGCGCCCGAACAGGAATCACTCGCCGCCCTCGCGACCCGGCACGGGTTGCGGCGATCCATGGCCCGCCCGGACATGCACGTCTACCTGCGCCGATTATGGGAACGCCGGCACTTCATCCTGGTGTACGCGACCTCGCGCACCGCCTCGAAGTACTCCGCCTCCGCGCTCGGTCAACTGTGGCAAGTGGTGACGCCGCTGCTGAACGCCGGCATCTACTGGGTCATGTTCGGCCTCGTCCTGGGCGGACACGAGCACATCGAGAACTATGCGGCCTTCCTCGTCACGGGGATGTTCGTCTTCACCTACAGCCAGCGGTCGGCCTCGGCGGGGGCCAAGTCCGTCTCGGGGAACCTCTCGCTCATCCGCGCCCTGCACTTCCCCCGCGCCGCGCTGCCCCTGGCCTACACCCTTCAGGAACTGCGGCAGGCGGCCGTCTCCATGGGCGTGCTGCTCGTCCTCGTGGTCGTCATGGGGGAGTTCCCCACCTGGTTCTGGCTGCTGGTCCCGGTCGCCCTGCTCCTGCAGACGATGTTCAACATCGGGCTGAGCCTGGTCCTGGCGCGGCTGGGGGCCTCGCTGCGCGACGTGAACCAGCTCCTGCCGTTCGTCCTGCGGACCTGGCTGTACGCCTCCGGGGTCTTCTTCTCGATCCAGTACAAGATCGTGGGATATCCGGACCCGGTCACCGGCGAGCCGGTCGGCGGGGTCGGGCTGCCGCAGTGGGTGGCCGACGTCATGTATCTCAACCCCGCCGCCTCCACCATCGAGTTCATGCGCGACATCCTGATCCACGCCGCCAGCCCTCGCCCGCTCGTCTGGCTGAGCTGCGGGTTCTGGGCGGTCGCCGGACTGGCCCTCGGGCTCTGGTACTTCTGGCGGGCCGAGGACGCGTACGGGCGCGGGTGAGGGCCGGAAAAGGGTTCGCGCGCGGGGGGCGTGCTCTGGTTTGCTCCACGTCATGACGTCTGCGTGGGTCGGCGAGCGCGTGCGCCTGAGGGCCATCGAACCGGAGGACTGGGCGGCGCTCTTCGCCTTCGAGGAGGACACCGACGCGGCCAGGAACGGCTGGCGGCTGCCTCCGCCCCGCTCGGCCGCCCAGGCCCAGAAGTGGGCCAGGGAGCTGGCCGAGCAGGAGCCCGACATGGACGAGCTCCGCCTGGTGATCGCCGACGCGGCCGACGGCCGCCCGGTCGGCATGCTCAACACGCACGAGGTCGAGCGCGTGCACGGCACGTTCTGCTACGGCATCTCCATCGGCACGCCCCACCATCGCAAGGGCTACGCCAGCGAGGCGATCGTCCTGCTGCTGCGCTACATGTTCGCCGAGCGCCGCTTCCAGAAGGCCGAGGCGTGGGTCTACAGCTCCAACGAACCGTCGCAGGCCCTGCACCGGCGGCTCGGCTTCGTCGAGGAGGGCCGCCGGCGCAGGAGCCGCTTCGCCGCCGGGCGTTACGACGACGGGATCCTGTTCGGGATGACGGTCGAGGAGTTCACCGAGCGCTACGGCTGAAGCTCGGCCCGCAGCCGCCCGGTGGCCTCGACGACGTGCGCCAGCGAGGCTTCCACCTGCTCGTACGTGCGCGTCTTCAGCCCGCAGTCGGGGTTGACCCAGACCCGCTCGGCCGGCAGCGCCGCCAGCGTCCTGCGCAGCAGGTCCTCGACCTCGTCCGCGCCGGGCACGCGCGGGGAGTGGATGTCGTACACGCCGGGGCCGAGGCCGCGGCCGAACGCGCGCACCGCGCCCAGGATGCGCGCCCCCGAACGGGCCGACTCGATCGTGGTGACGTCGGCGTCCAGGCCGTCGATGGCGGCCAGGATCTGGTCGGCGTCCGAATAGCACAGGTGGGTGTGGATCTGGGTGCGGTCGGCCGCGCCCGAGGTGGCCCGCCGGTACGCCGCCACCGCCCACTCCAGGTAGTCGGCCTGCGCGGCCCGCCGCAGCGGCAGCAGCTCGCGCAGGGCGGGCTCGTCCACCTGGATGATCGACACCCCGGCCGCCTCCAGGTCGCGCACCTCCTCGCGCACCGCGTCGGCCACCTGGAACACCACGTCCCGCAGCGGCAGGTCGTCGCGGACGAACGACCAGGCCACGATCGTCACCGGCCCGGTGAGCATGCCCTTGACCGGCTTGGCGGTGAGCGACTGCGCGTAGGAGGCCCAGCGCACGGTGACGGGCCCGGGACGGCCGACGTCGCCGTGCAGGATCGGCGGCCGGGTGCAGCGCGACCCGTACGACTGGACCCAGCCGTTCCTGGTGACCGTGAACCCGTCCAGGTGCTCGGCGAAGTACTGCACCATGTCGTTGCGCTCGGGCTCGCCGTGCACGAGCACGTCCAGGCCGAGGCGTTCCTGCACCCTGACGACGTGCTCGATCTCGGCCTCGACGCGCCGCTCGTAGTCCTCCTCCGGCAGCGTCCCGGCCGCCACGGCCGCCCGCGCCGCGCGCAGCTCGCCGGTCTGCGGGAACGAGCCGATGGTGGTGATCGGCAGCACGGGCAGGCCCAGGTGGGCGGCCTGGGCGGCGGCCCGCACCGGGTACGGCGCCCGCTCCTGCGGCGCGGCCGGCGCGGTCAGCGGCACCGAGGGCGCGGCCGGGACCGGCCCCCGGAAGTCCGGCCCCTCGGCGAGGGTGAGGGCCAGTGCCACCACCTCGGCCACCTTCTGCTCGGCGAACGCCAGCCGTTCCCGCAGCGCCGGATCGAGGTCGGGCTCGGCGTCCACGTCGTAGGGCACGTGCAGCAGCGAGCAGGACGTGCTCACCGTCACCCGGTCCGCGCGCACGCCGCCGAGGGCGGCCAGGGCGCGTTCCGGCGAGGTGCGCCACACGTCGCGGCCCGACACCACGCCCGCGACCACGGTCTTGCCCGGCAGGTCGGGCACGGCGCCGCCGCGCACCAGGTCCACGCCGACCGCCTCGACGGGCGTGCCGGCCAGCACCGGCAGCGCGGGCCCGAGGTCGCCGAAGTAGGAGGCCACGAACAGCGCCGGGCGGACGGCCGCCGACCCCAGCCGGTCGTAGGCGAGCCGCACGGCCGCCAGCTCCTCGGGCGTGCGGTCGCCGACCAGCGCCGGCTCGTCGAGCTGCACCCACTCGACGCCCTCGGCGGCCAGCGCCGCGAGCAGCTCCTCGTAGCAGCCGAGCACGTCCTCCAGCCGCTCGGGCGCCCCGGCCAGCAGCAGGAAGGTCACCGGCCCGACCACGACGGGCCGCGTCTCGTAGCCGAGCGCGCGGGCCTCGCGCACCTCGGCGAGCGGCTTGGCGGCGTCCAGCTTGAAGACGGTCTCCGGGCCGATCTCCGGCACGATGTAGTGGTAGTTGGTGTCGAACCACTTCGTCATCCGCAGCGGCGCCAGCCCCTCGGTGCCCCTGGCCATCGCGAAGTAGGGGTCCTCGGCCGCGCGGTAACGCTCGGGCACCGCGCCCAGCAGCACCGCCGTGTCCAGCACGTGGTCGTACAGGGAGAAGGTGTTGGACGGCAGCCCGCCCAGGCCCAGCTCGGCCAGCCGCCGCCAGGTCCGCTCCCTGATCTCCGCGCCCGTCCGCTCCAGCTCCGCGCGGCCGGACCGCCCGTCCCAGTACGACTCCAGGGCCCGCTTCAGCTCCCGTCGCGGCCCGATCCTCGGGTACCCGAGCACCGTGGACGTGGGGAATGGCGACATCTCAGCTCCTCGATCACGTCGGTCAGATGCGGGAATCGTGTCCGGCGGGGCCTAGGTGGTGCATCATCGATAAGTGCTGCTTATGCTCAAGGAGATCCACTGCTTCCTCCTGGTCGCCGAGCGGCTCGGCTTCTCGGCCGCCGCCGCCGACCTGGGCATGTCGCAGCCCGCCGTGAGCCAGGCCATCACCCGGCTCGAACGCGCCGCCGGGGTCAGGCTCTTCGAGCGCAACGCCCGCGAGGTGCGGTTGACCGCCGAAGGGAAGGGGCTGCTGCCGTACGCCCGGCAGGTGCTCGAATCGGCCCAGGCGTTCACCGCGGAAGCCGCCAGACTGGCCCGGCCGACCATTCACCTGGCTTATCCACCGCTGGTGGGCGCGCTCGCCGCGCGCATCGCCAGACGGCTGGCCGGGCGCGCCCCGGCGATCGGCGTGGAACTCGTCGTGGCCGGACGGGGCGTCGCGGCCCAGGCCCTGGGCAGCGGGGAGGTCTCGGCCGCGATCCTGGCCACGCCGGCGCCCGCGCAGTTCGTCACGGCGGCCCGCTTCCACGTGTCCGTGGACCATCTGGCCGTCCCGCTCGGGCACCGGCTGGCCGGGCACGGCAGGGTCACGCCGGACGACCTGGGCGGCCAGGTGCTGCTGACGCCGGGGAACCGGCCGTGGGCGGGGCTGCCGGGGCGTGCGCGGATGGTGGCCGACGACGACTTCGCCGCCGCGCTCGATCTCGTGGCCGCCGGGGCGGGGGTGCTGCCGATCCCGCAGCTCCTGGTCAGGTCCGTCAGACGGGACGACGTGCGGTTCGTGCCGCTGGAGGCGGGGGAGCTGCGCATCACCTACGCGCTGGCCTGGGCGCGGGAGCGGGTGACGCCGGAGCTGATGGCGCTGGTGCAGGCGGTGCAGGACGCGCTCTGGACCAGATGAGGACGGCTAACTCACAGGCAGGTTCTTCAGGGCCTCGCGGCGGCTCAGGCCGGAGATGCCCTTGGCGCGGACGTACCGGATGACCTCGTCGGGGTTGGTCTTGGCGTACTCGCGTAAGGACCAGCCGATGGCCTTGCGGGCGAAGAAGTCGGTGTCGGACAGGCTGGGCTCGATGCAGGCGTACAACAGGGCCGTGTCGGTACGGGACTTGAAGCGGTTCTGGCACAGGATCGCCGTGCGGCGCTTCCACAGGTCGGCGTCGGCCGCCCACTCCAGCATGAGCGGGCGCATGGTGTCGGGGAAGGCCGCCAGCAGGTCGCCGACGCGGTGGGTGGCCAGCTCGTCGACCAGGTCCCACCAGGCGCCGGTGACGATCATCTCCTCGTACATCGGCACGGTGTAGAGGGTCTGGAAGTCGCGGTAGTAGTGGTGGCCGGTCAGCTCGACGGCGGCGTAACGCTCCTCGCGGTATTCGGCCTCCCGCCACAGCGAGAGCACCGCGCGCCGCCACTCGGGCGCGGAGTCGATGCGGTGGCGGGCGAACACCCGCCGCAGCGCCGCCCGCCTCGGCGTGGCCTGCACGCCGAGGAAGGGCATCTCCGACTTCATGTACGCGCGCATCGGCTCGGCCTTGTCCGGCTCGGCGACCTCCTCAAGGGCCAGCCGCACCGCCTTGCCCAGGCTCATCCCTGACGCTGGGTCGTGCGCTCGCCGGTGGCGAGCCCGTCGAACAGCACCGTGATGTAGTGCTCGGCCAGCGCGGTGGTGTTGAGCCTGCCGCCGGGACGGAACCAGCGCACGGCCACCCAGATGGTGTCGCGGATCATCCGGTAGGTCAGCTTGGGATCGACGTCGGCCCTGAACAGCCCGGCCGCCTGACCGGCCTTGATCTGGGTCACCCAGATCTGCTCGACCTCGTCCTCGGCCTTGACCAGGTAGTTGAAGCGCTCGAACTGGCGCAGGTAGTTCCAGTCGTTCTGCATGACGGTGATCGCGGCGCGGTGGGGCTCCAGCGTGCCGAAGCCGATGCGGACCATCTCCGACAGGACCGTGCGGGCGTCGGAGCTGGTGTCGACGGCGGCGCGGTAGCGGGCGATGAGGTCGTCGAGGAAGGTGGACAGCACCTCGTCGACGATCGTCTCCTTGGAGTCGAAGTGGTGGTAGAGGCTGCCGGACAGGATGCCCGCCTCGTCGGCGATCTCGCGTACGGTCGTGGCCTGGAAGCCCTTGCGCGCGAAGAGCTCCGCGGCGAGTTTGACGAGGTGGTCGCGCCGCTCTGAGGCCGCCCCAGTGGAGGAGGCGCGCTGGCGCTTCGCCGGTGACGTGGTGGTGCCGGAGTTCTTTCGCGTGGTCACGTTTCCCATTATGAGCCCTCAGACAATCGCTTGTTCACACGTCAGGCCCAGCTCGTGGGGCATTATCTTGCTTACCAAGCGCTTGTTAGGATGCGGGGATGAACGAGGCTTACATCGTCGCCGCCGTCCGTACCCCCGTCGGGCGCAGGAACGGCGGGCTGGCCGCGGCCCACCCCGCCGACCTCGGCGCGCACGTGCTCCGCGAGCTGATGGACCGCGCGGACGCCGATCCCGCCGCCGTCGAGGACGTGATCTTCGGCTGCGTGGACACGATCGGGCCGCAGGCCGGGGACGTCGCGCGTACCTGCTGGCTGGCCGCCGGGCTGCCCGAGGAGGTGCCGGGCGTCACCGTCGACCGCCAGTGCGGCTCCTCGCAGCAGGCACTGCACTTCGCCGCCCAGGCCGTGCTGTCGGGCACCAGCGACCTGGTGGTGGCGGGCGGCGTGCAGAACATGAGCATGATCCCGATCTCCTCGGCCATGCTGGCGGGCCGGCCGCTCGGGCACGAGACCCCGTACGCCGGGTCCAAGGGCTGGTCCGCCCGCTACGGCACGGCGGAGGTCTCCCAGTTCGCCGGTGCCGAGCAGATGGCGGTGGCCTGGGACCTGTCGCGCGAGGACATGGAGCGTTATGCCTACGAGTCCCACCGCCGCGCGCTGCGGGCCGTGGACGAGGGGCGCTTCCGGCGCGAGATCGTCCCCTATGAGGACGTCGCCGACGACGAGGCGCCCCGCCGGGACACCACGCCGGAGAAGATGGCCGCGCTCCGGCCGCTGACCGAAGGGGGGCGGCTCACGGCGGCGCTGGCGTCCCAGATCTCCGACGGCGCGGCGGCGCTGCTGGTCGCCTCGCCCCGGGCCGTACGCGACCACGGGCTGACCCCGCGCGCCCGCGTGCACCACCTCTCGGCGCGCGGCGCGGACCCGATCATGATGCTCTCCGCGCCCATCCCCGCCACGGCCCACGCCCTGTCCCGGACCGGTCTGGCCATCGACGACTTCGACGCGATCGAGATCAACGAGGCGTTCGCCTCCGTCGTGCTGGCCTGGACCAAGGAGACCGGCGCCGACCCGGCCCGGGTGAACCCCAACGGCGGCGCCATCGCGCTCGGCCATCCGCTCGGCGCGACCGGCGCGGTCCTGACCGTGAAGCTGCTGCACGAACTCGAACGCACCGGCGGCCGGTACGGCCTGCAGACGATGTGCGAAGGCGGGGGACAGGCGAACGTCACCGTCATCGAACGCCTCGGCTGAAAGGCCGCGCCGCGCAACTGAAGTGAGCATTTGCAGCAATGGTTGAATAAGACACGGAAGGAGCCGGGCTGACATCAGAAAATGCCTCTAGCAAATAGGAAACTTTCCTATTAGATTTCGGGTCATGCCCCTCAGCGGTGACCTTCTTCGCCTCGCCGACGCCGTCCTCCTCCCTGGTTTCGCGGGACAGATGCCTCCGGACTGGATCCGCCGCCGACTCGGCGAGGGACTGGCCGGCGTGGTGCTGTTCTCCCGCAACATCGCCGACCCCGCGCAGGTCGCCCGGCTCACCGCCGCGCTGCGCGCGGAGAACCCCGCGGTGCTCGTCGGCACCGACGAGGAGTCCGGCGAGGTCACCCGGCTGGAGGTGAGCACCGGCAGCAGCCGTCCCGGCGGGTACGCGCTCGGCGTCGTGGACGACGTCGGCCTCACCGAGGCGCTGGCCAGGGACATGGGCGGCGAACTGGCGGCCGCGGGCATCACGATCGACTTCGCCCCGTCCGCCGACGTCAACTCCAACCCCGACAACCCGGTCATCGGCCTGCGCTCCTTCGGAGCCGACCCCGCGCTCGTCGCCCGGCACACCAGGGCGTTCGTCCGCGGCATGCAGTCGGCCGGGGTGGCCGCCTGCGCCAAGCACTTCCCCGGCCACGGGGACACCACCGTCGACTCCCACCACGGCGTGCCCGTGGTGGCCGACGCCGGCATCGAGGAGGCGCTCTTCCCGTTCCGGGAGGCGATCAAGGAGGGGGTCAGGTCGATCATGACCGGCCACCTGCTGGTGCCCTCCTACGACGCCGAGCTGCCCGCCACGCTCAGCCCCAAGGTCCTCACGGGCCTGCTGCGCGAGGAGCTGGGCTTCCAGGGAATGATCATCACGGACGGCATAGAAATGGCCGCGGTGTCGGGGGCGTACGGGATCGGGGGCGCCTCCGCCCGCGCCATAGCCGCGGGGGCCGACGCGATCTGCGTGGGCGGCGAGCGGGCCGACGAGGCCACCGCCGTCGAGGTCCGCGACGCCATCGCCGCCGCCGTGACCGAAGGACTGCTGCCCGAGGAGCGACTGGCCGACGCCGCACGCAGGGTCCGCGAGCTGGCCGCCTGGACCACCTCCTCGGGCAGCCCCGTACCGGAGGACGGCTACCTAGGGCTCTCCGCCGCCCGCCGGGCCGTCCGCGTCACCCGCAGGTCCACGGCCCCCGTGCTGCCGCTCACCGGGGCGGCGCACGTGGTCGAGCTGACGCCCGAGATGAACCTGGCCATCGACAAGGGCACCCCGTGGGGCGTCGGCGAGCCGCTCGGACGGCTGCTGCCCGGCACCGCCGTCACCCGGCTGGCGGCCGGGGACACCACCGGGGCCAGGCTGGAGCGGCTGATCGGCGAGGCGGCGCAGCGCCCGCTGGTGATCGTGGTCCGCGACGCCCACCGCTACGCCTGGCAGGGCGAGGCGCTGCGGCACCTGCTCAGCGCCCGGCCGGACGCCGTCGTCGTGGAGATGGGCCTGCCCGCCCGCTCCGACCTCGGCGCCGTGCACATCGCCACGTACGGGTCGGCGCGGGTCTGCGGCCAGGCGGCGGCGGAGGTGCTCACCGGTACGCTGTGACACCGTGATCCTCGACGGCGAAGACCTCTCCCACAGCCGCCCCGCCCTCCACGACGACGGGCCGCACGTCTTCCGCGGCTGCGACCTGACCGAGGCCGACCTGTCCGGAGCCGCGCTGGCCGGCGCCCGCTTCGAGTCCTGCGTGCTCGACGGCGCCGACCTGCGCAAGGCCGACCTCGACGGCGCGGTCTTCGCGGGCGGCGGAGGCATGCGCCCGAGGTTCAACGACGCCGACCTGATCGACGCCACGTTCACCGACGTCGACCTGTCCTCGGCCCAGTTCGGCGGCGCCCTGCTCACCGACGCCTCCTTCCAGGGCTGCCGCATGATCGGCGCCGCGCTCACGGCCTCGCGCGGCACCGGCTTCAAGGTCGCGCGGTGCAACCTGACGCTGGCCAACCTCGGCGGCTGCTCGCTGCGCGGCGAGTTCATCGAGGGCGTGCGCTTCGACGACGCCGACCTGTCGGGCTGCGACTTCACCGAGGCCACCTTCAGCGACTGCCGGCTCATCGGCACGCGGCTGCTCAACACCACGTTCGCCAAGGCCGACCTGCGCGGCGCCGACCTCGGGCAGCCCGACGACGCCAAGCTGCGCGCCTTCGCCGGCGCGATCATCAACCAGACCCAGGCCAACGCCATCCTGCTGGCCCGCGGCATCACCGTCCTGTGAGCCAGGCTCCGCGCGAGCCAGGCGTCGTGCGGGTCACGCGTCGCGTGGGTCAGGCGTCGCGGGTGGGGCTCCGAGTGGGTCAGGCGTCACGGGTCGGGCGCCGCGTGGGTCAGGCCAGGCGTTTGCGCGCCTCCTCGGCCTCGGCCATCACCCGGCCGATCAGCTCGGCGCACGACGGCAGGTCCTCGATCACGCCCACCACCTGCCCCGAGGCCATCACCCCGAGATCGGCCCGGCCGTCCACCATCGCCGCGCGCAGCAGCACCGGCGTGTTGGCCGCCTGGAGCACCTGCGCCCAGGTCAGCTCCCGGCCGCGGCGCATCCGCCGTCCCTCGCGGACCAGCGCGCCCCACGACAGGCCGGACAGCCGCCGGAACCGGGCGCCGTTCAGCACCGCGCGCAGCAGCCGCGACCGTTCCAGCGAGGCCACGAACGGGGTGCTGAGCACGCGGTGCGGCACGCCGTCCACCCTGGTCGTCACGACGGTCTCGCGGGCGGCCAGGTAGACGTCCTTGACCGCGCCGGGCACCGGGGACTCGCGGGTCAGCAGGAACCGGGTGCCCATGGCGATCCCGCACGCGCCGTAGGCCAGCGCGGCGACCAGGCCCCGGCCGTCGAAGAAGCCGCCCGCCGCGATCACCGGGATGTCCACCGCGTCCACGACCTGCGGCAGCAGCAGCGTGGTGGCCAGCGGGCCGGTGTGCCCGCCGCCCTCGCCGCCCTGCACGATCACCGCGTCCACACCCCACGCGGCCACCTTCTCGGCGTGCCTGCGCGCCCCCACCGACGGGATGGTGACGACCCCCGCGTCCTTGAGCCGGGCGATCAGCTCGCGCCGGGGCGCCTGGGCGAACGACGCCACCCGCACGCCCTCCCTGATCATCACCGCCACCCGCTCGGCCGCGTCGTCGGCGTCGGAGCGGATGTTCACCCCGAAGGGGGCGTCGGTCCGCTCCTTGACCCGCCTGACCGCCGCCGTCATCTCGGGCACCGACATGGTGGCGGCGCCGATCACGCCCAGCCCGCCCGCCGCCGAGACGGCCGCGGCCAGCCGGGCGCCCGCGACGTACCCCATGCCGGTCTGGACGACGGGATGGCGGCAGCCGGTGAGCTCGGTCAGCGCCGTCCTCACCGGGCCACCTCGCGGTCGCGCGCCCGGCCGGGGTCCAGCCGGTCCAGGACGGCCAGCTCCCCGGCGTCCGGCTCCCGCGTCGTGGGCACCTCCGGCGGGACGACCAGGTCGAAGCCGGTGGCGGCCAGCACGTCGGCCACGCTCACCCCCGGATGCGTGGACACCAGGCGCATCGAGCCGTCGGGCGTGCCGAAGTCGAGCACCGCCAGGTCCGTCACCACCCGCCGCAGCTCGTACGCCCCCCGGTCGGTGCCCAGCCCGCTCACCATGTCCACCTCGGGCACGAACACCCGCCGCGAGTGCCGCGGGATCCAGTAGCTCGTCGGGTCGCACCGCGTGTTCCCCGGCGCCCCGCGCACCCCGAGGAGCTGCGCCTTGGGACGGGCCCAGTCGCCGATGCAGGAGATGTTGCTGTTCCCGTGCCGGTCGATCTGGCTCGCGCCGAGCATCACGTGCCGGCGGCCGTTCAGCACCAGCCACAGGTGCTCCCGGAACGGCAGCCACCCCTCCACCACCCCGGGCGCCGCCCCCAGCGCGGGCACGTCGCCGGTGAGCAGGCAGACGCCGTCGGAGGTGAGCAGATCGGGCTCGAACGTCAGCCGGGCCAGCCGCGCGGCCAGCACCGTGATGGCCCCGCCGATCCCGGCCGCCAGGATCTCCCCGTCGCCCCTGAACGCCTCCGCGCAGGCCAGCACGCACACGTCAGCCCTGCTCGTCTCACTTCCACTCATCGACGCCGCCCTCCACGTACCGCCGCTGCCGCTCCTCGTCGCGCCCGTAGTCCGGCTCGCACGAGGTGAACCCGGCCCCGCCGGGCGCCTCGACCACGCCGGTCACCATCGACCGGCTGATCAGCAACGACTGCACCGGCCCCTCCTTCAGCAGGTCGGCGGTGTCCACCAGCCGCTCGCAGGACACGTAGCAGCGCCCGGCCGCCTTGGCGTACAGGTCGTCGAAGTACGGGTCAGGGCCCAGATACTGGGCGTTCCCGCGGGCGTCGGCCCGGTTCAGGTGCACCAGCGCCACGTCCATGGTCAGGGCGGGCACCGCGACCAGTTCCTCCCCGTCCCCGTACGGCGAGCGCACGGTCCGCAGCTCCGGGTTCACCCGCAGCACGCCGGACCCCAGCCCCGCCCGCGTCGGCAGGAACGGCAGCCGGTGCGCCGCCGCCAGCAGCCCGAACATGAACATGCCCTCGTCGTACTCGGTGAACTCGACCGTGCCGGCCTGCCTGGCCGCCCGGAAGTGCGGTTCGAGGGGGATGGAGTCGAGCGTGACGAACGGCGCCACGACCCGGCGCACCTTGCCCGCCGCGCACAACATGCCGACGTCCGGGCCGCCGTAGGAGACGACCGTCAGATCCCGGACGGACGTCCGCAACAGGCCGCCCACCAGGGCCATGGGCTTGCGCCGCGAGCCCCAGCCGCCGATCCCGACCGTCATCCCGCTCTCCACCGAGGCCGCGACCTCCTCGACGGACATCACCTTGCTCATCGGAACCGCTCCCTGTGCTCGTCGCCCATGCCCATGAGGTTCAGCTCGAAGGTGAAGCCCTGCTCGAAGCGGTAGCTGCGCCGCACGTCCACCGGGTCGATGCCGTTCAGCGACTCCTTGGCGCGGCGGATGACGTACGGGTCCTTGGCCGCGATCTGCCCGGCCACCTCCATCGCCGCCGCGCGCAGCTTGTCGCGCGGCACCACCTCCAGCACCGACCCGAACACGTGCAGCTCGGCCGCCGTGACGTTCCGGCACGTGTAGACCATGGCCCGCATGAGGTGCTGGGGCACCAGCCGGGCCAGGTGCGTGGCCGCCCCGAGCGCGCCGCGGTCCACCTCGGGCAGCCCGAAGTAGGCGTCCTCGCTGGCCACCACCACGTCCGCGTTGCCGGCCAGGCCGACGCCGCCGCCCAGGCAGTGTCCGTGCACGGCGGCGAGCACCGGCACCTCGCACTCGTAGACGGCCGCGAACGCCTCGAAACACTGCCGGTTCGCGCCGACGAGCGCCGTGTGCCCGGGATCGGCCTGCATCTCCTTGATGTCCACGCCGGCGTTGAACCCGCGGCCCTCGGCCCGCAGCACCACCACCCTGGTCGCCGGGTCACGCCCGGCCGCGCGCACCGCCGCCGCCAGGTCGGCCCAGCCCTGGACGGTCAACGCGTTCACCGGCGGCACGTCCACCACGACCTCGGCGACCGGCCCGTCCCGCAGTGTGATCCCCATCGCGCTCCCTGGTCGCACCTAACGCTTGCTTGGTACGGTAGCACCCGTGACGGTCACTTACGACTACACGGGCAGGTCCGTGCTGGTGACGGGCGGCACCCAGGGCATCGGCGCGGGCATCGCCAGGGCCTTCCGCGCGGCCGGCGCCGACGTGACGGTCTGCGCCAGGAAGGACCCCGGCCCCCTGGACGGCCTGCGCTTCGTCCAGGCCGACGTGCGCGTCCCGGCGGACGTCGAACGGCTGGTCGCCGGGTTCGACCGGCTGGACGTGCTGGTCAACAACGCCGGCGGCTCGCCGCCCGCCCCCGTGTCGGGCACCTCGCCGCGCCTGCACGCCCGCGTCATCGAGCTCAACCTGACCGCCCCCTTGCTGGTCTCCCAGCGGGCCCACCCGCTGCTGGCCGCCGTCCGCGGGGCGATCGTGATGATCGGCAGCGTCAGCGGCGCCCGTCCCTCGCCCGGCACCGCCGCGTACGGCGCCGCCAAGGCGGGCCTGCACCACCTGGCCCGCTGCCTGGCCGCCGAATGGGCCCCCGAGGTCAGGGTCAACTCGGTCGTGGTCGGCCTGGCCGACACCACGGCGGCCGAGCGGTACACCGGCCAGGGCCGGGCGGATGCCACCATCCCCGCGGGCCGCCCGGCCACGCCCGCCGACGTGGCCGCGGCCTGCCTGTGGCTGGCCGCCCCCGGCTACGTGACCGGCGCCGAGGTGCGGGTGGACGGCGGCGGCGAGATCCCCGCCTGGCAACACCTAGCTTCTGGCGATATTTCTTGATATCTGTGCATGATCCCCTTGGGAGGTCTTGTGGGCATTTGCGCTGGCCGCGTGGTGATCGTGACAGGCGCCGGACGCGGCATCGGCAGGCAGCACGCCCTGGAGTTCGCCCGGCAGGGCGCCCGCGTCGTGGTGAACGACCTCGGCACCGCCCGCGACGGCGGCGGCGCGTCGTCCGGCCCGGCCCACGAGGTCGTCGCCGAGATCGAGGCCCTCGGCGGCCGGGCGGTGGCCAACTGCGACGACGTGTCCGACTGGGCCGGCGCCGCCCGCCTGGTGAAGACCGCCGTCAGCGCGTACGGCCGGCTGGATGTCCTGGTCAACAACGCCGGCTTCCTGCGCGACCGCATGCTGGTCTCGATGACCGAGCAGGACTGGGACGACGTCGTCCGCGTGCACCTCAAAGGCCACTTCCTGCCGCTGCGGCACGCGGCCGCGTACTGGCGGGAGCGGTCGAAGGCGGGCGAGGAGGTGTCCGGCAGGGTGGTCAACACCTCCTCGGGCGCGGGCCTGCTGGGCAGCGTCGGCCAGGCCGGCTATTCGGCGGCCAAGGCCGGGATCGCCGCGCTCACCCAGGTCGCCGCCGCCGAGCTGGCCCGCTACGGCGTCACCGTCAACGCCATCGCGCCGGCCGCCCGCACCCGGATGACCGAGGAGGTGTTCGCGGCGACCATGGCCAGGCCGCAGGCCGGGTTCGACCCCATGGACCCGGCGAACGTCGCCCCGCTCGTGGTCTGGCTCGGCTCGGCGGCCTCCGCGCACGTGACGGGCCGGGTCTTCGAGGTCGAGGGCGGCACGATCGCGCTGGCCACCGGCTGGCGGCACGGCCCCGCCGCGGACCGGGGCGGCCGCTGGTCGCCGGAGGAGGTGGGCGAGGCCGTCGCCACGCTCCTGGAGGCCGCGCCCGCCCCCGAGCCCGTCTACGGCGCGGCCCCCTGACCCCCGCCCACTAGCGGACCAGCCCGGGCACGGACGTCTGGCCGTCCCCCCGCAGCGCGAACAGCTCGGTGGCGCGCCCCGAGGTCACGTCCACCGCATAGACCACGGCGACGGCGCGGGGGTCGTCGTCCGGATAGGCCAGCAACGTCACCTCGCGGGGGGACGTCCAGCCGCCCAGCTTGGCCGGCCGCAGCCCCTCGGCGAGCCCGGACGGCCTGACCCGGCGCTCCGCGCCTCCCTTGACGTCGAAGACGACGATCGTGCCGTCACGCTGCACCATGGGCTCGCGGTTCCGGTCGAGGGTCGTGCCGACGCGGGCGATCGTGCGCCCGTCCGGGGCCAGGGCGCTGAAGTCGTAGGTGTGCTCCGGGACCGTCACCGGGTCGCGGCCGAGCACCCACAACGCCGTGGTGTCCCCCTTGGCCCTGGCCAGCACGACCGGGCCCGTCCCGTCGGCCACGCTCACCGGCCACGAGCCCTTCGGCAGGGAGGCCGACGTGCCGCCCAGCACGTCCACGAGCCGGGGCGCGCCCGTCGCCGACACCACGAACCGCAGGCCGCCGGGGGAGAGCCGCAGCGCGTACTCGGCGGCGAAGTCCAGGTCGTCCTGCCGCAGCGGCGACGTCCACAGCTGGCCGCCGGCCAGGTCCCGGACGACGATCGCGCGCCTGCCGGGGCTGTAGTAGGCGATCCGGCGCCCGTCGGCCGTCGCCTCGACCGGCCCGTTCCGCGGCCCGTCGGTCAGCTCGTACGTGGCGCCGTCCCGGGTCACCAGCCGCCACGGGCACGCCGGGCCGTCGGTGCGGCACATCGGCCGGTAGAACTGCTCGACCGGCGCGACCCCCTTGGCGGGCAGCGGAAGGGCGGTGGCCGCCGGCGGGGTGAGCACGATCGGCGGCGCCGGACGCGCCTGCTGCAGGAGCACGGCGCCGCCGCCCCCGATCACGCAGACCGCCGCCGCGACGCCCACGGCCAGGCGGGTCGCGCGCCTGCGCCGGGCGCGCAGGACGGCCCGCGCCCCCAGGTCGACGACCGGCGCCTGCTCGGCCAGCGCGTGCAGGTCCTCGCGCAGCGTCTTCATCGGTACACCTCCGCGGGGGTGAGGGCGCGCAGCTTGGACAGCGCGTAGTGCGTCTGGCTCTTGACCGTGCCGAGCGAGACGCCCATGAGCCGGGCGGTCTCGTGCTCGGTGCGGTCCTCGTAGAAGCGCAGCACGATCACCGCGCGCTGTTTCGGGGTGAGCCGGGCCAGCGCCTTGAGCAGGGTCAGGCGGCGCACGGTCGCCTCGTCGTGCGCGTGCCCGCCGGTCTCCGGCAGCTCGGCGGCGGGCACCTCGGGCCGCCTGCGCCGGCGCCAGGAGATGGTCTGGTTCACCAGGGCCCGGCGCGCGTACGCCTCGGGGTTGCCGTCCCCGGCGAGCTTGCCCCAATGCGAGGCGACACGGGTGAGGACCGTCTGCAACAGGTCCTCGGCGAGATGGGGGTCTCCGGTGAGCAGGTACGCGGTCCGCATCAGCGACTGCTGACGGGCGCGTACGAACTCGTGGAACCCCTCGTAGCGGTCCATGTAGGACATCAACTCCGCCGCGGGCCCGAAAGTTGGAAATGGTCGTCAGCGCATCGACGACCGGGCGGTGGGACGCAGGCGCAGCCGCACCGGCGGCGCGGTCAGGAGGGGGTCCAGCATGGAGAGGTCCGCCGGGCGCTCGTCCTCGGGCCGGGCGAACCGGGTGAACCACACGAACACGTTCTCCCCGGTCCGGACCGGCAGGCGGGGGAAGGTGTTCTCGGCGTGCTCGCTGTCCAGGCAGCCGACCGGCGGCGTCCCGGCCTCGGCCAGCGCGGGCGCGACCTGACCTGCGAAGAACTCGGCGAAGCCCTCCCCGACGTGGCAGATCGTCGCGACGTACAGGGCGGCGGGCGGCTCGGCGGCGCCCGCGGGCGGCCGTTCCCAGGAGGGCAGCTCCGGACCGGACGGGCGGAGCAGCAGCACGTCGTCGGAGTCGATCATCGTGGCGTTGGCGGCGTCGCGGTGCGCCCGCCAGACGGGGCCGTCGTAGAAGCCCTCCAGCGCCGCCCGGCGCGCCTCCATGTCGGGGAAGGCGCGCAGCCAGGTGAAGGTGTCGGGCGCGTCGGGATCGCGGAAGGTGCCCGCGACGCGCATGCCGAGCGCCTCCTGCGGCTCGACGAACTCGCGCTCGAACAGCGTGATCAGGGTGTCGCGCCGTCCGGGGTGAAGGGTGTACCGCCGTAGCTCGTAGATCATGGCCGGACGTTAGGGCTGGATCACTGCCACCTCATGTCAGCGTCGGCGGCGAACAATGTTCTGATAACTCTGTGCTACCGAATGGCAACGCAGAGTTATATAGTCGCATTGACCTTGATCCCAATGGGTCACAGAAGGTCAAAAAGGGGGCGGCGGCTGCCCAGGGCCCTGGCGTCCGCCGCCTCGCAGGGGTCCACACCGGTGAAGGAGCAGAAGTGATCAAAAGGCTGTGCGCCGCAGGTGCCGTGCTGGCCGCGGCCGCCGGCGTCGCCCTGGCGGCCGTTCCCGCCCACGCTGACACCTGGTCCGACAACTGGAGCAGCAACAGCGACTCGTCGCAGTCGGGCAACAACTTCGGCGACGTCTCCGCGGCCAACCGTGGTGGCTGGGACTCGACCAACGTCAACAACATCAACGGCGTCGCGACCACCGCCACCGACGGCGGCATCGCGGTGACCTACATCTTCTACTGACCTCCGTACAGCTCCGAGGAAGGGACATCGACATGATGAAGAAGCTCTGCGTGACCACCGGCGCCGTCGCCGCGGCCGCCGCCCTGACGCTCCTGTCCGCCCCGGCCCACGCCGACGTCACCGCGGGCAACTCCAGCTCCAACCACGACACCTCCCAGTCGGGCAACAACTTCGGCAACGTCGTGAACGTCAACGTGAGCGGCACCGACGCCACCAGCGTCAACAACGTCAACGGCAACGCCACGACCGCCACCGACGCCAGCCACGCCGGCACCAGCGTCGACTCCTAGCCAGGCCCGGGGGCGCCCTCCGGCGCGGAGAGGGCGTCCCCGTGCGGGCCGGGTCGAGGCGGCCCGGCCCGCCCCCACTACCATCCCTGGATGACGAACTGTGCATATGTCACCTTTGATGACCCAACCGGCCAGGACGACGAGCGTGACCTCGCGCTCTCCCACTGGCACGCCAACGGCATCGAGGGCCGCGCCGAACGCTGGGACGACCCCGCGGCCGACTGGAGCGCCTACGACGCCGTCGTGGTGCGATCGGCCTGGGACTACATCGACCGGCGCGCGGAGTTCCTGGCCTGGGCCCGCCGCGTCGAGTCCGTCACCAAGCTGCTCAACCCGGCCGTCGTCCTGGAGGGCAACACCGACAAGACGTACCTGAGAGACCTGGGCGTGCCGACCGTGCCGACCCATTGGTCCGCCCACGACCTGCCCGACTGGCCCGAGTACGTCGTCAAGCCCGCGATCTCCGCCGGAGCCCGCGACACGACCAGGACCACCGACCGTGACAAGGCGGCGGAGCTGGCCGCCGCGCTCCAGGCCGCGGGGCGGCAGCCGATGGTCCAGCCCTACCTCGACATGGTGGAGTCGGAGGGCGAGACCTCCCTGCTGTACTTCAACGGCCGCCTCAGCCACGCCGTCCGCCGCCATCCGATGCTGGCGGCGGGGGCCACCCTCGACCACAACGCGCGGGCCGAGCTCCGCACCCCGGCCCCGGACCAGGTCGACCTGGCCGAGAAGGTGCTAGCAGCCATTCCCCACGCCCTTCTCTACGCCAGGATCGACCTGGTCCGGCTGTCCGACGGCACGCCGGTGGTCATCGAGCTGGAGCTGACCGAGCCGTACCTGTTCCTGCGCTACGCGCCGGACGCCCCGGCGAACTTCGCCAGGGCCCTGGGGGAGCTGGTCTGATCAGCAGGAGATCCCGCCGTCCACCGGGATGACCGTGCCCGTCAGGTACGACCCCGCCCGCGAGGACAGGAAGACGGCCGCGCCCGCCATGTCGTCGGGCCGGCCGATCCGTCCCAGGGGCACGGTCGAGGCGATGGCGGCGCGGGTGGAGGGGTCGTCCAGGGCGAAGGCCATCATCTTGGAGTCGAACGGGCCGGGGGCGATGGCGTTGACCGTGATGTGCTCCTTGGCCAGCTGCCTGGCCAGGTGGCGGGTCAGCATGTGCACGGCCGCCTTGGTGGAGGAGTAGGCGTAGCTCTCCAGGGCGGGCACCCGGATGCCGTCGATCGAGCCCACGTTGATCACCCGGGCCGGGTCGTCCGGGCCGGCCGCCTGGCGCAGGTTCGGCAGGAACTTCTGGGTCAGGTAGAAGACGCCCTTGACGTTGATGTCCCAGAGCTTGTCGAAGGCGTGCTCCGGATACTCCTCCAGAGGCGCGCCCCAGGTGGCGCCGGCGTTGTTGACCAGCACGTGCAGCGGGCCGCCCACCGCCGTGACCAGCGTGTCCACCCCCTCGGGCGTGGACAGGTCGGCCTGGACGGCCGTGCAGCCCAGCTCGGCGGCGGTCTTGTCGACCTCCGCCGCCTTGCGTGCCGATATGACGACGGTCGCGCCGGCCGCCACGAACCCGGCGGCGATCATGCGGCCGATGCCGCGCGAACCGCCGGTGACGACGACCGTCTTGCCTTCCACCGAGAACAGACTCATGTTCCGGAAGCATGCCATACCGACTGGTCGGTTACTAGCTGCCCTCGTCCTTCACCCAGAGTCGCAGCAGCCCCCGGAAGTGCTCGGTGAACCGCTCGCGCTCGGCCGCCGGGTACGTGGCGGCGACCGTGTCGACCAGTAACCGGTCGAACTCCGGCCCGGCCACCCAATCCAGCACGATCTCGTCGATGTGCCCCAGATGCGTACGGCAGAACTCCTCGTACCGGTCCACCTCGAAGTACCGGTCGGCCAGCTTCCGGTACTGGGCCAGCCGTTCCCCGTAGTCGCCGGTGACCTCGAAGTAGTCGTGCGTCTCCAGGTCGATGCGCGGCCGGCGGCGGGTGGCCACGCAGAACACGCTCCACTTCACCAGCGCCTTGATCGCCCAGGGGAAGTAGTAGTGCAGGCTGGTCAGGGCCACGTCGGGGCAGGCGTTGGCGTAGTCGATCGGGTGCACGTCGGCGCCCTTGACCAGCGTCTCGCAGGAGTTGAACTCCCAGCGGAAGAACGCGTTCACCAGCCGCCCGACGGTGACGACCTCCTCGCCCACGG
Organism: Nonomuraea sp. NPDC050227; assembly: GCF_044459705.1. NCBI lineage: Bacteria > Bacillati > Actinomycetota > Actinomycetes > Streptosporangiales > Streptosporangiaceae > Nonomuraea > Nonomuraea sp. NPDC050227. The sequence continues at coordinate 579,909 of NZ_JBITJF010000005.1, read as the reverse complement.
ACGGCGAGAGGAACTCGTGGTCCACGGCGTACCGGGCGTGCATCGGCTCGTCGGGGCGGAAGCGCATGACCATGGTCTCCGCGCCGATCGACAACGACCTGGCGAAGGCGTCGTACCCCTCGACGGACTGCTGGAGGTGCATGAGCATCTCGCCGCTCTGGTCGTAGGCGCGGTGCAGCTCGTCGCGGTCGCGGACGCGGGAGACGCCCCGCCAGGCGCCGCCGTCGTACGGCTTCATGAACAGCGGATAGCCGATGCGCTCGGCGACCGCGTCGAGGTCGAAGGCCCGGTTGTAGCGCTCGGCGGTGTAGGCGTAGCGGGAGTTGTCCAGCGGGTTCTTGTACGGCACCAGCACCGTCTCCGGCACCTTGAGCCCGAGCCGCATCATCGCGCAGTAGGCCGCGTGCTTCTCCATCGACTGGAACGTGAACGGGCTGTTCAGCAGATAGACGTCGTCCATCATGGCGATCTTCTTCAGCCACTCGCGGGGGTGGTAGTACCAGTACGCCAGCCGGTCGATCACCAGCTCGTGACGTGGCTTGGCGCGCAGGTCGAACGGCTCGATCGTGATGCGCTCGACGTCGAACTCGCCCACCCCCTTGATCGGCCCCAACCGGCGTAACACGGTCTCGAACGCCGCCGGCCAGTCCTCCTCGGTCCCCAGCAGCAGCCCAATGAGATGACGCACGATGCTCCTCCGCGGCCGCCGCGAGGGCTCACAGGCCGGGCAGGCGACCGTTCCTGAACAGGTCGACGAACCGTTGATGGTCTTCACGAGCCTGTGCCCCATATCGGTGGGCGAAATCCACCAACATGCCGATGAATCCGGATTGATCGCCGTTGATGACCGCGACGATCGCCTCCTCCGTCGAGAAGTCCACCAGGTCGTGGCTGGACTCGTCGTCGGCCACCGAGTGCATGCGCGCCACCGCCCGTCCCAGGTCGCGCATGATGGAACGCAGCTCGTCGGGCTCGTTGACGTCGTCCCAGTCGAGGTCGGCCGAGTACGGCGACACCTCGGCCACGAGCTGGCCCACCCCGTCGAGCGAGGCGTACCCGAGCCAGGGGTCGGCGTAGGCCTGCAGCGCCCGCTGCGACTCGGCCGTGCGGTGGCCCTGGTGCAGGAAGTAGGAGGCAGCCTTCTCGTTGTCGACGTACCGGGCCACGGCCGGCGCCTGGGCCTGCTTCATGTAGAGGATGACATCGTTCTCCAGCGCCTGCGAACGCCCCTCCAGCAGCAGGTTGTACGACGGCAGCCCCGCCGACCCGATGCCCACGCCCTTGCGGAGCGCCACGTCCTTGACGACGTGCTCGACCGGGCTGGACGGCGTGGGCAGCGTCCCCAGGTAGCCCTCGAACGCCGCCAGCACCCGCTCCCGGGTCGCCGCGTCGACCGCCTCCCGGCCGTCCATGAGGGCGAAGCGCCGGTCGTAGTCCTCGATCACGGTCTCCACGTCGAGCATCGCCACCCGCGTGCTGAGCCGCGCCGTCTGCAGCACCCGGTGCAGCACGCCGCCGGTGGTCTCCAGGGTGAGCGAGCCGATGGCGTCGTCGCCGCCGGTCGCGATGCCGTGCAGCTCGGCCAGGTACGCCCGCGCGAACTCGGTCACCAGCGCGCTGATCGTCTCGTCCGACAGCGCCTTGGCGTAGCCGATCAGCGCCACGCTGGCGGCGAAGCGCTTGAGGTCCCAGACGTAGGGGCCGACGTAGGCCTCGTCGAAGTCGTTGACGTTGAAGACCAGCACCCCGGAGGCGTTCATGTACGTGCCGAAGTTCTCGGCGTGCAGGTCGCCGTGGATCCAGACCCGGCCCGTGGGCTCGTCGAGGTAGGAGCCGTCGGCGAAGTCGCCGGTCAGGTCGGCGTAGAACAGGCCGGCGCTGCCCCGGTAGAAGGCGAAGGGGGAGGCAGCCATCTTGCGGAACTTGCGCCGGAAGGCGGCCGGGTCCCGTTTGATCGACTCGCCGAACTCGCTGATCAGGACGTCGAGCAGGAAGGAGGAGCGTGTGCCCATGCAACGGACGGTAGCCCGCCCGATGCCCGCCGCCTACCCCGAATTCTCCCTGACAGGGCCAGGTCAGGGATGTTGCGAGGACACCGAGACGGTCTCGCCCGTCATGTACGAGGAGTAGTCGCTGGCCAGGAAGACGATCACGTTGGCCACCTCCCACGGCTCGGCCGACCGCCCGAACGCCTCCTTGGCGGCCAGCTCCGCCAGCAGCTCCTCGCTCGTCACCTTCGCCAGGAAGAAGTGCACGGCCAGTGACGGCGCCACCGCGTTCACCCGGACGCCGTGCTCGGCGACCTCCAGCGCGACGCACCTCGTCAGCGCCATCACCCCGGCCTTGGCCGCCGCGTAGTGCGCCTGCCCGCGCTGCGCCCGCCAGCCGGCCACCGAGGCGTTGTTCACGATCACGCCGGAGCCCTGGCCGATCATGTGCCGGACCGCCGCCCTGGTGCAGCGCATGGTGCCGTTGAGGGTGACGTCGAGCACCGCGTGCCACTGCTCGTCGGTCATCTCGGCCAGCGGGGCCGTACCGCCGAGCCCGGCGTTGTTGATCACCACGTCGAGCCGGCCGTGCGCCTCCACCACCGCGTCGAACAGCGCCAGCACCTGCGGCTCCGACGTCACGTCGCACGGGACCGCCAGCGGCTTGACGCCGGTCAGCTCGGTCAGCGCCTCGGCGGCGGCGGCCAGGCGGCGCTCGTGCCGGTCGGACAGGACGATCGTCGCCCCCTCCTCCGCGCAGCGCCTGGCGGTGGCGTAGCCGATGCCCGCGCCCGCGGCGGCGGTCACCAGCGTGACCTTGCCGTCGAGCAGACCGTGCGACTTCGGATAGGGCGGTGCCATCCGTGCTCCAATCAGCGGGGGAGACCAAGAGTGCGCTCGGCGATGATGTTCCGCTGGATCTCACTCGACCCGGCATAGATCGTGTCCGCCCGGCTGAACAAATACAAGCGCTGCAGGTCGTTCAGGCCGTCCGCCGCCACGAGCCCGGCCTTGCCCTGCACCTCCTGCGCCAGCTCGCCCAGCCGGCGATGCCACTCCGACCAGTAGAGCTTGGCGATCGACACCTCCGGGCCCGGGTCGGGCCCCAGCATCCGCAGCGCGTTCAGCCGCATGATCTCCAGCTCCAGCCACGACCGGACGAGCCGGTCGCGCAGCACCGGGTCCTCGGCCGCCCCGGTCCGCCGGGCGGTCGCGATCACCTCGGCCAGCTCCCGCCGGAACCCGATCTGCTGCCCCAGCGTGGACGCGCCGCGCTCGTGGCCCAGCGTGGCCATGGCCACCCGCCAGCCCTCGCCCGGCGCCCCCAGCAGGTTCCCCGCAGCCGTGCGCGCGCCGTCGAAGAACACCTCGTTGAACTCGGAGGTGCCGGTGAGCTGCCTGATCGGGCGTACGGTGACGCCCGGCCCGCCCATCGGCACCAGCAGGTACGACAGCCCGCGATGCCGCTGCGAGCCCTCCTCGGTACGGCACAGGACGAAACACCAGTCGGCGACGTGGGCCAGCGACGTCCACACCTTCTGCCCGGTGATCACCCACTCGTCGCCTTCGAGCCGCGCCCTGGTCCGGACGTTCGCCAGGTCGGACCCGGCCTCGGGCTCGGAGTAGCCCTGGCACCACAGCTCCTCGCCGCGCTGGATCGGCGGCAGGAACCGGTCCTTCTGCTCCTCGGTGCCGAACTCCAGGATGGTCGGGCCGATCAGCCCCTCGCCGATCAGGCCGACCCGGGCGGGGGCGTCGGCCCTGGCGTACTCCTCGTAGAAGGCGACCTGGTCGTCGAGGGAGGCGGCCCGGCCGCCGTACCGCTCGGGCCAGCTCAGGCAGGTCCAGCCCGCCTGGCCGAGCCGGCGTTCCCAGGCCAGGCGCAGGTCGTGCCCCTCGTGCTCCCTGCCGGGGCCGCCGAGACCGCGGACGTGCGCGAACTCGCCGGACAGGCTCTCCTCCAGCCAGGCGCGGGCCTGCTCACGAAGGCTCAACAAATCCCCCGTAGCCGCCCTGGAAGAAGACCAGGGGGCCGCCGTCGGCGTGCGTGTCGAGCTGCAGCACCCGGGCCACCACGATCATGTGGTCGCCGGCCGGGTGCTCGGCCTCGATCACGCAGTCGAGCCAGGCCAGCGCGCCTTCGAGCACCGGGTTGCCGCCGGGGGAGCCGGTCCAGGCCAGGCCGGCGAACTTGTCGCCGCCCTTGGCCGCCATCTGCGCGCAGACCGGCTGCTGGTGCTCGGCCAGCACGTTCACGGTGACGACCTTCGCGCCGCGCACCCGGGGCCAGCTCGTGCTGGTGTGGGCCACGCAGAAGGCCACCAGCGGCGGGTCGAGCGAGACGGAGGTGAAGGAGTTGGCCGCCAGGCCGCACGGCTGGTCGTTCGCCGGGTCGAGGGCGGTGATCGCCACCACGCCGGTCGCGAACCTGCCGAGGACCTGACGGAACCGGCGGCCGTCGATGCGGCCGTTGCCGTTGTGCTGTGTAGGGCCGGGCGGCATGGCGGCTCCGTTACGAGTCCTGCTGCGCTGGTAGGGCGTCGGAAGGCCGCGACAGCCGTCCGGCGCGATGAGCCGGGCAGCGTGTGTGCTCATGGGGTCCGCCTCCTCGTCACCGACTGCGCCCATCATACATACCAAGCGCTTGCTTGGACACTAGGCTCGTTCCGGAGACCCTGTCAACCCGCCCGGAGCCCGCCACGGTTGCCGCTCGCGGTCCGGTGGCCGGGTCGCCGGTTGACATGGTGAAAAAGGTCGGCATAGCGTGCTCGGTGTGCCCAAGCGCTTGCTTGATTTCCGGGATGTGACCGCCATAGCGGGGATCGGCTACACCCCCTTCACCAAGAACTCGGGCGTCAGCACCCTCACCCTGGCCTGCCGTGCCGTCCTGGCCGCCCTCGACGACGCCGGCCTGCCCCCGGACGCCGTGGACGGACTGGCCACCCACCGCGTCGGCGACTCGGCCGCGCCCTCCCTGGTGGCCCCCGCCCTCGGCCTGCCCGACCTCGCCTGGCACCTCGACCAGTTCGGCGGCGGCAGCGTCTCGCACGCCGTCGTCGGCCAGGCCGCCCTGGCCGTGGCGACGGGGATGGCCGAGACCGTCGTCTGCTACCGCGCGATCAACGCCCGTTCCGAGTTCCGCATGGGCGGCACCGGGCGCGGCGTGCCGGTCAGCCCCGAGGTCCAGTACCAGGCCCCGTACGGCTACTTCGCCCCGCCGCAGCAGTACGCCATGTACGCCCGCGCCCACATGCTCCGGTACGGCACCAGGCCCGAGCACTTCGGCCGCGTCGCCGTCACCCAGCGCGCCAACGCGGTCAAGAACCCGCGGGCCCTCATGCGCACCCCGATCACGCTGGCGGACTACCTGGCCGGCAGGTGGATCGCCGAGCCGTTCCGCCTGCTGGACTGCTGCCTGGAGACCGACGGCGCCTGCGCCCTCGTCGTCACCACCGCGGAACGAGCCCGCGACCTGCGCCGCCACCCCGTCCTGATCTCGGCGGCGGCCTGGGGCGGCGGCACGTCCCACCTGTCGGGCACGGGTCCGGCCGATCCCACGGTGACCGCGGCCGCCGCCCTGGCCCCGCGCCTGTACGCGCAGGCCGGCCTCGGCCCCGGCGACGTGGACGTGGCCGAGATCTACGACTGCTTCACGTACTCGGTGATCGTGCAACTGGAGGACTACGGCTTCTGCGCCAAGGGCGAGGGCGGCCCGTACGTGGAGTCGGGCGCCACGGCTCCGGACGGAGAGCTGCCCGTGAACACCCACGGCGGTTTCCTGTCGGAGGGGTACGTGCACGGCCTCAACCACGTCGCCGAGGCGGTCGCCCAGCTCCGGGGCGAGGCCGGCGACCGCCAGGTGCCCGGCGCCGAGGTGGCGCTCTCGACGGCCCAGCCCGGCTACATCCTGCCCGCCACCTCCGCGCTGATCCTCAGGAGGTCGTGACCCATGACCCACGGTCCCCGTCCCGAGCCCGACCGCGACTCCGCCGAGTGGTGGGAGCGCCTGGCGCGGGAGGGGTTCGCGGTGCAGCGCTGCGACGGCTGCGGCACCGCGCGCTTCCCGGCGCGGGCCTTCTGCCCGTCCTGCCGGGGCGAGGCGTGGCGGTGGCTCCCGGTGCCGGCCGAGGGCGTGGTCGAGAGCTGGATCGTCAACCGCCGGGCCTTCCTGCCGGGCTCGGAGGAGCCGTACGTCGTGGTGATGGTCCGGCTGGACGCCGTCCCCGGCTGCCTGGTGCACGGGAACTGGCGCGGCGCCGCTCCCGAGCCGCTGCCCGGCCAGCGCGTACGAGGGGTGCGCACGCGCATCGACGACCGGCTGACCCTGCTCGACTGGGAGCCCCTGGACGGGGACGCGGATGCCCATTCGCCCGAGCGCACATCCTCCCGCTGATCGGTCCAGAACCGGACATTCGATTCGTACCGGAAATTCCCACCAGTCCCACCATTGCGAAGGTGCCTACAGGTTGGCCCGTGAGGGTTGATGATGAAGCTGAGGCGTCAACCATGGAGGCGACCCGGACGTGGCGGCGTACGTGTGCGGTAGCGACTCGGCGACAGACGTGACACCGAGGTCACGACCGCTGACTCCTGCCGCCGGCCCGGGCCTGGCTCGGACGGCGCGCAGCCCTCCGGGCACGGGGGCGGTACGGCGGCGCAAGAGGGTCCCTCTCGGAGGAAGGCGCGTCCTGGCGGGCGTGGGGGACCCGCCAGGACGCGCTTCCTGCCCCGTGCGCGGCGACGCCAGGACTCCGGCGAGGGATGGAGTCCTAGGCCGCGAGTTCGCGCACGGAGTCGGTGGGGGTGTGCGAAGGCACGTGCCGCCGGTGACGAACGGTGCTGCGTCGAGCCGCGCCGACAGGGTCATCGATGGGGTGCGTGACGGGGGCGCCACCCTCCTCGTTCCAGACAAAGGATCCGTCTATGCACCACACGGTCGGTTCGGTCGACACCGAGAGCACGGACATCGCCTTTTCCTTGCTCTGGTGCTTGTGGGAGAACCCGTCGCGCCGCAACGCGTAACGCAGTAAACGAGTTGCTTCGCGGGGGTCCTGCCAGGGCAGGAACGGCGTGTCCGAGTGAACCGGCAACACTTGGCCTCCACCCCCTCACCGGCCTTTAGATGGATTTGTACCAACGAATGGATGATGGGCCGGTCGAGGGGCTTCGGTCAAGGGGTTGTGGCCTGCTAGAACCAGATCGTCTAAATTGTTGGAACAAAAGGGGTGAAAGTGGCAAGGTCGGTGCTGTATCAGCAGGTGGCGGCGGAATTGCGTCGGGCCATCTACTCGGGTGTCCTCGGCCCCGGGGCGCAGCTGCCGACCGAGGCACAGCTCATGGAAGACCACGGGGTGAGCAGGAACACCGTCAGGCTGGCTCTCGGGGAGCTCGTCAACGAGGGGCTGGTCACGCGCACGCCGAGGCGCGGCACGGTGGTCCGCGACCGCAGGCCGCTGCTCATCTACCCGCAGCGCGAGCTGGAGCCGCAGCCCACCGGAGAACTGAAGGAGGCCTTCGCCTACGCCGTTGCGCAGGAAGGCCGGGCCCCGAGCCAGTACATTGAAGTGCTGACGGTTTCTCCCGTCGAGGAGATCGCCAGCAGGCTGGAACTGGCCGACGGAGAGCTGGCGGTCGTGCGTCGCCGCCTGCGGTTCGTCGACGGCCAGCCGTACAACACCAACGACTCCTACTTCCCCCGTGATCTGGTCGCCGACTCCGAGATCGCCAGGCCCGGAGACATCGCGCGCGGGGCGAACAGGGTTCTGGAAGAACTCGGGCACGCGCAGATACGCGTCGTCGACGACATCTGGGCCCGTATGCCCAACCAGGAGGAGGCCGAGCGCCTCCAACTCGAACTCGGCACGCCAGTCATGGTCTACGTCCGAGTCGGATACGACGGGGCCGACATGCCAGTGCGTGTCGCTGTGTCGGTGCTGCCCGCCGACAAACATCTGATCAGATACGAGCTCGATCGTCGCCGCTGACGGGCTCGGTTGAAGGGGTGATCCCGCCGGCCGGGCGCAGCGAGAAAGCCGCCTCGCTGGCCTAGGGGAGTCGTGCATACTCCCCTAAATCGCCATTTATCCATATATATCGGGTTGAGGACCCATATCGCCCCTGCGCGACATTGCGTCATCACGCTGTGTGTCGGCATGGGCACCCAACGCATCGAAGGGCTGTATTATGCACACAAACACCCTCCTTCACCCGCTCGCACTCCGGCGCGCGGAGCCCGCGGACCTTCCCGGCGTGCTCAGGCTTCTCGCGGACACCGCCGAGTGGCTGCACACCCAGGGAGTGCGGCAGTGGCCGCGGCAGGGATTCGGCCCCGAGCGGATCGAGCCGCTCATCGAGGAGCGGGTCCTGTACCTGCTCGACGACGAGCTGCGCTATCTCGACCCCGACGTCCAGGCTCCGCCCGTGGCGACCATCGCCCTCGACGGCAACGCCGACCCGGAGTTCTGGACCCCGGCCGACGACCCGGGGGCCGCGCTCTACGTCCACAAGCTGGCCGTGGCCAGGCCGTGGTCCGGCAGCGGCCTCGGCGACGCGCTCCTCGACTGGGCCTGCTCGGCGGCCCGTTCCGCCGGGCTGCCCTGGCTCCGGCTCGACTGCGCCAAGGCCAACCCGCGGCTGCAGGAGTACTACCGCATGCGCGGCTTCCGGCACGTCCGTACGGTGGACCTGCCGCACCGCTCGTCCGGGGCCCTGTTCCAGCGGCCGTCGCGCGACCTGTCCACGACGGCCTTCCGTGACCTGACGGTCGCGGAGCTGATCAGCGCCTAGCGAACCCCTCTGGCCGGACCCGGTCCGGAAGGAGGCCGGGCCCGGCCGGTGGTCGCGCGCCACCTCACGTCAGGCGGCAGGTCACCTCGTCGGCATGTACCGCAGCGGCCCCGATGGGCACGTGCGTTTCCGGCGCAAGTGGACAGAGCGCCATATAACCTCTTTGCCATGACCGGATCCCTCCTTGAGGTGATCGCGCTCAATGTGCGCGACGCCGTGGCCGCCGAGCAGGGCGGCGCCGACCGCCTGGAGGTCGTCGCCGACATGGCGGCCGACGGGCTCACCCCTGCACCGGAGACGGTCGCCGCGATCGCCGCGGAGTGCCCCCTTCCCCAGATGGTGATGCTGCGCTGCGAGGCCAACTTCACCGCCGACCCCGACGTCCTGGACCGGCTGCGCCGCGACGCCAAGGCGCTCGCGCAGGCCGGCGCGGCCGGGTTCGTGTTCGGCTTCCTCGACGACGCGGGCGTGGTCGACCTGGCGGCCACCGAGGCGCTCATCCACGCCGTCTCGCCGCTCCCGTGGACCTTCCACCGCGCGGTCGACCACGCCGCCGACGTGCAGGCGTCCTGGCGGGCCGTGCGGCTGCTGCCCAACCTGGCCACCGTGCTCACCTCCGGCTCCCCCCAGGGCGTCGGCGCGGGGCTGTCCACGCTCAGGTCCAGGGCCGAGGCCGGCGACGGGTCGATCATCCTGGCCGGCGGCGGGCTCAAGCCCGCGCACGTGCCCGACCTGCTGGACTACGGCATCCGCGCCTTCCACGTGGGCTCGGCCGTGCGGGCGAGCTGGACGGACCCCGTCGAGTGGCGGCTGGTCCGGCAGTGGCGCTCCCTGGTCGAGCGCGACTGAACCCTCCTTCCAGGGCCCTCAGGGGCCCAGGACCGCGTCGGCGCGGCGGAGGGCGGCGGCCAGCGTCCTGACGGTGGCCGGCTCGTCCATGACGCCGCCCCCGGCCGCCCGCCGCTCCTCCCAGGCCCGTACGCGCTCCCGGTAGGAGTCGTAGTGGGCGAGGTGGAAGGCGTAGACGGTGGCGAACCTGCTGACGAGCTGCGCCGGATGCATGTCCCAGCCCTGGTGGAAGCCGTGGGCCAGGGAATGGCCCACCAGCTGTGCATGCCTGCCCCACAGGGCGTGGACGTCGTCCGCCCGGTCGGAGGCGGGCCCGGCGGCCAGCGAGCCGTCGGACAGCTCGACGCCCGTGCCCGCGAACGCGGTCTGCATCACGTGCCTGGCGTGGTCGCAGGCCGGATGGTCGAGCCGCTGCTCGTGCGGCGGCAGGCCGATGGCGGCGGTGTAGTCGAACACGCCGAAGTGCGCCGCGGCCAGCCGCCCGCCGAGCGTCCCGGGCAGGTCGGCCCGCAGGAAGGGCAGCGTCTGGGGAGCCTCCACCTGCATCTCGAAGCGCAGCCCGGACAGGCCGAGCCGCGCCTCCAGCCGTTCCAGCACGCCCGCGAACTGCCCGAGGTACGCCTCCATCAGCACCTTCGGGAACGTCACCGTGAACCCCGACGGCAGCTCGCCCGCCCGCTCCAGCACCCCGGTCAGAAAGCCGCCGAGCGTGCGCACCGACCTCGCCGGGTCGCCGTCGGCGAACGACTTCACCCGCAGCCCCCACCGCCGCGGCAGGGTCCCGGCGGCGTGCAGGCCGGCCACGGCCCGCGCGGCCTGTTCGGCGTGCCCGTCCTCCTCCTCGTGCGGGCGCACGCCGTAGCCGTCCTCGAAGTCGATCCGCAGGTCCTCGACCGGCTCGCGGGCCAGCTTGCCGAGCACCCGGTCGCGCACGCCGGGTGCGAACGCCTCCAGATGCGCCTCGGCCAGCGACAGCGCCCGCCCTCCCCACTCGGCGACGGTCGAGGCGGAGAAACGGTCGGCCGGCACGTAGACGGTGTGGACCGGCTGCCGGCCCGGCTCGGCCATGGGGTAGCGGGCCTGCTGCGCCGCGTAAACCTCGGCGAAGCCGGGCACGGGCTCGTCGTGCACGTACGGGCTCATTCCGGATGGGCGCAGGCGCGGAGCATGGTGTCGACGCCGACCAGCTTGACGCGTTCGCCCCGGCCGAGCGACCTGGCCAGCTCGCCCTCGGCCCGTTCGATGGCCAGCCAGTCGTCGTAGGTCACCGGCCGCACGCCCCGCTCGGCCAGCAGCGACTCGACCGTCGGCCGCGACGCCCGCGCGCCGCCGGACTCGCCCTCCAGGTCGGCCAGCAGCGTGCGGACCGTCTCGGCGGCGTCGGACTTGTTGGTGCCGATGACGCCGGTCGGCCCGCGTTTGAGCCAGCCCGCCACGTACTCGCGCGGACGCACCCGGCCCGCCTCGTTGGGCACGGTCATGGTCCGCTCGGAGAACGGCACGCCGGGCAGCGGGACGCTCTGGTAGCCGACCGAGCGCAGCACCATGCCGACGGGCAGCGTCTCGTACTCGCCGGTGCCGACGACGCGGCCCTCCTCCGACAGGCGGGTGCGTTCGAGCCGGAGCCCCTCGACCCGGTCGGCGCCCAGGATCTCCACCGGCCGCAGCCAGAAGCGCACGTCGAGGCGGCGCGGCCGGCCCACGGGCTCGCGGCCGGCCCACGACTGCAGGACCTTGATGTTGCCCTGGACCTGGCGCGGGAAGTCGGCGCCGAGAACGGCCGCCTCGTCGGGGCGCACGCAGACGTCGGCGTTGGCCAGCTCGCCGAGCTCGCGCAGCTCCTTCAGGGTGAACTTGGCGTGCTCGGGCCCCCGCCTGCCGACCATGTGGATCGCCTTGACCTGGCTCTGGCTCAGCCGGTCGAGGACGTCGTGGGGCACGTCGGTGTGCCGCAGCTCGTCGGCGGTCTTGGCCAGCACGCGGACGACGTCGACGGCCACGTTGCCGACCCCGATCACCGCGACCTCGGAGCTGTCCAGCGTGAAGCGGCCGGGATCGACGTCGGGGTGGCCGCAGTACCAGTTGACGAAGTCGGTGGCCGCGACGCTCCCCGGCAGGTCCTCGCCGGGGATGCCGAGCCGCCGGTCGACCATCGCGCCCGTGCAGTAGACGACCGCGTCGTAGACGCGAAGCAGGTCCGCGACCGAGACATGGGCGCCCAGCGTGACGCCGCCGAGGAAGCGCACCTGGGGCAGTTCGAGGACCCTGCGCAGGTAGTTCGCGATCGACTTGATCGAGGTGTGGTCGGGCGCCACGCCGTACCTGACCAGCCCGTACGGCGTGGGCAGCCGTTCCAGGACGTCGACCAGCACAGGCTCCGCCGACTGCTTGACCAGCGCCTCGGCCGTGTAGATCCCGGCCGGGCCGGACCCGATGACCGCCACGTGCAACGCCACGCTGCCTCCTCATGCCGGTGAAGGTGCGACGCGGAGGACGCGTCCCAAGAGGTGCAACCGGCCCGTGTGCTCGATGTATCCCCGGTCGCCCGCAGGTGAACCCGTCTCCCGTGAATACCCGTCCAACCGGATTCTCGCTCACGGGGCCCCTCATGGCAGCCCCTGAAACGCCGCTATCCGGGGACGGCCCGCGAGCGCAGGGCGAGCTTGTCGACCTTGCCGTTGACGTTGACGGGCAGCGCGTCCACCACCTCGACGCGCTTGGGCACCTTGTAGTTGGACATGTTGGCCTTCGCCCAGGCCAGCAGCGCGTCGGCGGTGACGCGGGCGTCCGGCCGGGGCACCACGTACGCCACGCCGGCCTCGCCGGAGACCGGGTCGGGCACGCCGACCACGGCGGCCTGGGCCAGCGAGCCCTCGCGCAGCAGGAGCGACTCGACCTCGGCGGGGGAGACGTTGAACCCGTTGACGATGTAGAGCTCCTTCTTCCTGTCCACGATGGCGAGGTTGCCCGCCTCGTCCAGCACGCCGACGTCGCCGGTGTGCAGCCAGCCGTCGGCGTCGATCACCTCGGCCGTCCTGGCGGGCTCGTCCCAGTAGCCGCGCATGACGCCGTAGCCGCGTTGCAGGATCTCGCCGCGCCGGCCGGGCGCGACCTCCTTGCCGTCGTCGTCCACGATCCTGACCTCGATGCCCGGGACGGCCCTGCCGGTGGTGTTCGCGATCACGTCGATGGGGTCGCCGGCCCGGGTCATGGACACGACCGTGCCCTCCATCAGCCCGTACGCGTTGATCATCCGTTCCAGGCCGACCCGCTCGGCCAGCCGGGTGATCAGCGTGGCGGGCACGGAGGCGGCCCCGCAGATGGCCACCCGCAGCGAGGAGACGTCCCAGTCGGCGCGGTCCAGCTCGTCCAGGATCCGGGCGAACAGGGTGGGCGGCCCGGCCAGGATCGTCACCTTCTCGGAGGAGATCAGCGACATCAGGGCGTCCGGCGAGAACACCGGGATCGGCAACATCGTGGCCCGCCGCAGCACGCACGCGACGAGCCCGGCGTTCAGCCCGAACCCGTGGTTGAACGGCGCGATCACCGGATAGCGGTCGTGCTCGTCCAGCGTGACGATCTCCGCCCAGTCCCAGTAGCCGCGCAGGACCTGGGCGTGGTCGAGCATCACGCCCTTCGGCGTGCCCGTGGTGCCGGACGTGGCCATGATCTCGCACAGGTCGCCGGGCCCGACCGCCAGCGCCCGTTCCTCGACCGCCCGTGCGCTCACCCCGCCCGCCTCCAGGTCGCCGGCCGCGCGCACGGCCACCCGGGCGTCCATGGGCGGCAGCAGGCCGGCGAGCGGCGGATCGCCGACGATGACGACCTTCACCCCGGTCCGGCCGATCAGCCCGGCCGCCTCGATGCCCTTGTACCGCGACGACAACGGCACGAGGACGGCCCCCGCGTCCCAGACGCCGAACGCGTGCCGCACCCAGGACGCCGAGTTCGGGCCCCAGATCGCCACCCGGTCGCCGGGCTCCACGCCGAGGGCGATCAGCCCGCGGGCCACCTCGGCGGCTCCCGTCCTGAGCTCCGACAGCGTGACGCGCGCGCCGCCCTCGACGACCGCGACGGCGTCCGGATGGCGTGCGGCCTGGTCGCGCAGCATGCGGGGGAGCGTCCCCCAGTCGGGCATCGATGCCATCGGCTACTCCGTCGCGCTAGCTGACGAGGGCCCTGTCCCGGCCGAGATGGTGGCCGCGCCGGTCGTCCACCGTGCCGGGCACGGGGGTCTCCAGGACGTCCTGGGCGATGCGGACGTCGATCGAGATCGGGGTCAGGGCGCGCACGGCCTGCTCGATCCTCGACCGCCACATCGGGCTCCTGACCAGGCTCTCCCGGCCGAAGGAGACGGTCAGGGCGGCGGCGTCCAGGGTGCCCTGGCGTTCGACCGACAGCTCCCAGCCGGTCACGCCGTCGATCTTCGACAGCGCCTTCTCGACTCGCGGCAACGCCAGCCACACGCCCCTGACCAGCACGTGGTCGCCGACGGTGTGCGCGGGCGCGGGCAGCCCGGAGCCGCCGGAGCCGTCGGCCCTGGACACCAGGCCGGTCCTGAGCACGGCGTCGCCCAGCGTGGAGTGCCCGGACGGCGTGAGGACCAGCTCGGCGAGCGCGTCCTGCGGGCCGGCCAGGTCGTCCTTGGTCAGCGAGGCGAGGCCCAGCACGCCGTCCGCGAGCGGGGTGAGCGGCGCGTCCTCGGCGGCCCTGAACGCGAGCGCGGCCCCGCCGAACGGGCTGGCGAGCACGTCGGTGACCGCGCAGCCGAACTCGCCGGCCAGATGTCCCATCGTCCGTCTGGAGGCGATCTCGCCGGTCAGGACGATGTGGTCGAGCCCGAGGTCGAGCGGGTCGAGCAGGAACTCCAGGTGCAGGCGGGCCAGCAGGTCCATCGCGCCCGTCGGGGTGCTGACCAGCGTGGTCGCGCCGAGCGCGGTCAGCGCGTGGTGCAGGCGCAGGCGGCCGCGCGGCCCGACGGCGGCGGCGGCCCGCGTGACCTGCGCGGCGGCGGCGGTCCACAGCGCGCCCGCGGGCTCGGCGAGCGCCACCACGACCCGGTCGCGCCCGCCGACGCCGGCCGCGCGCAGCGCCGCCGCGGTGAGCCCGGTCGCGGCGGCGGCGTCCTCGGGGCCGAGCGGGAACACGCTGGACAGGTCGGGCGCGACGAGCAGCAGCCCTTCGGCGGTGCGTGCGGACGAGGCGAGGTCGTCGCGGGTCAGCCAGCGGGCGGCGGTCAACGGGCCACCTCGTTCATGAACAGCGTCATCGACTCGCACACCTTCTCGTGGGCCAGCCCGCCGACCTGCGCCTGGATGATCAGGTCCGTGGCGCCGGCCTCGGCGATCCTGGCCAGGGCCTTGCGCGAGCCCTCGACGTCGTCCACCACGACCATGAGGTGCTCGCGCAGGGTGGCCATCGCCTCCTCCGGCGGCATCCCGGCGGCGAGCTGGCCCAGCACGCGGTGGGTGGCGTGCCGGGCGTCGTAGTAGTCGGGCGGGGTGACCAGGTTGACCTGGCGGCGGATGTACCACAGGACGGCGTCGGCGGCGGTGGCGGTGGCCTCGTCCCGGGTGGGGGCGGCGAACCAGGGGATCATCAGCGCCACGCGCCGGGAGGCGGGGTCGAAACCGCTCTCGGCCAGGCACTCCCGGTATTTCGCGATGTCGGCGGCGACGTCGTCGATGCCCTTGAGCATCGTCATGCCCAGCAGGTTGTAGCCGTGCCGGGCGGCGGCCAGGTAGCCCTCCAGCGAGGTGGAGGCCACCCACACGGGCGGGTGCGGCTCCTGGACCGGACGGGGGTAGACGGCCACGTCGGGGATCTCGAAGAACTCGTTCGACCTGCTGATCGGCTCGCCGTCGGCGCGCCAGATGGCGAGGGTGGCCTCCAGCGAGTCCTCCCAGATCTGCCGCGACTTCTCGAACGGCCGCTGGAAGGCCTGGTACTCCAGGGGGGAGGCGCCGCGTCCGGTGCCGAACTCGACCCTGCCGCCGCTCAGCACGTCGAGGGTGGCGACCCGCTCGGCGGTGCGGATGGGCGACTGGAACGGCAGCAGCACCACGCCGAGCCCGAGGTGGATGCGCTCGGTGCGCTGCGAGATGGCCGCGAGGACCAGGTCGGGGGCGGAGGAGTGGGAGAAGCCCCTGGTGAAGTGGTGCTCGACGAACCAGGCCGTGTCGAACCCCAGCCGATCGCCGAGGACGACCTGCTCGATCACGTTCTGGAACGCCTGTCGTTCGACCCCGCGGGTGCGGCCGCGGACCTCCAGTTCGTACCCCAGGCTGATCCGTAGGGACGTCATCGCGCCTCCGGCGAAAGTAGTAAACCAAGCGCTCGCTTGGTAGAGCGTATCAGGGCCGAACACTTGCGGGAAGGGCGCGCCGCCGATCAGAGTGGTTGCTCGTGAGGCGAAAGCACGCGCTGCGGCGGTCGAAGGACGGCACGTTCCACGACCATGGCGACGACGATCCCTCGCTCCCCGACGCGCGCGGTTACGAGGCATTCGGCCGGGTCATGGCCGCTCTCGCGACCGAGGCCGACGTCATCGAGTCGTGCCGCGACCTGACGTGGTGGCGCGGCGCCGACCGGAGCTGGCACATCGAGTGGCGCGACGGGCCGTACGCCTCGGAGGTGGCCGCGCTGCTCGCCGGCCAGGTCGGCGACGCCGGCGGCGCGCCGCTCACGGCCGCCGGCCCCGCGGGCGCGGGCTCGGCGGTGCTGGAGGTGCTGGGGGTGCGCTTCGAGCTGCGCGCGATCGACCCCATGGGCCGGGCGCGGGTGCGCGCGCGGCCGGGGTTGTGGCGGCTGGCCGAGGCGCTCGACACCACCCGCCGCACCAACACCCGCCATCCGTGGGAGGAGCTGCTCGGCGGCTGAGCCGCCTCACGCCTCGCCGAAGACGTGCGCGGCCAGGCGGGCGCGATGCGTCCGCGGCGGGCACAGGAGCTGGGCGTCGGACGTGGCCCGCTTGAGATACCGGTGCGCCGGATGCTCCCAGGTCACCCCGATCCCGCCGTGCACCTGGATGTTCTCGCCCGCCGCCGTCAGGTAGGCCTCCGCGCAGTACGACCCCGCGACGGCCGCGAAGACCTCCGCCTCTGTGTCCGCCGCCTCCGCCGCCGCCCGTGCCGCCGAGCGGGCGGACTCCACGAGCAGCAGGACGTCGGCCAGCTTGTGTTTGATCGCCTGGAAGGAGCCGATCGGCCGGTCGAACTGCCGGCGCGAGCGGGCGTACTCGGTGGCCATCTCCAGGCAGCGCGCCGCGCCGCCGGTCTGCTCGGCCGCCAGGGCCGCGATCCCTAGGTCGCGTACGCGGGCCCACGACGTCCCCGGGCCCAGCCTTCGTACGGGTGCGCGGTCGAAGGTCAGGGAGACCAGGGGGCGGGTCTCGTCCATGGTCGGGTACGCCGTCCGCCGCGTCGGCTCGGCCTCGACCAGGTGCCCGCCGGTGTAGACGAGCACGATCTCGCCGTCCAGCGCGTACGGCGCCGAGCCCGAGAGCCGGTCGTCCGCCAGCGCCAGGTCCCCGTCGCCCGGCAGCACGACGGTCGCCGTCGCCGCCCCCGAGGCCAGCTCCGGCAGCAGCCGGGCCCGTGCGTCCTCGTCCCCGTCGGCCATGAGCGCGCCGACGGCCAGCACGGCCGACTGCAGGAACGGGTGGGGTGACAGCGCGCGTCCCAGCTCCTCGGCCACGGCCGCCGCCTCGGCCGGGCCGCAGCCCGCGCCGCCGTACCGCTCGGGCACGAGCAGCCCCGCCGCGCCCACGTCCCGCGCGAACGCCTGCCAGGTCGCGTCCGGTCGGTCGGCGAGGTAGGCACGGACGACGGCGCCGAGCTCATCGGAGAGGGTCACCCGAGCATGGTAAACCAAGCGATTGCTTGCCTTAGATACGGATGACCGAAATTTGCCTTTTTTGGATGGATACATAATCTGGATGCGGTCATCCCTAGACATTTCCGGGGGAGGGATTGACCAGGGAATGAAGATGAACCACACCGCAATCGAGTACGCCGACTTCGCCGAATGCGACCGGCGTCTGCGCCGCATGGAACGCCATGTGCTGGCGGCCTTCCTGGCAGGACTGGCCGTCGGCCTCGTCGGCATGCTCACCGCCGGCAAGGGCCCCGAATGGTTCGGCCAGCTCTACGACCCGTACGCCTACCTGACCCTCGCGCTGGTCGTGGGCGCCACCGCGTCGGGGTTCGGCTGGGCGCTGCTGACCACGTTCCTCGCGGCCGTGTCCACCGTGGTCGCGGCCATGGGCGCGAGCGCGCTGCGCGGAGTGGACGGCTTCGACGTCATCGGCGGCGGCGTCGCCGGGCTGAACTGGACGGTCGGCCTGCTCGTCGGCCTCGGCCTGCTCGCCTACGTCACCCGCAGGCGGGACCGCTGGGGCGACCTGGCCGCGGGCGCGATCGGCGCGCTGCTGATCGCCGACGTCGTCGACCGGGCGACCCCCGGCTTCATCGACAGCGAGCAGTCGTTCTGGCCCGGACCCGCCACGGTGGTCGCGCTGCTGGCCGTGGCCCTGGTCGTGGTGCTGCGCAGGAACCGGCGGGCCCGCGTGCGCGCCCTGGCGGTCTCGGCCGTCTTCGCCGGACTGTTCACCGTCTGTCTGGGCGTCTTCGTGGGCGGCTGGCTGCCCCTCTCGGCCTGAGCCCGCGTACCGGCCCCTCTCGGTCTGAGCGGGCGTACCGGCCGCGAGCCCGGCGATCCGGGCCGATCCGGACTCGCGCCCGATTAACCTCGCGCGGCGCGGCTCCCCGAGTCGATAGCCTGTAATCCTTCAGATCCAGGCCCGAGCAAGGAGTAGCCGTGTTGCTGCGCATGTCGTCGTTGTTTCTTCGCACCCTGCGGGACGACCCGGCAGACGCGGAAGTGCCGAGCCACAAGCTCCTCGTCCGCGCCGGCTACGTCCGCCGCGTGGCCCCCGGCATCTACTCGTGGCTGCCCCTCGGCAAGCTGGTGCTGGAGAACGTCACCAGGATCGTCCGCGAGGAGATGAACCGGATGGGCGGCCAGGAGGTGCTCTTCCCCGCCCTGCTGCCCCGCGAGTACTACGAGGCCACCGGCCGCTGGACCGAATACGGCGACACCCTGTTCCGGCTCCAGGACCGCAAGGGCGCCGACTACCTCCTCGGCCCCACGCACGAGGAGCTCTTCACCGACATGGTCAAGGGCGAATACTCCTCGTACAAGGACTACCCGGTCACGCTCTACCAGATCCAGACCAAGTACCGCGACGAAGCCAGGCCCAGGGCCGGCATCCTGCGCGGCCGCGAGTTCCTCATGAAGGACTCCTACTCCTTCGACCTCGACGACGACGGTCTCAAGCGCTCCTACGAGCAGCACCGCGAGACCTACATCCGCACGTTCGAGCGGCTCGGCATCGAGTACAAGATCGTGTTCGCCACCTCGGGCGCGATGGGCGGCTCGGCCTCCGAGGAGTTCCTGGCCTCCACCCCCACCGGCGAGGACACGTTCGTGGCCTGCCACTCCTGCGGCTACGCGGCCAACGCCGAGGCCGTCACCACCAGCGCGCCGCCCGCCCGCGACCTCGACGGCGCCGCGCCGATGCGGGTCCTCGACACGCCCGACACCCCGACCATCGAGTCCCTGGTGTCCTACGTCAACGAGCGCCACGGCCTGTCCGTCACCGCCGCCGACACGCTGAAGAACGTCGTCGTCAAGGTCACCACCCCCGGCTCCGACAAGGTCGAGACGCTGATCATCGGCGTGCCCGGCGACCGCGAGGTCGACTTCAAGCGCCTGGAGGCCGCGCTCGCGCCCGGCGAGCCCGCCATCTTCGAGGCCGCCGACTTCGCCGCCCACCCCGGGCTCGTCCGCGGCTACATCGGCCCGCAGATCCTGCGCGAGCTCGGCATCCGGTACCTCGTCGACCCCCGCGTCGTCACCGGCAGCTCCTGGGTCACCGGCGCCAACGAGCCCGGCAAGCACGCCGCCGACGTGGTCGCCGGGCGCGACTTCGTCCCCGACGGCACGATCGAGGCCGCCGAGGTGCGCGCCGGCGACCCCTGCCCCCGCTGCGGCTCCCCGCTGTCCATCGACCGCGGCATCGAGATCGGCCACATCTTCCAGCTCGGCCGCAAGTACGCCGACGCCGCCGGCCTCGACGCCCTCGGCCCCGACGGCAAGCCCGTCCGCATCACCATGGGCTCCTACGGCATCGGCGTCTCGCGGGCCGTGGCCGTCATCGCCGAGCAGGCCCACGACCAGCTCGGCCTGGTGTGGCCGCGCGAGGTCGCGCCCGCCGACGTGCACATCGTCGGCACCGGCAAGGAGAACCAGGTCGAGGCCGCCCTTGAGCTGGCCGGCGAGCTGGAGGCGCA
The DNA here is from genome assembly GCF_044459705.1 of Nonomuraea sp. NPDC050227. Classification (NCBI taxonomy): domain Bacteria; kingdom Bacillati; phylum Actinomycetota; class Actinomycetes; order Streptosporangiales; family Streptosporangiaceae; genus Nonomuraea; species Nonomuraea sp. NPDC050227. The sequence continues at coordinate 559,934 of NZ_JBITJF010000005.1, read as the reverse complement.
GGGGCTGCGGGTGCTCGTCGACGACCGCGCCCAGGTCTCGCCGGGCGTCAAGTTCAAGGACGCCGAGCTGCTGGGCGTGCCCACGATCGTGGTGATCGGGCGCGGGTTGTCGCAGGGCGTCATCGAGCTGCGCGACCGGGTGACCGGCGTCAAGGAGGAGATCCCCCTCGCCGAGGCCGCCACCCGCATCCTGGCCGCCTGCCGCTGACCCACACCCCACGGGCCGGGTAGCTGTCCCGGCTCCGGTGATGGGGCCGGTCCGCTGCCCGGGCCCGTGATGGGGGCCGTCGTTCCGGTCCGTCCGTGGTGTCGTCAGCTGCCGGAGCGGGACGGTGCCGGCGTGGGAGGCGGCGTCGCGGGCAGGGTGCTGCCCGGCATGCCGGGGAAGGCCGCGGGCGGTGCCGGTTGGAAGGTGTAGGCGCGGGTCGCCGACTCCTGCATGGCCAGGGCGGCGTACTTGCGCAGCGCCGGGTCCGCGGCGGCGGCCAGCTCCAGATAGGCGGCCGTGATGCCGTTCTCCAGCTGCACGGCCAGCCGGGCGGCCTGCGCGGCGCCCGTGGGCACGTACGGCAGCGCGTAGGAGGGCTCCGACTCGTTCGGGCGGCCCCCACGGCCGATGATCAGATTGCGGAGCTGGTCGCGGCGGGCCCGGTGGGCCTCGTACGCGGCGCCGGTCAGGTCCCGCAGGGAGCCGGTCGTACGCGCCCCCAGGAGCCCGTAGGCGAACACGGCGGCGTGCTCGGCGGCCAGAGCCTTGCGCAGCTTCTCGACGTCGTCCCCGGCCATCACGACGCTGCCACCACGATCCTGTTCATCACGATCCCGTTCACGACGACTTGGGCAGCGACACGGCGTGGACCGCCTCGCACGCCCCGATGCTGGCGAGGAGCTGGGCCACGCCGGGGGACAGGCCGGCGAGCTGACGGGGCCGCTGCGCCGCCGCCCGGCGCTCCACGTCCCGCAGCCGTGACAGCGTGGGCTTGGGAGACTTCGACGGCGTGGCACTGGGCGCCGCGCCCGGCGAGGCGGGCGCGGACCCGGCGGGCGAGGAGACGGGCGGGGAGGCGGGCGGCGGGCCCGCGGGCAGGTATTTGCGCAGCTCCGCCAGGTGCGCCTGGTGCCGGGCGCGGAAGGGCTCCAGGGAGTCGGCGCCGCCCGCGATCAGCGCCGAGTAGAGGGCGACCGTGCGCTCCTTGTCGGCGACCACCTGCCGCAGCAGGACGGTCTCGGGCGAGTCGGGCGCCGGGGTCGCGGGCCCGGCGGGACCCGAGGCGCTGCAGGCCGTCAGGGCGGCCGCTCCGCCCGCCAGCACGGCTCGCCTGGAGAGGTGACGCGGGCGCACGGGCTTGGACCTCCGGTGACTACGGACCCGGTGACGAGGGACCTCAGTGACCGGGGCGCCGACGGCGACGGCTCCAGGTGACTGCGGACGCAGATAGCATCGTACGGGCTGGTGCCCGGGAACGCCGTCAGGCGACGCTCCGCCACTCGACCACGACGAGTGGCGCTCTCTCCGTGCCTCCGTACAGATAGGGTGTCAACTGTCGTCGCTGGCTGCGCAGCCAGACGGCGGAGAGCCAGTGGCGAGGTCCGCCCGGCTGAGACATGACAATAGGGGAGGTCGATATGGGCAGCGCATCATCCCGCGACCACCTGATGAAGCTCCTGGAGCCCGTGGTCGGCGCGGAGGGCCTCGATCTGGAGGACGTCACCGTCACCCAGGCGGGCAAGAGGCGGTTGCTGCGCGTGATCGTCGATCGCGACGGCGGCGTGAGCCTCGACGACATCGCCGACGTGAGCCAGGCCGTCTCCACGGCGCTCGACGAGGACGACGTGATGGGGCAGGCCGCGTACACCCTTGAGGTCTCCTCTCCGGGCGTCGACCGCCCGCTCACCGAGCCGCGCCACTGGCGCCGTGCCGCCAAGCGGCTGGTGAAGGCCGAGATGAGAGACGGCACCGTGGTGGAGGGCCGCGTTCTGGCGGCGGACGAGAGCGGCGTCGACCTCGACGTCGCCGGCTCCGCCCGCCGGCTCGATTACCAGGACCTGACCCGAGGCCGGGTGCAGGTGGAGTTCCGCCGGATCGACGACACCGACGACGTCGACGGCGACGAAGGCTAAGGGGGAAGCCTCGTGGACATCGACATGAGCGTCCTGCGCAGCCTGGAGCGGGAGAAGGACATCTCCTTCGACCTGGTCGTCAAGGCGATCGAGGACGCGCTGCTGATCGCCTACTTCCGCACCGAGGGCGCGGCGCCCAAGGCGCGCGCCCAGCTCGACCGCGGCAGCGGCCACGTCACGATCTGGGCGGCCGAGCTCGACGACGAGGGCGACGTCGTCAGGGAGTTCGACGACACTCCGGGCAACTTCAGCCGGATCGCCGCGACCACCGCCAAGCAGGTCATCCTGCAGCAGCTCCGCGACGCCGAGGACGAGATCAACTTCGGCGAGTTCGCCAGCCGCGAGGGCGAGCTGGTCTCGGGCGTGATCCAGCAGGGCAAGGACCCGCGCGTGGTGCTGGTCGACCTCGGCAAGATCGAGGCCGTGCTGCCGCACGCCGAGCAGGTCCCGGGCGAGGACTACGTGCACGGCGAGCGCATCCGCGCCTACGTGGTGCAGGTGAAGAAGGGCCACAAGGGGCCGTCGGTGACGCTGTCGCGCACCCACCCCGGCCTGGTCAAGAAGCTCTTCGCGCTGGAGGTGCCCGAGATCGCCGACGGCACCGTGGAGATCACCGCGGTGGCCCGCGAGGCCGGCCACCGCACGAAGATCGCGGTCCGGTCGCGCAAGCCGGGCGTCAACGCCAAGGGCGCCTGCATCGGCCCGATGGGCTCGCGCGTCCGCAGCGTGATGGCCGAGCTGCACGGCGAGAAGATCGACATCATCGACTGGTCCGAGGATCCGGGCGAGTTCGTCGGGAATGCGCTGTCGCCGGCCCGTGTTTCCCATGTCGAGGTTCTCGATCTCGAAGGACGGGTCGCACGGGTGACGGTCCCCGACTACCAGCTTTCGCTGGCCATCGGCAAGGAAGGGCAGAACGCCCGGCTTGCCGCCAGGCTCACCGGATGGCGCATTGACATCCGGCCTGACACACAAGCCGAGGATGCTGCCGGTTCCGTAGATGCGTCAACACGGTAAGCTGGAATATGGTGGCCACGCGGCCCCACAGCGCACCTGTGTGGGCTGCAGGGTTCGCACGGCTAAGTCCGAGCTGCTCCGCCTGGTGCGGATCGAGGACCATCTGGTCCCTGATCTGCGAGGACGGCTTTCTGGCCGCGGTGCATCGCTGCATCCGTCCTTGAGCTGTCTGGAGCTCGCCGAGCGTCGCCGAGCGTTCCCGCGCGCGTTCCGCGTGCCGGGACCGCTTGACGTCTCGCGAGTGCGGGCACACCTGGAGGAGGAATCACGAAATGTCATGTAGGACGCCGAGTTGATGGGCGGAGTCAGATTGCTATGAGCGCCTGATGAGCACGCGGCGATGAAGACGTCAAGTTAACGACGGTCCGGACGGCACAGCCAGCCTCCCGGGCCGAGTAAGGGAGTGCAGTGGCGAAGGTCCGGGTATACGAGCTCGCTAAGGAGTTCGGCGTAGAGAGCAAGGTCGTCATGGCCAAGCTCCAAGAGATGGGGGAGTTCGTCCGTTCGGCGTCCTCGACCATCGAGGCGCCGGTGGTCCGCAGGCTCACCGAAGCTCTGGGCGCATCGAAGGGTGGGCCCTCCAGGGGCGGCGGTTCGTCGTCCAACAGGCCGCAGCCGCCCAAGGCTGCGCCCCGTCCGGCAGAACACCAGGCCGGCAACGGCGCCGCGGAGGCGCCGACCCCTACTCCTCCGCGTCCGGGTCCGGCTCCGCGGCCAGGGCCGCGTCCCGGCCCCGCGGGTCCCGCGGGCGGCGCGCAGCCGCGTCCGCCGGTGCCGATGCCCCACCAGCCGCAGCAGCAGCCCGAGGCTGCGCGCGGCGAGACCTCCGGGGCTCCGCAGGCCCGCTTCGAGAGCGCGGCCGGTTCCGGCGCGCCCGCCCGTCCGACTCCGGGGCCGCGTCCGGGTCCCGCCGCCCGTCCGGGTCCCAAGCCCGGTCCGGCGCCTCGTCCCGGGCAGCCTTCCGGTGGTGGCGGCGGCGGTCAGCAGCAGGCCCCGCGTCCGGGTGCGCCCGCAGGCGGCGGCCCGCGTCCTGGTCCCGGTCCCAAGCCGGGTCCGCGTGGCCCGCGTCCGGGTAACAACCCGTTCTCGTCCAACGCCAGCGGCATGGGCCAGTCGCGTCCGCCGCGTCCCGGCGGCAACCGCGACGGCGGTGGCCCCGGCCAGCGCGAGCGTCGTGAGGGTCCGCCGCGTGACGGCGCGATGCCGCGTCCGCCGCGTCCCGGTGGCGGCGGCGAGGCCGGTCCGCGTCCCGCGGGTCCGCGTCCCGGTCCGCCCGGTGCGGCCGGTCCGCGTCCGGGTCCCGGCGCCGGTGGTCCGCGTCCGGGTGGGCCGCGTCCCAACCCGATGATGATGCCGCAGGGTCGTCCTGCCGGTCCGGGCGGTGGCCCACGTCCCGGTGGCGGCGGCGGTGGCGGTCGTCCCGGCGGCGGTGGCGGCGGTGGCCGTCCCGGCGGTGGCGGCGGTCGTCCCGGTGGCGGCGGCGGCTTCGCCGGTCGTCCCGGTGGCGGCGGCGCAGGTCCCCGTACCGGCACCGGTGGTCCCGGTGGCGGCGGCGGTGGCTTCGGCGGTCGTCCGGGTGGCGGCGGCCGTGGTCGCGGCGGTGGCACGGCGGGCGCGTTCGGGCGTCCCGGCGGCCGTCCCGCGCGTGGTCGTAAGAGCAAGCGTCAGAGGCGCCAGGAGTTCGACAACATGTCGGCGCCGGCGATCGGCGGTGTGCAGGTCGCTCGCGGCAACGGCGCGACGATCCGCCTGCCGCGCGGTGCGTCGCTGTCCGACTTCGCCGACCGTATCGGCGCGAACCCCGCCTCGCTCGTGCAGATCATGCTGCACCTCGGCGAGATGGTGACCGCGACCCAGTCGGTCAACGAGGAGACGTTGCAGCTCCTCGGCGCGGAGCTCGACTACAACATCCAGGTCGTCAGCCCGGAGGAGGAGGACCGCGAGCTTCTCGAGGCCTTCGACATCGAGTTCGGCGAGGACGAGGGCGACGAGGGCGACCTCGCCGCGCGTCCGCCGGTCGTGACCGTCATGGGTCACGTCGACCACGGTAAGACCAAGCTGCTCGACGCCATCCGCAAGACCAACGTGGTGGCGCGCGAGGCCGGTGGCATCACCCAGCACATCGGTGCCTACCAGGTCGCCACGACGCACGAGGGCGAAGACCGCAAGGTCACCTTCATCGACACCCCGGGTCACGAGGCGTTCACCGCCATGCGTGCCCGAGGCGCCAAGTCCACCGACATCGCGGTGCTGGTGGTCGCGGCCGACGACGGCGTGAAGCCGCAGACGATCGAGGCGCTCAACCACGCCCAGGCGGCCGACGTTCCGGTCGTGGTCGCGGTGAACAAGGTCGACAAGGAGGGCGCCGACCCCAACAAGGTCCGCGCCCAGCTCACCGAGTACGGCCTGGTCGCCGAGGAGTACGGCGGCTCGACCCTGTTCGTCGACATCTCGGCGAAGAACGGCACGGGCATCGACAACCTCCTCGAGGCGATCCTGCTCACCGCCGACGCCGAGCTCGACCTGCGGGCCAACCCGACGATGGACGCCCAGGGCATCGCGATCGAGGCGCACCTCGACAAGGGCCGCGGCCCCGTCGCGACCGTCCTGGTCCAGCGCGGCACGCTGCGCGTGGGCGACTCGATCGTGTGTGGCGAGGCCTTCGGCCGCGTCCGCGCGATGCTCGACGACAACGGCGACCCGGTCGAGGAGGCCACGCCGTCCCGTCCGGTCCTGGTCATGGGTCTGACGGCCGTGCCGAGCGCCGGTGACAACTTCATCGTCGTCACCGACGACCGGATGGCCCGCCAGATCGCCCAGCAGCGCGCGGCGCGCAAGCGCAGCGCCGACATGGCGAAGTCGAGCCGTCGCCGCACCCTCGAAGAGCTGTTCAGCGACCTTGAGAAGGGTCGCGTCGACGAGCTCAAGCTCATCATCAAGGGTGACGTGTCCGGTTCGGTGGAGGCCCTGGAAGACGCCCTGCTCAAGATCGACGTCGGCGACGAGGTCAGGCTCCGTGTCCTGCACCGCGCGGTCGGCGCCATCACCGAGTACGACGTCAACCTGGCCGTCGCCGACGACAACGCGGTCATCATCGGCTTCAACGTCCGCCCCGAGCCTCGGGCGCGCGACCTGGCCGAGCGCGAGGGCGTCGACATCCGCTACTACTCGGTCATCTACCAGGCGATCGAGGAGATCGAAGCGGCGCTCAAGGGCATGCTCAAGCCCGAGTTCGAAGAGGTCCAGATGGGCACCGCAGAAGTCCGCGAGGTCTTCAAGGTGCCGAAGATCGGCAACGTCGCCGGTTCGCTGGTCCGCTCCGGCACGATCGTCCGCAACAGCAAGGCCAGGGTGATCCGCGATGGCGTCGTCATCGCCGACAACCTGACCGTCTCGTCCCTGCGTCGCTTCAAGGATGACGCCACCGAGGTCCGCGAGGGCTTCGAGTGCGGCATCGGTGTCGGTTACAACGACATCCGGATCGACGACACGATCGAGACGTTCGAGATGCGGGAGAAGCCGCGGGTCTGACCCGCGGCCGGGCGCCCGGCGGAACCTCCGCCGGGCGCCTCTCGCACGCCCGGGCCCCCTTCCCACCGCAGCGGGCCGGGCGTGCTTCCACCCCACCAGGCCAAGCGGTGGTTTCACACGATGTATGTGGGTGCTCTGACCCTGGACATCCTGCTCGGCGACGTGCGTTCGCTGAAGCAGAAGCGCTCTGTCGTCCGGCCTCTGATCGCCGAGCTGCAGCGACGTTACCCGTCCATCGCGGTGGCCGAGACCGGCCATCTTGACCTGCATCGCAGGTGCGAGGTGGGCGTCGCGGTGATCTCCGCCTCCGCGGGTAACTGCAAAGAGGTGATGGACGCCTGCGAGCGGATGGTGGCCTTCCGCCCTGAGATCGAGTTGCTGTCAGCCAGACAGCGCCTCTACAACGACGAAGATTGAACGACAGCACGGCCAGGTCGTGCGTGAGGGGGAGCGAACATGGTGGATGCCGCACGAGCGAGCAAGCTCGCCGACCGCATCCAGCAGATCGTCGCCGAGATGCTGGAGCGCCGGATCAAGGACCCGCGCCTGGGCTTCGTCACCGTGACCGACACGCGGATCACGGCTGACCTGCGTGACGCGACGGTGTTCTACACAGTGTTCGGCTCCGACGCGGAGCGGTCCGACACCGCGGCCGCCCTGGAGAGTGCCAAGGGCATCATCCGCGCCGAGGTGGGCCGCCAGACCGGCGTGCGCTTCACCCCGACGCTGACGTTCCGGCACGACCCGCTGCCCGACAGCGCCCGCCAGCTCGACGACCTGATCAACGCCGCCAGGGCGCGGGACGCCGAGGTGGCGCGCCGGGCCGAGGGCGCGGCCTACGCCGGCGAGGCCGACCCCTACAAGAAGCCCGATGAGGGTGAGGACGACCAGGCGTGACGTCGCACGTGCGCGCCCGAGCCGAGCAGCCCTCCCAGGAGGCCACGGACATCCCCGAGGCCGCCTGGGAGCGCGCGGTCCAGCTCATCGGCCAGGTCGACGAGGTCGCCCTGGCCTGTCACGTGTCGCCCGACGGCGACGCGCTCGGCTCGATGCTGGCCGTCGGTTACGTGCTGCGCTCGATCGGCAAGCGGGTCGTGGCCTCCTTCGGTGACCAGTACTTCGCGGTGCCGCGGATCCTGCGGTTCCTGCCGGGGCAGGAGATGTTGTGCCCGCCGGCCGACTATCCCGAGGCCCCGGCGTTGATGATCACCTTCGACTCCTCCACGTTCGAGCGGCTGGGCCTGCTCAGCCCCAACGCGGCCAGGGCGGAGGAGGTCATCGTGATCGACCACCACCCGTCCAACGCCGGGTTCGGCACGCACAGCCTCATCGACCCGCGGGCGGCGGCCACGGCCATGCTGGCCGAGCAGCTCATCTACCGGCTCGGCGGCAGCCTCGACCGGGACATCGCCACCTGCCTGTACACCGGCCTGGTGACCGACACGGGCTCCTTCCGCTACGCCTCCACCACGCCGGCCGTGCACCGGATGGCGTCCCGGCTGGTGGCCACGGGCCTGCACACCGACGAGATCGCCCGCGAGCTGTGGGACCGCTCGCCGTTCGGCTACCTCAAGGTGCTGGCCAGGGCGCTCGACCGGGTGCAGCTGGAGGGCTCGATGGTCTGGACGTACGTGCCGCGGGTCGACCGGGCCGCGTACGGGCTGCCGTACTCGGAGATCGAGGGCATGATCGACATCGTCCGCCGTACCGACGAGGCCGAGATCGCGGTCGTGCTCAAGGAGGACGACCACGGCGACTGGCAGGTGTCGACCAGGTCCAAGGGCGGGGTCGACGTGGCGGCCGTGTGCGCCGCGCTGGGCGGCGGCGGGCATCACAACGCGGCCGGGTTCACCTCCTACGACAGCGTGGAGGAGACCATGGCCAAGTTCAGACGAGAGCTGGGGAAGGCTGGATGGCCGAGAGCGGTCTGATCATCGTCGACAAGCCGGGCGAGTGGACCTCGCACGACGTGGTGGCCAAGATGCGGCGCATCGCGGGCACCCGCCGCGTCGGGCACGCCGGCACGCTCGACCCGATGGCCACGGGCGTGCTGGTGATCGGGGTGGAGAAGGCGACCAGGCTGCTCGGGCACCTGGCGCTGACCGAGAAGGTCTACGAGGCCACGATCCGGCTGGGCGTGTCCACCAACACCGACGACGCCGAGGGCGAGACCGTGGCCACGGCGTCGGCGGCGGAGGTGGGCGCGGCCGAGGTGCACAAGGGCGTCGAGGCGCTCACCGGGGCCATCATGCAGGTGCCGCCGCAGGTCAGCGCCATCAAGGTCAACGGGCAGCGGGCGTACAAGATGGCCCGCGCGGGCGAGGAGGTCGCGCTCGCGGCCCGGCCCGTCACCGTGTACGGCTTCGACGTGCTCGACATCAGGGCCGCCGGCGACGTCGTGGACGTCGACGCGGTCGTCACCTGCTCCAGCGGCACCTACATCCGGGCCCTGGCCCGCGACCTGGGGGCCGCGCTCGGCGTCGGCGGTCACCTGACGAGCCTGCGCCGGACCCGGGTCGGCCCCTACGACCTGTCGCTGGCCCGCGGCATCGACCAGCTCGCCGAGGAGTGCGTGGTGCTGCCCATCGGCGAGGCGGTGTCGGCGGCGTTCCCGCGCCGGGACGTGACCGCCGAGGAGGCGCGCGTGATCGGCCACGGCGGCCGGCTGCCCGCGGCCGGGCTCGGGGCCGGCCCGATCGGCGTGTTCGGGCCGGAGGGCGAGCTGCTGGCGCTGGTGGAGGAGCAGGGCCGGATCGCCAAGCCCCTGGCCGTGTTCGCGGGCTGAGCCACGGCCTTCGTCCGTCAGGCGGGCTTGCGGGCTGAGCCGCGGCCCTCGTCCGTCAGGCGGGCTTGCGGGCTGAGGCGCGGCCCTCGTCCGTCAGGCGGGCTTGCGGGCTGAGCCGCGGCCTTCGCTCGTCAGGCGGGTTTGCGGGCGACCAGGATGTCGCGGACGATCGCCTGGTCGACCCAGTGCTCGAAGTCGGGGTAGTCCATGACCTCCAGGCCCGCGCCGGTGAGGATCGCGGCCAGCTCGGCGCTCTTGCCGCCGTAGGTGTTCCAGGAGATGCCCATCGCGCCGCCGGGGCGCAGCAGCTCGGCCCAGACCGGCACGGCCTGCCGCAGCAGCTCCAGCGGGCTGCGGGACAGGCCGCCGCCGCCCTTGCTGCCGTGCTGGACGCCGTAGGGGGCGTCGGTCACGACGACGTCGAACGTGCGGGGCTTGAAGAACTCGCGGCTCTTGAGCGTGTCGGCGTTGACCACCGCCAGCTGCTGCACGTCGCCCGCCTTGACGGCCTCCTTCGACAGCCCGAACGTGACGTTGAGCCGCCGCCCCACCAGCGCCCGCGCCCGCCGCACCGGCACGATCTCGGCGGTGTGCTTGAGCCGCTTGTTGCGCAGCCAGGTCTTGATGAACGTCGTGTACGCCTCGAAGTCCTTGCCGTCGACGTCGAGGCCGTAGGCGTCGTAGCCGTACATGAGGGCCTGGTTGAGGGTGGTGCCGCGGCCGCACATCGGGTCGAACACCGACAACCTCCCGGACATGGGCCGGTCGGAGGCGAGCACGGTGACGTTGAGCAGCAGCTTGGTGAAGTGCTCGTTGGTCTTGCCGGCGTACTTCTGGATGGTCAGCAGGTCGCTGCTCAGCCGGTCGAGGGGGCGCATGGCCAGCGGGCGCAGCAGGTCGCCCTCGACGCCGAAGACCGCGTAGACGGAGGACAGGTTGGACAGCAGCGCGACGTCGGACTCGGACAGCGGCTCGGCGGTCTCGAACGTGATGTACGGGACGCCGCCGATGGTGGTCTCCGCGCTGTCCAGCACGGTGTTCTCGATGGCGTGGTCGCTGAAGACGGCCAGCTCGCCCCTGGTCAGACGTGGGGAGCTCTCGCCGTAGACCCGGTTGAAGGCGGGCAGGATCAGGAGCGCGTATCGAGGCATGATGGCTCATCCTACTTGCGGGAATACCGCGCTCCGCCCCTCGATTGGAGGTGAGCGGGAGGTGCATGGCAGGCTTGTGTCGGATTGATCTGCCACGAACGAATGGGGCCTAGCGTGCGGGGTTCGAGAAGGTCTGTGGTGACCATCGGCGTGTACGACGGGGTCCATCGCGGGCATCGCAAGGTGATCGAGCGGACGGTCGAGCTGGCCCGCGAGCGGGGGGCGCGCAGCGTGGCGGTCACGTTCGAGCCGCATCCCGACGAGGTGGTGCGGCCGGGCACCCGGCGGGCGCGGCTGACCACGCTCAAGCGGCGCGCCGAGCTGCTGGCCGAGCTGGGCATCGACGACGTCGAGGTGGTGGAGTTCACCCTCGACCTGTCCAGGACGAGCCCCGACGACTTCGCCCAGGGCGTGCTGAGCGAGCGCCTCGGGGCGGCGGTGGTCGTGGTGGGTGCGGACTTCACGTTCGGGCACCACGCCGCCGGCGACGTCGAGACGCTGCGCACGCTGGGCGACAAGTACGACTTCGAGGTCGAGGTGGTGCCCCTGCTCGACGGCGTCTCCTCGTCCTCCGCGCGCGAGCTGATCGTCGCCGGTGACGTCGAGGGCGCCGCGGCCGAGCTGGGCCGTCCCCATCGGGTGGAGGGCGTGGTGGTGCGCGGCTACCAGCGCGGGCGGCAGCTCGGCTTCCCGACCGCCAACGTCGAGACGCCGCAGCAGACGGCCATCCCGGCCGACGGGGTCTACGCGGGGTGGCTGGAGTGCGTCCCGGTGGCCAACCTGCCCGCGCCGTACGCGGGCGAGCGGTGGCCGGCGGCGATTTCGGTGGGCACGAACCCGACGTTCGAGGGCGTGCCGCGTACCGTGGAGGCGTACGCGCTCGACCGCGACGACCTGGAGCTCTACGGGGTGCACGTGGCGGTGGAGTTCGCCGCCCGGCTGAGGGGCAACACCCGTTTCGAGTCGATCGAGGCGCTGATCGACCAGATCCACGCCGACGTCGACGCCGCCCGCCGCATCACGTCGTGACGCCGGCCGCGGCGGGCGCGGAACGTTCGCGGGCGCGAAACGCTTGACTCCGATGGTAACCTTGCATGTCGGCTCTGTAACGGTGGCGCTGCTGCGCTGCCCATGACGGCCTTCACGCGGCGACTGTAGGCACGCACGGTCGTTCGCACTCTCATCTCATTCGCGCGTGTCCGTAGATCGAAGGAGAGCCGTGTCCCTCGACACCGCTGCCAAGAAGACCATCATCAGTGAGTACGCGACGGCCGAAGGCGACACCGGTTCGCCCGAGGTGCAGATCGCGCTGCTCAGCAAGCGCATCAGCGAGCTCACCGAGCACCTGAAGACGCACAAGCACGACCACCACAGCCGTCGTGGCCTGCTTCTGCTCGTCGGTCGCCGGCGTCGTCTGCTGAAGTACCTGCAGAAGGTCGACATCCAGCGTTACCGTTCGCTCATCGAGCGACTCGGTCTGCGCCGATAGCATGAAAGGGAGCGGCGCCCGGCGCCGCTCCCTTCTCATATGGCTCCGCCCATGTGGGTAGGAGCACACACGACCGGCGCGTCGTGGCGGCGAGCCGCCGCGCCGTCGGCGTACAACTGAATATCCGAGACACACAGCCCCCGCGTCCGATTCAGCACCATGCGACCCGCGACGCCTGCGGGCCGGTCCTCGGTAGTGGCTTCCGGTAAGAACGACCGGGCGCTTCGATCGAAGACCGGCGCTGCACCTTCTATGGGGGACACGCTGACGGATCGCCGCCACCGTGCCACCGGGCACGACGGATGGGCGGCCGTCTGACGAGCGGGTCCCTTCATAGGCACGAGGGTGCCGGTGAGAAAAGAGGGCGCGGGTGACCGACCACAAGGAGGTCCCCCGTGGAGGGTGTCCACACCGCTGAAGCCGTCATTGACAACGGCTCTTTCGGCACGCGCACGGTCCGGTTCGAGACCGGTCGTCTCGCGCGCCAGGCGGCGGGTTCCGCCGTCGCCTATCTCGACAACGACACGATGGTGCTCTCGGCCACCACCGCGTCCAAGGCTCCCAAGGAGAACTTCGACTTCTTCCCGCTCACGGTCGACGTCGAGGAGCGCATGTACGCCGCGGGCCGCATCCCCGGCTCGTTCTTCCGCCGTGAGGGCCGTCCGTCCGAGGACGCGATCCTGACCTGCCGCCTGATCGACCGGCCGCTGCGCCCGTCGTTCGTCAAGGGCCTGCGCAACGAGATCCAGGTCGTCGCCACGGTCATGGCGCTCAACCCCGACCACCTCTACGACGTGGTCGCCATCAACGCCGCCTCGCTGTCCACGCAGCTCGCCGGGCTGCCGTTCTCCGGCCCGATCGGCGGCGTGCGGGTCGCGCTGATCGAGGGCCAGTGGGTGGCCTTCCCGACGCACCCCGAGCTGGAGCGGGCCACGTTCGACATGGTCGTGGCGGGCCGCCTGCTCGACGACGGCGACGTCGCGATCATGATGGTCGAGGCCGAGTCCACCAAGGACACGCTCAAGCTGGTCGCCGACGGCGCGGTCGCGCCGACCGAGGAGACCGTCGCGCAGGGCCTTGAGGCCGCCAAGCCGTTCATCAAGGTGCTGTGCGAGGCGCAGTCCCGCATCGCGCAGGTCGCCGCCAAGGAGACCGCCGAGTACCCGGTCTTCCTCGACTACCAGGACGACGTCTACAACGCGGTCGAGGCCGCGATCAAGACCGAGCTGGCCGCCGCGCTGACCATCGCCGGCAAGCAGGAGCGCGAGACCGAGCTCGACAAGGTCAAGGCGCTGGCCGCCGAGCGGCTGCTGCCCGAGTTCGAGGGGCGCGAGAAGGAGATCTCCGCCGCGTTCCGCTCGGTGATGAAGAAGCTCATGCGCGAGCGGGTCGTCAAGGAGGGCGTCCGCATCGACGGCCGCGGCACCAAGGACATCCGCGCCCTGTCGGCCGAGGTCCACGTGGTGCCCCGGGTGCACGGCTCGGCCCTGTTCGAGCGCGGCGAGACCCAGATCCTGGGCATCACCACGCTGAACATGCTGCGCATGGAGCAGAACATCGACACGCTCAACCCCGAGCGGACCAAGCGCTACATGCACAACTACAACTTCCCGCCGTACTCCACCGGTGAGACGGGCCGCGTGGGCTCGCCCAAGCGCCGCGAGATCGGTCACGGCGCGCTGGCCGAGCGGGCGCTCATCCCGGTGCTGCCCTCGCGCGAGGAGTTCCCGTACGCCATCCGCCAGGTCTCCGAGGCCCTCGGCTCCAACGGCTCCACCTCGATGGGCTCGGTCTGCGCGTCCACGATGGCGCTGCTGGACGCCGGTGTGCCGCTCAGGGAGATGGTCGCCGGCATCGCGATGGGCCTGATCAGCGAGGGCGGCAGCTACGTCACGCTGACCGACATCCTCGGCGCCGAGGACGCCATGGGCGACATGGACTTCAAGGTCGCCGGCACCAAGGACGTCATCACCGCCCTGCAGCTCGACACCAAGCTCGACGGCATCCCCGCCTCCGTGCTGGCCGCCGCGCTGAAGCAGGCCAAGGGCGCCCGCCTGGCGATCCTAGACGTGATGCAGGAGGCGATCGACTCCCCGGCGGAGATGAACCCGACCGCGCCGCGCATCATCACGATCAAGGTCCCGGTCGACAAGATCGGCGAGGTCATCGGCCCGAAGGGCAAGATGATCAACCAGATCCAGGACGACACGGGCGCCGAGATCACCATCGAGGACGACGGCACGATCTACATCGGCGCCACCGACGGGCCCTCCGCCGAGGCGGCCCGTTCGGCGATCAACGGCATCGCGAACCCGCACATGCCCGAGGTCGGCGAGCGTTACCTGGGCACGGTCGTCAAGATCGCGGCCTTCGGCGCGTTCGTCTCGCTCATGCCCGGCAAGGACGGCCTGCTGCACGTCTCCCAGATCCGCAAGCTGCACGGCGGCAAGCGCATCGAGAACGTCGAGGACGTCATGGGCGTCGGCGAGAAGATCCAGGTCGAGATCGCCGAGATCGACGGCCGGGGCAAGCTCTCCCTCGTGCCCGTCGAGGTCATCGAGAAGGAGGCCGCGGAGAAGGAGGCCAAGGCCGCGGCCGGCGCCGAGGACGGCGAGGCTCCCGCGCCCGAGGCCGACTCCGTCGCCGCCGAGGACAAGCCGGAGCGGCCGCGCCGCACCCGGACCCGCGTGCGCACCAGCCGCCCCAACGAGGGCGACGACCGCAACTCGTGACCGGGCAACCACAGTTCTCGGCACCCCCGAAGCAGGAGGCCTCGTGATGACCACCACGCTGCACCCCGGCAAGGACGGAGCCGGGGTCGTCAGGCGCACCGTCCTGCCGGGTGGGCTCCGTGTGGTGACCGAGACCATGCCGACCGTGCGTAGCGTCGCGGTCGGCATGTGGGTCGGCATCGGCTCGCGTGACGAGGCCCCCGAGCACATGGGGGCCACCCACTTCCTCGAACACCTGCTGTTCAAGGGCACGCCCACGCGGGACGCGATGGAAATCTCGGCCTCCATCGAGGGCATCGGCGGCGAGATCAACGCCTTCACCGCCAAGGAGTACACCTGCTACTACGCGCGGGTCCTCGACGAGGACCTGCCCGTGGCGGTCGACGTGCTCGCCGAGGTGGTGACCAGCTCGCTGATCACCGAGGAGGACGTCGAGTCCGAGCGCGGGGTGATCCTGGAAGAGATCGCCATGCACGACGACGACCCGTCCGACGTGGTGCACGAGCAGTTCGCCGCCGCGCTCTACGGCGACTCGCCGATCGGCCGGCCCATCCTGGGCACGGTCGACTCGATCAACGCCCTGGGCCAGGAGCGCATCGCCGAGTACTACCACCGGTACTACCGGCCGCGTACGACGGTGGTGTCGGTGGCGGGGAACGTGCGGCACGAGGAGGTCGTCGAGCTGGTCGCCCGCGCGTACGAGCGGGCGGGCGCGCTGGAGGGCCCCTACGAGTTCGCCCCGCCGCGCACCAGCGGTCCGGGCGCCGAGACCCGTTCCGGGGTCAGGGTGCTGGACCGGCCGACCGAGCAGGCCAACCTGGTGCTCGGCACGACCGGCATGTCCCGCACCGACGACCGCAGGTTCGCGCTCGGCGTGCTCAACGCCGCGCTCGGCGGCGGCATGTCCTCCCGGCTCTTCCAGGAGATCAGGGAGAAGCGCGGGCTGGCCTACTCGGCCTACAGCTACACCTCGGCCTACGCCGACACCGGGCAGTTCGGGATCTACGTGGGCTGCCTGCCCTCGAAGATCGACGACGTGCTCAAGATCTGCCGCGACGAGGTGTCCCGGGTGGTGGCCGAAGGCATCACCGCCGACGAGATCATGCGCGGCAAGGGGCAGATGCGCGGCGGGCTGGTGCTCGGGCTGGAGGACACCGGGTCGCGCATGTCGCGGATCGGGAAGAACGAGCTGGTCTACGACGAGCTGATGTCGGTCGACGAGGTGCTGGCCCGGATCGAGGCGGTCACCCCCGACGAGATCGGGGAGGTCGCCCGTGACGTCCTGAGCCGGCCGCTCACGCTGGCCGTCATCGGGCCGTACGGGGACAAGGACTTCTCGGAGGCCATCGCCTGACCGGGTTCGCCCCGGCCGGGGTCGTTGTGGAGGGGGAGAGCGGGATTCCGCTCTCCCCCTCTCGGTTCTGGGGGGTGCTTGGGAGGGGGTGGCGGGCGTAATAGGGTTGGGGGCGTGATCAGGGTTGGTGTGCTGGGCGCGCGTGGTCGCGTGGGCGTCGAGGTGTGCAAGGCGGTCGAGGCTGCGGACGACCTGGAGCTGGTGGCCGCGCTCGACAAGGACGATCCCGTCGAAGGGCTCGAAGGCGCCGAGGTGGTGGTCGACTTCACCCATCCCGACGTGGTCATGGGCAACCTGGAATGGGCCATCGCCCACGGCGTGCACCCGGTGGTGGGCACCACGGGGTTCGACGCCGGTCGGCTGGAGACCGTGCGCGGGTGGCTGGAGCGCTCGCCGGGCGTCAACTGCCTGATCGCCCCCAACTTCGGCATCGCGGCGGTGCTCATGATGCACTTCGCGCAGCAGGCGGCCCGCCACTTCGAGTCCGTCGAGATCATCGAACTGCACCACCCGAACAAGGCCGACGCCCCTTCGGGCACCGCCCGGCGTACCGCTGAGCTGGTGGCCGAGGCGCGCGGCAAGGCCGGGCTCGGCGGGATGCCCGACGCCACCAGCACCGCCCTCGACGGCGCCCGCGGCGCCGACGTCGGCGGGGTGCACGTGCACGCGGTGCGCCTGTCCGGGCTGATCGCCCACCAGGAGGTGCTGCTCGGCGGCGACGGCGAGATCCTCACCATCCGGCACGACACGATGAGCAGGTCGGCGTTCACGCCGGGCGTGCTGCTGGGCGTGCGCCGGGTGCGCGAGCTGCCCGGCCTCACCGTGGGCCTGGAGCCCCTGCTCGACCTGTGACCGCTGCACGACGTGCCCATGACCGCATGTGACAGCGGTCATGGGCACGTCGTGAGGAGAGGGTCCCGGCTCCGCACAGCCGGGCCTACGATCATCAACACTAATACCAGCGGCGTGGTCCACCCGAAACATGAGACCGTGTCGTCATGGTGCGATGGGCCGACCCGGGCGAGCTGGCCGGGCTGATCTCTGTGGAACTGGCCGCCGACAAGCTGTTCGAGCAGGCCGGCATAGTCTTCCCGGCGGGCACGACGATGGTCGAGGACGTCACGGACGCGACCTCGGTGCTGGTCGAAGGCGACCCGCCGGCCGGGTTCGCGCTGATCGGCCGGGTCGACGGCAACCTGCATCTCGACCAGCTCGCGGTGCACCCCGACCACATGCGGCAGGGCATCGGCGGGCGGCTGGTGGAGGCGGTGGCCGACCACGCGCGGGCGGTCGGGGCGCCGGCGGTCACGCTGACGACGTTCCGCGACGTGCCCTGGAACGCCCCCTGGTACGAGCGGCACGGCTTCGCGGTGCTGCCCGAGGCCGAGTGGGGGCCGGAGCTGCGGGCGCTGGTGGAACACGAGCGCGAGCTGGGCATCGAGGTGGCGCCGCGGGTCGTGATGCGCCGATAGCCTGGGCGGGTGAGCCGGTTTCGTGATGAGTTGTGGCAGGTCGTCGGCGGTGTGTACGACCAGATCCTGGCCCACCCGTTCCTGTCGGGGCTGACCGACGGATCCCTGCCGCGGGAGGCGTTCCGCCACTACGTGGTGCAGGAGGCGCACTTCCTGCCCGACTACGCCAGGGCGCTGGCGGCGTGCGCGGCGCGTTCGCCGGAGCCGTCCGGCGTGCAGCGCTTCGCCCGCGACGCCGCCATGACCGTCGAGGTGGAGCACAGCCTGGTGGTGGAGCTGCTGGCCGCGTTCGGGCTGGACGAGGCCGACGCGCGCAAGACGCCCGCCGGGCCCACGACGGTCGGGTACACCTCGTACCTGGTGCGCACGTGCTCGCTGGGCACGTTCCCGGAGGCGCTGGGCGCGATCGTGCCCTGTTACTGGATCTACGCCCGGGTCGGCGAGACCCTGCTCGGCCGGTCCTCTCCGGACCCGCTCTACGCCTGGTGGATCGACACCTACGGCGGCGAGGGCTACCAGGAGACCGTGGCGGGAGTGCTCGACCTGCTGGACGGGCTGGCGCCGGCCGGCGAGGAGCGGCTGCGGCTGCTCGACCGCGCGCTCACCACCGCCCGCTACGAGTGGATGTTCTGGGACGCGGCCTGGCGCCGGGAAGGCTGGCCATGCGGCTGAGGGACCTCCTCCAGGCCGGCCAGCTCGCCCTGAAGGTGCTGACCGGGCACGACCTGCTCGACCGGCGCGTACGCGGCGTCGCCACGACCGACCTGCCCGACCCGGCCATGTTCGTCAAGGCGGGCGAGCTGGTGCTCACCGAGCTGACCTGGCACACCGGCCCGGCCTCCTCGCGCGACTTCGTCGCCAAGCTCGGGGACGTGGCGGCGCTGGTCGCCGGCACCGCGCTCAAGGTGCCGCCGGCCGACCTGATCGACGCCTGCGCCGAGGCCGGGCTGCCGCTGCTCACGCTGCCGGTGGACGTGCCGTTCAGCCAGGTCACCGAGCACGTCCTGCGGGCCCTGATCGCCGAGCTGGGCACGCCGCCGCGGCCCGCGTACGCCGCCCGCAGGCGGCTGGCCAGCACCCTGGTCGACGGCGGCAGCCTCACCAAGCTCGTCACGGCGGTGGCGGGCGAGCTGGACGTGCCCTGCTGGGTGCTCTCGCCCACGGGCCGGGTGGTCGTCGGCTCCCAGCCGCTGGACGCCGCGGCCCGGCTGCGGCTGGCGCACACGTTCCTGACCGCCCGTTTTCTGCCCGGGATGGTGACGCAGGAGGACGGCACGGCGCTGTCGGTGTTCCCGGTCAGCAAGGGGGCGCCGCACCGCATCGCCAACTGGTTCCTGGCGTACGCGGGGGAGCAGGTGCAGGGCGAGAACGAGGACCTGGTCGTCGAGCTGGCCGCGCTGGTGGCGCTGGAGCGCTCGCGGCTGGAGGCGGCGCAGCGCATCGAGCGGCGGGTGCTCGACCAGCTCCTGACGCTGCTGGAGTCGGGCGACGCGGCGCTGCCCGGCGTGGTGTCGCGGCTGCACACGCTGCACGTGGAGACCGAGCACGGCCTGCTGGCCGTCGCCCTGTCGGCGCGGCTCGACGACGGTGGCGGCGGCGGCGAGGTCGCCGTGCCCGTGCTGGACGAGCTGCTGCGGCCGCTGGCGCCCGGCATCGTCACGGCCACCGGCCCCGCCGAGGCGGTCGCGCTCGTCCCGCTGGCGGGCAACACGGCCGACGAGCTGACGGCCCACGTGCTCAGGGGCGCGCGCACCCTGGAGGCGGGGCTCGGTCAGGGCCGCATCACGCTCGGGGTGAGCAGCGTGACGACCGGCCCGGCGGCGCTGAGCAGCCTGATCGAGGAGGCCAGGCACGCGCTCACGCTGGCCGGCCTGAGCGGCGACCGGGTCAGCGTGATCACCGGCGACGACGTCAGCTCCCATCGCACGCTGCTGGCCGCCATCCCGGGGGAGCTGCGCCGGGCGTTCCGGTCGCGGCTGCTGGGGCGGCTGGAGTCGTACGACGCGGCCAACCAGACGGACCTGCTGGAGACGTTGCAGGCGTACCTGGAGGAGTCGGGCTCGTGGGCGGCCACGGCCGAGCGCCTGCACGTGCACGTCAACACGCTGCGCTACCGGCTGCGCCGGATCGAGGAGCTGACCGGCAGGTCGCTCAACTCCTGGGACGAGCGGGTCGACTTCATGCTGGCCCTCAGGATGCGCTGAGCCGCGCCCGCACCTCCTCCACACCCGGGTTGACCAGGGCGGAGCCGTCCGGGAAGACGACCGTGGGGATGAGCCAGGAGCCGCCGTTGAGCTCGGCGATGAGGTCGACGGCGCCGGGGGCCTCGTCCACGTCGATCTCGGTGTACGGGATGCCGGCGCGGGAGAGCTGCGCCTTCAGCCGGTGGCAGTGACCGCACCAGGGAGCGCTGTACACGGTGATCATGTATTTCCGATTCGTTAGGTGGGTTTGACTCGTGGCGCAGGCGCCGAATACTCTCATGTGCCAACTGGAGTTTACCGGTAGACACTGCAGCTAGGCGGGTTGACCGGTCGTGTGAAAGTAGGGTCCCCCGGTGACCGATCTGCCTGTCTCCCGGCGTTCTGTCCTGCGGTCCGCCGCCTTCGCGGGGGCGCTCGCCGTGCTGCCCGGCCTGCTGTCGGCGTGCGGGCCGGCCGAGCAGGAGGCGGGGACGGCCGCCAAGAAGAGCCTCGACGTCCTGCGCGTCGCGCTGCCCTCCTCCATCGGGTCGCTGGACGCGGCCAAGGAGGCGGGCATCATGAACTACGTCGTGGCCCTCCTCGTGCAGGAGTCCCTGGTCGGCGTCGGCCCGGACGGCAGCCTCCAGCCGTCCCTGGCCGAGTCCTGGGCCAGGAAGGACGCCACCACCTACGTCTACAAGCTGCGCCCCGGCGTGACCTTCTCCGACGGCAGCCCGCTCACCGCCGCCGACGTGGTCGCCAGCCTGAACCTGCACGCCAAGAAGGGCTCGACCACCGCCTTCGCCTACGCCTACGCCAACGTGGACACGATCGAGGCCACCGGCGACGCCGAGGTGACGATCAAGCTCAAGAGCCCCGACGCGGCCTTCGCGTGGGTGCCGACGCCCGGCACGCTGCTGGTGACCAGCTCGAAGTTCATCGAGGCCACCGGCGAGCGCATCGGCACGCCGGAGGGCAAGCTGCTCGGGACGGGGCCGTACAAGGTGGCCGAGTTCGCCCCCGACTCGCACGTCACGCTGGACCGCAACGACGCCTACCGGGGCGGCAAGCCGGCCTTCCGGCAGATCAGGATCGACTTCATCCCCGAGGAGTCCACCCGGCTGCTGGCCATGCGCGGCGACAACGTGGACGTCGCGCTCAACGTGCCCGCCGAGCAGATCGACCAGTGGAAGGCGGTGCCCGGCGCGCAGGTGCTGACCGCCGCCGACCGCTCGCTGGTCACGCTGGCCTTCAACACGGCCAAGAAGCCCTGGGACGACGTGCACGTGCGCCGGGCCGTCGCCCACGCCGTGGACCGCGAGGGCATCGTCAGGAGCGTGCTGCGCGGCCACGGCAAGGTCGCCACCGCCGTCCCGGACCCGGCCCAGTGGGGCGGCGTGCTGGACGAGGCCGAGGTCACCGCCCTGTACGCGGCCATCCCCCAGTACGGCTTCGACCTGGCCCAGGCCAAGGCAGAGCTGGCGAAGTCGGCCACGCCGCAGGGGTTCGCCGACACGCTCACGTACCCGAGCAGCGGCCCGCAGCTCGGGCGGGCGGCGCTCACCCTGGCCGAGAACCTCAAGACCATCGGCATCACGCTGGAGGTCAAGGAGGTGCCGCTCGAACAGTGGATCGCCGACCTCGGCAAGCACGGCTCCGGCGTCTACCTCGGCTGGTACTTCGCCACCACCGGCGACCCCGCCGAGTACGTCCAGCAGCTCCTGCACGGCGGCGCCACCGGCGAGAACGGCACCAACATCGCCGAGTACGACAACGCCGAGGTGACCGGCCTGCTGGACCAGGCCAAGGCGGGCACCGACGACGCCGCCCGGGGCAAGCTGCTCGGCCAGGCGCTGGTCAGGGCGGCGGCGGACGTGCCGTACCAGCCGCTGTGGTGGGGCGAGGCGGCCACCGCGTTCGGCAGGGCGGTCACCGCCGAGGGCTTCGGGCCCTACTTCTTCGTCGGCCCGTGGGCGACGAAGGTGGCCGCACGCTGATGACCGACCCTATTCAAGTGCATCAGGCGCTGGCCGGGATGCGCTATCCCGAGTCGGTGTCGCTGCACCCCGGCGGCGACCGCGTCGCCTGCGTGATCGACGGCGTCGCGTACGTCGTCGGGCTCGACGGCGCCATGGAGGCCGCGGGCGACTGCCACGGCCCGGTCCGCTGGCTGCCCGACGGGCGGCTGCTGCGCACGCCGTCGCCGTCCGAGCTGGCCGTCGAGGGCTGGCGGGCCCGCGTGGACGGCGAGATCGAGGACCTGATCCCCGGCGACGACGGGACCGTCCTGGTCCGGCTGGCCGACCCCGGCAGCGAGCGCGACGGCAGCCATCTGGGCCTGCGCGTGCACGACCCGTCCGACCCCTTCGTCCTGACGCCGGGCGGCCGGCTGCGCCGCCTGGCCTGGTTCGAGATCGGCGACGACCGCCCGCGCGAGCTCGCGCTGCCCGGCCTGACCGTGTGGGACGCCGACTGGCGCGGACGCCGAGCCCTGGCCGTGACCTCGGAAGACGAGACGCCCGCCGGGTACTACCGGCCCCGGCTCGACCTGGTCGAGGACGGCGAGGTGCGCACGTTGCACCGCACGTCCTGGCAGCTCGCCCGGCCCCGGCTGGCCCCGGGCGGACGGGCCGCCGTGGTGGTCGAGGGGCTGTCGATCGTCTCGGGCCGCGTCCTGCGGGCCGACCTGGTCACGGGGGAGGTCGCCTACCTGGGCGACCTGGACGACGTCACCGACCTCGGCTGGCTGGACGACGACACCCTGTGGTTCACCGGCTGGTCGGGCACCGGCGTGCACGGCGGGGTGCTCAGCGCCGCCGACGGCCGCGTCCTGAGCCGCTGGACGGCCCGGGGAACGCTGGGCGGCCGCGACGGCCAGCCCTCGCTGTCCGTGGACCGCACCGGCACGGTGGCCGCGGCCTGCTGGGAGAGCCCCGAGCAGCCGCCCGAGGTCGCCGTGGCCGTGCTGCGGGAAGGCGACTGGCGTGCGGTCACCGCGCTCAACGCCGGGCTGGCCGGGCTGGCGGCGCACCAGGAGGAGATCACCTGGACGGGCCGCGACGGCCTGCCGGTCAGCGGCCTGCTGCTCACCACCCCCGGAGCCGGAGAGGGACCCAGGCCGCTGGTCGTCATGGTGCACGGCGGGCCCACCTGGTTGTGGTCCAGCTCGTTCGCGCCCGCCGAGTCCAACCAGCTCGCCGTGCCGCTCGCGCACGCCGGCGCCGCCGTCCTGCTGCCGAACCCCAGAGGCAGCAGCGGCCGCGGCCAGGACTACGCCCGCGCGGTCATCGGCCAGGTCGGCGCGGCGGACCTGGACGACGTGCTGGCCGGCGTGGACCACCTGGTCGCCGCGGGCATCGCCGATCCCGGCCGGACCGCGGTCATGGGCCTGAGCTACGGCGGATACCTGACCGCCTGGGCCGTCACCCGCACGAGCCGCTTCCGCGCCGCCGTCGTCATGTCCGGCGTGAGCGACTGGCTGAGCTTCTCCACCGCCAGCAACCTCGCGGGCGGCTTCGACCCGCTCTACCACGCCGGGGCCGACCCGGCCACCAGCGAGGGACGCGAACGCCTGGCCGCCCGCTCACCCGTGCACCACGCCGCCAAAGCCGCCACCCCGACCCTGATCCTGCACGGCGAGCGCGACCGCACCACCCCACCCGGCCAGGCGGAACAGCTCTATCGTGCCTGGTCGGCGGCGGGCGTGAGCACTCAGCTGGTCCTCTACCCTCGGGAGGGTCACGAGCTGGTCGAGCCCGCCCACCGCAGGGACGCGGCGGAGCGCGTGATCGGCTGGCTGACCGGGGGCGGGGTGTTGTGATGGGCTGGGCCGGGTTCCTGCTGCGCAGGTCCGCGGGCACCGCGGCCGTCGTGCTGCTGCTGTCGGCCGGCGTGTTCGGCCTGCTCTACCTGGCCCCGGGCGACATCCAGCAGACCCTGCTCGGCACCCGTCCGGCCACCGCCGACACGATCGCCGCCCTGCGGGGCCGCTACCACCTCGACGACCCCGTCGCCGTCCAGTACCTGCGCTGGCTCGGCGGCGTGCTCGGCGGCGACCTCGGCACCTCCATCAGGACCGGCCAGCCGGTCGCCGGGATGCTCGGCGAACGCCTGCCGCGCACGCTCGTCCTGACCGGCTACGGCACGCTCCTGGCCGCGCTGGCGGGCCTGCCGCTCGGCGTGCTGGGCGCGCTGCGCAAGGGCCGGGCGAGCGACCGCCTGGTGGTGACCGCCGGGGTGGTGGGGCTGAGCGCGCCGCCGTTCGCGGTCGGCCTGCTGCTGCTCGTGGTGTTCGCGCTCGGGCTCGGCTGGTTCCCCGTCTACGGCACGGGGGAGGGGTTCGCGAGCGAGTTGTGGCACCTGACGCTGCCCGCCGTCGCGCTGGCGGCCGGGGCGGCCGGGATGCTGCTGCGCTTCAGCAGGGCCGCGCTCGTCCGCGAGCTGGACCAGGACTACGTGGTCTTCGCCCGCGCCCGCGGCCTGAGCGCGCCCGTCGTGCTCGGCTACGCCATGCGCAACTCGCTGGTGCCCGTGCTGACCGCGGCCGGGCTCGTCGTCACCGGCATGCTCGCCGGGACCGTGCTGGTGGAGGTCACGTTCGCGCTGCCGGGGCTCGGGTCGCTGCTGGTCGACTCGGTCACCTTCAAGGACGTGCCGGTGGTGCAGGCGCTCGCGCTGCTGCTCACCCTCCTGATCGCCGCCGTCAACCTGCTGGTGGACGTCGCCTACTCGGTGGCCGACCCGCGCGTGCGGCTCGGCGGGGGCGCGTCGTGACCGCGCCGGCCCGTACGCGCGGGCGTGCCGTGATCCGCCGGTTCCCGATCGCCGTGCCGCTGGCGCTGGCCGTGCTCGTGGTCGTCGTGGCCGCCGCCGCGTTCGCGCCCTGGCTCGTCCCCGGCGCCACCGCGCAGGACCTGATGACCGGCATCTCCATGCCCGGCCCCGGCCACCCGCTCGGCACCGACGACCTGGGCCGCGACGTGCTGAGCCTGCTCGTCGCGGGGGCCCGCACCGCCGTGCCGGGGGCGTTCGCCGTGGCCGCCGGCTCCATGCTGATCGGCAACCTGCTCGGCCTGGCCGCCGGCTACTTCGGCGGCTGGCCGGACACCCTGGTCATGCGCTGGGCCGACCTGATGTTCTCGCTGCCCGCGCTGCTGGTCGCGATCGTCGTGGCGGGCGTGCTCGGCGGCGGTTACGGCCTGGCCGTCGCCGTGCTGGTGGTGCTGTTCGCGCCCACCGACACGCGGGTCGTGCGCGGCGCCGTCCTGGAGCAGCGGCACCGGCCCTACGTCGAGGCGGCGCTGCTCAAGAACCTGTCGTCCTGGCGGATCATGACCCGGCACATCTGGCCGAACATCGTCCCGGTCAGCCTGGCCTCGGCCTTCCTGAACTTCGCCTTCGCCCTGGTCTCGCTGTCGTCGTTGTCCTTCCTCGGCCTGGGCGTCCCGGCCGGATCGCCCGACTGGGGGCGCACGCTGGCCGACAACCGCACCCAGCTGCTGGCCAACCCGTGGGCGGTCATCGCGCCCGGCCTGGCCGTGATCGTCACCGCCGCCGCGCTCAACCTGGTGGGCGACTGGCTGCACGAACGCTTCGAGCGGAGGGCCCGGTGACCATGCTGCGGGTGGCCGACCTGACCGTACGGCAGCCGGACACCGGCCGTACGCTGCTGTCGCAGGTGTCCTTCGAGGTCGCCGCCGGCGAGTCGGTGGCGATCGTGGGCGAGTCCGGCTCGGGCAAGTCGCTGACCGTCCGCGCGCTGCTCGGGCTGCTGCCTGCCGGGCTGGAGTCCACCGGCCTGGTCGAGATCGACGGGCGGCGGGTCGACGACGACCCCAGGGCCAGGCGGCGGCAGCGCGGCGGCACGGTCTCGCTGCTCATGCAGGACCCGTTCACGCTGCTCAACCCCCTGCGCAGGGCCGGCAAGCAGATCGCCGACGGCCTGCCGGACGGCGCCGACCCCAAGACCGAGGTGCCGCGGCTGCTGGCCGAGGTGGGCCTGCCGGGCGAGGTGGCGGGCCGCTACCCGTTCCAGCTCTCCGGCGGCATGCGGCAGCGGGTGGGCCTGGCCTGCGCGCTGGCCGCCGCGCCGCGGATCCTGCTGGCCGACGAGCCGACCACCGCCCTCGACGCCACCACGCAGCGCGAGGTGCTCGCCCTCATCCGCCGCATCCAGCGCGAACGGGACATGACGTTCCTGCTCATCACGCACGACCTGCGGCTGGCGTTCTCGATGTGCGACCGGGTCGTGGTCATGTACGCGGGCCGGGTCATGGAGGTCGGGCGCGCCGCCGAGCTGCGCAAGGAGCAGCGGCATCCGTACACGCGGGCGCTGCTGGCCGCCGAGCCGCCCGCCGACCGGCGGCTGCCGGTCATCCCGTCCGTGCCGGGCTCGGTGCCGGCCCACGACGCGGTGGCCGGGCGCTGCGGGTTCGCCGACCGGTGCGCGCACGCGGGGGAGGAGTGCCGCGCGGGCGTCCCGGCCCTGGTTCCGGTGCCGGGCGCGGAGGTTCGCCTGTCGGCCTGCGTACGGGCCGCCGCGCTGCCCGAGGCGCCGCCGCCCCCGCCGGGCGTGCCGTCGCCGCCGCGCACCGCCGCCGCGCCCCTGCTCGCGGTGACGGGCCTGCGGAAGACGTACGCGGGCGCGTCGCGGCCGGCCCTGGCCGGCGTTGACCTGACCGTGGCGCCGGGCGAGGTCGTGGCCGTTGTCGGCGAGTCGGGGTCGGGCAAGACCACGCTGGCCCGCTGCGTCACCGGCCTGGAACGCCCCGACGCGGGCGTCGTCACCCTCGACGGGCTCGACTGCTCCGACCCCACCCGCATGTCCCGGCAGGCGGTGCGCCAGGCCCGCCGGACGGCACAGATGATCTTCCAGGACCCGTACTCGACGCTCAACCCGGCGCGTACCGTCGGTGCGACGCTCAAGGAGGCGCTCGCCGCCGACGGACGCCCCACGGACGTCGGCGCGCTGCTGCGCCTGGTGGGCCTCGACCCCGCGCTCGCCCGCAAGCGCCCGGCCGGCCTGTCGGGCGGCGAGCGGCAGCGCGTGGCCATCGCGCGGGCCGTGGCCGGCGAGCCCCGCCTGCTGGTCTGCGACGAGCCCGTCTCCGCCCTCGACGTCTCCGTGCAGGCGCAGGTGCTCACCCTGCTCGCCGGGCTCAAGGAACGCCTGGGCATGGGCCTGCTGTTCATCACCCACGACCTGGCCGTCGTCCGCCAGCTCGCCGACCGCCTGTACGTGCTGCGCGCCGGCGAATGCGTCGAGACCGGCGACGTGGACCGGGTGCTGGACGCCCCCGCCCACCCCTACACCCGCGAGCTGCTGGCCAGCGTGCCCGACGGAAGCAGCCGCTGGCCCGGCTAGTCGTAGGAGATCAGCGTGAGCATCCGGCAGCCGCGCTCGCCGGTGGCGTAGACGTGGTCGACCTCGGCCCCGAACCGCACCGCGTCGCCCTCGCCCAGCCGCACCGACCACGTGTCGCTCTCGACCGTCACCTCGCCGGACACCACGTAGGCGTGCTCCACCGACCCGTGGCCGTGGGCGCTCCTGGCGCTGCGCGTCAGCGGCGGCAGCTCGCCCTCGGCCAGCTCGAACCGCCGCCGGTCGGCCGCGGCGAACAGGCCGCGCACGGTCGTGTCGCCCACCGTCACCGGCAGGCCCTCGCTCCTGCGCAGCACCTCGGGCTCGGCGAGCCGGGTACGGGTCAGCTCGGCGAAGGTGAGCTCCAGCGCCCCCGCCAGCCGGGTCAGCACCTCGATCGTCGGGTTGGCCACGCCGCGCTCGATCTGTGAGATCAGCGCCTTGCTCACCCCGGTCAGCTCGGCCAGCTCGCGGACGCTGAACCCCCGGGCCAGCCGCGTGCGCCGCAGGTTGCCCGCCAGCGCGCCGCGCACCCCGGCGGCCTGCCCGTTGGTGACCGCGAGTTCCTGCCGCACGTGGTGAGTCCTTCCTGTCCCGGCGTCCACCCCCATCATGCCCTGCGCGTCAGGCCGTCTTGTCCAGGAAACCGGACACCGCGGAGACGAACGCGCCCGGGTCATCCACCCACGGGAAGTGCCCCGCGCCGGGCAGCGTCACCAGCGTGGCGTCGCGGAACAGGGCGGCGAAGGGCCGCGCGTGCAGGCGGCAGGGGTGGACGTCCAGGTCGCCGGTCAGCAGCAGCACCGGCGCGTCCAGCGCGGCCAGCCCGGCCCTGACCTCCTCGGGCGGCACCGGGGACGGCGCGTAGAAGCCGTCCGCCGCGGCCTCGCCGCACTCCTGCTCGGCACTGGCGGAATGGGCCGCGGCGCGTTCGGTCCAGGGGCCGTAGAAGAACCGGTGGCGCTCCACGCCCTCCTCCGCCAGGAACTCCGCCAGGGCGGCGGCGTACCACGGCTCGTGCGCGCGCAGCTCCAGGCCGGCCTGCCAGTCCTCCTCGGTCGGCGTGAGACCGACGGCGACCGGCGAGGGCGCGACCAGGCACAACGACCTCAGGCGGGCCGGATGCAGCCCGGCGTACCGGACGGCCACGTTCGCGCCCGCCGAGTGCGCCAGCAGGTCCATGCGGTCCAGCCCCAGGTGCTCCCGCAGCGCCTCGACGTCCTCGGCCAGCCGGTCCCACCGGTACGTCCCGGGGTCAGCCGGGATCGCCGAGTCGCCGGTGCCCCGGCCGTCCAGCCGGATCAGCCGCCGGGGCAGGCCGCCGAGGTCGCCCAGGTAGACCGAGGCGCGGCCCGGGCCGCCGGGCACGCACACCAGCGGCTCGCCCGTCCCGGACACGTGATAGGCCAGCTCGGTCCCGTCGTGGGCGAGAAAGGAGGGCATGGGGCGATTATGCCGGGTGCCCGTGGTCGTCGGGCGGCGGATCCTCGAACCGCGGCCGCTGCGGCGGGCCGCCGCTCACCGACCGGACGATCGTCGCCGCGACGTGGTGCACCTTGAGGTTGCGGTCCTGGGAGACGTTGCGCAGGATCTCGAACGCCTGGTGCGCGGTGCACCGGCGCTGCGCCATGACGATGCCGATCGCCTGGTCGATGACCGGGCGGGTGCCGAGTGCCTCCTTCAGCTGCGCCGCCACCTCCCGCGTACGGGCCGCGCCGATCGCCACGTCGAACAGCACGCCGATCGTCGAGGCGCTCACCTGCGCCGCGACGTGCGTCCGCGCGGCGAAGCCGCCCGCGCCCGCCGAGTAGAGGTTGAGCGTGCCCAGCAGCCGCCCCTGGGAGGTCAGCGGCTCGGCGTGCAGGCTGAGGATCCCGTGCGGCTGCGGGGAGAAGGACCCCCAGCGGCCGTCGTCGGGCGCCAGGCCGGCCGCCGTGACCGCGCGCCCGGCCTCGATCGCGTCGAAGCTCGGCCCCCGCCCGGCCGCCGACTGCATGCCGTCGAGCATCCCGGCGCGGGCGTGCGCGCACGCCGCCGGACGGATGCCGCGTTCGGTGCACAACGTCACGCTGACCAGCGGAGAGTCGGGCATCGCCCGGGCGGCGACGACGACACTCCGCGCCAGTGCCCGTTCGAACTCGTCGATTCCGGCCGGAACAGCGGTCCTGTTCAACAAATCCCTCGCGCTCGGCTGCGGCTCACGCCTGCGACCAGACAGCCTGCCCCTCCAGCGGGGTTCTAAGCGGGCCCCGCCGGAGGTTTTCCCGGGACTTCTCAGGCGAGGTAGGCGTCGACCTCGGCCAGGTAGGCGTCCTTCAGGTGCCGCGGCAGCCAGGTGATCTCGAACGCGTTGCGCTCCAGCCGGGCCAGCTCCTCGCGGGTGAGCTGCAGCTCCTCCTGCAGCGCCACCAGGTTCTCGCCCACGTACCCGTTGAAGTACGCCGGGTCGTCGGAGTTGATCGTCACCCGCACGCCGAGCTCCATGAGCTTGCGGATGCCCTCGGCCTTCATGGAGTCGGTGACGTACCCGTTGGAGATCGGGCAGCAGGTCAGGCCGATGCCGCGGGCCAGCACCAGGTCCACCAGCCGCTGGTCCTCCAGGATGTTGACGCCGTGGTCGATCCGGTCGACGCCGATCTCCTCGATCGCCTGCCGGATGTGCTCGATCGAGTTGTCCTGGTCGACGTCGCAGTGCATGGTCAGCAGGTAGCCCTCCTGGCGGGCCCGCTCGTACACGGCGGCGAACTTGGCCGGCGGGTTGCCCTTCTCGTCGGAGTCCAGGCCGATGCCGACGATCCACTCCTTGTACGGCAGCGACTCCAGCAGCGTCGCCATCGCGTACTCGGCCTGGAAGTCGCGCAGGAAGCACATGATGAGCTGGGCCCGCACGCCGAGCTGCCGGTCGGCGTCGATCAGCGCCCGCCACAGCCCGCGGATCACCACGTCGAACGGCACCCCGCGCGAGGTGTGCGCCTGCGGGTCGAAGAAGATCTCGGCGTAGCGCACGTTCTGCTCGGCGGCCTTGCGCAGGTAGGCCATGGCCAGGTCGTAGAAGTCGGGCTCGGTGCGCAGCACCTGCATGCCCTCGTAGTAGACCGTGAGGAAGGAGGGGAGGTCGTCGAAGGAGTAGGCGGCCCGCATCTCCTCGACCGACGTGTAGGGCAGCGCGATGCCGTTGCGCCGGGCCAGGTCGAACTTGAGCTCCGGCTCCAGCGTGCCCTCGATGTGCAGGTGCAGCTCGCACTTGGGGAGACCGGCGATGAAGTCCTTCATGATCAAACCTCCGTGAGGATGGGGTCGACGACCTCGAGCCGTACGCAGTCGACCAGCCCGAGGTCGGTGACGGCGTAGTCGGGGATCGCGGTGATCGACAGGAAGAACAGGTACATCAGCGGCGCCGGCAGCGTGCAGCCCAGCTCGCGGGCCAGGTCGTCGAGCCGCTCCTCCAGCACCGCCATCTCGGCGGCCGGCAGGTCGGAGACGATGCCGCCGACCGGCAGCGGCAGCAGCGCCCGCACCTCGCCGTCCACCACCACGGCCTGGCCGCCGCCCTGCTCGGCGACGGTGTTGACGGCCAGCGCCATGTCCTCGCGGGAGGCGCCCACGCAGATGATGTTGTTGTCGTCGGGCGCCGCGCTGGTGGCGATCGCGCCGGCCCGCAGGCCCATGCCGCTGACCATGGCGACCGGCTTGTTGCCGGTCTTGCCGTAGCGCTCGACGACCGTGACGAGCAGCGCGTCCTGCTCCACGGACGGCTCCACGACGCCGTCGGTCACCGGCAGGGTCACGTCGCGCCTCCGGCGGACGAAGACCTGCTCGGTGAAGCCGAGGGTCAGCACGGTCGCCTGCTCGCCCTCGGCGCGCAGCACCAGGTCGCCGGCGGTGACCGGGGCGATCGGGAACGGCCGGACCGGGCCGCGCTCGGGGGCGGGCGTCGGCGTGACCATCCGGCCGTCGCGGGCGGCGGGCACGCCGCCCGCGATCACCTCACGGACCCGGAAGTCCTCCAGCGAGTCGACGATCAGGACGTCCGCGAACCGGCCGGGGGACAGGCTGCCCACCAGGTGGTCGATGCGGTACATCTCCGCGCAGTTCACCGTGGCCATCTGGATCGCCGTCACCGGGTCGACCCCCGCCGCGACCGCCATCCGGACGAGCTTGTCCATGTGGCCGCCCGCCAGCACGTCGGCGGCGTGCACGTCGTCGGTGCAGAACGCCAGCCTGCGGGCGCCGGCCAGGGCCACGGCCTTGATGTTCTCGTCGAGGAAGTGGGCGACGGAGGACTCGCGGATGATGCCGTACATGCCGCGGCGCAGCTTCTCCAGCATCTCCTCGTGCGAGTACGACTCGTGGTCGAGCCGCACCCCGGCCGCCGCCAGCCCGCTGATCCGGCGCGGGTCGGACAGCGGCGCGCAGCCGAACACCGGCAGCCGCCGCTCCCGAGCCAGGTCGAGGGCCTCCATGACGGCAGGATCTGAGTGTTCCACCATCTCCTGGACGGTCTCCCAGATCCCCACACATTCCGGCCATTCGTGGGCGATCCTGTGCTCAGCCGGACCGAACGGATGCCCGACGGTCGACTCCGGCACGGTGTAGGGCGCCTTGGCGGGTGCACCCCACCAGATTCGCATGCCGGTCGCCGCCGACTCGTCCAGGAAACGCCGGACGCCCGGCAGCCCCTCGGCCACGAGGATCTGGTCCAGCCCCGACACCACGCTCGTCGTGCCGAACGGCACCACCAGGTCGGCGAAGCTGGTGACCGACAACTTGCTGCACTCGATGTGCAGGTGCCCGTCGATCAGACCGGGGACCAGGTAGCCGCCGCGGGCGTCGATCACCTCGGTGTCCGGGCCGCGCTCCAGCACCGGCTCGACGGCGGCGATCCGGCCGCCCACGATGCCGATCTCGGCCGGGTAGAGCTCGCCGGTCAGCACGTTGACGAGCGTGCCGTTCGTGATGATCGTGTCCGCGGGCCGCCGCCCGTACGCCACGTCCAGCAGGTCGCGGTCCATCATGCCTCCACAGTCCGTACGGCGGGCCGTGGCACGAGCAGCGCGTACGCCGCACCGGCCACCAGGAAGCCCGCGAAGATGCTGAAGTCGCTGCCGCCCGTCGCCTCCGACAGCGGCCCGACGAAGACGGCCGAGTTGATCCACAGGGCCGCCGCCACCATGCCCAGGACCTGCGCGATGATCGCCGGCCACCGGACCTGGCCGGGCGCCTGCTCGTCGAACAGCGCCTCGGCGTCGTAGCGTCCCCTCCTGCGCAGCCAGTCGGTGATGTAGACCCCGGCCCAGGGCGCCAGCCAGATGATCAGCAGCGCGAGGAAGTTGTTGAGCATGGTGTTGAAGCTGTTCGAGGTGACCGCCACGAACGTGATGAGCACGCAGAGCACGAGGTCGCCGACGACCGCCACCCAGCGCTTGACCTTGATCCCGGCCGCCTGCAGGTTCAGCCCCGAGGAGTACAGGTCGGTGGTGTTGACCGCGAACAGCGACACGATCGCCAGCAGCAGGTACGGCACCACGAACCACTGCGGCAGCGCGCCCGGCAGCCCCGAGATCGGGTCGGTGTTGTCCTTGACCACGGTCGCCACGGCCGCCCCGAGCGTCATCAGCAGCACGTACGGGACGAACCCGCCCAGGGCCGCGTACCCGAAGACCGCCTTCCTGGAGGAGTTCGCCGGCAGGTAGCGGGAGTAGTCGCCGCCCAGCGGCCCCCATGACAGCCCGCCCGCCGACATGATCATCGCGATCGCCATCGTGAACGTGGCGAAGTCCGCCGACCCGCCGCCGCCCCCGAGCTCCACCTTGGGCGCGATCAGGATCGCCATCAGGCCGAACAGCACGACGAACACCCAGGTGAAGTACTTCTGCGCCTTCATCACCGCGGCGTGCCCGATCAGCGGCAGCACGAGCTGGATCGCCGCCGCCACCAGGATCACCACGACCTTGAGCCCGAGCCCCTGGTCGCTCACCCCCGCCTGCTCCAGCAGCGACAGCGCCGCGAATGTGATGAGCACCATGCCGCCGGCCTCGAAGCCCACCATGTTGAGCCAGCCGAAGAAGCTGAGCACGCGGGCGCCCTTGGGGCCGTAGGCGGCTCTGGAGACCGCCATGGTGGAGGTGCCGGTGGCCGGGCCCTGCAGGCTGGTCAGGCCGACCAGCGGGAACGACAGCAGGTTGCCGATGACGATCGCGATGACCGCCTGCGTGAAGCTGAGCTGGAACGCCGCCACGATCGTGATGCCGTAGACGAGGGTGAAGATGCCCATCGTCGTCCCGGACCAGAGGAAAAGCAGGTCACGCGGGCGGCCGTACCTTTCGCCGGCCGAGACCAGTTCGATCCCGCGTTGTTCCATGGCCCCTCCTGAGGGTCGCTGGGTGTGTGCGCACACAGTGAACCGTAGGGGGGTGACCTGGTGAGTTATCGGGACATACGAGCGTGCTGGGAGCCAGTTGTGCCCCGGCTACAAAGTGATCGCCAAGCCGACTGCTGTGACTGGCTACAGGGTGTGCGCCAGGCCGACCGCTGGAACTGGCTACAGGGTGATCGCCAGGCCGACCGCGAAGAGCAGGCCGTACGCCATCTGCAGTTTGCCCGTCTGCTGCAGGACCGCGATCAGCGCCGGCCCGACGGCCTTGCCCAGCACGGTCCTGATCGGCGTGACCGCGAGCGGCGCGGCCAGCGCCGCGAGCGCCGCCCACGGCGTGACCGCGATCATCGCCAGCGCCACCACGAACGGCACCACCTGGCACAACACGTACAACGCCCGAGTGCGCTCGGCACCGAGCACCACCGCCAGCGTGCGCTTGCCCGACGTGCCGTCCGTCTGGACGTCGCGCAGGTTGTTGACCACCAGCATCGAGCAGGACAACAACCCCACCGGGATCGAGGCCAGGAACGCCGTCCAGCTCAGCTGCTCGGTCTGCACGTACGCGGTGCCCATCACCGGGACCACGCCGAAGAACACGAAGACCGCCAGCTCGCCCAGGCCGCGGTAGCCGTAGGGTCGCTTGCCGCCGGTGTAGAACCAGGCCGCCGCGATGCACGCGACCCCCACCAGCAGGATCCACCACGCCCGCGTCACGACCACCAGCACCAGCCCGAGCACCGCCGCGACCGCGAAGCAGCCCAGCGCCGCCGTCAGGACCTGCCGGGGCGTGGCCGCCCGCGAGCCCACCAGCCGCATCGGGCCGACGCGCTGGTCGTCGGTGCCGCGAATGCCGTCGCTGTAGTCGTTGGCGTAGTTGACGCCGATCTGCAGGGACAGCGCCACGAGCAGCGCCAGGACCGCGCGCCACCAGACGAATCCGCCGTCGCCGATCGCCACGCCCGTACCGACCATGACGGGGACTACGGCGTTGGGAAGCGTGCGCGGGCGTGCGCCCGCGATCCACTGACCGGGGGTTGCCATGCTGTCGAACCTCTAGCTGATATCCGTGGTGAGCCTGACCATGCGGATCGGACGGCCCATGTCGAGGACGCGTTCGGCCATGTCCTCGCCCCAGCCGGCCGACTCCAGGAAACCGAGCACAGCGTAGTTGTCGGCGAACACCCAGGTGACGATCTGGCGGAAGCCGTCCTCACGCAGGTAGTCGACGGTGGCGTTGAGCAGGCGGCTGCCGTGGCCGCGGCGGACGAAGTCGGGATCGACCAGCAGCGTCAGCATCTCGGCGACCCTGCCCGGATCCAGGTCGGGGTCCTCGGCGGGGGCGTGCGAGGCCAGCCCCACCACCCGCTCGCCACCGCGCGGGGTCGTCAGCGCAGCGCTGCCGCCCGCACCCAGCGCGGGGAAACCCTCGGTGTCGAGGATGGTCTCCACCGCGACCAGCACCCGGTGCGAGGGGCCGGGCGGGGCGACGATCGCCTCGTCCCACTGACGCAGCCACATCTTCTCGGCCGCCGGCCCCGTCATCTGCTCGAGTGGGCCTTCCGGGAGGAACTCCCGATATCCGTAGCGCCAGGCGCGGATCTGAGTATTCGCAACCTGGAGAACATCCTCGCGCCGGGCCGCCCGGACGCCTACGTCTGCCATCTCGGCCCGCTCCTTCGCCTGCCGTTCGTGCCACAAGGCACGAGTTACACCGTATCGGTGTTTGAGCCTTGGAGATGACGCGAACCCCGCTTCCACGCCCGGTATGCGCGTGTCTTGGTGTTGTCACCGCATACCCGCATCGAACACCATGAGCGCGAACGATTCCCGGGCACATCGCCGAACACCCGCCGACACATCCCCTCCACCCGTACGACGCCCCGCTCCAACGGCCTCCGCCCGCCGCCGCCAGCCGTCCGCCCATCTGCGTCCGCTCATCCGCGCCGGCTGGTCCGCGCCGGCCCATCCGCGCGTGTCGATCCCCGCCCACCGACTGAGGCGGGACGGCCCATGCGGCGGTGATCGCGGCCGGGCGCGCCCATGTCGCCCGAACCGGGCGTCCCATCACCGGACCTGTGCCTCCAGCGCCCGCCCGAGCCTCCGCACCCCCTCCGCCAGGACCGTCAGGTTGGCGGCGGCCATGTGCGTCACCCTGATCCGCGGGCCCGGCGGCTCCGACGGGTAGTACATCCGCCCCGGGCTCACCAGCGTCCCGTACCGCCGGGCCGTCTCGACCAGGGCGTTCTCGTCCACCTCCGCGGGCAGCCGCAGCCACAGGTGCAGACCGCCGATCGGCAGCAGATGCACCTCCGCCCCCGGGACGTGGGCCGCCAGCGCCGCGGCGAGCGCGTCCCGCCTGGTCGCGATCTCGGCGTGCACGGTGTTCAGATGCCTGCCCCACGCCGCCGAGCCCACGAACTCCAGCGCCGTCTCCTGCAACGGCCGCGCCACGAAGAACGACTCGACGAGCTGGCTGGCCCGCAGCCGGTGCGCGGCCGGCCCACGGGCCACGACCGCGGCCACCCGCAGGCTGGGGGACAGGATCTTGGTCAGCGAGCCCACGTTGACGACCGTGCCGTGCGCGTCCATTGAGGCCAGCGACGGGGGAGCGGCGGGGGACAGGTAGCGGGCGTAGTCGTCCTCGATCACGAACGCCCCCGCCGCCCTGGCCACCTCCAGCACCTGCGCGCGCCGCTCCAGAGGCAACGTCGCGCCGGTGGGGTTGTGCAGGGTGGGCTGGCAGAAGAACACCCGCGCGCCGGTGACGGCGAACGCCTCGGCGAGCAGGTCCGGCCGTACGCCGTCGCGGTCCATCGGCACGGCCGTCGCCCGCAGCCCGGCCGCCTTGGCCGCCGCCAGCGCTCCGGGATAGGTGGGCGTCTCGACCAGCACCGGCGTCCCGGGGGCCGCCAGCGCCCTGAACGCGTGCGTCAGCGCCGCCTGGCCGCCGCTGACGATCAGCGCGTCCGCCGCCGTCACGTCGCCCCCGGCCTGGCGGGCGAACCAGCCGCGCAGCTCGTGCAGGCCGTTCAACGGCGGCGTCGCCCAGACGTCCGGACGGCGCACCGCCCGCGCGGCGGCCGCCGCGAGCTGCCTGTCCGGCCTCAACCCCGGGTTCAGGTAGCCGCCGGTCAACGGCACCACCTCCTCGGGTGGCTGCGCGAGCAGCGCCGCCACCGACCCGTCGTCCACCACCCGGTCGCCGAGGGCGACCGTCTGCCAGGACAGGTCCAGAGGGTCCTGCCCGCGCACGACCTGCCGCGGCGCCACGAACGCGCCGCTTCCCGGACGCGACACCACCCGCCCTTCTGCGGCGAGCTGGCCGATGGCGCGCGAGACCGTCACGGGGCTGACGTTGTGCCGCCGCATGATCTCCCGGCTGGACGGAAGCCGCGCACCAGGCCCCAACCGGGCGGCCTCTTCCCGCAGTATCGCAGCAATCTGGGCGATACTGCTATCGTTGGTCATGAAGGACAAGGATAGCGCTACCGCCCAAAACGCAGTAGCACCCCCACCCACCCCTCGCCCCAAAACAACCCCCACCCCACCTCCCGCCCCGGGCTCTCCCGCCCCCGGCTCTTTCGCCTCGGGCTCTTCCACCACCGGCTCTTCCGCCACCCTCAACCAGCCGGCCGCCCCTCAGAACCCGGCCACCTCTTCCAGTCCGTCCGACAGGACCAGCACCTCACCCTCCACCTCCCCCGCTCCTGTCCTGGAGCCCGCCGCCCCTCCCGCCTTCTCTCCCGCCCTCTTGAAGGGACACGCCACCTCCAACGCCACCGCCACCTCCAACGGCGCCGAGATCTCCAACGGGACCGCCACTTCGAACGGCGCTGGGGTCTCGAACGGCGCTGGGGTCTCGAACGGC
Source organism: Nonomuraea sp. NPDC050227 (assembly GCF_044459705.1). Taxonomy (NCBI): domain Bacteria; kingdom Bacillati; phylum Actinomycetota; class Actinomycetes; order Streptosporangiales; family Streptosporangiaceae; genus Nonomuraea; species Nonomuraea sp. NPDC050227. The sequence goes on along the minus strand of NZ_JBITJF010000005.1, from coordinate 522,495 downwards.
GCCGGGACCTCCAACGGCGCCCCCACCCTTCGCGACGCCCTGAAAGGCACCGGCGGAGCCGCCCGCGCCCGGCAAGGGACGATGCTGGCCTTCCTGGGCGTCCTGGCCTTCTCCGGCAGCTTCCCCGGCACCGTCTACGCGATGCGCGGCTTCGACCCCTGGCTGGTCGCCATAGGCCGCGCCGCCGTCGCCGGCCTCATCGCCCTGGTCTGCCTCAAGGCCGCCCGCCTGCCCCTCCTCCCGCCGCGCCGCCACTGGCCCTCCTACGCCGTGATCTCCCTGGGCGTGGTCTTCGGCTTCCCGGTGTTCAGCAGCCTCGCCCTCGACCTGGGCGCCAGCACCTCCCACGCCGCCGTGGTCATCGCCCTGCTTCCCGCCGCCACCGCCGCCTGCGCCGTCGTACGGGCCGGCGAACGCCCCCGCCCCCTGTTCTGGGCCGCCTGCGCCGCCGGCGCCGCCGCGATCACCGCCTTCACCCTCACCCGAGGCCAGGCCGGCGCCGCCTGGCCGGACCTGCTCCTGGTCGGCGCCCTCCTGTCAGCCGCGCTCGGCTACACCGAAGGCGGCCGCCTGACCAGGACGACCCCCGGCTGGCAGGTGATCAGCCACGCCCTCGTCCTCTCCCTCCCGCTGACCGCCGTGATCACCGCGGTCCTGGCCCTCACCACCCCCATCACGCCGACCGCCCCCGCCCTGGCCGGCTTCGCCTACGTGGCGCTGATCTCGATGTTCCTCGGCTTCATCCCCTGGTACGCCGGCCTGGCCAGAGGCGGCATCGCCAGAGCCGGCCAGACCCAGCTGGCGCAGCCGCTGCTGACCCTCATCTGGGCCTGGGTCCTGATGGGCGAACGTTTCGGCCCGGCCACCGTGGCCGCCGCACTCGCCGTCCTGGCCTGCGTCGCCGTCACGCAGCGCACCCGCTCGTAGGGAAAGGCCTGGCACGACGACGTGCGCACCGGGCCGCGGCGAAGCTTGCATGGCGTGACGCCGCCACGCAGGATGGCAGGGGAGGTGTCACAACCATGGCGGACCTCACGATCCCGGAAGGCGGCTTCTGGCCCGCGCCGGAGATCCCGCAGCCCAACATCTATCCGATGGAATGGCGCGTGGAGACCGAGAAACTCGCGGCCATCTACGAGAAGTCCAAGCGCAAACTCTGGAACCCGGCCGACCTCCCATGGGACGGCCTCGACCCGGACGACTTCACCCGCGAACAGCGCCTGGGCATCATGTACTGGTTCGCCGTCCTCGCCAATTTCGACGCCTCGGGCCCGGCCGTGTTCGCCCGCGCAACCATCCAGGCTTTCGAGAAACACGAGGAAGACCCGGTCCGGAAGTGCTTCTTCTCCATCACCCGCGACGAGATGAACCATGAGGAGTGCTGCCAGCGCACCATAGCCCGGCTGTGGCCCGGCGGCCCCCTGAACTGGACCCCCGAAGACGATCTCGAAAAGGCCGCCCACAACAACATCGGCTGGCTCTACCACAACGGCGGCCGCTACTGGAACGGCTACACCAGCGCCGTCGGAAGATACTCGCTACCGGTCCTGTTCACGAGTTTCATGATGGGCGAGATGGCCGCCTCCACGCTGTTCAGAGGCATGGCCACGGGCACCCGGCATCCGGTCTTCGGCGAGATGTTCCAGCGCATCGGCCTCGACGAGTCCCGTCATCTGCAAATCTGCATGACCATTCTGGAAAACGAGTGGCCGGGCCTCACCGACGAGACCCGCAGCCTCATCACCCGCCAGCTGCGGGCCGGTTTCGTGTTCCTCTCCATGATTCTCTGGGAGCCTCCGGAAGGTTTTTGGGAACTCCCGCCCTACTTCCTCGGCAACCACCGCGTCCTGATGGACCACGCCAGGGAAGCGGGACTGGGCGTGCTGTCGTACGAGGAACAGAAGGAGAACTGGCGCGTGGCCATGGCGAAGGTCCGCGCGATCGTCGAACGATGGGGCATCGCCTTCCCCGCCATTCCCGAACTGGACCTGGAAGGCGTCGAGGTGAACGTCATCGACCCGGAGGAGATCATCCCCGTCTTCTAGAATGCGCGTATGTGGCCCCGCATCGACGGACGCAGAGTCCTTGCCCTCGGCACGCCCGGCAAGGTGCGCACCCTGCTGGCCGACCTCACCCTCTCAGGCACGAAGACCGCCACCGCCGGTCTCCTGCCCCTCGACTACGAGGCGGAGGGCGAAGAGGTCGAACACGTCGGCGAACACCTGATCCTCGTGAACGACGCCGGCGAGAAGGCCGCCACGATCGAGATCACCTCAGTGGCGCTGGTGCCGTTCGCCGAAGTGCCGTGGGAGTTCGCCGAGGCGGAAGGCGAAGGATTCACCTCGATCCAGCACTGGCGGGACGTCCACCAGCGCTACTGGTCATCCTTGGGCCACGAGGTGAACGACACCTCCACAATCGTCTGCCTCCACTACCGCCTGCTCCCCGCCTAGCCCCCGCGCCCAAACACCAAGCCCCCAAACACAACCAGCCCCCGAACAACCACCTCCAACCGCACCGCCCCTCAACCCACGCTTGGGGGGCGCGCGCCCATCAACCACCTATATTCAGACCCCGACCACGCCCCTCGGCCAAGCATCCACTCCCGGCCAAGCATCCACCCCTGGGGCCGAGCATCCGTTCCCGGCCAAGCACCCATTCCCAGCCAAGCATCCGCCTCCCGCCAGGCACGCATTCACGGCCCCGGACTCAAGTCCTGCCACAAAGGCGATCCAACCCGCGCCGCCGTCACTCCCCACCGACGCCCTCAGCGAACCGCCCCACCCGACTCCCGCGTACTTCCACCTCCGTCGTCCCCTGTGCCGTCGTCACACCCCATCCATGGCGCCTCCGACGAACGTCCCCTTCCCTGCCACCGTGTGCACGAGCTGCCGCCGACGCAGCTCCCGCACCACGTTCCGGACGGTTGACCGCGCCACGTCGAACTCGGCCTCCATGGCCAGCTCGCTCATCACCGCCTCGCCGGCCAGCAGCTCACCTCTCAGAATCTGCCCCTCGATCATCTCGGCAATCTGCACATAGATCGGCACAGGGCCGTCTCGGTCGAGCATGCTCATACCTTAGACGTCTGGATACAAGCAGATGAGTGAATCTCAATCCTGGGGCCACGACTCTTCCGGAGACACGTAACTCCCACGCTGCGGCACGGTGTAGATCCACCCTTGCTCCCGCAACAACGCCATGGCCCGCCGCACCGTCTCCCGCGCCACGTCGTACTGCTGCACCAACGCTGTCTCACCCGGGATCGCACGCTTGGGCTGGAAGTGCCCCGCCCTGATCTGCTTGGCCATATCGGAAGCGATCTGCCGGTAGAGCGGCACTTTCCGCTGCTTACGCGGCGCTTCATCAGGCGCGCCGACGAACGTTCCCTCGCCCTGGACCGTGTAGATGAGCCCTTCCTCGCGCAACACGTGGATGGCCCGGCGGGCCGTCGTCCGGGCGACCCCGAACTCGTGCTGAATGTCGGCCTCGCTCGGCACGGGATGCCCAGACGCGAGCCCTTCGACCCGCTGTCGAAGGATCTCCGCGATCTGTACGTAGATGTGGGTGTCGCCGTCGTAGTCCAGCACACCGGCAACATAGACGAAGGTGTACGAGCCCTCCCATATCCTCCTGCCTGCCCAGACAGAGTCATCTTTCCGAATAGACGAGCGGATACAACCAGACGTATTCTCCGACCATGGCCGTACTCTCCCTGGACTACGAACCCTGCATCGGCATCCACCTCCCAGAACCCCGCCCAGGCCGCACAGCCATCCGCTGGTATCCCACCCGCTCCCCCTACGAACGCGTACGGGTCCGGGCATACACCTGCCACTGCGAGCCCATGATCTACGAGCTCTGCCAGATCGGAGGGCAGCGCTTCATCCGCCGAGCCCGCAAGAATGGCAGCATCCCGATCCTGGAGGAGACCTCCCGAGGCTCCGCCCTCAGAACCCAGCTGCTCTGGGACTGCCTGCTGGCCGGCAACGCCCGATAGCCCGGGCGCCCGCCAGACCAGCACTCACCTTCGGCGCATCCTCTAGGCGTAGAGAAGCCCCCGCCCCTGAGTCGCTACCTGCAGCAGCACGAACCCCGCGTTGTTCGCCCACCTGAGGCAACCTATCGAGAGAGCCTGACAAAACCAGCCCTCCCGCTCGAACGCACCCCCAAGCTCCCTGTGCCACTCAAGCGCAGCTCTGCGGCCCTGCGTAGGCCCCCGCGGACCTATTCGTCTCGCGACACGAACACGGTCTACTTGCGTGCGGTCGTCTGAGTGGCCGGCAGCGCCGGCCAACGACGATGGCGGCACCTCTACAAGCTCGCAGTTGCACACCAGGGCTTGCCGAGACCCTTTGCCCCCTGAAGATATTCATGCGCCATCCTGGGCAACGTTCAACGGCCCGGTCGCTGTACTGCAATTCGCCAACAAGCTGTCACTCAAGCCAGATTTCCTGACTAAGAGGGACGCCTTGGCATTCCGTCCGAAGCCGGCCCGAGAAGAGAGAAGTAGGAGCCACAGTTTCGAAACGGCTTTGCATGCCATCTCGAAGACGGCACACTGTTCCTCGCGGCCATCACGTTGGCTCCTTCGTTCTCGGACAAGGCCCTAGAAGGAGTACGGGATGGCCGTCACCATTTCCCGACGCCTCTCCTGGCCGATGCGGTCCAAACGAGCTCTGAAGATGACCTCCAGCATCATCGCCACCAAATGTTGGAGCAGCCGATAGACCTCAACAAAGAGCCCCCGGATCAGACCGGGGGCTCAAGGCCGCTCAAGCATCATCTTTCGCCAACAGACGATCCAGTCTGAGCCCGAGATCATCGAGCTGGAACCGTAGCCCCTCAAGCATCGTCAACGTCTCCGCCAGGCTGGCCTTGCAGCTCTCGTCGAACCGTTCGCGAAGGCGCGCGATCTCGAAGTTGAGGATCTCAAAGTCCCGACCGACCCCTGAGCGAACCTCGACGATCTCCGCCCTCGCCGTAGCCAGCCCTGCCAACACCGCATCACGCTCACCCGTGCACGAGCGAGCCTCCAGCGCCTGCAGACGGAGTTGTAGATCGAGGATCTCCACCTCAACGTTCACGTACCCCTACCCCCTACACCAGCGGATGACAAGGGAGCCCACCCACAGCGGCCGGCCCCCACTTGCTGCGAGCACATATTGGCAAGACGTCCCTGCCTGAAGCGATCCCCGACAAGCGCCCCGGAGTGGTTTTCTTCCTCCGCCCACCGACGCTTTTCCAGTGAACATCCCCATCCATCCGCCTTGTCGGGGGAAATAAGACCACCTAGATGAGGTGGATCAATCTGCCGCCGCCCGCGGCAAAGGGCCGCAGTCGGGCCGGAACGCTCAAATGAGCAGCCAGATCGAAGGTACGCCATCGTTCAGCCTCGCTCGCCCGCCTGTAGAAGCACGCAGAAGTGCGGACGTAGCACCGTCATGTCCTGCTATTACCTGGCATATGGTCGGATATGGGATGGCAGCCTCCCGAAACAGGGACCGCAGAATTGGCTAAATGCGTGGGCATCACACCCTGCTGACTGGCCCACCTCCCGACGTACAGGCGAGCCGTTGGTAACAAGCGGCGAGCCGGCGACCGCAGCAAGCGGAAGCTGGGTCTCGCCCGAACTACTACACACAACATTCGTGACCACTGTTTCGCACACAAAGTGGCCGTCGACCAGGACGTCACGAGACCTTCGTCGCCTCGTCGAGTGCGGCCCCCGTGCCGCTCGGCGCCCAAAGCCACGACCGAGGCGCCCAGGCCGCCACCGCACTCGCCCCTTGTCCGCATTGGCGCGACCTGTCAGCAACTGAACAAGCTCGCTCACCCCCACCAGTGACCCTCCGAGCGGAGGTAGGCGATGATCAGCCGGACGCTTGATGCTTGCGCGTGGGCCGGATAGATCCCATAGGCGAAGCACCACACCGATTCACCCGCCGCCCCTTGATCACACAGCCGATCAAATCGGGACGGCAGGCACCCTCCCCAGACAGCCAACAGGCGCCTGCCGGCACCAGCGCCCTCACATCAACCCTTACGTTTCCCCATCTTGATCACCTCGGTCAGCCGGAGTTCCAAGCTCGCCAACACTGGATCTCTCTGCTGTACCGATCCGGACCCCGTCTCGCGAGCAGCCCCAGCCGACGGCCCGATGTCGTAAGTCACGACAGCGCCAGGATGCACCACAACATCCCCGTTCACGTGCCTGCCGAAGCCTTGCGCGGCCTGCACATCCCTGAGTAGACGCCCCCAGGTCCCGTCCGCCGCCCAGCGGCGCTGCCGTTTGTAGACCGTGATCCAGCATCCGAACCGATCCGGGAGGCTGCGCCAAGGCGACCCGGTTCGCGCCTGGTACAGCACCCCGTTGATCAGCGTTCGCTGGTCTCCGTGCCGCCGGCGTCCAACGTCGCCGTCAGGCAGCAACGGCACCAGTCGTTCCCACTCCGCATTCGTCAGGTCCGTATGGCGCATTGATCCCTATCCTCGGCTGCTTTCTTCTCTCATCCTCGTCACCAGGACAATAAGGACGGCCATCGCAAGCTCCTTCGAATAGCAACGATTCAAGGGGTGAAGGAGGCTTGCAATGGCCGCAGGAACCAGTGTGCCTTCTCCGTCATGGCCAGCGCAGCAGATCGGCAAGGATTGGCCAAAATTTTCGAGCACCTGTGACGAGGACGTAGGCCATCAACGACTTTTCCTCATGACTACCGTCTTGCGCTCAACAGTAACCTGTAACCCGAACAGTCACCATTTTAGAGATGATGGACAATCCGGCCATGTCCTTTGAGTGGTCAAGCGAGCCTCGGACATGCGATCTGTCCCGGCGCCACCCGTCAGGCTTCCTTGGCGGACGGACGGACGGACGGGTGCAGGTGCAGGCTTCCGTGTGCTGCCAGCCATCGAGCAGATTCAGGGGCCGCGGTCCCTTCTTGCCGCCGACCTCTAGCCCCACGAAATCTATTCGCAAGAAAGGAGAACGTGGTCCCGTGCTCTCTCGGATGTGCGGGACCACGCCTGGATGGGTGTGTTGGCCGGCCGACGTCCATTACGGCCGCAACTCGTGCCATTAGGCTCTCATGGCCGCCTCATGTGTTTCTCCTGTTCGACGCTGCCGGAGGAAGAGGTCTTTAGGCGCCCCGCGGTTAATACGTCCGCCGAGGTCCTGGATGAAATGATTCACATGGAGATCCGCCTCCAAGCCGCATCCGTGATGATGAGATGGTCGAGGAGACGCAGCCCCACTGTCCGGGCGGCCTCGGCGAGGCGGGCGGTGACTTCCAGATCGGCCTCGCTGGGATCGAGAGAGCCTCCAGGGTGATTATGGGCGACGCCGAACATGGCGCCACCGGTGGTGAGCACAAGGGAGATCGTCTCCCGCACGGGCACCGTCGTGTGATCGGCGCCGCCCTCTGTCAGCACCGAACGTTTCAGCACACCACCGCGCGTATCGCACACCACCACGACGAAGCGTTCATGCCCGAGGCCACGCAGTAAGGGGGCGCAGACCTTCGCCAGGTCGGATGTGCTGGCGATGCGCATCCGCGCAGGTTCCGACGCCGCACGCCGTACGAGATGAAAGGCCGCCGCCACGCGCGCGGCTTTGGCCGGCCCTATGCCTCGCAGTCTGAGCAGCCGGTGCGGATCAGCGCGCCCGAGCGCATCGAGATCGCCGCAGTGTTCGATGACTTGACTGGCCAGTTCCAGCGCGCTCGCCCCGCGGAAGCCGGAGCCGAGCAGAACGGCCAGCAACTCCCGGTCGGCAAGCGCCGCCGCGCCGCTCGACATGAGCCTTTCTCGCGGCCGATCGCGCTCGCACAGATCTTTGACTCGCATTCGCAACCTCCGCACCCGTTCTATCAACGAGGACCGACAATCTCAGGCTCTGATATCCAGGCCGATAAGGACGGAGTGGGCGGATATATCGCGCTTGAGCTACGTTGATGGCAACCGCTATCCATGAATGCGAAGAATGACCGTCTTCGCAATGCCGTGACGCGCATCAAACCGCAAGCGAGTGATCTTGCGTGGCATGATGAGAGGGCTGTTCTCCAGCCACCGCATGGTCGCCAGCTGGAACACGCGACTGGCCGGCGTCGATGTTGGGACCGTTGACGCTGGTGGGTGCTCTAGGCGCTCGCCCCGGGGCGCCCGGCAGCGCTACTTACGATCTACCGCTTGCTCTCGACCGCTCTTGTTCGCCCGAAAAAGTGACAGAATGCTCGGACATCAGATTCTATGCAGAAGAAGTCGATCCGGTATCCGGATTTCTGTCATCCAAGCCCATGGTTCCAGGGGCTGTATTGATGGCTTCGTTGGAGGCTCGCTCGCCGAAGTGGTGATTATCGCGCTGATTCCGATACAGGGCAGTGAGCCTCATTAGCGTCGATTCGGAGATCCCCGCCGAGCACGAGCTATACCAACCGTCCCGAGGCTTCATCGCGGGCATGTTCGTGACCCACGCCTTCGGCAGTCGAGGCGTATCGTCGCCTCGAGTCGTGCTTCGGCAGCCCGATGTCGTTGACCGCCTTCCAGCGGTTATCGAGGCCATCACATCGTCGGCCAGGAAGACGACGCACTTGCGGATACGCCTCACTCGACCCGGCGGAGCAGCGCTCCTGGCCGTCAGCTCGTCCAGCTCACATCCGGGCTTTCAGCACGTCGACCTCGCAGCCTGGCGCAAACGGGTCGAAGCCGTGCTCGATCAGCCATCTGATCGCCAGCAAGCTTCGCGAAGACCACCACCCGCGGATCACGTCGAGGTCGACATCGGCCCCGTAGCCGGCGATCAGATCGCCCAGGCGGTCCTCATGTCCGAGCGTCAAGATGGCGAGGTCGAACAGCGCATCGCCCTGGCCAGCCTCGGACCAGTCGATCACGCCGGTGACCTCGTCGCCGTCGACGAACACGTGCGCGATCTGCAGATCGCCGTGCGTGAACACCGGTTTCCATGGCCGGAGCGCAGTCGCGGCAACCTCGCGATTGCGCGTGACCAGATCGGTCGAAAGGACGCCATTCGTGACGAGCCACTCGCATTCGGCGTCGAGACGCGAGGTGACCGCGTCCAAGCTCTGACCAGGCCATGGTGGCAGGGGCGCGTCGTGCAGCATCCGCACGGCGGCACCCACCGCGGCCCATGCCGCCGGCGACGCGACAGACGGCTCGCCCAGGCGACCGAGTGCCGTCCCTGGAACAGTGGCGAGCGCGAGCACGGGCGGTTTGCGCCACAGAACCTCCGGCGTCGGGATCGGCGCCATGGCCATGGCTTTGACCTCGACGTCAGTGCGCGTCTGGTCGGCGTCGATCTTCAGAAACACGTCCCCGGCACGCAGGGTCGCGCGCTCGTTATGCGCGACGACGACCTCGATCTGCTCCACGTCGGCCATTATCGCGAGGATGACCACCGACGTCGCCAGGTTATTCGCGTGCGGCTGCGCGGCTTATCGCGTCCCACCGCCCGGGGCCGTGCAGGACGCCGACCACTGACGGGGCAAGCAGTGAGGCGTTCCTCGCCCGCAGGCGCAAGCCGCCATCTACGACGGATGGCCGGACTTGATCTACGAACAGTGAGCCTGTGCAGTGGCGCGGAGGCCCGTCACCAATGCTGATCACAAGCGGGCGAGACTCATGATCCGCGGCTCAGGTTGCGGCCGCTCTTGACGTGGTCTGATGCGATCCTCCCGCCAGAGCCGGAGGTGATTCGCGGCCGGAAGAGGATTCGTTGTGAGGCGACCGAGTACCAGAACATCGGAGCCTCATGGCGCGTAGTCCCCATGTGGGGCTCCACGAGGGGAATGGGGCAGGGTGAGTCTTACCGCGCCCTGCGGCCGATTAATCGGCGGATGGCGATCCGGCCTGCGGTCCTTCGGTTCCTTGAGGTGTCGCTTCCCAGGGGGCCTTTGTGTGGGTACGTGAGGCTCCAGGCGGCGAGGTGCGGCGCCACCCGGAGCCCTGAACCGGTCAGACTGGCATGCTGTACATCACTCTGAAGCGATCGCCCGGGATGACGATGTCGCTCGTTTCGACAGGACGTTCGCCGGCCCAGTGCGTACGTTCGACATGCAGAACGTGAACCCCTGCTGCCAGATCGAGCGCATCGCTCTCGGCCGGTTGGGGCACCCGGGTGTGGATGCTCTCGACGACCTCGGTGATCTTTATGCCATGCGCGTACATTCTCGCGACCAAGCTACGGCGTTCCTCCTCAGTGTGGGCGACGAACGCCATCGGCTCGTAGGCGGTGACAAGTTGGATTGGCTTGCCGTCGCCGCGAAAGACGTAGTGCGTTCTGGTCAGCGTGGAATGTTCGTCGATGCGTAGACGTCTGGCGATGTCGGGGCTGGCGTCGGCCGGTTCGCTGTGCCAGTCCCACGTCACGCGCCTGCCTTGGGACTGCAGGTCGGATGCGAACGGCGCGGGGTGGTCCAGGAAGCGCCATCGATGCAAGGGGGTCAAATTTGGACGGTCCCTGACGTAATGGCCTGAACCAACACGGCCGATGATGAGACCCTCGCCCGCAAGGACGCGTAGAGCGTGGCGGGCAGCGGTCTCACCGACCTGATACTTACGGGTCAGTTGCGCCCGTGAGGGAATGGGCGCGCCTGGGGGGAGGGTGCCGTCGAGGATCTGCCGCCGGATGTCTTCGACGACACGCAGGTAGACCGGATCTGAGGTGGCCACTAGTCCATCCCTGGGGGTTCGTGTGAGGCGTTGCCCCATGTTGCCGTATTCGACAGGTAACCGACCGTCATCGATGACTGCTGGAGCCCCAACTTTGCGATGGCGCAAAATTATCGGAGAAACCCTGTAACGCTGATGTAAGGGACACCGATTCTCCGGTAGAGGTCGTCGATGTGTGTACCCCCGAGCACATATCGGCGGCCTCTTCCAATGCGCGCCCTCAGATGCAGCCGTCGAGGCGCGCTTGCGCAGCTCATTCAGTACGTCGAGCTCCGCTTCCTGTCTTTTCATGGCATGTCCCACCCAACTTGCCGGATGGACGGCTGGGCACGCGCAACAGCGGAGCGCTGCGAGAAGAACCTGTCGGATGGGAACGGAAACAGCACCCAGTTGCCCTGTCCCGGCCCGCGACCACGAGACGGCCGCAGCCGCGCGTGCCCGCAAACGCGGAGAGTGACGGGCTGAACGGGCGCACGTGATCGGCCCCGGCAGGAGTCCCAGCTGTGGTGCTCAGCGGCCGAGAGGGCAGCCGAGGACGGCGCTCACACCCGTAGGGTCATCGGTACCCGCACGGCCGTCAGCAGCGGCCGCCGGCACCCGAAAGGCCCCTGGCACCCCCAGGGCCACCAACGCCCCCAGGGCCACCAACGCCCGCAGGGCGACGAACGCCCGCAGCGCCACCAACGCCCAGAAGGTCATCAACACGCGCAAGGTCATCAGGAGCACTCCAGTGTCATCAGTGCCTGTAGAGCCTTAGCGCCGGCAGGAGTTGTCAGTCGGCGGGATTTCCCGCAGCTCAGTGCTCTCGCCGAGGGGTTGTGCGGCGGTGCAGCGTCGGAGTGCCTCTCTAGATTGATGGCTGGTGAGAGCGGCGGGATTTTCGTGCCGCATACCCCTGGGCTGTGGTCGGCTCAGGAAGAGTGGTCTTCTGGTATCCCAAAGAAGTGGCCGTGTCGTAGAGAGCCACCTTCTCCCTAGGTTGTGAGCTCCGCCTTCGTCTTAGTTGTCGGCCCGGTCCATCCCCTGGGCTCGGCTGTCTGAGGCCGTGCCTGTAAGGAGACCACGTGATCAGCATTGGCAAGCTCATGCCGTCCGACCGGGATGCGTGGGAGAGCTTGTTCCGGGCGTACATCGACTTTTACCAGAGAGTCGAACCCGACGAGATGTATGGACGGGCCTGGCAGGAGTTCCAGGCAGACACTCGGATGCACGCCTTCGGCGCGAGACTGGACGGGCGGCTCGTCGGCATCACCCACTTCCTGGTCCATGCCAGCACCTCGGCCCCTGACGCCGACGTCTGCTACCTCCAGGATCTGTTCACCGCTCCCGATGTCCGAGGCAAGGGAGTGGGACGCAAACTGATCGAGGCTGTGGCGGACTGGGCTCGGGACGGCGGCTGCTCCCGTGTCTACTGGAACACCCACGAATCCAACAGCACCGCGCGCCGCCTCTATGACAAGGTGGCCGAGAACAGAGGTTTCATCAGGTACCAGATCGAACTGTCCCGGTAGGGGGCGCCGGGTGGTGGCTGATCTTCCCTCTTCGGACCCGTCCAGGGAAAGGTGGACGTGGGCGGATATGATGGGGACTCGGCTGCTGGCGAGGTGATCGCGAGCGAAGTAGATCGGGTTACCCCATGCGGTCATCCCTGTCACCTTGCTCCTCCAAATGCCTGCGAATGAGGGCAAATGGCTCCGTCGGGCAGGCAAAGCGGGGTGGCGACGTCCAACGTTTTTCCGAATCCAGGTAGCGTTCGCACTATGGCATCGCCAACTGGAACCGCCGAAGCGCCCTTCGGTCGCATGCTGACCGCGATGGTCACGCCGTTCACCTCTGACGGCGACGTCGACTACGAAGGCGTACGACGCCTGGCCACCTACCTGGTGGACGAGCAGCGCAACGACGGCCTGATCGTCAATGGGACGACAGGCGAGTCGCCCACCACCTCGGACGATGAGAAGCGACGGATCGTCAGCGCCGTCCTGGAGGCCGTTGGCGACCGCGCCGCCGTAGTGGCGGGGGTGGGGACGAATGACACACGCCACACCGTCAAGCTCGCGAAGCAGGCGGCGGAGGTGGGCGCCCACGGGCTGCTGGTGGTGACTCCCTACTACAGCAAGCCCCCGCAGGAGGGGCTCTATCAGCACTTCACCCTCGTGGCCGACGCCACCGAGCTCCCGGTGATGCTCTATGACATTCCTGGGCGCAGCGGCGTGCCGATCAAGACCGAGACCTTGATCCGCCTGGCGCAGCACGACCGCATCGTGGCAGTGAAGGACGCAAAGGGCGACCTGTTTGCCGCGAGCCAGGTCATGACGGCGACCGATCTCGTCTTCTACTCCGGCGACGACCTGCTCAACCTCGCCTGGCTGTCCCTCGGCGCCGCGGGGTTCGTCAGCGTCGTCGGACATGTCGTGGGCTCCGAACTGGCTCGCATGATCGAGTTGCACAGGAGCGGTGACGTGAAGCAAGCGCTGGAGGTACACGGCCAGGTGGCCCCTGTAGTAGACGGGATCATGCTGAAGGCCGGTGGCGCGATCATGGCAAAGGCGGCGCTGAGCTTGGTGGGCGTGCCGGTGGGACCGGTACGTCTGCCGCTCGTGGCCGCGACAGAGAAGCAAATCGCCGAGCTGCGTGCTTGCCTGGTGGCCGGCGGGGTGAAGTTGACAGACGCATAGGAACGGGGAGGAACCGGGAGTTTTGAGAACACGATTTGACCATGGGGGCCGGGCATGAGCCATCCGCATCCTGAGCTTGGCCCCCCGCCGGAGCTGCCTTACGGTGGCCTGCGCATCGTCGCGCTCGGCGGGTTGGGGGAGATCGGCCGGAACATGGCCGTCTTCGAATACGACGGCCGGCTGCTGATCGTCGACTGCGGGGTGCTGTTCCCCGAGCCCGATCAGCCGGGCGTCGATCTGATCCTGCCCGACTTCGAATACATCAGGGACAGGCTCGACGACATCGAAGCCGTCGTGCTGACCCACGCCCACGAGGACCACATCGGGGCGGTGCCTTACCTTCTGCGGGAGCGGCGCAACATTCCGCTCATCGGATCCAGACTCACTTTGGCCCTGATCGAGGCCAAGCTGACGGAACACCGGATCCAGCCGACCAAGGTCGAGGTCGTCGAGGGCGAACGGCACATCTTCGGGCCCTTCGACTGCGAGTTCCTCGCGGTGAACCACTCGATCCCCGACGCGCTGGCCGTGGCGATCAGGACGCCCGCCGGCATCGTCCTGCACACCGGCGACTTCCGCATGGACCAGTTGCCGAGCGACGGCCGGCTCACCGACCTCGGCGGCTTCGCCAGGCTCGGCACTGAGGGCGTCGACCTGCTGATGTCGGACTCCACCAACGCCGAGGTGCCGGGCTTCGTCACCAGCGAGCGGGAGATCGGGCCGGTCATCGACGAGGTGATCCGCACCTCCGAGCAGCGCGTGATCGTGGCGAGCTTCGCCTCGCACGTGCACCGCATCCAGCAGGTGATGGATGCGGCGGCCAGGCACGGCCGCAAGGTGGCCCTGGTGGGCCGGTCGATGGTCCGGAACATGGGGGTGGCTCGTGATCTGGGCTACCTCAAGGTGCCGCCGGAGTTGATCGTCGACTCGCGCGACATCGAGCAGTGGCCGCCGGAGGATGTGGTGCTCGTCTGCACCGGATCCCAGGGCGAGCCCATGGCGGCGCTGTCGCGGATGGCCAATCGCGATCATCCGATCCGCATCGCCGAGGGTGACACCGTGTTGCTGGCATCGTCGCTGGTGCCGGGGAACGAGACCGCGGTCAACAAGGTGATCAATGGGCTCACCAGGTGGGGCGCTCGTGTCGTGCACAAGGGCAACGCGAAGGTGCACGTCTCCGGCCACGCGGCCGCAGGCGAGCTGCTCTATGTCCTCAACCTGACTCGCCCCTCGAACTTCATGCCGGTTCACGGCGAATGGCGGCACCTGAGGGCGCACGCCAAGCTCGCCGCGCTCACCGGTGTTCCCGATGACCACATCGTGATCGCCGAGGACGGCGTCGTGGTGGACCTGGTCGACGGCAGAGCGAAGATCGTGGGAGCGGTTCACGCCGGGTACGTCTATGTCGACGGCACCTCGGTGGGCGAGATCACCGACACCTCGCTGAAGGACCGCAGGATTCTCGGCGACGAGGGGTTCATCTCGGTGGTCGTCGTGGTCGACTCGGCCACCGGCAAGCTCACCGCCGGCCCCGAGATTCACGCACGAGGCTCCGGCATTGATCCGGCGCAGTTCGAGGAGTTCATTCCGCAGATCGAAAGAGCTCTTCAGGACAAGGCCGCGGACGGCGTGGTCGACATGCAGGAGATCCGCCGGGTCGTGCGCCGCACGGTCGGCCGTTGGGTCAGCGACACTTACCGCCGCCGACCCATGATCATTCCCGTCGTGCTCGAAGTCTGAGCCACTGAGCGGTACGGCAGGCACCTGAGCCTGCCGTACCCGCAGTTGTGGAACGAGACGGCAGATGGTGCATCGCAACAAGGTCCATGGAGTGGGCATTTCAAGCGTCCCTCCTGCGTATGAGCCAGAGGGCGGCCGCCAGGGGAAGAACCGCGTACAACACCAGCACGGTGGCGGCCGCAGGCGGAGGCAGAAGTGACCCGTACACCGACGTGGTGATGATGTCGCCGGTGATCTCGCGGGGAAGTGCACCGATCATGATCGAGCCCAGCCGCTCACTCCAAGGCTCTGGGATGTTGCCCACGATCATCGGAAGGACGTAGACCAGACCCACCAACATGGCGATCGCACCGGTGGCGGAACGCAGAAGCGCGCCCAATCCCAAGCCGAGCAGCGCGAATACGACCACCGTGGAACTGGTGACGAGCAGGAACGGAAGCTTGTCCGCGAACGAGGTCAGATATGCGCCGGAGAATCGGTCGCCAAGCACCCAACGTGAGACGAAATACGTCCCGAACACCGCCATCGGGCCAATGACCAGGCTCAATACGCCGACCACGGCGGCCTTCGCAGCAAGAAGCGGCCATCTACGGGGGACGATCGTCAGACTCGTCCTGATCAAGCCGGTGGCGTATTCAGATGTGACGGCCAATGTGCCCAGGATGCCCATGCAAAGCTGCGGGACGATCACCAGAACCTCCTCCAGATCCGCTATCCGGGCAGTCGGACGCTGCTCCACGGGGGCGTCGTCGTACATGCCGGCTGCCATGGAGGCCAAGGCAAGGCCCAGAAGGATCGTGCCGAGACTGATGCCGACGATGAGATAGGAAGAGCGGACCGAACGGACCTTCAGCCACTCCGAGGCCAGAACGCTCATACGTCCCTCCGCTTGAGCGAGATGAAACCGGCAACGAGCGTGATTACCGGGTATGCCAGGAGGACCAACAGCGCGGCCCAAGGCGGAAGAAAGCCGTCTCCAAGTCGGGACGACAAGTGATCGCCGACGAGTTGGGGAGCCAGGTTCGGCAGCAGTAGTGATGCGGCACGCGTGTTCCACGGCGCAGGTAGGTAAACGACGACACCGGGCAGGACGAACAGCAAGGCCACGACCGAGATGAGCGCGCCAGCCGTCGACCGCGTGGCCATGCCCAGGCCGAGCCCCACCAGAGCCAGCGCGGTCACCGAGATCCCCGCAGCCAACAGCATCGGCACGTCGTCGGCCAGCGAAGTCTCGTTGAAGCCCAGCCGATGGTCGTGGGCGATCAGGCGGCTCGCCGAATAGGTGACCAGAAGGATGACGTGAGCCGCTGTCAACGTGGCCAGACCGACGACGACGGCCTTGGCCAGAAATAAGGTGCTGCGCCGCGGAACGACGGTAAGACTGGCGCGAATCATCCCTGTCGCATATTCGGATGTGACCGCCAGCACGCCGAGCACGGTGAGGCTCATCTGAAGAAGGGGCAGGAATCCTTGTTCCGGCGCGGCTGCCTGCAGCGTCCCTCGATCTTCGGCGAGGTCACTGACGTAGAGCGTCCAGACCACGCCGAGCACCGCCATGAGAGCCGCCGCGCCCATCGCGTGCCAGGTGGACGTCACTGACCGGAGCTTCAGCCATTCGGCCAGCATGGCCGCCCTCATCTCGCTGCTCCGAACTGGACGCTGCTCGCCGTCAGAGCCATGTAGGCGTCCTCCAGCGAGGGATAGCGTGCGGTCAGTTCGTTGAGCGTGGAGTGCGCGACCAACCGCCCGCGGCCCAGGATCACGATGCGTTCAGCGGTCAACGCCATCTCGCTCATCAGGTGACTGGAGAGCAGAACGGTCCTGCCCTCGGCAGCCAGTGACCGCATCAGGTCGCGGATCCAGCGCACCCCGTCGGGATCGAGGCCGTTGACGGGCTCGTCGAACAGCAGCACACCAGGATCGCCGAGCAGCGCAGCGGCAATGCCGAGTCGCTGCTTCATGCCGAGGGAGAAGCCGGCCACGCGCTTTCGTGCCACACTCGCCAATCCGACCAGCTCAAGCACCTCGGCCACGCGTGTGGCGCCGATGCCGTTGGTGGCGGCCAGGCAGAGCAGATGGTTGTAGGCGCTGCGCCCGCCATGGACCGCACTCGCGTCGAGCAGCGCCCCCACCTCGAACATGGGCTTGCGCAAGGAGGCGTATCGTCGGCCACCGATCAGAGCCTGGCCGGAGGTCGGCGCGTCCAGGCCGAGAATCAGGCGCAGCGTGGTGGACTTGCCGGCGCCGTTGGGGCCGAGGAAACCCGTCACATGGCCCGGCTCGACCTTGAAAGACAGATCATCCACGGCGACCGTGTCGTCGTAGCGCTTGGTGAGGTGCTGAAGTTCGATCACGCTGAAGAAGATGCGGCATGCCGGGCCGGCGGCGCATCAGACCACGGTTCGAACTTGAAGGTCAGACCCTGGGTTGACGTGCTCAGCTCGGCGAGAGGCTACCGTTCAACGCGTGAACGAGAACCATCCCTTCTTCGCCAGGCGTTGGAGTCGCGGTCAGCTGATCGTGCTCGATCTGGCAGCGGGGCTGGGGTTTGCGTTCGTGTTCGTCACAGCAGCGGTCACCGCGCCTGGGATGCCGCCGTGGTTGAAGATAGCCCTCCCCTGCGGGTTGGGCCTGCCTTTGGCGGTGCGAAGGCTGTGGCCTGTGCCCGTCTTCTGTTTCACCCTGACGCTCGCCGTCTTCGCAGTTGCAGTTGACGTGGTGGGGTACGCCTGCATCGCACCGGCTTATGCGATCTATATCGTGGCGATGTCCGACAGGTTCGGGGCCGTGCTGCCGTCCTCGGCCATCGGTGTGGTCAGCATGATCAGTGTCTTCGGGCTGGTGGTCGCAGGCGGCGCGCCGCGCGGGGGCACGCCAGCTTGGCTGGTGCACATCGATCAACCGCTGGTCGGCATCGCCGCGCTCGGTGGAGCCTGGACCATCGGTCGGGCCGTCCGGGAACGCAGGTTGTACGCCGCTCGTGAGGCCGAGCGAATGGCCGAGCATGCAGTGACGCAGGAACGGTTACGCATCGCGCGGGAACTGCACGACGTCGTGACTCACAGCGTGGGATTGATCGCGGTCAAGGCAGGCGTGGCCAATCATGTGCTGGCGAACAGGCCTGAAGAAGCACACGACGCCTTGCGTGTGATCGAGACCGCCAGCCGGAGTGCTCTGGTGGAGATGCGCCATCTTCTAGGCATGCTCCGTTCGACCCAACTGCCAGATCTTGTTCCCGTTCCGGGTATCGCGGGCCTGGAGGGTTTGGTGGAGCAGGCCAGGCAAGCTGGGGTCGAGATCGACCTTGATCTCCGGATCGGTGGAGATGAGGCCGGCCAGGAAAGTCCAGGTCTGCGGGGGCAGGCTGAAAGCACGCCACGGGGACGGCCAAAACCGGGGCCTGGCGAAGTAGGTGGGCCTCTTGATGGGGAACAGGCCATGCCGTGGACCGGTGACCGTGTGCCGGATGAAGGCTTGTTCGGAGGAGTCGTCGCCCCGAATGAAGTGGGGGGACGACGAGGAGGGGGTCCGGCGCAGGCAAGACGGTTGCCCGATGGCGTCGAGCTGTCCGTGTATCGCATCGTGCAGGAGGCACTCACGAACGTGGTCAAGCATGCCTCACCGACCCGCTGTCAGGTCTCTGTCGTGACGGACGGGGGCGAGGTGCGGATCGAGGTGGTTGACGAGGGCCCAGGAAGACGGGTGTCGCCCGGGGACGGCTCCGGCCACGGACTGATCGGGATGCGGGAGCGGGTCATGATGTACGGCGGAGTTTTTGAGGCGGCGAGTCTGCCTCGACGAGGGTTTCGTGTCTTCGCGCGTCTGCCGTATCAGGAGGTGTCGTGATCAAGGTGGTCGTTGCTGACGATCAAGCTCTGCTCAGGGGGAGCTTCACGATGCTGGTCGACTCCGAGCCTGACATGACAGTGGTGGGCGAGGCGTCAACCGGTGCTGAAGCAGTGGCGGTCGTCTTGGAGCATCGACCCGATGTGGTGTTGATGGATGTTCGCATGCCGCACATGGATGGCATCGAGGCGACTCGGCGTATCGGGGATGTCTCTCGGGTTCTTGTAGTGACGATGTTCGACCTGGATGCGTATGTCTACGACGCGCTTCGGGCCGGTGCGAGTGGATTTCTCCTTAAGGACACGCCGCCTGCTGACCTGCTCGCTGCTGTTCGTGTGGTTGCGAGCGGTGAGGCTTTGCTGGCGCCAACGGTGACGCGACGCTTGATCGAGGAGTTCACGAAGACCCCTGTGGCGCAGCGGCCACAGGGGTTGGACAGGGTGACGGAGCGCGAGAGGGAAGTGCTGCTGTTGATCGCTCGTGGGCTGTCCAACGGGGAGATCGCTGATCACTTGCAGTTGAGCTTGGCCACCGTCAAGACACATATCGGCCGCTTGCTCGCGAAGTTGGATGCTCGTGACAGAGCGCAGTTGGTCATCGCGGCGTACGAGAGCGGGTTGGTTTCTGCAAGGCGGTGATTCAAGCGGGCCTGGATCGCCCAGTGCTCAATGCTTCTCTGGGCGTAAGGGATCTTCACAAGAGGCGGATTTCGTAAGGCCGGGGTCGAGACTTGGGGAAGCCGATCCGCGCGTATTAGGCGATCGTGCGTCGCCGGTCGTATGGAGGAGGACCCGAGATGTCCGCTGACGTCTTTGCAAAGGCGAAGAACGCACTCAACTGGCTCATCGGACACCTCGTCGACGCGCAGACCGGGACGCTGCCCCATGACCGGCTGGAGGAGACCATCACCGAGCAGGGGCTTGATCGCTTCAGTCGTTGAAACGAGCTACATCTTGTCCGGTTCAGACACGGGAATTGCGGCGCCGTACGATCGCGTCGCTGATCTGCCGTGCCGCTTCCAGTTCGGGCGCCACCCAGCGCAGGCCAGTGTCTTCCGCCTCCGCCGGCTCGAGGATGACCTGCGGCAGCGGTTCCTCGTCCACGCCGGACCGCCACGTGGCCGGGTCGGGCCGCTCCGGCAGATGCCGGAACCGGTCGTTCTGCACCTCATCGCTCACATTAAGAGATACGGTCCAAACCTCGCCGAAGTTCCTCGCTGGCGCATGAACTTCGGCACACCCACGCGGCCCACGCTCGTGGAACCGCTCACTCCAGCAGAGCCGCACCGTTCATGATTTGGGCTTCTGGGCGGTCGGCCGAGTTTCGGCGGCGGGGTTCAGGGGGCCGGGGGAACCATTGTCTGCCGGGCGCGTGGCAATCGTCCTTGATCGATTCTCGGCTGGTTCGGGCCTTATGCGAGGCGAAGGCGGGGCGTAGGTACTGATCAGGCTCGATCATGGCTACGCGGCGAAGACGCGGGCGACGTCTCCGCCGCTGAGGGTGCTTTTGGTTCTCGCTTCAGGGGGCGGTCCTGGGGCGATTCGCGTCAACCGAGTCGGGGGCAGTGGGTTCGACCAGGTGGTGTGTTCGTCGACTGTGTCGGCATCGACGGGCGCCGAGGGGAAAGTGTTCCGGCGTAGGGGAGCCGGGGCGGCGGGAGGGGTTTCCGCTGGAGCCGCGTGATGTCGGTGCCGAGGCGTGTAAATGCATGCCTGGTTTCGGGGAGG
This sequence comes from Nonomuraea sp. NPDC050227, assembly GCF_044459705.1. Lineage (NCBI taxonomy): Bacteria > Bacillati > Actinomycetota > Actinomycetes > Streptosporangiales > Streptosporangiaceae > Nonomuraea > Nonomuraea sp. NPDC050227. The sequence goes on along the minus strand of NZ_JBITJF010000005.1, from coordinate 501,821 downwards.
TGCGGCTGAAGTCGTTGGCCGATGGCTCGATGGGGGCAGCAGGCAGGGGCGGCGTGAGCGGCATGGGGGCGTACTGAGGATGGACATGCTGGGGTGGGTTACAGGGTCTGTTTGGTCGTGATGGAGGCGGTTGTGCCTTCGGGGGGCTCACGCGCTCGTGGGGCTTTGGTGTGAACATCGATGGTGGGTTTGTGCGGCATTGCATGACCCCAAAGGAGCGGCCCGCGCGGGCACAGGTGTAGGGGTTGGTGCTCGCGCGGGCCGGAATGGGGGAACTGGTAGGTGCCCGCGCGGGCAAAATGGAGGGGGATTCTATGTGCCCGCGCGGGTGTCTATGGGATCCGGTATCGGATCGATCTGTCCTACTTGAACAGGTGGGTGTGGAGCTGTTCGCTGTTTCGGCTTGCTCAGGGTGAAGATTACTAGTCGGTGGCCTAGTTGTGGTAGCGAATTCTTATCTTGATGCTGGTGGGATGGCGAAGGTGGACGGTTTGGTGCGAGTGGGGCCAGGTGCTTTTTGCGCCTTAGGTGCAATTGTCGCGAATTTGAGGGGTTGTCTGGTGGGATTTGAGTCTTTTTGAGGGTTTCGGGGTGTGCGGGTTGATGGGTGGTTGGGTGATGCTCTGGGGGAGAGGGTCTTCTTTGGTTTGTGATTCCGCTAGGACCCATGCCCATGTTTCGTCCTCGGTCCAGCGTTTGTAGCGTTCGTAGCAGCCGGTGTTCACGCCAGGGGCGGCCAGGGCCCGCGGCGGACGGGAGTAGGAGGCGGTCCGGCCCCATGCTTTATCGGTCAAGTCGCTACGTGTTGCCACGGCTCACTATTTAAGCGGGATTTGAGGGGAGTGGTAAGGGGCTCCTTGGAGCGTTCTTCGGCTGGAAGTGTGTGAGCGGGGGTGGGAACGGTGAAAATGCCTGGGTATTTGGGTGAAAGGTCGCAGCCTGTCAAGGCTGATATTGTTGAGGGCCTGATGGGTTGACAAGGCTACTTTGTGGCATCTGGCGTGCGGTTGTAGAAGTTCCTCGGGGATTGCTTGAAGTGGAAACGGATAGAGCTGGCTGTGGGCGATGCGGTTCTGCTGATGCGTGATGGGCTTTGTCCTGATGAGGGCGTGACTGTTTAGATTGATGTGACTTTCCGGCGGGAGTAGAGCGTGCTGGCGTTGGTGTGGCGCGAGTGGGCTGGCGCTGGACCGGTTGGGAGTACGGGGCGCTCGTCGTTGTGGTTCGCAGGTCAGAAGTCTGAATGTGCTCGATGTGGACTTTTGAGTTATGGACGAGCTGTATTTCTGCTTCCAGTGCAAGTCCCTCAGAGGTCTCAGAGGTCTCAGAGGTCTCGAGGGTAGTCGGGAGTGGCCGCTGATGGCTGGCTCGTCTTCTAGGAGTGGGATAAGGGGAAGGTCCATCGACTCTGGGGAGTGTTGAGTGGCTTGAGGCATGTGCTGTACGGACTGAGTCTGTGGCGAAGGCACGGTTCCAGGGGCTGGGAGAGGGCGGGCTGAGGAGGGGAGGAGAGAGGTGACCTCTCGGTCCTCGTGGTGGGGGGCGACGAAAAGTAGATTTGTTCTATGAGTGATGTACGGGTGGTGTTTCGGAAGTACGGCGGGGCGTTGCACTGGAACCATCCGGGCACGGTGCTCGGAGATGATCAATACGGGGTTTGGGTGGCCGTGCCCGGAGGGACGGTTGCCCGCAAGGGAGATGGGCCGGCCATCACCTGGGACAACCACGCGATCATGCTGTTCCCGCGGGATGCCTGGTGGACGGCATCGTTCAATGCGGCACCGCATCGCACTGAGGTCTATGTGGATGTCACCACGGTTCCCGAGTGGCGGGATGACGAGGTGACCATGCTGGATCTCGATCTCGACGTGATCAGGAAGCGGGATGGGCGGCTCATTCTCGACGATGAGGACGAGTTCGCCGAGCATCAGGTGGTGCTGGGGTATCCGCCGGAGTTGATCGCCGGGGCGGAAGCGAGCGCGCGGTGGCTGATGGACGCGGTCGGGGCTCGTAGAGGGCCGTTCGGGGGAGCGCACGTGAAGTGGCTTGCGATGATGGAATGAGTGCCGTCGGTTCGGGTGGTGGGCGAAGTGGGGCGGCGAGTTCGGGCTTGCGCCGACGGCTGACACGGCGGGGTGCGTCGGGTGGCGGCTGGCGCTGGTCAGGTGGGTGACCTTGGGTTCCGGACGGTGATGGTGATGGGTGGCGGGGGAGCACCTGGTCTGTGGTGGGAATCTTGCGCCCGTTGAGGTGCGGCGGGTTGCCTGTGTCATGGCGTGCTGTTCGAGAGCGGCTGGTTGTGGCTTTCTTCGCTCGCGCTGGTAGGTGAGTGTTCGCCCGCCTGTGGCTGCGCCAAGGCGGGCAATCGGTGATCGTGGCAGGGCGGTCTGCGACCTTCGCCAGGTGGTCGATCACGCTGGGGGGGCGATCGTTGCTTGGAGCTTCGGCTCGCAGGGCGAGCTATCAGCGACCTCGTGCGGGCTCTCCGGTGTGAATCCGAGGGCTTGGAGATCGACGCGTGCCTGGTGCATCGCTGCTCTCTGCGAGGGTGGCTCGTTCGCGACAGAGGCATCGGCGGGTGAGGAGTGAGGCACCGCTGGGTTGGTGTCTGTCCGTCTGAGGGGGTGAGGTGCCGGGTCACGGGGCGGCGCTACTGATCAGGTGGTTCCGTGTCTCGGTGAGTTGTCGGCGGCTGCCCTGTTGGTGGTGAGGCGTGGGGCTCGCTGTGGGCTGCGCTGTTGGTGGTCTCTTGGGAGCTCAGGGCCCGCTGTTGGCTCGGTTCGGAGCGGTGACCGGTCAGTGGTTCGTGGTCGGGCTTCGGGGGGCTGGTGCAGGCCGTTGGAGTGCGGCTACTCAAAGAGGCGGAGCGCGGTTGCGATGGCGGAGAGGCGATGGGGGGACGCCAGGCCTGCGTGGTAGAGGTGGAACTCTGAGGCGCCGGCATCGGCGTACATGCTCAGTTGTTCGGCCAGGGCGGCTGCGTCGGCGGGGCGGGGTGGGAGCGTCAGGACGTAGGCGCCTACTCGTTGGCCGGGCGTGCAGAGGTTCGCCAGGGCTGTGAGGCGGGCGGCGTCGGTGCGGGTGTCGCCCCAGCAATTGCCCACGAGGACGTTCAGGTTCGGGTCGCCCGAGGGGAGGGCGGCGAAGGCGCCGGTGGCCCATGGGCTCGGGTCGGCGTGCAGTGTGATGGGGATGTTCGGCGCTGTTCGCCGGGCGGCTGAGATGAGGCGGTGGCGGAGGGAGGCTGACAGTCTCACCCGGGTTGCTCTTACCTCGTCGGCGAGGGGGCCGAGGGCGAGGTCCATCGTGTCGATGGGGTGGTGGGGGGTGGGATGGCCGGTGGTGTCCGAGGCGGTGGGGGTGGGCGCTGGGCCCCCTGACGCTCGGGGCGCCGAACCTCGGGCTTCTGGGGCTCGGTTCTCTGAGGTGAGGGGCCGTGAGGGTGGGGTCTCTGAGGTGAGGGGCCGTGAGGGTGGGGTCTCTGAGGTGAAGGTCCGTGAGGGTTGGACCTCTGAGGCTTGGGTCCCTGAAGTGGGGGCCTCTGAGGGCGGGGTTTCTGAGGTTGGCCGACCGGAAGCCGGCGTCTCCGAGGCTGAGAGCCCTGGAGCTGGGGTCTCCGCGGCTGAGGGCCACGGGGGTGGGGTGCCCAAGAGCGGGGTGCCCAAGAGCGGGGTGCCAAGGCACGCGGAGCCGGGGCCTGGGGAGGGGGGATTCGGGGGGTGGGGGGCTCGGGAGACGGTCTGTGCGCTGCTTGGAGCTGCGGGCGGTGCGCCTTTCGCGCGTGTGGTCGCGGTGGTGTCGGCTTGGGACAAAGAGGTCGCGGTGGAGGTGGTTGGGGGAGGAGAGGTCGCGGTGGAGCTGGTTGAGGTGTCGGCAGCCGAAGGGGCGTCGGCTGGGGTTTGGGAGGCAAGGGCGGGGAGCGGTGAGGCAGGTAGGGGGGTGGTTGGGAGGGGGATGGTGGTGGAGGGGGGCTTGGCGGTGTCGATGGTGGTGCGGACTTGTGCGGCGGTTTCCGGGGGGTATCGAGGGGCGCAGGTGGTGCAGAAGCACAACGAGAGGAGGGCGGCGTCGGTGGGGGTCCAGTCGGCGCCGGACGTCTTCTCGTGCACGCCCTGATGCCCGAACCCCATCGGCCCGCACGCCTCCAGGATCAGACCGTCCGGTTCGGCGAGGGTGAGGATCTCCGTGACGAGGGCCTCGCAGTACGCCAGGACGTCCTCATGGGCGGGGCAGAGCGCGTACGGGTACGGGTCGCCGAAGGCGTTGCGCACGACCACGTCGGGGAACCGGGTTCCGAGGTAGGAGTTGTGCGTGAGGACGGCCCAGGCATGGACCTTCAGGCCGGCCTGCCGCAGGGCCGTCTGGGCCTGGAGGTAGGCGTCCGGCGGGGTCCAGGTGGGGGCGGCGGGGACCAGGCGGGACCAGGCATGGGGGCGGATCGGCAGGTAGAAGGCGGGATGGGGGACGTCCAGGACGCGGTGTGCCGGGTGGTGCGGCGTGGCCGCGCGGGTGGAGTGGTAGCCGGCGGCCAGGGCGATCGTGTCGACGCCCAGCTCGGCCAGGCGGGCGGGGGCGGCCGGGTCGCCGACGACGTCCCAGGGGTAGACGTAGGCGACGTTCACCAGCGGGGGATCTTCGCGGAGAAGGAAGGTTCGATGCGCCGCATGTAGGTCGTGTCGTCGCGGGCGCGGAGGCCGCAGGTCTCGTACTGCTCGTGCATGACCGCCAGCGCGTCCCGGTCCAGTTCGACGCCCAGGCCCGGGCCGGTGGGCACCGGTACGGCGCCGTCGACGAAGCGCAGGCTGCCGGGGAGCACCACGTCCTGGCCGTCCTGCCAGGGGGTGTGGGTGTCGCAGGCGAAGGTCAGGTTCGGGGTGGCGGCGGCCAGGTGGGTCATCGCGGCCAGGCTGATGCCGAGGTGGGAGTTGGAGTGCATCGACAGGTCCAGGCCGAAGGTGCCGCAGAGGGTGGCGATGTGCGCGGATCGTACGAGGCCGCCCCAGTAGTGGTGGTCCAGCAGGAGCACGCCGATCGCGCCGGCGGCGATGGCGGGCGGCAGGTGTGCGGGGGTGACGACGCACATGTTCGTGGCGAGCGGCATCGGGACGGCCCTGGCCACCTCGGCCATGCCCGCGATGCCCGGCGTGGGGTCCTCCAGGTACTGGAGGGCGCCGTCGAGTTCGCGGCCGACGCGGATGGACGTCTCGACGGTCCAGGCGGCGTTGGGGTCCAGGCGGAGGGGGACGCCGGGGAACGCCTCGTGCAGGGCGCGGATGCCGGCGATCTCCTGGTCGGGTGGCAGGACGCCGCCCTTCAGCTTGATCGAGGAGAAGCCGTGCTCCTTGATCAGGAGGGTGGCCTGCGCCACCAGGGCCGCCTCGTCGAGGGCCGGGCCGAAGCGGTCGGGGTCCGCGCCGGGGTGGCCCGCCCACTTGTAGAACAGGTACGCGCTGTAGGGGACGGCGTCGCGGACGCGCCCGCCGAGCAGGTCCACGAGGGGCACGCCGGCCGCTTTGCCGCGGATGTCCAGGCAGGCCACCTCGAAGGGGGAGAAGACCCGGTCGACGCTCTTCTCCTTGGTGGCGACGCCGGTCAGTCCGTGCAGGTCGGTGACGACGTCGCCGACGGTGGCCGCGATGCGGGCGTACATCTCGTTGGTCGCGTGGACGTCGAGCCCGAGCAGGACCTGCGCGCACTCGCGGACCTTGGTGAGGTGGCCGAGGTCGCCGTAGGTCTCGCCCAGTCCGGAGATGCCCTCGTCCGTGACGATCTCGACGATGGTCCGCAGGGCCCACGGCTCGTGCACGCCGGCGGCGTTGAGGAGGGGCGGGTCCCGGAAGGCGACGGGGGTGACGTGGATCTGCCGGATAATCATTTCAGAACCGCCGTCCATATATGTGAACAATAGCCAGATTTGTGGACAGGTTGCCGCAACTGTAAGAATCGGGCGGAGAAAGTGTCAAGACTCCGAAGGGCCACTCGATGATCTACGGATACGACCCCAGGACCGGTGAGACCGTGGGCGGCGGCCTGCCCGAGACCGACGGCGCCGGGGTCGACTTGATCGTCTCCGCGGCGACGGCGGCCGGGGCCGCGTGGCGCGCCACCCCGGCGGACGAGCGGGCGGCGGCGCTGGAGGCCGTCGCCGACGCGCTCGCCGCGCACGTGGACGAACTGTGGCAACTCGCCAACCGGGAGACCGCGCTCGGAGAGGCACGGCTGCGGGGCGAGGTGGCGCGTACGGCCGGCCAGTTCCGGCTTTTCGCCCAGGTCGTCAGAGACGGCGGCTACCTGGAGGCCGTCATCGACCACGCGGACCCCGCGCTCACGCCGCCGCGGCCGGACGTGCGGCGGATGAACCATCCGCTGCCCGGGGTCGTCGCGGTGTTCGCGGCGAGCAACTTCCCGTTCGCGTTCTCGGTGGCCGGCGGGGACACCGCCTCGGCGCTGGCCGCGGGGTGTGCCGTGGTGGTCAAGGCGCATCCGGGGCATCCGCACACGTCCGAGCGGGTGGCGAAGATCGTACGGAACGCCCTGCCCTATCCGGACCTGCTCGGGCTGGTGCAGGGGATGCAGGCGGGCGCCGACCTGGTACGCCACCCGCGGGTGGTCGCGGCCGGGTTCACCGGGTCGGTGGCGGGCGGCAGGGCGATCCAGAAGCTGATCGACGAGCGGGAGACGCCCATCCCCTTCTACGGCGAGCTGGGCAGCGTCAACCCCGTCGTGGTGCTGCCGTCGGCGCCGGCGCAGGAGGTGGCGAGCGGGTTCGCGGCGTCGCTGACGCTGGGGGTCGGGCAGTTCTGCACGAACCCGGGGCTCGTGTTCGTGCCCGAGGACGACGAGTTGCGCAAGGCGCTGGTCGCGGCGGTGGAGGGCACGAGCGGCGGCCCCATGCTGGCCGAGCGGATCAGGGACGGGTATCTGGGCGGGCTCGGCCGGCTCGGCGAGCTGACCCTGCTGGCGGAGGGGAAGCCGGGGGAGGGGGCCTGGGCGGTGGCGCCCAAGGTGTTCACGACCGATCTGGAGTCGTTCGGCGAGCGGCTGCCGGGGATCGCGGAGGAGTGCTTCGGACCGGCCGCTGTTGTGGTGACCTATCGGGAGGTTTCCGAGCTGAGGAGGGTGCTGGAGCGGCTGGAGGGGTCGCTCACGGCGACCGTTCACGGCGGCGATCCGGACGAGGCCGAGGCGATCGTCGAGGTGCTCGGCCGGAAGGCGGGGCGGCTGATCTGGAACGGATGGCCGACCGGGGTGGCGGTCTGCTGGGCGATGCACCACGGTGGGCCGTGGCCCGCGTCGACGTCGGCGTACACGTCGGTGGGGGCGACGGCGATCGGGCGGTGGGTGGCGCCGGTCGCGTACCAGGACTGGCCGGAGGCGCTGCTCCCGGAGGAGCTCAAGGACGCCAACCCCCTCGGGATCCCGCGCCGGGTGGACGGCCGCCCGCGGACGGCGTGACAGGCCGCCCACGGCCGTGGAAAGCGGACCCACCAGGCGCTTCTCGAAGCGAAGAGCGGGTCAGGGCGTGGCCAGTTCGAGGCCCCTCGCGATGAGGTGCCGCAGGGTGGCCAGGTGGTCGGGGGCCGGGTCCGTCAGGGGGGCGCGGACACCGCCGACGTCCAGCCCCCGCATCCGCACGCCTGCCTTGACCAGCGAGACCGCGTACCCCGGCACCAGGTCCCGCAGCTCCACCAGCGGCAGGTAGAACCCGGTGAGCAGCCGCCGCACGAGCAGGTCGTCCCCGCGGGTCACCGCCTGGTGGAAGGCCAGCGCGATCTCGGGCGCGAAGGCGAACACGGCGCTGGAGTACAGGCTCACCCCGAGCCCCCGGTAGGCGGGCACGGTCAGCTCGGCGGTGGGCAGTCCGTTGAAGAACGTGAACTCCCCGGCGGGCGCGGCCGCCCGGACGGTCAGGATGATGCGCTGGAGCAGGTCGAGGTCGCCCAGCCCGTCCTTGAAGCCGATCACGTTCGGCAGGGCGGCGAGCTCGGCCACGGCGGCGGGGGAGAAGCGCGCGTTCCCCCGCTGGTAGATGACGACCGGCAGGTCGGTGGCCGCCGCGACCTCCCGCACGTACCGCACCAGCCCTGCGGGCGGCGCGCTGACCAGGTACGGCGGCAGCAGCAGCAACCCGTCGGCGCCGCTGTCGGCGGCGGCCCGCGCGGTGGCCCTGGCGGTGGGCAGCGGCCCGCCCGCCCCGCCGAACACCGGCACGCGCCCGCCCGCCGCCGCCACCGACGTGGCCATCACCTTGGCGTAGTCGGCGAGGTCGAGGGCGTTGTACTCACCGGTGCCGCAGGCGGCGAACACTGCTCCCGCCCCGGCCGCGACCCCGGCGGAGACGTGCTCGGCCAGCACCGGCTCCGAGACGGCGCCGTCGCCGTCGAAGGGGGTCACGGGAAAGAAGAGAACACCATCCAGCCGCATCGGCAGTCCTTCCAACGAGGGGGTCTAGCGGATGCCCTCCCTGCGCAGAGTGGCAGCCAGCTTGCGGGTGTGCTTGATCACCGCTTCGGTGATCCGCTCGATCTCGGCGGGCGGCAGCGCGGCCGGCATCGAGCAGCTGATCGCGTCGGTGGCCGGGATGCGGTAGTCGACCGCCACGGCCACGCAGGCCACGCCGGGGGTGCCCTGCTCGCGTTCGAGGGCCCAGCCGCGGGTGCGGACCTGGTCGAGCTCGCCGGTCAGCTTGGTCAGGTCGGTGATGGTGTGCTCGGTCAGCGCCGGCAGCGGGTCGGGCAGCAGTGCCACGACCTCGTCGTCGGTGAGCTGGGCGAGCAGCGCCTGGCCGAGCGCGGTGACGTGGGCGGGCAGCCGCCGGCCCACCCTGGGGATCACGTGACCGGCCTCGCGCGACTCGCGGGTGGCCAGGTAGAGGACGTGGGCCTCGTCCCTGCGGGCGAAGTGCACGGTCTGGCCGATCTCGTCCCGCAGGTCCTCCAGGGTCTCCTGGGCGAAGCGCAGGGCCGGGTCCTTGTCGAGGTAGGCGGTGCCGGTCAGCAGGGCGTGCGGCCCGATCCCGAACGCCGACCTGGTCGTGTCGGTCTCGACCCAGTTGAGCTCGACGAGGGTGCGCATGAGGGCATGGAGGCTGCTGCGCGGGAAGCCGGTGCGCCGCTGGAGCTCCGACAGCGTCATGGGGGCGGCGGACTCCGCCAGGGTCTCCAGGATGCGTACGGTCCGCTCGGCGGACTTGACCAGCTGTGGCTCCATACTCGTCCCATCTCGACGGCGGCTTCAGGGTGTCAGGATATGGGATCCCGTCCAGATACATGGACATCAACCCTTAATCGCGCCACTTGTCAGACCCCGCATGAACTGCCGCTGGAACGCCAGGAACACGATGATCGACGGCAGCAGCGCCAGCAGGGAGGCCGCGAGCAGCAGGCCGATGCCGACCTCCTCGTCGGAGCGGAGCGAGCGCAGGGCGATGGGCAGGGTCCAGGTGCTGGAGTCCGTCGAGACGATCAGCGGCAGTAGGTACTGGTCCCAGATCATGGTGAAGCCGAAGACGCCGATCACGCCGAGCGCCGGCCGGCACAGCGGCACGATGATCGTCGCGAAGACGCGCAGCTCGCCCGCGCCGTCGATGCGGGCGGCCTCCTCCAGCTCGACCGGCACCTCCTTCATGAACTCCGTCATGACCAGGATCGAGAAGCCCCAGGCGCCGACGGGCAGGATCATCCCCGCGTACGTGCCGATCAGGTTGAGGTGCAGGACGGGCAGGTCGGCGAGGACGAGCGACAGCGGGATCGCGATGATCTCCTCGGGCAGCATCATCGTGGCCAGCATGAGCAACATCACGACGGTCATGCCGCGGAACCGCTTGCGCGCCAGCGAGTACGCCGCGAACACGCTCACCAGCAGTTGCAGCAGCAGCCCGAACCCCACGACGACGAAGGAGTTGACCAGGTACAGGTAGACGTTCTTCTCCCCGGCCTGGACGAAGTTCTCCAGCGTGAGGTCGTCCGGCCACAACGAGAAGGACGTCGGGTCGAGCGTCCTGCTGAACGCGCTGACCAGCAGCCCCACCAGCGGCCCGGTGAAGACCAGGACCATCGCCGAGTAGAGCGCGACCTTCCCGAGGGTGGCCGCCGGCCCCTTGCGCGCCTCCAGGCCCAGGGCGCTGTCGAACCTCATGTCGCCTGCCTCCTGCGCAGCGTCTGCACGACCAGGGTGAGCGCCAGCGTGGCCAGGAAGAGCACGATCCCGCCCGCGGCGGCCACCCCCAGCTCGTTCTTCTGGAAGCCGAGCTTGTAGATCAGCGTCATCAGCACCTCCGACGAGCCGTTGGGGCCGCCGTTGGTCAGGACGTACACCTCGACGAACACCCGCAGCCCGCGGATGGCGGCCAGCGTGAACAGGATCCAGAACACCGGCCGCAACGCCGGCAACGTGATGTGCCGCAGCCGGTGCCGGGTGGCGGCGCCGTCGACGGCGGCGGCCTCGTACAGGCTGCGGTCCACGCCGACCAGACCGGCCAGGAAGATCATCATGTCGTACGGCGTCCCGCGCCAGACGCTCATCATCATGATCGACCAGAGCGAGGAGTCCTCGCTGCCCAGCCACGGCTGCGGATCGACGCCCACCCAGCCGATGACGACGTTGAGCAGGCCGGTGTCGCCCGGATGGAACATGATCCGCCACACCTCGGCGACCGCCGCCATCGTGGTGACGACCGGGAGGAAGGCCGCGGTCCTGACGAACCACAGGTAGCGGGCGGGCCCCTCGATGAGCAGCGCGAGCACGAGCCCGAGCAGGAGCGAGCCGACCGTGGTGCCGAGCGCCAGCACGAGACTGTGCCAGGCGGCCGAGACGAACGCGTCGTCGGCGATGATCGTGCGGTAGTTGCCGAGGCCGACCCATTCGTCGGAGGCGTACTGGACCTTGTTGAAGCTCTTCCACAGGCCGAGGGCCATCGGGATGAACTTGAAGTAGAGGAACAGCAGCAGGGCGGGCGCGAGGAAGAGCCAGGCGACCAGCGTTCCGCGCCGCCGCGCCCGCCCGGCACGGCGGCGCGGGGCGGCCGTCGTGGCGGGCGTCCCCGTGACGGTCGCGGTCATGACGCTTTCTGGCTCTGCAGTTCCTGGTTGAGCCTGGCGGTCAGCTCGGCCATCTTGGCCTTGACGTCGGCGCCGCAGTCGGCCCACACGGTGTTGATGACGTCGGCCGAGTCCTGCCGGATGGGCGCCCAGTTGGGCACCGGCGGCGCGTAGACGGCGTGCTCGTAGGACTCCTGGAACACCTTCCAGCGCGGGTCCTGCCGCTCGGCGGCCAGGTCGACGCCCTTGTTCACGGGCAGACGGACGATGGCGCCGTTGGCGTCCTTGTTCATACCGATCCGCTGGCCTTCGGGGGAGATCGCGAACTCGGCGAACTTCTTCTGGGCGTCGGCCAGGTCCGAGCCGACCATGAGGTAGACGTTCTCGCCCTCGCCGAGGGTGCCGGGACCGCCGGACGGGCCCTTGGGCACCGGCAGCACCTCGATCCTGTCGGTCCCGACGCTCTTGACGAACCGGGCCAGCACGTACGGCCCGACCAGGTAGATGCCGCCCTGCCCCTTCTCGAACACCTCGTGCGTGACGGTGGTGTCGTTGCTCACCGCGCCCGGATTGACCGTCTTGCTCTTGCAGAACTGGTCCTGGAGGAACTGGACTGCCTCCACGGTCCTGGGGTCGTCCGTCATCGCGGCGAACTTGCCGGGTCCGGTGGGCCTCACGAAGTCGCCGCCGTTGGCGTAGACGAGGGAGGAGGCGTACCAGGAGGCGTAGCCGCGTTTGGTGCCGGCCGGGATCACGAAGCCCGCGGTGTTCTGCTGCCCGTCGCCGTCCGGGTCCTTCTCGGTGAAGGCACGCGCGAGCGCGGCCAGGTCGGCCCAGGTCGCCGGCGGACGCATGCCGACCTTCTCCCGCCAGTCCTTGCGCACGATCAGGGCGAAGGCCTGCGCGGAGAAGGGCGCGCCGTAGAACTTGCCGTCGGAGCCGGTGGCCGCCTTCCAGGCCAGGTCGGAGAGCTGGTCACCGCCGGCCAGCCGGCCTTTGTCGACCTCCTGCAGCCAGCCCTGCGAATGCATGTTGCCGAGTTGGGCGGTGTCGTTGATGACGATGTCGGGAAGCGCCTTCTGGGCGGCCTGCTGGTTGAGTTTCGTCTCGAAGTCGTCAAAGAGCGCGACGACTTTGGTCCTGACCCCGGTGGCCTTGGTGAAGGCGTCGGCGAGTTTCACCGCCGTCTTCGCGGAATCGGAGTCGGGCGGTTGCCTGATCCAGATCTCCAGCGTGTCGTTCCTGCTCGATCCCCCGGAACCGCAGCCCGTCAGCGTTGCGGCCAGGGCCGCGACGAGCGCGGCCCCCAGCAAACGGCGTGACATCAGACCGCCTCCCGTTCACATACGTGGACACGTGTCGTGTGCATGAACTTGTTCCTGTGACGGTAACTACCGCGAGACAAGGCGGTCAATATTCAAGTATGTGAATTTGAATCAGGATTGTGTACAACGGTGGGCATGCGCATTCTGATGACCGGCGCCGCGGGAAAAGTCGGCACGCTGCTCCGTCCGCGGCTCGCCCGTCCAGGCCGTACGCTGCGGCTCTCCGACCTCCGGCCGGTCGAGCCGGGACCGGACGAGGAATGGGCGGGCGCCGACCTGGCCGACCCCGCGGCCGTGGCCGAGGCCATGAAGGGCGTGGACGCCGTCCTCCACCTGGGCGGCCAGAGCCGCGAGCACCCGTGGGAGGACATCGTGCACGCCAACGTCAACGGCACCCAGGTCCTCATGGAGGCCGCCAGGAACGAGGGCGTCCGGCACCTGGTGCTCATGGGCAGCCACCACGCGGCCGGCTTCCACACCAGGCCGCGGGACGGCTCCGACCTGCCCGACTACGCCTTCCCTCGGCCCGACACCTTCTACGGCGTCAGCAAGGTCGTCATGGAGGCCCTGGGCAGCCTGTACCACGACCGGTTCGGCATGAACGTGACCGTGATCAGGCTCGGCACCTGCAACGAGGGCTCGGCCGACACCCGCGGCCTGGCCACCTGGATCTCGCCCGGCGACCTCGCCCGCCTGGTGGAGGCCGCGCTGGTCGCGCCCGGCTACCACGTCGTCTGGGGCGTCTCGGGCAACGCCCGCCGGTGGTGGTCGCTGGAGGAGGCCCGCCGCCTCGGCTACGAGCCCCGCGACGACTCCGAGCCCCAGGCCGCCGCCCTCGTCGCCGAACAGGGCGAGCCCGACCTGTCGGACCCGGTGCACGACCGCGCCGGCGGGATGTTCACGCTCAACGAACTCGGCGGCTCCTGGTAGGCAAACGGTTGCAGAAACCTTGACGCCGGGACCGCCGAAGGTCAAGGCTTGGCTCTGGCAACCGTTTGCAAGGAGGACGGCCATGACGGTGACGATCAAAGACGTCGCCCGCGCCTGCGGCGTGCACGTGTCGACCGTCTCGCGCACGTTCTCGGCGCCGCACCTGGTCAATCCTGCCACGCGGAACCGCGTGCTGGCCGCCGCCGACGACCTCGGCTACCGGCCCAACAGGGCGGCCAGGGCACTGACGACCGGCCGCACGTTCAACCTCGGCCTCATCGTCGCCGACATCGCCAACCCCTTCTTCCCGCCGCTGATCAAGGCCGCGCAGGCGCAGGCGCGGGGGCGCGACTACCACGTCTTCGTGGCCGACACCGACGAGGATCCACGGGTCGAGGAGGAGCTGATCCGCACGTTCGCCAAGCAGGTGGACGGCGTGCTGCTGTGCAGCCCCCGGCTGTCCAACCGGATGATCGAACGCCTGGCGGAGGACGTGCCGTTCGTGCTGGTCAACCGGCGGATCAAGGGCATGCCCGCGGTGCTGATGGACGTCGGCAAGGGCGCCAGGCTCGCGCTGGAGCACCTGGCCGGGCTCGGCCACCGCAGGATCGCCCTGCTGTCCGGCCCGCCCGGCTCGTGGACCAGCAACGAGATGCAGGCCGCCGCGGCCGAGATGCCGGGCCTCGACCTGCTCTTCTTCGGCCCCAACCAGCCCACCGAGTCCGGCGGCCTGGCGGTGGCGCCGGAGGTGGCCGCCTGCGGGGCGACCGGCGTGCTGGCCTACAACGACCTCGTCGCGCTGGGCCTCATCGAAGGGCTCACCGCGATGGACGTCGAGGTGCCGGGCCGGATCAGCGTCATCGGGTTCGACGACATCCTGCCGGGGCGGCTCGGCCGGCCCAAGCTCACCACGGTGGCGATGCCCGCCGCGGTGGCCGGCCGGATGGCGGTCGACCTGCTGCTGCAGTCAGAGGGCGAGGGCGCGGTGATCAACCTGGACACCGACCTCATCGTCCGCGAGTCCACGGGAAGGGCCAACTCATGATCTTCGGAACGCTGCCGTCGGGGGAGACCGTCGAGCGCGTGGAGCTGTCGTCCGGACGGCTGCGCGCCGAGGTGCTGACCTACGGCGCCGTCCTGCGCTCGCTGGCGGTCTCCGGCCTCGACGTCGTGCTCGGCCTGGACACGCTGGAGGACTACCGCACCCGCAGCCGCTACTTCGGCGCCGTGGTCGGCCGCTACGGCAACCGCATCGCCGGCGGCCGCTTCACCCTCGACGGCCGCGAGCACCGCCTGCCGGTCAACCACGCCCCCAACAGCCTGCACGGCGGCACCGAGGGCTTCGACGGCAAGGTATGGACGATCACCGCCCGCACCCCCGCCTCCGTCACCCTGGAACTGACCAGCCCCGACGGCGACCAGGGCTACCCCGGCACGCTCACCGCCGCGGTCACCTACACCCTGGAGGGCGACGCCCTCCGCCTCGACTACGCCGCCGAGACCGACGCGCCCACCGTGCTCAACCTCACCAACCACTCCTACTTCAACCTGACCGGCGGCGGCGACGTGCTCGGTCACCTGGTCAGGCTGGACGCCGCCCACTACCTCCCGGTGGACGACGGCAAGATCCCCACCGGGGAGCTCGCGCCGGTCAAGGGCACCCCCTTCGACTTCACCGAGCCGCACGCGGTGGGCGAGCGGATGGGCGGCGCCTACGACCACTGCTACGTGCTCGACGGCGACATCGAGGTCAGCGCGGGCGGCCTGACCATGCGGGTGACCACCACCGAGCCGGGCGTGCAGTTCTACACGGGCGGCATGCTCGACGGGGTGGCCACGCCGTACGGGCCCTTCGCCGGGTTGTGCCTGGAGACCCAGCACTTCCCCGACTCGCCGAACCAGCCGCACTTCCCCTCGACCGTGCTGCGGCCCGGCGAGCGCCACACCTCCTCGACCACCTACCGCTTCACGGCCTGACCCCGCGCAGCTCCGTCGCGGCCTTGATGACCAGCAGCGCCACGTCGTCCTGCGACGGCTCCTGGGCGAACGTCTCGACCGCGTGCCGCACGCGTTCGGCCACCGCGTGGGCGCTCAGTCCGCGGCAGGTGGACAGCAGCGCCGACAGGCCGTCGTCGTCGTCGAGCAGCCGGTCGCCGTCGCGCCGCTCGGTCACGCCGTCGGTGACGCACAGCAGCACCTCCTCCGGCGCCAGCTCGAACGTCTCGACGTAGAACCTGGCGCCGGCCTCGACGCCGAGCAGCAGTTGCGGCGCGGCCACCGTGTCGACCGCGCCGTCGGCGCGCAGCAGCAGCGGCGGCGGGTGCCCGGCGGACGCGATCGTGCACAGCGCGCCGCCCTGGGGCAGCGGGATCAGCTCCCCGCACAGCAGGCTCAGGAAACGGCCGTCGTCGCCCTCCTCCAGCAGGGCCTGGTTGAGCCGGTCGAGGATGTCGGCCACCGTGTAGTGCTCCTTGGCCAGCAGCCGGACGGCGTGCCGGGCCAGGCCGGTCACCGCGGCCGCCTCGGGGCCGCTGCCGCACACGTCGCCGAGGGCGAAGCACCAGTGGTCGGAGACGGTGAACAGGTCGTAGAAGTCGCCGCCCACGTCGGCGCCCTCCTCGGCCGGCTCGTAGACGACCGCCGACTCCAGGCCCGGCATGGGGGCCACGCGCATGGGCAGCAGGCTGCGCTGCAACACCCGGGAGGTGGTCGCCTGGCGGGCGTACAGCATGGCGGTGTGCAGGTTGAGCGCGACCAGCCGGCACAGGTCGGCCAGCAGGTCGGCCAGCTCCAGCGGCAGGGTCGGCTCGGCGCGGCCGATCACCAGCGCGCCGTGCGACCTGCCCTGCGTGAGCAGCGGGAACGACAACACCGTCTCGGGGCCGACCGGCCAGCTCACCTCGTTGAGCGCGGTGCGCGGGATCGCCGGCAGCGACCTGCGCAGGTTGGCGTTGTAGCGCTCCTCGCTGTGCCAGACGTGGGCGAGCCTGGTCATGCCCGCCAGATCGGTCAGGTAGACCGCCGCCCACGTCGCGATCTTGGGCACGACGAGCTGCGCGGTCAGCGCGGCGATCAGCTCCTCGTCGTGCACCCCGGCCAGCAGCTCGCCCGCCTCGGCCAGGAACGACAGGCGGCCCCGGTGGGCGCGTTCGCGCTCGGCCAGCCGCTCGCGCTGCACCGGCACGGCCACCTGGTCGGCGATGTGCTGCAGACTGACCGTGAGCTCCTGGTCGAAGCGGCCCGGCTGGGCCGCGGTCACCACGATGTAGCCGGTCACCTCGCCGCCCACGCTCATCGGCGCGCACGCCAGCGACCTGGCCCGCAGCTGCTGGGCCAGCTCGACGTCGCCGGCCAGCAGGTCGTCGATCATCGACGGCGTCCTGCCGTCGGGGCCGAACACGCCCGCGGCCAGCACGCCGACCAGCCCCGCCGTCGCGCCCGCGCCCGCCGCCACGCCGAACCGGTCGCCGCCCTCGGCGGCCAGCAGCACGTACGCCGCGTCGCCGCCGCTGCTGGTCTGGACGATCCGCGCGATGGTGTCCAGCACCTCCGCGAACGGCATGTTCCGGTCGAGCAGGTCCTTGATCCGCCGCCCGGCCTCCCGGCGCAGCGGCGCGGCCGGCGGCGTCAGCACGTAGCGGTGGTCGCCGGCCACCATCATCCAGATCGACCGCCGGTCCTGCGGCCCGCCGCGGCTGCGCACGTGGGAGACGTAGACGGGGATCAGCCGGCCGTCGAGGTGGCGCATGCGCGCCTCGCCCCGCCAGCGGCCCAGGGACAGGGTGCCGGACAGGGACATCGCGTACGGGCCGTGGCCGCGCCAGGCCACCAGGTCGGCCAGCGGCCTGCCGACGGCCTGCTCGGACGTCCAGCCCAGCAGGTGCTCGGCCTCGGAGTTCCACGACTGCACGGTCCCGTCGCCGTCGGCGAGCAGTACCCCGACGTGCAGCCCCTCGATGGGCGCGGCCACGGTGGCGGGCGCCAGGCCCGGCGTGCCGACCATGACCTCCTGGTGGTCGGGCCCGTCGGTCAGCTCCATGCGGACCCACACCCGTTTGGCGGTCCTGGTGTAGGTGACGCCCCAGGCGTCGGCCAGCATGGCGGCCAGCGCCAGCCCGCGCCCGGACGTGCGCGCGGGGTCGGTGGACATGGCCTCGGGGGTCGGGACCGTCCTGCCGGGCCGGTGGTCGTCGACCTCGATCTCCAGCCTGGCCGGGCTCGCCGCGACGTCGAGGCGGCAGGTCAGCTCGATGCCGGTGCCCGCGTGCAGCACGGCGTTGGTGACGAGCTCGCTGGTCAGCAGCACCGCGTCCTCCGTCAGGTGGTTGAGGCGCCACTCGCCGAGCACCTGGCGGATGAAGCGGCGCGCGTGCGCCGGGGCGTGCGGAGTGCCGTCGAAGGCTGTGCTCGACACTCTGGTCGTGTCCACTGTGCGTCCTAGAACATCACTCGTTGTGGCAGTTCGGTCACAGTCAGAGTGTCAGATGGGTGCCGTTGATACCTCCGGTTGTGAAGAAGGTGCTCCCGGCTGGCGCACGTCCCGCAGAAGGCCGGCCGACGGCGCCGCGTCGCCCGCCGCGGTAGGCCGGTCAGGCCGGTGAGCGAGCCGCCGAGGATCCCGGGCCGGCGGAAAGGCTGCCCGCATGTGGCCGGGGGATGAACCCTGCGGCACCTTTAAGGTGTTCACGTGCCACGACAAGCCCGCTACCGGGAGATCGCCCAAGTCCTCGGCAGGTCCATCGAGTCGGGCGAGCTGGCGCCGGGCGAGCGCCTGCCGACCGAGGACGCGCTGGCCGAGCGCTACGGCGTCCACCGGCTGACCGCCCGCCAGGCGATGGTGGAGCTGCGCAAGGCCGGCCTGGTCGAGACCCGGCAGGGGCTCGGGAGCTTCGTCAGGCGGGCGCCGCGCCGGATCGAGGTCTCCGTCGATCCCGAGACGCGCCGGCACCGCCCTTCGGACATCGCGGGCATGGCGGGCGTGTTCGGCGGCGGCGAGCGGATCGTGGAGCGCGCGGAGGCGGCGCATCCGGTGGCCGCCGGTCACCTGCGGCTGCCCGGCGGCGTCGTGCACGAGATCACCACCCTGCTCCGCAACGCCGAGCGGCCCTGCGTGCTCAGCCGCTACCGCCTGGCCCCCGAGCTGGCCGGGCTGCGCCTCGACGCCAGGGCGGGCGTGCTCGCCGCGCTGGAGGCCGCCGGGCACGCCTACCGCTACGCCTGGCACGCCATCTCGGCCGAGCCCGCCGACCTGCACGACCAGAGCATGCTGGAGATGCAGGCGGGCGAGGCGGTGCTGGTGCGGGAGGGGCTGCTCACGCACGACGGGCAGCCCCTGTGTCACGTCGAGCGGCGCTGCCGCGGCGACATGATCTCGTTCGTCACCCGATATGACTGAGCAGGACCTCGGTGTCCAGCTCGTAGCCTCCCCGACCGCCGGTCCGCCGAGCCGTGCAGCGGCCCCTCGGGCACGACACGGACGTCGGCGAGCTGGATCAGCGCGTACGTCATGACGGCGGACGACGCCACTGAACGTGATCAGCCATCTATATGAATACAGTAGGACATTTCGGGCGCACGGCGCGTCTCCGCGCGTGCGACGCCGTCTCCGACGTACCTTTGGCATCATGGCCACCCGTACGCCGAAAAGCGCATCGAAGGGGCCGGCGAAGCGGTCGACCTCGCCTCGATCGACCCCCGCGAAGCGGCCGGCCACGGCGGCGGGGCGACCGAGGGCGAAGGCCGCGAGCTCCGGCCGCAAGTCCTCCGTGACCCATCCCGACCCGATCAGCTGGGTCTTCACGATGATCGGCAAGCTGATCGTCGGGCTGTGGATGCTGCTAGCCAACGGCATCGGCAGCACCGCCCGCGCGCTCGGCAAGAACGCCCGCGAGCTCGACCCCGCACACCGGCGCGACGGCGTGGGCCTGTCGGTGCTGGCCGGCGCGATCGTGCTGGCCTCGATGACCTGGCGCAACCCCGAGGGCACGGTCTCCGGCGTCGTGAACACCGTCGTGCACGCCGTGTTCGGCTCGCTGGCCTGGGCACTGCCGCTGCTGCTCGGCCTGCTGGCCTGGCGCTACCTGCGCCACCCCGACCAGAACGCCGACACCGGCCGCATGGTCATCGGGTGGAGCGCGCTCATGGTCGGCGTGCTCGGCGTCATTCACGTGGCCAACGACACCCCCTACCCGGCGGGCCAGGGGCAGGGCATGGACAAGGTGTCGGCCGCCGGCGGCATGATCGGGTTCATCGTGTCGGCGCCGCCGATGAGCATCCTGCCGTCCTGGATCACGATCCCGCTGCTCCTGCTCCTGTCCGGGTTCGGCGTGCTGGTGATCACCGCCACGCCCGTCCACCGCATCCCCGAGCGGCTGTCGGAGCTGCGGCACATGTTGTTCGAGCGGCACGCCGAGCCGCTCGCCCCGCGCGAGCCCGCCAAGCGCCGGCCGCGGGCCAAGAAGGCGGAGGTCGAGGGCGCCGAGACGGTCAAGCCGTACGACACCCCGGTCATCGCCGAGAAGGACAAGCTGGCCGACCACTCGCCGGAGATCGTGCCGGGGCTCGTCGACGGGCCCGCGGACGAGGAGCCGTCCGTGCCCGAGCGCAGGCCGGAGCCGCCGGAGCCCACGCCCGCGCCGCGCAAGGTCGAGCAGCTCGTGCTGTCGCCGCAGGCGGGGCCGTACAGCCTGCCCGACCTGCAGTTCCTCAAGCCAGGCACCGCGCCCAAGCCGCAGACCAAGGCCAACACGACCGTGGTCAACGCGCTGACCAGCGTGCTGGAGCAGTTCTCCATCGACGCGCAGGTGATCGGCTTCACCCGCGGCCCGACGGTCACCCGCTACGAGATCGAGCTGGGCCCGGCGGTCAAGGTGGAGAAGGTCACCGCCCTCACCAAGAACATCGCCTACGCCGTCAAGTCGGCCGACGTCCGGATCCTGTCCCCGATCCCCGGCAAGTCGGCGATCGGCGTCGAGATCCCCAACGCCGACAAGGACCTGGTCGCCCTCGGCGACGTGCTGCGCTCCCAGGTGGCCCAGGCCGACCACCACCCGATGATCGTGGGCCTGGGCAAGGACGTCGAGGGACGGACCATCGTCGCCAACCTCGCCAAGATGCCCCACCTGCTCATCGCGGGCGCGACCGGCGCCGGCAAGTCGGTCTGCGTCAACGGCCTCATCACCAGCATCCTCATGCGCTCCACCCCCGACGAGGTGCGCATGGTGCTGGTCGACCCCAAGCGCGTCGAGCTCAGCGTCTACGAGGGCATCCCGCACCTCATCACGCCCATCATCACCAACCCGAAGAAGGCCGCGGAGGCCCTGGAATGGGTCGTGGGCGAGATGGACCGCCGCTACGACGACCTGGCCGCCAGCGGGTTCCGGCACGTCGACGAGTTCAACAAGGCCGTGCGCGCGGGCAAGCTCGTGCCGCCGCCGGGCAGCGAGCGGGTCTACCAGCCGTACCCGTACCTGCTGGTGATCGTGGACGAGCTGGCCGACCTCATGATGGTGGCCCCGCGCGACGTCGAGGACTCGATCGTGCGCATCACGCAGCTCGCCCGCGCGGCCGGCATCCACCTGGTGATCGCCACCCAGCGGCCCTCGGTCGACGTCGTCACCGGCCTGATCAAGGCCAACGTGCCGTCCAGGCTGGCCTTCGCGGTGTCGTCGCTGACCGACTCGCGGGTCATCCTCGACCAGCCGGGCGCCGACAAGCTGGTCGGCCAGGGTGACGCGCTGTTCCTGCCGATGGGCGCGAGCAAGCCCATCCGGATCCAGAACGCGTACGTCTCGGAGAAGGAGATCGCCGAGATCGTCACGCACTGCAAGGAGCAGATGCAGGTCGAGTACCGCGACGACGTGGCCGCCGCGCCGGTCAAGCGGGAGATCGACGAGGAGATCGGCGACGACCTCGACCTGCTGATCCAGGCCGCCGAGCTGATCGTGACCACCCAGTTCGGCTCGACCTCGATGTTGCAGCGCAAGCTGCGGGTCGGCTTCGCCAAGGCCGGACGGCTGATGGACCTGCTGGAGAGCCGCAACGTGGTGGGCCCCAGCGAAGGCTCCAAGGCCCGCGAAGTCCTGGTGAAACCGGACGATCTGCCCGGGTTGCTGGCCGACCTGCGTGGCGAATGACCCCAATGCACAGGTCCACGGCGATAACTGATTGAATATGAACCACTACGCACTGTCGTGGTGGGGAGGCGTTCGCTGTGCAGGAACAGAGCATCGGGGCCATGCTGGCAGCGGCCAGGCAGGCGGCGGGATTGACGGTCGCGCAGGTCAGCGCGGCGACCCGGATCCGAGAAACGATCATCAACCGGATCGAGCAGGAAGACTACGAACAGTGCGGGGGCGGGTTCTACGCCCGCGGTCACGTCAAGGCCATAGCCAAGGTCGTCGGGCTCGATCCCGAGGCCACGGTCCACCTGTTCGACCAGCAACACGGCGGGGCGCCGCAGCCCGTCCGCGCCGCCGCCGTGTTCCAGGCCGACCGCACGCTCGCCCTGCGCGAACGCCGGGGGCCCAACTGGACGATGGCGCTCGGCGTGGCGCTGGCCGTCGTGGTGGTGTTCGGCACGGTGCGCGTGCTCGGCGGCGCGAGCGACCAGGTGCGCACCGCCGACGTGCACGCCATCACGCCCAAGCCCAGCGTGCCGCCGAACACGCCCATCACCGAGGGGCCCAGGGCCGCGGCGGGCAAGGGCAAAGCGGGCAAAGGCATGGTCACCCTGAAGATCGAGGCCAGGCGTACGTCGTACGTGAACGTGCGCGACGGTCAGGGCCGGATGCTCTTCGCCGGGATGTTGAAGGCCGGAGACAGCTCGACCTGGCGGGCCGCCGAGAAGGTCAGCCTGCTCCTCGGTGACGCCGGAGCGGTGTCCTTGCAGGTCAACGGCAAGAAGGTGGACAAACTCGGGGGCCGGGGCGAGATGGTGACCCGCTCGTTCGGCCTCGACGCGTCGCCTCCGCGGTAGTCCGGCGGGGAGGCCGTGCATCAGGTGGTGGCCAACTCCCGATACCGTAGTGTTCACCATGTCATCCCGCCGAACCGCATCGCTGATCACCCTGGGCTGCGCGCGCAACGAGGTCGACTCCGAGGAGCTGGCCGCGCGACTAGAGGCTGCCGGCTGGCAGCTGGGCGACGACGACCCCGACGTCGTCGTCGTCAACACGTGTGGCTTCATTGACTCGGCCAAGAAAGACTCCATCGACACGCTGCTCGCCGCCGCCGACTCCGGGGCGAAGGTGGTGGCCGCGGGTTGCATGGCCGAGCGCTACGGCAACGAGCTGGCCGAGGCACTGCCCGAGGCGAGCGCCGTCATCTCCTTCGACGACTACACCGAGATCGGCGGCCGGCTCGACGACGTGCTGGCCGGGCGTCCGCTCAAGCCGCACACGCCGCGCGACCGCCGCACGCTGCTGCCCATCTCGCCGGTCGAGCGCGGCAGCGCGCCCAAGACCGGCATCCCGGGCCACGGCGAGCTGCCGGACGGGCTCGCGCCCGCCAGCGGCCCGCGCGTGCTGCGCAAGCGCCTCGACGAGAGCCCGGTCGCCTCGCTCAAGCTGGCCTCCGGCTGCGACCGGCGCTGCACGTTCTGCGCCATCCCGGCCTTCCGCGGGGCCTACGTCTCGCGCAACCCCGACGAGCTGCTCGCCGAGGCCGACTGGCTGGCTCATCGCGGCGTGCGCGAGCTCGTCCTGGTCTCGGAGAACTCCACCTCCTACGGCAAGGACCTGGGCGACCTGCGGGCGCTGGAGAAGCTGCTGCCGCAGCTCGCCGCCGTGCCGGGCATCGACCGGGTGCGGGTCAGCTACCTGCAGCCCGCCGAGCTGCGGCCGGGGCTGATCGACGTCATCACCGCCACCGAGGGCGTGGCCGACTACTTCGACCTGTCCTTCCAGCACGCCAGCGGCGGCGTCCTGCGCCGGATGCGCCGCTTCGGCGACCCCGAGCGGTTCCTCGGCCTCCTGGAGAGCGTGCGCAAGGGCGCTCCCGAGGCGGGCGTGCGCTCCAACTTCATCGTGGGCTTCCCGGGCGAGACCGAGGAGGAGTTCGGCGAGCTGGTCGGCTTCCTGGAGCAGGCCAGGCTCGACGTGATCGGCGTGTTCGGCTACTCCGACGAAGACGGCACGGAGGCGGCCAACCTGCCGGGCAAGCTCGACCAGGAGGTCATCGACGAGCGCGTGCGCGTGCTCACCGAGCTGGCGGAGGAACTGACCGCCCAGCGCGCGGAGGAGCGCATCGGCACGGAGGTCGACGTGCTCATCGACGACGACCTGGGAGACGGCGGCTACGAGGGCCGGGCCGCCCACCAGGGCCCGGAGGTCGACGGCTCGGTGACGGTCCAGGGCATCGGCCTGGTCAAGGGACAGATCGTGCGCGCGGTCGCGGTCGACGCCGAGGGGGTTGACCTGATCGCGCGCATCAAGGCCAGTCCATGACCAGGGACGAGCGCCGCGTGGTGAGCCCGTGGAACATCGCCAACGTCCTCACGGTCCTCCGGTTGGCGCTCGTCCCCTTCTTCGTCGCATGCCTGTTCCTGCCCGGCACCGGCTGGCGGCTGGCCGCCCTGGGGGTGTTCGGGGTCGCCTCGATCACCGACCATCTCGACGGCGAGCTGGCCCGCCGCTACGGGCTGATCACCGATTTCGGCAAGATCGCCGACCCGATCGCCGACAAGGCGCTCACCGGGGCGGCGCTGGTGTGCCTGTCGATCCTCGACGAGCTGCCGTGGTGGGTCACGATCGTGATCCTGGGCCGCGAGCTGGGCATCACCCTGCTCCGGCTGGTCCTGCTGCGGCACGCGGTCATCCCGGCCAGCTACGGCGGCAAGGTCAAGACCGTGCTGCAGATCGCCGCCATCGTGCTCTACATCCTGCCGGGGGTGCCCGACCCGCTGCGATGGGCGGTGATGGGCGCGGCGCTGGTCGTGACCGTCGCGACGGGCGTCGACTATCTCGTACGGGCGGTCAAGCTGCGCCAGGTGGCCAGACGGGCGCGTGGGGAGTGAGCTGAGCGATGGCGGACGTGGCCGAGGTTCTGGCCCTGCTGGTGCGGCAGGACGCCACCGTGGCGGTGGCCGAGTCGCTGACCGGCGGGCTCATCGGGGCCGCGTTCACGTCGGTCCCGGGGGCGTCCAAGGCGTTCCGGGGCGGGGTGATCTCCTACGCCACCGATCTCAAGCGTGATCTGCTGGGCGTGCCCGGCGAGCTGCTGAGCCGCGAGGGGGCCGTGCATCCCGAGGTGGCCGCGGCGATGGCCGAAGGGGTGGCCCGGGTGTGCGGGGCGGCATACGGGCTGGCCGTGACGGGTGTGGCCGGCCCAGAACCCCAGGACGGAAAGCCCGTGGGCCTGGTGTACGCCGCGGTCCACGGCCCGGGCGGGGAGAACCTGGTGCGTGCGTTGAGCCTTGAGGGGTCGCGCGAACGTATCCGGGTAAGGACGGTGCACGAGGCAGTCGATCTCCTCGCAGGTGTGCTGAAGGCCAACAAAGGGGAACATTCCGGATGATTACCGTGTTACGTCCCGAGCGAACATGCGAAGCACGGTCTGACGCGGTGTCGGTGGATACGGGTACGGTGGAGCTGTGAGTGAGGTCCGTGAGCCAACTGCAAGCACCGAGCGCCCGGCAGGCGGGCCTGATGAGTCGCGCGACCAGGCACGAGCGGCAGACCCGGGGAGGCGACGCCCCATGATGACGGCGAGGAGTATGTACGAAGCCAAGAAGACCAATGTGCGGCACGATCCGATCGCGCGGGGCGTGGTGAAGACATCCACGCCGGGGAGGGAGCGACAGATGATTCTGCTGCGTCAGCTGCTCGGTGACGTGCTGAGGCGGTTGCGGGTGCGTCAGGGGCGCACGCTACGCGAGGTGTCCACGCTGGCGCGTGTCTCGCTCGGTTATCTTTCCGAGGTCGAGCGTGGCCAGAAGGAAGCCTCGTCCGAGCTGCTCGCGTCCATTTGCGGTGCCCTCGGTGTGCCGCTCTCGCAGGTGTTGCGTGAGGTTTCCGACCAGTTCGCGCTGGCGGAGCTCCAGGCCGCGCCTGTTCTGGCCGACATGCCCGAGCACGAGCGCCTGCCCCTTGCCGAGACGGTTCCCGGTTCGATCGGCGACACTGTCTTCCCCGAGGTCAAGGACATGGTGGCGGCCTAACGCGGCTGGCAGTCACCACACCACAGGATCAGCCTTTCCTGTGGCTGTGCCCCCATCTCCCCGCGGCTGATGCGCGTGCCGCATCGGCGACAGGGTCTCCCTGCCCTGCCGTAGACCCAGGTCTGGTTCGCCGGGCGGCGATCACCTGTCGTCACCGTGCCGCCATGCCCCTTGTTGGCCTCCAGCAGCCGGTGGGCCAGCGTGACGAGCCCTTCGAGATCCTCGATCTCCCCGACCTTCCGCCACGGCCAGATCCCGCGCAGGAACAGGGTCTCGGCGCGATAGATCGTGCCGATCCCCGCCAGGTTGCGCTGATCGAGCAGCGCTTCGCCGATCGTCCTGTCCGGTGCCGCTCGCAGCCTTCGCACGGCCTCGCCCGGATCCCAGTCGGCGCCCAGCAGGTCCGGCCCCAGGTGCCCCACCAGGCGCTGCTCGTCGGCGGTCGTGACCAGGTCGACCATGCCGAGCTTGATCCCCACCGCCTGCCACTCCTCGTTGGCCAGGATCAGCCGCACCTGGTCGCCGCCGGCCGTGCGCCGCCCCGCGGGCATGACCCGCCAGCTTCCGTCCATGCGCAGGTGGGTGTGCACGGTCAGGCCGCCCTCGACCCGGGTCAGCAGATGTTTGCCCCTGGAGACGGTGGTGAGCACCGCACGGCCTCTCAGGTCCGCGGTGGCGTGCCGCGGGACGCGGAAGTCCGACCTGGTCAGCACGCGGCCGTCGAGCGCGCCGCGCAGGCGCGCCGCGGTGCGGTAGACGGCGTCTCCCTCGGGCATCCCTCCAGTCTAGGTACCCGCCTCCCGGCCGGGACGGCGGCCGTGGGGCCCGAGGGCGCCCGCCGCCGGGCCCGGCCGGCGGTCGTCAGTCCCAGGCGGCGGGGTCGGCGGCGAGCTGGCGGACGCGCTCGGGAAGGCTGCCCGTGGCGACCTGTTCGAGCGTGACCTCCTCCAGGATGGCCCGCTCGGTGGCGCGCAACGCGATCCACACCTGCTGCAACGACTCGGCCGGACCCCGGTAGCCGACATGTTCGGGACGCTCGCCCCGCACATTGGCCAGCGGCCCGTCGACGGCCCTGATCACGTCGGCGAGCGAGATGTTCGCGGCGGGCCGGGCCAGCACGTAGCCGCCCTCGGGACCCCGCTGGCCGCGCACCAGGCCGGCGCGGCGCATCTGGAGCAGGATGTTCTCCAGGTATTTGGGAGGCATGTCCTGTTCCTTGGCGAGCTCACCCACGGTAGTCGGACCCGCGCCGGCTGCGGCGAGTTCAGCGGCGGCACGGAGGGCGTAGTCGACACGAGCGGAAAGGCGCATGTTCTCGATTATCCCTCCTGGTCAACACTGGTTAGGCGCAAGGTCGTCAGAACGGGCAGGTGATCCGAATACGGCAACCGCGGCGCCTGCCCAGAAATCGCGGTCAATCCCTTGCTGAGCAGCACGTGGTCGATACGCTCCTTGGGGGCGTCGGCGGGAGAGGTCGGCGGGTCCCCGAACGCGGTCAGCGGGTCGCTCAGCCCGGCCGCCTTCAGCACCTCCATGGCCGGATCGGTGGGCCGGGTGTTGAGGTCGCCCGCCAGGATCACCGGTCGCCTCACCTGCTCCCCGGCTCCGGCCGCGCTGTGTCCGGCCTCGTCGGCGTCCCGGCCGGCGGCCAGGGCGCGGGCGATCGCGGCGACCTCGGGCGCCTGGCCCTCGGGAGCCTGCAGATGGGTGTTGACGATGCCCACCTCCCTGCCGCCGACCTCCAGGACGACCGTCTGGGCCTGCGCCCCCGTCGGGTAGTCGTGGGCGCCCAGCGGGTGGGAGTGCACCTGCTTGACCGGGAGGTTGGTGAGCAGCGCGTCGCCCCACACCTGGTCGGCGGCGGGCGCGAAGTGGTAGCGCATGCCGAGGCGGCGGGCGATCCTGGCCAGGTCGTCGTGGCCGCCGTTGAGCAGCCAGCCGCGGTCCACCTCGCTGAGCAGCACGACGTCGGGCTTCTGGGCGGCGGCCCACGCCCCGATCTTGTCGAGCGACAGGCGGCCGTCCAGGCCGTAGCCCATGCGGATGTTGTAGGCGATCAGGGTGAAGGTGTCGCCCTGCTTGGGCCGTACGGGCGGCGCGGACGGCGTCCCGAGCGTGACGAGCCCCACCAGCAGCACGGCGACCGCCGGTGGCAGCCAGCTGAGGCGGACCGGCCCGGCCGGCGGCGGCGAGTGCCGGACCAGGGCCGTGATCACGCTGAGGGCGGCCACCAGCACCGCCACCGCCACGAGGATCTGGCCGTTGGGGAAGCCGAGGTTCATGTCGTAGGCCGCGTAGTAGACGAACAGCCCGACGAAGAAGACCAGCCCGCCTCCGAGCACGGCCACACCAGGACGTCGCCCGGCGGGATAGTCGGGCCGCGCGGTTCCGGCGAGCAGGGCGCCGAGCCAGCCGATCAGCAGCACGGCGACGTAGGGCGCCGACAGGGTGAAGAGCACCGTGAAGGCCACCAGCAGGACCCCGATCATGAGATCGAAGACCGGCGACAGCGGCGGGCGGGCGGCCTGCACAACGGCCATGACCAGGACGGCGGCGAGCAGGCCGGTGCCCGCCAGCACCTGCCACAGGTCGGTCGGGCTCTGTTCCGGCTTGGCCCAGCCCGTGGCGGCGACGCCGGTCAGCAGCATCGCCGGGCCGAGCAGGAACCACGTCAGCGCGGGCGCGCGGTCCACCTCGGCGGCCGGCGGGCGGAGGAGGCTCAGGAAGGCGGCGCAGACGCAGAGCGCTGCCAGCCACGGGACCAGGCCGTCGCGCCAGACCAGGTCCACGCCGTCCAGCAGCAGGTGCACGATCAGCGACAGGCTCAGTCCACCCATGACGCCGACGGGGACGGCCCGGCGCGGGACGGTGTGGGCGCAGCCGTACAGGAACACCAGGCCCGCGGTGACGCCGGCGGAGGCGACGTAGAGCTGGCTCACGCCCGCCTGCAGCAGGATCCTGGTGAGGACCAGCGCCGCGGCGCCGCCGAGCAGAGCGTGGCGCGGCTTGGCTAACAGCGCCAGGAAAGGCAGGATGAACCAGGCGGCGGCGTAGAGGCCCATCAGCTCCGGCGGCGTCTCGCCCGCCCGGCCGAACAGGGTGATCAACGACGGGAGGAAGACTCTCAACACGTCCAGCAGCAGCACGAGGCCCAGCGCGAGCATGATCGCCGGGCCGCGGGGGATTGTCATGAGGCATCCTCGTGTTCGGCTCCGATGATATGCAAGAGCTGGGACGCTAAACTTCCAACAACCTTTTCGAATTGACGGTGGGAATCAGCGTGGAGCGTCGTCCTGGTGTGCCCAGACTTCTCCGGGAGATCAACGATCGGGCCGCACTGGAGCTGTTGCTGGCCACCGGCCCCATGACGAGGGGGCAGATCGGCGACCTGACCGGTCTGTCCAAGGTCACCGCCTCCCAGACGCTCGCGCGGCTGGAGGAGCGCGGCCTGGTCGAGGTGGTGGGCGCGCAGGCGGGCGGCAGGGGGCCGAACGCGGCGCTCTACTCGGTCATCCCCTCCAGCGCCTACGTGGCCGGTCTGGAGGTCGGGCCCGAGCTCATCTCCACCGCCGTCGCCGACATCCACGGCCGCACCATCGCCGAGGTCACCGTCGATCCCGGCGGCCACGACGACCCGGTGGCCGCCGTGCACGGCGCGATCGTCAAGGCGTGCCGCAGCGCGAAGGTCAGCCTGGCCAAGCTGCGCGGCGTGGTGATCGGCACCCCGGGCGTGGTCGATCCGCGCAGCGGCGACGTGCGTTTCTCCTTCGACCTGCCGGGCTGGCACGAGGGCATCCACGAGGCGCTCGCCGGCGACCTGCGGCGCGAGGTGACGATCGAGAACGACGTGAACCTGGCCGCCATCGCCGAGTACGCCGACGGCGCGGCCAAGGGCGTCGACGACTTCGTGCTGGTGTGGGCGAGCCGGGGCCTCGGCATGGCCGTCATGCTGGGCGGCAAGCTCCACCGGGGGCGTTCGGGCAGCGCGGGGGAGATCGGCTACCTGCCGGTGCCCGGCGTGCCGCTGCCGGAGGACATCCGCACCAAGCCGGGCCGGTTGCCGTCGCTGGCGGGCGGCCTGCAGTCGCTGGTGAGCGCCGAGGCGGTGGCCGAGCTGGCCCGCGGCTACGGTTTCACGGCCGACAGCGCCGGCGAGTGCGTCGAGGTCGCGGTGGCGGCCGGGTCTCGCGGTGAGCCGATGCTCGACGAGATCGCCCACCGGCTGGCGCTGGGCGTGGCGGCGGTCTGCGTGATCCTCGACCCGGGGCTGGTCGTGCTGGCCGGGGAGGTGGGCCACGCCGGGGGATCCGCGCTGACCTCCAGGGTGGAGGAGGCCGTGGCGCGGATCTGCCCGGTGCGGCCGCAGGTGGTTACCACGGCGGTCGCCCACGCCAACCCGGTGCTGCGCGGCGCGGTGCTGGCCGCCCTGGACCAGGCGCGCGAAGAGCTCCTCACGCCCTGATCCGGCGGGCCTGGGCTGTTCGCCTCAGGCGGTGATCAGTTCCACGGCGGCCTGGGCGTTGGCCCTGGCCGCGCCGTACGTGGCGATGTAGGCGGCGCTGTCGGGCCGCCAGACGGGCAGGCCCATCTCGATCACCGTCGCGTCCTGGCGGGCCGCCACCAGAGCGGAGACCAGTTCCTGGCTCGCCTGGTAGCGGTGGGCGTCCTTCACCACGATGACCAGCGACCGGTTCGCGGCCTTGGCCAGCAGGGCGGGGACGTCGGCGGCCGCGGGCTCGACGCGGACGATCTCGGCGTCCGGCAGCCACGGGCCGACCCCCCATGGCACGTTCCCCACGGCGATCGTGGGCGGGGTGTCCACCTCGATCACCAGGGGTTCCACCAGAGGTTCCGTCTCGCCGGTCAGCCGCACGGCGCGGCGGGCGGCGTGCAGGCCGACCCCGTTCTGCTCGGCCGCGATCACCTCGGGCGTGCCGAACCAGGCCCGCAGCGCCCCCACGCGGTCGGCCGCCTCCTCCAGCCTGGCGGCCGGCAGGCGGCCCTCGGTCACCGCGGCCACGATCTCCCCGATGACCCGCTGGACGTCGTCCTCGCCGGGGATCGGGCCGAGGCAGATCAGGTCCGCCCCGGCCGCGAGCGTGAGCACGGCGCCGTTGGCCAGGCCGACGCTCTTGGTGATCGCGTGCATGTCCAGCGCGTCCGTGATCACCACGCCGTCGTAGCCGAGCTCGCCCCTGAGGAGCCCGGTCAGAGCGGCGGGTGACAGGGTGGCCGGAGTGTCCCCGGTCACCACCGGAACCGCCACGTGGGCGGTCATCACGGTCTTGGCGCCGGCCTCGATGGCCGCCCGGAACGGCGCGAGCTCGCGGGCGCGCAGCACGTCCAGGCCGACGTCCACGACGGGCACGGCCAGGTGGGAGTCCACCCGGGTGGCGCCGTGGCCGGGGAAGTGCTTGACGCAGGCGGCCACGTTCACCGACTGCAGACCGTTGACCGCCGCGACCGTGTGCCTGGCCACCAGCGCCGGGTCGGCGCCGAAGGACCTGGTCCCGATCACCGGGTTGTCGGCCTCGGTGTTGACGTCCGCGCTCGGCGCGAGGTCCAGGTTGATGCCGCACGCGGCCAGCTCGGACCCGATCGCCGCGTAGACCCGGCAGGTCAGGTCCACGTCGTCGACCGCCCCCAGCGCCGCGTTCCCCGGGTACGGGCTGCCGACGTGGTAGGCCAGCCTGGTGACGTCCCCGCCCTCCTCGTCGAGCGAGATGACGGGCTCGGCCGAGGCGCGCAACGTCGTGGTGAGCGACCTGACCTGGTCGGGACCGGCGACGTTGAACCCGAAGAGCGTCACGCCGCCCAGGCCGTTGTCCAGCTCACGCAGCACCCAGTCGGGCGCCGTGGTGCCCTGGAAGGCGACGAGCAGCGTGCCGGCCGCGAGGCGACGCAGCCCCCGATCACTCTGACTCATGGCTCCTCATCACTTGAATGAAGGCACGATCGGGTACGGCCCGGACCAGCCGAGCCGTACGAGGATCAGTGCCTGTTACCCCTTCACGGCCCCGGCGGTGAGACCGGCGACCATGCGGCGTTGTACCAGCAGGAAGAAGACGACCACCGGAAGGGTCATCAGGGTGGAACCGGCCATGATCGCGCCCCAGTCGACGCCCTTCTGGCCGAAGAAGTACTGCAGGGCGACCGGCATCGTGTAGCCCTCGGAACCCGACATCAGGTAGAGGGCGAACACCAGATCGTTCCAGGCGGTGATGAACGAGAAGATGCTCGTGGCCACCAACCCCGGCGCGACCAGCGGGAACAGCACCTTCCAGAACGTGGTCAGGCGGCTCGCGCCGTCGATCCAGGCCGCCTCCTCCAGCGTCCGCGGCACCGCGGCCACGAACGTGCGCAACATCCAGATGCCGAACGGCAGCGTCAGCGCGACCTGGGTGATGATCAGCCCGATGAGCTGGTCACCGAGGCCGACCCGCTTGACCATCATGTACAGCGGGATGAGCAGGCCCTCGGCCGGCAACATCTGCACGATCAGCAGGATGACCAGGAACGTGCCACGCCCCTTGAAGCGGAAGCGGGCGATGGCCGTGGCCGACAGCAGCGCGAAGACCGAGCCGATGAGCACGGTGCCGAGCGCCACGATCGCGCTGTTGCGCATGTAGAGCCAGATGGAGTTGTTCGCCACGCCCTCGGTCAGCACCCGCGCGAAGTGGTCGAAGGTGAAGTGCGTCGGGAACGGGATGAACTCCGTCGTGAAGATCTGGTCGTTCTCCTTGAAGCCGGTGGAGACCATCCAGTAGACGGGGAAGACCGCGTAGAGGAAGACCAGCACACCGGCCGTGTTCAGGAGGATCTTCCCGAGCTTCTTGCGGGCCAGCGCGTTCACATCTCCTCCTGCTTCACGATCTGCCGGACGTACGCGACGGTGATGATGAGCAGGATGATCGTCAGCACGATGGAGATCGCCGCGCCCGTGCCCAGCTTCTGCGGGGGCTTGAACGCCTCCGCGACCGCGTACATCGACAGGTTGAAACCGTCGCGGTTGGTCGGGCCGTTCATCAGCACGTAGAGCTGGCTGAAGACCTTGAAGTCCCAGATGATCGACAGGATCGTCAGGACGGCGAAGACCGGCTTGAGCAGCGGCAGGGTGATCTTCCTGAACGTCCGCCACGCCCCCGAGCCGTCGACCTTGGCCGCCTCGTACAGCTCGGACGGGATGCCCTTGAGCCCCGCCAGCACCGAGACCGCGATGAACGGGAACCCGGCCCACACCACGCACACGATCAGCGCGACGTAGAGCGGGAAGGTGTCGTTGAGCCAGGGGGTGCCCGTCCAGTCCCGCTGGCCGGCGGGTGGCGCGGCCAGCCAGTCGGGCAGCAGGTTGAGCAGCCAGTTCACGATGCCGGACTCGGCGTCGAAGAGCGAGCGCCAGATGACGCCCTGCGCGACCGGCGGCACGGCCCAGGCGAACATGCACCCGATGACCACGAACAGGGACATCTTCTTGCCGAGCTTGTTCAGCAGCACGCCGACCGCGGTGCCCACGATCAACGTGAGGCTGACGGCGACGAAGGCGAACACCACGGTGTTGCGCAGAGCCGACCAGAAGATGTCGTTGGAGAGGACCTTGTTGAAGTTGTCCAGGCCCACCCAATCGGCCGGCTTGCTCCCCCTGATCTGCGCGAGCCCGACCTTCTGGAAGGCCATCACGCCGAGCTGGAACATCGGGTAGAGCAGCAGTCCCGCGATGACCAGCAGACCGGGGATGAGCAGCACGTACGGGATGCTCCAGGTGGGCATCCCGGTGGCCTTGACGGGCCCGCCGCCCTTCTTACGGCGGCGCCCCGGGGCGGGGGACGAGCCCCTGCCCCGGGTGACCGTAGTCGTGTTCGCCATCGTTACTGGTTCAGGATCTCTTCGAGTTCCTTGTTGGCGTCAGCGAGAGCCGTGGTGGTGTCCTTCTTGCCCTCGATGACGGCGCGCGCCGCGTTCTGCAGCACGGCCTTGGTGGCGTCGGCCTCGGCCCAGTTCGGGTCGGCCGGGAACGCCTTGGCCTTGGCGAAGGCCTGGGCGAACGGGCCCTGCGCCGGGTCCTCGTTCAGCGCCGCCAGGGTGTCGGGGTAGACCGGCAGCAGGCCGCCTTCCTTGGCGTAGCGGTCGGCCCAGGTCTTGCTGGTGGCGAGCTTGATGTACTCCTTGCCGAGGTCGGCCTCCTTGGTGCCGCCCCACAGCGCGATGTCGTTGCCGCCGAAGAAGGACGGGGCCAGGCCGCCGGTCTTGGCGGGCAGCGGGAAGAAGCCGAGCTTGTCGCCCTTCAGCTTGCCCTTCGAGTCCTCCTCGATGCCGGGCAGGTCCCAGCCGGCGGTGAGGTACATCGCCACCTTGTTGTTGGCGAAGCGCTTGCGGATGTCGACGGTGTTCAGCGTCAGGTTCGCCTTGCTGGACAGGCCGCCGGTGACCAGACCGGTGTAGGTCTCGAAGCCCTTCTGGAAGCCGGGGTCGGTCAGCTTGCCGACCCACTTGTCGCCCTCCTTGACGGCGAACTCGCCGCCCTCGGACCAGGCGAACGCGGCCAGCAGGTGGTTGGCGTCGGAGCCGCCGTTGAAGGCGAAGCCGTCGACGCCGGCGCCCTTCTCCTTCTGGATCTTCTTGGCCGCGGCGACGAGCTCGTCCCAGGTCTTGGGAACCTCGATCTTCAGGTCGGCGAACCAGTCCTTGCGGTAGAGCACCGCGCGGGCGCCGGCGCCCCACGGGATGCCGTAGATCTCGCCGTCGACCGTCTCGTAGCCGTAGAGGTTCTCGGGGATCTGGGCCCGGTCGCCCTCACGCGCGATGTCGGTGATGGGGGTGAGCGCGTCCTGGCTCTGCCACATCGGGACCTGGTCGTTGCCGATCTCGGTCACGTCCGGGCCGGTGCCGGTCGCGGCGGCGGCGAACTTGTCCGCCACCTGCGGCCACGGGATCCACTCAAGCTTGACCTCGGCGCCGGTCTGCTTCTTGAACTCGGCGTTGAGCTCTTCCATGTACTTGGCGGCGGCAGGGTTGCTGTCGCCCAGACGCCACACGCTGAGCGTCTTGCCCGCGAACTTGGGGCCACTGGAAGCGGGGGCGGCCGCGCTGGACGACGGCTTCGGCTCCTCGCTTGACCCACAGGCGGCCAGGCCCAGGGCCAGGGCGGCCGTGGTGACCGTAGTGGCTGTGATCTTCGCGATCCTCACAGGGTTCTCCCTTCCCGGGTGCTGGCCTACGGTCCGCACCAGGCTGATCGTCAAATGCCGAACGACGCTGTTAAACTAACAAGAAACTTTCTTAAAAGAAACGCTCGTTAGCCATTCGTGACGAGAGGGGTGCGGTAATGAGTCGAAGCCCGGGGATCCCCCGGTTGCTGCGCAGGTTGAACGACCGCTCGGCACTTGAACTCCTCCTCGCGGACGGTCCGCTGACCCGCGCCGAACTGGGGGAGCGAACGGGGCTATCCAAGGTAACCGCAGGTCAGCTGCTCGCTCGACTCGAAGAACGGGGCCTGGTGGAGGTCGCGGGCGAGCGCGCCGGCGGCCGCGGCCCGCACGCCGCCCTGTACGCGGTGGTTCCGTCGAGCGCGTACGTCGCCGGGCTGGAGGTGCTGCCCGACAGCCTCACTGTCGGTGTGGCGGACATCACAGGTAAAATCGTTGTCGAGGTGACGGTCAACCCGTCCGACGCCCGCGATCCGGTGAAGGCGGTCCACTCGGCCGTCCAGCGGGCCTGCGCCACGGCCAGCGTCGAGCTCTCCCAGCTTCGCTCGTTCGTCATCGGCACCCGGGGCGTCGTCGATCCCCGCAGCGGCGACGTGCGCTGGTCCTACGACCTGCCCGACTGGCACGTCGGCGTGCTGGCCAGCCTGCGCCAGACCCTCGGCGGCTCGGTGACGATAGAGAACGACGTCAACCTGGTCGCCCTGGCCGAGAGCCGTTACGGCGCCGCCGTCGGCCACGACGACTTCGTGGTCATCTGGGCCGGCGTCGGCCAGGGCCTGGGCGTCATGCTCGGCGGCCGGCTGCACCGGGGGATCACCGGCGGCGCGGGCGAGATCGGCTGGCTGCCGGTGCCGGGCGAGCCGCTGCCGTCCGACGTCTCGCAGCCGCAGTCGGGCTCGTTCCAGCGCCTGGTGGGCCACGACGCCCTGCGCGGCCTGGCCGGCGAGCACGGCGTGATCGGCTACACCGTGCCCGACCTGGTCCGCAACGGCGACGAGGACTACCTGGACGAGGTGGCGGGCCGCCTGGCCGTGGGCGCGGCGGCCGTGGCCGTCGTGCTCGACCCCGGGCTGATCGTGCTCAGCGGCGACGTCGGACGGGCCGGCGGCGAGCGGCTGGCCGCCAAGGTCGAGGAGGCCGTGGCCCGCGTGTGCCCGAGCCAGCCGACCGTGGTGACCACCAGGGTGACCGGCAACGCGGTGCTGCGCGGGGCCATGGTCGCGGCCCTGGAGCAGGCCCGGGAGCAGGTTTTCTCCGACACTGTGTGAGAATTTCTGCCCATGTGGCAGCTCGACACCGACGTAGTCCTCATCTCCGACCCGCGCGTCTCGGCGGTCCCCGTCCGGGAGTGCGGTGAGCCGCTGGCCGACGTACGCGGGCGGCTGCGGGTCGACACGCGGATGGCCGACGCCGACGGCGCGTACGCGCACCTGCGGGCGGGGCTGCTCGACCGGCTGGAGCGGGCCGAGAGCTCGTTGCCCGACGGCTTCCACCTGCTGATCGTCGAGGGATACCGGCCCATCGCCACGCAGCGGCGCATCTTCGAGGGGTACCGCGCGGAGCTCCTCACCACTTATCCCGACATGTCGCCCGACGAGTCCTATATCGCGGCGAGTCGTTATGTGTCCCCTGTCGAGGTCGCCCCCCACACCGCCGGCGCCGCCGTCGACCTGACCCTGTGCGCCCCCGACGGCACCGAGTACGACATGGGCACCCAGGTCAACGACAACCCCGAGGAGAGCGGCGGCGCCTGCTACACGGCCGCCGCCGGCATCCCGGCGCAGGCTCGCGCCCACCGCGAGATCCTGGCCGCCGCCCTGGAGCCCGTGGGCCTGGTCAACTACCCCACCGAGTGGTGGCACTGGTCGTACGGCGACCGCTACTGGGCCATGTCCACCGGCGCCCCCGCCGCCCTGTACGGTCCTGCCCCCTTCTAGCCAGGTTTTCCCCCGGCAGCGGCACGGGCACAACCTGTGGCGGAGGCTCTTCGGACTCCCCCAGCGAGGTGTGCATGGTTCCGTTGATCGGGATCGAAGAGGAATACCTCGTCGTCGATCCCCGCACCCGCCACGTGTCCCCCCGGGCGGCCGAGGTCCTGGCCGCCGCGACGGACATGCTCGACGTGGCCCACGAGATCACCCGTTTCCAGGTGGAGGCCCGTACGCCGCCCTCCGCCGACCTCAGTGAGCTGGGCTCCCAGCTCCGGGCAGCACGGAAGGAGGTGTCCGAGGCGGCCCGGTCCTGCGGCCTGGCGGTCGTGGCCAGCGGAATCCCGGTGCTCGGCAACGTCATGCCGCCGCCGCTCACCGACGACCACCGCTATCAGCAGGGCAAGGAGCTCTACCGGGCGTTGCAGGACGAGATCAGCATCTGCGCGCTGCACGTGCACGTCGACGTACCGGACGAGGAGATCGCCGTCTACGTCGGCAACCATCTCAGACCCTGGCTGCCGACGCTGATCGCGCTGGCCGCCAACTCGCCGTTCTTCGTGGGCCGCGACACCGGCTACGCGTCCTGGCGGGTGATCAGCTGGGGGCGGTGGCCGGTGTCCGGGGCGCCGCCGTACTTCCCGACGTTCGGCGACTACGAACTGGCGCTGCGTGCGCTGTCGGAGTCGGGCGCGCTGATGGACCCCAAGACGGTCTTCTGGGACACCCGTCCGTCGCCGAGGCTGCCGACGGTCGAGATCAGGGTGGCCGACGTGCCGCTCGACGTGAGCGACAGCCTGACGATCATCGGCCTGATCCGGGCCCTGGTCGTGACCGCGTTGCGGGAGGTGGCGCGCGGCGACCGCGGGCTGCCGATCCCGTCGGAGGTGCTGCGGGCCGCCTACTGGCGGGCCGCCCGGGACGGCCTGGTCGGCGACAGCCTCGACGTGCGGCACGGAACGCTCGTGCCCGCCACGGTGATGGCCCGCCGGCTGTTCGGCCACGTGAGCGCCGCGCTGGCCGAGGCCGGCGACCTGACCTTCATCGAAGAGGGCCTGGAACGGCTGCTGAGCAAGGGCTCCGGGGCGGTGCGCCAGCGGCGCGTGCACGCCCGGGGCAACGACCTGACCGACGTGGTCGATGACCTGATCGAGGCCACCGTCGCCTGAACCGCCCGTTCGACGCAGCTTCACCGCAGCGCGAGCACCGCCGCCACGCCGAGGCCGAAGGTCACGACGACGCCGCGCAGCACGTTCGGCGGCATGAGCCGGGCCACGCGGGTGCCGAGGAAGCCACCCGCCAGGCTGGCCGGCGCCACCACCGCCACGGCCTGCCACTCCACCGGGCCGAACAGCGCGAACGCCACCACCGACACCGTACTGACGACCAGCGACAACGCGGCCCGTACGGCGTTGACCCGGTGCAGGTCGTCGTGCAGGAACATGCCGAGCACGGCCAGCAGCAGCACGCCCATCCCGCCGTTGAAGTAGGCGCCGTAGCAGCCGCCCAGGAACACCCCGGCGTACACCAGCCTGCTCGGAGGCTGCCCGGCCGCGCCGCCGAAGCGGTGCTTGAGCCACTGCTGGGCCAGCAGCGCGAGGCTGGCGAAGGTCACCAGCCACGGCACCAGCGAGTCGAACAACCGGCCCGGCGTGAGCAGCAGCAGCGAACAGCCCGCCACGGAGCCCGCCACGGTGGCGGCCGACAGCGCCGTCACCCTGCGCCGCTGCCCGCGCAGCTCGGCGCGGTAGCCGACGACGCCGCCCAGGTAGCCGGGCCACAGGGCCACCGCGTTGGTCACCGACGCGGTGACGCCCGGGTAGCCGAACGCCACCAGCGCTGGGAAGGAGATCAGCGTGCCGCCCCCGGCCAGAGCGTTGACCGCCCCCGCCAGCAACCCGGCCCCCACCAGAAAGACCAGCTCCCCAACCGTCACCACCCCACCCCCATCCGCGACGCGCGATCGGAGGCAGTCCCGGCCTTGGGCCGGGGCGTGTGGTCGATGGTGGTCCCCGCGTTGGGTCGGGGCGTGTGGTCGGCGGTGGTTCTCGCGTTCAGGCGGGGCGTGCGGTTGCCGGTCATCGGCCCGCCGCGTAGCCCTGGGCGCCGCGGGGGTTGGCGGCGGCCCGCAGGAAGGCGCCGTCGCGGGCCACCGCGCTGAGCCTGCCGAGCGACCACGGGCCCTCGACCTCGACCTCGTGCCCGCGCCGCCGCAGCTCGGCCACCACCCCCGGGTCGAGCCGCTCCTCGACGTGCAACACCCCGGGACGCGAGCCACGCGGGAAGAACGAGCTGGGGAAGTGCGCGGAATGGAACATGGGAGCCTCGATCGCCTCCTGGAGGTTCAGCCGCCCGTGCACGACGGCCAGGAAGAAGTTGACACTCCACTGGTCCTGCTGATCGCCGCCCGGCGTGCCGAACGCCAGCCACGGCCTGCCGTCCCG
The DNA here is from genome assembly GCF_044459705.1 of Nonomuraea sp. NPDC050227. Classification (NCBI taxonomy): domain Bacteria; kingdom Bacillati; phylum Actinomycetota; class Actinomycetes; order Streptosporangiales; family Streptosporangiaceae; genus Nonomuraea; species Nonomuraea sp. NPDC050227. The sequence continues at coordinate 462,795 of NZ_JBITJF010000005.1, read as the reverse complement.
GGTGGCGAACGACGGCGACAGCGTGGTGCGCGGGCGCGCGCCGGGCCGCAGCGACGCGGGCAGCCCCTCCTGCAGCCAGAACATCTGCGCCCTGGTCCCAAGGCAGAAGCCGAGCTCGGGGATCGTGGGGGAGCTCTGCAACCAGCCGCCGCTGGGCGTGGCCGAGACCATGTTCCCGAACCGGTCCACGACGTCCACGTGACAGGTGTCGCCCCGGACCGCGCCGTCCGGCGTCACCGTCTGCTCACCGGCGCCGGTCAGAGTGCGCGGGCGGCCGGTCGGCGGTGCGTCGTGGCGGGCGACCGTCGGCTCGCCGATGCCCGGACGAACGGGCGCCGGAATCGCGGGGGAGAGGGCCGCCGTGCCGGCCGGGAGGACCGGCAGCCGCGGCTCCCGGCCGCCGGGCGCGCCCGGCCGCAGCTCCAGGCTGGCCTCGGTCCCGATCAGCCGCCGCCGCTCTTCGTTGTACGCCGCGCTCAGCAGGTCGGCCATGGGGACGTCCGCGTCGCCGTACCAGGCTTCGCGGTCGGCGAAGGCGAGCTTGGCCGCCTCGGTGACCACGTGCACGTAGTCGGCGTCCAGGAAGCCGGCGGCATCGAGGTCGAACCCGGACAGCAGGGCGAGCTGCTGCAGGAAGACCGGCCCCTGTCCCCAAGGCCCTGTCTTGTACACGGTGTGCCCGCGGTAGTCGAAGCTCACCGGCTCCTCGACCGTGGCGGACCAGCGGGCCAGGTCGTCCCCGGTGAGCAGGCCGCCGTGGACCTCGCCCGAGCTGTCCCGCCAGGCGGTGCCGGTGCTGAAACCGGCGACGGCCTCGGCGACGAAACCCTCGTACCAGGCATGCCGGGCGGCGGCGAGCTGACCTTCGCGGGTGGCCGAGGCGGCCTCGGCCTCGGCGACCAGCCTGCGGTAGGTCGCCGCGAGCACCGGGTTGGCCAGCCTCGAACCGGGCGCGGGCACCCGGCCGTCCGGCAGCCAGGTGGTCGCCGACGTGGGCCAGTCGTGCCTGAACAGCTCCTCGACGGTGCCGATCGTGGCGGCGATCCGGTCGAGCACCGGCACGCCGCGCTCGGCGTAGTGGATCGCCGGGGCCAGCACCTCGGCCAGCGACCAGGTGCCCCAGCGCTCCAGCAGCGACATCCAGCCGCCGAACGCGCCCGGCACCGTCGCCGCCAGCAGACCCGTGCCGGGGACGGCGTCCAGCCCCATCGCGGCGAAGCGCTCGACGGTCGCGGCAGCGGGGGCCACGCCCTGGCCGCACACCGCCGAGACCTTCTGCTCCTCCTCGCTCCACAGCAGGATCGGCACCTCGCCGCCGGGGCCGTTCAGGTGCGGTTCGGCGACCTGGAGCACGAACCCGGCCGTCACCGCCGCGTCGAAGGCGTTGCCGCCGCGCTCCAGCACGCCCATCCCGGCCGCCGAGGCCAGCCAGTGGGTGCTGGCGACCATGCCGAAGTCGCCCGTCAGCTCGGGTCTGGTGGTGAACAACGGTCTCTCCTCCGGGGGGACGGTTCAGGAGACTGTATACAATCCCCGCGCCTCACCCGTGCTGCGGGGTACCGGTCGCCGCCTGTGCGTCCGCGTTGTCCGGGTGGTCCGCGTCGGTCGCGTGGTTCGCCGTACGGGGCACGGCCGCGAGGAACGACCGGCGGGCGGCGGCGACGTGCGCGACCGCTCTGGCCTGGGCCTCGTCCTCGTCGCCCGCCGCGATGGCCTCGCACAGGCTCAGGTGTTCGGTCCAGGAGTGCGGCCCCCGGACGGCGGCGGTCTGGCTGAAGACCCACTGCGCCCGCAGCACCATCGGCTTCATCATCAGGTTGAGGTAGGAGTTGCCCGCCGCCTGGCCCACGGCCAGGTGGAAGGCGGTGTTGAGCTCGGCCACCTCCGCCGGTCGCCCGGCCGCCACGGCCTCCCTGGCCGCGTCGAGGATCCGGCGCAGCCGCGCGACGGCCTCGGGGCGGCGCTTGCGCGCCGCCAGCCGGGCGGCCAGGCCCTCGACCGCCATGCGCACGTCGAAGAGCTCCTCGCCCTCCTCGGCCGTCAGCCGCGCGACCGTCGCGCCGACCCGCGGGACGACCTCGACGAACCCCTCGGCCGCCAGCACCCGGATGGACTCGCGCACGGGGTTGCGCGACACGCCGAGCAGCGCAGCCAGCCGATCCTCGACCAGCCGCTCTCCCTGCGCCAGCTCACCGGACAGGATGCGACGACGCAGCTCCTCGGTGACCTCGCCCAGCAGCGTCGTACGCCCCGCGCCCCGCATCACATCAGCCATATGGCCGCCCATCGTATACAAATCGGCGGACGGCCGAGCGCCCGCCACCACCGATGGTCAGGCGCGGAGGCGCAGCCCCCGGGGAGTCGGATGGAACCCGGCCGCCTCCAGGGCGGCCGCCAGCGGCGATTCCACGATGGACGCGCCGTCGGCCCGCTCCACCGTCAGCTTGCCGAGCGCCCCGTCGCGTACGGCCAGTGCCAGCGCGTCGACCGCCGGTTGCAGCCGCTCGTCGTCGGCGAACGACAGCAACGTCTTGCCGCCCCGCTCCACGTACAGGACGAGGTAGCCGTCCACGAGCACGACCAGCGCGCCCGCCTTCCTGCCCGGCTTGTGCCCGACGTCGCCGGGACGTTGCGGCCAGGGCAGCGCGGCCCCGTACGGGCTGGCCGGGTCGGCGGCGGCCAGCACCACGGCCCGCCGCCCGGACCCGCTCCGGCCGCCTTGACCGGGCATCCCGGCCTCGCCGCCCCGGTCGAACCCGCCGCCCCCGGACCGCGAGCTCCGGCCACCCTCTCCGCCGCCGAACCCCCCGCCGGGGGGACCGAACCCCCCACCGCCGGGCCGGCCGGTCTCCCAAGCGGGGATCTCGGGCGGCGAACCGAAGCCCTCGCCCGGCCCACCGCCGGTCGGTGCGACGCTCGGGGTCATGGCGCGCATCCGGTCGACCGCGCCCGCCAGCGCGAACTGCGCGCCCCCCAGCCCCTCGACGAAGTACCCCCGGCGGCACCGCCCGCTCTCCTCATAGGCGCGAAGCACCTGGTAGACAGGCGTGAACCCGCCGGGCAGCCGTTCGGAGGTCACCGCTCCGCGCGTCACCACGCCGTGCCGTTCGAGCAGCACCTCGGCCTGCGCGTGCGCCCGCTGCGTCGCGTCGTCGGCCGGACCGGGCAGCAGCCACCACCGCCCGGCCACGGTCGGCGGCCCGCTCCTCGACGGCAGCACGGCCCGGCGCCGCCGCGTCGTGGCGGGCCGGTGCGCCGGACGCCCGGTGCCCAGCGTGGCCCGCAGCGGCGCGAGCGTGTCGCCGGAGACCCGGCCCGACCACACCAGATCCCACAACGCCGAGACCAGCGTCGCGTCGTCGAGCGCCCCGCCCTGGGCCCCGAGCTGGTCGGAGATGCCCCGGAAGAACAGCGCGCCCCCGCCGCCCAGCAGGTCGAGCACGCGCTCGTGCAGCGGGGTCATCGTGATCTCGGCCGGGTCGGGCAGCAGCAGCGGCGCGGTGTCGGCGAAGTAGAGCGACACCCATCCGTCGCCGCCGGGCAACGACCCCTGCCCCACCCACATCACCTCGCCCGACGAGGTCAGCTCGTCGAGCAGCGCCGGATGGTAGCCGGGCACCCGCGAGGGCAGCACCAGCGTCTCCAGCGCGGACGCCGGCACCGCGGCCCCCTGGAGCTGCTCGACGGATCGCACCAGCGCGTCCATGGCCCGGGCCGCCCCCGCCCGTGAACCGTCGGACGACGTGCCAGAACCGGTGATGCCGTGCCAGGCGGGCAGGAAGCGGGCCAGCGTCTCGGGCGCGACCGGCTCGACCTCTTTGCGCAGCCGGGCCAGCGACCTGCGGCGCAACATCCGCAGCACCCCGGCGTCGCACCACTCCTCGCCCCGGCCGCCCGGCCGGAACTCGCCGTTCACCACGCGCCCCGAGGCGGCCAGCCGCCGCAGCGCGTCGGTGACCACGGCCGCGCCGAGCCCGAACCTGGCGGCGGCGGTGCCGGCGTGGAAGGGCCCGCGGGTGCGGGCGTGCCGGGCCACCAGGTCGGCCAGCGGGTCGGGCACCGGCTCGAGGAACACGTGCGGCACCCCCACGGGCAGCGGCACGCCGAGCGCGTCGCGCAGCCGGGCGGCGTCCTCCACGGCCGCCCACTGCTCCTCGCCCGCGATGCGCACGCGGATGGCCCGGCGCGCGCGTTCGAGCTCCTCCAGCCAGGACGGGTCGCCGCCGCGCACGCTCACGTCGGGCGTCAGCAGCGGCCCGTGCGAACGCAGCAGGTCGGCCAGGTCCTCGGCGTCGCGCAGCGGCCGGTCGAGCCGGGCCAGCTCGCGCTCGCTGCTCACGATCACGTCGGGGTCGAGCAGCTCGCGCAGATCGGCCTGGCCGAGCAGCTCGGCCAGCAGCGTGGTGTCCAGCGCCAGGGCCTGCGCGCGACGTTCGGCCAGCGGCGCGTCGCCCTCGTACATGAACGCGCCGACGTAGTGGAACAGCAGCGACGCGGCGAACGGCGAGGCCTGCGACGTCTCGACCTCCACCACCCGGATCCGCCGGGCCGCGATGTCGCGCATGAGCTGGACCAGCCCCGGCACGTCGAACACGTCCTGGAGGCACTCGCGCATCGTCTCCAGCACGATCGGGAACGAGGCGTACTGGGAGGCCACGCCCAGCAGATGGGCGGCCCGCTGGCGCTGCTGCCACAGCGGGCTGCGCCGGCCCGGCACGCGGCGCGGCAGCAGCAGCGCCCGCCCCGCGCACTCCCTGAACCGGGAGGCGAACATCGCCGACCCGCCCAGCTCCTCGGTGACGATCTGCTCGATCTCCTCGGCGTCGAACGCCGCCACGTCGGTGGGCGGCTCGGCCAGCGTGTCGGGGATGCGCAGCACGATGCCGTCGTCGGAGTGCACGGCCTGCACGTCGATGCCGTAACGCTCGCGCAGCCGCCGGTTGATCGCCAGCGCCCAGGGCGCGTGCACCCGCGCGCCGTAGGGGGAGTGGATCACCACCCGCCAGTCGCCCAGCTCGTCGTGGAAGCGCTCGACCAGCAGAGTACGGTCGTCGGGCACGTAGCCCGTGGCCTCGCGCTGCTCGTCGAGGTAGGCCAGCAGGTTGCTCGCGGCGAACTCGTCGAGCCCCGCCTCCCTGATGCGGTCGGTGGAACCCTGCTTGGCCTGCTCCCGCAGGAACTGCCCGATCGCCCGGCCCAGCTCGGCCGGACGCCCGGCCGTGTCGCCGTGCCAGAACGGCAGCTTCCCCGGCTGGCCGGGAGCGGGCGAGACCAGCACCCGGTCGGCCGTGATGTCCTCGATCCGCCACGACGTCGCGCCCAGCACGAACACGTCGCCCACCCGCGACTCGTAGACCATCTCCTCGTCGAGCTCGCCCACCCGGGACGCCTTCTCACCCACGAGGAACACGCCGAACAGGCCGCGGTCGGGGATCGTGCCGCCGTTGGTCACTGCCAGCCGCTGCGCGCCGGGCCGCCCCTGGAGGGCGCCGGTGACGCGGTCCCAGACGATGCGCGGCCGCAGCTCGGCGAACTCCTCGCTCGGGTAGCGGCCGGCCAGCATGTCGAGCGTCGCCTCCAGCGCGCTGCGCGGCAGGGTGGCGTAGGGGGCGGCCCGCTTGACCACGGTCTCCAGCTCGTCGACGGTCCACTCGTCGAGCGCGGTCATGGCCACGATCTGCTGGGCCAGCACGTCGAGCGGGTTACGCGGGTAGCGCAACTCCTCGATCTGCCCGCCGCGCATGCGCTCGGCCACCACGGCCGTCTGGACGAGGTCGCCCCGGTACTTGGGGAAGATCACCCCTCGGGAGACCGCGCCCACCTGGTGGCCGGCCCGGCCGATGCGCTGCAGCCCGCTGGCCACGCTCGGCGGGGCCTCCACGCACGCCACCAGGTCGACCGCGCCCATGTCGATGCCCAGCTCCAGGCTGGAGGTGGCGACCACGGCGGGCAGCCGCCCCGACTTGAGCGCCTCCTCGATCTGGGCCCGCTCCTCCTTCGACACCGAGCCGTGGTGGGCCCGGACGATCTCGCTCACCACGCCCTTGCTCGCCCCCGCCTGCGCCATCGTCTCGGCGGGCATGCGCCTGGACGGCGGGGGTTCCTGGTCGTCCTGCGGCGGCGTCTCCCAGATCGACAGGTCGATCGCCTCCGGGCCCTGCCGCCGCGTGTAGGCCAGCTCGTTGAGCCGGGTGCACAGCCGCTCGGCCAGCCGCCTGGAGTTGGCGAACACGATCGTCGAGCTGTGGGACTCGATCAGGTCGAACAGGCGGTCTTCCACATGAGGCCAGATCGACCGGCTGGACGACGGCTCGACCTGCTCGGGATCGGGCGCCCCCGCCATCTCCGTCATGTCCTCGACCGGGACGACGACCTCGATCTCGATGCGCTTGTCGGACGGCGGCTGCACCACCGTCGCCGGACGCGTGCCGCCGAGGAAGGCCGCCACCTCGCTCACCGGCCGCACGGTCGCCGACAGCCCCACCCGCTGGGCCGGACGCTCCAGCAGTGCGTCGAGCCGCTCCAGGCTGAGCGCCAGATGGGCGCCGCGCTTGGTGGCCGCGACCGCGTGCACCTCGTCGACGATCACCGTCTCGACGTCGCGCAGCGCGTCGCGCGCCTGGCTGGTGAGCAGCAGGAACAGCGACTCGGGAGTGGTGATCAGGATGTCGGACGGCTTGGCGGCGAACCGCCTGCGCTCCTCGGCCGGGGTGTCGCCGGAGCGGATCGCCACCGAGATCTCCGGGACGGGCAGCCCGAGCCGGCGCGCCGTCTGCCTGAGCCCGGCCAGCGGCGCGCGCAGGTTGCGCTCGACGTCGACGGCCAGCGCCTTGAGCGGCGACACGTAGAGCACGCGGGTGCCCGGCTTATGCCCCTTCGCGATGCCTTCGCCCGGCGCCTGATCGGCCGCCCGCGCCGCGAGCCGGTCGAGTGACCACAGGAACGCCGCCAGCGTCTTGCCCGACCCCGTGGGGGCGACGACCAGCGTGTTGTCGCCGCGCGCGATCGACTCCCACGCGCCCTCCTGGGCCGCCGTGGGCGCCTGGAAGGCGCCGGCGAACCATTGCCTGGTCACCTGGGTGAAGTGGTCTAGCGAGCTCACCAGCACATACTGCCTCGCGCCACCGACAGAAAACGCATTCGAGCGGCGCCGGGTGATTGAGTGGGGGTCAAGGCGGACATACAGCGACCGTGACCATTGATTATGCCGCCGTCGAGACCCGACGCGCACAGTTGAGAAGCCAGTACGCCTTACCGCACCGGCCGTCGAGCAGCGCCCGTGGCCTGCACCACGTGGCCATGTTGTCGTCCGATGTGGAACGGACCATCAAGTTCTACCAGGAACTGCTGGAGTTCCCGCTGACGGAGATCATCGAGAACCGCGACTACAAGGGTTCGAGCCACTTCTTCTTCGACATCGGCAACGGCAACCTGCTCGCGTTCTTCGACTTCCCGGGGCTCGACCTCGGCCCGTACCAGGAGGTGCTCGGCGGGCTGCACCACGTGGCGATCTCCGTCGACCCCGCCACCTGGGAGCGGCTGCGCGGCAAGCTGGAGATGGCCGGCGTGCCGCACCAGATCGAGAGCGGCGCCTCCATTTACTTCAAGGACCCCGACGGCGCCCGCCTGGAGCTGCTCGCCGACCATCTCGGTGAGATGTACGGTGCGCGAGTTCTGTGACGGTTCGTCCCGGCTCAGCGCCGTGACGCCCTGCGCGTACGCGGCCTGCCCGCACGCGGCTCCCGCCTGATTCCCGCGTGCCGCTCCGATCGCTGTCCCTTCTCCTTCTGGACGGCCTGCCGCATCGCGAGTAACAGCCGGCGGCGCCGCGCCCTGTTGGCCTTGGTCCTGGCGGTCTTCGGGGGTGAAGACTTGGGGGTCTTTGGCATGCGGATGTCTTACCCACACCTGACGCGATTCCATACTTGGTCCATGCGCCTGACCGAGTTCTGGAGACGGATGAACGTCCATTTCGGCGAGACCTATGCCGAGTCGTGGGCCCGCGACTACGTGATCGCCCCGCTGGGCGGCCGTACCGTCATCCAGGCGCTGGCCGACGGCGAGAGCGCCAAGACCGTGTGGCGGGCCGTGTGCCAGGTGGAGGACGTCTCGCCCGGGCTGCGCTGAACCCAGGTCGGGGACGTCCCGTCCGGGCTACGTCGAGCCCAGCGTCCGGCGGAGCGCGTCCGCCGTGGCCTCCAGGTCGTCTGCGCTGCCCTGGCCGCCCGGCGACCACAACAACGTCCAGCCCCCGCTGGAGGGGGTGGCGAAGATGATCGTCTGGCGGCGCGTGCGCGGATGCCACACCCACAGCACCGGATCGTCACCGCCGACCATGCGGCTGACCAGCCCCTGATGGGGCAGCAACTCGGCGAGCGCCTCCAGAAGGGTGCGTCGTTCCCCGGTGTAGCCACTCGCCACTTCGCCGCCTCCCAGCCAATCCCTGCATGGGAGTCTCCCCAGCTCACGGCGTATGACAACACGTCGGCGGCAACCCGCGCGGGAGATCGCGAACGCCCTCGCCCCACGTGTCCCCGGTGCCCCCCTGGCCCCGGTGCCCGCGCTCTCCGCGCCGGTGGGAAGAGCGTCCGTGACGTCTCCCCACACGGCGATCCGCATCCTTCAGGACGGCTTGCCCCGCGTTCTCCGGGACGGTCCAGGTCCGTGTTCTCCGGGACGGTCCAGAGCCGCGTTCTCCGGGACGGTCCAGAGCCGCGTTCTTCGGGACGGGCCGGATTCGTGTTCTCCGGGACGGCCGGAGCCGCGTTTTCCCGGACGGGTCAGATGCCGCTCGTCCGCGAGGGACAGGCGTTCGTCGGACCCGGACCCAGGCAGCCGCCCATGCGGGGGCACCCCATCACCTCCGCCCGCCGCGCCCGATCCCACGGTTGCGACCCCCCGGGCAGACCCCACGGCCAATCGGCCGGCAACCACCATGAACGCGAGCGACGTCCGAGCATCGGCCCCGCCCTCCTCTGAACACGCCGCATGCATCCCAGCAGCGTGTTCGTGATGTGATCGAACAGCCGTTCGGCTACGATGAACCTGCCGAACCCGGCCACGCCTTCCCCGACCGTCTCAGAAAATGTCGGTGGCAGGCCGTAGCTTTCACTCGACTGATCGGACCACGACCCTCCAGAGGGAGCTCCCATGGCTATCAACGACCGCGAGAAGGCCCTCGAGACCGCGCTCGCTCAGATCGAGCGGCAGTTCGGCAAGGGCTCCGTCATGCGACTGGGCGACGACGCCCGAGCCCCCATCGAGGTGATCCCCACCGGGTCGATCTCCCTTGACGTGGCCCTCGGCATCGGCGGCCTCCCGCGTGGGCGCATCGTCGAGATCTACGGCCCCGAGTCCTCGGGCAAGACCACGGTCGCCCTGCACGCGGTGGCCAACGCCCAGCGGGCCGGCGGCATCGCGGCGTTCATCGACGCCGAACACGCCCTTGACCCCGAATACGCCAAGAAGCTGGGCGTCGACACCGACGCCCTGCTGGTCTCCCAGCCCGACACCGGTGAGCAGGCGCTCGAGATCGCCGACATGCTGATCAGGTCCGGCGCGGTCGACATCATCGTCATCGACTCGGTGGCCGCCCTGGTGCCCAAGGCCGAGATCGAGGGCGAGATGGGCGACAGCCACGTCGGCCTCCAGGCCCGCCTCATGTCCCAGGCCCTGCGCAAGGTCGCCGGCGCGCTCAACAGCACCGGCACCACCGCGATCTTCATCAACCAGCTCCGCGAGAAGATCGGCGTCATGTTCGGCAGCCCCGAGACCACGACCGGTGGTAAGGCGCTCAAGTTCTACGCCTCCGTCCGCATGGACATCCGCCGCATCGAGACCCTGAAGGACGGCACGGAAGCGGTCGGCAACCGCACCCGGGTCAAGGTCGTCAAGAACAAGATGGCCCCGCCCTTCCGCGTTGCCGACTTCGACATCCTCTACGGCGTGGGCATCTCCCGCGAGGGCGGCCTCATCGACATGGGCGTCGAGCACGGCTTCGTCCGCAAGTCGGGCGCCTGGTACACGTACGAGGGCGACCAGCTGGGTCAGGGCAAGGAGAACGCGCGCAACTTCCTGAAGAACCACCCCGACATGGCCAACGAGATCGAGAAGAAGATCAAGGACAAGCTCGGGGTCGGTCCGAAGCTCGACACGCCCGCCGAGCCCGCCGCCGCCGTCCCGGCTCCCGCCGCCGCGCCCTCGGGTCGTGGCTCGAAGTCCACCCCCAAGCCGGGTGACGTCTGATCGGTCGGCGCATGAGTGACAGGGATCCGTCGCAGGCGCCCCGTTCCCAGGACTGGGGCGCATGGCCCGACCTCCCCGCCTCGGGGGAGCGCAGAAAGCGCGGACCCCGCGGCCCCCGGGCCACCCCCTCCGACCCGACGTCCGCCTCCACCACCCCCGGGTCGCCGACCTGGGCCACCCCGGCCGAGTCGATGTCCGGGGCCACCACCCCTGAGCCGGTGACCCGGGCTACCGGCCGTCCGGCCTCGGGCAGGGGCTCACGTGGCGCCGACCTGGCCCGGTCGGCTGCGGACGGCTGGCCGTCGGTAGACGAATGGCACGAACAACGCGCCCGCCTCCGAGCCGCCGCTTCCGAGCCCCCCACCTCTGACGACGACCACTCGCCGACCACCCACACCAGAGCAGATGACCCGGCTCCCCACGACGGGCTGGCCGACGCCGCCGATCCCGCCGGGGCCGCTGGCGTGGAGGGCATGGCCGTCCACGATCAGGCGGACGCTGCGGTCGTCCACCATGAAGCGGACGACGTGGTGGTTCGCGACGATACGGACGACGTGATCGTCCCTGCGCAGGTGGACGACGTGGTCGTCCCTGCGCGCGTGGACGACGAGGGTGTGTCGGGCTGGGGCACGGGCAGGCAGGCCGTTGTCGTGCCCCCGGCGTGGGGCCCCGGCCGGGAGATGGCCGCGCCGACCTTCCACTGGCCGGGCGACCCCCGCCCCCAGGCCGACGAGAAAGATACGGACTCAACTCGCGAAGCCGACGGGACCCTGAGCAATAAGGCTGAGGTCAGGCTGGGTGAAGGGGCGCCCGTCGTCCCGAGCGATGAGGCTGACGTTGGGCCGCGCAGAAGGGCGGGCGTTGCGCCGGAAGGTGACGCCGGTGTTGGGCTGGGCGAAGGGGCTGGCGTCGCGCCGGGCAGTGAGGCCGGTGTTGCGCTGAGCGGTGAAGCGGGTTTCGGGCTCAGGCCGCGCAGTGAGGTGTTCATGACGTGGCCGGGCGCTGAGCATGGAGACCCGGCTGACCGGCCCTCTCCCGGCCGGCTCCACTCGGCCGCCCCCAGCGCTCAGGACGACGAAGCCGCCCCCGACGGCAGCCCGTCTGATCGCGGTCGAGCTGGTGGGCGAGGCAGTGGCCGGGCCGGGGGACGGGGATCCCGAGGGCGCTCGGACGAGGGCGCCGACGCGCCGATCTTCGTCTGGCCAGGCGAGCGTAAGACCCCTGCCGACCGCAGCGGTGTCCCGGACTTGCTTGCCGAAGACGCCCGCACCGAACCGGCCCGTAAGGGCAGTTCCGGAAGGCGTAAGAAGAAGGCCCAGATCGACGAGGGATCCGCCGGAAGCTCCCCGGACGAGCTGGGCGATCATGACGGCGAGGGCGCTGCCGGGGATGCTGGGCGGCGTACGAGCAGGCGGAGAGCTCGGGACGGCGAGGGTTTCTCTGGAAGCCCTTCGGATGAGCTGAGTGGCCATGATGGCGAGGATGTCGCTGGCGTTCCTCCGCGGCGTACGAGCGGGGATCAGGAGAGAAAGGAAAGCTCAGGCGCGCGGTCGGCTGGGCTGAGTGGTCAGGATGACGACGGTGTCGCTGAGGAGCGCCTGCGGGAACGGGAAGATCCGTACGAGCCCGGCGGCGTTGGCGGAAGGCCGGAGGGCGAGGCTTCCTCCAAGGTGAAGCGCGGCGCCGATGAGTGGCATTCTGAGGTGCTGACCGGAAGCAGCTGGTTCGGCGATGAGCAGGACGCGGGTGGGAAGAAGCGTTCAGGCAAGGGGCGCCCGACAGGCGGTCGGGGCGCTGGACGAGGGAGCGGCAGGGGGAGCGGACGCTTCGGGAGAGGCGCGACCGGCCGTGGCGGCCCGCCGTCCGACGGGTCGCCGTCTGACGGGCCAATGCACGACGGGTCATCGCACGACGGGCCATCGCACGACGGGCCAATGCACGACGGGTCATCGCACGACGGGCCATCGCACGACGGGCCATCGCACGACGGGCCAATGCACGACGGGTCATCGCATGGCGGGCCGTTGCCTGATGGGCCGGACGTCGGCAGTTCCGCTGCGGCGGCGCCTGCGGCGGACCCGGAGTCCGTTGCGCGGGCCATCTGTCTTCGGTTGCTCACCATGGCTCCCAAGACGCGGGCGCAGCTCGCCGAGGCCCTTCGTAAGCGGGACGTACCAGATGAGGCTGCCGGAAAGGTGCTTGATCGGTTTGTCGAGCTCGGGCTGATCAATGACGAGGCGTTCGCGGAGGCATGGGTCGATTCCCGGCACCACGGTCGGGGCCTCGCCAAGCGTGCGCTCGCGGCCGAGTTGCGCCATCGGGGTGTGGACACCGAGACCGTGAAGGAAGCCGTGGAGCGCCTGGACTCCGACCAGGAGGCCGAGACGGCCCGACGGCTGGTGGACCGTAAGCTCGCCTCCACCCGATCTCTCGACTCGCAGACCCGTACGCGCCGTCTGGCCGGCATGCTCGCCCGCAAGGGGTACTCGTCGGGGCTGGCGTACCGGGTGATCCGAGAGGCTCTCGAACAGGAGGGCATCGACCTGGAGGACGACTTCTCCTGATCCCCCAGCGGCCTGCACCAGGTCCGGAGCTCGTCACGCTCGGGGCTCGGAGAGATGGAGGGCTGTGGGGCTGCCTCCGGGGCTGGACCCCGCTCCCGCTCGGGGCTTGGAGACGGCCTGGAGGTCTGTCGCCGGTTCGGATTTCAGGGAAGCCGAAGGGGGCCGTCGGTCTGCCACCGAGTTCAGAGCTCGAGGAGACCCGGGTGGGTTAGGGGAGTTGGTTGGTTTGGTGGAGGTGGTCGAAGATGAGCTGGTCGACCGGCGATACGCGGTTGCGGTCGGCGTAGGTGAGCCAGGTGATCTCTTCGATCTCGTTGCCGGGTGTCGGGACTCCGTGGTGCTCGGCGGTGTAGCAGGTCATCCGTACGGTGACGCCGTCGGCGTGGCCGTGTGCCTGGGCGTGGAAGGTGCCCAGGTGGGTGGCGGTGGCCGGGATGATGGTGATGGAGAGTTCCTCGTCGATCTCGCGGATCAGTGTGTCGAGGTCGGTTTCGCCGGGCTCGCGTTTGCCGCCGGGGAGGTAGTAGGCGTTCTTGCCTCGTGAGCGGGTGCTGAGGATCTTGTTGTTGTCCGGGTGGATCCAGGCGATCTTGTCGATGAGGTTGTTCACCGTGTGCTCCTGTTGGGGCGGGCGAGCCGGGCGTCGGGCGTTCGAAGAGTTTCTCGCGGGCGACGGGGGACGTAGGGCTGGGGGTGTCCCTCGGAGGTCTACGGTTTCACGGCCGGTGGTCGCTGGGCGCCGGTTGTGGGCTTTGTCTGGGCAATGGGGGTTGGAGAGGTGCGGGTGGGGGACAAATGGGGGTGATCGTGGGTTTTGTGGTTGATTGGGGAGATGCGGGCCCGTAAGACACGCTTGAGGACGCGTTTGCTTGCCCGTGACCTGTTCGACGCATAACCTCGACGGCAGTGAGGAGTTACTCCGCGCAGCGCGGATTGCCATACCGGTGAACGACGGACGAACGAGCTCGGTTGATCGAGGCAGGCGAGGTGTCGGCTATGGGGGCCGATGCCCGGTCCGCCTTGGCCTGACATCGGCCCTGGAGACGACGCCGACCGGGCTTTCCGTGGCGCGCACGTGACCCCTCCCGTTTTGGGTCCGCGTTATGAGGTGTTGACGACGCGAGGAGGGCGGGGCGCGCATGCAGCCGCTTGTCGTGGTGCTGATGGTGGCGGTGCTCGTGCTCGCGTTCGGGATGATCGTGGCGCTGCTCGTCGTCATACGCCGTACCTCTAGCGGTTTGCCCCGGAAGTCCGAGCCGAGCCCTGAGCAGGTGGAGGCCGTACACACGGAGCTTGAGGAGGCGCGGGAGCGGGCCAGGGAGATCCGCGCCAAGGCGGAGAGCGACGCCGAGGAGCTCCTGCGCAGGTCGGAGAGCGCCGTCGAGAGCGCCGCGCAGATGCGGCGGGAGGTCGAGGAGGAGAGCCGGATCCTGAAGTCCGAGCTCAAGGAGCTCCGGACCGATCTCGAACGCAGGGAGGCCAGGCTGGCCGAGCGCGAACAGCGGCTCGACGAGGAGGCCAGGCGGCAGTCCGAGCGGGACAGGAAGCTGGCCGAGACCGAGGTCGAGCTGGCCGACCGGCGCGAGGAACTGCTCCAGGTCGAGGACGAGCGGCGGGTGATCCTGGAACGGGTCGCCGGGCTGACGGGCGAGCAGGCCAAGTCCGAGCTGGTCAAGGAGATCGAGAACCAGGCCAAGCGCGAGGCGGCGCTGATCATCAGGGAGATCGAGGGCGAGGCCCGCAAGGAGGGCGAGAAGCGAGCCACCAAGATCGTGACGCTGGCGGTCCAGCGGGTGGCGGCCGAGCAGACGGCGGAGTCGGTCGTCAGCGTGCTGCATCTGCCCGGCGACGAGATGAAGGGCCGGATCATCGGGCGCGAGGGGCGCAACATCCGGGCGTTCGAGTCGACCACCGGCGTGAACCTGATCATCGACGACACGCCGGAGGCGGTGTTGTTGTCGTGTTTCGACCCGGTTCGCAGGGAGACGGCGCGGCTCACGCTGGAGAAGCTGGTGCTGGACGGGCGCATCCATCCGCAGCGCATCGAGGAGGCGCACGACCGCAGCCGCCAGGAGGTCCAGGACCTCTGCGCGCGGGCCGGCGAGGACGCGCTGGTCGAGCTCGGCATCACGGACATGCATCCCGAGCTGACACTGCTGCTCGGGCAGCTTCGATACCGCACCTCCTACGGTCAGAACGTGCTCAAGCACCTCATCGAGTCCGCGCACATCGCCGGGATCATGGCGGCCGAGCTGAAGATGAACCAGCAGCTCATGAAGCGGTGCGCGCTGCTGCACGACATCGGCAAGGCCCTCACGCACGAGGTCGAGGGCAGTCACGCGCTGATCGGCGCCGAGATCGCCCGCCGGTACGGCGAGCAGGAGGACGTGGTGCACGCCATCGAGGCGCACCACAACGAGGTCGAGGTCCGTACGGTCGAGGCGGTGCTCACGCAGGCGGCCGACGCCATCAGCGGCAGCCGTCCGGGGGCGCGCAGGGAGTCGCTGGAGGCGTACGTCAAGCGGCTGGAGCGGCTGGAGGAGATCGCGCAGTCGTACGAGGGCGTGGAGAAGGTGTTCGCCATGCAGGCCGGGCGGGAGATCCGGGTCATGGTCAAGCCGGACGCGATCGACGACATCCAGGCGCAGGTGATCGCCCGGGACGTGGCCAAGCAGGTGGAGGAGGAGCTGACGTACCCGGGGCAGATCCGGATCACGGTGGTGCGCGAGTCCCGCGCCACCGAGTTCGCCCGCTGACCCCGAGGAAGCCACCCGCCGGTCCCCAGCAGGCTCACCCCTTCCGAGGATCCCGCCCGTTCCAGGAGCTCGCTGGTTCCAGCAGGGCGCTCATTCCGGGGAGTGCGGGGTAGGGGGACCGTCCAGGGGGGCGGATCAGGGCCGGGTCGAAGTCTCCGGACGGGCGAGACGGTTGCGAAGGCGGCGCTTCGGCGGGCGCGCGTGGTGCGCCCGCCGGGAGGCGTCGCTCGCATCGTCAGGCCAGCCGGATCCGGGGGTCCAGGAGCCCGTAGGCGATGTCCACGATCAGGTTCGCCACCACCACGGCGGTGGTGGCCAGGATGACGACGCCCATGATCACCGGCAGGTCCCCGCTGATGAACGCCTGCACCACCGCCTGCCCGATGCCGCCGAGCCCGAAGACCGACTCCGTCACCACCAGACCGCCGATCAGCGTGCCGATGTCCACGCCGAGCTGGGTCACCACGGGGGTCAGCGCGGCCCGCAGGCCGTGCCGGTAGATGACGCGGCCCTCGGGCACGCCCTTGGCGCGGGCCGTACGGATGTAGTCCTCGCCCAGGACGTCCAGCATGGAGCCCCGGGTGAGCCGGGCGTACGAGGCCGCCTGGACCATGGCCAACGTGATCCACGGCAGGATCAGGTGCCGGGCCCATTCGCCGGGGTTCTCGGAGAAGGGCACGTAGGAGTCGGGCGGCAGGATCGGGGCGCCCGCCATGGTGAGCTGGAAGAAGAAGAAATACAGCAGCAGCAGGCCGACCACGAACGTCGGCATCGAGACCCCGGCCAGGGCCAGCGTGGTCAGGGCGCGGTCGAGGAACGACCGTACGCGCGTGGCGCTGAGCACGCCCGCGCCGACGCCGACGCAGAGCCACAGGACGGCGCCGCCGAGCACCAGCGAGAACGTCGGCGGGAAGTCCTGGGCGAGCAGCTTGCCCACCGATTCGCCCGAGAAGTACGACTGGCCGAGGTCGCCGTGCAGGAGCCGGCCCAGGTAGTCGAAGTACTGGACGATGGTGGGACGGTCGAGGCCGAGGTTGTGCCGGATCAGGTCGACCTGCTCGGGGGTGGCCTGGCGGCCGGCCAGCGTACGGGCGGGGTCGCCGGGGGCGACGAAGAACAGGAAGAACGTGCCCAGGGAGACCAGCCACAACACCAGCACCCCGAGCAGTGCCCGCCGCAGCAGGAACCGTCGCAACATCAGCCCTCCACCTCCTGAAGCAATCCCGGCATCCCACCCCGGTCACGAAGCAGCGGCATCGGACCCCCCAGCAGCGGCATCGGACCCGCCGACGGCGGGCGCGGAGGCCGGAGCGGAGGCCGCGCGCCGGTTCCGCCGTCGCCGGCGGCTGAACAGCCGTTCCATCCGGGGATCGATGGCGTCCCTGATCCCGTCGCCCACCAGGTTGAACGCCAGCGTCGTGATCAGCAGCGAGGCCGCCGGGAAGCCCAGATACCAGTACGCCACCCGGTAGAACCCCTGGGCCTCGCTCAGCAGGTTCCCCCACGACGGGGTAGGGGGAACGATCCCGAGCCCCAGATAGGACAAGGTGGACTCGAACACGATCGCGGCCGGCACCAGCAGCGTGGTGAGCACGATGACGGGGGCCAGCAGGTTCGGCAGGATGTCCACGAACATGATCCGCGCGTCGCCGGCCCCCATGGATCGGGCCGCCTCCACGTACTCGCGTTCCTTGAGCGACAAGGTCTGGCCGCGCACCACGCGGGCGATCGCCGCCCAGGAGTAGAACGAGATCACCCCGATCGTCGCGGTCAGCGAGGGCCCGGCGATGGACACCACCGCGATCGCGAAGATCAGGTACGGGAACGACAGGACCACGTCCATGAGCCGGGACAGGATGGTGTCGATGACGCCGCCGTAGTACCCGGCCAGCAGTCCGATGACGACCCCGATCAGCGCCGCCACGCCGGTCGCGACCACGCCGACGAGCAGCGAGACGCGCGCGCCGTACAGGACCCTGATGAACAGGTCGCGGCCGAGGCGGTCGGTGCCGAACCAGAACTCGCCGTTGGGCGCGACGGGCAGGCCCTGGTCGGTGATGCCGGTGTCGCGGAACTGCTCGTCGGGGTCGTGGCCGTTCCACGCCGAGATGAGCGGCGCGGCCAGGGCGAGCAGGCACAGCAGCACGACGACGATGCCCGAGATCAGGGCCACCCGGTCGGACCTGATCCGCGCCCAGGCGAGCTGCCAGGGGCTGCGTCCGGCGATCGTGCGGTCGGTGACGACGTCCGGACGGATCTCCGTGAGAGTCATGCGGTCCTCCCGGCGGTCAGGTCCTCGCCCGCCTCGACGGGGTAGTGACAGGCCACCAGGTGCTCCTGGGGCACCAGCAGCGGTTCCTCGGCCGAGCAGCGTTCGCGCGCCTTCGGGCACCGCGGATGGAACCGGCAGCCGGCGGGCGGGTCGATCGGCGAGGGCACGTCGCCGGTGAGGATGATGCGGTGCCGCCGTTCGGCCTCGTCGGGGTCGGCCACGGCGGTCGCCGACAGCAGCGCGTTCGTGTACGGATGGCGGGGCGCCGCGTGCAGCTCCTCAGCGGTGGCCAGTTCGGCCACCTTGCCCAGGTACATGACCGCGATCCGGTCGCTGACGTGCCGCACCACCGACAGGTCGTGGGCGATGAACAGGTACGTCAGCCCGAAGTCGTCCTGGAGGTCCTTGAGCAGGTTGAGGATCTGGGCCTGGATGGACACGTCGAGCGCCGACACCGGCTCGTCGCAGATGATCAGCCGGGGCCGCAGCGCGAGCGCCCGCGCGACCCCGATGCGCTGCCGCTGCCCGCCGGAGAACTCGGCGGGGAACCGGTTGTAGTGCTCGGGGTTGAGCCCGACCCGTTCCATCAGCTCCTGGACGGTCCGCCGCAGCTCCTGGCCGCTCTGCACCCGGTGGATGACGAGCGGGTCGGCGATGATCGAGCCGACCCGCCGGCGCGGGTTCAGCGAGCCGTACGGGTCCTGGAAGATCACCTGGATGTCGCGCCGGTAGGGCCGCATCCGGCGCCGCGGCAGGTTCGTGATGTCGGCGCCGTCGAAGCGCACGCTGCCGGAGGTGATGGGATGCAGGCCCGCGATGCACCGGGCCAGCGTGGACTTGCCGCAGCCGGTCTCGCCGACCAGGCCGAGCGTCTCGCCGGGCGACAGCGACAGGCTCACGCCGTCGACGGCTCTGACCTGGCCGATCGTCTGCTTGATCAGCATGCCGCTGGTGATGGGGAAGTGTTTGACCAGGTTCTCGACTTCGAGCAGCATCAGGCCTCCTCCGCCGTGCCGAGCACCGCCCGCTTGCGCAGCGCCTCGGCCTCCGCGCCGAGCCCGATCGCCTCGTGCGGCAGCCAGCACGCCGAGGCGTGCCCGCGCGCGCCCGTGATGGAGGCCAGCGGCGGCCGTTCGGCGGGGCAGACCGGCATCACGTACGGGCAGCGCGGATGGAAGGCGCACCCGGACGGGATCGCGATCAGGCTCGGCGGCGAGCCGGGGATGGGCCGCAGCCGTCCGCCGCGGTCGCCGGTGCTGCCCGGGATCGACTCCAGCAGGCCCTTGGTGTACGGGTGGTGCGGTTGGTAGTAGAGCGTGCGCCGGTCGGCCCGCTCGACGACGAGCCCGGCGTACATGACGAGCACCTCGTCGGCCATGCCGGCCACGACGCCGAGGTCGTGCGTGATGAGGACGAGCGCGATGTCGAACTCGGCCTGCACCCGCCCGATCAGCTCAAGGATCTGCGCCTGGACGGTCGCGTCCAGCGCGGTGGTGGGCTCGTCGGCGACGATGAGCTTGGGGTTGAGCGCGAGCGACATGGCGATCATCGCCCGTTGCCGCATGCCGCCGGAGAACTGGTGGGGGTAGTCGTCCACCCTGCGGTCGGGACGCGGGATGCCCACCAGGCCCAGCAACTCGACGGCCCGTTTCCTGGCCTCGGCGCGGCGGGTGCCGGGATTGTGGACGCGGATCAGCTCCTCGATCTGCCAGCCGACCTTGTAGAGCGGGTGGAGGCTGGTCAGCGGGTCCTGGAAGACCACGCTGATCTCCGCGCCGCGGATGCGGCGAAGCTGTTCGTTGTCGAGTCCGAGCAGGTCGACGCCCTCGAACAGGGCCGTGCCCGTGATGTCGGCGTCGGGGGTCAGCCCGAGTATCGCCTGGGTGCTCACGGTCTTGCCGCTGCCGGACTCGCCGACGATCGCCAGCGTCTGGCCGCGGTCGACGGTGAACGACAGCCCCCGCACCGCCTGGACCACGCCGTCGGAGGTGGGGAAGGACACCTGGAGGTCGGTTACCTCAAGCAGGCTCATATGTCTCCCTCGCGGCCTCCCGCGGGCCCGCCTGCCGGCGCGCCCGCGGGAGGCCGGTCGTCAAGGCGTGTTGGGGTTCAGCCAGAGGTTGGTGACGTCGTAGATCTGGTACGACGGCAGGTACAGGGCGTTCTGCACCCGCTTGTTCTTGTAGAGCGGCGTGTTCTGGTTGTTCAGCGGCACGATCACCGCGTCGCCCAGCACCGTCTGGTCGGCCTCGTGCCACAGCGCCGCGGCCTTGGCCTGGTCGGTCTCGGCGAGCGCCCGCTTGATCAGGTCGTCCACCTTGGGGTTGCTGTAGCAGCCGTAGTTGCTGGTGCCGGCGTTGCAGTTGGTCTGGAACAGCGGCTGCATGACCGCGCGGCCGTTGTTGCCGTACCAGTCGGGGATCCAGCCGGGGGCCGACAGGTCCCATTCGCTGTTCTTGGCGTGCGAGGGCGTCTGCAGGTAGGTGTAGTAGTCGCCCTGGCGCAGCGGCAGGCCCTTGACGGTGATGCCGCACTTCTTCAGGTCGGCCGAGTACGACTGGTAGTTGGCCGGGTGGTTGCCCGCGTTGCGGAAGGCGCCGATGAGGGTCAGCCCGTTGGGGTAGCCGGCCTCGCTCAGCAGTTGCTTGCACTTGGCGGGGTCGCCCTGGTCACCAGGCGTCGGGTACGGGTTGTACTCCTGGTAGCCGATGTTGCCGGGCGGGATGACCGTGTGCAGCGCGGTCGCGACGTCCGCGCCGCCGTAGATCTTGGCGATGGCGGTCTTGTTGATCGCGTACTCGATGGCCTGGCGGACCTTGAGCTTGCCCATCGCCCCGCCGGCGTTCTTGCTCTGCAGGTTGAACACCACGTACGGGTTCGTCACCGCGCCGGGGAAGATCGTGAAGTTGGGGTCGTTGCTCTTGAGCTGCGGGATCTGCGAGGTCGGCACCGGCAGGTCCCACGACAGGTCGGCGCTGCCGGCCTCGATCTGCTGCTGGACCGCGTCCGGCTCGCCGACGCCCATCTTGACGTCGATGGCGTTGACGTACTGGTGCCTGATCGGGTCGGACTCCTGCTTCCAGGCCGGGTTCTTCTCCAGCCGGATCGACTTGGTGGCCACGTACGAGGTGATCTTGTACGGGCCGTTGGAGATCACGTGCTGGCGGAAGGTGGCGTCGTCGGGGACGTACTGGTCGTACTCCTGCGGCGCCGCCGAGGCGAAGTTCAGGGCCAGGATGTTGAGGAAGTCACCGGCCGGCTGGGTCAGGGTGAAGACGACCGTCTTGTCGTCCTTGGCCTGCACGCCGGCGATGTCGTGGCCGTTCTGGAAGTCGGCCAGGGCCTTGGCGGTGGGCTTGGCCTTCTCGAACGCCTTGATGTAGGCGTCGCAGTACTCGGCCATGCCCTTGATCGTGCTGGTGTAGTAGCCGGGCGCGCCGGAGCCCGCCACCGGGTTGCAGATGCGCTTGAACCCGCGGACGAAGTCGCCCGCCGTCACCGGCCGCGGTGGCTGGGTGTCCCACTGCACGCCGTCGCGCAACTTGATCGTGTACGTGAGCTTGTCGGCGCTCAGGCCGCCGTTCGCCTCGGTGGGCAGTTCGGTCGCTATGTCGGGCAGCACCTCGTAGCCCTTGGTGGTGTCGGCTCCCGCCGCGACGCCCTGGAGGGCGTACAGCTGGCGCGAGTAGCCGCGCATGATCCCGATGGTGACGACGTAGTAGATGCTGGTCGGGTCGAGATGGTCGACGTCGCCCGAGCCCACGAGCCTGAGCGTGCCGCCCGTGACGGGGCTTCCGGAGCTCTGACTGGCTGCGGGGGGCGGAGCGGATTTGCTGGTTCCGTTCTGCGTCGCGCAGGAGGTGGCGAGCAGAGTTGCCGCCGCCACCGTGATGATGCTGAGATGGCGCAAGCTGGCCATCTGGCCTCCCTCGTGCCGAGATGGGGGTGTTGTTGGCTGGCACAGCTGGGGCGCGCGTCGTGGCCGCGACGCGCGCCCCACGTTTACTGAGACGAGCAACCCATGCCGGAGGAAGACTGTCGAGGTCGGTTACGTAACTGTTTGCGACTAGCGACTGGTCGGTAATGCTGATTCAGTACGGGAATTGTCTGGAGATCGCGACATTAACTGAATAGCTGCTGGTAGAAAGCCAGCTCGGCGGCCAGGGCCGCGACCCGCGTCTCCAATCGGCGAAATCCATGTGATTCGCCGTCGAAAGCGAGATAAGTGCAGGGGACGCCGCGCTCGGACAACGCGTCGGCGAAGGCCGTCGACTGCTCGGGCGGCACCACCGGGTCGTCGAGCCCCTGCAGCAGCAGCATCGGGCAGGACACCCCGTCGACCAGGCCGAGCGGCTCCCTGGAGGCGTAGACGGCCGGGTCGTCGCCGACCAGCCACTCGACGTAACGGGACTCGAAGTCGTGGGTGTGCGCGGCGAGCGGCGCGAGCGCGCTGACGCCGTAGTAGGACACCCCGCCCGCGAACACGCCGGAACGGCAGCAGGCGGCCATCACCGTCCAGCCGCCCGCGCTGCCGCCGCGCACCGCGATCCGGGCCGGATCGGCCAGCCCGGAGTCGGCCAGCCACTGGGCGGCGGCGACGGTGTCGGCGACGTCGACCAGCCCCCACTGGCCGCGCAGCCGCTCCCGGTAGGCGCGGCCGTAGCCGGTGGAGCCGCCGTAGTTGACGTCGAGCACGCCGATGCCGCGCGAGGTCAGGAACGCCTTCTCCAGGTCGAGCGCCGTGTCGGCGTGGGCGGTCGGGCCGCCGTGCACGAACACCACGAACGGCGTCGGCTCCTCGGCGACCTGGTGCAGGAAGGCGTGGACGGGCCGCTCGCCCGGCACGACCACCGGCCGCGGATCGGGCACCCCGGACAGGTCGGGCAGGCGCTCGCCGGCCCGCGCCAGCGGCTCGGCCCGCCCGGCGGCGACGTCGACCCGCACGACCGAGCGCGGCAGCCGGGCGGCGTGGCCGACGCCCGTCACGGACATGCCGTCGGCCGCGAGCGCGGCCTGCCATCCCGTGTAGGGCAGGTCGAGGTCGTGGAGCGCTCCCGTGGCCGGGTCGAGCACGCCCAGCCGCAGGTCGCCGAGCCCGTGCAGGACGGCGAGCCGCCCGTCGCCGAGCACGGCGTAGGGCGCGCCGCCGAGCTGCCACGGCGGCTGCGTGAACTCCTCCTCGGCCGGGCACAACGCCCGCGGCGCGGCGCCGTCGAGGCCGCACTCGTAGAGGTTCCACCAGCCGGAGCGGTCGGAGACCAGGTAGAGGGTGGCGTCGTCCTTCCAGGCGGGCGACAGGACGGACTCCGCCGCGCCGCCCAGCACCGTGCGGGCCTGCCCGTCGCGCAGCCGGACGACGCGCAGCTCGGTGCCGTCCCAGGGCATGCGGGGGTGGTTCCAGCAGACGTAGGCCAGGTGGGCGCCGTCGGGGGACAGGACGGGGGAGGCGTAGAAGTCGTGGCCGCAGGCCCGCTCCCGGGGCTCGCCGCCCTCCAGCGGGATCGACACCACGGACCGGGTGATCTTGCCGTGCTCGCCGTGACGCTCGCGCACCGCCCAGACCTCGCCGTCGTGGACACTCAGGTCGGCGTAGCGGGAACCTTCGGCGGTGAGGGGTTTCGGCTGGCCGTTTTGCCCGAGAAGGTACAGGCGCTGGTCGGCCAGGCCGGCGAAGACCACGTCGCCGCCGGGCGTCACGGCATAGGGACGCCCGCCGTACTCGTGGACCCTCGTGCGCGCGCTCCAGGGGGCGGGCAGCAGGTCATGGCAGGTGCCGTCGGCCTCGCGGCGGACGATCGCGGTGCGGCCGCCCTCGCCCGGACGGTCTTCGGTCCACCACACCCGGCCGCCCTGCGCGACGGGCCAGCCGGGCCGCAGACCGGCGGCGGCGACGTCGCGGGCGGAGATGGGGGACGGCCAGAAAGGCATACCCGCATCCTGCCGGAAGATCCGGGGCCGTGGGGCGCGATCAAGAACATCTCTCCTGCGGCGGCATCGAGGTGGGCAGGTTGAGCCCGGTGTCGCCGAACCACTTGCGCAGCAGGCGCGTGGCCGTTCCGTCCCGCCACATCTCGACCACGGCCTGCTCGGCGGCCTCGCAGGTGACGATGTCGCCCTTCTTCAGGCCGATGGCGTACCGCTCGTCGGTGAAGGGGTCGTTCAGCAGCCGGAACAGGCCGGGGGCCTGCTGGGCGAAGCCGGCCAGGGTCAGGTCCTCGGTGGAGACGGCGTCCAGCTCGTCGTCGCTGAGCTTGCGCACGCAGTCGGAGTAGTTGGCCGCGGGCACGGCCACGACGGGCAGGTCGAGCTTGCCGTCCGGAGGCGGGTCGGCGACGCGCTTGAAGGAGTTGGAGCCCGGCACCTGGCACACGCGCTTGCCCCGCAGGTCGTTGACGTCGCGGATGGACGCGTCCTCGGCCCGGACCATCGTGTCCTGGTGCACGAGCACGTACGGGCCGGCGAAGGTCACCTTGGGCCGGCGGGCCTCGGTGATGGAGTAGGTGGCGAACACCATGTCCACGGTGCCGTTCTGGAGCAGCGCCTCGCGGCCCGCCGCCGGCGCCTCCCGCCAGGTGATGCGCACGGGCCGGCCGCGGGCCAGCTTGGCGACGACGTACCGGGCGACGTCCACGTCGAAGCCCACGGGATCGCCGGGACCGACCTTCAGGCCCAGGCTCGGCTGGTCCCACTTGGTCCCCACGATGACCTGGCCGGTGCCCCTGATCTTGCCCACGACGTCGGAGTAGGCGCCGCCGCCACCGCACGCCACCGGTACGGCGAGCGCGGCCGTGCCGGCCAGCGCCACCACGACTCCACGTATCCGCACGCACAGGAGTCTGTGGGCTCGGCGGCCCCGGAGGACCGGTCCGCGTGCCGGGTGGACGAAGATCTGGGGTTTTCTTTACGAGACGGCGGCGGGACGGGAACCCCGCCGCCGTGCTCATCACTGGGCCCGCAGGTCACTCCACGGGGATGTCGGGCGCCATGCCGCCGCCCTCGGTGCCCTGGCCGGTGGCGACGCCGACGGAGGCCGCGCCGGGGGTGGCGATCGGCCGCGCCGAGGTCTTCCTGCTGCGCCGGCTGCGCCGCTCCAGCAGGGTGGCCAGGTAGCTCAGCGTCATGTTGAGCGCCACGTAGATGACGCCGATGACGATCGCCGCCGGGATCAGCGAGCCGAAGTACGCGGCCGGCAGGATCTTGAACCCGGTGTTGAGCAGGTCGACGTAGGCGATGATGTAGCCGAGCGCGGTGTCCTTCAGCAGCACCACGAGCTGGCTGACGATCGCCGGCATCATCGTCGTGACCGCCTGCGGCAGCAGCACCAGGCGCAGCACCTGGTTCTTGCGCATGCCCACCGCGTAGGCGGCCTCGGCCTGCCCCTTGGGGATGGCGTGCACGCCCGCGCGCACGATCTCCGCCAGCACCGAGCCGTTGTAGAACATCAGGCCCAGCACCACCGCGATGAAGGCGTAGTCGCCGCCACCGGCGATGGCCGGGGCCAGGTAGAAGATGAAGAAAATCAGCAGCAGCAGCGGGATGGACCTGAAGATCTCCACCACCGCGGCCGCCGGCACCCTGATCCAGGCGTGGTCGGAGAGCCTGGCCAGGCCGAAGACCGCGCCGAAGACCAGCGCGAGCACCGCCGCGGCGGCCGCCGCCTCCAGCGTGCCGAGCAGGCCCGGCAGGATGAACTCCTGCCACACCTCGGCCGTCAGGAACGGCTGCCAGATCTTGCCGTCCCACTGGCCCTTGGCGTCGAAGCCCCGGTAGACGAAGTACGCGACGGCCAGGACCGCCACGACACTGATCGCCGTCAGCAGGTGGTTGCGCAGCCGGGCCCGGGGGCCGGGGGCGTCGAACAGGACGGACGCGCTCATCGTGCCACCGCCAGACGCCGGGCCAGCCAGCCGGAGAAGAAGCCGATCGGCATGGTCACGATCATGAAGGCCACGACCACCCCGATGAAGATCGGGATCGAGGCCCCCGTGGTGTCGAACGTGAGCTTCATCTCGGCGGCCACGTCGGCGGCGTACCCGCCGGCCACCGCCACCGTCGTGTTCTTGATCATCGCGATCATCACGCTGGCCAGCGGCGCGATGACCGATCGGAACGCCTGCGGCAGGATGATCAGCCGCAGCGTCTGCATGAAGCTCAGCCCGATCGCGCGGGCCGCCTCCGCCTGTCCCATCGGGACCGTGTTGATGCCCGAGCGCACCGCCTCGCACACGAACGCCGACGTGTAGATCGACAGGCCCATCGAGACGATCCAGAAGGAGTTCGTCCGCGGCTCGCCGGAGAAGACGAGGCCGAGCTTGTCGCTCAGGCCCAGCGCCGAGAACGCCAGCACCAGGGTGAGGGGGGTGTTGCGCACCACGTTCACATAGACCGTGCCCACCGCGCGCAGCACGGGCGTCGGGGAGACGCGCATCCCGGCCAGGACCGTCCCGAGGACGAGCGAGACGACCGCGGCCACGAGCGCGATCCTGATGTTCCCCCAGAAGCCCATCGCGAGGTCGGGCAGGTACTTGATTAGTTCATCCATCGTGCTCCACCGCATAGAGCGGCGGCGGCCGGGGTCCCCGCCCCCCCCCCTGGCGTGGCTAGCAGCAGCCCACCGCCCGGGGGGCGGTCTCCCACCGCGTCAGGCCCGCGATGCCGCCCCACCACATCACCAGCCGCAGC
>NZ_JBITJF010000005.1:0-436266 GCF_044459705.1 Nonomuraea sp. NPDC050227 | reverse complement strand
CCCGCGCCCACGCGGCCTACCGGGTGGTCCCCCCCCCCCCCCCGGGGGTGGGGGGGCTGTTTGTTTTTTTGTAAACCCTGGGGGCCCCCCCCCTTTGGGGGGGGGGGGGGGGGCCCCCCCCCCCCGCCTCTGGCGTGACTAGCTGCAGCCCTCGGCCGGGGGCGCGGTCTCCGACAGCTTCAGGCCCTCGATGCCGCCGAACCACTTCTCCAGCAGCTGCTTCATGGTGCCGTTGTCCCAGATCTTCTTCACCGCGGTGTTGACGGCCTCACACGTCTTGGTGTCGCCCTTCTTCAGGCCGATGCCGTACTTCTCGTCGGTGAAGCCCTGGCCGAGCACCTTGAAGTTGCCGCCGGCCTGCTTGGCGAAGCCCGCCAGGATCAGGTCGTCGGTGGTGACGGCGTCGAGGTTGCTGCCCGACAGCTTCTGCACGCACTCGGAGTAGTTGGCCGCGTCGACGGTCGTGGCGTCGATGTCGAGCTTGCCGTCCGGGGGCGGGTCGGTGACGCGCTTGTAGGAGTTGGAGCCGGCCGCCTTGCAGATCTTCTTGCCCTTGAGGTCCTGCGGGGCGTTGATCGCGGCGTCGTCCTTGCGGACCATGATGTCCTGGTGCGCGATCACGTACGGGCCGCCGAAGGACACCTTGGCCTTGCGCTCCTCGGTGATGGAGTAGGTGGCGAAGACGATGTCGACGGTGCCGTTCTGGAGGAAGGGCTCGCGGTTGGAGGAGGCCGACTCCTTCCACTCGATCTGCGCGTCCTTGCCGCCGTTCATCTCCTTCAGCACGGCCTTGGCGACGTCGACGTCGAAGCCCTCCGGCTCCGACCCCTTCTTCAAGCCCAGGCTCGGCTGGTCCCACTTGGTGCCGACCACGACCTTGCCGCCGTCCTGAACCTTCTCCAGGACGCTGGCGTAGGTCTTGTCACCGCCGCAGGCGGCCAGAGCGGCGAGCATGCCCACTCCCGTGACCACCGCTCCCAAACGACGCATGTGCATGTATACCTGCCTCAAAATCTCAGTGCGTGAGGATCTTCGAAAGGAAATCACGCGCGCGGTCGGTCTGCGCGTTGGTGAAGAACTCGTCGGGGGTGTTCTCCTCCACGATCTGCCCGTCCGCCATGAAGACCACCCGGTTGGCGGCCCGGCGGGCGAATCCCATCTCGTGCGTGACGACCATCATCGTCATGCCGTCGCGTGCCAGCCCGATCATCACGTCGAGCACCTCCTGGACCATCTCCGGGTCCAGGGCCGAGGTGGGCTCGTCGAAGAGGATCATCTTCGGGTCCATGGCCAGCGCACGCGCGATCGCGACCCGCTGCTGCTGGCCGCCGGAGAGCTGGGCCGGGTACTTGTCCGCCTGCGCGGCGATGCCCACCCGTTCCAGCAGCTCCATGGCCCGCGCGTCGGCCGCCTGGCGGTCCTTGCGGCGCACCTTGATCGGGCCGAGCGTGACGTTCTCGCGGATGGTCTTGTGCGCGAACAGGTTGAAGGACTGGAACACCATGCCGACCTCGGACCGCAGCCTGGCCAGCCCCCTGCCCTCCTCGGGCAGCACCTGGCCGTCGAACACGATCCTGCCGTCGTCGATCGTCTCCAGGCGGTTGATCGTCCGGCACAGCGTGGACTTTCCACCGCCCGAAGGCCCGATGACCACCAGAACCTCGCCACGAGAGACGGTCAAGTTGATGTCCTTCAGGACGTGCAACGCCCCGAAGCGCTTGTTGACGCCCTCCAACTGAACGAGTGGAGTGGCGTCGCCGTTCTCCGTCATGGACCAAAACGGTAGAGGTCATTAAGGCGCTGGTCACTAACCAGGTGGTACCGATCCGGTCACATCGAGCCGTCAAGCTGGTGTTTTAGACGGGGGCGGCTGCCGCGAGCCGGACAACGACTACCCTTGAACCTGCCATGACTGTGACCCAGGAGAGCGCCCGCACGTACGAAGTGCGCACATACGGGTGCCAGATGAACGTGCACGACTCCGAGCGCCTTTCCGGCCTGCTGGAAGACGCCGGCTACGTGCCGGCCCCCGACGGCCGGACGGCCGACGTCGTCGTGTTCAACACGTGCGCCGTGCGGGAGAACGCCGACAACCGCCTTTACGGAAACCTCGGCCACCTGCGGCCGGCCAAGATGGACAACCCGCGCATGCAGATCGCGGTGGGCGGCTGCCTGGCCCAGAAGGACCAGGGCGAGATCGTCCGCAAGGCGCCCTGGGTCGACGTCGTCTTCGGCACCCACAACATCGGATCCCTGCCGGTGCTGCTGGAGCGGGCCCGGGTGGCCGGCGAGGCGCAGGTCGAGCTGAAGGAGTCGCTGGAGGTCTTCCCCTCCACGCTGCCCACCAAGCGCGAGTCGGCCTACGCGGCGTGGGTCGCGATCTCGGTCGGCTGCAACAACACCTGCACGTTCTGCATCGTGCCGTCGCTGCGCGGCAAGGAGAAGGACCGCCGTCCCGGCGACGTCCTGTCCGAGGTGCGCACGCTCGTCGGCCAGGGCGTCCTGGAGGTGACGCTGCTCGGCCAGAACGTCAACACCTACGGCGTCGAGTTCGGCGACCGGCTGGCCTTCGGCAAGCTGCTGCGCGCCTGCGGCGACGTCGAGGGCCTGGAGCGGGTGCGCTTCACCTCGCCCCACCCGGCCGCCTTCACCGACGACGTCATCGCCGCCATGGCCGAGACGCCCAACGTCATGCACCAGCTGCACATGCCGTTGCAGTCGGGCTCCGACCGCGTGCTGAAGGCCATGCGCCGCTCCTACCGGGCCGAGCGCTACCTCGGCATCATCGAGCGGGTGCGGGCCGCCATGCCCGACGCGGCCATCTCGACCGACATCATCGTCGGCTTCCCCGGCGAGACCGAGGACGACTTCCAGGCCACCCTCGACGTCGTCCGGCAGAGCCGCTTCGCCAACGCCTTCACCTTCCAGTACTCCATCCGCCCGGGCACCCCGGCGGCCACCATGGAGGACCAGATCCCGAAGGAGGTCGTCCAGGAGCGTTACGAGCGCCTGGTGGCCCTGCAGGAGGAGATCTCCTGGGAGGAGAACAAGAAGCAGGTCGGCCGCACGCTGGAGGTGCTGGTCGCCGAGGGCGAGGGCCGCAAGGACGACGCCACGCGCCGCCTGTCCGGCCGCGCCGCCGACAACCGGCTCGTGCACTTCGCGGTGGGCGAGGAGACCCCGAGGCCCGGTGACATGGTCACCGTCGAGGTCACCTACGCCGCCCCCCACCACCTGGTCGCCGACGGCGCGG
Organism: Nonomuraea sp. NPDC050227; assembly: GCF_044459705.1. Classification (NCBI taxonomy): domain Bacteria; kingdom Bacillati; phylum Actinomycetota; class Actinomycetes; order Streptosporangiales; family Streptosporangiaceae; genus Nonomuraea; species Nonomuraea sp. NPDC050227. The sequence goes on along the minus strand of NZ_JBITJF010000005.1, from coordinate 433,013 downwards.
TCCGGGCGGTGCGGCGCACGCGGGCCGGCGACGCCTGGGAGGCGCGCCAGGGCGCCCCGGCGAAGGGGCCCGGCGTGCTGCTCGGCATGCCGTCCGTCGGCCGCCCGGCGGCTCCCGCCCCGGCCGCCGGAGCCTGCTCGGCCCACTGAGCCACCGCGTTCCGACACCCCGCCGCTCCTTCGGGACGGCGGGGTGTCGCGCGTGGGTCAGCGCCTGAGACGGTCGAGGAAGCTGTAGCACGGCTGCCGGCGGAAGTCGTCGAACGTGGCGCACGGGTCGGGCCCGCCCGGCCGTACGGAGGGAGGCGGCGGCGGGGGAGGCGCCTGACGGTCCGGCTCGGGGACGACCCGTTCCCTGGGCGGCGCCTGCGGGGACGCGTGCGGAGCCGGACGGCGTACGGCGGCCCGCCGGGACGGACGCGGCGGCGCGACCAGCGGCGGACGCGTGGGAAGCGCCCTGGGCGAGAACGGCGATGACGGCTCGCCCTTCACCGGCCTGCCCTTGCCCGGAGAATGCGAGGGCTCGCCCGGCTCCGGCTCCGCCGTCGTGGGCCGGTCGGGCGCCGGCACGGCCTCCATCCACCCCGGCGACCAGGGGCCGGGCGACCAGGGACCCGCCGACGGGGTGGGCGGCGCCGGGGACGGCTCGGCCACCGGCGAGCCCGCGATCCGCGAAGGAAAATACGATCTTGGGATAAGCGGTGTTTCCTGATCGAATTCACGGCCGATTTGCGGGCGCGATTCCGGAGAACTGGTGAATGCGAGGAAAATCCCGAGTCCGGCCGTGACGAGTACCCCGGCCGCCCCGGCCGCGGCGCCCAGCCGGGGACGGCCACCTGGGCAAACAGATCTTTGGGGGGACAAGTCGTGATTCCTTTGTGATTGGTGTGCGAGCATTCCGCTGCTGCGGCTAGTGTGGTCCATCACCCGCGGAAGCCGGCGAGCTTTCCCCGATACGACCGCAGGGAGCTGCACCACCATGCATGATCCGACCGAGACGGATCGTCAGGAGATCCTCTCCGGGCCGGGCCCGTCCCCGAGACCCCCGGGCAAGAGCAGGAAGACCGCCGTCATCGCCGCGTTCGCCCTCGTGGGCGTGCTCGCCGCGGGCGGCGCCGGCTACCTGCTGGCGGCCAAGCCCGGCCAGAGCACCCAGCAGGAGCAGGGCTCCGGCCGCCCGTCCCCGGCCACGAGCGCCGGCGACGAGGTGTTCGAGGCCGACGAGGACGCCACCATGGGCGACGCCACCACCGACGCCCCCGACGACGGCCTGCCCACCGACGGCTCCGACGACTCCGCCATGGGCGACGCCGTCACGGACACGGGCGGCGGCTCCGACCCCGCCGACAAGGGATCGACCGGTTCCGACGGCACCGGCGGCACGACGCGGACGGGCACCGGCAAGAAGCCCGGCACGCCGTCCGCCAAGGCCCCGCAGCCGGACGGCGACAATCCCGCCGACGGCCCCGCGGGCGTGCTCAGCGGCCAGTGCGCCAAGAGCGGCTGCTGAGACACCGCCCCCAAGTGGCTCGCCCTTTCCGGCCGGTAATGGATCTGCTGGAGAGCCGGCCGTCCTCGTAGGGTGCCGGGCATGACGACTGACAGAGCGGCCACGTTGCGACGGCTGCACGTGCCCGGCAGCCCGCTGATCCTGCCCAACGTCTGGGACGCCGCCTCGGCGCGCGCGGTCCAGGAGGCCGGGTTCCCGGTGGTGGCCACCGGCAGCGCGGCCGTCTCCCGCGTGCTGGGGTACGCCGACGGCGAGAGCACGCCGGTCGGCGAGATGATGGCTGCCATCGCCCGCATCGCCAGGGCCGTGGACGTGCCCGTGACCGCCGACGTCGAACGCGGTTACGGGCTCGCGCCGGCCGAGCTGGCCGAGCGGCTGGCCGAGGCCGGGGCGGTGGGCTGCAACGTGGAGGACTCCGACCCGCGTACCGGCGAGCTGGTCGACGCCGGGGCGCAGGCGGACTTCCTGGCCGGCATGCGGGCGGCCGCGGGCGACGCCCTGGTGATCAACGCCCGGGTCGACACCTACGTGCGGGGCCTGCGCGACCGGGCGGCGGCGGTGTCGCGCGGGCGGCGCTACCTGGAGGCCGGGGCCGACTGCGTGTACCCGATCACGCTGGCGGACGAGGGCGAGATCGCGGCCCTCGTCGCCGAGGTGGGCGGGCCGGTGAACATCCTGTTCCGGCCGAAGGCGCCGTCGTACGCGCGGCTGGCGGAGCTGGGGGTGGCCAGGATCAGCTTCGGCGGCGGCCTCCACCAGGCGGCCCACGCCTACACCCAGGGCCTGCTCACCGCCATCGCACAAGGCCACGACCCCTACACGACCTGACCGCCGGGTTGGGGCGGGTGGCGCGTACGCTTGCGCTCGTGCTTGTCGCCGCGGCCGTCTGCCCGCAAACCCCGCTGATCGTGACCGGGCTGCCCGAGCTGCGCGCGGCCTGCCGTACCGCGGTCGCCGCGCTCCGGGCCGCCCGTCCCGACGTGCTGGTCGTGGTGGGCGGCGCGGAGACGACCCGCTCCTACGACGGCGCCGCGGCGGGCTCCCTGCGGCCCTGGGGCTTCGACATCACGGTGGGCGAGGGCGCGCCCGTGCTGCCGCTGTCCCTGACCGTCGGCCGCCGCCTCCTGAACGACCCCGAACAGCCCCCCGCCACCGACGCCGACGGGGTTCCCGGGCAGGCGGTCGCCTTCGACGCCGCTCCGGGCGAGTGCCGGGCGATCGGCGCCGGGCTGGCCGCCCTCGGACGGGTCGCGCTGCTGGTCATGGCCGACGGCTCGGCCTGCCTGACCCCGCGGGCCCCCGGCCGGTACGACGAGGCGGCCGGGCCGTACGACGACCTGATCGCCGAGGCGGTCGGCAGGGCCGACGCGGCGGCGCTGGCCGCGCTCGACCCCGTCGAGGCCGACCGGCTGTGGGTGACCGGCCGCGCGGCCCTCCAGGTGCTGGCCGGCGCCGCCGAGGGGACGCCGCTGACCGGCACGCTGCTCATGCGATCCTCGCCCTACGGCGTCGGCTACTTCACGGGCGTGTGGCGCTGACGAGGCGGCGCCGGAAGGCGCGTCAGGCCTGGGGGCGGCGGGGGACGGGGATGCGCATCAGGTCGCGGGCGGTGATCACTTCGCCGTCGTAGCTGCGCCGCACCTCCGCCACGAACGCCGGCTCCTCGGCGAACCCGTACCGCTCGGAGAAGTGCGTGAGCACCAGCCTGCGCACCCCCGCGTCGGCCGCCACCACGCCCGCCTCGAACGCCGTCAGGTGCCCGTACTCCTTGGCCAGCGCGCTCTCGGCGGACAGGAACGTCGACTCGATCACCAGCAGGTCGGCCCCGAAGGCCAGCTCGAACACGGCGTCGCACAGGCGGGTGTCCATGACGAACGCGGCGCTCTGCCCCGGCCTGGGCTCGCTGCACTCGGCGAGCGTGACGCCCCGGACCGAGCCGGTGCGCTGGAGCTCGCCGACCTCCGGGCCGCGGATGCCGTGGCGGGCCAGCCGGTCGGGAAGCATGCGGCGGCCGGGCGGCTCCTGGACGCGGTAGCCGTACGACTCGACGGGGTGGGACAGGCGGCGGGCGATCAGCGGCCCCACCCCGGCCAGCGCGCCGGAGACCGGATGCTCCTCGATCACCTTCGTGTCGGCGAACGCGGCCGCGTGCCGCAGCCTGCGCCAGTACGTCTCGCCGGCGGCGGGGAAGACCGCGCGCACCGGATGGCGCACCCGGTCGCGGGCGATGCGCTGCACGACCCCGGGCACGCCCAGGCAGTGGTCGCCGTGGAAGTGGGTCACGCACAGCCAGTGGACGTCGTTCGCGCTCAGCCCGGCGTGCAGCATCTGCCGCTGCGTGCCCTCGCCCGGGTCGAAAAGGTAGCCTTGCCCGTCCCAGCGCAAAAGGTACCCGTTGTGGTTACGGTGTCGGGTGGGCACCGCGCTGGAGGTGCCCAGCACCACGAGTTCACGTGAGGACATGATGACCACGCAGTCCACGCTGTCCACGGTCGCGTTCGCCGAGGTGCCGACGCCGGTCGGCCCGTTCGTCCTGGCCGTCACCGAGCGGGGGCTGGTCGCCTCGGGATGGGGGTCGCCCGCCGGACTGGCCGGTCGGCTCGGCCTGGCTGAGGTTCATGATGCGGATCGTACGGCCTGCGCGGTCGCCGAGCTGAACGCTTATTTCGCCGGCGAGCTGCGCACGTTCAGCACCCCCGTGGACTGGCGGCTGATGACCGGCTCCCGGCTGCAGGTGCTCCAGGCCCTGCACCGCGTCCCGTACGGCACCGCCGTCACCTACGGCGAGCTGGCCCGGCGCGCCGGGTCGAGCGTGCCCGCCCGCGGCATCGGCTCGATCATGGGCTCCAACCCGATCCCCATCATCGTGCCCTGCCACCGGGTGGTCGCGGGCAACGGGCTGGGCGGGTTCAGCGGCGGCGTGGGGGTGGAGACCAAGCGCTGGCTGCTGACCCACGAGGGATACCTCCAGCCGACGCTCCTCGACCTGTAGGTGGTCCGTCCACACCCGGACAGTTGACACACTGGTCGGTGTGCGCCAGCAGCCAGTCATCGCCGTCGTGGGCCCCACGGCGGCCGGGAAGTCCGATCTCGCCGTCGACCTCGCGCTCCGGCTCGGGGGCGAGTGCGTCAACGCCGACTCCATGCAGCTCTACCGCGGCATGGACATCGGCACGGCCAAGCTCACCCCCGCCGAGCAGCGCGGCGTCCCCCACCATCTGCTGGACATCTGGGACGTCACGGTCACGGCCAGCGTCGCCGAGTACCAGCGGCTGGCCAGGGAGCTGTTCGCGAAGATCGACGTACCGGTGCTGGTGGGCGGCAGCGGCCTCTACGTCCGCGCGGCCCTCGATGACCTGGAGTTCCCCGGCACCGACCCGGTGATCAGGGCCCGGCTGGAGGCGGAGCTGGCCGAGCGCGGCCCGGCCCCCCTGTACGAGCGGCTGCGCGAGCTCGACCCGCCCGCCGCCGAGGCGATCCTGCCGAGCAACGGCCGCCGCATCGTGCGCGCGCTGGAGGTGATCGAGCACTCCGGCCGGCCGTTCTCGGCCACCATGCCGTCCTACGACGCCGTCTATCCCAGCGTGCAGCTCGGCCTGGAGGTGCCGCGGCCCGTGCTGGACGAGCGCATCGAGCTGCGGGTCGAGCGCATGTGGGCGGCCGGCCTGGTCGAGGAGGTCCGCGCGCTGCTCGGGCAGGGCCTGGCCGAGGGGCGCACGGCGGGCCGCGCGCTCGGTTACGCCCAGGTCATCCGGTTCCTGGAGGGGGAGTGGACCGAGGAGCTGGCGTTCGCCGAGACGGTCAGGGCCACCAGGCGCTTCGCCCGCCGCCAGGAGTCGTGGTTCCGTCGCGACCCGCGGGTGCGCTGGCTCCCGTACGACGCCCCCGACCTGCTTGAACGATCCCTGGCGCACATCGCCGACCCGGGTGCGGCATAAACTCAGGCAATGCGGTTTCTCAAGGGGCACGGCACCGAGAACGATTTCGTCATCCTGCCCGATCCCGACGACGGCGTGGAAGTGACGGCCGCGCTCGTGGCCAAGATCTGTGACCGGCGGGCCGGGATCGGCGCCGACGGCGTGCTCCGGGTCGCCAGGACCAAGGAGCACACCGAGGTGGCCGAGCAGGCCGCGGTGGCCGACTGGTTCATGGACTATCGCAACGCCGACGGCAGCGTCGCGGAGATGTGCGGCAACGGCGTACGCGTCTTCGCCCGCTACCTGGTGGACGCGGGGCTGGTGGAGGGGACGGAGTTCTGCCTGGCCACCAGGGGCGGCCCGCGGCGGGTCCGGGTCGAGCCCAACGGCGACATCACGGTCGACATGGGCAAGCCGGCCGTGCTGGGCGAGAGCGTGGCGGGCGTCGGCGGACACGAGTACCCCGGTCTCCACGTCGACATGGGCAACCCCCACCTGGCCTGCGCGATCGGCGACCCGGTCGTCCAGCTCGACCTCAGCCACCAGCCCGGCTTCGACACCGGGGTGTTCCCGGCGGGCGTCAACATCGAGCTGTTCAACCCGGTCGGCGTCAGCCGCGTGGTGATGCGGGTCTACGAGCGCGGCTCGGGCGAGACGCGCTCCTGCGGCACCGGCGCCGTGGCGACCGCCGTGGCCGCCGCGCACATGTCCGGCGACACCACCGGCACCTGGACCGTCGAGGTCACCGGCGGCTCGCTGACCGTCATCCTCGACGAGGACACGAGCTACCTGTCCGGCCCGGCGGTGATCCTGGCGAGCGGCGAGCTGATGCTTGCAGAATGATGTTCTCCTGAGGGATGCTGGGTCCACTTTCCGAACCGAAGAGGGGTTGAGGATGGCGGACCCGCGTACCACGGCGGTCCAGGTCAAGGCGCCGATCGGCCAGTACGGCGGCGGCTTCATGGTCTCCCGCGAGGCCAAGGCCGTCTGCGAGCAGCACGGGCTCGGCCCGCGCGAGCTGTACTTCCGCGGGCGCTGCGGGGTGCTCGGCGAGTGCCACGCCGACGTGGTCACCTCGGTGGCGGTCTTCTTCCCCGCCGCCCACGTCGAGGAGAGCTGGAACGGCGGCAGGAAGATGCCCGTCGAGCAGGCCGTCGAGCTCTACACCGAGGCGTGCAGGCAGTGGGGCCGGCGCAAGCTCGGCGGTCACGACGGCTGCGCCCGGATCGCCGAGCTGCTCGAACCGGTCGTCGCGCAGGCCTCGCCGGTGGGCGCGCCGCTGTTCGCCGGCTGGCGGGCGGTGCCGCTGCCGGACGACCCGCCCGCGCGCGCCGTCCAGCTCATGCACGTCCTGCGCGAGCTGCGCGGGGGCCTGCACGCCAACGCCGTGCTCGCGGCCGGCCTGCACCCCCTGGAGGCCACGCTCGCCGCCGTCCACGACACCACCCCCTTCGGCTACGCCGACGGCGTGACGATCGCCAGGTTCTTCACCTGGCCCGAGCCCTACGCCACCCCCGGCCCCGACGTCGTGGCGCGGCGGGCCCAGGTCGAGGAGACCACCGACGACCTGATGGCCCCGGTCTTCTCGGTCCTGCGCGACAGCGAATCGGACGAGCTGATCGAGCTTCTGCGTTTTGGGCACGCTCGTTGACCTGGCAGACTGACTGCCCATGGACGTGGACATCTGGGCCTGGGTCGGCGAAACCCAGCAGCAGCTTTCCGAGGCGGGCAACGTTGGCCTCGCCATGGCGCTGGGAGACCTTCCCGCACAGGCCTACGAGGGCCGGTATCCGCAGCTCGACGTGATGGCCCCGGCCATCGCCCAGCAGGCCGAGACGCTGGAGCTGCCCTGGCTGGAGTTCTACGCCCGCTACTGGCACCTCATGGGCCGCATCGGCGACCGGGCCCAGGGCGCGGTGGCCATCGACGACGCGCGGCAGCTGCTCACGTTCGCCCAGCGCGAAGACGTGCGCGACTGCCCGGCCACCCCGGCCGCCGTCGAGGCGATGGCCGTCGTGTGGGCCAACACCGACGGCCCCGGCTACGCCGGTGACCGCCTGGAGACGGTGGGCGCCTTCCTGGAGGGCATGAGCCCGGAGCGGCCCGCCTTCAGCGGCCTGGTCACCCAGTACGTCGCGGCGCTCGTCGACGCGGGCAAGGCCGGCGAGGCCGTCGCCTACGCCGAGTCCGCGGTCGAGCGGCTGCGCACGGCCGGCCGCGAGGCGAGCTGGGAGCTCGGCGCCGAGGGCGCCCGCGCCCTGCTGGCCGCCGGCCGGGCCGACGACGCGCTGGCCGCCCTGCAGGCCGCCGCCGATTTCGCCCCCGACGACCCGCCCGCCAAGGCCCACCGCGAGGGCGTGCGCCGCGCGCTCATCCTGGCCGAGCTCGGCCGCACGGCCGAGGCCGTCGACGCGCTGCCCGACCTCGACGTGGTCGGCGAGCACCCGCGGGTCTTCGTCGAGTGGTCGCGCGCGGTCGCCAAGCTGGCCGGATCCTCCCAGATCACCAACACCTGGCAGCTCGGCCGGGTGCTGCGCCAGTGGATCGACTACTTCGGCATGATGGGCGGCTACCGCGCCCGCGTCGAGCTCGCGCTGGTCGCGGGCGAGCTGGCCCTGGCCAGGAACGGCGTGTGGCAGGCCCGCCTGCTGGCCGACCTGGCCGAGTCCGGCGCGGCGGAGCTGCGCGGCGAGACCGGCGACCTGACCGAGCGCGTCGCCGCGCTGCGGGCCGCCGCCGACGCCACCTCCGAGCCCGCGGCCCCCGGGCCCCTGACCGAGCGGGTCGGCCTGTTCGACGCCGCCGACGGCTTCAACGCCGACCCCGAGAAGTGGGTGGGCTGGCTCGCGCCGCTGTCCGGGCAGGACCTGGAGGCCACCCGCCGCCACACCACCACGCTCGGCTTCCTCGGCTTCCCCGCGGCGGGCGCCGACATCTACTGGAAGCTGCTGGTCGACTCCGGCGACATCGCCTCGGCCGACCCCGACGACATCGCCTACCTGACCACCCTGCTCATCGAGGCCCGCCAGGACGAGCGCCTGGAGCAGATGGCCGCGCTGCTGCCGCACGCCGCCCAGTACCTCGCGCTGGCCAGGCTCCACAGCGCCCGCGAGCGCTGGCCGGAGACGCTCGACGCCGCCGAGCACGCGGTCGCGGCCGGGGCCGGCATCGAGGCCAGGCGCCTGCTGTCCGGCGCCGCCCAGCAGCTCGACCACAACGACAGGGCCGCCGGCGTCCTGGCCGAGGTGCTCGACGAGCTGACCGACGAGGACGTCTGGCGCATGGTCGTCATGGCCACCTCGGCGGAGGACTGGGACACCGTGCGCAAGGGCGCGGCCAAGATCGGCATGCCGATCAAGTCCAAGCAGGGCCCGATCGAGGAGGAGATGGGCCTGATCCGGCTCATCCTCCCGGCGCCCGACGGCGGCCAGCGCCAGGTGTTGTCCATCCGCACCGGCCCGGCCACCGCCCGGCTGGCGCTGCCGCAGCCGCGCGGCATGGACTACAACGCCGGCGACCTGGTCGTGTTCGACCCGCAGCTGCTGGAGCCCGTCCCGGAAGACCCGCAGGAGCAGCAGAACTTCGTGCCGCCGTTCGCGGCCGTGCGCATCCTGCGTCCCGGCGGTTACACCAGCTACTTCTTCGACGGCGCCGCGCCGAGCGAGGAGGACTGGGCGGAGTTCACCGAGGTCATGGCCGAGCGCGGCTGGCCGATGTGGGTCTACAGCGACGAGAACTACACCGTCACCCACCCGACCAGCGGCGAGTCGCTGCCGGGCGTGTTCGGCTGGGTCGCGGTGCCGCCGGACGTGTCGGCCGCCGAGGTCGACGCCCTGCTCGACGACGCCACCGAGCGCTGGGTGCACCCGCTGGCCTGGCTCGACCTGGCCCGCGAGATCGACGTCGAGGTCGAGCGGCACGAGCGCATCGTCAAGGAATACGGGCTCTGACGTGCTGGAGCGCTTCAGCCTCGACGGCAAGGTCGCCATCGTCACGGGCGCGTCGTCGGGGCTGGGCGTGGCCTTCGCCCGTGGGCTGGCCGAGGCCGGCGCCGACGTCGTGATCGGCGCCCGGCGCGCGGACCGGCTGGCGGAGACCGGGCGCCTGGTCGAGGAGACCGGGCGCCGCTGCCTCCCGGTCCCGACCGACGTGGCGGCGCCGGAGGAGTGCGACGCGCTGGTCGCCGCGGCCGTGGCCGAGTTCGGGGCGGTCGACGTGCTGATCAACAACGCGGGGGTCGGCACCGCCGTGCCCGCGCTGCGCGAGCGGCCCGAGGAGTTCCGCCGGGTGGTGGAGATCAACCTGCACGGCACGTACTGGATGGCGCAGGCGTGCGCGCGGGTGATGCGGCCGGGCTCGTCGATCGTGAACATCGGCAGCATCCTCGGCGCGACCACCGCCGGGCTGCCGCAGGCCGCCTACAGCGCGTCGAAGGCGGCCGTGGCAGGGCTCACCCGCGACCTGGCCCAGCAGTGGACGGCCCGGCGCGGCATCCGGGTCAACTGCCTGGAGCCGGGGTTCTTCGCCTCGGAGATGACCGAGCAGTACCCGCCCGGCTACCTGGAACGCATGCTGGAGCTGCGGGTGCCGATGAAACGGCCCGGCGACCCGGCCGAGCTGGTGGCGGCGGCGGTCTTCCTGGCCTCCGACGCCTCGTCGTACGTCACCGGTGTCACGCTGCCGGTGGACGGCGGCATCCTGATCACCTAGACGGTCCTTCTAGTACGTTGTCGGGAATGACCGCCCCCTTCGTACGTTCCTACCGTCCGGCCGATCTGGCCGCCGTCTACGACATCTGCGTGCGCACGGCCGACGCCGGTGGCGACGCCCGCGGCCAGTACGCCTCCGACCTGCTCATGGGCGACATCTTCGCCGCCCCCTACGTCACCCTGGAGCCCGAGCACGCCCACGTCGTCGACGACGGCACGGGCCAGGCCGTCGGCTACGTCGTGGGCACCGCGGACACGGCGGCGTTCGTCCGCCGCTACCGCGAGGAGTGGATCTCGGCGGCCGCGGCCCGCTGCCCCCTTCCTGCCGACCCGCCGGTCACGGCGGACGACGTGATGCTCGCCCTGCACCACCGGCCCGAGCGCATGCTGGTGCCCGAGCTGGCCGGCCACCCCGCCCACCTGCACATCGACCTGCTGCCCGACTGGCAGGGCAAGGGCTGGGGACGCCGGCTCATGAGCGCCTTCGTCGACGGCCTGCGCGCCGCCGGGGTGCCGCGGCTGCATCTGGGGATGGTCAGCACGAACGCGCCCGCGCGGGCCTTCTACGACCGGCTCGGCTTCGCGGAGCTGGCGGTGGCCGACGCCGGGCCGGTGACGTACCTGGGACGGGACACCTCGCCGCTCGGCTAGCTCTTGTCCGCGGGGAGCCAGGGCCTTATGTTCGTTGCGTAGTCCGGTGCGTGTTGCGTATTAAGGAACAACCGGAGGCGTGATGGGTCGGCCGCGCGTGGTGATCATCGGAGCCGGGATCGTGGGGTGCGCGGTGGCCGACGAGCTCACCGAACGCGGCTGGAGCGACGTCACCGTGGTGGAGCAGGGCCCGCTCTTCGCCGCGGGCGGCTCCAGCTCGCACGCCCCCGGCCTGGTCTTCCAGACGAACCCGTCCAAGACCATGACCGAGTTCGCCGCCTACACCGTGCGCAAGTACACCGCGCTCGGCGCGCACTGCTTCCGCCAGGTCGGCGGCCTGGAGGTGGCCACCACCCCCGAGCGTTGGACCGACCTGCACCGCAAGCTCGGCTGGGCGCAGTCATGGGGCGTCGAAGGGCGCCTGCTGGACGCCGCGCAGTGCGCCGAGCTGTGGCCGATGCTGGACCGCGACCGGGTGCTGGGCGGCTTCCACGTGCCGAGCGACGGCCTGGCCGCCGCCGTGGCCTGCGGCGAGACGCAGGCGGCGCGGGCCACCGAACGCGGGGCGCGCTTCCTCGGCGGGCACACCGTGACCGGCGTCGAGCAGCAGGGCGGCCGGGTCACCGGCGTCTCCTGCCTGGCCGCGGGGGAGTACCGGACGATCCCGGCCGACGTGGTCGTGTGCGCGGCCGGATTCTGGGGCCCGTCGATCGGGGAGATGGCCGGGCTGAGCGTGCCGCTGCTGCCGCTGGCCCACCAGTACGCGAAGTCCGGCCCCCTGCCCCCGCAGCCCGAGGGCCCCATCCTGCGCCACCAGGACCGCGACCTGTACGCCCGGCAGCACGGCGACCGCATCGGCATCGGCTCCTACGCCCACCGCCCCATGCCGGTCACCCAGCACGAGATCGGCCCCAAGGGCACCACCATGCCCTCGGTCCAGTCGTTCACCGAGGAGGACTTCGAACCCGCCTGGCGCGACGCCGCCGAGCTGCTGCCCGCCCTGGCCGGCTCCAAGTACGAGGACGGCATCAACGGCGTCTTCTCCTTCACCGCCGACGGCTTCCCGCTGATCGGCGAGGCGCCGCACCTGGACGGGTTCTGGCTGGCCGAGGCCGTCTGGGTGACGCACTCGGCCGGGGTGGCCAGGGCGGTCGCCGAGCTGCTGGTGACCGGCCGGTCGCAGGTGGACCTGCACGAGTGCGAACTGGCCAGGTTCGAGCAGGCGCAGCTGTCGCCCGCCTACGTCGAGGAGCGCGGCAGGCAGAACTTCGTCGAGGTCTACGACGTCATCCACCCGTTGCAGCCCATGGAGTCGCCGCGGCCGATGCGGACCAGCCCGTTCCATCCGCGTCAGGTGGAGCTGGGCGCGTACTTCCTGGAGTCGGCCGGATGGGAGCGGCCGCACTGGTTCGAGGCGAACGAGCCGCTGCTCGCCGGCCTCGAAGAGCCGCGGATCGGCGCCGACCGGCGGGACGCTTGGGCCGCCCGTCACTGGTCGCCCATCGCGGCCGCCGAGGCGTGGGCCACCCGCGAGCGGGTCGCGCTCTACGACATGACCTCGCTCAAGCGCATCGAGGTCAGCGGTCCGGGCGCGGCGGCCTTCCTCCAGCACATGACCACCAACAACGTGGACAAGAAGCCCGGCACGGTCACCTACACCCTGCTGCTGGACGCCGGTGGCGGCATCCGCTCCGACCTCACGGCGGCGCGGCTGGCCGAGGACAGGTTCCAGCTCGGCGCGAACGGCAACCTCGACCTCGACTGGCTGACCCGGCACGCCCCCCGCGGGGTGCACATCAGGGACATCACGCCCGGCACCTGCTGCGTCGGCGTGTGGGGGCCGCAGGCCAGGGAGCTGGTGCAGGGGCTCACGGACATGGACCTGTCCAACGAGGGCTTCCGCTACTTCACCTGCCGGTCCGGGTACGTCGGGCAGGTGCCGGTGCTCGCGATGCGCGTCTCGTACGTGGGCGAGCTGGGCTGGGAGCTCTACACCGGCGCCGACATGGGGCTCAAACTGTGGGACACGCTGCGGTCCGCCGGGACGCCGGTCGCGGGCGGGCGGGCCGCGTTCAACAGCCTCCGGCTGGAGAAGGGGTACCGGCTCTGGGGCGTGGACATGACCACCGAGCACGACCCGTACGAGGCCGGGCTGGGCTTCGCGGTCAAGGAGGACAAGGACTTCCACGGCCGCGACGCGCTGCGCGCCGAACCGTCGCGCAGGCTCGTGCCGCTGCTCAGCGCCGAGGTGGTCATGGGCAAGGAACCGGTCTGGCACGCCGGGCGCGTCGCCGGGTACGTCACCAGCGCCGCGTACGGGCACACCATCGGCCGTCCGATCGCCTACGCCTGGCTGCCGGCCGAGCTGGCCGGAGCGGGGACGCGGGTGGACATCTCGTACTTCGGCCGCCGCGTGCCCGCGGAGGTCGCCGCCGAGCCGCTGTTCGACCCCCGGATGGAGAAGATCAGACGTTGACCCACCCCGGCTTCCTCTGGCGCAACCCCGATCCGCGGCCCTCCTACGACGTGGTCGTCGTGGGCGGCGGCGGGCACGGCCTGGCCACCGCCTACTACCTGGCCAGGAACCACGGCCTGACGAACGTCGCCGTCCTGGAGAAGGGCTGGCTGGCCGGCGGCAACATGGCCCGCAACACCACCATCATCCGCTCCAACTACCTGTGGGACGAGAGCGCCGCCCTCTACGAGCACTCGCTGAAGCTGTGGGAGGGCCTGAGCGCGGAACTGGACTACGACCTGCAGTTCAGCCAGCGCGGCGTGCTCAACCTGGCGCACAACCTGCACGACGTGCGCGAGGGCAGGCGGCGGGTCAACGCCAACCGGCTCAACGGCGTGGACGCCGAATGGCTGGACGCCGACGAGGTCAGGAAGTTCTGCCCGATCGTCAACGTCTCCGGCCGGGCCCGCTACCCCGTCCTGGGGGCCACCTTGCAGCGGCGCGGCGGCATCGCCAAGCACGACCACGTCGCCTGGGCGCTGGCTCGCCAGGCCGACGCGTACGGCGTGGACCTGATCCAGGGCTGCGAGGTGACCGGGTTCGAGATCACCGGCAACCGGGTGACCGGCGTGCGCACCTCGCGCGGGCCCATCGCGGCGGGCACGGTGGCGCTCGCCTCGGCCGGGCACACCTCGGTCCTGGCCGAACGGGCCGGGATCCGGCTGCCGCTGCAGTCGCACCCGCTCCAGGCGCTGGTGTCGGAGCTGCTGGAGCCGGTGCTCGACTGCGTCGTCATGTCCAACGCCGTCCACGTGTACGTCAGCCAGGCGCACAAGGGCGAGCTGGTCATGGGGGCGGGCATCGACGCGTACAACTCCTACGGGCAGCGCGGCGGGTGCCACGTGATCGAGGCGCAGATGGCGGCGGCCCTGGAGCTGTTCCCGCTGTTCAGCCGGGTCCGCGTGCTGCGGACGTGGGCCGGGATCGTGGACGTCTCGCCGGACGCCTCCCCGATCATCGGCGCCACCCCCGTGGACGGCCTCTACGTCAACGCCGGGTGGGGCACCGGCGGCTTCAAGGCGACCCCCGGCTCCGGCTGGGTGTACGCCGACACGATCGCCAACGGCCGGCCGCACCCGCTGGCCGAGCCGTTCGCGCTGGAGCGGTTCACCACGGGCGCGCTCGTGGACGAGCACGGCGCGGCGGCGGTGGCCCACTGATGCTGCTGCTCGACTGCCCCCACTGCGGCCCCCGCGACGAGACCGAGTTCCACTACGGCGGCCAGGCCGGGATCCCCTACCCGCAGGCCCCCGGCGAGCTGTCCGACCAGGAGTGGGCCGCCTACGTCTTCCTGCGCGACAACCCCAAGGGCTGGTTCCGCGAACGCTGGTTCCACACGCACGGCTGCCGGACCTGGTTCACCGTCGAACGGCACACGGTCACGCACGAGATCAGGAAGGCGCCATGAGGTTCACCTTCGACGGCCGTCCCCTCCAGGGGGAGCCGGGCGACACGCTGGCCGCGGCACTGCTGCGCAACGGGGTGCGGGTGGTGGGCCGGGGTGTGGAGTCCGGCCGCCCGCGCGGCGTCTTCTCGGCCGGTCCCGAGGAGCCGAACGCCCTGGTCCGCGTGGGCGCCGACCCGATGCTGGCGGCCACCACGGTGGAGCTGTACGACGGGCTGGAGGCGTGGAGCCTGCGCGGCAAGGGCCGGGTGGACCTCGACGCGGCCGACGACCGGCGCTGCGACAAGGGTTACCTGCACTGCGACGTGCTGGTGGTCGGCGGCGGCCCGGCCGGGCTGGCGGCGGCCGCCGCGGCGCGCGCGGCCCGGGTGATCCTGCTCGACGACCAGCCCCGCCTCGGCGGCGATCTGCTGAACAGCCGGGTGCTGCTCGACGGGGCGCCCGCGCTCGACTGGGTGGACTCGCTCGACCTGTCCGGCGTGCGGGTGCTCACCAGGACCACGGCCGTCGGCTACCACGACCACAACTACGTGGTGGCCGTCGAGCGGCGGGCGCGCGGCGAGCGGCTGTGGCACATCAGGGCCCGCCGGGTCATCCTGGCGACCGGCGCCCACGAGCGTTCGCTCGCCTTCCCCGGCAACGACCGGCCCGGCGTCATGCTGGCCTCGGCCGCCCGCGCCTACGCCAACCGGTACGGCGTGCTGCCCGGCCGCCGCGCGGTCGTCCTGGCCTGCGCCGACTCCGGCTACGAGGCCGCCGCGGACCTGCGCGCGGCCGGCGTGGAGATCGCCGCGATCGTCGACCCGCGCCCCGCAGGACTCACCCCCGACGCCCTGGCCGGGCAGGTGATCACCGGCACCACGGCCGGCGCGGACGGCGTGCTGACCGGCGTGCGGGTGGGGGAGCGGCACATCGAGGCCGACCTGCTGGCCGTGGCGGGCGGCTGGAACCCCGCCGTGCACCTGTTCAGCCAGTCGCAGGGACGGGTGCGCTTCGACGAGGGAGTGCAGGCGTTCGTCCCGGACGTCTCGGCGCAGGCCGAACGCTCCGCGGGCGCCTGCCGCGGCCGGTACGGCACCCGCGAGGCCATCGCCGACGGCCACGCCGCCGGCCGGGAGGCCGCCGGATCCGCCGCCCGCGAACTCCGCGTGCCCGACTGCGACGAGCGCCCCCCGCGGCCACCTGCCGCGCTGTGGCTGGTCGAGGGGGACGGCGACGAGCCCGCCTTCGCCGACCTGCACCGCGACGTGACCGTGGCCGACCTGGCCAGGGCGACCGGCACCGGGATGCGCTCGGTCGAGCACGTCAAGCGCTACACCACCGCGGGCACCGGCGCCGACCAGGGCAAGACGTCGGGGACGGTCGTCGTGGGCGTGATGTCGGCGCTGCTCGGGACCGCGCCGGGGCAGGTGGGCACGACCACGTTCCGGCCGCCGTACACGCCGGTGTCGTTCGCGACGCTGGCCGGGCGCGACCGCGGCGCGCTCTCCGACCCGGTCAGGACCACCGCCATGCACGCCGCGCACGTCGCGGTGGGCGCGGTGTTCGAGGACGTCGGCCAGTGGAAACGCCCCCGCTACTTCCCGCTGGACGGCGAGACCATGGAGGCCGCCGTGGCGCGCGAGTGCGTGGCCGCCCGCACCTCCGTCGCCGCCATGGACGCCTCCACCCTGGGCAAGATCGACATCCGGGGCGCGGACGCGGGCGCGTTCCTGGACCGGATCTACACCAACCTGTACTCCACGCTCGCCGTCGGCGCCTGCCGCTACGGGCTCATGTGCCGGGCCGACGGCATGGTGTTCGACGACGGCACCACGACCAGGCTCGCCGCCGACCACTACCTGATGACCACGACCACCGGCAACGCCGCCGCGGTGCTCGACTGGCTGGAGGAGTGGCGGCAGACCGAGTGGCCGCAGCTCGACGTCTCCTTCACCTCGGTCACCGACCACTGGGCGACGGTCGCCGTGGCCGGCCCCAAGGCGCGGCGGGTGATCGCCGCCGTCGCACCCGGCGCGCTCGGCCTGCCCTTCATGCGGTACGCCGGGACGGACGTGCTCGGCGTGCCCGGCCGGGTGTTCCGGATCAGCTTCTCCGGCGAGCTGGCCTACGAGGTGAACGTGCCCTGGCCGTACGGCAGGGCGTTGTGGGAGGCGGTGCTGGAGCTGGGCGCGGTGCCGTACGGGACCGAGGCGATGCACGTGCTGCGGGCCGAGAAGGGGTTCGCCATCGTCGGCCAGGAGACCGACGGCACGGTCACGCCGCACGACCTCGGCATGTCGTGGATCGTCTCCGCGCGCAAGCCCGACTTCGTGGGCAAACGCTCGCACGCGCGCCCCGACACCGCCCGCGAGGGCCGCAAACGCCTGGTCGGCCTGCTCGCCGACGACCCCGCGACGCCGATCGAGGAGGGCGCCCAGCTCGTCAGGGGCGGGCCGGGCGCGCCCATGCTGGGGCACGTCACCTCCGGCTACGCCAGTGCCGCGCTCGGCCGGACGTTCGGGCTGGCCATGGTCAGGGACGTCGTGCCCGGGGACCGGCTCACGGCGGTGTCGGGGGCGGCGGCCACCGGCGTGACGGTCGTCGAGCCGGTCCTGTACGACCCGGGCAACACCCGCCGCGACGGCGACCCCCTGGAGGAGGACGCGCCCGCGGCACTCGGGGGCGTTCCGGCGCGGGAGAGCCCGGCGGCGGCGTTCGCCGACCGGTTCGCGGCGGCGAGCGGGCCGTCGGTGCGGCTGCGCGAGCTGCCGTTCGAGCCGATGTGGGAGGTCAGGGGCGCCGATCCCGGCGTGGGCCTGCGGCTCGGCCCGTCGTGGTGGCTGGTGACCGGGGACGCCGCGCCGGGGCCCGGCTGGGTGGACGTCTCGGGGCAGCGGACGATCCTGGAGCTGTCCGGGCCGATGGCGGACGACGTCCTGATCACCGGCTGTCCCGTGGACCTGCATCCCGACGTGTTCCCCGGGCACGCGCAGACGCTGCTGGGCCGGGCCTCGGTGATCCTGGAACGGCGGGCGGCCGGTGAGTACCGGATCCACGTCAGGTCGTCGTTCACCGCGTACCTGGCAGAGTGGCTCTTGGACGCCCTTTTAGCGTTATAAGACCATTTAGGGGTACTTGCTATACCTAGACTTTACGAAAACCGAAGTCTGGGGGATCACGTGCGCACACGGGCGTTCACGGCCGGTCTGGCCATGGTGACGATGCTGGCCGGCTGCGGCGGCCTGGAGGCGCAGTCGGGCGGCCCGGACCCGGCCAAACCGGACTCCGCGTCGGTCTCGGACGCCCGCAAGAAGCTGGACAAGCTCAAGGTCAAGGGACGAGCCCCGCGCACCGGCTTCGACCGCGACGAGTTCGGCCCCGCCTGGGCCGACGTCGACCACAACGGCTGCGACACCCGCAACGACATCCTCAAGCGCGACCTGAAGGACGAGACGTTCAAGTCGGGCACCCACGACTGCATCGTCCTCACCGGCACCCTGGACGACCCCTACAGCGGCAAGACCATCAAGTTCAAGCGCGGCCAGGACACCAGCACGGCCGTCCAGATCGACCACCTGGTGCCGCTGTCGGACGCCTGGCAGAAGGGCGCGCAGCAGTGGTCGCCCACCAAGCGCAAGGAGTTCGCCAACGACCCGCTGAACCTGCTGGCGGTGGACGGCCCGCTGAACAACCAGAAGAGCGACTCCGACGCGGCCACCTGGCTGCCGCCGCGCAAGGCGTACCGGTGCGCCTACATCGCCCGCCAGATCGACGTGAAGAGCAAGTACGACGTCTGGATCACCGACGGCGAGAAGAGCGCGATGGAAGGCATACTCAAGGACTGCTGAGGGCTCCGCCGGGGGCGGTCAGCGTCAGCTCCACGCGGGCCCCGCCGCCCTCGGGCGCCGAGACGGCGAGCGTGCCGCCGCACGACTCGGCGGTGCGCCGCGCGATGTCCAGCCCCAGGCCGGTCGAGCCGCCCCCGCTGATCCCCCGCTCCAGCGCCCCCGGGTCGAACCCCGGCCCCGAGTCCTCGACGACCAGCAGCGTCCCGCCCGGCCGGGACGACAGCCGCACGGCCATGGCGGTCCCCTCCGGGGTGTGCGCGAACACGTTGCCGAGCAGCGCGTCCACGCACGCGGCCAGCTCCTCGCCGCCGACGGCGACCGGCGCGGGCGCGTCGGGCAGCGACACCGACACCGGCCGCCCCTGGTCCTCGGCCAGCACCGACCAGAACCGCACCCGCTCGCGCACCACCTCGGCCGCGTCGCACGAGCCGCGCCCGGCCGAGCGCCGCCGCGCCTCGGTGATGACCGCGCTGACCGCCCGCTCCAGCGCGTCCACCCTGTTCTGGACCCGGGCGGCCTCCTCCGGGTCGCGCAGCGACTCGGCCTCCAGCCGCAGCCCGGTCAGCGGCGTGCGCAGCCGGTGGGACAGGTCGGCGACCGACTCGCGCTCGGCGGCCAGCAGGTCGCCGATGCGCCCGGCCAGATGGTTGAGCGCCAGCGCCACCGACCGCACCTCCGGCGGCCCGCCCGGCTCGGCCCGCGCGCTCAGGTCGCCGCCGGCCAGCCGATGCGACACGCGGGCCAGCCCGACCACGGGCCGGGTCACGGCCAGCGCCAGCCGGTCGGCCAGCACGATGCCGAGCACCATGAGCCCCAGCCCGAGCACGAGCAGCGCCAGCCAGGCCGCCCGCACGCCGTGCGTCAGCTCGTCGTCCGGCACGAACACCCTGATCACGGCCGTGCCGTCGGGGGACTGCGCCGAGACCAGCACCTCCCGGCCGCCGGGGGCGACGGCGGTCACGCTGCGGCCCGTCGCGGCCAGCCGCACGGCGTCGGAGCGGGCGGCGGGCGCGCCCATCGTGCCCCCGCCGGGCAGGAACACCGTCACCCGCCGCGGCACCTGCTCCACGGCCAGCGGCAAATCAGGCGTGCCGACCGCGACCGCGACGGACTCGGCGGCGGCGGTGGCCCGGCTCATCGCGCCGTTCTCGGCCACGGTGCCGATCAGCAGCGCCATCGGCACCAGCAGGGCGATCAGCACGAGCGACGTCGTCGCCGCCACCAGCAGCGCCAGCCAGCGCCTCACGACGGCCCGACCAGCTTGACCCCGACGCCTCTGACGGTGTGCAGGTAGCGGGGCTCGGCCGCGGTCTCGCCGAGCTTCCTGCGCAGCCACGACAGGTGCACGTCCACGGTCTTGTCGGCGCCGCCGTACGGCAGCCGCCACACCTCCGTCAGCAGCTCGCGCTTGGTGATCACCTCGCCGGGCCGGGCCGCGAGGAAGTGCAGCACGTCGAACTCGCGCGGCGTGAGGTCGAGGGACACCCCGTCGAGCGTGGCCGTGCGCGCCCGGGGATCGACCCGCAGCCCGCCCACGGCCAGCGGCTCCGGCGCGGCCTCGCCCGCGCGTCGCAGCACCGCCCGCACCCGGGCGTCGAGCTGCCGGGCGCTGTACGGCTTGACCACGTAGTCGTCGGCCCCCGCGTCCAGGACGGGCACCATCTCGGCGTCGCCGTCGCGGGCGGTCGCCACGATCACCGGCACCCTGCTCACCGCCCGCAACATGCGCAGCAGCTCGACGCCGTCGAGGTCGGGAAGGCCCAGGTCGAGCACGATCAGGTCGGGACGGTCCTGCACGGCCAGCCGCAACCCCTCCAGCGCGGTCGGGGAGGAGGAGACCGCGTGGCCGAGATCGCGCAGGCCCCGGCTCAACGACGTCCGGATGGTCACGTCGTCCTCGATGAGCAGGATGTCAGCCATATACCCAAACCGTAGACGGTCCGTGGTGATGCACCGAGCATCGTTAGCGTCGCCTTAACCTGCGCTTAGCCGTACGTGGGGGAGGGTGGGAGCGTGAAGCGTCTCGTGCTGGCCTGGGCCGTCACCGCGGCCGCCGCGACCGGGGCGGCCGTGGCCGTGCTCGGCCTGCTCGGAACCGGGGTGACCGGCACGTCCAGCCGCGTGCTCAGCGGGCCGGAGGTGCGCGCCGCGCTCTCCACCGCCACCGCGCGCGCCGCCACGCCCGTGCCGCGGACGTCCGCCCGCGCCCAGGACCGGCTCATGCGCACCGAGGCCGGCACGGTGATCGCCTCCTGCTCCGGCGGCCTGGTCACCCTGCGCTCCTGGAGCCCGGCCCAGGGCTACTCGGTGGACGGCGTCCAGCCCGGCCCGGCCCGCGAGGCGAAGGTCGAGTTCGAGCCGGAGGACGGCGAGGAGGTCGAACTCAAGATCTTCTGCGCCCCCGACGGCCCCGCCACCCGCTGACCGGCCCGCCGGGGCGCGGACGGGTCACCGACCTCCGCGGACTTCCAGCGCCCCCAGCAGCTCCTCGGACGCCCTGGTGATCGCCTCCACGGCCCGGTCGAACGCCTCGGCGTTGTGGGCGGCAGGGGCGCGGAATCCGGAGATCTTCCTGACGTACTGGAGCGCGGCGGCCCGCACGTCGTCCTCGGTCACGCTCTCGGCGTACGGCGGCCGCAGGGTCTTGATGCTTCTGCACATGGTCTCAACGGTAATAGCCGATGCGCTGGCTTATCTCCCTCGCGCCCGCGGCCAGCAGCTCACCGACCTCGGGCAGCCGCTCGGGCGTGAGCCGGTAGGACGGCCCGGACGCGCTGACCGCGGCCACCACCGAGCCGTCGGCCCCCCTGATCGGCGCCGCCACCGCGTTCAGCCCGACCTCCAGCTCCTCCACCGTGGCCGCCCAGCCGCGCCGCCTGATCTCCTCCAGGCCCAGGCCGTCCGGGGAGGTGACGGTGCGCGGGGTGTAGCGCTCCAGCTCGCCGGCCAGGCGCAGGGCGCCGAAGGCGAGCAGCACCTTGCCGCTGGAGGTGGCGTGCGACGGGGTGCGCTGGCCGACCCAGTTGTGGCCGCTGATCGCCGCCGGGCCGCGCACCTGGCTGATGTTGACCGTGTCGCCGTCCTGGGGGACCGCGATGTTGACGGTCTCGCCGACCGCCTCGGCCAGCCGCAGGCACACCTCGCGGCTCTCCCTGGACAGGTCGAGCTGGGCCGTGGCCGCGCCGGCCAGCCGTACGACGCCGAACCCCAGCCGGTAGCGCCCCCGGTCGCCGCTCTGCTCCACCAGCCCGCCCTGCTCCAGGGCGGCCAGCAGCCGGAACGCGGTGGACTTGTGCACGTCGAGCTCGACCGCGAGGTCCGTCACCCGGGTGGCGCCCTCGCGGGCCAGGATCTCCAGGATCGCGATGGCCCGGTCGACGGACTGAACCGTCGTGCTGTTGCTCACAGCGCAACAGAATAGCCGCCGGAGTCGTTCGGCAGGCGCTACTTCGACGAGGCCGGGGCGAGCTCGCGGCCGAAGTCGGCGGCGATCCTCCGCATGCCCTCGGCCAGCTCGTCGCGGTCGAGGGCGTCGATGCGCTCGGCCGGCCCCGACACCGACATCGCGGCCACCACCCGCTCGCCGTCCCGGACGGGCACCGCCAGGCAGTGGACGCCCAGCTCCTCCTCGCCCAGGTCCGTCGCGTAGCCGCGCTCCTTGACCCGGCCGAGCTCGGCCAGCATGCCGGCCGCGTCGGTGATCGTGTTCGGGGTGCGCCGCGGCATGCCCGTACGCTCGAACACCGCCATCGCCTCCGCGGCCGCCCGCCCGGCCAGCAGCGCCTTGCCCACGGCCGTGCTGTGCGGCAGCACCCGCCTGCCGACCTCGGCGAACATGCGCAGCCTGCGCGGCGAGGGCACCTGCGCCACGTAGACGACGAAGTCGCCTTCGAGCACCGCCAGGTTCGCCGTCTCGCCGGACAGCTCCACCATCCGCGTCAGGTACGGCTGCGCCCACCCGCCCACCATGCTCTCCGCGATGCCGCCCAGGCGGACCAGCCCGCCGCCCAGCGCGTACCGGCGGTCGGACTCCTGGCGCACGTAACCGCGGGCGAGCAGCGTCTGCAGCAGCCGGTGGATGGTCCCGTACGGCAGGCCCGTCCGCGCCGCTATCTCCGACAGCCCCGCCTCGCCGCCGTGCTCGGCCAGCGCCTCCAGCACGTCGAGCGCCCGCTCGACCGACTGCACGCTCACAGCGACACCCCGCGCAAGGAGGCGTCCAGCACTTCGGCGGTGTGGGCCACCCTGATCTCCTTCCCGGCCCGGCGCATCGCCGTGGCGATCTGCATCGTGCATCCCGGATTGGCCGAGACCAGCAGCTCGGCCCCGGTCGAGGCGACCGCCCCGGCCTTGCGGTCGCCGAGGTCGCGGGCCGCCTCCGGTTGCAGGATGTTGTACGTCCCCGCCGACCCGCAGCAGATCGCCGACTCGGGGACCTCCCGCAGCTCCAGCCCGGGGATGCCGCGCAGCAGCTCGCGCGGCTGCGCCCGGACGCCCTGGGCGTGGGCCAGGTGACAGGCGTCGTGGTAGGCGACGGTGAGCGGCAGCGGATGCCGCCTGGCCGCCGGGCCCAGCTCGGCCAGGAACTCCGACAGGTCCCGCACCCGGAACCCGGGATCGGCGCCGAACAGCTCGCCGTACTCCTTCATGACGGAGCCGCAGCCGGCCGCGTTCACCACGACCGTCTCGACCCCCGCCCGCCGGAACGCCCTGACCGCCCGGCGGGCCAGCCGCCGGGCCTGCTCGGCGCGCCCGGCGTGCACGCTGAGCGCCCCGCAGCAGCCCTGCCCGGCCGGAACGAGCACGTCGCAGCCCTCCAGCGCGAGCACCCGCGCGGTGGCCGCGTTCACCTGCGGGAAGAACTCGCCCTGCACGCACCCGGTGAGCATCCCGACCACGGCCCTGCGCCTGCCCCTGGCCCTGACCAGGCGCGGCAGGCGCTGCCGGTGCTCCACGCGCGGCGCGAGCGCGGCCATGGCCCCCAGACTCGGATGGACCCGCGTCAGGAACGGCGCCATCCGCCCGGCCAGCCACATCGTCGGCCGCAGCAGCCGCAGCCTGCGCGGGTGGGGGAACAGGCTGAACACGATCTCCCGCACCGCCCGATCCCGCGGCTCGCGGACGTGCGTGCGCTCGACCTCGGCGCGCGTCTGCTCGATCAGCCGGTCGTAGCGCACGCCCGACGGGCACGCCGTGACGCACGCCATGCAGCCCAGGCAGGCGTCGAAGTGCCCGGCCATCTCCGGGGTGACCGGAACGCCCTCGACGTGCTGCTTCATCAGGTGGATGCGCCCGCGCGGCGAGTCCATCTCCTCGCCCCACAACGCGTACGTCGGGCACGTCGGCAGGCAGAACCCGCAGTGCACGCAGTCGCCGATCAGCTCCGGGTCCATGGTCACAGGCCTCCCGCCAGCCGTCCGGGCGACATCATGCGCCCGGGGTCGAACCGTTCCTTGACCCGCCGCATCAACGGCAGCGCGCTCACCCGCCCCCACCTGTCGACCCCGGCGTACGGCGCGGCCAGCACGTTCACCCGGCCGCCCGCGGCCTCGACCCGCTCCCGCAGCCCGCTCACCAGGCCAGGCAGCGCGTCCCCGGCGACGGGCGCGCCCGGCTCCAGCAGCACCCGGCCGGCGACCGCCGACCCGCGCAACGACAGGCCGCACCCTTCCGCCGCCCGCAGCACGGCGCCGGCCGCCGCGGGCGGAAAACGCACCTCGACCAGCACCTCACCCCGTGGGACGACCCCCCACCAGGACGGCGGCTCGCCGGTCACCGCCCCGCCGCCGGTCAGGTCGCGCAGCGTCTCGGCGCGTGCCCGCGCGGCCGTGCCCTCCACCAGCACCGCCAGCGTCACCGGCCCGCCCGGCTCCGGACGGTCCACCTCGACCGCGCTCGGCTCGGCCTGCGCGGCCGCCAGCGCCGCCGCGACGCCCGGCACGTCGTCCGCGGGCATTCCGGCGACCACCCAGCACCGCTCGCCGGGCAGCGGATGCAGCCGGAACGTGGCCTCCGCGATCACCCCGAGGGTGCCGTACGAGCCGGTGAACAGCTTGCCGAGGTCGTAGCCGGCGACGTTCTTGACCACCTTGCCGCCCGACCGGGCGACCGTGCCGTCGGCCAGCACCACCGTGACGCCGATGAGCAGGTCGCGGGCGGTGCCGTAGCGGAAGGCGCGAGGGCCCGGCAGGGCGGCGGCGAGGGTGCCACCGACGGTGGCCTGCTCGGCGAACGGCACGTCGAGCGCCAGCTCCTGCCCGCGCGCCGCGAGCGCCGCGGCCAGTGCCGCCGTCCGCACGCCGGCCTGCGCGCGCACCACCAGGTCGCCCGCCGCGTGCTCCAGGACCGCGTCCAGGCGGGACAGGCCGAGCAGCACGTCGCACCGCTCCGGCGGCGGACCCCAGTGCAGCTTCGTGCCGCCTCCCGCGGGCACCGCCGCCAGGCCGGCCGCGGCGCACGCGCGCAGCACGGCGGCGACCTCCTCGACGGTCCCCGGCAGCGCCACCCACCGGGCCCCCCACTCCTGCGCCGGGTCTTCGGGCCCGGCCGCCCTGACCGGCACGCCGGCGCCCGAGAACGGATCCGCCATCAGAACTGCTCCGCCCTGCCCGACTCGACCAGCGGGTGCGCGCCCTTGCGCACGCCCGGCACCTCGCCGCACAACCGCGGCGTGGGGAACACCTTGCCCGGGTTGGACAGCCCGCCCGGGTCGAACGCGCACCGGACGAGCTGCATGGTGTCCAGATCGGCGCCGGTGAACATCTTCGGCATGTAGCGGGCCTTGTCCACCCCGACGCCGTGCTCGCCGGTGATCGAGCCGCCGTGCTCGACGCACAGGTCGAGGATCGCGCCCGAGACCGCCTCGGCCCGCTCGCCCGCCCCCGGCTCGGCGTCGTCGAACAGCACCAGCGGGTGCAGGTTGCCGTCGCCGGCGTGGAAGACGTTGGCCACCCTGATGCCGTGCTCGCGCGAGAGCCGGTCGATGGCCGCCAGCACGCCCGGCAGCGACGTGCGCGGCACGACGCCGTCCTGGACGATGTAGGCCGGGCTGATCCGGCCGACCGCGGCGAAGGCCGACTTGCGCCCCTTCCAGATGGCCGCGCGCTCCTCGGGACCGGCCGCCACACGCAGCTCGAAGGCGTCCGAGCAGATCTCCGTCAGCCGCGCGAACTCCCGCTCGACCGACTCCCGCGGCCCGTCCAGCTCGACGATCAGCACCGCGCCCGCCCCCCGCGGGTAGGAGCAGGCGACCGCCGCCTCGGCGGCCTCGATGGCCAGCGCGTCCATCATCTCGATCGCGGCCGGCACGATGCCCGCCCCGATGATCGCCGACACCGCCCGGCCGCCCCGCTCGATGTCCTCGAACGCGGCCAGCACCGTGGTCACCGCCTCCGGCGCCCGGCTCAGCCGCACGGTGATCCTGGTGGCGATGCCCAGCGTGCCCTCCGAGCCGACGAACGCGCCGAGCAGGTCGTAGCCCGGGTCCATGCGGTCGAGGACGACCAGGTCGCCGTCGGGGGTGACGATCTCGCACGCCTCGACGTGGTTGACGGTGAAGCCGTACTTGAGGCAGTGGGCGCCGCCGGAGTTCTCCGCCACGTTGCCGCCGATCGAGCAGACCTGCTGGCTGGAGGGGTCGGGGGCGTAGTAGTAGCCCGCGTCGCGCACGGCCTCGGTGATCGCCAGGTTCGTCACGCCCGGCTCGACCACGGCCCTGCGGTTGGGCAGGTCGATCTCCAGGATCCGGCGCATCTTCGAGGTGACGATGAGCACGCCGTCCTCGCGGGGGAGCGCGCCGCCGGACAGGCCCGTGCCCGACCCTCTGGCCACGAACGGCACCCCGAAGTCGTTGCACATCCGGACGACCCCGGCGACCTGCTCGGCGGTCGCGGGCAGCACGACCACGCCCGGCGTCGCCCGGTGGCTGGTCAGCCCGTCGCACTCGTAGGTGCGCAGGCGTACCGGATCGGTGATCACCGAGTCGGGAGGCAGCAGCGAGCGCAGCGCCGCCGTCAGCGTGTCGAGCACCAGTCACTCTCCAGCACATCTACGGCATCTGGGCGTACGCCGGCAGCGTCAGGAACTCGGCGAAGTCGTCGTCCAGCGCGACCTCCTTGAACAGCGCCGTCGCCTGCCCGAACAGCCGCTCGTCGTAGCCCGGCTCGGCCGAGATCCGGGCCAGCTCCTCGGCGATGATCCGCTCGACCAGCTCCTTGGTCACCTGCTCGCCGGTGTCGGCCAGCGTGATGTCGTTGTGGATCCACTGCCAGATCTGCGAACGGGAGATCTCGGCCGTCGCGGCGTCCTCCATGAGGTTGTGGATCGCGACCGCGCCCAGCCCGCCCATCCAGGCGGCCAGGTAGCGCAGGGCCACGTCGACGTTGTTGCGCAGGCCCGTCTCGGTGATCTCGCCGGGCGTCTCGGAGACCGACAGCAGGTCGGCGGCCGAGACGCGGACGTCCTCGCGCAGCCGGTCGAGCTGGTTGGGCCGCGCCCCCAGGACGCCGTCGAACACCTCGCGGCACACCGGCACGAGGTCGGGGTGCGCCACCCAGGAGCCGTCGAACCCGTCGCCCGACTCGCGCGTCTTGTCCGCCCGCACCTTCTCCAGCGCCACCGCGTTGACCTCGGGGTCGCGCCGGGAGGGGATGAACGCCGCCATCCCGCCGATGGCGTGCGCGCCGCGCTTGTGACACGTGCGCACCAGCAGCTCGGTGTAGGCCCGCATGAACGGCGCGGTCATCGTCACCGCGTTCCGCTCGGGCAGCAGGAACTCCCGCCCCCGCGTGCGGAACTTCTTGATCACGCTGAACAGGTAGTCCCAGCGGCCCGCGTTGAGCCCGGCCGAGTGGTCGCGCAGCTCGTAGAGGATCTCCTCCATCTCGAACGCCGCCGGATAGGTCTCGATGAGCACGGTCGCCCTGATGGTGCCGTACGGGATGCCCAGGAGCTCCTGGGCCCGGATGAACACGTCGTTCCAGAGCCGCGCCTCCAGGTGCGACTCCATCTTCGGCAGGTAGAAGTACGGCCCCTTGCCCTTGTCGAGCTGACGCTGCGCGCAGTGGAAGAAGTAGAGCCCGAAGTCGAACAGCGACGCCGACACCGGCCGCCCGTCCACCTGGGCGTGCTTCTCGTCCAGGTGCCAGCCGCGCGGGCGCACCACGATCGTGGCCAGCTCGTCGTCGGGCCGCAACGCGTACGTCTTGCCGCCCGTCTCGAAGTCGATCGCCCGGTCGAGCGCCTCGCGCAGGTTGAGCTGCCCGGACACGCAGTTCTCCCACAGGGGCGAGTTGGCGTCCTCGAAGTCGGCCAGCCACACCTTGGCGCCGGAGTTGAGCGCGTTGATCGTCATCTTCCTGTCGACCGGCCCGGTGATCTCGACACGGCGGTCCTCCAGGCCCGGGGCCGGCGGCGCGACCTGCCAGTCGCCCTCCCTGACCTCCTTGGTCTCCGGCAGGAAGTCGAGCGTCCCGCCGGCCGACAGCTCCGCCTGACGGGTCTGGCGGGCTTCGAGCAGCTCCAGCCGCCTGGCGCCGAACTCCCGCTGGAGAGCCGCCACGAAGCCGAGCGCCTCCGGCGTGAGGATCTCGTCGAACCGTTCGAGCATCGGGCCGGTGATCTCCATGTCCCCTCTTTTCCGTAGAGTGGAAAACTGATTCTGAATTGTGGAAGTGAAGCTACTCCGCTCAGGGTTCCCGGGTCAAAGGCTGGGGTACCCCTGGGGCGTCTTCGGGGGCATCCCCGATGCGGAGGGGGTCATGCCCGCGAAAGGATCGGGGGCATGAAGACGATTGCTGTGGCGGGCGGGCTGCTGGCCGCCGCGCTGGTGCTGACGGGTTGCCGGATCGAGAGCTTCGGCGGTTCCACGAACCAGGACACCGTGTCCTACCAGGTGACGGACAAGGTTTCCAAGCTGCAGTTGAAGAGCGACGCCGGCGACACGGTGATCACCGAGACCGACGGCACCGCCGTCCGGGTCG
This sequence comes from Nonomuraea sp. NPDC050227, assembly GCF_044459705.1. NCBI lineage: Bacteria > Bacillati > Actinomycetota > Actinomycetes > Streptosporangiales > Streptosporangiaceae > Nonomuraea > Nonomuraea sp. NPDC050227. Next base: position 404,497 of record NZ_JBITJF010000005.1, on the reverse strand, counting down.
TCGAGACGTTGCGCTGGCGGGGCGACGACAAGCCCAAGCCGCAGCACAAGGTCGAGGGCCAGGCGCTTTTCGTGACGTACGACTGCCCGTCCAACTGGGGGAACTGCAGCGTCGACTACAAGATCGAGATCCCCAGGGGACTGGCCGTCGACCTCGACAGCGACTCGGGTGACATCACCTTGCGGGCGCTGAGCGGTCAGCTCGACGCGAAGCTCGACTCCGGCGACCTCGAAGGCTCCGGCATGACCGGCAAGAAGGTGTACGTCCAGGCCGACTCGGGCAACGTCGAGCTCAAGTACGCCACCGCGCCGGACAGCGCGGAGCTGCGGGCCGACTCGGGCGACGTCGTCCTGAGGGTGCCCACGGGGTCCTACGACGTGAAGACCGACGTGGACTCCGGCGACGCCACCGTCTCGGTCAAGTCCGACCCGAGCTCCCCCCACAAGATCTCGCTGACCGCCAGTTCCGGCAACGTGACACTCTCGGCGGGATAACCAGGTGATGACGCCGGGGATGTCGTGCCACCATCGTGGGAAGACACCGAGGTGTCCAGACGTTCCCTCATAGAGATGACACGAATGCACGAATACACCGCGCTCGACGAGTTCGAGACCGGCGACATGGACCTCGAGGAGCGCCAGGCGCTGCGCCGCGTGGCGGGCCTCTCCACCGAACTCCAGGATGTCTCCGAGGTCGAGTACCGGCAGCTGCGGCTCGAGCGGGTCGTCCTCGTCGGTGTCTGGACCTCCGGAACCGCCGAAGACGCCGAGAACTCCCTGCTGGAGCTCAAGCTCCTGGCCGAGACCGCCGGGTCCGAGGTGCTCGAAGGGCTCATCCAGCGGCGCCAGAAGCCCGACCCGGCCACCTACATCGGCTCGGGCAAGGCCCTGGAGCTGCGCGACGTGGTCGAGTCGACCGGCGCCGACACCGTGATCTGCGACGGCGAGCTGACCCCCGGCCAGCTCCGCCAGCTGGAGGAGACGGTCAAGGTCAAGGTCATCGACCGTACGGCCCTGATCCTCGACATCTTCGCCCAGCACGCCAAGAGCCGTGAGGGCAAGGCCCAGGTCGAGCTGGCGCAGCTGCAGTACCTGCTGCCGCGTCTGCGAGGCTGGGGCGGCAACCTGTCCCGTCAGGTCGGCGGTCGCGCCGCGGGCGGCGTGGGCATCGGCGGCCGCGGCCCCGGTGAGACCAAGATCGAGCTCGACCGGCGCCGCATCCGCGACCGCATGTCCAAGCTGCGCCGCCAGATCAGCGGCATGTCCACCTCGCGCGAGACCATGCGCCACCGGCGCCAGCGGCGCGAGGTCCCGGCCGTGGCCATCGCGGGCTACACCAACGCGGGCAAGTCCTCGCTGCTCAACCGCATCACCGGTGCGGGCGTGCTGGTCGAGGACGCGCTGTTCGCCACGCTCGACCCGACCGTGCGCCGCGCCCGCACGCCGGAGGGCCGGCTGTTCACGATCGCCGACACCGTCGGCTTCGTGCGCCACCTGCCCCACCAACTCGTCGAGGCGTTCCGGTCCACGCTGGAGGAGGTAGCCGACGCCGACCTGATCCTGCACGTCGTCGACGGCTCGCACCCCGACCCCGAGGGTCAGCTCGCGGCCGTCCGCGAGGTGTTCGCCGACATCGAGGGCGCCTCCGAGGTGCCCGAGGTCGTGGTGATCAACAAGGCCGACGCGGCCGACCAGGAGGTGCTCGACCGCATCGCCAGGCGCGAGCGCGACAGCATCGTGGTCTCCGCCCGCACCGGCAAGGGCGTCCCCGAGCTCATGCGGCTCATCGAGGAGCGGCTGCCGCGCCTCGATCACGAGGTCCACCTGCTGGTGCCCTACGACCGGGGCGACCTGGTCTCGCGGGCCCACAAGGAGGGCGAGGTGCTCTCGGTGGAACACGTCCAGGACGGCACCGTCCTGCACGCCCGCGTGCTGCCGAGCCTGTTCCAGGAGCTGGAGCGGGTAGGCAAGCCGGTCGAACGCGTCTCTTAGCGGGACGGCTGGGCAGCTCTCGCTCAAAGTAGCGCAGAGCTGCCCAAATAGTGCAGTGGTCCCGGAACCCTGGGGTTGCTAGGATGGCCAGACCTAACGTTGGTCTGGTTTTTTGGTTTCGGTTCTGGGTTTCGGATGATGACGTTGAGTGCGGCAGTCGTCAGCGGGGGCCAGGGGGGCAAGGCGTGGCTGGGTGACGGATGGGATGAGTGGTCTTTCTTCCGAATAACCCTGTACACCAAGCCCGGCTGTGAAATAACGTAACTGAACTGAAATCGCCGGGTCACGTCTCCGGCGATACGGTCACCGCACAACATCACGCGGATGAGAGCAGGAGACCCCCCATGTCGTCCGGACCCGGAGCGGACTCAGTGGGCGCGGCACAGGCCGTGCGCTGGGTGCTGCGCCTGCAGGGGGCGGTGGTGCGATGACCGTTCGGCTCTTGACCAACATCGGCCGCCTGTGGACGGGTAACGAGGTCCTCAGCAACGCGGCCATCCTCGTGCACAACGACCGCATCGCCTGGGTCGGGCGGGCGCCCGACCTCCCGCAGAGCGTGCCCGGCGTCGTCGACGACATCGTCGACGTCGACCACGTGGAGAACCTCGGCGGCGCGCTCGTCACGCCCGGCCTCATCGACGCCCACACGCATCCGGTCTACGCCGGCAACCGCTACGCCGAGCTGGCCATCCGCACCGGCGGCTCCAGCGCGGCCTCGATCACCGCGGCCGGCGGCGGCGTCGGCTCCACCGTCACCGTGACGCGCGGCACCGACCCCTGGACGTTGTGCAACGGCGTGCGCGAGCGGCTGCGGAGCTGGCTGCTCAGCGGCACCACCACCGTCGAGGCCAAGACCGGCTACCACCTCACCCGCGACGGCGAGCTGGCCGACGTGCGGCTCCTGCGCGAGCTGGAGAAGGAGCCGATGATGCCGCGGGTGCACGTCACCTTCCTCGCGGCGCACGTCGTGCCTCCCGAGTACTTCGGCCGCCAGCGCGAGTACGTCGAGGCCGTGGGCGCCTGGTGCGCCGACGCGGCGGCGGCCGGCGCCGACAGCGTCGACGTCTACTGCGACGAGGGCCACTTCACCACCGAGGAGTCCCGCTGGGTCCTCGCCTCGGGCCGCAACGTGGGGCTGCTCCCGCGCATCCACGCCGGCCTGTTCAGCCGTCGCGGCGCCGTGCAGCTGGCCGCCGAGCTCGGCTGCGCCTCCGCCGACGGCCTGCACCACATGTCCGACGAGGACATCGCGATCATGTCCCGCTACGGCGTGCCCGCGGTGGTCTGCCCGGCCACGGCGCTGCAGCGCGGCCACGTGCCGCCGGTCCGTCAGATGATCAAGCACGGCGTGCAGATCGCCCTCGGCAGCGACCACAACCCCGGCTACTGCGGCATCACCTCGATGTCGCTGGTCATCGCCATGGCGGTGTCGGCGTTCGGCATGAGCGTCAACGACGCGCTGCGCGCGGCCACGCTGGGCGGCGCGACCGTCCTCGGGGCGCCCGACCGCGGGGTGCTGGCTCCCGGGCGGCTGGCCGACATCGTCCAGTGGGACGCCGACCACGAAGGCGCCTTCGCCTGGTCCTTCGGGCTCAAGCCGCGCCGGGTCTGGCGGGGCGGCACGCCGGTCCAGTAATCCCGGAGTCGGGAACGGGTGGCTAATCTCGGGATATGCCGCCCTCTGTCGCCGTTGTCACCGATTCCACCGCTTACCTGCCCGCTGTGCCCGGTGTGACGGTGGTGCCGGTACAAGTGGTCGCCCGCGGCATCCCGCGCGACGAAGACACCTTCACGGGCGACCTGGCCACCGTCACCACCTCACGGCCGTCGCCCGCGCGCTTCGCGGCCTGCTACGACGAGCTGGCCGCCGCCGGCGCCACGGGCGTGGTCTCGATCCACCTGTCCGGCGAACTGTCCGGCACCGTCGAGTCCGCCCTCGCGGCGGCCAAGGACGCGCCGGTGCCGGTGGAAGTGATCGACAGCCGGTCCATCGCGATGGGCCTGGGCTATCCCGTGCTGGCGGCGGCGCGCTCGGCCGCCGCAGGAGCCTCCTTGGGCGACGTGGCCGACGCCGCCCGCCGCACCGCCGCCGTCACCCGGACCTTCTTCTACGTGGACACCCTGGAGTACCTGAGACGGAGCGGCCGCATCGGCGCCGCCACGTCGTTGTTCGGGTCGGCGCTCATGATCAAACCGCTGCTGCACATCGTGGACGGGCGCATCTCCCTGCTGGAGAAGGTGCGGACGTCGGGACGGGCAATCGCACGGCTGGAGGACCTGGCGGTGGAGGCGGCCGTGGAGCTGGGCGGGGCCGGGGTGGCGGTGCAGCACATGGGGGCTCGGGGGCGGGCCGAGACGTTGGGGGAGCGGTTGTCGAAGCGGGTGGCGGGGGTTCGTGAGGTGCGGGTGGTGGAGGTGGGGGCGGTGATCGGGGCTCATGTGGGGCCGGGGATGCTGGGGGTGACTGTGACGGCGTACGAGGGGTAAACCGGCTTCTTTTGAGGGCCTTCGGCTGGTCGGTGCTGTGTTTTCCACAGTCGTCTCGTGTCCTGGCTCCGTCGTCCCCAGAATTCGGTTCGGTAGCTCGGAGGTGGGGTGACATCCCTAGGTTCGTCGGCGTGCGATCTCAGGACCCGACGGCAGAGCGGACCATAGCCGAATCCAGGCTCCGGTCGATCACGAGTCCTGCCCGGCGGCCGCGTCCGGGACGACGCAACCGACATCCATACGGCGACGAGGCCCAGAACCTTCCGACCTCCCGGCTCAGCGCATCCCCACCACCCTCTGCGCCTACTTCTTCTGCGTCCGCCTCTTCCGTGAGCGTTTCTCCTGCGCTCGCTTCTCCTGCGCTCGCTTCTCCTGCGCTCGGTGCTCCTGCGTTCGCGTCTCCCGGGCGGTGGGATGGGCGCGGGGTTGAGCCCTCCTCCGAGCGGTGGGATGGGCGTGGGGTTGAGTCAGCTTCCGAGCTGTGGGGCGACCGTGGGGTTGCGCCTTCCTGCGAGCCGGGGAGTGGGGGCGGGGGTGAGCCTTCGTCCGAGCTGTGGGGTGAGCCTGGGCCTGAATCGTGGGGCGGGCGTTCGGCGGGGCCTCAGGCGATGTCGCAGCCTGAGCAGCAGCCAGAGCGGCAGGATGAGCCGGAGGGGAGCGTCCCCAGAGCCGAGCGTCGGGTTGGGCGTCGGAGCGGGCCGGGGATCGAGCCCCAGGCCGCCGCAGGGGCGCTGCCGCACATCCCTCGGCGGGTCACAGGCAGTCCCGCACCCATGCCCCCGACCTTCCAAGCGTTCCGCGACGCCATCACCTCGGCCCAGCCGTCCAGCACCATCGACCTCAGCAAGCCCGGGCTGCGCGTGCTCGTCGCGGTCGGCGCCCTGGCCGTCGCGGTCGCAGTCTTCTTCGTCTGGCGCTCCCAGCCCACTCCGGAACCCCTCCCGCCGCCACCCGCGACAACCCCTCCATCCCCGTCACCCACTGCCGCAAAGGTGACCGTCCAGGTGGCGGGCAAGGTCCGCAACCCCGGCGTCTACCTGCTCCCGCAGGGTTCTCGCGTGACGGACGCGGTGACGGCGGCGGGCGGGCTCAAACACGGCGCCTCCACGGGCCCCCTCAACCTGGCCCGGCGCCTGATCGACGGAGAGCAGATCATCGTGGGTGCCCCCTCTGCGGTCGTTGCCGCCGTACCTCCCGGATATCCCGGCGCGGACCCCGCCACAGCCATCCTCGACCTCAACGCCGCCACCCCCGCCCAACTGGAAGAACTCCCGGGAGTGGGAGAGGTGCTGGCCGCCAGGATCGCGGAGTTCCGTACCGCCCACGGCGGCTTCACCAGCGTGGATCAGCTCCGCGAGGTGAGTGGCATCGGCCCGAGAAAGTATGAAGAAATCAAGCCGAAGGTCCGCGTCTGACATGCCGCCCTTCGACGCCCCCTCGGCCCCCGGCCCTTCTGAAATCCCCATGCGCCCCGCCACCACCGTCCCTCTGAGTCTCGCCACCACCGATCCTCTGCGCCCTGCCGCCACCGTCCCTCTGAGTCTCGCCACCACCGATCCTCCGCGCCCTGCCGCCACCGACCCTCTGCGCCTCGCCACCGCAGACGGCGGCGAGCAGAAGCGCTCCTGGACGCTGGTCCTCCCGGCGCTGTCCGCTTGGGCCGGTGCCCTGATCATGCTCGGCCAATCGCCCATGGTGGGTATGACGACAGCTGCCATCACCGCCCTGGCCGCAGGCGTCCTGACCTGGCGCACCCGCTCGCCGTTCACCCGCTGGCCCCTCATCGGTTCGCTGATCAGCAGGTTCCTGCCTGCGTCGTTCGGATCCGTTCTGTCCGCCCTTCCACTGTTCCTGCCGTTCAGGCGCCGCCGTTCGCTACGTTCGTCGCCCCCTCCCTCAGGACGGATCCCTCCCGGTCGGCCTTCGCCCTTCTCGGGGGCTTGGCGGAACGTGGTGCTCGCGACACTCATCTGCGCGGCGGCGGCCTCCGCGTCTGTCGCCTTCCGCGTCCAGGCGCTGACCACCGGTCCAGTGGCTGAACTCGCCGCCAGGAACGCGAACGTGACCGCTCAGATCGTCCTGTCCGACGACCCGAAGCGCAGGCCACGCAGAAGCGGCCACTTCAATCGGGACAGCTACGTGATCCCGGCCACTCTCAAGATCATCGAGTCGGCTGCGGGGCGGAGAGGCAGATCCGCTGCCGGTCGACCTGAGGAGAACCGTCCCGACGTCCCTGGAGGCAGTGACGGAGGTGTGGCGGAGGCGTCCACGCCACCGGAGCGCCAGGCCGTCGACGTCCCCATCACGGTGTTCGCCGGCGGCAACGCCTGGAGCACTCTGCTGCCGAGCCAACGCCTGCAGGTCACCGGCCGCCTGGCGCAACCAACGCCCGGCGACCTGGTGGCAGCCATCCTCCTGGTACGAGGCGAGCCCCGCATCCTGACGCCGCCTTCGTCCATGCAGACCATGGCGGGCACCCTCAGAACCGGCCTCCGGACAGCCGCCGACCCTCTCCCGCCCGACCAGCGCGGCCTCCTGCCAGGCCTGGTCGTCGGAGACGTCTCCCGCATCGACCCTCAAGTGGCCGCCGACCTCAAAGAAGCGGGCCTGAGCCACCTGAACGCCGTAAGCGGCGCGAACCTCGCCATCGTCGCAGGCGCCGCCCTGGCGCTCTCCCGCCTGGTCGGCCTCTCCCTGCCGCTGAGAGCCGTCTTCGCGGCTGTCGCGATGCTCGCGTTCACCGTGGTGGCCAGGCCGTCCCCGAGCGTTCTGCGTGCTCTGCTGATGGGCCTGGCCGCCGCCCTCGCCCTGGGCACCGGGCGGGCGAAGGACGGCCTCGCCGCCCTCTCGGCAACCGTCCTCTTGCTGGTGCTGTTCGCGCCGGAACTGGCACGTTCGTACGGCTTCGCCCTCTCGGTCGCGGCCACCGCCGGCATCCTCCTCCTCGCACCACGCTGGCGCGACAAACTCTCCACTCCACCACCGACGAAGACCGGCGACCGCGACGCCACCGAAGCGCCCACGACGACAGACCGGAAACCGGAGAAGGGAAGGGAACGCGGCAACGTACAGGGGCGTGCGGCAAGTGCATCTAAAGAGGCCGGCGACTGCCGCGCGACCTCTCCCCTCGAAGACGCGTCCACCGGTCGAGGACGTGCCGTCGCAAGGATGCGCCGCTTGCCGAGATGGCTGGCGGAGGCGCTGGCCGTGTCGGCTGCCGCGCAAGCGGCCGTGACCCCCCTCCTGGTGCTCATGTCGGGTCAGTTGACGTTGGTGGCGGTGCCCGCCAACCTGCTCGTGGCTCCCGCCGTGGCTCCCGGGACCCTGCTCGGTTTCGCCGCCGCCCTGGTGGCCCCGATCTGGCCGGACGCCGCCGCCATGCTGGTCATCCCGGCCGGATACGCGGTGGGCTGGATCGTCACCGTGGCTCGCTGGGCCGTGAACGTCCCTCTCGCCACCCTGCCCTGGCCGGGCGGCCTCCCCGGTCTGGCGCTCCTCGCCCTCGCCGTGGCCGTCGCGATCCCGGTGCTCAGGCACCGCCGCTGGCGGACGATGGCGCTGCTGACGGCAGGCGCCGCTCTGGTCGCCGTGCTGGTGATCCGTCCGCTGGCGGGAGCTTGGCCGCCCAAGGGCTGGTTGATGGTGATGTGCGACGTCGGGCAGGGCGACGGGCTGGTGGTGGCGGCCGGACCTGGACGAGGCGTGGTCGTGGACACCGGCCCGGACCCGGTCGTCATGGATCGATGCCTGCGCAGACTCGGAGTCGAGGACGTTCCCCTGCTCGTCCTGACCCATCCGCACGCCGACCACGTGGACGGCCTGCCAGGCGTGCTCAGGAACCGACGCGTGGGAGCCGTGATCGTCAGTCCTCGGCCGACGGCGGTGCAGTCCAGCGCGCGGATCTCGGCCGTACTGGCTCGACACCGGATCCCCGAAGGGAACGCGGAACCTGGCACGCGATGGCGGTTCGGCCCGTCCGAGCTCACCGTCGTCGCCCCTGACCCGACGTCAGGCGGGAGCAACGGCCAAGGCGAAGGCAGTGTGATCAACAACTCCAGCGTCGTGATCCACGTACGTTGGCGCGCCGGTTCCGCCCTGCTCGCCGGAGACCTGGAGACCGAGGCCCAGGACGATCTCGCACGCCACCTCGCCCTGCGTGCCGACATCCTCAAGACCCCGCACCACGGCTCGAATCGCCAGTCCCCGGCCTTCCTGGGCTCGCTGGGTGCACGGGCCGCCCTCATCAGCGTGGGCGCCGGCAACGACTACGGCCACCCGGCCACATCGACCCTCGCCCTCCTCCACCGCCTCGGCGCCGCCATCTACCGCACCGATCGATCGGGTGACCTGGCAGTCGTCGAGCACGAAGGCAGCCTGGCCGTAGTCCCCCGTGGGCCATGAGTGCTCCGACGCCGAACGAGCGCGACTCAGGCTCATTGAGGCGGAAGGGGGCAGGAACCGGCACCGGTGGGTCGCACGAACCGATCAGGAACTGGCCACCGGGGCCGTGGTCGAGGTATGAGCAGGTCACGGGCTGGTGACGTCTCACGCCTGGTGACGAGCCGGTCTTCCGGACGGGGGTGACGGTGGGGCTCGGGCCGGTGCCTCTTCACGCTCGATGTCCGAGCCGATCTCCTGGACGGGGATACCAGCGGTTCTTGGGGCGGTGACCGTTCGCGCCTGGTGGCGAGCCGATCTTCCGGACGGGGATGTCAGCGGGGCGAGGGCGGTGTCTCTTCATGCCCAGTGAGGGTCTCTGGGCCGCGGTCGGAGGAGCGCGGGACAGTAAGGGCTCCCCGCCGACGTGGGTCGCTCGGACGGCTGTCGGGTGTTCTGTCGCATCAGAAGGCCGGCCCCGCAGATCCTCTGTGCGGTTGATGCAGCGTTCCTGCCGAGAGATCGGCTTGCCGCCGGCCTGGAGAGTCACCGGCGGCCCGCTCCCCAACCTCTCGGCAGTGTTGCGCTGCTTGCAGAGGTCAGGGGCAGGCGTGACCGTCAGCCGCCGTGAAAAACGCGGCGCTCTGCGGCGGCCGCTTTTGGGAGGCCAGGGCCACTGACGTCCTGCCAGGGCCACTGACGTCCCGCCAGGGCCACTGACGTCCGGCCAGTGGCTCTGGCTTTCGGGAGGCCATGGCCACTGAAGGTCGGGGTCGGCGGTGGTGGCACGGGCGGGCCTCGCGGCGCGGCGGTCCACGGCCGGTCGGGCGTGGGGCCGTTCGAGGGTGCTCGGATGGGATTGAGGGGTGCGGGCAGGGCGTCGCGAGTCGGCCTGCTGAGCCGAAAGCGGGGGCAGATTCACTTGGCATCGTTCATGTGCGGCATGCTACTGTCCTCTTATCATTCAGCTCATGAACGATTTTGGGAGAGAATAGTGATCGATCCCCGTACCGTGCAGATCGTTTTCGCGGACCTGCAGGACAGCATCGTCGCCCTGAGCAGCACGAACAGCCCCGACGTCATCAGGCGGTCGGCTGGCGTGCTCGGCACGGTCGCGCAGGCGCTGGACATCCCCTTCACTGTGTCGGTCGCCCCCAGGCCAGGTGGGCCCGGTGTCATCGCCGAACTTCCCGAGGCGTCCCCCTTCGTGCGCGGCGGACCGTGCTGCTGGGACGACCAGGCATGGCGCGAGGCGATCGCCACGGAGGGCCGCAAAACGCTGGTCGTCTGTGGTGTGACCTCGGAGATCGTCGTCCTGCACACCGCGCTCGACGGCCTGGCTGACGGCTATGACGTGATCGTGCTGGTTGACGCGAGCGGCGGCATGTCGGAGCGCACGGAGAGCGCTGCCTTCCGCCAGATCGAAGCGGCGGGTGGCACGGTGACGTCCGTGGCGAGCTTCGTCACGAGCATGGTGCGTGACTTCACCACCCCCGTCGGCCGCGGCGTCATCACCGCCCTGCACGGCCTGTCGGGCTAGCGATCACGGCCGCGCCCCTCGCCCTCAGTCCGCGCCCCTCGCCCTCCGAGTGCGGCCCCGCCGTCAGGCCGCGGTTCTCGCCGTCAGGCTGCGGCCTTCGCCGTCAGGCCGCGGGCCGAGGGCCGCGCCGTCAGACTCCATCCTCAGTCCAGACCCCCGGGAGAAGTTCCATGAAACTGGCGCCTCATCTGCACCGCCTCGGCAATGACGTCGTGGCGTGCTATCTCGTCGACACCGGCGAGGGCATCACCCTGATCGACGCGGGACTGCCCGACCACTGGCGGGATCTGCAGCGCGAACTCCGTTCCATCGGCAAGTCGTCCTGACCCGCGGCGACTCCGACCACCTCGGTTTCGCCGATCGCCTGCGCAGCGAACACCGGCACGCCGTCCTCGCGCGGACGGCGAACGGATGGTGGACGCCGGCAGGGCGCGCTCAGGCGGCCTGGTCGGGAATCGCGACGGCGTCAACCTCGAACAGCATGTCGGGCAGGGCGGGCGCGGCCACTCCCACGAGCGTCTGAGTGGCGGCAGGTCCCCCAGATGTCATGGACGGCCTTGAGAAGGATCTCCAGCCTGTCCTTGTCGTGGTCGACGATCTAGGTGCGGATCTGCACCACGTGGCTGTCGGCGAGGCCGACCGCGGCGAGCGCCTTGCCCAGGTTCGCGAACGACTGCCTGACCTGCTCGGCGAAGTCCTCGGAGACGACGTGGCCCTCGCGGTCGGAGGCGTACTGCCCGGCGACCAAGACGGTCTCTCCGGAGGCGCGGGCGATGTGGCTGTAGCCGTCTCCGGGCGGGTTGTGCAGAGTCTCGGGATGGATGATGGCGTGTGACATTTGTCCGATCCCCTTTCGGCTGGAAGAGCGTCCGCGTACAGGCGGACGGCGCGTCGCGCTACTTCGAGATCGCCTCGCGGACGGACGGCACGATCTCTCGGGCCCAGCGGGCCAGCGTGGTGAGGTCGGTGGCGCCGTGGCCGGCGGAGAAGAGGACGAAACCCGAGGCGTCGTGCTCCAGCACCGCTTCGGTCAGCTCCTCGACCCACTGCCCGACCGAGCCGCCGATCCAGCGTCCGTCGTGGTCGCGGGTGGCGGGCAGCGGGCGGTCGGTGATGCGGCCCGGGAAGTTGTAGATCGTACGGATCTCGCGTGGGTCGCGGCCCACCGCGGCGGCCGCCTCGTCGATGATGGGCCGTGAGGCGCGATACCGCTCGCTGCGCCAGTCGGCCGCGTGGCCGGGGATCCAGCCGTCGGCCACCCTGCCCGTGGCGGCGAGGGATTTGGGCCCGTTCGACCCGGTCCATACCGGGGGCGCGGCCACGGGGGCGGGCTCGATCCCGTGCACCCGGTAGTGGCGTCCCTCGTGGGTGACCGGCGCGCCGCCGCCCGACAGCTTCCGGATCAGGACGATCGCCTCCTCGAAGGCGTCCACGGCGTCGCCGGGGGTCTGCCGGGGCACGCCCATGTCGGCGATGCGGTCCCACAGCCCTCCTGCGCCCATGCCGAGCACGACGCGGCCGTTCGACAGCGCCGACAACGACGTCACCGTCCTGGCCAGCATGGGGGCGGGTCTGGTCGGCAGGTTGGTGACATTGGCCAGACCGGCGATGTGCCGCGTGCCGCCCAGCAGGAAGCCGATCGTGGCGTAGGCGTCCAGGCGCTCGCCGAGATAGGGATGGTCGGACAGCGAGAAGAGATCGAGCCCGTCCCGGTCGGCCTGCTGAACCATGCGCAACAGCTCGGGCAGGTCCTCGAAACCGGAATGCGCGCCGAAACCGAACACCACATCAGATGCAGACACAGTATTGCCTTTCATACGTCACACGGAGAAAAAGAAGAGGTCACCAGGCGTACGCTTCTGGTGCGGGTTTGGAGCCGTGGGGCCAGGTGGCGGGAACAACTCGTCCAGCCTGGCCAGAGTGCTTGCGGTCCTGTCGCGCCTGCCGTCCCCTTGGGCGAACTGGCGGCCGGTGATCTGCTCGGTGCGGCCGTCGGCATGGACGTCGGCGGTGTCGAAGAAGTCGACGCCGTGCTCGTGGGCGCGATCCATGATCGCGTGACTGTCTGGTTCGGACGTCTCCGCCCCGAGAGTCATCGTGCCCAGAGCCAACCGGGACACCGACAGACCGGCTGCTCGGCGAAGCGGTTGCCGGACAGGCCCTCGCGCATCGCGGTTTTGGCGCCCGACGTCCGGGGGAACGCCGAGCCGCCGCGGCCCCCGACGATCATCACAACCCGTAAGACACGTCATCATGACTCCGGCCAAATGTAGTTCGTGTCCCGAACTATAGCCGTTCGTAACACGAACTGCAACGGTCGAGTACCAGGTTGTCGGTGCCGCATGGCATGCTGCCTGACATGGCGGGAACCGATCCAGCACTAGTCACCCTGGTCCTCGGCGACGAGGAGCTGCTTGCCGAGCGGGCGGTGGGCGCGGTCGTCGCGGCGGCGCGGGCCGGCGATCCCGGGGCCGAGGTGCATGATCTCGTCGGCGGAAAGGTCGCCACCGGCGAGCTGACCCAGCTGACCTCGCCCTCGCTCTTCGGCGACCGCTCGGTGGTCGTCATCCGCTCGGCGCAAGACCTGCCGAAGGACGTCATCACCGAGGTGGTGTCGTACGCGAAGCAGCCCTCCGACGACACGGTTCTCGTGCTGGCGCACCCGGGTGGGGTGAAGGGGAAGGCGCTGGTCGACGGGGTGAAGAAGGCCGGGGCCCAGGTGGTGACGATCAACAAGGTCACCAAGCCCGGCGAGCGGCTGGAGTTCATCAAGGGAGAGGTCAAGCGGGCCGGGCGGAACATCGCGGGTGACGCGGCCCAGGCGTTGCTCGACGCGGTGGGCAACGACCTGCGGGAGCTGGCGGCGGCGTGCAGCCAGCTCGCGTTCGACACCGAGGACAAGACGATCAGCGCGGCGGCCGTGGCGCGCTATCACAAGGGCCGGGCCGAGGTCACCGGCTTCAACGTGGCCGACTCGGCGATCGAGGGGCGCCTGGCCGAGGCCCTGGAGCAGTTGCGCTGGGCTCTGAGCACCGGCGTCGCGCCGGTGCTGCTGGTGAGTGCGCTGGCCGGCGGGCTGAGATCGCTGGCCAAGGTGGGGAGCGCCCCGCGCAACCTGCGCGGGGGGCAGCTCGCCGCCCATGTGGGGATGCCGCCCTGGAAGGTCGACCGGGTCAAGCGCCAACTGAACGGCTGGGGGTCCGAGGGGCTGTCCCGGGCGATCCAGGCGGTGGCCACTGCGGACGAGCAGGTCAAGGGCGGCGGCGCGGACACGGCCTACGCCCTGGAGCATGCCGTGCAGGTGATCGTCGCCAGCCGTACGGGCCGGTAGCGAACACCCGCGCGGCGGCAGCGCTCCTCAGGCTGGGCGTAGGGCGCGGAAGAACGTGGTGATGTCGGTCGCCAGCTGTGCCGGTTCCTCCAGGGCCATGAAGTGGCCGCCCCGGGCCGGGGTGTTCCAGTGGCGCAGGTCGGTCAGGGCGCGTTCGGCGAAGCTGCGGGGGAGGCTCGCCACGGAGGGCTCGTGGCTGAGGGTGACGGCGGACGGCACGGTGATCGGCGGCCGGGGCGGGTTGCTCGGCCAGTCGTAGTACGACTTGAACGAGGTGCCGATCGAGCCGGTGGCCCAGTAGAGGGTCAGCATGGTGAGCAGGGTGTCGCGGTCGAACCGGGACTCCAGGTCACCGTGGCAGTCGCTCCAGGCGCGCAGCTTGTCCACGATCCACGCGGCCAGTCCGGCCGGTGAGTCGAGCAGGGCGGCGGCGATCGTGTCCGGACGGGTCAGCATGATCTCGCTGTAGCCGCCGTCGCGTTCGTCGTAGGCCGCCTCGGCGTCCAGGAAGGCCTGTTCGTCGGGGGTCAGCGGCGGGACGTCCAGGGACGCGGGGGCGGGCGGGTGGATGAGGTGGATTCCGGTCACCTGGTCCGGATAGAGGGCGCCGAGCCAGCCGACGGCCGCGCCGCCGATGTCGCCGCCGAAGGCCCCGTAGCGTTCGTGGCCCAGGACCTCGGTCATCAGCAGGTGCAGCATGCGGGCCATCGCGGGCCGGGTGAGGGGCTCGTCCGGCAGGTCGGAGTAGAGGAAACCGGGCATCGACGGGATCACGACGTCGAAGGAGTCGCCGGGGTCGCCGCCGTGCCGGGCGGGGTCGGCCAGGCGGGCCGCCAGGGGAAGCATCTCCATGAAGCTGCTGGGCCAGCCGTGGCAGAGCAGGATGGGCAGCGGCGCGCGGCCGGTGCCGGGGATGCGGACGAAGTGGAGGTCTCGTCCCTGGACGGGGGCTTTGCAGTGGTCCAGCTCGTTGAGACGGGCTTCCTGGGCGCGGAAGTCGAAGCCGTCGGCCCAGTACGTCACCAGTTCCCGCAGGTAGGCGGGGTCGGTTCCGCCTTCCCAGGGGCGGTGGTCCAGCGAGCGGGTGAATCGGGCGTTGCGGAGACGGGTGCGCAGGTCGTCGAGTACGTCGTCGGGAACCTCTATGCGGAACGGCGTCACGGCCATGTGGTCTCCGAGGTCGGAAGTTTCATCCCAGCATGGGTATCACCGGACGCCTGCCCGCCTCAATGCAATTGATGGGGGTTCGTCTCCACGTAGAGCAGGAGCTGTTTGAGCAGGTTGTCCAGGGTGTCCTGGTCGTCGGGGGAGAGGGCGTTCACCATGGCCGCCTCCAGCACGGCCAGGACGGCCATGGCCTCCATCCAGAGGTCGTGCCCCTTGGGCGTGAGCTCGATGTCCACGCGACGGCGGTCCTCGGTGCTGCGGACGCGGCGCACCAGACCGGCCTTCTCCAGCGTGTCGAGACGGCCCGTCATGCCGGCGGGGGAGAGCAGCAGCTCGGCGGCCAGCTCGGTCGGGGTGGCGGTGCCGTTGTGGGCGGCGAGCCTGTGGAGCGTCTGGAACTCGAAGTCCTGGACGCCGGTCTGGGCCAGCGCGGCCGCCTTGGCGTGGCCGAGGTGCTTCACCAGCGACTGCATGCGGGTCACGATGCCCTCCACCCGCTCGTCGAAGGGCGCCTTGCCGCGCCAGCGGGCCAGATGACGATCGACGGAATCCTCCACGGCACAGGATCATACGCCAACAAGTAATTTGTTGACGAATCGTTCGCTGACGAAATACCTTCCTGGTCATGTCGTTTTCGTTGTTCGCCGGGCCCAGGAACCGGCTGCTGGCCGGACGCTGCATGTCCGCGCTGGCCACAGCCATGATCCCCACCACGCTGACCCTGGCCGTGCTGCGCGCCACGGGGTCGGGGGAGGCGCTGGGGCTGGTGCTGGCCTGCGAGATGGTGCCGTTGTTGTTGCTGCTGCCGGTCGGCGGCGTGCTGGCCGACCGGGTCCGGCCCGGACGGGTCGTGCTGCTCGCCGACCTCACGCGATGTCTGGCCCAGGGGCTCATGGCGGTCGAGCTGCTGGCCGGGGTGGCTCGGATTCCCGACCTCGCCGTGTTGTCGGCGGTCTCGGGGGCGGCGATCGCGTTCGGGAGTCCGGCCGTGCCGCGGCTGGTGGTGGCGGTGGTGCCGGGACCGGACCGGTTGCGGGTGAACGCCCGGATCGGCGTGGTGACCAGCATGTCGGCCGTCCTGGGGCCGGCGCTCGCGGGGACGCTCACGCTGGCCGCCGGGCCCGGGTGGGCCGCTGGGGGCACGGCGATGTTGTTCGCGTGCTCGGCGCTGACGCTCGGCGGGGTCCGTACGGCTGTCGGGGGCGCGGGGCGCGAGAAGGTCGCGGAGGAGCGGAATGCGGTCCCCGGCGGGGAGGCCGGTCGGCGGTGGGGGGTCGGGTTCGGGCGGGAGCTGGCCGAAGGGTTCGGGGAGGTCAGGAGGCGACCGTGGTTCCTGGCCTGTGTGCTGTCGCACGGCGTGTGGCACTTCATGGCCGGGTTGTTCCTCACCCTGGGGCCGGTGGCTGCCGTGCAGCGGCTGGGAGGCGAGGCCGGTTGGATGATCATCGTGCAGAGCGGCACGGTCGGGCTGCTGGCGGGGGTGCTGGTCGCGCCGCGGTTGCCGGTGCGCAGGCCGCTGGTCGCCGTTCAGGTGGGGGCCGCGCTCTATCTGCTGCCGATGGTGGCGTTGCCGGTGGCGGTGGGGTTCGGGCTGTCGGCCGTGGTGGTCGCGGTGGCGTACTTCGTGGCCATGGTGGGGCTCGGGGTGCTCAGCCCGTTGTGGGAGACGGTGGTGGCCGAGGAGATCCCGGAGGGGGCGTTGGGCCGGGTGCGTTCGTTCGACCAGCTCATCTCGTTCGCGGCGCGGCCGGTGGGGCTGGCCGTCGCGGCGCCGCTGGCGGGCGTGACCGGGATGGGGGTGCTGATGGTCACCGGTGGGGTGGTGGTCGCCGTCGCCAACCTCGCCGCCGTGGCGCGCTCGCCCAGGCCCGCGCCCGCTCCGCCCGCCGGTGAGCGGGCGGAGCGCGCAGAGGAGGGGCGGATCAGGTGAGGGAGGGTTCCCGGACGACGCCGTCGCTGATCTCCAGGACCCGGTCCGCCAGCGTGATCAGGTTGGGATCGTGCGTGGCGACCAGCGCCGTCACCCCCTCGCTGCGCACCAGCGCGCGCAACAGCTCCATGATCTGCCGCCCGGTCTGCGAGTCGAGCTGCCCCGTCGGCTCGTCGGCCACCAGCAGCTTGGGCCGGTTGCCCAGGGAGCGGGCGATCGCCACCCGCTGCCGCTGACCGCCCGACAGCTCGTACGGCCGCTGGTTCATGTGCTTGTCCAGCCCCACCAGCGCCAGCAGCAGCCGGACCCGCTCCTCCCGCTCGGCGGACGGCACGCGGGCCAGCCGCATCGGCACCCCCACGTTCTCGGCCGCCGACAGCACGGGGATCAGCCCGAACGACTGGAACACGAAGCCCACCACGTCCCGGCGCAGCGCCAGCAGGGCGTCCTCGGACATGGACGTGACCTCGTGCCCGGCCACGACGACCCGTCCGGCGTCCGGACGGTCCAGGCCGCCGATCTGGTTGAGCAGCGTGGTCTTGCCCGACCCCGAACGCCCGCGGACCGCCACCAGCTCGCCGGGGAACACCTCGAAGGACACCTCGCGCAGCGCGACGACCTCCTTGGGCCCGCTCCGGTAGACCTTGCGGACCCCCTCCACCACGACCAGGGGCTCATTGCTCATGGGAAGGCTCCTCTCGGGCGGGCCAGACGCCGATGTGGTCGGATTCGAGTTCGAGGCGCACCCGGCGTTCCATGTCCAGGGCGTTCATGAAGTCGCGGGGGAGCTGCAGGCGGCCCACCCGGTCCAGCACGGCGTACTCCTCGGCGACGATCTGCCCCTCGGCGCCCTCGCGCCGCAGCGTCTCGCTGCTGGTACGTCCGTCGCGGATGCCCACGGTGCGGTCCACCTGCTCCGACACCAGCGGGTCGTGGGTCACGATGACCACGGTCACGCCGAGCTCCCGGTTCGCCTTGCGCAGGGAGTCGAAGACCTGCTCGGACGTCTCGCTGTCCAGCTCGCCGGTGGGCTCGTCGGCCAGGATGAGCTGCGGCTCGTTGGCCAGGGCGACGGCGATGGCGACCCGCTGCTGCTCGCCGCCCGACATCTCGGGCGTGCGGCGGTCGGCGCAGTAGCCGACGCCGAGGAGCTCCAGCAGCTCGCCGGCGCGGGCGCGGCGCGCCCGGCCGCCGCCGGCCAGCTTCATGGGCAGCTCGACGTTCTCCCTGGCGGTCAGGTACGGCAGCAGGTTGCGCGCGGTCTGCTGCCAGATGAAGCCCACCACGGACCGCCGGTAGCGCAGCCGGTCCTTGGCGGTCATCGCCAGCAGGTCGGTGCCCGCGACCCTGGCCACCCCCGCGGTCGGCACGTCGAGCCCCGACAGCACGTTGAGCAGCGTGGACTTGCCCGATCCGGACGCGCCGACGATGGCCACCAGCTCGCCCTTGTCGATCACCAGGTCGAGGCCCTGCAGGGCGACGACCTCGACGCCCTCGGTCTTGTAGATGCGCACCAGGTTGTCGCAGACGATGTGCGCGTCGGCGCCGAACGCGGTCTTCTCCCGCGTGGCCTTGGCTTCCAGCTCTGACAGGGTCGGGTTCATGTGAGGTCCCCCACTCGAAGGACGGCGCCGAGGCTGCGACGGCGGCTGATGGCGGTGTGCGTGTACGCGCCCAGCACGGCCACGACGGCCAGCCCGGCCGCCAGCGCGGTCGGCGTGATCAGGTCTAGGGAGTAGTCGCCGACGGGCAGGTCGCCGGCGTAGGAGGACAGGTCGACGCCGGGCCCGAGCGCCGCGGGCAGCCCGAGGCCGAGCAGCAGGCCGGCCAGGGCGGTCAGCAGGATCATCGGCATGATCTCCAGGACGGTGAGCCGCTGCGCCTGCCGGTCCGACAGGCCCAGCGTGCGCAGGAACGACAGCGCCCTGGCCCGGTCGGCCGCGCCGATCACCAGCGAGAGGATGACGGCGACCAGCGCGTACGCGGCCAGCGACACCGTGACCACGACCAGCGTGGTGCGCACGGTGCTGGTCAGCGGGTCGTCCTGGATGGCGGCCAGGGCCAGCGACTGGGACTCCACGGTGCTGAGCGGGACCAGCGGGCGCAGCTGGTCGAGCGCGGGGTTGCCGCGGATGAGCAGGGTGTTCACGGCGGGCCGCACGAGCGAGTTCATCGGCAGGATCATGAACTTGCCCTGGTTGTAGAAGCCGGGCACGGAGGTGATCACACCGCCCTCGGGGACCTTGAGCCGCGACTGCCAGCCGATCTCGTACGTGCCCCGCCCCTTGAGGTCGGGCGAGACGAAGGCGCCGCTCCCGGTGGGCACGCCGATCGGCGCCCCCGCCAGCAGCCGCCGCCACTCGGGCAGGTCCACGGCGATGGCCTCGGCGCGCTCGGCGCCGTACCCGACCTGGACCCGGCCGGTCTGCGCGAGCACGACCTGCTCGACGCCCGCGACCTTGCGCACCCGCTCGATCACGTCGGCCGGGATCTCGACCCGGGACGTGATCTTGACCGGCGCGCCCACCTGCTGCCAGGACGCCAGCCGCTGCGTGCTCACCAGCCCGTCGGAGATCACCGCGGCGAACACCGACACGCCGAGCGCGGGCAGCAGGATCAGCACCGGCAGCACCGACGCGGAGCGTGCCCTGGCCGCCCTGGTCAACCCCAGGAAGGGCACGGCACCTGGCCGCCGCGCGGTCAGCCGGACGAGCAGCCGCAACGGGTACGGGTAGCAGCGCAGGATGATCACCGCCGCGGCGAGCGTCAGCGCGATCGGCACCACCAGCAGGAACGGGTCGAACCCGACCGAGGCGGCCAGCCCGCGGGTGCGCAGCAGGTACGCCCCGGCCAGCGCGAGCACCACGACCAGCACCTCCAGCGTGAGCCGGCGCGCGGACGGGCGGGCGGTGCTGACGTCCGCGCGCTGCTCGTGCAGCGGCACCCGGTGGGTGACCGCCAGCCCGGCGGCGGTGAACCCGACGGCGGCCAGCACCACCAGCAGCGGCCCGACGTGCACGATCGGCAGCACGGGCCCGGGGACGAGCCAGGACAGCGCGTACCCGGCGAGCCCGGAGGGCACGACGGCGAGCGCGGTCAGCGCCGCGCCGGTGCCCGCCACCTGCGCCAGCGACCCGCCACGCGCCCGCGTCAGCGCCAGCGTCTGGTCGAGCCGGCCGGAGAGCAGCTGCACCGCCAGCACGATCACGCCGACCGCGACCAGCAGCAGCCCGCCGAGCACCAGGTACATCACGGTCTGCGCGGTGGACTGGGCGGCCAGGAAGTCCGTCAGCAGCTTGGCCAGCGCGGTCAGCACCCGGTACGGGCTGTACGAGCCCGACGCCTGCAACCCGATCACCCGCTCGAACTCGCTGAGTGCCGCCTGGACGTCGGTCGCGGCCAGCGCGTCGGCCTTGTCCGGGGCGATGGGGAGCACCCAGTAGTAGGACAGGTTGCGCCCGTCGCCGCTGAGCGCGGTCAGCCCGTCGTCGGACATGATCGTCGTGATGTGCTTCTCGAACTCCAGCTTGCCCGGCGGCAACATCCTGGTGACGGTCAGGATGTCGCTGTTGTGGCTCCAGTAACGGTCGTCGGCCTTCTTGGCCCTGAACGCGCCGACCAGCTTCACCGCCACGTAGTGGCTCTCGCCGAGCACCTTGACCTGGCCGATCTTCAGGTCCATCGCGGTCAGCGCGGACTCGACGAGGCCCACCTCGATCAGCGGGATCGTCTCGCCCTCGAAGCGCATGGTCGAGGGCTTGCCCGGCGCCTGGCCCTGGACCCAGTCCACCCGCCGGTCGGCGTCGGACAGCCAGCCGAGGTTCATGAACATGGTGCCGCCCGAGCCGTGGATCGGGGTGACCACGGTCTTGGCGCTCATGTGGCTGTCGCCCGTGCCGGCGGGCACCACCAGCGGCCGCAGCGCCGGGGGCAGGAGCTGACGCCAGCGCCGGTCCCTGGACTCGAACTGCTCGCGCTCGTGCAGGTCCTCTTCCTTCGACATCGACCCGACGGTGACGGTCAGGTCGGCCTGCTCGGCGGGCGCGGTCCTGAGCGCCTCGCGCAGCGCCTGGTCGAACGACGACTGCATCGCCCTGGGCAGCCCCGCGACGAGCAGGCAGGCGCTCAGCGTCAGCACGAAGAGCACGGCCACCGCGCCCAGGTGCGTGCGGGCCAGCAGCGGGATCCTCACTGTTCCTCCCGAATGCCGAGACCCTGCCTGCGCAGGTTGCGCGCCAGTCCGGCGACGATGGCGAGCAGCACGGCGGCCACTCCGGCGAGCATGGCGCCCGTGGCGCCCCACGGAATGTCGAGCACCACGCCGGGGGTGACCGCCGACGCCTGCCCGGTCAGCACGATGTGCGGCACCACGAGCATGCCCACGACCACGGCCAGCCCGGTCCCGGCCGCCAATGACAGCGCGATCACGAACGTCTGCTCGATCGCCAGCATCCCGAACATCTGCCGGGAGTTCACGCCGAGCGCCCGCAGGATCGCGAACTCGTTCATCCGTTCGCGGGCCGCGACCGCCGCGTTGACCAGGAAGCCGAGCGCCGCGAACACCAGCGCCGCGAGGAAGCCCAGCATCAGCGCGCCCTGGAGGCCGCTGGCCAGCGGGTCGTCCTGCATCTTGGCGGCCAGTGCGCGCTGGTCGATCGCGGTGACGTCCCACGCGGGACGGCTGGTGAGCGCGGCCGCCGCCCGGCCGTCCGGGGTGGCGAGCCACCACTCGGTGGCGGGCCTGGGCAGTTGCGCCGCCGCCAGATCCTGCGCCTGCATCGTCCCCCAGTCGGCCAGTACGGCGTGTTGCCCGGCGGTCGTCGTCGGCATCGTCTCCACGACGGCCACGACCTTGACGTCCATGACCCTGCGGTCGATGCTGGCCCGTCCCACCTGGCCGACGCCCAGCTTGAGCGACTCGGACAGGCCGGCGGTGAGCACCACGGGCAGCGGTCCCTGGACCGGCGGCGACCCGAAGACGGCCGTCGCGGGCTGCCGCCCGGTGGCCTTCACCGACATGGCGGGCGCGGTCACCGGCCGCCCGTCGGCGCTGATCCCGGTCACCGTCAGACTCCCGCTGCCGGAGGCCGGCGCGCTCACGACCAGCCCGCGCAACGACAGCGGGTACGTGATCTTCCCGCTCCGTCCCGCCAGCGCCGCGAGGTCCACGTCGAGGGTGTTCTCGCCCTTCTTCAGCACGCCCAGCGACACGTCGCGCCACACCCCGAGCGCGTCGGACAGGACCAGCCGCACCGGCAGGTCGTCGTCGGCCGTGGCGCGCAGGGTGAGCGCGGCCGGCTGTCCCGGCAGGTCGAGTTTGCCCGCCTGCGGTCCGGTCAGCGCCCGGGAGATCTCGGCGACGGGCCGGTCGGCCAGGTCGGGACGGAGCTGGAACAGCGTGCCGAGCTTGGCCGCGTCGATCCCGATGAGGATGGCGTTCTCGCTGCTGACCTCGGTCTGGCCGCGGAAGACGGGCGAGGCGGCGGTCACGCCGGGCAGGGCGGTGAACGCCGTGCCGCGGCCCAGCGGGCCGAGCTCCGGGGCGTCCGGCGGGCCGGACAGGCGCAGGTCGGCGCCGGCCTGATGGCGGGCCTGGTCGAGCTGGGAACCACGCCAGGTGGCGGCGGTGGCCATGGACACGATGCCGATGGCGATGGCCATGGTGAGCAGCAGCGCGGGGCCGGCGTACTTGAGCGGGCGCCTGCTGACCTGCCACGCGCCGAGCGCCGGGGCGAGGGACGGGCGCCTGGAGGTGATCCGCTCGGCCACCGCGGAGATGCGCGGGACCAGCCGCAGGCCGAGCATGCCGCCGGTGAGCAGGGCCAGCGCGGGACCGGAGATGATCAGCGGGTCGATGCCGAGCCCGCCGCCCGCGGTCGTGGTGACCGGCGCGCCGTAGTGCTGGAGCTGCCAGATCGCGAGGCCGGCCACGACCAGCAGCGCGACGTCGGCGCCCGCGCGCTGGATCAGCCCGCGCCCGCCGCCGCGCCCGCGCGCCGACTGCTCCTCCACGTACGTGCGCCGCGCGCCCGCCAGCGCGGGCAGCACCAGCAGCACCGCGGAGGCCACGGCCACGGCCACCGACACCAGGAACGTGCCCAGGCCGACCGAGGGGTCGAGCCGCACGCCCGACGCCTTGATCCAGGGCAGCCGGCTCACCAGCCCGAGCAGCGGCGGCCCGAGCAACGGCGCGACGATCGCGCACGGGAGCGCGACCAGCATCGCCTCGCCCCCGGCCAGCGCGGCCAGCCGCAGCGTGCCCGCGCCGCGCGAGCGCAGCAGCGCCACCTCCATGCGCCGGTGGTCGGCCAGCAGCCGCGCGGTGAGCATCAGCGCGTACGCCGCCAGCAGCAGCAGTTGCAGCACCGGGATCAGCATGGTCGAGCGGGCGACCAGCGAGGCGGTGTCGAGCTGGGTGAGCATCTCGGGCAGGCGGCTGGTGGTCACGCAGCTCGGGCAGTCGCCGGCCTTCAGGTGCGCGCCCACCTCGCCGACCGCCGCGGCCAGCGGGCGCAGCTGGGCCGGCGTCAGCGAGCGCAGGTCGGGCTCGGCGGTCCAGGTGGCGTTCACGTTGGTGGCGAAGCGGCCGATGAACGTCTCGCGCGAGACCATCAGCGGCCCGTACGTGGTGAAGTCGCCGCGTTCGACGCCCCTGCTGAGCAGCGTCTCCCCGGTCCAGCGCTCGCCGAAGGGGTCGTCGAGCTGGAACACGCCGGTGATGCGCACCTGGACGGGCTCCGGCGACAACCGCCCCACGGTGGTCAGCTCCTGGCCGACCTTGAACCCGGCCGCCGAGGCCGCCGACAGCGAGACCGCCGCCTCCACCCGGCCGTCGGCGGCCTTGGGCCAGGCGCCGGAGACGAGCTTGGCGTGCTGGTCGAGGCCGTCGTAGCTGCCGAACCTGAGCAGCTCGGGCCGCTCCTGCTTTTCCTGGCCGGGCATGGCGTAGGAGTCGGAGCGGAAGCTCGTGGTGAGCGCCGGCGCCTTGGTGTACGCCTTGGCCAGCTCGGCGCGCACCGCCCGGTCGTAGACGGGGAACGTCTTGTCCGTGACCGGCGCGCTGATCGTCGCGGACGTCTGGCGCAGGGAGGCGGTCTCCATCGTCCTGCGCACGCCGGCGTCGGCGATGGAGGAGGCGTACATGGTGAGCGCCACCAGCGTGGTGGTGGCGAGCAAGATCGAGCCGAACGCGGCCAGGAGGAGCAAAGGCTCGCTGAACGCCCGTTTGACGACCAACGGCCCCCGCATGTGTCCCCCTTCGTCCGTTTAGGTGAACCCTCACGGAGAGGGCGGACGGGAGGCAAGGTGATCTTGTTAAGGGATGCTCAGCCGATACCCCGCGGCGATGCCGATGTGATATCGAAACTGTGACAAGAAGTGCACAAGACCAAGAACGCCGCACCCCGGGAAGGAGTGCGGCGTCAGCGCTCGCCCGGGTGTCGCCGGGCGGCAGGAGCTTACTTGGCGGCCAGAGCGGCAGCCTGCTTGGCGATCGCCGACTTGCGGTTGGCGGCCTGGTTCTTGTGGATGACGCCCTTGCTGACGGCCTTGTCGAGCTGGCGGGCGGCGACGCGCTGCAGCGCCGCGGCCTGCTCGACGTCGCCCTGCTCGGCGGCCTCGCGGAACTTGCGGACGGCCGTCTTCAGAGAGGACTTGACCGCCTTGTTGCGCAGACGCGCCTTCTCGTTCTGCTTGTTGCGCTTGATCTGGGACTTGATGTTCGCCACGAAGAAGCCTCGGTGAAAGTCTAAGGATGGATGGGGCGCGCGGGCTCGATGAGAGGGCGCGCCACACGCAAGTGAACAGGGTACCAATAACCCAGGTGGCTGCTCAAATCAACGCACCGGGTGTTCTCAGTTTAGGCCAGCCAGCGGGTCATGTACTCCTTCCAGTCCTCTTCGGTGGCGGCGAAGTCGACGTACAGGGCCAGGCCGAAGCGTTCGCGGCGGCCATGGTCGGACAGGGCCAGCCGGGCGCCCTCGGCGGCCATGGCCACGCTCTCGGCGGCGTCCAGCCAGGGCAGGCCGTGGTCGTGGTAGGCGGGGGCGCCGACGAACAGGGACTTGCCCTCCGGGACGAGGTCGAGGGCGAGCGCGGCCTGCCTGGCCACGTAGCCGCCGTAGAGGGACTGGGCGGGCGTCCCCGAGTCGTACGTCATGATCGCGACCTGGTCCACCCGGTTCACGACCTCCTGGAAATAGCCCTGCGACCAGTATTTGTCGTGGCCCAGGACGAGCCTGCCCACCGGGCGCATGAGGGGATAGGGCTCGATCTGCGGGGTCGAGGTGGACAGCAGCTTCGTGTGCGTCCTCGTCCGGTCCAGCAGGTCGAGGAACTCCGTGTCGCCGTCGCCGATCGGCTCGAAGTTGTAGTGGACGCCGTCGTAGCCCGCCTTCATGACGGCGGCCACGCCGGCCAGGACGTTCGCCCGGGACCGGGCGTCGTCGAGGTCGAGGCCGTTCTTGACGGACTGGCCCAGCCAGGCGGAGACGCGGACGCCGGACAGGTGCCGATGCATCCATGTCACGAAATCTGCGGCTTTGGGGTACTTGGCGGGATCAAGGCGGCCGTCCCACTCGAACGGGCCGGAATGGACGTACACGTCCTTGATTCCGGTGGTGCGCAGACGGACGGCGAGCTGTTCCACGTCCCGCTCCGTACGGCGGCCGTCGACCCAGGCGTGGCCGAGCCAGAGGGCGTCGTTGCCGGTGCTCTTCGCCCAGGCCGCCGGGGCACCGGTAAACTGGAGACGGAGCGCGACGGCGAGCAGGCCGGCCAGCGCCACCACGACGGCCAAGGCCAGCGCGACCAGGCGCAGGCCGCGGCGGACGACGGTCCGGATAATCATCTGGGCATGTCACCATGAAAGACGCTTGACCTCAACCCTGTCGAAACGGACTTCGGTGCGCACTCAGCCTGGCCAGACCGACCCCGCGTTGATCCGCAACTTCTGCATCATCGCGCACATCGACCATGGCAAATCGACCCTTGCCGACCGGATGCTGCAGATCACCGGCGTGGTCGACGACCGCTCCATGCGCGCCCAGTACCTCGACCGGATGGACATCGAGCGCGAACGCGGCATCACGATCAAGTCGCAGGCCGTGCGGCTGCCCTGGGACGGCCACGTCCTCAACATGATCGACACCCCCGGGCACGTCGACTTCACCTACGAGGTGTCCCGGTCGCTGCAGGCGTGCGAGGGCGCGATCCTGCTGGTCGACGCCGCGCAGGGCATCGAGGCGCAGACCCTGGCCAACCTCTACCTGGCCATGAACGCCGACCTGCACATCATCCCGGTGCTCAACAAGATCGACCTGCCCGCGGCCCAGCCGGAGAAGTTCGCCGAGGAGCTGGCCGGCCTGATCGGCTGCGACCCCTCCGACGTGCTCAAGGTCTCGGGCAAGACCGGCGTGGGCGTGCGCGAGCTGCTCGACCACGTGGTGGCGACCGTCCCGGCGCCCGTGGGCCAGGCCGACGCCGCCGCGCGGGCGCTGATCTTCGACTCCGTCTACGACACCTACCGCGGCGTCGTGACGTACGTCAGGGTCATCGACGGCCATCTGAGCAAGCGCGAGCGCATCCTCATGATGTCCACCAACGCCACGCACGAGACGCTGGAGATCGGCGTCATCTCGCCCGAGCCCAAGCCCGCCGAGCGCGGCCTCGGCGTCGGCGAGGTGGGCTACCTGATCACCGGCGTGAAGGACGTGCGCCAGTCGCGCGTGGGTGACACCGTCACCTCCTCGGTCAAGCCCGCCAAGGAGATGCTGGCCGGCTACGAGCACCCCAAGCCGATGGTGTTCTCCGGGCTCTACCCGATCGACGGCGACGAGTACCCCGAGCTGCGCGAGGCGCTCGACAAGCTCCAGCTCAACGACGCCGCGCTGATCTACGAGCCGGAGACCTCGGCCGCGCTCGGCTTCGGCTTCCGCGTCGGCTTCCTCGGCCTGCTGCACATGGAGATCGTGCGCGAGCGCCTGGAGCGCGAGTTCGGCCTGTCGCTGATCTCCACCGCGCCCAACGTGGTCTACCGCGTGGTCATGGAGGACGGCAAGGAGCTCACGGTCACCAACCCGTCCGAGTTCCCGACGGGCGGCAAGATCGCGCAGGTCTTCGAGCCGGTCACCAAGTCCACGATCCTGGCGCCGGCCGAGTTCATCGGCGCGATCATGGAGATCTGCCAGGGGCGGCGCGGCCAGCTCCTCGGCATGGACTACCTGTCCGAGGACCGCGTCGAGATCCGCTACACGCTGCCGCTCGGCGAGATCATCTTCGACTTCTTCGACCAGCTCAAGTCGCGCACCCGCGGCTACGCCTCGCTCGACTACGAGCCCGCCGGCGAGCAGGAGGCCGAGCTGGTCAAGGTCGACATCCTGCTGCAGGGCGAGGCCGTCGACGCCTTCAGCGCGATCGTCCACAAGGACAAGGCCTACTCCTACGGCGTCGACATGGCCAAGAAGCTGCGCGAGCTGATCCCGCGGCAGCAGTTCGAGGTGCCGATCCAGGCCGCCATCGGCGCCCGGGTCATCGCCCGCGAGAACATCCGGGCCATCCGCAAGGACGTCCTGGCCAAGTGTTACGGCGGTGACATCTCCCGTAAGCGCAAGCTGCTGGAGAAGCAGAAGGAAGGCAAGAAGCGGATGAAGATGGTCGGCCGCGTCGAGGTGCCCCAGGAGGCCTTCGTCGCCGCGCTGTCCACCGACTCCGGCGCCGCCGCCGACAAGAGCAAGAAGTAGCCGCTACAGGCCCAGCACGGCGGGCGTTCGCGCGAGCGCCCGCCAGTGCGTGCCCGGGTCGGGGACCAGGCGGCGGGCCCGCAGGTCCATCAGGCCGCCGACGCCGGTCAGCTCGGCGGCCGGCTCGCCGTCCGCGCCCCTGAACTCCTGCCTGATCCGGAACGTCTTCCCCGCGCCCCATTCGAACGCGCAGGTCACCTCCACCTCGTCGCCGGCGCGCAGCTCGCGGTGGAAGCGGATGGTGTTCTCCAGCGTTACCGGGCCGACGCCGGCCTCCCGCAGGTCGTCGATCGAGATGCCGGCCGCGCGCAGGCACTCCCAGCGGGCGTGGTCGCCGTACTGGTGGTAGACCGCGTTGTTGAGGTGGCCCTGGGTGTCGAGCTCGTAGCCGCGTACGGCGATGCGTACCGAGAAGGTCATGATCGTTCCTCCAGCCAGGAGTGTGATTTGGCGGTGAGGTAGCGCAGGCCGTCGTCGCCGAGCTCCAGCCAGTCGCCGCGGGCCCAGCCGCCCGTGGTCTGGGGGGCGAAGCCGTGCCGCTGGAACAGCGCCGACGCCTCCTTCTGGGTGAGACCGCGGCGGCCCCACTCCGCGATGACCCGGGCCGTGCGCTCGGCCTCGCCCGGCTCCTCGTCGCCCAGGGCGGCGGCCAGCTCCTCCAGGCCGCGCGCCATCAGACGCAGCGAGGCCTGCACGCGGGCGATGTCCATCGGCGCTCCCTCATCGCTGTTCGATTGCTACCGATAGCTTAGCGATGGCAGCGGATACCCTGAAAGGGTGGAAGTGGTGCGTACGGAACGAATGATCCTCTCCCGGATCCGCCTGGAGGACCTCGAAGCCGTGCACGAGATCCATTCCGACCCGCGCACGAACGTCTACAGCTCCGCCGGGCCCACCGTCGACCTGGAGGCCAGCCGGGTCATGCTCGACCTGTGGCTGGCCGACTGGGCGGACCGGGGGATCGGCTACTGGGCCGCCCGGCTGACCGAGGGCTCGCAGGTGCTGGGCGTCGGCGGCCTGCGGCACGCGGCCCTGGACGGTGAGGACGTGCTCCACCTGTACTACCGTTTCCGCCCCACCGCCTGGGGCCACGGGTACGCGGTCGAGCTCGCCAGGGCGGCCCTGCGCGTCGGGCGCGGCCTGGGCACCGTGGTGGCCCTGATCGGGGACGGCAACGAGCCGTCCCGCCGGGTGGCGGAGAAGGCGGGCCTGCACAGGCAGCGCACGATCCCGTACGGCGGCGTGCCGAGCGACCTCTACGTCGCCTGACCCGCCCGAGAGCGGTCGCCTGACCGCTCAGAGGCGGGAACGCCCGCCAGGACGGGGCCGCACCAGGACGCCCGCCAGCGCCACCAGGCCGGCCACCGCCTGGGCCGCCAGGAACCCGCCCGGCGCGGCCGGTCCGGTGGCCAGGGCGACCACCGCGGGCAGGCAGCCGAGCAGCGCCAGGTCGGCGCCCGTCGCCGCCCACAACACCGGGCCGGTCGGGACCGCGCCGCCTGGGGTGTCGATGACCGGCATCGAATGGTCGACCGGCCCCCTCCTGGCCATCCGCAGCGCGCCGGCCGCGAGCGCGGGCGCGCTGAGCAGCCCGAACACCCAGGTGCCGGACGGAAGGCCGCCCACCGCCGCGACACCGGCCAGGGCCAGGGCCGCCCACACGCCGCCCAGCAGGCCGGGCAGCAGCGCCCGCGCCGCCAGCGCCGGACGCCGGCCCACGCCGGTCAGCCGGGCCAGGGCGGGGTTGTCGGCGTCCCGGCGCGCCCCGGACGTGCCGGACGCCGCCACCGCCAGCGCCCCGCCGAGCACGACCAGCCCGAGAGCCGCCGGAGCGGCGCCCGCCTGGGCGAACACGGCGGGCAACGCCGCGCTCGCCGCAGTGGCCGCCAGCCGCCAGGGCCGGCGGCCGAGCCGCACCCAGTCCTGCCAGGCCAGCGCGAGCGGCGCGGGCAGCCCCGGCCACGGCCGCGAGGCGAGCTTCCTGGCCCGCCAGTGGTTGTCCTCGGCGATCCAGGTCAGCGCGCCGGGATCGAGGGTGACGGCGGCACTGGTGACGTGCCCGGCCCGGGTGGAGGCGGTCAGCAGCAGACGGGTGGGGATGGCGGCCAGCGACCCCCACGCCCGGCGGGCCAGGACGGCGGCGAGCGCGGCCATGGCCGACGCCGTGGCGGCCAGCGCGGGCAGGGGCGCGTTCGCGGCGGCCGCGAGCGCCGTACGGGCCTGCCCGCTGACGGCGACCACGGCCAGCACCAGGAGCGCGACCAGCACGCCGGTCAGCCACACGTTCCAGGTCGGGGAGGACTGGGCGAGCATCGCCAGCGCCATGCCCGCCACGCTCGCCGCCGTCGCCACCGCCAGGGCGGCCAGCAGCCGCCACACCAGCGCGCCGGGCGCGCCGAGCGCCGCCAGCAGCCCGAGCCCGAGCAGCAGCCCCGCCACCAGCGCGACGACCATGAGCACCCGCCCGGAACGCCCGAGCAGCCGCCGCCGGTCCAGCGGCGAGGTCAGCAACCAGGACGCCTCCGCCGCCGGCACCATCACCGGCCCGGCCGCCCGCGCCAGCGCCAGGCAGCCCGCGAACCCCAGCAGCACCAGGGCGACCCCGGCGCCCATCCGTCCCGGCTCGACCGTCCCGCCCAGGCCGGAGACCACCGAGGACAGCGGCTGCCCGACGACGGCGAGCAGCATGCACAGGCCGAACAGGCTGACGTAACGATCGACCAGACCGGCCGGGGCACGCCCGCGCGCCCGGACGAACGCCCGCACCGACCGCACGCTCACCTCGCCCGCGCTCACCGTCCGCCCGCCTTTCCCGTCAGGCCGGTCTCCCGGACGACGGCGTCGTGGCCGCTCATGCGGGCACCCCGGCGGGGGAGACCCGGCGGGCGGCGTCGGCCAGGGCCTGGTCGTGGGTGGCCATTACCACGGTGCCGCCCTCGTCGGCGTACTCCTCCAGCAGTTCCCCGAGCCGGACGCGGAAGGCCGCGTCGAGGCCGCGTTCGGGCTCGTCGAGCAGCAGCAGCGTGCTCGGCCTGAGCAGCGTGGCGGCCAGGCAGAGGCGCTGGCGCTGGCCGGTGGACAGGTTGAGCGGCGGCGCGTCGGCCCGCTCGGTCAGCGCGAACTCCTCCAGCGCCGAGTCCACCGTCATGCGCGCCTCGGCGTACACGGCGCCCATGAGCTCCAGGTGCTCGCGCGCCGTCAGCCCCGGGTACCAGGCGGGCTCGTCGCCGAGCAGCGCAACGCGGCGCCAGAAGGGCGCGTCGTCGGCGGGCTCGGCGCCGAACACGCGGACCTCGCCGGAGGTGGCGGGCTGGAGGCCGGCCAGGCAGCGCAGCAACGTGGACTTGCCCGATCCGTTGGGCCCGACGACCGCCACGACCTCACCCGGCTCGACGACCAGGTCGAGGCTCCGGAGCACGGGATTGCCCCCGAGCTCGACGGACAGGTCCGCGACTTCGATGATCAAACCGCTCACCGTTCGAGCGTAGCCACCCCACCGGCCGCCCGCGCGACCGGTCTCCAGGGCCTTTCCAGGGCCTTGCCCCCGCCTTCCCAGGGCCTTTCCGGGGCCTTCCCAGGGCCTTTCCGGGGCCTTTCCGGGTCGGGAGAGCCGATTCTGTCGGTGCCGGTCGCTACCTTTGCTGTTCCCGAACACCAGTGCTACTGGAGGGTGACGTGATTGCTTCTGAGCGATTCGAGCGTGCCGCTGTGCTGGGGGTGGCCGTGGCGGAGGAGACCAGGCGGCTGCTGCGGCTTCACCTGAGACCCGCCGAGGTGGGTGGCGACGGCAAGGTGGTGGTCGACGTGCCCTATCCCGACGCGGCGGTGGTGGCGGCGCTGCTCGACGTCGCGGCCGAGTGTTTCGGCGAACGTGGCGGCTCGGTCGAGGAGACCAGGCAGGCGGCCCTGGAGACCCTGTTACAGCTGGCCGAGTTCGACGCCGAGTCCCAGCTCGCCCGGGTGGCGCCGGAGCCCGACGACAGGCGCGGGTGACGGCTCGGCGAACAGGCCGAATAGTCACATGTCCGTTCTTCTCTGTTGATAGGGCGAGAAAGGCGGAAAAATCGGTGCGTCGCGGGCCCGTCCGTCCGCTACCGTCGCGGCATGCGCATCCTCTCCGTCAACGTCGGGCTGTCGTCCGACGCGGAATGGGCCGGCAAGCTCGGCCGTACGGCGATCGACAAGCGGGCCGTGCCCCACCGGGTGGAGGTGCTGCGCAACGGCCTGGCCGGCGACGAGCGGGCCGACACGCCCAACCACGGCGCCCCCACCCATGCCGTCTACGCCTACGCCCGCGAGGACTACGACTGGTGGCAGGGGGAGCTCGGCCGCGACCTGCGCGACGGCCGCTTCGGGGAGAACCTGACCACCGCGGGCCTCGACGTCAACGGCGCCCTCGTGGGCGAGCGGTGGCGCGTCGGCAGCGCCCTGCTGGAGGTCACCGGCCCGCGCATCCCCTGCGTGGTGTTCCGCAACTGGATGGACGAGCCGGGCTGGCTCAAGCGCTTCACGCGCGCCGCGCGGCCGGGCGCCTACCTGGCCGTGGTCGAACTGGGCGAGCTGGGCGTGGGGGACGAGGTGGAGATCGTCTCGCGCCCGGAGACCGGGATGACCGTGGCGGACGCCTTCCGCGCCCGCCACGGCGACGCCGACGCGCTGGCCCGGGTGCTCGCGGTCCCCGGCCACGCCCCGGAATGGGACGAGCTGGCCGCGCGCGCGGGCCAGGCGAGCGACTAGGGACCGCCCGCCCGGTCGGGCGTCCGTCTAGCGCAGGACGGTGTACAGGGCCGAGGTGAGGGAGGCGCGGGCGTCGTCCTGGTCGATCGACCACATCATCGAGCCGCCCAGGCCCTTGAGCCGGATGTAGGCCGCCTTCTCCAGCAGCGACGCCGGGTCGTCGTAGGACCAGAACTCGTTGCCGTCGTAGAGCCACATCGCGCCGGTGCGCACGTCCCGGTAGCGCTTGCCGGGCTTGGCGACCAGGTCCTTGTAGTCCTCGCTGCCCGGCCCCCACTTGCCGGCGGCCGGACCGGTCGCGGGCTGCCAGAGGCCGTCGCCGCCGCCGGTCACGCCGGTCCAGCCCTGCCCGTACGCGGGCACGCCCACGACGATCTTGCGGCCGGGCGCGCCGCGCGACAGGTAGTCGCGGACGGTCTGGTCCACGCTGTACCTGACGGGGTTGGGGTCGCGCCGGTCGTTGAACAGGTTCCCGTTGTGCCCGGTCCGCGACTCCCAGGTGCCGTGCAGGTCGTACCCCTGGACGGTGGCGAAGTCGAGCGACCGGAACACCCGGCGCACCTCGAACCCGGCGTCGATCTTCGCGGCGGCGGCCGGGAGGAAGGCGGTGAGCTGGGAGCTCGCGGAGAAGGCCCGGAGCTGGGCGCGCAGTTCCTCGACGAAGAGGGTGAAGTTGCGCCGGTCCTCGGGCCTGATCACGTTCCCGTCGTTGCCCGCCGAACCCGGCCACTCCCAGTCCAGGTCGACGCCGTCGAACACGCCGGCGCCCGCGCCGGGCTCCAGGCCCGGCAGGTTGCCGCGCAGCCACAGGTCGACGCACGACCGGGCCAGCGCGGACCGCGACTCGGCGGTGAGCACGGCGTCGGAGAAGTACTTGGATCCGGTCCAGCCGCCGAGCGAGATCAGCACCTTGAGGCCGGGGTGCTTGGCCTTGAGCTTGCGCAGCTGGTTGAGGTTGCCGTTGAGCGCCTGGCCCGGCTGGTCGGCGACGCCGTCCACGCTCTGCTCGGCCGGCACCGGGCGCTGCCAGTCGGCCCAGGGGTCGGCCGAGTAGCAGGAGCCTTCGGCGTTGACGAAGCCGAAGGCGTAGTTGAGGTGGGTGAGCTTGGCGGCGGCGCCGCTGGTGTCCACGTCCTTGACGTGGTAGTTGCGCCCGTACACGCCCCACTGGATGAAGTAGGCGACCCGCTTGAATCCGGGATGGGCCTCGGCGGGCGCGGACACCGCCGTGAGCCCGAGTAAGAGCGAGAGTGCGAGGACGATCTTCTTCACGGGCGCTCCTGGGGGGTGAACTTATAAGAAACTTTCCTATAAGTTGACGCGATCGTAGAACCGTCACCCCGTGCCGTCAACGACGCGCGACACCTCCTCGGCGCTGGAGAACAGCCGCCACGCGCGCGCCGGGTCGCCGAACAGCGACAGCACCAGATCGGCCACCTCCTGCCTGGTCGCGGC
Organism: Nonomuraea sp. NPDC050227; assembly: GCF_044459705.1. NCBI lineage: Bacteria > Bacillati > Actinomycetota > Actinomycetes > Streptosporangiales > Streptosporangiaceae > Nonomuraea > Nonomuraea sp. NPDC050227. The sequence continues at coordinate 370,743 of NZ_JBITJF010000005.1, read as the reverse complement.
GGCGGCGAGCAGGGTGAGGACGTGCTCGGCCGGCGGCCGCAGGAAGGCGTTCGTCCACGCGACGACCGGCTCGGCCGCCACCCACATGCGCCGGGCCGTCTCCCGCGCGAACGCCGCGTCGTAGGGGCCGCCCGCCGCGATGGCCTCGGCCGCGATCCAGGCGCAGGCCGAGCCCAGGTTCGCGCCCTGCCCGGTGATCGGGTCGTTGGTGACCCAGGCGTCGCCGATCGCCAGCGCCACGCCGCCGCCGGGCAGCTCGGCCACCGCCTCGCGCACGACCGGCGTGATCGCGCCCTGCAACAGGTCCTCCGGCCCGAGCAGCTCGAACGCGACCGGATCGATCAGCTCGGCCAGGCGCGGCGCGTGCTCGGGCAGCAGGGCGAGCAGCGTCCTGCAGAACTCGTCGGCGGGCACCCGGGCCAGCACGTCGAGCGGCCCGCCGGGGATCGCCTCGATCAGGACGCCGCCATGCACGCCCGACCGCGTCATCATCGCCATGCACAGGATCTCGCCGCAACCGGGCGAGATGTTGAAGCCGAAGGCCGGCCCGGGATCGAACCCGTGGAACAGCCCGGCGGCCAGGATCCGCTGCGGCGCCTCGTACGGAGACCAGGCCGGAACCCGCGGGAACAGCTCGCGCACCGAGCGCCGCCCGGTGGCCACCACCATCAGCTCGTGGTCGCGCGACCAGTGGGCGACCTGGCCCGCGTCCGGCGGGAGGGGATCGACGACCAGGCGGCCGCCTCTGCTCGTGTAGTCGTCCATGAGCGCCGGCAGCAGCACCCGGAAGTCGACCCCGTGGAACGGCTCGGTCACGCGGCCGGTGAACTCCAGCGGCGGATCGCCCTTGATCGAGAGCCTGCCGCTGACCAGCAGGCAGCCGGGGTCGAGGAAGTGCAGGCTGCCCAGCTCCCGCTCGCGGTCCTGCGCGCGGCCCATCCTGCCGACCGTGTTCGGCAGCCGCCCGCGGCCCAGGTCGGCCGCGTCGCCCTCGCTGTAGAGCGTGGTCGCGACGCCGAGCTGCTGGAGTCGCAAGGCCAGCGTCAGGCCGGAGATCCCCGCGCCCACGATTCCCACGCCCGTCATGTGCCGCCTCCTTCGATGGCTCGGAGCACACCCGTGAGCAGGCACACTGGATGACGTGCCATCCACCCTGCCCGACGGCGATCCGGCGCCCGCCTCCGGCGAGCTGCCCGACAGCGCGCTGCGCGGGCTCGGCGAGCGCCCGTTCGGCTTCTACGTGCACGTGCCCTTCTGCGTCACCCGCTGCGGCTACTGCGATTTCAACACCTACACCGCCGCCGAGCTAGGGCCCGGCGCCTCCCACCGCGACTACGCCGACACGGTCGTGGCGGAGGTGCGCCTGGCCCGGCGCGTGCTCGGCGACGCCGACCTGCCCGTGGAGACGGTGTTCTTCGGCGGCGGCACGCCCACGCTGCTGCCGCCCGAGGACCTGGCGCGCGTCCTGGCCGCGATCGACGCCGAGTTCGGGCTGCGGCCGGGGGCGGAGGTCACCACCGAGGCCAACCCCGAGTCCGTCGACCCCGCCTACCTCGACAAACTCCGTCAGGGCGGCTTCAACCGGATCAGCTTCGGCATGCAGAGCGCACGTGAGCACGTGCTCCAGGTGCTCGACCGCCGGCACACGCCGGGCCGTCCGGCGCGGGCCGTCCAGGAGGCGCGGGCGGCCGGGTTCGAGCACGTCAACCTCGACCTGATCTACAGCACGCCGGGGGAGTCCGACGACGACTGGCGGGCCTCGCTGGCCGCCGCGATCGAGGCCGGACCCGACCACGTGTCGGCGTACTCGCTGATCGTGGAGGAGGGCACCAGGCTCGCGGCCCGGATCCGGCGCGGCGAGCTGCCGATGCCCGACGACGACGTCGCCGCCGACCGCTACCTGATCGCCGAGGAGATGCTGGCCGAAGCCGGTTTCTCCTGGTACGAGGTGTCCAACTGGGCCACCTCCGAGCAGGCCCGCTGCCGGCACAACCTGCTCTACTGGACCGGCGGCGACTGGTGGGCCGCCGGCCCCGGCGCCCACAGCCACGTCGGCGGCACCCGCTGGTGGAACGTCAAGCACCCGGCCGCCTACGCCCAGCGCCTGGCGGCGGACGCCTCGCCCGCGCACGCGCGCGAGGTGCTCACCGGCGACGACCGGGCCGCCGAGCGGCTGATGCTGGAGCTGCGGCTGATCTCCGGCTACCCGCTCGCCGAGGTCGCCCCCGGCGCCCGCACGTCCGTGGCGAGCGCGCTGGCGCGCGGGCTGCTGGAGCCCGAGCCGTTCAGGGCGGGCCGGATGGTGCTCACCCTCAAGGGGCGGCTGCTGGCCGACGCCCTGATCACCGAGCTCATGTGACCAGGCGGATGGCGAACGGGTAGCGGTAGTTCTCGCCCCGGTTGGTGGCGATGGCCGCCTGGACGTGGAAGATCAGCGACACGATCCAGATGATCGGGAACAGCAGCAGGCCGACCAGCACGATCGACAGCACGATGGCCACCGCGTAGCCGATGAACATCGTGATCTGGAAGTTCAGCGCCTCGGCCGCCTGGTCCCTGACATAGGGGGACTCGTCCTTCTTCATCAGGTAGATGACCAGCGGGCCGATCCACGAGACCAGCAGGCCGAGCAGGTGGGCGAGCATGGCCATCGTGGTGTCGTCGCTGCCGCGGCGCGGGCCGAACCGGCCGGGCACGTACGGCCCGGCGGGGTAGCCGTAACCCGGCTGCTGCCCGTAGCCCGGAGCCTGGCCGTGGCCCGGGGGCTGGCCGTAGCCGGGCGGCGGGGGGACGTAGGGCGGCGGCGTGGGCATGGGGCCGGGCTGCGGACCGGGCCGGCTCGGCGGCTGCCGCCCGTAGTCGGGCTGGGAACCCGGCTGCTGCCCGTAGCCGAGCTGAGGGCCCGAGCCCTGGTCCCGGGGCACGTCAGAAGGCGGCACGTCGTAAGGCGGGACGTCGTAAGGCGGGACGTCAGAGGGCGGGACGTCGGGAGTGGAGTCGTCGGGGGGTGGCGGGGCCTGGCTCATGATGCCTCCGTAACGAAGTCGATCAGTTCCTCGACCCGGCCGAGCAGCTCCGGCTCCAGGTCGGCGTAGGACGAGACGGCGCCCAGAATGCGCCGCCAGGCGTCCGCGGGCTCCATGCGCCAGCCCAGTGCGGCGAGCACGCCCTCCTTCCACGGCACCCCGCGCGGCACGTCGGGCCAGCCCGGGATGCGCAGCACGGACGGTTTGACCGCCTGCCAGATGTCGATGTACGGATGACCCACGACGAGCACGTGCGGCGAGGTGATCCGGGCCGCGATCCGGCTCTCCTTCGACCCCGGCACCAGATGGTCGACCAGCACGCCCAGCCTGCGGCCCGGCTCGGGGGCGAACTCGGCCACGATGGCGGGCAGGTCGTCGACGCCCTCCAGGTACTCGACCACGACCCCCTCGACCCGCAGGTCGTGGCCCCAGATCTTCTCCACGAGCGCGGCGTCGTGCACGCCCTCGACGTAGATCCGGCTCTCCTTGGCGACCCGGGCCCGCAGCCCCTCCACGGCGATGGACCCGGACGCGCTGCGCCTGGGCCCCGCCGGGGCCGCGGCCGTCGGGCGCACCAGCGTCACGGGCCTGCCCTCCAGCAGGAACGCGGCCGGGGCCAGCGGGAACAGGCGGCGTTTGCCGAACCGGTCCTCCAGGGTGACGGCCTCCTTGTCGCAGGCCACCACGGCACCGCAGAAGCCGCTGTCGGCGTCCTCCACGACCAGGTCGAGTTCGGCGGGCACCTTCGGGATCTTGCCCTTGCCCGGCCGCCGCCAATTGCCCGCCAGCACATCGCCCTCGTACACACGGGGACCGTAGCAAATCACCCGCTGACCGCAAGGCGCTTACGCGCGCCGCTGCGCCGTACGAGGACGACGACGGTGCCGATGATGCCGATGAGCAGGCCGGCGCCGGGGAACAGGAACAGCGCCGCCACCCCGCCGAACAGGCCGCCCGCCGCGGACAGCACGTCACGGCCCACGCCGAAGCGGGCCGACGACTCCTCCTGCGTGGCGCAGGTCAGCTGGTAGTCGCCCTTGGCGGGGGCGTTGACGGCGAGGATCTCCTGCCAGGTGGTGCCGCCGGCGCTGAGCGTCTGGGTGCCGGAGACCTTGACCAGCCTGGCCTGGGCCGGGCCGCCGGAGATCTCGCACTGGTAGTTGACCCGCGTGTCGGTGGCGATGTAGACGGCCGGGCGCTTGGCGGGGTCGATCGCGACCTTCACGCTTTCGCCCGACGCGAACGTGCTCGTCGGGGCCATGTCCGAGACGCTGCTCAGCACGCCGCCGGCGAACACGACCACGCCCACGACGCCGAGCACGACGGCCACGGCCCACACGACGGCGATCCACCACAGGCGCGGCTTGATCGCCTTGCCGTCGATCCTGGCCGGGAACTGCGGCTGGCCGCCGTACTGGTTGTGGGGGCCGTACTGGTCGGGGTGGGCGTACTGGTTCTGCTGGCCGTACTGGTTCTGCTGGTCGTACTGGGGCGGGGGGCCGTACTGGGCGGGCGGCTGTTGCTGCTGGTAGGGCGGCTGGCCGTGCTGCTGGGGCTGGTACGGAGGCTGGGCGTACTGGTTCGGCTGACCGTAGTAGGGACCCTGCCCCTGGGGCGGTCCGTACTGCGGGGGCTGGGAATTGTCGGTCATGCGGCAAGTGTGAGGCCTGTCGCTTGTAAGTCGCTAGCAACAGGATGGGACCTGGTGTTATCGCACCTTGTGGGCGAGAGCCGTACACTTGGCACTCGGGAACACGGAGTGCTAGACCTGTCGTTTCCCTGTTAGGCAGAGGCAGGAGGTGAGCACGTGCTCGACGAACGGAAGCTGGCGGTGCTCCGCGCCATTGTCGAAGACTACGTGTCCACCAACGAACCGGTGGGCTCCAAGGCGCTGGCGGAGCGCCACAACCTCAAGGTCTCCCCGGCAACGGTCAGGAACGACATGGCCGCTCTGGAGGAGGACGGGTACATCACCCAGCCGCACACCAGCGCGGGCCGCGTGCCGACGGACAAGGGCTACCGCCTGTTCGTCGACCGGCTCTCGCAGGTCAAGCCCCTGTCGGGGGCCGAGCGGCGGGCGATCGAGACCTTCCTCGCCGGCGCGGTCGACCTCGACGACGTGGTCTTCCGCACCGTGCGGCTGCTCGCGCAGCTCACCAGGCAGGTAGCGGTCGTGCAGTACCCGACGCTGACCCGTTCCACGGTCAGGCACGTCGAGCTGGTCCCGCTCAACGAGCGGCGGGTCATGCTCGTGCTGATCACCAACACCGGGCGCGTCGAGCAGCGCGTGATCGAGCTGCCCGAGGTGGTGGAGGACGACCGCATCGCCCATCTGCGCGCGGTGCTCAACTCCTGCCTCGACGGCTGCGGGCTGAGCAACGTCCCCGAGCTGGTCGCCGACCTGCCCGAGCGGCTGCCCGCCGAGGACCGGCCCGCCGTGGCCACGATCCTGTCGGTGCTGCTCGAAACCCTCGTCGAACGCCATGACGAGAAGATCGTGTTCGCCGGCGCGGCCAATCTCGCGGGCGCCGACTTCTCCACCGGCCTGCGCGACGTGCTGGAGGCGCTGGAGGAGCAGGTCGTGCTCATGCGGTTGCTCGGCGAGACATCCACAGACACCCCGTCCGCGCTCACCGTGCGCATCGGCTCGGAAAACCCCTACCTTCGCGGCACGTCCATCGTCGCAACCGGATACGGTTCTGGCGACAACCAACTGGCCCGGCTCGGCGTGCTGGGTCCCACGAGGATGGACTACCCCGTGACGATGGGCGCCGTACGCGCGGTGGCACGCTACGTCAGCCAGATCCTGGCTGCATCTTAAGAGGTCGATAAGTGGCAAACAGCGACTACTACGCCACCCTCGGGGTGCGCCGTGACGCCAGTCAGGACGAGATCAAGAAGGCCTACCGCCGCCTCGCCCGCGAGCTGCACCCCGACGTGAACCCCGATCCTGAGACCCAGGAGCGGTTCAAGGAGATCACGCAGGCCTACGAGGTGCTGTCCGATCCGAACAAGCGCCAGATGTACGACCTGGGCGGCGACCCCTTCGGCGGCGGCGCGGGCGCGGGCGCCGGCGGCTTCGGCGCGGGCTTTCCCTTCAGCGACATCATGGACGCCTTCTTCGGCACCGCGGGCGGCACCCGCGGGCCGCGCTCGCGCGCCAGGAGGGGCCGCAACGCCACCATCCGGGTCGAGCTCGACCTGCGCGAGACGGCGTTCGGCACCACCCGCGAGCTGGTCGTGGACACCGCCGTGCTGTGCGAGGTGTGCCACGGCGCCGGCGCAGCCCCCGGCACCCACCCTGACACCTGTGACATGTGCAACGGGCGCGGCGAGATCTCCCAGGTCACCCGCTCGTTCCTGGGCCAGGTCATGACCTCGCGGCCGTGCCCCCAGTGCGGCGGCTTCGGCAGCATCATCCGCCACCCCTGCCAGGAGTGCTCGGGCGACGGCCGGGTGCGCACCCGCCGTACGATCAAGGTCCGCATCCCCGCGGGCGTCGAGGACGGCACCCACATCCAGCTCGCCGGCGAGGGCGAGGTCGGCCCCGGCGGCGGCCCGCCCGGAGACCTGTTCCTGGAGATCGTCGAACGCGCGCACGAGATCTTCGAGCGGCGCGGCGACGACCTCCACTGCACGGTCCAGATCCCGATGACGGCCGCCGCGCTCGGCACCATCCTCGCCGTCGAGACGCTCGACGGATCCGAGGAGATCGACGTGCGCCCCGGCACCCAGTCCGGCCAGGTCATCACCATGTACGGGCGCGGCGTGCAGCGGCTCAACGAGTCCGGCAGGGGCGACCTGCTCATCCACGTCAACGTCGAGACCCCGATGCGGCTCGACCAGACGCAGGAGGACCTGCTGCGCGAGCTGTCCAGGCTGCGCGGCGAGGAGCGGCCGCCGGGAAAGTTCGCCCCGGGGCAGCAGGGTTTTTTCTCCCGCCTGCGTGACGCCTTCAACGGCAGGTGACGATCACCCGTGACCGTCCCCGTGTTCCTCGCCGAGGACCTCAACGGCGCCGAGCTCACGCTCGACGGCCCTGAGGGGCGGCACGCGGCCTCCGTGCGGCGCCTGCGCGCCGGCGAGCGGGTCGACCTGACCAACGGCGCGGGCGACGTCGCCGAGTGCGTGGTGCGCGAGGTGTTCAAGGACGCGCTCGCGCTCGACGTGCTCGCCCGCTACACCGTCGAGCCGCCCGCGCGGCGGCTGGTGGTCGTCCAGGGGCTGCCCAAGGGCGACAGGGGCGAGCTGGCCGTCGAGATGATGACCGAGGTGGGGGTCGACGTGATCGTGCCCTGGGCCGCCTCGCGCAGCATCACGCAGTGGAAGGGCGACAAGATCGCCAAGGCGCTGGGCCGCTGGCGTGCCACGGCCCGCGAGGCCGGCAAGCAGGCGCGCCGGTTCCACCTGCCGCAGGTGGCCGAGCTCGCCTCCACCGCCCAGGTCGAGGGGCTGCTGGCCGACGCGGCGCTGGGGCTCGTGCTGCACGAGGAGGCCGCCGAGCCGCTGTCGAAGGTGGCACTGCCGCCCGGCGGCGACATCGTCGTCGTCGTGGGGCCGGAGGGCGGGGTCTCGGAGGAGGAGCTGCGCAGGTTCGCCGCGGCCAAGGCGGTGCCCGTGCTGCTCGGGCCCACCGTGCTGCGCACCTCCACGGCGGGGGTGGCGGCGGCGGCCGTGCTGCTCGCGCGTACCGGGCGCTGGTGATTCCAGCTCAGGGTGTCGTGTGCGGCACGTCCACCAGCGGGCTGCTCAGGTCGCTCGGGCCGGTGGGCAGGTCGTCCGGCGGGCACTCGTCGGAGGGGCACGACGTCGGCGAGTCGGTCGTCTCCGACGGGGTCGGCGTGGGGGTCGGCGTGATCTCGGGGCACTCCTGGTCGCCGGCGGCCTCACCGCTCGGGCAGGGCGTCGAGGACGGCGTCGGCGACGGCGTGGGCTGCCTGGTCGACCTGGCAGTCTCCGAGGGCCGATGGGTCTCGCTGTGGCTCGGCGGCACGACCACCGCGGGCGGCGGCTCGGCGCTGTGACTGTCGCGCCTGGGCGGCGTGGACAGCCTGGTGGAGGAGTTGCCGGGGGTGGTGGTCGAGTTGTCCACCACCTTGACGGGCGTCTCGAAGATCTGGGAGCGCAGCCCGGGAACGACCATCACGATCGTCCCCGCCACCAGCACGGCGCTGACCGCCGCCGCGCCCGCACGCCACCAGAACAGGTTACGGACGCCGCGCCGCTCGATGCGGGCGCGGATGATCTGCAGTCCTTCCGGCGAGGGCACGACCGCGTCCGCCTCCGCGCGGAGCGCACGGCGCAGGACGTCGCCGTACTCGTCGGGGGGCTGGGTCATGACATCTTCTCCAGGACGGACCGCAACGCGGCCATTCCACGGGCGGTGTGGCTCTTGACCGCGCCCTTGCTGATGCCCATGGCGTGGGCGATCTCAGCTTCGGACAGATCTCCGTAATAACGCAGAACCAGTGCTTCTCTCTGTCGGGTCGGCAGGGCGCGTAACGCCTCGATGACGGCGGAGCGTTCCAGCTCGCCGATCGCGCCGTTCTCGGCGCTCGGGGCGTCCGGCAGGCCCTTGGGTGCGTACTTCTCGACGACCGCGCGGTGACGCAGCACGGAACGGGACCGGTTGACGACAGACTGACGCAGGTAAGCGAGTGCTTTGTCGGGATCGCGCAGTCTGCGCCAGGCGCCGTGAATGGCGACGAACGCGTCCTGCACGACTTCCTCGGCGGTTGCCATGTCACGCACCAGCAACACCGCGAGACGCACCAATGACCGGAAATGCGCGCTGTAGAGCGCGGTCACGGCCATGTCGGCATCCCACCCGACCGGCACCGCCCCCATCGACCTGTCGGCCAGAAGGGTTTCGGTGGTCACATCAGTGGGACGCGCGGCCTTCCCAGAGGGTTTACTCTCTTCCGGTTCTGAAGGTTTCCCCGGTTCCTTAGGGTGCATTACCCAGTCGTGTTCCTCGCCAGGTGGCGCTCGCCCGACCCTGAATCAACTTTTTTGCTCTGAAGTGTCGCATACTCACCCTAACCGCGCGGATCTTCGGGCGCACGACACCACGGATTACCGATTCGCAACGGACTGCCGAACGGTCGCTCTCGATAGGGTACTGCCGTGAGCGACTGCCTCTTCTGCAAAATCGTGGCCAAGGAAATTCCGGCCGACGTCGTCTACGAGAACGCCAGGGCGCTGGCGTTCCGCGACATCAATCCGCAGGCCCCGACGCACGTGCTGGTCATCCCGCGCGCGCACCATCCCGACGCGGCCTCCATGGCCGCCGCCGACGACGGGCTCGCCGACGACGTGCTCAAGGCCGCGCACGCCGTCGCCGTCCAGGACGGCGTGGCCGAGGGGGGCTACCGGATCGTCTTCAACACCGGCCCCGGCGCCGGCCAGACCGTCTTCCACGTGCACGCCCATGTTCTCGGAGGGCGTGACCTCACGTGGCCGCCCGGCTGATATTGACGCGAGCAATCAGCCTGGTGCCGGATACGATGGGCGGAGAAGAACACCGAACAGACCGGGAGGCATCAGGCCGCTGGCCTGCCCATGTCCGAACTACATGAATCCCGACGCACGGCACCTCCCTCGCGCACTCAAGCCAAGGTGCTGATTCCGGACGAATACCCGATGGTCAGCCTCCTCGGCTCCCGTGACGAGCTGCTTCGCGTCATCGAGGGCGCCTTCAGGGCCGACATCCACGTGCGGGGCAACGAGATCACCGTCACCGGCAGCCCCGACGAGAGCGGCGCGGTCGTGCGCCTGTTCGAGGAGCTGGTCGAGGTGCTGCGCAGCGGGGGCGAGCTCACGCCCGACGCGGTCGAGCGGAGCATCGCCATGCTGCGCATGACCTCCGACCGTCCGGCCGAGGTGCTCTCGCTCGACATCCTGTCCTCCCGCGGCCGCACGATCAGGCCGAAGACCGTCAACCAGAAGCGGTACGTCGACGCGATCGACCAGCACACGATCGTGTTCGGCATCGGGCCCGCGGGCACCGGCAAGACGTACCTGGCGATGGCCAAGGCCGTGCGCGCGCTGCAGGAGAAGCGGGTCAACCGCATCATCCTGACCAGGCCGGCGGTCGAGGCGGGCGAGCGGCTCGGCTTCCTGCCCGGCACCCTCTACGAGAAGATCGACCCCTACCTGCGGCCGCTCTACGACGCGCTGCACGACATGGTCGACCCCGACTCGATCCCGAAGCTGATGGCCGCGGGCACGATCGAGGTCGCGCCGCTGGCGTACATGCGCGGCCGTACCCTCAACGACGCCTTCATCATCCTCGACGAGGCCCAGAACTCCTCGGCCGAGCAGATGAAGATGTTCCTGACCCGGCTGGGGTTCAACTCCAAGATCGTGGTGACCGGCGACGTGACCCAGGTCGACCTGCCCTCGGGCACGGTGAGCGGGCTGCGGGTCGTCCAGGACATCCTGGAGGGCATCCCCGACATCCACTTCGCCCGCCTGTCCAGCGCCGACGTGGTGCGCCACAAGCTGGTGAGCGACATCGTCGACGCCTACGGGCGCTACGACGCCACCCAGGCCGCCCAGGAGCCGAAGGCCATCCACCGGGGGAAACGACGCCCGTGAGCATCGAGATCAACAACGAGTCCGGCGTCGGCGTCGACGAGGAGAACCTCGTCGCGCTGGCCACCCACGTGCTCGGCGAGATGGGCATCAACCCGCTCGCCGAGCTGTCCATCGTGGTGGTCGACGAAGACGCCATGTCCGAGCTGCACGAGAAGTGGATGGGCGAGCCCGGCCCGACCGACGTGCTGGCCTTCCCGATGGACGAGCTGCGTCCCGGCGGCGGCGCGCGCGGCGACGGCGAGAGCCCGGCCGACCCGGCGCTGCTCGGCGACGTCGTGCTCTGCCCGCAGGTCGCGGCCAGGCAGGCCAAGGAGGCCGGGCACAGCGCCCAGGCCGAGCTGGAGCTGCTGTGCACCCACGGCATCCTGCACCTGCTCGGCTACGACCACGCCGAGCCCGAGGAGCACAAGGAGATGTTCGGGCTGCAGGCCCAGATGCTCGAGTCCTGGCAGGAGGTGCGCGACTCGCGGTGAACGCCTGGTTGCTGTGGGCCATCGCCCTTGTGATCATCGGTGGCCTGATCGCCAGTGCGGAAACGGCACTGACGCGCATCTCCCGGGTGCGCGCGGAGGAGTTCGTGCGCGAGGGCCGGCGCGGGGCCGATCGGCTCCAGGCCATCGTCACCGACCCGCCCCGCTACCTCAACCTGCTCCTGCTGCTGCGCCTGAGCTGCGAGCTGGTGGCGACGGTCATCGCCACGCTGCTGTTCATCGACCTCATGCACGACCAGGGCTGGGCCTACGTGGCCGCCGCGGCCGTCATGATCGTGGTGAGCTACGTCGTCGTCGGGGTCATGCCGCGGACGCTGGGGCGCCAGCACGCCGAGCCGGTCGCGCTGGCCGGGGCGCCGATCGTCTACGGCCTGACCCGCATCTTCGGCCCGCTGCCCAAGCTGCTCATCCTGCTCGGCAACGCCCTGACCCCCGGCAAGGGCTTCCGCGACGGCCCGTTCACCTCCGAGGCCGAGCTGCGCGACCTGGTCGACCTGGCCGAGGAGCGCCGGGTGATCGAGCCGGACGAGCGCGAGATGATCCACTCGGTCTTCGAGCTGGGCGACACGCTGGTCCGCGAGGTCATGGTGCCCCGCACCGACATGGTCTACATCGAGCGCGGCAAGACGATCAGCCAGGCGCTGTCGCTCGCGCTGCGCAGCGGCTTCTCCCGCATCCCGGTCGTGGGCGAGAACGAGGACGACGTCATCGGCATCGCCTACCTCAAGGACATCGCCCGCAAGATCCACGAGTCGGGCGAGGGCGGCGGCAAGGAGACGGTCGAGTCGATCATGCGGCGGGCCGCGTACGTGCCGGAGAGCAAGCCCATCGACCAGCTCATGCGCGAGATGCAGGCCCGGCAGATCCACATCGCGATCGTCATCGACGAGTACGGCGGCACCGCCGGCCTGGTCACCATCGAAGACGTCCTGGAGGAGATCGTCGGCGAGATCACCGACGAGTACGACCAGGAGGCCCCGCGCGTGGAGACCATGTCCGAGGGCGCGCTGCGGGTGACCGCCCGCATGCCGGTCGACGAGCTGGGCGAGCTGTTCGACACAGAGATCGAGGTCGACGACGTCGAGACCGTCGGCGGCCTGCTGGCCCACGCGCTCGGCCGGGTGCCGATCGCCGGGTCGCAGGCGGAGGTGGCGGGGCTGGAGCTGACGGCCGAGAGCCTGGCCGGGCGGCGCAACCGCATCAGCACGGTCGTCGTCCGCCGGGTCGCGCCGTCCGCGGAGGACGACGTCCAGGCCGCCGCCGACCGTGACTGACCACTTTGCGGGGAGATGTCGCAAGCGTTCTACAAGTCGTCTGCAAGCGGGGTCCGGCAGTCTCATACCTGACACCCGGTGCGGTGGGTGTCACGAGGAAGCGTCCGAACGCCGGGTGGGGTTCGCGGCCGGAGGGCGCTCCTGGGGGGACGACGGCGTTCCGGCCAGCTAGCCGGCCAGGACGTCGATCGGCGTAAAGGGTGTTCTCGTCTGGAAACCGGGCGAGGGCACCCTTTTTGCGTTTGGTGGAACCTCTGCGGAGATTGCCGCATTCGTCGCCGGGGGAGGCTGCGGTCCAGGGGGAATCATGAAAGCGCGGATCATCGTGTACGGGCTGCTGGCCGCGACCCTGGCGGGCTGCGCGGGCAGCGGCGGCGGGGCGGACGGGAAGGTGGCGGCCGTCGTCGACGCCCAGGCCATGGCCCAGCTCCGTGAGGTGCTCACCAGGCGGCCGAGCCTGCCGGACGGCTTCGCGCAACGGCCCGAGCAGGCCTGGCGGGTGCCGTTCGGCCGGGTGGACCAGGCGTGCCGGGCCGCGCTCGACGTGGCGGCCGGGCACGCGCCCGAGGAGGGGCTCACCGGCCAGGCGGCGGTCAGCTACCAGGGGGACGGCCTGGGCGAGCGGGCGGCCGTCGGCCTGGCCAGGTACGCCGGCGACGAGGCCGAGGCGCGCTTCGACGACCTCAGCGAGGCCCTGGAGTCGTGCAGGGAGATCCGGACGTCGGGCGGCACCGCCCTGCGGGCCCGCAGGCTGGACGTCGGCGACGCTGCCCGCTCCGGGGACGAGGCCGCCGCGGCACGGCTGCGCGGACGGCTGAACGGCTACCCGTACGCCCTCGACGTCGTGCTGTCGCGGGACGGCGACACGCTGGTGTCGGTCGTGCACGCGGGCATGAGCGACGTGGACCGGGACCGGACGAGGAAGCTGGTCGCCGCCCTGCTGTCGATGTCCACGGCCTAACCTGGTTCCCGTGACTCTCGATCCTGAAGACAGCAAGATCATCACCCTGGCGCGGGCGGTCAGGGCGCGCAACGAGGCCGCCGAGGGCGCCGCCGTGCGCGACGAGACCGGCCGCACGTACTCGGCGACCGGCGTCGCGTTGTCGTCGCTGAGGCTGTCGGCCGTGCAGGTCGCGGTGGCCATGGCCGTCTCCGGCGGCGCGCGCTCGCTGGAGGCGGTCGCGCTGGTGACGGCGGGCGAGCCGGACCCGGCCGACGAGGCGGTCGCGGCCGAGCTGGGCGTCAAGGCGCTGCTCGTGGCCGGTCCCGACGGCACGCTGAGGTCCTGACGTGGCCATGTCGCCGTTCCTGGCCCGGTTGCGCGCCAAGATCGGCAACGACCTGCTCATGCTGCCGTCGGTCAACGGGTGCGTCTTCGACCGCGCCGGACGGGTGCTGATGGCCCGGCACGGCGACGACGGCCTGTGGGCCACCCCCGGCGGCGGCGTCGACCCCGATGAGCGCCCGCAGGACGCGGTGGTCAGGGAGCTGCGCGAAGAGCTGGCCATCGAGGTCGAGGTGCGCGGGCTGATCGGCGTCTACGGCGGCCCCGAGTACCGCACGGTCTACCCCAACGGCCACGAGGTGGCGTACGTCATCGCCATGTACGCCTGCACCCTCGCCTCCGGCACGCCGACCCCCGACGGCGAGGAGATCAACGACTACCGGTGGGTGACCGAGCACGAGGCCGGCGGCCTGACGACGCCGGCCTGGACACCCCTGGCGCTGCCCGACGCGTTCGCCTGGTGGCGTGAACATGGCAGCTGATAAGCGACAATGCACAATGTGACTTCGCCAGACAATCATCGCGCCGGATTCGCCTGCTTCGTGGGAAGGCCGAACGTCGGCAAGTCCACATTGATGAACGCCCTGGTCGGCGCCAAGGTGGCGATCACCTCGTCCAAGCCGCAGACGACCAGGCGGGTCATCAGGGGCATCGTGCACCGCCCCGACGCCCAGATCGTCATCGTGGACACGCCGGGCCTGCACCGGCCGCGCACCCTCCTCGGCGAGCGGCTGGACAGCCTGGTGCTGTCCACGCTCACCGAGGTCGACGTGATCGGCTTCTGCGTGCCGGCCAACGAGCCGATCGGCAAGGGCGACCGCTTCATCGCCGACAAGCTGGCGGCGGTGAAGAAGACGCCCGTGGTCGCCGTGGTGACCAAGTGCGACCTGGCGAGCCGGGAGCAGGTCGCCCAGCAGCTGCTCGCGGTGTCGCAGGTGGCCGAGTTCGCGGCGGTCGTGCCGGTGTCGGCGCAGTCGGGCGAGCAGCTCGACGTGCTGGGCGACGTGCTGATCGAGCACCTGCCCGAGTCGCCGCCGCTGTACGAGGGCGGGCAGCTCACCGACGAGCCCGAGCAGGTGATGGTGGGCGAGCTCATCAGGGAGGCGGCCCTGGAGGGCGTGCGCGACGAGCTGCCGCACTCGATCGCCGTGGTGGTCGACGAGATGATGCCCCGCGAGGGGCGCGACGACCTGCTCGACATCTACGCCCACATGTTCGTCGAGCGGCCCTCCCAGAAGGCCATCGTCATCGGGCACAAGGGCGAGCGGCTGCGCGACGTGGGCACCAAGGCCCGCAAGCAGATCGAGGCGCTGCTCGGCACGCGGGTCTACCTCGACCTGCGGATCAGCGTGGCCAAAGACTGGCAGCGCGACCCCAAGCAGCTGCGCCGCCTCGGCTTCTTCGACTGACCCCGCCGGTGACCCCGCCGGGCCGGGCGGGTCAGCGTGCGCGGCGCACCAGGGCCAGCACGGACAGCACCACGATCGCGACCGAGCAGGCCAGCGCGGCGAACCAGCCGAACCTGATGACCGGCTCGACCGACAGCAGCCCGCCCAGGTCGATGGAGAGCCGGTCGCCGACGCGCTGCGGGTCGGCGACGAACATCACCAGCAGCAGCGTGGCCACCGCGCCCGGCACCACCGCCAGCGCCGCCACGCGCGGCCGGCCGCCCAGCAGGCCCGTGACGCCGAGCGCCAGCGCGGCCAGCCCGGCGAGCAGCGTGTAGAGGCCCGTGCTGACGTCGACGCCGCGCACGTCGTCGGAGACGCCGGCGCCGATCAGGTCGCTGCGGGCCTCGACGCCGGCCCAGGGCATGATCGCGGTGAGCACCAGGAGGGCGGCCGCGACGGCGACGGCCAGCGCGGCGCCGCGGCGGGCGGACGTCGTCCGGGCGGGCTTGAGGTCATCGGCCACACGATCACTGTAAGCCGGGCCCCCGGCCCTCACCACCCGACGCGACGGACTCGTCACCAAGCCGAGCAGCGGGGGCGGCGGGGGACGGGGTCAGGGGGTGGCCAGGAAGGCGCGGGCGTTGGCGGCGGCACGGCGGTCGCCGGTCTCGTCGAAGACCTCCAGGGCGGCCGCGGCCAGCTCGCGGGCGCGCCCGACGGCCCCCTCGGCCCGGTTGACCCCGGCCAGGGCCAGCAGCGCGTACGCGTCCAGCAGGCGGTCGCCGAGCCGTACGGCGATGCCCCTGGCACGTTCGGCGGCCGACCTGGCGTCGGCCTTGGCGCCCTGCGCCAGCCGTACGGCGGCCAGGTCGAGCAGGGTGTCGGCCTGCCGGTGACGGTCGCCCAGCTCCGTCAGGTGACCGACGGCCGCCAGGAGGTGGACGGCGGCCTCCTCCAGCCGGCCCGCGCGGCGCAGCACCGCGCCGAGCACGCGCTCGGCGTCGGCGGCGTCCCGCTGGTGGTCGGCCGCCTCCAGGCAGGCCAGCAGCGCCCGCTCGGCCTCCTCCAGCCGGTCCCGCTCCAGGTGCACCCGGCCCAGGCGGCGCCGGGTGTGGTTGACGTCGCGGGTGCGGCCCTGCCGCAGGAACATGCCGAGCGCCAGCCGCAGCTTCTCGTGGGCCAGGTCCCATTCGCGCTCGGCCAGGTGCAGGTCGCCCTGGCCGAGCAGGACGAGCGCCTCGCCCCGGTCGTCGCCGGCCCGCCGCGCGGACTCCAGCGCCCGCTCCGAGACCGCCCGCCAGTCGTCGAGGAACCGGTGCCGCTCCAGGTACGGCCCCAGCAGGTGCGCCAGCCGCCAGCACGGCTCGTCGAGCCCGGCGGCGTGCAGATCGGCGACCAGGCTCACCAGGAACGGCCGCTCGGCGTCCAGCCACTCGACCGACTCCCTGATGTCCCTGGTCGCCACGGCCGTGGCGGGGTCGCCCGACACCAGCGAGAAGCGCGAGGCGCGCACCCGGGCCAGAACGAGCTCCGACACCTCGGCCAGCACGCCCGGCAGCGGCTGCTCGCGCGCGAACAGCCGGGTCAGGTCGTGCATGCGGTAGCGGATCTGGCCGGCCGCGTCCACGCCGTGCGTCTCCAGCAGGCCGGCGTCCACCAGGGCCTCGGCGCCGCCGCCGAGCCGGTCGGTGAGCCAGTCGGCGAAGTCGGGGGCCGACAGGGCGCCGAGGCCGCGTAACGTCCGCCTGGCCGGTTCGGGCAGCCCGTCGTAGCCGATGGCGAACACGCTGCGGACCGTCTGGTCGCCCGCGTGCAGCCGGTCGAGCCGCTTGTGCTCGTCCTCAAGCAGGCCCACCAGGTAGTCCACCGTCCAGTTCGGGCGGGCCGCCAGCCTGGACGCGGCGATGCGCAGCGCGATCGGCAGGCCGCCGCAGAAGCGGGCCAGCCGGTGCAGCGCCTCGTCCGCGGGCCGTCCTGAGCCGGCCACGAGCAGGGCCAGGGCGTCCTCCTGACCGAGCACGCCGACCGACAGCCGGGTCGCGCCGGTCAGGCCGCCCAGCGATGAGCGGCTGGTCACGACCGTCGGGCAGGACGTCAGCAGCGGGCGCACCTGGGCCTCGCCGGCGGCGTTGTCCAGCAGGACCAGCAGGCGGCGGTTGGCCGTGTAGGTGCGGAACAGGCGCTCGCGCTGCTCCAGCCCGGCCGGGATGGCCTGGGCCGGGCAGCCGAGCCAGCGCAGGAAGTCCTCCAGGACGGCCGAGGGGGCCGTGGTCTCGCGCAGGTCGGCGTACAGGATGCCGTCGGGGAAGGACTCGCGGGCCCGCCAGGCGGCGTGCACGGCCAGGGCCGACTTGCCCGCGCCGGCCTGGCCGTGCACGACGACGTGGCCGCCGACCACCCGGTCGAGCAGGTCGGCGCGGCCGGTGAAGTTCGCGATGTCCGGCGGCAGCAGCACCGGGGGGCCCGCCGAGACGTGCAGCGACACGTCGTCGTGGAGCATGCGGTGGTAGAGCAGTTGCAGCTCGGGGTCGGGCTCGATCGCGTGGCCGCCGTCGAGCTGGTCGCGCAGCACCGCGTACGCGGCCAGCGCGTCGACCCGGCGGCCGCTGCGGTAGAGGGCCAGCATGTACTGGCCGCGGAAGCGCTGCCAGAGCGGGTGCTGCTTGGTCAGCCGTTTCAGCTCGGCCAGCAGCTCGCGGTGGCGGCCGGCGTCGAGGTCGGCCTGGACGCGGCGTTCCAGGGCGAGCAGCCGCAGCTCCTCCAGCTCCTCGCGCAGGCGCCGGGTCTCCTCCCACCGCTCGCCGTCGGGGTCGAGGTCCTCCAGGGCGGGGCCGCGCCACAGCGACAGCGCCTCCTCGTACGAGCCGCGGTCGACCAGCAGCCGGAACCGGTCGACGTCGAGCTGGTGGGCGCCGATCGCCAGCACGTACGAGCCGGACACGGTGGTGATCACGTCCTTGCCCAGGAGCTGGCGGAGCTGGCCCACGTACCCGCGGACGAGGGAGTCGGAGCGGTCGCCGCCCTCGCGTGGCCACAGCAGCCGGCGCAGCCGTTCCACGGTCAGCGGGCGGCCCGCGTTCAGCAGGAACATCGCCAGCAGGTCCCGGTGCTTCGGGGTCGTGGGGGTGCGATCCCGGCCGCCGTCGCGGACGTCGAGCGGCCCCATGATGCGGAATTCCACGCGGCCTTCCTTTTCGGAGGAGATGTCGATCAGAATGGCACATCTGATGGCTCCCCTGATTTCGTCCGACCCTCACCGCTTGGGCCGTTACTGGCTGGCCGCACGGCTGGGCGCGGGCGGCCAGGGCGTGGTCTACGAGGCGTACGGCGAGGCCGGGGAGCGTGTGGCGGTCAAGGTGCCCAGGTCCGACAGCGCGGAGTCGCGGTCCAGGCTGGCCAAGGAGGCGGCGGCGGCCCAGCGGGTGGCCTCGTTCTGCACGGCCAGGGTGATCGAGGCGCAGGTGGACGACGCGCCGCTGTACATCGTCAGCGAGTACGTCCCGGGGCCGAGCCTGCGCGAGGTGGCCGCGGAGGCGGGGGCGTACGAGGGGGACGCGCTGCGCCGCCTGGCGATCGGCGTCGCGACCGCGCTGACGGCCATCCACCGGGCCGGGATCGTCCACCGCGACCTCAAGCCGGACAACATCATCCTGGGCCCGGACGGCCCGCGCGTGATCGACTTCGGCGTGGCCAGGGAGGTGGGGCCGACCACGACCGGGCCGATCATGGGCACGCCGGGCTACATGGCGCCCGAGGTGCTCACCGGGCGCGCCGCCACCGAGGCGGCCGACGTCTGGGCGTGGGGGATGGTGGTGCTGTTCGCGGCGCGGGGGCGCGACGCGGTCGAGGCCGGCGAGCCGATGGCGGTCGTGGGCCGGGTGCTGGAGTTCGAGGCGGACGTCGCCGGGCTGCCGGAGGAGCTGGCCCCGCTGGTGTCGGCGGCCACCGCCCGTGATCCCGCCGCCCGTCCCGCCGCCGGGGACCTGCTGCTCCGCCTGCTGGGGGAGGGCGCCCGCCGGGACGCCGGCGACCCCTTGGCCCGTGGCGGGATCGTGGCGGGGGAGCTGAGGGGGCGGGCCGGGCCCGATCTGGGGGCGATCGCCGAAGAGCTGTACGGCGAGCTGAGCGAGGACGAGCGGACGGCCGTGCCCGAGGTCTTCCTGCGGCTGCTCGACGGCGACGGCCTGCGTCCCGTGGAGCGCGAGGAGCTGCCCGAGGCCAAGGCGGTCGACTCGATGCTCGCCGTGTTCGTCTCGGCGGGCATCCTGGCGCCGGGCGGTGACGCGTACGAGTTGGTCGCCCCCGGCCTGGTGCAGGCGTGGCCGCGGCTGCGCGACTGGCTGGCGGGCAACCGCGAGGGGCTGCCCGTGCACCGCCGCCTGGCCGAGGCCGCCGCAGAGTGGGACGCCCACGGCCGCAAGCCCGCCGACCTGCTCCAGGGCACCAACCTGGACCGCACGCTGCAGTGGGCCGCCACCGAACGCAAGGACCTCACCCTGGCCGGACGCGAGCGCGACTTCCTGGACGCCGCCGCCGGGCAGGCCCGCAGGCGCACCCGGCGGCGCGGCCTGCTCGCGGCCGTGCTGGCGGTGCTGCTGGTGGTGGCGCTGGGCGGGCTCGGCGCGGCGGAGTATCTGCGCAGGGAGTCGGCCCGGCAACGGGACGAGGCCCTGGCCAGGGAGCTGGCGCTGCGCGCCGCCGGGCTGCGCGAGCTGGAGCCCGCGCTGGCCGGCCTGCTCTCCGTGGCGGCCTGGCGGCTGGCCCCGGCGCTGATCGAGACGGCGGGCGCTCTGTACGACGCGGGCTCCCAGCACGTCACCGACGTGTTCGTGGCGCCGTATGTGGACGCGGGGAGCGTGCAGGCGCTCAGCACGGACGGTCACGTCCTGGCCTCCGTGACGGACGGCACCGCTCGCGTCTGGGACGTCCCGACCGGCCGGAAGCTGCACGAGCTGGCCGGACTCGGCGCGGGCGTGCGGAGCGTCGCCGTGAGCCTCGACGGCCGCCTGCTGGCCGCCCTGGACGACAAGGGCGTGCGGCTGTGGGACGCCGTCACCGGCAGCCGCCTCGGCGGCCGGTTCGCGAGCAGGGCGAGCGGGTTCGGGGCGCTGGAGTTCGACCGCACCGGCCGCCGGCTCGCGGTGCCGCACGGCTCCGACGGCGAGCAGTGGTGGAACGTCGCCACCCGTAAGCCCCTCACCGCCCCCGGCGGCGCGATACTCAACGGCGTCAGCCCCGACGGCCGCTACGGCTTCGTCGCCGACAGCGAGGACCGGTCGCAGGTGTGGGACCTGAGCCGCCGCCGGCGGCTGCACCTGCCGACGCTGCCCGGCACCGGCACCACCGTCGAGGCCAGGTTCAGCGACGACGGCCGCGCCCTCGTGGTCGTCGAGGACGTGGCCCGCCACGACAAACCCAAGGTCCGCCTGTACGAGCTGCCCTCCGGCACCACGGAGTACGAGCTCGAAGGCACGAACGGCCAGGCCGCGGACCTGGTCTTCGACGGCCGGTACGTGGCCACGTGGGGTCCGGCGGACCTGCTCGTCCTGCGGCCGCGCGACAGCCTGGTGACCGCTCTGCTGCTCCCGGTGCCGGACGGCGTCACGCAGGTCCGCTTCGACCTGGCGGGCAAGGCCGTACGCCTGCTGAACGAGGCGGGCGGCGTCTCCACCGTCGATGTCTCCACGCTGTTCGATCCCCGGCTCGGCGATGAGCTGCCCGACCTGCGGATGAGCCCGGCCGGCCGAATCCTGGCCGTCAAGCGGGACGACCGGCTCGAACTGCTCGACCCGGCGACCCGCCGCCGTCTGGCCGGCCCGATCGCCTGGAAGGGCGACGGCTCGGCGATGGCCTTCAGCGCGGACGGCACGCGGCTGGCCTACGGCGACGGCGCCCGCGTCCGCGTGCTCGACGTCGCGAGCGGGCGGGAGACGCAGGCGTTCGGGCTGGCCGGGAAGGGGGCGGAGAAGGCCGACGCGCTCGCCTTCGACCCCGGCGGCCGGACCCTGGCCGTGCTGCCGTCCAGGTTCGAGGGGCAGCTGCCGCTGGAGCTGCACGACCTCACGAGTTCGCGGGCGCGGACCACGAAGGTGACGGGCGCCGGGCCGATGAGCTTCGCGCCGGACGGTTCGCGGCTGCTCATGGGAGGCCCTGAGGTGCGGCTCTACGATCCGGCGGGCGGGACCGCGCTGCCGTTGGGGGCCGAGGCCCGGCGGGTCGGCGGCGCCTTCGCCTACAGCCCGGACGGCCGCCAGGTGGCCTTCTCGCATCCTGACCGGATCACGCTGTGGGACCGGGACCTGCGGACCATGCTCGGCGCCTTCCCCAGCGTGCCGGGCGCGGAGCAGTTCGAGCTGCCGGTCTGGTCGCCCGACGGACGGCTGATCGCCACGTACGAGAAGGGCCCGCGGATCCGCCTGTGGGACGTGGCCTCGCGGCGGTACGTCGGGGTCGTGTTCGACGCGATGGCCGAGTCGACCGGCGACAACGTCTGGCTCGGCTTCTCGGCCGACGGCACCAAGCTGTACACCCTGGACGACGACGGCGCCTTCCGTACGCACGACCTCGACCGGCGGCATGTGGCCGCGACCGTGTGCGCCCGCGCCGGCCGCGCGCTCACGGCGGCGGAGTGGCGGGCGTACCTGCCGGGGGTCGAGCCGTTCGACGTGTGCCGCTAGGACGCCCAGGCGACGACCTGGAACCAGACCGCCTTGCCGGGCGGCACGGGGTTCCAGCCCCAGTCGTGGGACAGGCTGTGGACGATGGCCAGCCCCCGCCCCCGGCAGGCCAGCGGGTCGGCCTGGCCCATCCGGGGAAGGGTGGCGCACGAGTCGCGGACCTCCACGGTCAGCAGCCGGCCCTCCCGGACCACCACGACCCGGACGGGTTCCGCCGAGCGGGCGTGGGTGAGCGCGTTGGTGACCAGCTCCGAGACGAGAAGCTGGGCGATCTCGACGGCGGCCTCCGCCGCTTCGTGATCCTTGGCGACGTCGCGGACGAACCGCCGCACGGAGGAGACGCAACCGGGGTGCCGGGGCATCCGCCGTTCGCCGAGGACCGTGTCCGGCAGGGGCCGCCGGTCGGCGAGCGTCACGGCGGGACTTTCGGATTTCATGTGGCCAGCGTGACGCCATATGACTACGGTCGGTAGTGATCTGATTGCAAGGAGTGGACTTTGAAGTCCGTGCCGTTGGCGTTGAACCCGGGCGAGGGGAGGGCAGGGTGGCCGACTTCTACGCGCCTCAGGCGATATGGGGCAGAGAGTTGCGGCACTACCGGAAGGCGGCGGGCCTGACACAGGGGCAGCTCGCCGAGCGCATCCATTTCAGCGAGGGCCTGATCAGCGGCGTCGAGACCGGTCAGCTCCCGGCCAGCCCCGAGTTCGCCGAGGCCTGCGACAAGGCCCTCGGCACCGGCGGCGCCCTGCGCCGCCTGCTCGACTGGCGCAAGGGTCAGGTCTTCCCCTCCTGGTTCGGCAAGTGGCACGAGAAGGAGCAGGCGGCGCTCACCCTGCGCACCTACGAGCCGCTCCTGGTGCCCGGCCTCCTGCAGACCGAGCAGTACGCCCGCGCCCTGCTGCGCGGCAACGAGGCCGCGGTGGCCGCGCGCATGGAGAGGCAGGCGATCCTTGCCCGCGACGACCCTCCGTCGCTGCGCTGCGTCATCGACGAGGCGGTGCTGTTCCGGCCCATCGGCGGGCCGGAGCTGATGAAGGGTCAACTGCGGCGGCTGCTCGACGCGGTCACCCCGCGGCTCAGCATCCAGGTCCTCCCGCACGGGCTGCACTCCGGCTTGACGGGTGGCTTCGTGATCGCGACCCTGGACGGAGGCTCCGAGGTGTTGTACGCGGAAACCGCGGTGCGCGGCATCACGACGAGCGATCATGAGGACGTCTCGGCGGCCGTGGAGCGGTTCGAGGCCATCCGTACCGAGGCGTTGCCCTTGAGCATGTCCCTTGAAACGATAAAGAAAGCCATGGTGGAACGATGGACCTGAGCTGTGTCCAGTGGCAGAAGTCCAGTTTTTCCGGCGACAACGGCGGCAACTGCGTCGAGATCGCCGAGCTCAAGAACGTTCCTGGCGGCCCTGCGCACAAGGGCGGGCAGGCTGAGCTGGTCGTCGTGCGTGACTCCAAGGACCCCGACGGGCCCAAGCTGTTCTTCACGCCCGCCGAGTGGGACGCGTTCGTGGCGGGCGTGAAGGCGAGCGAGTTCGACCGCGCCTGACGGCGAGGTCACGGTGGGGTTCAGCAGGTGGCGGGGCCGGCGTCCCGCTGGACCTCTATGGAGGGCGTCTCGCCCACGTGCGGCGGCATCGCGGACGCGGACATCAGCGGATCGCCCGGGGTGCCGCCGACCTTCTCCAGGAAGTCGGCCCACTCGGTCGGCACGGTGAGCGCGGTGATCGCGTACCACTCCCCGGCCATCGCGGGGTCGCCGCCTTCGAGCGAGACGGGCACGTCCCACTGGCCGGAGGCCCGCACGGGGTCGACGCGGTAGAAGCGGGTGTGTCTGGTGCGCGGCGTGCCGGTCGTGCGGCGTACGCCGATCAGCAGGGTCGTGCCCTCGGGCAGCGTGGCGGTGCCTCTCACCAGCGGGCAGGGCGAGGCGGTGGCCCCGGGGCCGGTGACGGGCGCGGTGATGACGAGCCGGGGCGTCTCCCGCTCGCTCTGCGCCTGGCTGTACTTCACCACGACGCCGGGCAGGCCCACCAGCGTCGTGGCCATGCCGACAATGGCGGTGGCCCACTTCCTTCTGACGCTCCATACGCGTGGAGCGGGCCCGGCGCCGTGGCCGAGCTTTCGATTCTTGGCCATTTGCGGTATTTCCCCCGATCGTGCGCCGCGAGATGGATACGCGGAAACGCGACGTATCCGAATTTTTCCGGATAAACGTCGAATTGGAGTCTTTTGCTCAACGGGGTGGAAGGGTGTCAGTATGCACCCGATTTCGGGTGATGCCGTTTCCCCTGCTCATACCCTTGATCGTCCGCGTAACCCCCGGCCGAGGGCGTTTTTGAGATCAACTTGACGGTCGTTCTCAAAGCGCGAATCAGCGGCTATTGGCCCAAATGCGCGCCGATTGCACGATCTCCTCAAGGTTGCCGCTGTGCGCGCCCTGCCAGTAGACCTGTCCGCAGTCGCCGCACCGGCCGTAGGCGTCGTAGCTGCGCCGGGTGCCGGCCTCCAGCAGCGGCCCGACCTCCTCCTTCGTCACCGGCACGAGCACGCCGTTGCAGGCCGTGCAGCGCGTCCACGGAGCCAGCGGCGGCTCGAAGCGTTCGAGCACGTCGCGGAGCTGGTCGGCGGGGCGCGAGCCGTGGACGTAGGCGCCCAGCCACAGCGCGCGGCGGCGCAGCAGGCCGCGGTCCTGGGTGAGCAGCACCCGACGCTCCTCGTTGGCCTGGACCACCAGCGCCGGATCGTCCATGTCGTTGTGGTACGCGGTGTCCACGCCGAGCAGGCGCAACCGCCGGGCCAGCGTGCCGAGGTGCACGTCGAGCAGGAACCGCGGCCCGGCGGGCAGCGGCTGCGGCCGGGGCATCGGGTGCACCTCGACCGTCTCGCCCGGCGCGAGCAGGTGGGACGGGGCCACGCCGCGGCCTTCCGACAGCATCGGCCCCGCCTCGGTCAGCGGGATGCCGAGCGACTCCACGTGATGGCCGAGCGTCGAGGTGCCGTCGGTGGTCACCCGCTGCCACTCCCCGCGGCGGCTCACGGGCACGAACATCCTCAGCTCGGCGGCGATGCGCAGGCGTGCGTCCCGTTCGGTCACACTGTCCATTCTGCGTGACCGGATACCGTGACATCATGCCCATGTCCCGCCGAGCCTTCCTCGGGCTCGCCGCGCTCGCGGCCGGCTGCTCCACGGCCAGGCCCGCCGAGCTGCGGCTGGTCACCGGGCTGGCGGGCGGCCCGTACGGCGCGCTCGGGCAGCGGCTGGCGGGCGAGCTGCGGCACGACGGGCTGACCGTGCGGGTGGTGGAGACCGCGGCCAGCGTCCAGAACCTCACCATGATGGCCGGCGGCCGGGCCGACGTCGGGTTCGCGCTGGCAGACAGCGCCGACGACGCGGTCAGGGTGCGCCACCAGCCGGTCTCCGCGCTGGCCCGGATGTACATGAACTACGTGCATCTGGTCGTGCGCGAGGGCGCGCGCATCACCGGCGTCGGCGACCTGGCGGGGCGTCCGGTGTCGATCGGGGTCGAGGGGTCGGGCACGGCGGTGACCGCGACGCGCGTGTTGTCGGCCGCCGGGCTGCGCACGCCGCCGCAGATCACCAGGCTCGGCCTCGACGCCTCCGTCACCGAGCTGCGCGGCGGCCGCATCGAGGCGTTCTTCTGGTCGGGGGGCGTGCCGACGCCCGCGCTCGCCGCGCTCGACGACATCGCGCTGGTGCCGCTGGAGTCGCTGGTGCCGGTGCTGCGCCGCCGCTACGGGCCGGTCTACGAGCACGCCGCCGTGCCGGCCGGCGCGTACGGGCTGGCCAGGCAGGTGCCGACCGTGGGCACGCCGAGCTACCTGATGTGCCGTACGACGCTCCCCGACGACCTGGCCTTCACCGTCACCGAGACGCTCTTCCGCGCCCGCGACCGCCTCCAGGCCCCCTCGGCTCCCGGCGGCCGCCTCGACAGGCGTTACGCCATCGGCACCGGCGTCGTGCCCCTGCACCCGGGCGCGGCCCGCTACTACCGCTCGGTCTACGGCTGAGCCAGGGCCAGCTCGACCACCAGCCCGTGCGGCACGGCGGGCAGCAGCCGCAGGGTGGCCCCGCACGCCTTGGCCAGCTCGGCCGCGATGGCCAGGCCGAGCCCGCTGCCCGGGACGTTGGCGTGCGCCCCCGACCGCCAGAACCGCCCCAGCGCCTCGGCCCGCTCCGCCGCGCCCAGCCCCGGCCCGTCGTCGGCCACGCGCAGCGTCCCGCCGTCGAGCGTGACCGTCACCGTGCCGCCCTCGGGGACGAACTTCTGGGCGTTGTCCAGGGCGATGTCGGCGATCCTGGCCGCCGCCTCCGGCACCACCGCGCCCGCCGGGACGTCGGCCACCAGGCACACGCCCTTGGCCGCGTAGACCTCGCGCCACACCGCCAGCCGCTCGCCGAGCCCGGCCTCCTTGCCCGCCAGGCCCGCGCCCGCCTCGACCTTGGCCAGCACCAGCAGGTCCTCCACCAGCAACACCAGCCGGTCGAGCTCGGACATCGCCTCGGCGTACTCGGCCGTGCCCTCCTCGCGCAGGTGCGGCTCCAGGTTCTCCAGCCGCAGCCCGAGCACGGTGAGCGGGGTGCGCAGCTCGTGCGAGGCGTCGGCCACGAAGGCCCGCTGCCGTTCCATCGCCGCCGAGACCGCGTCGGCCATCGCGTTGAAGCGCTCCTCCAGCCGCCGCAGCTCCGACGGGCCCGCCCCGGGATGCGCCCGCGCGTCGAGCTGACCCTGCGCGATGGCCCGCGTGGTGCGGTCGAGCTCGGTCACCGGCCGCAGGATCCAGCGGGCCAGCCGCCGGGCCGCCAGCGCCGACCAGGCCAGCGCGACCAGCGCCCCCGCCGCCAGCGCGCCCCAAACCAGCGACACGTCCAGCCGGGCCTGCCCGGTCGGGGCCTCCAGCAGCACCACGCCGGACACCTGCGCGTCACGCCCGGCGGGCTCGGCCAGCAGCACCGTGGCCGGGCCGAACGGGCTGACCGTGGGCAGGTCCTCGGTCGTGCGGCCGGACAGCGCGAGCCGGGTCGCCTCCCGGTCGTCGGCCTCGAACCGGCCGGCCGAGACCAGGATCGAGCCGTCGCGGTCGCGCACCCGGACGGCCGCGCCGTAAAGGTCGGCGTAGCGGGACACCTCGGTGATCAGGCCCGTGCGGTCGTCGTCGCGGGCCGCGGCGTCGGCCAGCTCGGCGAAGCGGGTGGCGTCGGCGCGCCGGTCGAGCAGCAGGCGGTTGGTCCGGTGGGAGGCGTAGGCCAGGCCGAGCGGCACCGCCAGCGCCGCGATCAGGAAGACGATCAGCGTGGTGAACGTGACCACCAGCCGCGCGTTCATCCCGCCGGGCCCAGCCGGTAGCCGGTGCCGCGCAACGTCTCCACCAGCCCAGGACGCCCGGTCTTGGACCGCAGCCCCGCCACGTGCACGTCGAGCGACCGGGACGCCGACAGCAGCGGATCGCCCCAGACCTCGTCGAGGATCTCCTCCCGGCTGCGCACCACGCCCGGCTCGCGGGCCAGCAGCGCCAGCACGTCGAACTCGCGCCTGGTCAGCGCCACCGGCCGCCCGGCCACCGTGACCTGCCTGCACTCCAGGTCGATGCGCACGTCGCCGACGCACACCACATGGTCGCGCGCCGGCATCGGACGCGTGCCGCGCCGCAGCACCGCCTCCATGCGGGCCATCAGCTCGACCGTGCGGAACGGCTTGACCAGGTAGTCGTCGGCCCCCGAGCGCAAGCCGCGCAGCACCTCGCGCTCCTGCGTGCGGGCGGTGACCACGATGAGCGGCACCGCCGAGACGCGGCGCAGCCGGCGCAGCACGTCGAGCCCGTCCATGTCGGGCAGGCCCAGGTCGAGCAGGACGAAGTCGACGCCCCCCGCCAGGCGGAGGGCGTCGACGGCCAGGCCGGCGCGGGTGACCGAATGGCCGTGCCGGGCCAGCGCGGTGGTGAGCGCGGAGGCGAGACGATCGTCGTCCTCGACCAGGAGAACCCGCATGGTGCCAGGTTAGACGCGGGCGGTGACCGGATCCGACGGCTCGGCGCCCTCGCTGCGGGACAGCGCCGCGTCGCGGGTCTCGCGCATGGTCAGGTAGACGACCAGGGAGACGGCGGCGCAGGCGGAGACGTACCAGTAGAAGCCGGACTCGATGCCCTTGTCCTTGAACCACAGGGCGACGTACTCCGCGGTGCCGCCGAACAACGCGTTCGCGATCGCGTACGGCAGCGCCACCCCCAGCGCGCGCACGTGCGTCGGGAACAGCTCGGCCTTCACCACCGCGTTGATCGAGGTGTAGCCGGTCACGATCACCAGGCCGGCGAGCGACAGGACGAGCGCGCCCCCGAAGCCGCTCGCCCCGCCCAGCGCGGTCATCAGCGGCACCGTGCCCAGCATCGACCCGATCCCGAACGTGATCAGCAGCGGCCGGCGCCCGATGCGGTCCGACAGCGACCCGGCCAGCGGCTGCAGGCACATGAAGATGAACAACGCGCAGAAGCTGACCAGCGTGGCCGTCTCCTTCGGCAGGCCCGCGGTGTTCGACAGGTACTTGGTGAGGTACGTCGTGTAGGTGTAGTACGCGACCGTGCCGCCCATGGTCAGGGCGATGACCAGCAGCGCCTCCTTCTTGTGCGCCAGGAGCTGCCTGATCGTGCCCTTGTCCCGGCGCTCCTCTTCCTCCTCGCCGTACGCCTCGGTCTCCAGCAGGCTGCGGCGCAGGTAGAACACGACGGCGGCGGCCAGGGCCCCGACCACGAACGGCACCCGCCAGCCGTAGGAGTTCAGGGCCTCCTTCGACATCGTGTTCTGCAGGATGATCTGCAGGCCGAGGCCGACGAGCTGGCCGGCGGTCATGGAGACGTACTGGAAGCTGGAGGCGAAGCCGCGCCGGCCGCGCGGGGTGGCCTCCGTCAGGTACGTGGCGCTGGCGGCGTACTCGCCGCCCACCGACAGGCCCTGGAGCAGCCGCGCGACCACCAGGACCAGCGCGCCGGCGTAACCGACCGACTCGTACGTCGGCGCGATGGCGATCAGCAGCGCGCTGGCCGACATCAGCGTGACGGTGAGCGTGAGCGCCGCCTTGCGGCCCCGGCGGTCGGCGTACCGGCCGAGCAGCCAGCCGCCGAGCGGGCGCATGAAGAAGCCGACGGCGAAGATGGCCGCGGTGTTGAGCAGCTTGGCCGTGTCGTCCCCGTCAGGGAAGAACGAAGCGGCGAAGTACACGGCGAAGCTGCTGTAGACGAACCAGTCGTACCACTCGACCAGATTGCCGACGGAGCCGCCGATCACTGCCTTCCACGGCACGCGCGCTTTGTTCATGTAGGACCTCCTGGGGGGAGTGGATGCAGGCCAGAGCCTCTCCCCAGAAGGTTGTTCGGACAAGGTGCGGCGGCTCAGATCTAACGTGCGCTTAACATCGGGTTTTCCTCAGCGCAACGGGGGCCGGGCGTTCTTCGCGCGTTCGAGCGCCAGATCGGCCCACCACTCGCCGCTCTCCGGCGCCACCACGCCGCGTTCGGGGTCCTTGTCGCCGTTCGTGCCGCGCCGGCACCGTCCGCCCGAGCTGCCGGCCCGGGTGATCCACAGGTAGGCGTCCGCCAGCTCCTCGCCCGTGTCGGTCGTGGGCCGCTCGCCGACGCCCCGGCCCGGTGGATTGCACCAGGTCTGCGGGTCTTTGTACTTCTTCGTCGGCGACCACGAGCCCTGGCCGTTCCTGGCCGTGTCCACCACGAAGTGCGGCAGGTCGCCGCCTGGGTCGGCGTCCTTCGGGCAGGTGGCGCCGCCCGTCCTGCGCATGACGGCGATGCAGGCCGACAGCGACTTGCCGTACTCGACGGCCTTGGGGGTGGGCTGGAAGGAGGCGGTGTTGACGAAGAACCCGTCGGCCCGGTCGATCCCGGCGCCGATCAGGCGCTGGGCCATGACCTCGGTGCCGGGGTAGAGGTCCTGGCTGCCGTCGAGGTAGACGGCCGTGCCGGGGTGCCCGGTCTTGAGCGATCGCACGGCCTCGCGCAGGTCCCGGTAGCGCTGCTCGGCCGTGCCGGCCAGCGCGCAGTCCTTGGTGCCGGGCAGGTTGACCAGGCTGGACGGCTCCAGGATGATCACGGCCTTGCGGTCGCCGATCTGGCGGGCGACGCCCTTGACCCACTCCTGGTAGACCTGCATCCCGCCCGCGCCGACGGCGGCGCAGTCGCCGCCGCCCGGCATGTAGTTGACCAGGAAGACGGGCACGCCGCCCGCCTCCTGCGCGGCGGTCACGGCGGTCTCGACCGTGGCCCTGACCTCGGGCTGGTTCAGGCGGATGGCGTGCGGGACGGCGGCCAGCCGCTCCATGAGCGCGGCGTCGGCCGGACGGTCCTTCTGCCACACGGCGGCCTGGCGGGCGGCGGCCTTCTCCTTCTCGGACCAGAAGGTGACGCCGTTCTCGCGCAGCGGGTTGCGGGGCGTGGCGGTGGAGGCCGGTTCTGTGCCGGTGGCGGTGCGGGTGCTCGCGGGGGTGTCGCCGTGGGGCCACAGCAGGGCCGTGGTGACGCCGGCGGCCGCCACCACGACCGCCGCGGCCGCGGCCAGCAGCCTCATGCGCCGCTTCCCCGCCGCCGTCGCGTCCGTCCCTTCGAGAGGAGAAGGGGGGACGGTGCCCGGCGTCCCGGCGGTGGAAGGTGGAGGGGGGACGGCGGGCGGCGGCCCGGCGGTGGGGGAGGGGGGTGGGGTGGGGAGGGCGGCGGAGGGGGTGGCGGTGCTGAGGGCGTCCATCAGGTCCTGGGCCGTGGGGCGGGCGGCCGGGCTCTTGGCCAGCGACGCGGTCACCAGGTCGAGCAGCGGCCCCGACAACCCCCGCAGCTCGGGAGCCTCGTTGACGATGCGTAACAGGATCGTCGGCACCGACCCCGACCCGAACGGCGGCAGCCCCCCGGCGGCGAAGGCGACCGTGCAGCCCCACGAGAAGATGTCCGAGGCCGGCCCGACCCGCGACCCCGCCACCTGCTCGGGCGACATGTACGACGGCGTCCCCACGATCGCGCTGCTCATCTCCGACTCCGCCAGCCGCGCGATGCCGAAGTCGATGACCTTGGGCCCCACCTGGGACAGCAGCACGTTCGACGGCTTGAGGTCACGGTGCACGACCCCGGCTCCGTGGATGGCCCGCAACGCCATCGCCATGGCCGCGGCCAGCCCGTCGAGCGCGGAGCCCTTCAGCGGCCCGGAGTCGCGCACCGCGTCGTCCAGGCTGGGCCCCTCGACGTACTCGGTGACCAGGTACGCCACGTCCGCGTGCACGTCGGCGTCGAGCACCGGGGCGGTGCAGAAGCGGGCGACCCGCCGGGCCGCGGCCACCTCGCGGGCGAACCTGCGCCGGAAGTCGGGGTCGGCGTCCATCCTGGCGTGGATGAGCTTGACGGCCACCCGGGTGCCGCCGGGCTCCTCGCCCAGGTAGACGACGCCCATGCCGCCCTCGCCCAGCCGGCCCAGGAGGGCGTAGCGCCCCACCTGCCGCGGATCCGCGTCCCTCAGCGCCTCCAACGTCATGACGTGTCAGGTTAGCCGGGGAAAGGTCAGACCGTCAGCCGCCACTCGTCCCACTCGTCGAGCAGCTCGAACCCCATGGCCTCGTTGATGGCCAGCATGTGGGCGTTGGACGTGGCGTTCCAGGTGATGATCCGCTCCAGGTGGGGCTCGCGCTCGCGCAGCCACAGCAGGTTGGACAGCTTGAGCAGCAGGCCCAGCCGATGGCCGCGGTGCTCGCGCAGGACGGTGGTGTCGGCCTGGTGGCCCCAGCCGTCGGAGCGGTCGGCGGTGAGGTAGATCCGCGTGTAGCCGGCGGGCGCGCCGTCGGACTCGCGCCTGGCGATCATCGTGTAACAGGTCTCGCCGCCGAGCGTGACGCGCTCCTCGCGCAGGCGCAGGCGGTCGAGGTTGAAGGTCATGTCCTCGACGTCGGCGTCGCGCGGGGCGTCGTTCATGCCGCTCATCAGCGTGGCGAGGTCGGCCAGCAGCTCAGGACCGGCCGGGCCGGCGAACCGCTCGACGCGGTAGCCCGGCACCTCGGGCAGCATGCCGCGCAGCGCGGCCCAGTCGGCCGTGCGCAGGTCGAGCGTGCGGCGGGCCTCCTGGAGCGCGACCGTCATCCCGTGGGCGCGGGCGAAGCGGGCGCCGACGCCGGTGGTGGGCGTCTCGGTGAGCAGCAGGGTGCGGCCGTGGGCGCGCATCCGGCCGAGGGCGTGCTCGAACAGCTCGCTCCCGAGGCCGCGGCCGCGCAGCTCGGGCCGGACCACGAGCGGGAACAGCCAGCCCATGTGCCGGTTGTCGGACTGGGGCAGCGCCAGGCTGTAGCCGCCGGCGACCTTGCCGCCGTCGGTCAGGACCCAGGACTCGACCCGGTCGCCGGGAGGGCCGAGGAGGGCGATGACGGACAGGCGGGTGAGCGACAACTTGGGGCCGGGCTCGTGCGCGTGGGCGGCCAGGTAGGCGTCGTGCAGGCCCGTCATCAGCTCGCCCGGCCGGTCGAAGTCGATTGGCTGGATGTGCATCCGTCCAGCCAATCGCATCGGCGCCGCCTCCGGCCAGCCGTTTTACCGCCGGTGGGCCCTACTGCCGGTAGTTCTCCACCTCGCCGGCCGGGCGGACGGCCGCGCCGTCGGGGTCCTCGCCCGCGCCGCGCCTGGCCCGGCGCTGCCGGAGCAGGTCCCAGCACTGGTCGAGCGCCACCTCCAGCTGCTTGACCCGCGCGTGCTCCTCGTCGGAGGTGACCTCGCCCGCCGACAGCCTGCCGCGCAGCTCGTGCTCCTCGGCGACCAGAGCGCTGATCCTGGTGAGAATCTCGTCGTCCCGCATGCCCAAGACTCTAACGACTGCGTGATAGAACACGCCCTATGTCTGGTATCGCGCTGGTAAGGAAGCCCGGACCCCGGATCGCCGAGGGCATCGTCACGCACATCGAGCGTGCGCCCGTGGACCACGAACGCGCACGTCACCAGCACGACGCCTACGTCGCGGCGCTGGCCGCGGCCGGATGGCGGCCGGTCTACGCCGAGGACGCCGACCACCTGCCCGACGCGCCCTTCGTGGAGGACGCCGTGGTGGTGTCGGGGCGGCTGGCCGTGCTCACCCGGCCGGGCGCGCCGGAGCGGCGTCCGGAGGTGGAGTCCGTGGAACGGGCCGTACGGGAGCTCGGCCTGAAGGCGGTCCGGATCGCCCGCCCCGGCACCCTGGACGGCGGCGACGTGCTCCAGGTCGGCCCCACCGTGTACGTCGGCAGGTCGGCCCGCACCGACGACGAGGGCGTCAGCCAGCTCGCCGCCCTGCTGCCCGAGCGGCGGGTCGTGCCCGTGGGCCTGCGCGGCGTGCTGCACCTGAAGTCGGCGGTGACCGCCCTGCCCGACGGGACGCTCATCGGCGATCCCGGTCGCGTCGAGCTGCCCGGCCTGCTCGAACCGCCGGAGGAGCCGGGCGCGCACGTGGTGCCGCTGGGCGGCGACCGGGTGCTGCTGGCCGCCTCCGCCCCGAGGACCGCGGCGATGCTGGAGCGGCGCGGGCTCGTCGTGACGAGGGTGGACATCTCGGAGTTCGAGCGGCTGGAGGGCTGCGTCACCTGCCTGAGCGTGCTCATCCCGGACCAACAGTGGCGCGCGCCGGAATTTCGCGGCCCTGACCTGGTGTTTCACCATCGGTGGACCGATCGGCTCTCATGATGTGAGATCAAGGGCAGCGAATCCCGAGACGTCTGGTAGCGTGCTTGGCATGCTGCGCGGGCTGCTTCTTAGCTGCCGCGGCGAGGGCCTGTAAGGCCGGCTCCCTCGTCGCGGAGCCAGTCATGCGCGTCGGCCGCTTTCGACTCGACCGACGAGGAGCAGCAGACATGAACGCCCAGCAGCCCAGTCCCATGCCGGCCCATCGTTATCAGCCGTTCGAACCGATCCGGCTGACCGATCGCACCTGGCCCGACCAGGTCATCACCAAGGCGCCCCGGTGGTGCGCGGTCGACCTGCGCGACGGCAACCAGGCCCTGATCGACCCGATGGACTCCCATCGCAAGCTCCAGATGTTCGAGCTGCTGGTACGCATGGGCTACAAGGAGATCGAGGTCGGCTTCCCGGCCGCCTCCCAGACCGACTTCGACTTCGTCCGGCAGATCATCGACGAGGGCCGCATCCCCGACGACGTCGTCATCCAGGTGCTGACCCAGGCCAGGCCCGAGCTGATCGAGCGCACCTTCGAGGCGATCGAGGGCGCCAAGCAGGCCATCGTCCACCTGTACAACTCGACCTCCACCCTCCAGCGCCGCGTCGTGTTCGGCCAGGACAAGGAGGGCATCACCGCCATCGCCGTCGAGGGCGCCAAGCTGGTCAGGAAGCTGGCCGAGGCCACCGACGTCGACGTCTTCTACCAGTACTCGCCCGAGTCGTTCACCGGCACCGAGCTGGAGTACGCCGTCGAGGTGTGCGACGCCGTCAACGAGGTGTGGCAGCCCACCCCCGACCGCAAGGTCATCATCAACCTGCCCGCCACGGTCGAGATGGCCACGCCCAACGTCTACGCCGACCAGATCGAGTGGATGCACCGCAACCTGCGGCACCGCGACTCGATCGTGCTGTCGCTGCACCCGCACAACGACCGGGGCAGCGCCGTGGCCGCCGCCGAGCTGGGCTACATGGCCGGCGCCGACCGCATCGAGGGCTGCCTGTTCGGCAACGGCGAGCGCACCGGCAACGTGTGCCTGGTCACCCTGGGCATGAACCTGTTCTCGCAGGGCGTCGACCCCGAGATCGACTTCAGTGACATCGACGAGATCCGCCGCGTCACCGAGTACTGCAACCAGCTGCCCGTGCACCCGCGCCACCCGTGGGGCGGCGAGCTGGTCTACACCGCCTTCTCCGGCTCCCACCAGGACGCCATCAAGAAGGGCTTCGAGCACCTGGAGCGCGACGCCGCGGCGGCCGGCACGCCGGTGGCCGAGTTCACCTGGGCGGTGCCCTACCTGCCGATCGACCCCAAGGACATCGGCCGCACCTACGAGGCCGTCATCCGGGTCAACAGCCAGTCGGGCAAGGGCGGCGTGGCCTACATCATGAAGGCCGACCACCAGCTCGACCTGCCGCGCCGGCTGCAGATCGAGTTCTCCAAGGTCGTGCAGGCCCGCACCGACGAAGGCGGCGGCGAGATCAGCCCCACCGCCATGTACGAGATCTTCCGCGACGAATACCTGCCCAACCCCGCCAACCGCTGGGGCCGGCTGAGCCTCATGGCCCACCGCCACGAGTCGACCGTCGACGACAAAGATCGCATCGGCGCCGACGTGCGTCTCGACGGTGAGATCCGGGAGATCGCGGGCGTGGGCAACGGCCCGATCTCGGCCTTCATCGACGCCATCGCCGGCGTCGGCATCAAGGTGCGGGTCCTCGACTACGTCGAGCACGCGATGAGCGCCGGCAGCGACGCCAAGGCCGCCTCCTACCTGGAGTGCGAGGTCGACGGGCAGGTGCTGTGGGGCGTGGGCATCGACGCCAACACCACCACGGCCTCGCTCAAGGCCATCATCTCGGCGGTCAACCGCGCCACGCGCTGACGTTCTCGCGAAAGGGGCAGGAGTGCACGTTCACTCCTGCCCCTTTCGCCGTGCCGGGACGTTCCGGTCACGCGGCGAGGCCGAGCGCCGCGGCGGCCAGCCGCAGCGCGTGGTCGAAGGCCGCCCGCCGGCTGTCGATCGTGTTGTTGAACTGGCCGAACACCTCGAAGTTGACCCAGCCGTAGAGCGTCGACCAGGACGCCATCGCCCGCCACACCACGTCGTCGGGCACGCCGGGCATCAGGGCGCGGATGTTCTCGGCGTCCGCGGCCACCTCGGCGGGCGGCTCGGGGGCGGCCGGCGGGTGCAGCCCGCCCGCGTTCCAGGCGTCGGTGACGATCGCGCCGAGCACGGTGACGTCGCGCAGCCGGGCCGCGACGGTGTCCTGCGGCGCCTGGTAGCCGGGCACGGGCGAGCCGTAGAGCAGGGCGTACTCGTGGGGGTGGGTTACCGCCCAGTCGCGGACGGCATGGCCGGCGGCCAGCCAGCGGCCGAGGTGGGCCGTGCGCGGGCAGGCGGCCTCGGCCTGCTCGACGGCCTGGCCCAGCGCGTTGTAGCCGTCGATGATCAGGGCGGTCAGCAGGTCGTCGCGGCTCGGGAAGTAGCGGTAGATGGCCGAGGAGACCATGCCCATCTCCCGCGCCACGGCCCGCAGCGACAGGCCGCCCGCGCCGTCGGTGGCCAGTTGGCGGCGGGCGATGTCGGTGATCTCCCTGGTGAGCTCGGCTCTCACGCGCTCTCGCGCGGTACGGCTGGCTGTCATGCACAGCAGGTTATCAGAGCACTGGCAAAAAACGAGAGCACCGCTCTTGACGAGTGCCGCTCTTTTGAGAGAGCATTGCTCTCGTAAGCGAACAGCGCACCCCCCAGGAGATCCCCATGCTCGCCCTCGCCAAGAACGCCAACGCCGCGCTGATGTTCTTCCTGGAGCTCGGCGTGCTGGGCGCGGTGGCCTACTGGGGCTTCACGCTCAGCCCCAACTGGGCGATCAAGCTCCTGGCCGGGCTGGGCGGCCCGGCGCTGTTCATCGCCGTGTGGGCGCTGTTCGGCGCGGGAGGCGGCGCGAACGCCACGATCCCGCTCACCGGGCTGGCCCGCGTCGCGCTGGAGATCGTCTGGTTCGGCGGCGGCGCGCTCGCGCTCTACGCCGCCGGCCGGGTCACCCCGGCGATCGTCTTCGCCGCCGTCTTCGTCGTCAACGCGCTGCTGCGCGTCATCTGGAAGCAGGTCTGATCATGGGTAAGCACGTCGTCGTGGGGTCCGGCCAGGTCGGCACGCACCTGGCCGCCAAGCTCGCCGCGCAGGGGCACGAGGTCGTCGTCGTGACCCGGTCGGGCCGCGGGCCGGAGGGCACGGTCAGGGTGGCCGCCGACGTGGCCGACCAGGCCCGGCTGTCCGAGCTGGCCAAGGGGGCCGACGTCCTGTACAACTGCGTCAACCCGGCCTACCACCGGTGGCTGACCGACTGGCCGCCGATGGCCGCCTCGTTCCTGGCCGCCGCGGAGTCGAGCGGCGCCGTCCTGGCCATCCTGGGCAACCTCTACCCGTACGGGCCCGTCTCCGGCCCGATGACCGAGGACCTGCCGCTGGCCTCCACCACCCCCAAGGCCCGGGTGCGGGCCAAGATCTGGCACGACGCGCTGGCCGCCCACCGCGAAGGGCGGATCAGGGTGACCGAGGTGCGCGGCTCGGACTTCTTCGGCCCCGGCGCCACCGACCAGTCCCACCTGGGCACCCGCTTCATCCCCCCGCTCAGGGCCGGCCGGACGATCCGGCTCGTCTTCCCCGCCGACGTCCCGCACAGCTGGACCTACCTGCCGGACGTGGCCGACGCCCTGATCGTCGCCGGCGCCGACGAGCGGGCGTGGGGCCGCCCCTGGCACGTGCCCACCAACGATCCGATGACCTTCCGCGAGGTCGGCGCCCGGATGGCCGCCCTGCTGGACCTGCCGGCGCCCACGATGACCACGCTGCCGTGGCCGCTGCTGCGGGTGTCCGGGCTGTTCTCGCCCATGATCGGCGAGCTGCGGCACGTGCGCTACCAGTTCACCGCGCCCTACGTGCTCGACTCCTCGGCGTTTCAGCAGGTCTTCGGCGTCGCGCCTACGCCGGTGGAGGCCGCGCTGAAGGCTACGCTCGACGGATGAAGATAGCCATGATCGGCCTGGGCGACATCGCGGAGAAGGCGTACCTGCCCGTGCTCGCCGCCCAGTCCCTCGACCTCCACCTGTGCACCCGCAACACCGCGCGGCTCGACCGGCTCGGTGACGCCTACCGCGTCGCCGACCGGTCCACCAGTGTCGACGAGGTGATCAAGGCGGGGGTCGACGCCGCGTTCGTGCACGCCGCGACCGAGGCGCACCCGGAGATCGTCGAGCCGCTGCTCAGCGCCGGGATCCACGTCTACGTCGACAAGCCGATCGCCTACAGCCTGGCCGAGTCCGAGCGCCTGGTGCGCCTGGCCGAGTCCGAGGGCAGGTCGCTGATGGTCGGCTTCAACCGCCGCCACGCCCCCGGCTACGCGGGGCTCATGGCCCTTCCCCGTCATCTCGTGCTGCTGGAGAAGAACCGCGACAACTACCCCGACGCGCCCCGGCGGGCCATCTTCGAGGACTTCATCCACGTCGTGGACACGCTCAGGTTCCTCGCCCCCGGCCCGGTCACCGAGACCAGGATCCGCACCCGCGTCCGCCGCGACCTGCTCGAACACATCGTCCTTGAGCTGTCGGGCGCGGGGTTCACCGCGATCGGCGTCATGAACCGGGTCAGCGGCGCCGCCGAGGAGACCTGCGAGGTCATGGGCGACGGCATCAAGCGGCGGGTGGTCAACCTCGGCGACGTCCTCGACTACGAGGGCGGCGAGACGCTCACCAGGCGGCCCGACTGGGTGCCGGTCGCCCGGCAGCGCGGCATCGAGCAGATCTGCCAGGAGTTCCTGCTCGCGGTCCGCGAGGGCCGGGTGATCAGCGCCGAGGACGCCCTGATCACCCATGCCATCTGCGAAGAGGCCGTCAGCCTGGCTTCCTGACCCGCATCGACTCGTCGGCCCTGGCGAACATGCGGTCGAACGTCGTCCCGCCCAGCCGGGCGAGCACTGTGTAGCCGTCGGTGTCGCTCAGCGGGCTGGAGGAGGAGACCACGCCCGCCACCGAGTCGCCGTACAGCACCGGGCCGCCGCTCCCTCCGGCGGCGGCATGGCAGTTGCGGGTGACCATCAGCCCGGGGCCCACCGTCGAGCCCTCGACCGCGTCGCCCAGGCAGCGGTACATCTGCGTGCCCGGGTAGCGCTTGCCCGCCGGGTAGCCGAGCAGTTCGAGCCCGCGCAGCCCGGCGCCGCGGCTCGTGCGCAGGGGCGGCAGGCCCTGGCCGACCACGTCCTCCAGCGGGCGCCTGCCCTTGACGACCCCGACCAGGCCGACGTCGTACGGCAGCACGTCGGGGGAGTCGGGGTTCGCCCGCCAGCGGTCCGGCGCCCACGTGCGCACCGCGGACCAGACGCCGTGCCGCGGGTTGCCCCTGTCGAACCCGGGCATGAAGACCAGCCGCTTGAGCGGCCGGCCGTCGTGGTAGAGGCAGTGCGCGGCCGTCAGCACCAGGCTGCGGCTGCGCGAGCCGATGATCGCGCCGCCGCACCACACGTCGGTGCGGGTGACGGGGTCATGGCCGAGCAGCACCCCGGTCAGCCGCCGCGCCCCCGTGTAGGGGCGCGGGACCGGCGCGTAGCCCA
The DNA here is from genome assembly GCF_044459705.1 of Nonomuraea sp. NPDC050227. Taxonomy (NCBI): domain Bacteria; kingdom Bacillati; phylum Actinomycetota; class Actinomycetes; order Streptosporangiales; family Streptosporangiaceae; genus Nonomuraea; species Nonomuraea sp. NPDC050227. The sequence continues at coordinate 331,700 of NZ_JBITJF010000005.1, read as the reverse complement.
GGCGGTCGCCGTCCGGGGTCAGCACCTGGGGGACGGGGACGCTGCGCTGCGCGACATCGGTGACGCCAGCCGGATCGAGCAGGACCAGAGACAGTACCAACCTGAGCACTTTCCCACTCTACGGGGAAGATGATCAATGCCCTGACCTGCGACACCAAGGTTTACCTAAGTGGGGGATTGTCATGCGTCGTACTGGGCGCCCAGGGCGCGCAGGCGGGCGTGGGCGTCCTCGTACACCGAGGGGGCGCCCAGGTAGGTCTTGGGCAGCTTGGCGACCATGGTGTAGTTGGTGTCGCACACGTTCCCGACCGGCGCCTGGCCGGCCTGGCTGACGAGCTGGTACGCGTCCAGCGTGTCGAGCCCGGTCAGCTCCGACGTCCAGGTCACCAGGTCGTGCTGGCTGATGCGGTAGGCGTCCTCCAGGGGCCTGGCCGAGCCGGTGGACATCAGGTGCAGGTCGTCCTCCAGCCGGGGCCACGGCGTGGCCACGCTCTTGATCAGCTCGACCGCGACCACCGTGTTCATGGCCGACTCGACGGCCGTGCCGCAGACCTCGCCGTGCCCCTGCAGGCCGTGGCCGTCGCCGATCGAGAACATGCCGCCCTCGACGTTGACGCCCAGGTAGACGGTGACGCCGGCGCGCAGCTCCGGGGTGTCCATGTTGCCGCCGTGCGCGTCGGGGGTGATGGTCATGCGGGCCTCGTTCGCGCCCGGGGCCACGCCCACCGTGCCGTGCATCGGGTCGAGCGGCAGCGCGACGCTGAAGTCGCTGTTGCGCGCGTGGTAGACGGCCACGCCCTTGTCCACGTCGATGTCGTAGCGCCAGACCCGCTCCTCCAGCGGCGGCTGGAGCGTCGCCGTGGTGTGGGTGCCGGTCAGCGCGCCGAAGTGCGGGAACGTGGTGGAGACCGCCCAGTCGCGGGCCGGGGTGATCCTGACGAAGTGCAGCGCCAGCGTGTCGCCCGGCTCGGCCCCCTCCACGTGGAAGGGGCCGGTGACGGGGTTCAGGTACGGGAACTCGCAGACCCGCGACGGCAGGTCCGCCACGGTCCGCACCCGGCCGCCGAAGCAGTCCTCGGTGTACAGCTCCAGCACCGTGCCGGGCCGCACCCTGCCCAGGGCGGCACGGCCGCCGAAGGTGTAGCTGAGCTCCTCCGGCGTGGGGTGGTAGGAGACGACGTTCACTTGACCTCCGAGGGAAGAACGGGCCTGCGGCCGACGAGATAGCTGACACCCAGGATGACCAGCCCGACCGCCAGCCAGATCAGGCCGACCGTCTGGGTCACCAGCTTGGTGTTGTACACCACGCCGGCCAGGACGAGGAAGCCGATCGCCGGCGCGACCACGTGCGCCCACACGTTCCCGCTGCGCCTGCGGAACCAGTGGTGGACGACGACGGCCACGTGCAGGATCAGGAAGGCGGTCATCGCGCCGAAGTTCACGAGCTGGCTGAGCAGCGGGATGCCGTAGTTCTCCAGGCTGCTCATGTAGAGGCCGATGCCCAGCGACAACACGGCGACGGCCAGCGTGGCGTTCACCGGCACCTTGTGCTTGGGGTGGACCTTGGCCAGGAACGAGGGGAGCATGCGGTCGCGGGCCATCGCGAACAGCAGCCGCGAGGTGGCCGCCTGGGCGACCAGCGAGTTGGCGAAGCCCCAGGCGATCGCGGTGGCGACGGCGGTCAGCACGCTCAGCCAGTGGCCGCCGGCGAACTCCGCCATGCGGTAGAAGGCGTCACCGTTCTCGTCGCCCTTGGCGATCAGCTGCGCGCGGTCCGGCATGAGCAGCGCCGCGACCCACGTCTGCGCCACGAACAGCACCGCGGCCAGTCCGAGCGCCGCCACCATCGAACGGCCGAGCCGCCTGCCGTCCTCCTTGTTCTCCTCGGCCAGCGTGGAGATGCCGTCGAAGCCGAGGAAGGACAGCACCGCCGTGGCCGCCGCGCCGAACACCAGCGTCCAGGTGAACGTCGAGGGCTCGAAGATCGGCGTGAACGCGCCCGCCTGGGCCTTGCCCTGCGCCAGGGCGATGCCGCCGACCACCAGGAAGATCGCCAGCACGGCCAGCTCGGCGACCAGCATCACCCGCGTGATGCGCGCGGTCATCTGGATGCCCATGTAGTTGACGGCCGTGTTGAGCAGCACGAAGATGACCAGCCAGCCCCAGACCGGGATGCCGGGCACGAACGAGTTCATGGCCAGGCTGGCGATGAGGTAGAGCAGCGACGGCACCAGGATGTAGTCGAGCAGGATCGCCCATCCGGCGATGAAGCCGACCGGCGCCGAGATGCCGCGCCCGGCGTAGGTGTAGACGGAGCCCGCCATGGGGAACGCCTGGGCCATCTGCGAGTACGACAGCGCCGTGAACGCCATGGCGACCAGGCCGATGATGTAGGCCAGCGCGACCATGCCGCCGGACGACTGGAACACGCCGCCGAAGATGCCGAACGGTGCGATCGGCACCATGAAGATCAGGCCATAGATCATCAGGTCGGCGAAGCCCAGAGAGCGTTTGAGCTCTTGGCGGTAGCCGAACTGCTCAACGGTGCTCATGTTGCGCGGCTCCTTGTTGAGGTTGGGGGGCGTTTCGCACCTTAGAGCCAAAGCTTTCTAGTGAAAAGGTTTCTCAAGCAAGAAATCCAGGCCGTCCGCCCTGCCGAGGTGCACCGTGCGCCGCACCTGCCGGTTCAGCAGCGTGAGCGGGCCGCGCGCGCTGACGATCGTGGTGCCGTCGGCCACCGCGTCGAGCGCGGGGACGGCCAGGCTGCCCGCCCGCGCGGACAGGGCGGCGAGCATCGCGACGGCCTCGTAGCAGCCATGGCCATGGGCGTTGAGCATGGGGGCGTGCGGGCCGAAGCGTTTGGCGTACCGCTCGGCGAAGTGCAGGCTGGCCTCGGTCGGCAGGTCGCGGAAGTAGCCCATCGACGCGTAGAGCTCGCCGGTGCCGTCGCCGCCGATGCCGAGCAGGCCGTGCTCCTCCAGCGCCCCGCACAGCCGGGCCGCGCCGAGGCCGGCGGCCGCGTAGGCCCGGTTGAAGGCGACCAGGTCGCTGCCGATCAGCGTGAGCAGGATCGCGTCGGGGCGGGCGTCGGCGATCCGGCCGAGCCAGGAGGCCGCCTCGCCGTACCGGACGAACGCCTCGCCGACGACGGTCGCGCCGCGCGCCCGCAACCGGCGGCGGGCGCCCGCGTGCACCAGGCGGGGCCAGACGTAGTCGTTGCCCAGCAGGTACCAGCGGCGTGCCCGATGGACGCTGACCAGCCATTCGATGCCCGGTTCGAGCTGCCTGCCGGGGGTCTCGCCGAGGAAGTAGACGCCCGGCGCGTGCCCCCCGCCCTCGTACGGCGGCGCGTACACGAACGGGACCCGCCCGCCGATCGCCGCGACCACGTCGATCCGCACGTCGCTGGCGTGCGTGCCCACCACCGCCTCGACGGTGCCGGACGCGACCAGGCCGGCCACCTCGGCCGCCACCTCGCGCCCCGGCCGCCCGCCGTCGACCAGCACCAGCTCGATCTGCCTGCCGAGCACGCCGCCGCGGGCGTCGACCTCCTCGGCGGCCAGCACCGCGCAGTTGATCGCGCACGGCCCCACCAGCCCGAGCACCCCCGACACGGGCACGACCAGGCCGATCCGGACCGCGTCCGAGGGGATGAGCCGGGCCTCGAAAGGATCGACGATCGCCGCCACGCCGACGAGTATCCTCCGAACTAGCTCTCCGGTGAAAGGACCTGATCTCTCATGGCTAAATCCGGGCTGGGGTCCTCACTCGCGTACGTGCTCAGCCGCGCCGAACGCGAGGTCACGCGCGGCCTGGCGGCGACCCTGGCCGGCGAGGACGTCACCGTCGAGCAGTGGCGCATCCTGCGCGCGCTGGCCGACGGCCGCGGCCACTCGATGGGGGAGCTGGCCGAGGCGGTGCTCATGCCGCACCCGACGCTCACCAAGGCGGTCGACCGGCTCATCGACCGGGCGCTGGTCCACCGGGGCGCGTCGGCGGGCGACCGGCGGCGGGTGGCGGTGTTCCTGGCCGACCGGGGGCGCGACCTGCTGGCCCGGGTGGACGGCGCGGTGGCCGACCACCACCGGGCCATCGCCGCCGCGTTCGGCCAGGAGCGCACCGAGCGGCTGATGCGCGAGCTGGAAGAGCTGGCCGCGGCCCTCGACCGGGCCTCGGCGCAGGCGCCGGCCCCCGTCAGTCCAGCCAGTACGTGTCGTGGCGGATGAAGAACTCGGCCTTCTCCTCCTCGCTCTTGCCGGCCAGGTCGAGCAGCCCCTCGAAGTAGCCCTCGCGAGGGGCGCCGGGGGCGAAGTGCAGCAGCATGGTCGCGGGCTCGCCCGACTCGTTGCGGAAGGCGTGCACGCCGCCCTCGGGCACGTGCACCCAGTCGCCGGGACGGGTGTCGATCCAGCGGCTGCCGTCGTAGATCCGCACCGATCCGTCGAGGATGTAGAACGACTCGGAGATCGACTTGTGGAAGTGGGGGCTCGGGCCGGACGGCTCGGGCCCCATCACCCAGCGGTAGAGCCCGAACTGGCCGTTGGTGGTGGCCCCGGTGGCCAGGTAGTGGGCAGTGTTGCCGGTCGGGTAGGTCAGCTCGGGTGCGTGCTCGTAGGGGCGGTACGTGGCGGACAGCTCGCCTTTGTCGCCCGAATAGCGTGGTTCCGGATAGGTCATGAGGCCATCCTGCCCGACCCGTCCGCGATCAGCTCTCGCGGTTCTTCCCGTCGTGGCCGGACCACAGCAGCAACGCCAGGCCCGCGACCGCGAGCCCCAGGTAGGCCGCCAGCGGCAGCTCCACGAACCGCCCCACGAACCCCCACTCCGTGTCGAACCAGACGCGCCCGGCGAACCCGCCGAGCCCCTGGATGATGGCCATGACCCCGATGAAACCCCTCATGCCCCGACCGTCGCAGAACGGGACCCGCCCCGGCATCCGACCTTGGGCGGGTCACGTGCGACCAAAGTAGGTCAGGGGTAGAGGCCCCGCATGCTGTGGGCCTCGGCGACCCGGCCCACGCCGATCACGTGCGCCGCCTCCCGCAGCGTCAGCCCGCGCTCGGCGGACATCGACTTGACCTCGGCGAAGGCGCCCTCCATCAGGTCGCGCAGCTTCACCTCGACCTCACGGGAGCTCCAGGAGAAGGCCTGCATGTTCTGCACCCACTCCAGGTAGGACACGATCACCCCGCCCGCGTTGGCCAGGATGTCCGGCACGACGGTGGTGCCGTTCGCGGCCAGGATCTCGTCGGCCTCCGGCGTGGTGGGGCCGTTGGCGCCCTCCACGATCAGCCGGGCGCGCACGCGGGGCGCGTTCGCCTCGGTGATCACGCCTTCGAGCGCGGCCGGGACGAGCACGTCCACGTCCAGCTCGAACAGGTCGTCGTGGGCCATGGCGTCGGCGTGCGGGTAGCCGGCCACGCCGCCGGTCTCGGCCACCCAGGCGCGCACGCGGGCGACGTCGAGGCCGCCGGGCGCGTAGAGCGCGCCGGTGACGTCGGAGACGGCGACGACCTTGCAGCCCTCGTCGGACAGGTACTGCGCGGCCAGCGCGCCCACCTTGCCGAAGCCCTGCACGGCGACCGTGACGCCCTCCGGCGAGCGCCCGAGCGCGGCCAGGGCCGCGATCTGCACGCCGCGCGAGGTCGAGCCGGTGCGGCCGAGCGAGCCGCCGAGCGTCATCGGCTTGCCGGTGACCACGCCGGGCACCGAGTAGCCGGCGTTGACGCTGTAGGTGTCCATGATCCAGGCCATGGTCTGCTCGTCGGTGCCGACGTCGGGGGCCGGGATGTCCTTCTCCGGGCCGATCAGCGGCAGGATCTCGTTGACGTAGCGGCGGGTGAGCCGTTCGAGCTCGATCGTGGTCAGCGCGCCCGGGTCCACGGCCACGCCGCCCTTGGCGCCGCCGTACGGGATGCCGACCAGCGCGCACTTCCACGTCATCCACATCGCCAGGGCGGTGACCTCGTGGATGTCGGTGCTGGGATGAAAGCGGATGCCGCCCTTGGCGGGGCCGCGCGAGACGTTGTGCTGGACGCGGTAGCCCTGGACGACGTCCATGCGTCCGTCCTCGCGGCGCACCGGGACCGAGACGGTCAGCGAGCGGCGGGGCGTGGCCAGCATCGTGCGGAGGCCGTCGTCGAGCCCGAGATGGGCGGCGGCCTGGTTGAGTTGGTGAAGAGCGGAGTCGAGCGCCTGTTGACCAGGTGTGATCAGCGCCGGCGTCTTTGACGGCACCATGATGCTCATGGTCGAGTTTCCTCCTGTATGCGCGCCCATTTTGTGGGAGAAGGCGCCGTTGCCTTCCCTCTTGGGCGTGTTGTCTCGATCATCCTAGGCCGGGCAGTTTGACCTTGCCTAGGTTATGAAGGGATATCCAAGCCGTTGATCAACGTGCTGGGAACGTGCCACTCTGGCAGGCTATCGAGCGAGAGTGTGCCGAATCGTCGAAAACCGGAGGGTTGGATGCCCGCACTCGTGGTTGGGCCGATGTTGCGTCACGTCGACTCGGTCAGTGCCTCGATCTGGGTGGAGACCAGCGAGCCCTGCACGGTCACCGTCGAGACGGCAGGCGGGGCTTATCGGTCGCCCACCTTCACCGTGCACGGTCACCACTACGCGATCGTGGATCTCGTTGACCTGTCCCAGGATATCGCCTCCTATTCCGTCAGCCTCGACGGGGACCAGGTCTGGCCGCTGGCGGGTCGCCCGGCCAGCCGGGTGCGGCTGCTGCCCGCCGAAGGGCCCCGCAGGCTGGCGTTCGGGTCGTGCCGCACGAGCGTGCCGCACGACTCGGCCCACGTCCGCACCCACGGCGACGACGTGCTGCGCGCCTACGGCGTGAGCCTCATGCGCGCCGACGAGGAGGAGTGGCCCGACCTGCTGCTGCTCCTCGGCGACCAGGTCTACGCCGACAGCCCCTCGCCCCAGATGCTCGACTACATCCAGGCGCGCAGGACCACCGAGCCGCAGGGCGAGATCGCCGACTACGAGGAGTACGCCGAGCTCTACCGCCAGGCGTGGACCGACCCGGAGATCCGCTGGCTGCTGTCCACCGTGCCCACCGCCATGATCTTCGACGACCACGACCTGCGCGACGACTGGAACACCTCCCAGTCCTGGCGGGAGAAGATGGCCCTGACGAGCTGGTGGCCGCGCCGCGTGGTCGCCGGGCTCGGCGCCTACTTCGTCTACCAGCACCTCGGCAACCTGACGCCGGCCGAGCGCGCGGCCGACCCGCTGGTGCGCGAGCTCACCGAGGGCGGCGGCGACGGCGGCCCGGCCCTCGACGCCTTCGCCGCCAAGGCCGACGCCGAGCCGAGCAGCAACCGCTGGAGCTACACCCGCGACCTCGGGCACACCCGGCTCATCATGATCGACACCCGGTGCGCCAGGCAGCTCACCCCCGGCGACCGGCGCATGCTCGACCCCGAGGAGTGGGCCTGGCTCCAGGAGCAGGCCGCCGCCCCGGCCGAGCGGCTGGTCATCGGCTCCTCGATCCCCTTCCTGCTGCCCGAGGGCGTGCACGGCGTCCAGAACTGGAACGAGGCGCTGTGCGACGGCAAGTGGGGCCGCACGGTGCAGCGGTGGTCGGAGCAACTGCGCCAGGCCGTCGACCTGGAGCACTGGGCGGCCTTCCGGCGCTCGTTCGAGGACCTGGGCAGGCTGCTGGTCCGGCTCGGCAAGCCGGCGGTGATCCTGTCCGGCGACGTCCACTACTCCTATCTGGCCAAGGCCTCGGCCGGGCAGATCTACCAGGTCGTCTGCTCGCCGATCCGCAACCCGCTCAGCCGGCTGCTGCGCTGGGCCAACGTGCTCACCCAGTTCGGGCTGGCGACGCTGGTGGGCGGCCTGCTGGCGCGGCTGGCCGGCATCCCGCGCCCGCCGTTCCGCTGGCGGGTGACCAAGGGCCCGCTGTTCCAGAACGCGCTGGCCACGCTGACCTTCCCCGACACCATCACCTGGTACGAGTCGGCGGGCGACGGCGTCAGGCCGATCGACTCGGCCCGGCTGGCGTAGAAATGACCCATGACTGATGACCAGTACTCCAGGGCCGTGCCGTTCTACGACCTGTGGCACGAGGACGGGCACGTCCCCGAGATGCGCGAGTCGCTCCCGCCCCTGCTGAAAGGGGTGCGGGGCGGCGTCATGGAGATCGGCGCGGGCACCGGCCTGATCACCGAGGTGATCGTGCGCGCGACGGAGGGCGAGGTGTACGCCGTCGAGCCGGCGCCGGCCATGCGGTCGGTGCTGCTGTCGCGGCTGGCCGCCGACGAGCAGGCCCGGCGCCGGGTCACCGTGCTGGCCTGCGGGGCGCTCGACGTCGATGTGGACGAGCCGGTCGAGGCCGTTGTGATGATCTCGGTGCTGCAGGCGTTCCCGGCCGGGCGGCGGGAGGAGTTGTGGCGGGTGCTGGCCAGGCAGCTCGAACCGGGCGGGCTGCTGCTGTTCAACTGGCGCGAGCGGCCCGCGCCCACGCCGGGTGAGCTGGAGCTCATGGGTTCCTACCAGGTCGGGCGGCACGCCTACGAGGTCTGGGGCCAGGTGCTCGACGTCACCGGCGAGACCGTGCGCTCCCGTTTCCTCTACCGGATCAGGCAGCGCGGCGTGGTGATCAGCGAGGACGAGGTGACCAGCGAGGCCCACCGGCCCGGCGGCGACCGGCTCGCCGCCGAGCTGACGGCGGCCGGGTTCATCAGGGACGAGGCCCCCGACGGCCTGTCCGCCTGGCGAAAGCGGCGAAAGGCGGCATAGCCCGAAAAAGGTGGAACCGGGCTTCCCGGTGCGGCCAACAACAGGGTGACCGCATGAGAGAGGACCGGATGTGGTGAGTGTCGAGGACACAACCGCAACGCTGGATGACTCGACCCTGATCGGGCATTCGCTGAGCGATCCTGAGCGTTTCGCCGCGCTGTTCGACCGGCACGCCGACGAGATCCACAGGTACGCCGCCCGCCGCCTGGGCGTCGAGCTGGCCGACGACGTGACGGGGGAGGTGTTCCTCGTCGCCTTCCGCGGCCGCGGCCGCTACGACCGCACCCTGCCTGACGCCCGTCCCTGGCTGTACGGCATCGCCACCAAGGTCGTGTCCCAGCACCGCAGGGCCGAACGGCGGCGCACCGCGGCCATGGCCAGGGTCGGCGCCGAGCGTCCTGGCACGTTCGACGAGCGCAGCGCCGACCGGGTCACCGCCGAGCAGCTCCAGCCCCGCCTGGCCAGGGCGCTGACCAGGCTCAGTGCGAGCGAGCGCGACCTGCTGCTGCTCGTGGCGTGGGCCGACCTGACCTACGAGGACGCCGCGCGCGCCCTCGGGGTGCCCGTCGGCACCGTCCGGTCCAGGCTGCACCGGCTCCGCGTCAAGGTACGCAGGGCGCTCGGCGGCATCGATCCCTTCGCAGAGGAGCCCCAGCATGGATGACGAGATCCAGACGTTCGCCGACGGCAGGCCGCCGGCGCCGCCGTACGAGCCGCAGGCCCGCGCGCGGGCCAGGGAACGACTGCTGGCCGAGGCGCGCGGCGGGCGACGCCTGCGGCTGCCCAGGCTGGGCTGGCAGACGGCCGCGGCCTTCGGCGTCACGGTGGTCCTGGTCGGCGGCGTGGCGGTGGCGCTGTCCGGCCAGGGCGGGACGGACGCCCGCCCGGCCACCTCCGTGATGCTGTCGGCCGGCGAGCTGAACCCCCGGCCGGACCAGTTCATCCTGATCGAGTCCGACACCATGTACGGCTCGCAGTCGATCGACAGCTCCGGCGCGCAGAGCCGCTACCTCTACCGCCAGCACCGCAGGATCTGGAAGTCCGTGGACGGCAGCAAGGACGGCCTGCTGCAGATCGAGGGCCGCGAGCCGCGCCCCTGGCCGGGCCAGCCGCTGCCGGCGGACGCCACGAGCCGGCGGGGCAGCGAGTGGAACCGGCTGGCCTCCTGCCCCGACCTGCGCGGCCCCTACCGCGACGACTACGCCTACCTGAGCACGCTCCCGGCCGACGCCACGGCCATGCGCGACCGCCTCTACCAGTCGGCCCCCAAGGGCGACAAGGACGTCGATCCGGACGCCGTCGCCTTCACCCGCGCCGGCGACCTCGTCAGGGAGAACTACCTGCCCAAGGCGCAGCGGGACGCCCTGTTCGAGGCGGTGAAGGCGATCCCCGGCGTCGAGGCGGCCGAGGGCGTCGCCGACTCCTCGGGACGCGTGGGCGTGGCGCTGGGCCGGGTCGCCGACTGGGGCGTGCGCGAGGAGCTGATCTTCGACCCGGCCGGGCACGAGTTCCTGGGCGAGCGGCAGGTCGTGGTCGACGCCAAGGCGGGCGCGCCCAAGGACAGCGTCGTGGCGTTGACGGCCCAGCTCGACGTCTCCGTGGTGGACGCGCTGCCGGAGGCCCCCGACGCCGCCGCCGACGCGAGCTGCATGCCGGAGACCCAGGCACCCACGCCCATTCCGTCGGAGTCCGGCCCGACGACGGAGAAGCTGCCGACGGCCGAGGCGACGATCACGTTCACCCCGGAGCCGACCAGCGTGCCCGCGGTCGAGCCGACCGGCGAGCCGGAGCCGACGGTGACGCGTACCGTCACCCCTACCCCGATGGGGAGCGCCCCCGCCGGTTCGTGACCCCCAGCAGGCCCACAGGGCGCGCCGTCACGGCGGCGCGCCCGCGCAGGGTCGGCGGCCGCTTCCTGGAGGGCCGCCGGCCGTGGTACGGCGGGTGGCCCGACCAGGCGAAGCCGTAGGAGACCTAGAGCTCTTCGAGGACGGCGGCGAGCTGGTCGACCGCCCAGACCAGGTCCTCCTCGGAGATCACGATCGGCGGCGCGAGCCGGATCGTGGACCCGTGGGTGTCCTTGGCGAGCACGCCGCGCGCCATGAGCGCCTTGGAGACCTCGCGCCCGGTGCCGAGGGCCGGGTCGATGTCCACGCCCGCCCACAGCCCGCGCCCGCGCACCGCCACCACGCCCTTGCCGGCCAGCTCGCGCAGCCGCGCGTGCAGCACCTCGCCGAGCCGGGCGGCCCTGGCCTGGAACTCGCCGGTGTTCAGGATGTCGATGACGGCGATGCCGACCGCGCAGGCCAGCGGGTTGCCGCCGAACGTGGACCCGTGCTGGCCCGGCTTGATGACCCCGAGGACGTCCTCGTCCGCGGCGATGGCCGAGACCGGCACCACGCCGCCGCCGAGCGCCTTGCCCAGGATGTAGACGTCGGGGACGACGTTCTCGTGGTCGCAGGCGAACGTGCGGCCGGTGCGCCCGAGACCCGACTGGATCTCGTCGGCGATCATCAGCACGTTGTTCTCGGTGCAGATGCGCCGGACCTCGGTCAGGTAGCCGTCCGGCGGCACCAGCACGCCCGCCTCGCCCTGGATCGGCTCGACGAGCACGGCCACGGTGTTGTCGTCGATCGCCTCCCTGATCGCCTCGGCCGAGCCGTAGCGGACGATCTTGAACCCGGGCGTGTACGGCCCGAACCCGTCGTGCGCGTCGGGGTCGGTGGAGAAGCTGATGATCGTGGTGGTGCGGCCGTGGAAGTTGTCCTCCATCACGATGATGTTGGCCTGCTCCGGCGCGACGCCCTTGACCTCGTAGCCCCACTTGCGGGCCACCTTGATCGCGGTCTCGACGGCCTCGGCGCCGGTGTTCATCGGCAGGATCATGTCCTTGCCGGTGAGGTCGCCGAGCCCGGCGCAGAACTGGGCGAACTGGTCGTGGTAGAAGGCCCGGCTGGTCAGCGTGAGGTTCTTCAGCTGCTCCTGGGCGGCCTCGATGATCTTCGGGTTGCCGTGGCCGAAGTTCAGTGACGAGTAGCCCGACAGGCAGTCGAGATAGCGCTTGCCCTCGACGTCGGTGACCCACGCGCCGTGCGCCTCGTGGATGACCACGGGCAGCGGATGGTAGTTGTGCGCGCTGCGGCGCTCGCTTACTTCGATCAGCTCTGCGCTGGTGCTCATGTTACTTCTCCCCCCTGATCTCCAGTGTGCAGCACTTGGGACCGCCGCCCGCCTTGCGCAGCTCCGACAGCTCGACCGGGATCACCTCGTAGCCGTGCCGCTTGAGCTCCAGCTGGAGCCCGGACGCCTCGGAGTTGATCACCACGTTCCGGCCGTCGCTGACCGCGTTGAGGCCGAGCACCTCGGCGTCCTCGGCGGTCGCGATCACCGCGTCCGGGAACATCGCGCGCAGCACCTCCTGGCTGCCCTGGGAGAAGGCGCCGGGGTAGTAGGCGACGTTGCGGCCGTCGAGCGGGAACAGCGCGGTGTCCAGGTGGTAGAAGCGCGGGTCGACCAGCTTCAGCGAGACGACCGGGCGGCCCAGGTACTCCTGCGCCTCCTGGTGGGCGACCACGTCGGTGCGGAAGCCGGTGCCGGCCAGGATGACGTCGTCGAGGGTGAGGAAGTCGCCCTCGCCCTCGTTGACGTGCGTGGGCTCCAGCGTCGGGTAGCCGCGCTCGACGAACCAGCGCAGGTAGGCCGGGCCCTCGGGGCCGCGCTCGGGGAAGGTGAAGCGGGCGCCGTAGACCCGGCCGCCGACGACCAGCGCGCCGTTGGCGGCGAACACCATGTCGGGCAGGCCCTCGATCGGGTCGATGAGGCTGACCTGGTGCCCGAGCTCCTCGTACGCCGACTTCAGCCCTTCCCACTGCCGGATCGCCACCTCACGGTCGGCGCCGGCCTCGGGGTCCATCCACGGGTTGATGGCGTACTCGACCGCGAAGTAGTCCGGGCGGCACATGAGGAAGTGTTTGGGCATGCAGGGCTCCGTCGTCGTCAGTTCAGGGGAAGTTCCCGTGTCGGGGGAGACGGGGACAGCCTAAGAATTGACGTTTGCGCAGGCCAAGCGGTGCGCATTGCGCGTTGGCGCAGGTCTGTTGCGTCTATCGGCCGGTGACGTGCGATCCGTTGCGCGAGTCCGTCAGGGCGGCTCCCGGCGGGATGTCCACCAGCCGCGACAGCACGATCGAGCTCTTGGTCCGTACCACGAAAGCCTCCGCCGCGATGCGCTCGATGACCCGCTCGACGTGCCGCACGTCGGTGGCCCTGATGTGCAGCAGCGCGTCGGCCTCGCCGGTGATCGTGGCCGCCGCCACCACCTCGGGGAACCTGGCCACGGCCAGGGCGATGTCCGACGGCTTGGTCTTGCCCTGGCAGAACAGCTCGACGTACGCCTCGGTGGTCCAGCCGAGCGCCTGCGGCGCGACCCGCGCGCTGAAGCCGGTGATCGCCCCGCTCTTCTGCAGCCGGTCGACCCGCCGCTTGACGGCCGACGCGCTCAGCCCCACCTGCTGGCCGATGTCCGCGTAGGTCGCGCGGGCGTCGTCGACGAGCGCCGCGATGATGTCACGATCGAGCCGGTCCAGTTCCACGGGCTCTGTATACCGCCTGGCCAGGCTGGCGCGCGACGAGCGCCGCGCGGGAGACTGGGCGTTCGGTCCACTGCCGGAGGATTGCCGCCACATGAATATCGCACGTTTTCCCGAGGGTTTCGTCTGGGGGGTCTCGACGTCGGCCTTCCAGATCGAGGGCGGCACGGCCGCCGACGGCCGCGGGCCGTCCATTTGGGACGCCTTCGCCGGTGGCCCGGCCGACGCCTGCGACCATTACCACCGATATCGCGAGGACGTCTCGCTGATGAAAGAGCTGGGAATGGCCGCGTACCGGTTCTCGGTGAGCTGGCCGCGCATTCTTCCGGACGGCTCGGGAAAGGTGAACACGGCCGGTCTCGACTTTTATCAGCGGCTGGTCGACGCCCTGCTGGAGGCGGGCATCACGCCGTTGGCCACCCTTTATCACTGGGATCTGCCGCAGGCGCTGGAGGAGCGCGGCGGATGGCCGTCCCGCGACACCGCCCGCTGTTTCGCGGACTACGCGGCGATCGTGGCCGAGCGGCTCGGCGACCGGGTCGGCACCTGGTTCACCGTGAACGAGCCGTGGGTGGCGGCCTTCGTCGGCCACGGCTCGGGGGTGCACGCGCCGGGCCGCCGGTCGGCCGCCGAGGCGTTCAGGAGCGCCCATCACCTGCTGCTCGCCCACGGCCTGGGCGCCCAGGCCCTGCGCGCCGCCGGGGCCGCCGAGGTGGGGGCCGTGCTCAACTTCTCGCCCGTGCTGACGCCGGCCCAGGTCGGCGACCCCGACCGGCCGCTGTCGGAGGAGGACGCCGAGGCCGTGGCCAGGATCGACGCGCTCGTCCACCGGCAGTTCCTCGACCCGATGCTGCGCGGCGCCTACCCCGCCGACCTGCTGCCGGTCATCGAGGAGCACGCCGGGCTCGGGCACGTCCACGACGGCGACCTGGCCGACATCGCCCAGCCGCTCGACCTGCTCGGCGTCAACTACTACGCGCCGGCCGTCGTCCAGGCGCAGCCCGGCGAACCGGCCGACCCGGCTTATCCGGGAAGCGCGGGCGTGCTTTTCAGCACCATTCCCACGGCGGTCACCGCGATGGGCTGGCCGATCGTCCCGAACGCCCTGTCGCTGTTACTGCGGCGGCTCGCCGGCGAATATCCAGAACTCGAACTGATGATCACCGAGAATGGCGCGGACTTCGTCGACACGGTCACTCCCGACGGCATTCACGACGTCGACCGCGTGCATTTCATCGAGGAACACCTGCGGGCCCTGCGGACCGCCGTCGAGGAGGGCGCCAACGTCCGCGGATATCTCGCCTGGACGCTGCTCGACAATCTCGAATGGGCCGAGGGGTACCGGCGCAAGTTCGGCCTCGTGCACGTCGACTTCGACACCCAGCGCAGGCGGCCCAAGGACAGCGCATTGTGGTACCGCGACGTCATCAGGCGAAACGGCCTGACCGAGGCCCCGCCCAGGCGTCCCACGCTGGAGACGGTGGCCGCCCGCGCCCGCGTCTCCCGGGCCACGGTCTCCCGCGTCGTCAACGGCGAGGCGTCGGTCAGCCCCGAGGTGCGCTCCACGGTCCTGCGGGCCGTCAAGGAGCTCGGCTACGTGCCCAACGCCGCCGCCCGCAGCCTGGTGACCCGGCGCACCGACACCGTCGCGCTCGTGCTGCCGGCCCCCAGGCGCGCCGCCGACCCGATGGTCGCGGCCGTCGTCCAGTACGTGACGAGCCTGCTGGAGGGGGCGGGCAAGCAGATCACCCTCATGCTCGCCGACACCGCCGAGAGCCAGCGCCGCATCGTCCGGCACGCCGAGGCGCGCCTGGTGGACGGCGTCGTCCTGCTGCCGCCCGAGCGGGGCGACACCCTGGCCGAACGGCTCTCGCGCACCGGCGTGCCGCTCGTGCTGCTGGGCCGGCCGCCGGTCGCCTCGCTGGTGCCGTACGTGGACGCCGACAACGCCGCGGGCGCGGCGGCGGCCACCGAGCACCTGCTGGCCACCGGCCGCCGCCGGATCGGCATGATCTGCGGCCCGATGGACCTGGTCGCCACCCAAGACCGGCTCGCCGGCCACCGCGCGGTCCTCGACCGCGCCGGGCTGCGGCCCAGACTGGCGATCGGCGACCTGACCCGGGCCTCCGGCACGGCGGCGGCCGGCCAGCTCCTCGGCGACGCCCCCGACCTGGACGCGATCTTCGCGGCCGACGACCAGATGGCGATCGGCGCCCTGTCGGCCGCCCGCGCCGCGGGCCGGCGGGTGCCCGACGACCTGGCGATCGTGGGCTTCGACGACATCGACGCCGCCTCGGCCACCACCCCGGCCCTCACCACCGTCCGGGTGCCCGTGACCGAGCAGGCGCTGGCGCTGGCGCGGCTGCTGCTGTCGCGGCTGGAGGGCCGGAGCACAACGCCGGTCGTCCTGCCCACCCGGCTGGTGGTGCGGGAGTCGGCCTAGATCTGCCGCTCGAACAGGCTCGGGAAGACCTTGGACACCTTCGACAGCAGGTACTCGCCGTAGGTGCCGGTGAAGTCGACCTGGCCGTCCCAGCGCTCGCCGGCGGCGTAGGGGAGGGGCGGCACCACGCTGTCCCAGCCGGGGTCGAAGAAGAACGGGTAGCTCAGGCGCTCGTTGCCGCTGCGGTTGCGCACGCGGTGCGGGGTCGAGCGGTAGCGGCCGCCCGTGAGCTTGTCGAGCATGTCGCCGATGTTGCAGACGAACGTGCCCGGCAGCGGCGGCGCCTCGATCCAGCCGTCCGCCGTCCGGACCTGGAGGCCGCCGTTGGCGTCCTGGAGGAGCAGGGTGAGCAGGCCGTAGTCGGTGTGCTCGCCCACGCCCCAGGTCTCGTCGTCGTCCGGGGGCGCGGGCGGGTAGTGGAAGACGCGGAACAGGACGGTCGGGTCGGCGGTGTAGCCGGTGCGGAAGTAGCCCTCGTCCAGGCCCAGGCTGAGCGCGATCCCCGACATGACCGCCTGCGCGACCCCCGTCATCGTGTCCAGGTAGGCGAGCACGGCCTCGCGCAGCTCGGGCACCTGGACCGGGAACTGGTTGGGGCCGTGCAGCGGGAGCGGGCCGGGCGGCTCCTCGGCGCCGAAGTAGAGGCCCTCCTTCAGGTCCGGACGCCCCGAGGTCAGCTCGCCGCCCACCGGGAAGAAACCGCGCCAGGCCGGGCCGCCGCGGTCCATCGAGATCTCGTCCTTGACCTCCTCGGGCAGCGCGAAGAAGCGCCTGGCGGCGGCGTCGAGCCGGTCGAGGAGCTCCTGCGGCACGCCGTGCCCGCGGACGTAGAAGAAGCCGCTGTCCCGGCAGGCCGCGCCGATCGCCGCGCCGACGGCCTGCCTGTCGCCGCCCGGGGTGTCGCCGAGCAAGGGGGAGATGTCGATCACCGGCAATTCGCGCACCGTCTCATTGTCCCCCAGCCCGGGGGCGGCGGGCCGGGCCCTGGGTACGCCCGCCGCCCCCGAGGAGGACCCTGAGAGGGGTCAGGCCGTCGAGAAGGTGAACCAGTTGACGTTGACGAAGTCGGCGGGCTGGCCGCTGCTGAAGGTCAGGTAGACGGTGTGCGTCCCGGTCACGCCGCTGATGTTGGCGGGGACCGTGCGCCAGCTCTGCCAGCCGCCCGTACTGGCCAGCGCGAAGTCGCCGATCGGCGGGGCGGACGGGCTGTCCAGCCGCACCTGCACCAGCCCGCTCACGCCGGCCGCCGCCCCCGACGCCACCCTGGCCTTGAACTGGCGGGCGGGCTCGGAGCCGAAGTTCACCCCGTCGTAGCGCAGCCAGTCGCCGTTCGCGATGGCGCCGACGTTCTGCCCGCCGCCGGTGTCGGTGGTGGCCTCGACGATGGTGCCCGACTGGGCCTGGTAGCGCTCGGCCTGGATGGTGGAGCGCGCGTCCACGCCGCCCGGGACGGTCGGGGTCGCCGTCGGCGTGGAGACCGTGCCGCTCTGCCAGACGGCCACGTAGTCCACCAGCAGCGGATGCCCGGGGACGGTCGCCGCCGTCGGCGTGCCCGTGCCGGCCAGGGCGTTGGGGAACGCGCCGCCCATGGCCAGGTTGAGCAGCAGGAAGTAGCCGCCGTGCCCGGTCATGTCGGTCCAGGTGGTGGCGTCGAGCTGGTTCTGGCTCACGCTGTGGAACTGCTGGCCGTCGACGTACCAGCGGAGCTGGTTCGGGCTGGCGGCGCGGTCCCACTCGAAGCGGTAGGTGTGGAAGGCCGACTGGCAGGACGATCCGGGGCAGGCCCGGCTCGCGCCCAGGCCGGTCGTCTCGTTGCAGGGCCCGCCGGGGCTGACGCCGCAGTGGAGCACGCCCCACACCGAGTTGATGCCGTTGACGTTCTCCATGATGTCGAACTCGCCGATGCCCGGCCAGTTCCAGTAGTTCCCCCGGTACGGCGCCCCGAGCGCCCAGAACGCCGGCCAGTAGCCGAGCGCCGCCTGACCGGTCACGTCCGGCATCTGGATCCGGCCCTCGATGCGCAGGACGCGCCCGTCGGCCGGTTTGAAGTCGGCCCGCCTGGTCTCGATGCGGGCCGAGGTCCACTCGCCCGAGCCGCTGCGCAGGGGCGTGATGCGCAGGTTGCCGGAGCCGTCGAGGCTGACGTTGGAGGTGCTGGAGGTGTAGTTCTGGATCTCGCCGGTGCCCCAGCTGCCCGGCCCGCCGGGGTAGCCGTGCCCGGTGTCGATGATCCACTCGGCGGACGAGGGCGGCGTGCCCGCCGAGCCGTTGAAGTCGTCGGACCAGACCAGCGACCAGCCGGACGGCGTGGACGGCACGGACGCCGAGGCGCTGACGGCCACTTTGACGAGCAGGCCGGTGAGTGCCACGAGCACCACCGCCACGGCCACCAGGCGGCGCCTGTGCCGGATCTCTGTTGTCATCCCTGCTCCATGGGGGGTGGTGGAGTCGAGTGAGAGAGCGCTCTCTTGACGCGACGTAAACACGCCGCTGACCGCGTGTCAATATGGGAGAGCGCTCTAGAGCAGGTCGACGGACGACGTCCCGGCGGCCTCGAACGCCGCCCGCCAGAAGCTCTCCAGCAGCGAGAACCGGTCAGGGTCGGACTTCTTCGCCCGCACGAATCCATGCACCACCACCGCGTACCCGGACAGGTCCGGCAGCAGCCGCGCGCCGAGCTGCTTGACCGCGTACCGCAGGGCGCCCAGGACGTCCGAGCCGCGGCCCTCCTTGGGGCAGTCGAGCAGCTCGGCCGCCCGGGGGAGCACCTGCGTGATCCGGCGGGCCCTGGGTCGACGACCGCGCCGCACACCGGGCCCGGATCCGTGCCGCACCCGCTCACCGGGCCCGCGGCCAGCGCCAGCACCACCACGACCCGCCCGGACAGGCCCGTCATCGGCGCCCTCCGGCCGGGGCGGTCCGTGGGCCCGTCCGGCGGGTCTCCTCGTCCGAACGGCCGCGGCAAGAACGCCACCCGCGTCTCCTGGCTCCGGCCGGACCGGACCTCGGCTCGAATGTCCCTGGATTTCAGACTAGTCCGTCATGTCCTTTTCTGGCGGGGCGATTCGGCGCCCGCACGCGAAACGGCGGCCACCGGCGCCCTGATCGGGAGCCCGTGACCGCCGTCGTGTCCGGAGGGGGAGGTGGCCGCTCAGCCCTTCTCCGCCTCGCCGGTGGCCTGTTCGAGCGCGTCCTCGGGCGAGGCCTCAAGGTCCTGCTCGGCGTCGGCGCCGGCCTGCGCAGAGGCCTTGTCCAGGCGCACCCAGCTCGTCACGCTCTCCACCGCGAACAGCACGAACAGGTACGCCGTCAGCACCGCGAGCACCGGCGTCAGCCAGCCCAGCGCCGCACCGGCACCGATGATCAGCAGGCGCAGCTCCCAGCCGAGCCCCGCGTGGAACACCCACGCGGGCGGCCAGATGCTCTGCCGGGTGCGGTAGACGGTGTCGTAGGTGTGGTAGCCCACGACGTAGACCAGCACGAACAGCAGCCACTTCGGCGCGCCGGCGGCCAGGCCGATCGCGATCATGGCGAGGAACTCGGTGCCGCGCAGCAGCGGCGGGGTGAGCCAGTCGAAGCGGCCGAGGTGGTCGCGCGGCGCGGTCGGCAGCACGAGCAGCAGCGTGATGGCCACCGGCACGAGCAGCAGCGGCCCCTTGTCGGGCAGCCCGACGACGGTGACGGCGACGACGGCGAGCAGCGCCACGAGCGTGGCGGGCACGGGCGGCAGGCCCTTGCCCAGCTTGCCCGCGAGGGCGTGCACGAGCGGGCCGTCGTCGCGGTAGGCGAGCAGGCGGGCGGTCTGGATGCGGCGGCGTTCCTCGTCGGGGTCCGGCGTGGGGGTGGCCATGGCCTGCGGTTGAGTGATCATACGAGCGACCTCATGAGGCGTCCGGTGAGGGTGTAGGCGGCGGCGACGGAGCCCCAGATCACGAGGGTGAGGAAAGTGATCCGGGCGTCGAAGAGGGCGGCGGTGATCGCGATGGCCGCGAACCGCTCGCCGATGGGGAACACGATCATCTTCCGCGCCCAGTGGACCGCGCGGAACTTGCCCGCCCTGGTCCACATCTTGAGCACGCCGCGCAGGCCCTGACTGCGCTCGACCTTGCGCCGCTCCAGCGCCCTGCGCAGGTCGCGGTCGTCGGGGGCGTCGAGCGGGAGGGTGGGCAGCTGCCCGGGCGGCTTGCGGCGGTTGGAGATGCCGAAGGAGAAGTCGAGCAGGTGGCGTACGGACTGGAGCCCGATGGCGGCCAGCGCCAGGATCCAGATGTCGTCGCCGTTGCCCGAGACGACCCAGCCGACGGCCAGGCCGGCGAAGACCACGTATTCCTTGAAGCGGTCGAAGGTGGCGTCGAGCCAGGCCCCCAGCACGCCGAACTTGCGGGCGTACCGGGCCACCTGCCCGTCGACGCAGTCGAAGACGAAGGCGAAGTAGATCAGCAGGCCGCCGGCGACCATCCACGGCCGGTCGCCGGTGGCGAAGCAGGCGGCGGCGGCCACGCCGAGCAGGATCGAGATCAGCGTCACCTGGTTGGGCGTGAGCCCGCGCCGCGCCGCCCAGCGGGCGATGAAGCGCGAGTAGGTGGAGACGAAGTAGGTGGTGAAGAAGCCGTCGGCGCCCTTGACCGCGTTGTTGAGCCGGGCGCGGTCCTCGTTCATGCCGGCCATCTCGGCGCCGGCCTCGTTGACCTCCTCCGGCGTGCTCACCCGGCGGTAGAACAGGTCGCGGCGGCCGCGCACGCCGACCGACACGCCGTTGCGCACCAGGCCGAACACCACGAGCTGGACGAGGTCGTCGTCCGCGCCGAAGCGGTCGGCCATGAGGGCCAGCTCGCGGCAGGTCTGCGCGAGCACGGGGGCGTTGCGGGCGCTGATGTGCAGCGGGCCGAGCAGCACCGCGTTGGGCCTGGTCACCGCGTGGTTGGCGGTGCCGACCGACACGACGCGCGACTTGCCGACGCGCGCGCGCACCGGCAGCCCTTCGAGCCGGCCGTAGCCGATCTCCGGGTCGGCCTCGTCGATCGGTACGGTGTCCTCCTGCGCCTCCTCGGTCACCTCCAGACGCGGCTCCTTGGCCACGAGCGCAAGCGCGCCGCGCTTGGCCTTGGTGATCTGGTAGATCAGCTCGTCGTGGACGACCGAGTTCTGGGGGATGATGAAGAGGCTCTCCGTTGCCGATTCTGCGACGTCGGCCAGGGCGCGAAGGGCGGCGGCCACGTCGCCGGTCTCGATCGTGGCGGGCCGCGGGTCATAGGAGACGAGCTGGCTGCGCAGCCGCTCGGCCACGGTGGGATTGCCGGGCAGCGCGGCCAGCCTCAGGCCGGTCGGAGAGGTGTCGGGGCCGGGCGAAGAGCCCAGCAGGACCACGCGGGTCATGACTCCCTTTCGAGGCAGTAGCGGGGGGTTGAACAACGGGTGATGCGGGGACAGACGTCAAAGTCTAGTGACGGCAGGGCAAACTCGCGTCACCAGAGCATGCCCGGAACATGCCGCGCGTGCGGCCGTAAGATGGGCAAGTGAGTCTCTACCGCGACGAAGGCGTCGTCCTGCGGACGCAGAAACTCGGTGAGGCCGATCGCATCGTCACCGTTCTGGCCAAGCGCACCGGCAAGATCCGGGCGGTGGCCAGGGGCGTGCGCCGCACCAAGTCACGCTTCGGCGCGCGGCTGGAGCCGTTCACGCACGTCGACCTCCAGCTCCACACCGGCCGCACGCTCGACGTGATCACCCAGGCGGAGACCATCAGGCCCTACGGCGAGGCGCTGGCCGTCGACTACCCCCGTTACACCGCCGGCAGCGCCATGCTGGAGACGGCCGACCGGCTGACCCACGGCGAGAAGGAGCCGGCGCTGCGGCAGTTCCTGCTGCTGGTCGGCGGCCTGCGCACGCTGTCCGAACGCGCCCACGAGGCCAGGCTGGTCCTCGACGCGTACTTCCTGCGCTCGCTGGCGGTGGCCGGTTACGCGCCCGCGCTGGAGGCGTGCGCCAAGTGCCAGGCCCCGGCGGTCAGGGCCTTCGCCATCGTCGCGGGCGGCGTGGTGTGCGGGGCGTGCCGTCCGGCGGGCTCGGCGGTGCCGGCGGGGGAGACGATCGGGCTCATGACGGCGCTGCTGCGCGGCGACTGGGCCACCGCCGACGCCTCGGAGTCGCGCCACCGCAGCGAGTGCAGCGGTCTGGTGGCCGCATATCTGCAATGGCATCTGGAACACGGAATACGCTCTCTGCGACACGTCGAAAGGGAGCATGCGTGAACGTCCGGCCTCCGACCCCTCATCCGTCAGGCGCCACCCCGCCGCCGATCCCGCGTGACCTCGTGCCCCGGCACGTCGCCATCGTGATGGACGGCAACGGCCGCTGGGCCAAGGCGCGCGGCCTGCCGCGCACCGAAGGGCACAAGGCGGGCGAGTCCTCGCTGTTCGACGTCATCGAGGGGGCCCTTGAGCTGGGCGTCCCCTACCTGAGCGCCTACGCCTTCTCCACGGAGAACTGGAAGCGCTCGCCCGACGAGGTGCGCTTCCTGATGGGCTTCAACCGCGACGTCATCAGGCGGCGGCGCGACGAGCTCAACGCCATGGGCGTGCGGGTGCGCTGGGCGGGCCGGCCGGGGCGGCTGTGGAAGAGCGTGATCTCCGAGCTGCAGAGCGCCGAGGAGATGACCCTCGGCAACAGCAAGCTGACGTTGCAGTTCTGCGTCAACTACGGCGGCCAGGCCGAGATCGTCGACGCGGCGGTCAAGCTGGCGGCCGACATCGCGGCCGGGCGGGTCAAGCCGTCCAAGGTGAGCGAGAAGGTGTTCGCCCGCTACCTCGACGAGCCGGAGATCCCGCCGGTCGACCTGTTCGTGCGCTCCTCGGGCGAGCAGCGCTTCTCGAACTTCCTGCTGTGGCAGTCGGCCTACGCCGAGATGGTCTTCCTCGACCGGCTCTGGCCCGACTTCGACCGCCGCGACCTGTGGGCGGCGTGCGAGATCTACGCCAAGCGCGACCGCCGCTACGGCGGCGCGATCCCCAACGAGGTCGCCGGCGCCTAGAGAAACCCCGGGGTTCACCCCTGCTGAGCTGCCGCGCTGGACAGTGACTATACGCCGATATAGCGTCCTACTCGTTCGGGTAGTCAACTGTACGAGCGAACAGTCACGAGGCAGATCATCATGAGCGACGCCATCTCGGTGGCCGCACTCGTCAAGGCGTACGGCCGGACCAGGGCCCTCGACGGGCTCGACCTGAGCGTGCGCACCGGCGAGGTGCACGGCTTCCTGGGCCCCAACGGCGCGGGCAAGAGCACGACCTTCCGGATCCTGCTCGGCCTCGCGCGGGCCGACGCGGGCAGCGTCCGCCTGCTCGGCGGCGACCCCTGGCGCGAGGCCGCCGAGCTCCACCGCCGCCTGGCGTACGTGCCGGGCGACGTCACGCTGTGGCCCGACCTGTCCGGCGGCGAGGTGATCGACCTGCTGGGCCGGCTGCGCGGCGGCCTCGACCGCGGGCGCAGGAAGGACCTGCTCGACCGGTTCGGCCTCGATCCGCGCACGAAGGGCCGGGCCTACTCCAAGGGCAACAGGCAGAAGGTCGCGCTGGTCGCGGCGCTCGCCTCCGACGCCGAGCTGCTGCTGCTCGACGAGCCGACCTCCGGGCTCGACCCGCTCATGGAGGAGACGTTCCGGGAGGTCGTCAGGGAGGAGCGGCGGCGCGGCGACCGTACCGTGCTGCTGTCCAGCCACGTCCTGTCGGAGGTCGAGGCCCTGTGCGACCGGGTCACGATCATCCGCGACGGCCGCGCGGTCGAGAGCGGCACCCTGGCCGGGCTGCGCCACCTGACCCGCACCACCGTGCACGCCGAGCTCGACCGGCCCGCCGAAGGGCTGGCCGGGCTCCCCGGCGTGCACGACCTGCGCGAGGAGGGCGGCCGGGTGCGCTTCGACGTGGACGCCGACGCCCTCGGCCCGGCGCTGCGCCGCCTGACCGCGGCGGGCGTGCGCACCCTGGACAGCCGCCCGCCCACGCTGGAGGAGCTGTTCCTGCGCCACTACGCGGCCGGCCGGCCGGCGGAGGCCGTGCGATGAGCGGCACGTGGACGCTCGTCCGCCTGGCGCTGCGCCGCGAGCGCGCCATCGCCCCCTGGTGGCTCCTGCTGCTGGTGGCCCTGAGCCTGGCCATGGTCGGCTACATCAACCGCAACATGGGCACCTACGAGCTGAAGCTGGCCTACACCGAGGTCGTCCGCCGCTACGCCTTCTTCCGCGCGCTGGGCGGCGGGGTCGTCGAGCCGCGCCTGGAGGTGCTGGCGACCTGGCGCAGCGGCGGCTTCCTCTACGTGATCAACGCGTTCGCCGCCCTGACGACCGTGATCAGGCACACCCGCAGGGAGGAGGACGCGGGCCGGACCGAGCTGGTCCGCGCGGGCGTGGTGAGCCGCCGGGCGCCGCTCGGCGCGGCCCTGCTGGTGGCCGGGGCGACCAGCCTGGCCGGCGGGACGCTGACCGCCGCCGCTCTGCTCGCCGCCGGTCTCGAACCCGTCGGCACGCTCGCCTACGGCGCCGCGGTCGTGGTGGCGGGCTGGGTGTTCGCGGGCGTCGGCGCCGTCGCCGCGCAACTGGCGCGCGACGCCCGCACCGCCACGGTCATCGGCCTGTACGCCCTCGGCCTGGCCTACGTCCTGCGCTACGCCGCCGACGCGAGCGACCGGCCGTGGCTGAAGGCCCTGTCACCGCTCGGCTGGAGCCACCTGGTGGACGCCTACCGGGCCGACCGCTGGTGGCTGCTCGGCGTCTCCACGCTGGCCGCCGGGGGGGTGTGCGCGCTGGCGTACGCGCTGCTCAACCGCCGGGACCTCGGCTCGGGCCTGCTGCCGGAACGGCCGGGCAAGCAGGAGGCCCCCCGGCTGCGCGGCCCGGTCTCCCTGGCCTGGCGGCTGCACCGCGGCCTGCTGCTGAAGTGGGCGGTGGGGACGGCGGCGTTCGCGGCGATGGGCGGCGCGATGGGCCCGCTGGCCAAGGACGTGCTGGCCCACCCGAGCGTCGTGGTCGCCAACATCACGAACCTGCTCGGCGTCCCCGCGGCGGACGCCCTCGACGGCTACATGTGGTACTACCTGCTGATCCTCGCCTACGGCAGCGCGCTCTACCCGGTGCTCATGGTCGTGCGGCTGCGTTCGGAGGAGACCTCGGGCCGCGCCGCCCAGGTGCAGGCCACGCCCCTGACCCGGGTCCGCTGGGCGGCCGGGCACCTGGCGGTGGCTGCGCTCGGCACGGCCGCGCTGCCGGCGCTCGCCGCCCTCGTCTTCAGCGCCGTGTACGCCGCGCTCCTCGGCGACTTCGCCGGCACCGCGCCGCGCTTCGTGGCCGCCGCCCTGAGCCAGGCCCCGGCGGCGTGGTGCGTCGGGGCGGTCTGCGTGGCGGCCTACGGGCTGCTGCCCCGGGCGAGCGTGCCGCTGTGCTGGGCGGCCTGGATCCTGACCGCCCTGCTCGGACAGGTCGTCGCGCCCTTCTACGGGGTGTGGGGCGGCACGCCGTTCGAGCCGTTCCACTACCTGCCGAACATCATGGCGGGGCAGGCGTTCGGCACGATGCCGGAGCTGACGCTGCTGGCGCTTACGGCCGCGCTCACGGCCGCCGGGCTGCTCGCCCTGCGGCGGCGCGACGTCGGCTGAGGAGACGTGGCGTCGCGGCGGTATCCGGAATTCTGGCACGAGGGTCAGGCTGAGAGCCGGTGAAGGCGGGTACAACTCGTTCCCCCACGATGAAGGAGGGCCGATGATCCCAGGTTGCGGCTCGTGCAACTGTTCCGACGTCTTCGCCACCGCCAAGCCGCCGTGGTGGCAGACGTCCAGCGAAGCACCCTGAATCACCCGCACCCGCCGCCCGTCCCCCGATCGCCGCGGGGACGGGCGGCTCGCGTGCGGGACGGTCAGGCGCGGCGGCGGGCCCGGTAGGCGGCGACGTGCATGCGGTTGCCGCAGGTGCGGCTGTCGCAGTAGACCCTCGAGCGGTTGCGGGACTCGTCGACGAACACGCGGTCGCAGTCGGGGGCCGAGCAGGTGCGCAGGCGCTCCATCTCGCCCTCCACCAGCAGGTGCGCCAGCGCCACGCCGCAGTCGGCGGCCACGTGCTCGGCCAGGGAGGCGTCGGTGGCGAAGTAGTGCACGTGCAGCGGGTGGCCGTCGTGCTCGGTCAGCCTGGGCGTGATGCGCGTCTCGGCGAGCAACGCGTTGAGCGTGCGCACGGCGCTCGCCACGTCGGAGGCCGTGAACACCCGGTGGAACGCCTCGCGCACCATGCGCACCTGGCCGAGGTCGCGGGCGGTCAGCGCGCCGATGCCGCTGATCTGCCGGGACTCCACGAAGGCTTGCAACTCGGCCAGGCTGGCCAGACCGTCGTCGCCGCCGGTGGACGGCGAGGTGTTGACCAGGTCGACAACGGTCGCCAAAGAATGCACCATGTCATGGCCAAACGGCATGTTGACTCCTGTCGGGGCCGGTTCTAGCGTGGTCGCAGCGTATCTCTCCCATGGGACTCCGGGGGTTTCCGTGAGTGCATATCGGCGTATCGTCCTGATCGCGATCGCCGGAGCACTGATCATCTCCACCTCCGCGCCCCTGGTGCGGTTGTCCGGTGCGTCGCCCGCGACGTCGGCGTTGTTCCGCTGCGCGTACGCGGTGCCGCCCATGCTGCTGCTCGCCTGGCTCGAACGGCGGAAGCTGGGGCCCCTGCCCTGGCGGAACGCGCTGCCGGCCTGGGCGGCGGGCGTGCTGTTCTCACTCGACCTGTTGTTCTGGCACCAGTCGATCAAGCTGGTCGGCGCGGGCCTGGCCACCGTGCTGGGCAACCTGCAGGTGTTCATCGTGGCCTTCGCCGCCTGGGGCCTGTTCCGCGAGCGCCCGTCCAACCGGCTCATGGCGAGCACGCCGATCGTCTTCGGCGGGGTCGTGCTGATCTCCGGGGTGTTCGACGGCGCGGCGTACGGGCTCGACCCCGTCATGGGCGCCGTCACCGGGCTGGCGACCTCCGTCGTGTACGCCGCCTACCTGCTGCTCATGAAGGCCGGGCCGGGCCGGACGGCAGGGCCCCTGGCGCACGCGACCGTCGTGGCCACCGTGCTGATCGCCGCGCTCAGCCCGCTGTTCGGCGGGGCCGACCTGGCGCCGGAATGGCCGGCGCACGGGTGGCTGCTGCTGCTCGCGCTGGGGCCGCAGGTGGCCGGATGGCTGCTGATCACCTACTCGCTGCCCAGGCAGCCCGCGGCGCTCACGGCGCTGCTGCTGCTCGTGCAGCCGATGACCACGGTCGCCATCTCCACGCTCACGCTGGGGGAGCGGCCCTCCGCGCTGCAGCTCGCCGGGTGCGCCGCCGTCGTGCTCGGCGTGCTGTACGGCTCCCGCGGCCCTCAGCCCACGCGGGCCGGCGCCGAGCAGGACGAGCAGGTGCCGAAGACCTCGACCGTGTGAGTGATCTCGGTGAAGCCGTGGTCGCTGCCGACCGCCTCCGCCCAGCGCTCGACGGCCGGCCCGGCCACCTCGACCGTGTGCCCGCAACGGCGGCAGACCAGGTGGTGGTGATGGTCGTCGCTGGCGCACGCCCGGTAGACCGACTCGCCCTCGTCGGTGCGCAGCACGTCGACCTGGCCGCAGTCGGCCAGCGCCTGCAGCGCCCGGTAGACGGTGGTCAACCCGATCTTGGCGCCGTGCAGGCGCATCTCTGCATAGACGTCCTGGGCGCTGCGGAACCCCTCGCTGCGGCGAAGGGTGTCGTGCACGGCATCGCGCCTCGTCGTCATGCGACCTCCTCGACACGGACATGTGGTCGCCGGCTCACTGGGGACTCCTGGATACGGCCTCGCCGTACGAATTTACCGACAGCCAGGGCCAGGACGAAGCCGGCGAGGGCGAGAAGCACGATCGCCGCGCCCGGAGGCACCCGCGACGACATCGTCGAGGCCAGCAGACCGCCCACCGAGGCGAGCACGCCGAACAGCATCGCCAGGCCCATCGTGGCCCGGAAGCCCCTGGTGAGCTGCTGGCTCGTGGCCACCGGGATCACCATCAGGGCGCTGACCAGCAGCAGGCCGACCACGCGCATGGCGATGACCACGGTGAGCGCGGCGGTGACCGCGATCAGCAGGCTGAGGAAGCGCACCGGCAGGCCGCTGGCCTTGGCCATCTCCTCGTCCTGGCAGAGCACGAACAGCTCCCTGCCGAAGACGACGACCACGCCGATGACGGCCACGGCCAGCGCGCCGATGATCCAGATGTCCTCCCGCGTGACGCTGGCGATGGCGCCGAACAGGTAGGAGTTCAGCTTGGCGTTGCTGCCGCCGGGGGCGATGCCCATGAGCATGACGCCGCCCGCGATGCCGCCGTAGAACAGCAGGGCGAGCGCGACGTCGCCGCTGGTCCGGCCCCGGGCCCTGACCAGCTCGATCGCCACCGCGCCCAGCACCGAGACGACCACGGCCGTCAGCACCGGCGCGGTGCCGGTCAGGAAGCCCAGCGCCACGCCGGTCAGCGCGACGTGCCCGATGCCGTCGCCGAGCAGCGACAGCCTGCGCTGCACGATGAACGTGCCCACCGCGGGCGCGCACAGCCCCACCAGCAGCGCGGCGATCAGCGCGAGCTGGAAGAGGTTCTCCTGCAGAAGGTCGATCATCGCGGTTCTCCCTGCCAGCCGGTCAGCGGGCCGGCTGGCGGCTCCTCGGCGTGCGGATGCTGGTGCTCGTGTCCGGGCCTGGCGCACTCGCCCTCGGGCCGCGGCGGCTCGCCGTCGTGCGCGACGCGGCCCTCGCGGACCACGACGCCGCGGGTGATCAGCGGCTCCAGCGGGCCCAGCTCGTGGGCGACCAGGACGATCGTCTTGCCGTCGCGGACCAGGCCGCCCAGCGTGTCGGCCAGGAGCTGCTGGGTCTCGGCGTCGACGCCCGCCGTGGGCTCGTCCATCACGTACGTGTCGGGCTCCCCGGCCAGGGCGCGGGCGATGAGCACGCGCTGCTGCTGGCCGCCGGAGAGCGACTGCACGGGATCGCCGGCCCGGCCGGTCAGGTCGACCGCGTCGAGGGCGTGCGCGACCGCCGCCCGGTCGGCCGCGCTGGTCCTGCGCAGCCGGCTCTGCCTGGCGACGCGGCCCGAGGCCACGACCTCGCGGACGGTGGCGGGCACGCCGCCGCCGACCTGGAGGCGCTGGGGCACGTAGCCGATGCGCCACCAGTCGCGGAACCGGGCGGGCGGGGAGCCGTACAGGAGGGTCTGGCCGCCGGACAGCGGGGTGAGGCCGAGCAGCGCGCGGACCAGGGTGGACTTGCCCGAGCCGTTGGCCCCCAGGAGAGCCACCACCTCGCCGGGGCAGACGGTCAGGTCGACGCCGCGCAGGATCTGCCGGCCGTCGAAGCTGACCCGGCCGCCGGTCATCGCGAAGGCCGTCTCGCTCATGCCGCGCACCCCAGCGCCGTGCGGAGGGTCTTGAGGTTGTCGCGCATGGCCGTCAGGTAGTCGCCGGCGGGCTTGCTCTCCAGCGGGTCGAGCACGGCCGTCTTCGCGCCGACCTCGCCGGCCAGCACCTCGGCCACCTTCGGGCTCACCAGGGACTCGGTGAAGATCGTGGTGGCGCCCTCGGCCCTGGCCAGCGCGGCCACCTCCGACAGGCGCTTGGGCGACGGCTCGGTCTCGGGGTCGAGCGTGATGCCCACCTGCTTGAGCTTGTAGCGGTCGGCCAGGTAGCCGAACGCCTCGTGCGCGGTGACCAGCGTCTTGCCGGCGCAGCCGGCCAGGCCCTTGGCGAACTCCTGGTCGAGGCCGCCCAGCACGCCCGCCGCGGTGGCGGCGCGGTCCTTGTACGCCTGCGCGTGGGCGGGGTCGGCGGCGGCCAGCCGCTCGCCCAGCTTTCCGGCGACCGTGGCCAGCCGGGACGGGTCGAGCCAGATGTGCGGGTCGTAGGAGACGCCGTGCTCCTCCGCGTGGCCCTCCTCGTCGGCGTGCCCGCCCGCCGGGATCGTCGTGACGACGGCGGCGGCGTCGAAGGCGGTGTCGGCGGAGACGGCGTCGTCGACGGCCGGCTGCACGCCCTTGACGTAGACCGTGAGGGCGGCGTCCTGGAGCTTGGTCATCTGCTGGATGCCCAGCTCCAGGTCGTGCGGCTCGACGCCGGGCGCGGTCAGGACGGTCACGTCGGCGTCGGGCCCGGCCACCTGCTCCGTGAGCCACTGGAGCGGGTAGAAGGCGGCGATCACCGCGGGCCTGCCGCCCGCGGCGGTCTCGGTGCTCTCCGCGGCCCCGGCGCCACAGGCGGACGTGGCCAGCAGGGCTGCTCCGGCGAGGAAGGTTACGGCGCGCATTGGGGGCGTACGGGACATCACGCCCTCAAGTATGGAGAAAATGAAAATGATTGTCAAAATCTCCGGCGGGCCGGACTAGAACGGCGGGCCGGACTAGAACGTCCCAAACCGGTCAGCCGCCAGGAGCGCCAGGAAGACCAGCATCACGGCCCGCAGCAGCCGCCCGCCGATGCCCAGCGACGGCCATGACAGGTACGCCAGCCACCCGACGAACGCCAGCACCACCAGCGCCGCCACGCCGCCCAGCCAGTTGGCCAGCGCGAAGGCGGCCAGCAGCAGGATCACCAGCACGGCGGGGGCCACCCACCTGGGCACCTGCGTGAACAGAAACGTCATCGGGACCGCGCTGCGCCGCTCGACGGCCTTGCGCGCGCCGCCCGCGCCCGGCGTGAAGAACTGCTCGCCCTGGGGCAGCGGGCGCTTGTTTTTGGAGGCCACGTCGAGAGCCTATGGGAGTTCGCCTGACAGCAGGGTGCGCACCTCTAGGCTGGGCTGGTGCTCGCCGTGATCCGATACACCGTGCCAGAGTCCCAGTCCCAGGACTTCCTCAAGCAGGGCCACGCCATCCTCGACACCTTCGCCGCCCAGCCGGGTTTCCACCGCGGGCGGCTGGCCCGCTCGGTCGACGAGCCCAACCTGTGGGCGCTGGTCAGCGAATGGGAGGGCGCCGGGTTCTACCGCAGGGCGCTGTCGGCCTCCAGGATGGTCATGTACCCGTTGATGATCCTCATGGTCAACGAACCCAGCGCGTACGAGGACGTGTACACGCAAGAGGGTGCGTAGCGATACTCGCGCGCGGGACCGGGTGAGCGTCCCCTAAGCTGGGATCTCACCGAATTCACTCGCCGACCTCCAGCCGGAAAGAGACGCAACCAAAATGGCACGACGCACCGACGTCATGGACACCATCGTCAGCCTCGCCAAGCGCCGCGGGCTCGTTTACCCGTCGAGCGAGATCTACGGCGGACTTCGCGCGTCGTGGGACTACGGTCCTCTGGGTGTCGAGCTGAAGAACAACGTCAAGCGGCAGTGGTGGCTGTCGATGGTCCAGTCGCGCGACGACGTGGTGGGCCTCGACTCCTGCGTCATCCTGGCCCCCGAGGTCTGGCGGGCCAGCGGCCACGTCGAGACCTTCACCGACCCGCTGACCGAGTGCCAGTCGTGCCACAAGCGCTTCCGCGCCGACCACCTCGTCGAGGCGTACGAGGAGAAGAACGGCAAGGAGCCCGAGAACGGCCTGGCCGACATCACCTGCCCCAACTGCGGCAACAAGGGCACCTTCACCGAGCCCCGGCAGTTCAGCGGCCTGCTCAAGACCTTCCTCGGCCCGGTGGAGGACGAGTCGGGCCTGGCCTACCTGCGCCCGGAGACCGCCCAGGGCATCTTCATCAACTACCTCAACGTGCAGCAGTCGGCGCGCAAGAAGGTCCCGTTCGGCATCGGCCAGGTCGGCAAGTCCTTCCGCAACGAGATCACCCCGGGCAACTTCATCTTCCGCACCCGCGAGTTCGAGCAGATGGAGATGGAGTTCTTCGTCAAGCCCGGCACCGACGAGGAGTGGCACCAGTACTGGATCGACGAGCGGTTCCGCTGGTACTCCGACCTGGGCATCAACAAGGACAACCTGCGCCTCTACGAGCACCCGCAGGAGAAGCTGTCCCACTACGCCAAGCGCACCGTCGACGTCGAGTACCGCTTCAACTTCCAGGGCTCGGAGTGGGGCGAGCTCGAAGGCATCGCCAACCGCACCGACTTCGACCTCACCGCCCACTCCAAGGCCTCGGGCGTCGACCTGAGCTTCTTCGAGCAGGACACCGGTGAGCGTTACGTCCCCTACGTCATCGAGCCGGCCGCCGGCGTCGACCGGGCCACGCTCACCTTCCTGCTCGACGCCTACACCGAGGACGAGGCGCCCAACGCCAAGGGCGTCATGGAGAAGCGCACGGTGCTGAAGCTCGACCACCGGCTCGCGCCGGTCAAGGCCGCGGTGCTGCCGCTGTCGCGCAACGCCGACCTGTCGCCGAAGGCCCGCGACCTGGCCGCGCAGCTGCGCAGGCGGTGGAACGTCGAGTTCGACGACGCGGGCGCGATCGGCCGCCGCTACCGCCGCCAGGACGAGATCGGCACCCCGTTCTGCATCACCGTCGACTTCGACACCCTCGAAGACCACGCGGTGACGATCCGCGAGCGCGACAGCATGGCCCAGGAGCGCATCGCCATCGACCAGGTCGACTCCTACCTGCGCCAGCGTCTCAACGACTGATCGCGGTTTCACCTCGCCAGCGCCGCCCCGGCTCTCCGCCGCGGGCGGCGCTCGCGTTTTCCAGCCAGACTGCAGGACAAACCGGGGCGGTCAGGATAGGTGGCGGCCGAACCAGGTCAGCACGTAGTCGTAGGCCTGCGAGGCGGCCCGTTCGTCGTAGGGGGCGCCCGTGTCGTTGAAGAAGGCGTGGCCGACGCCGGGGACGGTCACCAGCTCGTGGGTGAGCCCGGCCTTCGTCAGCGCCGCCTCGGCCGCGTCCCTGGTGGCGTTGACGCGGTCGTCGTGCTCGGCGTAGATCGCCAGCACGGACGCCTTGGCCTCGGTCAGGTCCGCGTCGTCGGGCAGCGGGCCGTAGAAGGGCGCGGCGGCCGCCAGCCGGGTCTCCCCGGACGACAGCAGCAGCCACGTCATCCCGCCGCCGAAGCAGAACCCGATCATGCCCAGCCCGGCGCCCTCGGCCCGCTTCTCCAGCTCGTCGACGGCCGCCTTCATGTCGGCCACGAACCGTTCCTGGGGGATCTCGCCCAGCTTGGCCGTGACCTGGGCGGTGTCGGCGAACGCGGCCGTGCCGCCGTCCCGGGAGAGCAGGTCGGGCGCCAGGGCCGAGTAGCCGCCGGCGGCCAGCCGGCCGGCGACCGAGCGGATGTGGTCGGTCAGCCCGCGGTTCTCGTGCATGACCAGCACCGCGCCCTTGGGGACGGCGGCGGGGGACCAGGCGGCCCGCAGGGTGGTCCCGTCCGGGCCGGGGAACGTGATCTCCTGCGTGGGCAGCGGGGCCGGGCCCGCGGGGGAGGCCGTGCCGGACGGCGAGGCCGCGAGCGGCGTAGGCGTGCTCGCCGGGTCGGTGTCGGGGGTGGCGCCGCAGGCGGCGAGGAGAGCAGTGGCGGCGGGGAGGGTGAGCCCGAGGAGGCCCAGGCGGCGCAGGGCCTCGCGCCGCGAGATCAGGCCCTCTACGTGGTCGAGTGCCACTTCTTCTGCCAAATATCGCTGGAAGGGCGTCATGGTCGAAAGATCTAATGGTGAACACCGAAAAATCGTG
Source organism: Nonomuraea sp. NPDC050227 (assembly GCF_044459705.1). Taxonomy (NCBI): domain Bacteria; kingdom Bacillati; phylum Actinomycetota; class Actinomycetes; order Streptosporangiales; family Streptosporangiaceae; genus Nonomuraea; species Nonomuraea sp. NPDC050227. The sequence goes on along the minus strand of NZ_JBITJF010000005.1, from coordinate 298,297 downwards.
TAAAGGCGATAGTTATGTGGTTTTTCGCTGGCGTTTGGTGAGGTGGTGCTGGAGCCGGGAACGCCGCTCCGGCCCCATGGCGTGACCCCTCATCCGGAACTATGGTCAAGATCATGCGACTGCTGGTGGTCGAGGACGAGGAAGACCTGGTCGACGCGTTACGGGTGGGTCTGGTCCGGGCGGGCTACGCGGTGGACGTGGCCTACGACGCGCCGTCGGCGCACGAGAAGCTGGAGGTCAACACCTACGACCTGGTGCTGCTCGACCTGAACCTGCCCGGCGGCGACGGCTTCGAGCTCTGCCGTTCGGTACGGGCCGCCGGCCGCGGGGTGCGGATCATCATGGTCACCGCCCGCGACCGACTCGACGACCGGGTGCGCGGCCTCGACGAGGGCGCCGACGACTACCTGGTCAAGCCGTTCGCCTTCCCCGAGCTGCTGGCCAGGGTGCGGGCGCTGCTGCGCAGGGACACCGGCGGCACCGCCGTCCTCCAGGTGGGCGGGCTGCGCATCGACACCGCCCGCATGGAGGTGTCCCTCGACGGCCGCTCCCTGGCCCTGACCCCCAAGGAGTACGGCGTGCTGCACTACCTGATGACCCGTCCCGGCCACGTGGTCTCCACCGAGGAGCTGCTCGAACACGTCTGGGACGAGCACGCCGACCCGTTCACCAACACCGTCCGGGTCACCGTCGGCAACCTGCGCCGCAAGCTCCAGGAGGACGGCCTCATCGAGACGGTGATCAGCCGCGGCTACCGGCTCAGGGAGCCGGCGTGATCCACACCATCCGCTTCCGGCTCACCGTGCTCTACTCGGGGCTGCTGTTCGTGCTGGCCGCGCTGGTGCTGGGCGGCATCTACGTCGCGGTCTCCAAGACCACCGAGGAACGCCCGTACTCGACCGAGTACGCCAAGGCGTACCGCGGCAACCAGTACGTGGGCAAGCAGGAGGTCGTCTTCATCGAGGAGGTCGAGAACGAGGTCAACATCAGGACGCTGGCCACGCTGCGCGACTACTCGCTGGCCACCCTGGCCGGGCTCTACCTGGCGTCCCTGGGCATCGGCTGGGTGTTGTCGGGACGGGTGCTGCGTCCGGTCCGGTCGATCACCCGGACGACGGAGGAGATCCAGGCGACCGACCTGACGCGGCGGATCAGGCTGGGCGGCTCGCGCGACGAGCTCAAGGACCTGGCCGACACCATCGACACCATGCTCGACCGGCTGGAGGAGGCGTTCAGCGCGCAGCGCCGACTGATCGACGACGCCTCGCACGAGCTGCGCAGCCCACTGACGATCATCCGGGCCAACGTGGACGCCGTGCTCGCCTCGCCGGACGCCAGCGAGGCGGAGCGGGCCAGGGCCGTGCAGATCGTGGACCGGGCGACCACCCGCATGACCAGGCTCGTGGAGGACCTGCTGGCCAGCGCCCGGCGGCAGGCGACCGCGTTCGCCGACACCGACCTCGACCTGAGCAGGGTGGCGCGGGAGGCGTGCGAGGAGTACGCGGCGCCGGCCGCCGCCCGCGGCCTGACGATCACCCGGCGGCTGGATCGGAACCTGGAGATGACCGGCGACCAGGACGCGCTGCGCCGGGCCGTGGCCAACCTGCTGTCCAACGCGGTACGCCTGACCCCGCCGGGCGGCGGCGTCCGGGTGGAGGCCGGCCGGTCGGGCGGCTGGTTGTGGGTCGCGGTCAGGGACGACGGGCCCGGCCTCGGCGTGGCCGAGCAGGAGCGGGTCTTCGACCGGTTCTGGCGCGGCGAGGCCAGCCGGCGCGACCGGCACACGGGGCTCGGCCTGGCCATCGTCCGGCAGATCGTGGAGTCGCACGGGGGACGGGTGGCGGTGTTCTCCAGGCTCGGGCAGGGGGCCACGTTCGTGTTGTGGCTGCCGCCGCGCGACGGCGCGGCGGGCCCGGCGCCCGAGACCAACCCCATGCCCGCCTGACCGCCCGCCTTCCCTGACCGCCTCGCGTGACCCGCGTCGTGGGGCCCGCGCCGACGGGCCTGTGCGTCCTACTCCACCACGCGCCCGACGAGCTGCCCGTCACGCGCCACCGCCACGCAGTACGCCGTGCGGTGGCGCGGCCACTCCTCCTCCAGCGGCGGTAACGCGGTCACCTTGACCTCGCTCCGCCTGCCCGGCGCGATCCGCAGCCGCGGCGCGCAGAAGTCCGTGGCCTGCCGCCGGGCCTGCTCGGCGCCCGGCCACGCCCCCTCCGGCACGACGTAGATCATGCCGAACTCGGCCGCGTGCGGGTTGCCGCACGGCACGATCGTCGCGATCAGGTCGTCGGGGATGGACACGAGGCAGTCGCCCGGCCGGAGCTGGGTCGCGTGCCGCTGTTCCGCTCCCGGCACCGTCGACCCCCCGGAGGGCTCGGGCGTTCCCGAGCCGCAGGCGGACAGCGCCAGGACCAGGCAGGCGGCCATCAGACCTCGGGGCGTCGTGCGGGGCATGCGAGCAGAGTGTCATGCCTCGATCACGTCCATATCGCGGAACGACCCGAGGTGGGTCACGTTGAGCGATCACGACGGCCGCCGGCCGGTCGCGGGGGCCGGAGGTCCAGGTAGATCACCGTATCCGCGGGGGCTTGGCCGATCCCGCGACGAAGTCTGCACGACGCTTTGGCTTGCCGCGAGCCGCCATGGGCGTCTCCTGGCGGGACCGGATCCGATTCCCCACCTCTCGCTCCTCTTTCTCAAGAATTGGTGTAAACCAATTGGTATAAACCAATTTATCGGGCAGCGGTCCTATAATTGGATTAGACCTGTCACGGGCGGTTGACCTGCAAAAACGATGACTTAACCGAGGAGTGCAGTTTCATCATCAATTTCGCCGGTAGAGTCCCGGGCAGAAGCGTTGGATTGGAGCTGTGGTGGCCAAGTACGTTTACGACTTCACCGAGGGCAACAGGAATCTCAAGGATCTTCTCGGTGGAAAGGGCGCGAATCTCGCCGAGATGACGAATCTCGGGCTGCCCGTACCCCCCGGATTCACGATCACCACTGAAGCCTGCCGTCACTACCTGACGGAAGGCGCTCTTCCCGACGGCCTGGAGCGCGAGGTCGCCGAGCACCTGGACGCCCTGGAGGCCCAGATGGGCCGCCGGCTCGGTCAGGCCGACGACCCGCTGCTGGTCAGCGTACGGTCGGGCGCGAAGTTCTCCATGCCGGGCATGATGGAGACGGTCCTCAACATCGGGCTCAACGACGAGTCGGTGCACGGCCTGGCCAAGCAGGCGGGCGGCAACGACCGCTTCGCCTGGGACTCCTACCGCCGGTTGATCCAGATGTTCGGCAAGACCGTGCTCGGCCTCGACGGCGACCTGTTCGAGCACGCGCTCGACGAGCTGAAGGGCCGCCGCCAGGACACCGACCTCGACGCGGGCGAGCTGCAGGGTCTGGTCGAGACCTACAAGGGCATCGTCCGGGAGCAGACCGGCAAGGACTTCCCCGCCGACCCCCGCGAGCAGATGCGGCTGGCCGTCATGGCGGTCTTCGACTCCTGGAACGCCCCGCGCGCCATCCTCTACCGCCGCCAGGAGCGCATCCCGGCCGACCTCGGCACCGCCGTCAACATCGTGGCCATGGTCTTCGGCAACGTCGGCAACGACTCCGGCACCGGCGTCGCCTTCACCCGCGACCCCGGCTCCGGCCAGCAGGGCATCTACGGCGACTACCTGCAGAACGCCCAGGGCGAGGACGTCGTCGCCGGCATCCGCAACACCATCCCCCTCCAGGAACTCGAACGCCTCGACAAGCGCTCCTACGACGAGCTGCTGCAGATCATGGAGACGCTGGAGAACCACTACAAGGACCTGTGCGACATCGAGTTCACGATCGAGCGCGGCAAGTTGTGGATGCTCCAGACGCGGGTCGGCAAGCGCACCGCCGCGGCCGCCTTCTGCATCGCCACCCAGCTCGTCGACCAGGGCCTGATCACCCTCGACGAGGCCGTCACCCGCGTCACCGGCGACCAGCTCGCCCAGCTCATGTTCCCCCGCTTCGACGGCGGCGCCGAGAAGAAGAAGATCGCCAAGGGCATGAACGCCTCGCCGGGCGCCGCCGTCGGCAAGGTCGTCTTCTCCTCCGAGCGCGCCGTCGAGCTGGCCGGCCGGGGCGAGGACGTCATCCTCGTCCGCCGCGAGACCAACCCCGACGACCTGGCCGGCATGATCGCCGCCAAGGGCATCCTGACCAGCCGCGGCGGCAAGACCTCGCACGCCGCCGTGGTCGCCCGCGGCATGGGCAAGACGTGCGTGTGCGGCGCCGAGGAGCTGGAGGTCTCCACCGGCGAGCGCACGTTCACCGCCCCCGGCGGCGAGGTCGTCGCCGAAGGGGACGTGATCTCCATCGACGGCACCACCGGCGAGGTCTACCTCGGCGAGGTCCCGGTCGTGGACTCGGCCGTCGTCGAGTACTTCGAGGGCGCGCAGCCGGACGACGACCTGGTCAGGGCCGTGGACCGGATCATGGGCCACGCCGACTCCGTGCGCCGGCTCCGCGTCCGCGCCAACGCCGACACCCCCGAGGACGCCGCGCGGGCCCGCCGCTTCGGCGCCCAGGGCATCGGCCTGTGCCGCACCGAGCACATGTTCCTCGGCGAGCGCCGCCAGCTCGTCGAGGACCTCGTCCTGGCCGACGGCGACCAGGAGCGGCAGGCCGCGCTCGACGCCCTCGAACCCCTGCAGAAGGCCGACTTCATCGGCATCTTCAAGGCCATGGGCGGCGACCCGGTCACCATCCGGCTCATCGACCCGCCCCTGCACGAGTTCCTGCCGGACCTGGTGGACCTGTCGGTCAAGGTCGCCACCTCGCCCGACGTGACCGACAAGGACCGCAGGCTGCTGTCCGCCGTCAAGAGGCTGCACGAGCAGAACCCGATGCTGGGCCTGCGCGGCGTGCGGCTCGGCCTGGTGATCCCCGGGCTGTTCGCCATGCAGGTGCGGGCGATCGCCCAGGCCGCGGCCGAGGTCCCGGGCGCGCGTCCGGAGATCATGATCCCGCTGGTGGCGTCGGTCCAGGAGCTGGAGTCCGTACGCGAGGAGGCGACCAGGATCCTCGCGGAGACCGGCGTCGAGGCGCTGATCGGCACCATGATCGAGGTGCCGAGGGCGGCGCTGACGGCGGGCCAGATCGCCGAGGCCGCCGAGTTCTTCTCCTTCGGCACGAACGACCTGACCCAGATGACCTGGGGCTTCAGCCGCGACGACGTCGAGGCCGCCTTCTTCTCGCGCTACCTGGAGCTCGGCATCTTCGGCGTCAGCCCGTTCGAGACCCTGGACCGCGACGGCGTCGGAAGGCTGGTCAGGATCGCCGTCGAGGAGGGCCGCGCGGCCCGCCCCGACCTGCACGTCGGCATCTGCGGCGAGCACGGCGGCGACCCCGACTCGGTGCACTTCTGCCACGAGGTCGGCCTCGACTACGTCTCCTGCTCCCCGTTCCGCATCCCGGTGGCCCGGCTGGAGGCCGGTCGCGCGGCCCTGACCGACACCGACTCCGACACCCGCTGACGAGCGCGGCGGCCGGGGCCCCTGCCCCCGGCCGCCCCTACCCGCGGCGCCGGTTGGCCAGCGCCACGGCGGTGAACACCACGATCCCGATCAGAAGGAAGAAGAGCACGAAACCGATGATGATCTCCGGGACGCCTAAGTTCACGGGGGTTCCCTCCCTGCCGGCGCTCCCTGGAGGAGCGCTCCTTGCGACGGATCGTAGGAGCGCCCGGTTGAAGATCTGTTGATTTCCTGTCCATGAACCCCGGAGATCGCGCGAAAAGCGGCTTTTGGGATACTTTCCGGCATGAAAGATCTCCTGGAATGGGAGCTGCGGCCCGCCGGGCCGGACGAGGTGGAGGCCATCGCGGAGCTGCGGGCCACGGTGATGCGCCCCGACCTGGAACGGCTGGGCCGCTTCGACGAGCACCGGGTACGGCAGCGCTTCCGCGACTCCTTCGCTCCCGGGCACACCTCCGTCATCCTGGCCGGCGGCGCCTTCGCCGGCTGCGTCACCCTGCGCCCCGCCGAGGACGGGCACTGGCTGGAGCACTTCTACCTCGCCCCCGCCGTCCAGGGACGCGGGCTCGGCTCGGCCGTGCTGCGGGCGCTGCTGGACCGCGCCGACGCCGAGCGCGCGACCGTGCGCCTGGTCGTCCTGCGGGGCAGCGCCGCCCAGCGGCTCTACGCGCGGCACGGCTTCACCGTCGAGGGCGAGGACCAGGTCGACGTCCTCATGGTCCGCCGGCCGGACGCCGGGCAGCCCGCGACCGGTTAACGGGGCAGGGCCTCCTCGGCCGGCACGTAGTCGTGCCGCATCCCGTGGTCGCCCAGCCACTGCCGCAGCCCGGCCACGGCCTCCGGATCACCCGCCACCCTGGCCGCGTACTCGGCCAGGGCCACCTCCTCGCCGTCCTCGAACAGCAGCCGGGCGGGGCCCGACCAGGACAGCGTCCACCTGGCCTCGCCTAGCTGGATCAGCACCGCCTCCAGCGCCTGCCCCAGCACCCCGGCGAGCAGCGTCTCCGACGGCTTCCAGCCCAGCTCGCGCAGCCGTTCGGCCAGCTCCGCCTGGCGGCCCCTGGCGATCGCCTCGAAGGCCGCGTCGAGGTAGGGCCGCGTCGCCCCCATCACCCGCTGTCCCGCCACCGCCAGGTCGTGCAGGGCCTCGGCGTTGCGCGCGGCGTACATGCCCTGGGCCACCAGCTCGTCCCACGGCACCGGGCGCAGCCCGGCCAGCGCCTCCGGCGTCCACATCGACCGCTCGACCGCCTCGGCCGCGACGTCGGGATCGCGCAGCAGCGTCAGGGCCGGACGCGGATCGGGGACGTGCTCAGGCTCGGGCAGCACCGCGATGGCGGCCAGCCGGTCGGCCAGGCTGGGATGGGAGTCGTACGGCGAGACCTCCTCGGGCCGCTCGCCCAGCCGGGCGATCTCGGCCCGCCGGCCGGGGTCGTTCATCAGCGCGTGGAAGCCGCCGAACACCGAGGCCGGACGGGTGCCGCCCACGCCGGTCAGCGACAGGTAGTCGCCGGCGTACAGGTCCCAGCCCAGGGAGGTGTCGTGGATCTTGCGGAGCGCGCCCGACATGGCCTGGCGCCCGCCGATCGCCACCGCGAACTCGTCGGCCTCCAGCTCCTGGCGACGCGACACGGCTTGCGACACCCGCAGGTAGAGCTTGGCGTACCCGGCGAAGAGCCGTTGAATGATCGGATGGTTGCCCAGCCCCTGCACGGTCGCGATCAGCGAGACCCGCCCCCGGTAGACGGGCGCGCCGAGCCGCGTGTGCGCCCCGCTGTAGTGGCCCAGCTCGTGCCCCAGCACGGCGCGCAGCTCGTCGACGGTGAGCGTCTGGAGCAGCGGCAGCCCGATGAACATGCGCCGCCGCGTCGCGCGCAGCCCGAGGAACCGGGTGTCCTCCGAGACCGCCGCGTTCACCTCGGGGACGAGCCGGATCTCGTCGGGCGGCGCGGTGCGCACCCGCCGGGCCAGGTCCTCCACCGCCTGCCAGAGCGCGGGCTCGTGCTCGCGCCCCACCGGCACGCCCGGCAGCTCGCCCCCCTGGTTCCTGCCCACCATGAACAGCGCCCGCACCAGCGCGCCCGCCGCCAGCGTGAGCACGATCGCGACCTTCAGCGCCGCGGCGTGGAAGTCCACCAGCAGCAGGACGTCGAAGAACACGGCGGCCACCAGGATGACGCCGACCAGCACGTAGAAGCCGGCGAGCAGACTGAAGGCCAGCACCGCTCGGAACGCTGTCGTCATGGGGGAGGGCTCCCGGGGAAGGGGTTCTCGCGAGGCTCGACACTAGCGGAGACAGGAAACTGGATAAAATCACTGCACCAATGTCGTACTACGACGAGCACGACCAGGAACGATGGGTCCCGGAACCACCCGGCAACCCCGGCCGCGGTGCGTTCGAACGCGACCGCGCCCGCGTCCTGCACAGCGCCGCGCTGCGCAGGCTGGCGGCCAAGACCCAGGTCGTGGGCCCCGGCGAGACGCTCGGCGGCGGCCAGCACATCCCGCGCACCCGGCTGACCCACTCGCTCGAATGCGCCCAGGTCGGCAGGGAGATGGGCGCCACGCTCGGCGTCGACCCCGACCTGGTCGAGACCGCCTGCCTGGCCCACGACCTCGGCCATCCGCCGTTCGGGCACAACGGGGAGGTGGCGCTCAACGCGCTGGCCACCTCGTGCGGCGGCTTCGAGGGCAACGCCCAGAGCCTGCGCCTGCTCACCCGGCTGGAGGCCAAGGTCCTGACCGACGACGGCCGCAGCGCCGGCCTCAACCTCACCAGGGCCGCACTCGACGCCTCCGTCAAATACCCCTGGACGTGCGAGAAGTCCCCGAAGTTCGGCGTCTACCACGACGACCTGCCGGTCTTCGAGTGGATCAGGGACGGCGCCCCGGAGGGCCGCGTGAGCTTCGAGGCCCAGATCATGGACTGGGCCGACGACGTCGCCTACTCCGTCCACGACCTGGAGGACGCGCTCCACTCCGGCCACGTCACCCCCGAGGCGCTCCAGTCCCCCGTGGAGCGCGGCGCGGTGGCCCGCGTCACCCGCGCCTGGTACGCGCCCGGCGCCGACCTCAACGAGCTGGAGGAGGTCTTCGCCAAACTGATCGCCGACCCGCTGTGGCCGCGCCGCTTCGAGGCCACGCTCGCCGACCTGGCCGGCCTCAAGGCGCTCACCAGCGGCCTGATCGGCCGGTTCTGCCGCTCGGCCCAGACCGCCACCAAGGAGGTCCACGGCGCCCGCCACCGCGCCGACCTCGTCGTGCCGCGCGCCACGCTGCTGGAGTGCGCCCTGCTCAAGGGCGTCACCGCCCACTACGTGATGACCACCGAGGGCCACCACGCCAACCAGGCCAGGCAGCGCGAGCTGATCACCGAGCTGGCCTCGCTGATCACGCTCGGCGCCCCCGCCACCCTCGAACCCGCCTTCCGCCCCGCCTTCCTGGACGCCCCCGACGACCCCGCCCGCGTGCGCGTCGTGATCGACCAGATCGCCTCGCTCACCGACACCTCGGCCGTGGCCTGGCACCGGCGCCTGTCGAAGTGACGGCAGGCCGCCGGGGCCGGTGAAACCGCCCCCACGAGCGGCTTTGCGGACCTGCCTCGTCGGCGGATACTGCGCGCATGGCTACATATGTCATCGTCGGCGCGGGCCTTGCGGGAGCCAAGGCCGCGCAGACGTTGCGCGAGGAGGGCTTCGCCGGCGAGGTCGTGCTCGCCGGCGCGGAGAGCGAACGCCCGTACGAACGGCCGCCCCTGTCCAAGGAGTACCTGCGGGGCGGCGGCGAGCGGGAGAAGATCTACGTCCACGCCCCCGGCTGGTACGCCGACAACGACGTGGAGCTGCGGCTCGGCCTGCCCGTCACCCGCATCGAGCCCCGCAACCACGTCGTCAGGTTCGCCAACGGGTCCCGGCGGGCCTACGACAAGCTGCTGATCGCGACCGGGGCGACGCCGAGACGCCTGCCCGGACCCGCCTACTACCTGCGTACCGTCGAGGACTGCGAGGCGCTCAGGCGGCGCTTCGCCGAGGGCGGCAGCGTCATCGTGGTCGGGGCGTCCTGGATCGGGCTGGAGAGCGCGGCGGCGGCCCGCGCGGCGGGCTGCCCGGTCACCGTCGTCGAGCCCGAGCCCACCGCGCTCAACCGGGCGCTCGGCCCCGAGCTGGGCGCGGTGTTCGCCCGCCTGCACGCCCGCAACGGCGTGGACCTGCGCTTCGGCACCGCCGTCGCCGAGGTCACCGGCACCGGCGTGCGGCTCAGCACGGGGGAGCGGCTGACGGCCGACCTCGTGGTGGCCGGCATCGGCGTCGCGCCCGAGGTGGAGCTGGCCCGCGACGCGGGCCTGGAGGTGCGGCACGGCATCCGCACCGACGCCTCCCTGCGCACCTCGCACCCCGACGTCTACGCCGCCGGCGACGCCGCCGAGCCCTTCCACCCCCTGTACGGCCGGCACGTCCGCGTCGAGCACCGGTCGGGCGCGCTCAGGGGCGGTCCGGCCGCCGCCCGCGCCATGCTCGGCCAGGACGTCGTCCACGACGACATCCCCTACCTCTACACCGACCAGTACGACCTGAGCATGGAGTTCACCGGCGACACCGACGGCCACGACGAGATCGTCTGCCGGGGTTCGCTGGAGGACCTGCGGTTCGTCGCCTTCTGGCTGCGCGCGGGCCGGGTGGTCGCCGGCATGAGCGTCAACATCCGGGACGCCGTGCCGGAGATCCAGGAGCTGATCAGGTCGGGCGTCGTCATTGACCGAAAGGAGTTGACGACGGGTCCGCCGTGATCGGGTTGTCGTCCTTGGGCTCGGCGGTCCTGCGCGGCTTCCTGGGCTGCTTGGTGGCCTGCGGCACCTTCTTCGACGTGCACTGGACCGCGCAGCGCGGCGTCTCGCCGAGTTTGCCGCGCAGCGCCAGCGTCTCCTTGCGGGGGGAGAGCGTGCGGTTGCCGGAGCGCCAGGCGTCCAGGTAGTCCCACGGCTCGACCATGCCCCGGCGCACCCACCAGTAGGCCGGGCCGGTCTTCCAGGAGATCGCGAAGTACAGGTTGGAGCCGGCGTCGCGGGCGTTGCCCGATCTGCCCACCCGGCCGAGCAGCTGCCCGGCCTTGACCCGCACGCCTGGCCGCACGCCGTCGGCGACGGAGTCGAGGTGGCCGCCGAGGTAACGCACGCCGTCGTCGCCGATGATCGTGACGAACCGGCCCTCGCGGTCGGCGCCCTTGTCGGTGGAGGGCGCCCACCGGTTCTTGACGTTGACCTCGTCCACGACGCCGTCCACCGGCGCGACGAACGAGCAGCCCTGCGGGGCCCAGATCGTCGTCTTGGGCAGCACCAGCAGGCTGCGCTGGTAGGTCGTGCCGCAACCCTTGACCGGGAACGTGTAGGTGAACTTCGACAGCTTGGGCGGCGGCACCTTGACCGGGTCGTCCCCCTTGGGCGGCCGCTCGGCCTGCTGCTCGCCGTCCTGGCCGGACGGGCCGGGCGAGGGGATGGTGGCGGTGACCGCCGGGGTGACGGTGGGCGTGCCCGTGGGCGGGGCCGTGGAGGGCGACTGGGCGCTGACGCCCGCCACCCCGGTCGCCTGGGCGCAGGCGCCGGTGAGCAGTACGGCGCCGGCCACAACGGCCCACCGTACGATATGCCCGGAATGCATAGTCTTCCTCACCCGTGTCACCGTTTCCACCGACAACCCTCACCTTTGTAGCCGACCACGGGACTCCGCATCACCAGTTTCCCGCTTTAGCAACCCAGAGGTGACGCGCGTCTTCCCCGGCCGTCGACAGCCCGTGCCACGCCGTTCACCGGCCGCGGCACACCCCGCGCGGGGCGGAACCGTCGGTCGGGCGGAATAGACTCACCGGCGTGGCTGGCCGGATCCGTGATGTCGACATCGCGCTCGTACGCGAGCGTTCCCCCATCGCCGACGTGATCGGCGAGCACATCCAGTTGCGCAACGCCGGAGGGGGCAACCTCAAGGGCCTGTGCCCCTTCCACGACGAGAAGAGCCCGTCGTTCAACGTCACCCCCGAGCGCGGAATGTACTTCTGCCTCGCCGCGGAGACGCGGGTCATGACGTGGGAGGGCGTGCGCCCCATCGCCGAACTCGCGGGCGGCGTGCATCGGGTGCTGGCCGCCGACGGCACCTGGGTCGACGCGCCGTTCAGGTCGTTCGGCGTGCAATCGCTGATGAAGATCGTGGTGACCCGCAACGGGCAGCGCAAGGAGATCTTCGCGACCCCCGAGCACCGCTGGTTCGTACGATCCGGGCGGCGCCGCGACAAGCGCGCCGAGGTCATCACCAAAGACCTGAAGCAGGGTCACCGCCTGGCCTCGGTGTTCCCCGGGTCGCGCATCAAGCGCACCACCCCGTCCCCGTTCGGCGTGGCCCACGGCATCACCTTCGGCGACGGCACCCGCGCGGGCTCGGGCAGCAGGGCCACGCTCGACAGCGTCAAGGACGCCCAGCTGCTCAAGTGGTTCCCGCTCAGCTTCGTGACGGAGGGCCGGGGCGGGAAGTCGGGCAGGAGCCAGCTCCTGGTCCACCACCTGCCACGGTTCTTCAAGGAGCTGCCCGCGCTCGACGAGTCCGTCTCCTATCTCTACGGCTGGCTCGCGGGCTACCTCGCCGCCGACGGGCACGTCGCCAAAGACGGCACGATCATGCTCAACTGCGCCGACCGGGAGACGCTGGAATACGTCCGGACGATCTGCACAAGGCTTGGCATAGGCACGTACGGCGTCACGGAGCAGGTCCGTGTGGGCTTCCCCAGCCGCGAGCCGAGTTCGATCTTCCGCGTCCACTTCGTCAACGACGACCTGACCGAAGACTTCTTCCTCATCGACGAGCATCGGCTGCGGTTCTCCGGCGCCTCCAAGGCGTTCGCGCGGCGCGGCTGGGTGGTCCAGTCGATCGAGGAGACCGACCGGGTCGAGGAGGTCTTCTGCGCCACGGTCGAGCACGGGCACGCCTTCGTCCTGGAGGACAACCTCCTCACCGGCAACTGCTTCGGTTGCGGGGAAGGCGGCGATGTGATCACGTTCGTCGAGAAGATCGAGCATCTGCCGTTCGGTGAGGCGGTCGAGCGGCTGGCCCAGCGGGCCGGCATCCAGCTCCAGTACGAGCAGGGCGGCTACGTCCCCAAGCGCGACCACGGCGAGCGGGCCCGGCTGATCGAGGCCCACCGGGTGGCCGCCGAGTTCTACGCCGAGAAGCTGTTCGGGCCCGACGCGGCCCCGGGGCGGCGGTTCCTGTCCGAGCGGGGGTTCGAGCGCGCCGACGCCGAGACGTTCGGCGTCGGTTACGCGCCGGCCGAGTGGGAGGCGCTGGCGCGCCATCTGATGGGGCGCGGGTTCACCGCCGACGAGCTGGTCAAGGGCGGCCTGGCCAAGGAGGGCAGGCGGGGGCCGATCGACCGGTTCAGGGGGCGGCTGATCTGGCCGATCAGGGACGCCACGGGTGACGTGATCGGATTCGGCGCACGCAAGTTGCTCGATTCCGACGATGGCCCGAAATATCTGAATACGCCTGACTCGCCGCTTTACAAGAAGAGCCAGGTCCTTTATGGCATTGATCTCGCCAAACGAGAGATCAGCAAGCGCGCCCAGGCGGTGATCGTCGAGGGATACACCGACGTGATGGCCTGCCATCTGGCCGGAGTTCCGACCGCGGTGGCCACCTGCGGCACGTCGTTCGGCGAGGAGCACATCAAGATCCTGCGCCGGTTCCTGCTCGACCAGGCCGAGTTCCGCGGCGAGGTGATCTTCACCTTCGACGGCGACGCGGCCGGCCAGAAGGCGGCGCTGCGGGCCTTCGCCGACGAGCAGAAGTTCGTCACGCAGACCTACGTCGCGGTGCAGAGCGACGGCCTCGACCCGTGCGACCTGCGGATCAAGCAGGGCGACGCGGCGGTGCGCGACCTCATCGCGAGCCGCGAGCCGCTGTTCCAGTTCGCCATCAGGAGCACCATCTCCCGCTACGACCTGCGCAGCAACGAGGGCAAGATCGCCGCCCTCGACGCGGCGGCGCCCATCGTGGCCGGGATCAAGGACGTCGGCCTGCGCAAGCGCTACGCCATCGACCTCGACCGCTGGCTCGGGTTCATGGACGAGCGCTTCGTCATGCAGCGCATCGGCGAGGTGGCCAACACCCAGCAGGGCCGCCCCCAGCGCGCCCCCAAGGCGGCCCCGGTCGATCCGAGCGTGCGGGTGGAGGGCGAGCTGCTCAAGCTGGCCGTCCAGCGGCCGGCGCTGCTCGGGCCGCGCTTCGACGCCCTCGACCCGCAGGCGTTCACCGCGCCTGACCACGTCGCGCTGCACAAGGTCATCCAGGCCGCCGGAGGCGCCGGCTCGGCCGGTCACGGCGGCCGCGAGTGGGTCGACCGGCTGCTGGAGCACGCTCACGACGAGGGCACCAGGGCGCTGGTGACGCGGTTCGCGGTGGAGCCCGTCCAGGCCGACGCGCACGCCGAGGAGCGTTACGCGGGGGCCATGCTGGCGGCCATCGAGGCGATCGCGGTCGACCGGGCCATCGCCCAGGCCAAGTCCCGTATGCAGCGCCTCAATCCGGTGGAGGAGCAGCAGGAGTACAACAAGCTGTTCGGCGAGCTGGTGGCGTTGGAGCAGCAGCGCCGGGTGCTGCGCGAGCGCGCCGCGGGAAGCTGACCGCCGGGGCGTTTTGATAACAGTTCGGCAGCGGGGACGGGCGGTGAACCGGGTGGTTCGCGGGGAATCCCGGCCGGTCCGCGCTGCCGTAATGGGGCATCTCCGGCTTCTTCCGGGCAGCGAAAGAGATACGTCCGGCCGGCGGACGTCGCCGGACGTGGGATTCCAGACCGCGTAATTGACTTTTCTTTCCTGATCAAACTCGGGCCAAACCTTTACTCGATCTCAATTCGGTAATGCTGATCGTCTTACCTTCCGCAACAAAAATGGGTCTGCCATTTGATGGAACCAATACTGCAGACTGTCTCCCGTGGGTGCATCGGTGCTGCCAAGCGGGCCGCCATCGGTAGATCAGGTGGCGGACCTCGTCGCGAAGGGAAGGGAGCGCGGAAGCGTAACCGTCGATGACGTCGCCGCCGCGCTTGACCGATCCGAGCTGCCGTCCGACGCGCTGGAACGCGTCGTGCGGATGCTCGCAGAGAACGGCGTGGAGGTCCTCGAGCCCCAGGGCGACGAGGAGTCCACCCGCGCCGATGAGGAGGACGTAGGCAAGCGGGCGCCGACCAGCGATCTCGTCCGTATCTATCTGCGGGAGATCGGCCGCGTCCCCCTGCTGACCGCCGAGGAGGAGGTGGAGCTCGCCAAGTCGATCGAAGCCGGCCTGTTCGCCGAGGACAAGCTGGCCAACGGGGTCTCGCGTCTGGCCTTCCCGGAGTTCAGGGAGCTCGTCTGGCAGGGCACCAGGGCCAAGCAGCGGCTGATCGAGGCCAACCTCAGGCTCGTGGTGTCGATCGCCAAGCGGTACGTGGGCCGCGGCATGCTGTTCCTCGACCTGATCCAGGAAGGCAACCTCGGGCTCATCCGGGCGGTCGAGAAGTTCGACTACACGAAGGGCTACAAGTTCTCCACCTACGCCACCTGGTGGATCAGGCAGGCGATCACCCGGGCGATCGCCGACCAGGCGCGCACCATCCGCATTCCGGTGCACATGGTGGAGACCATCAACAAGCTCGTCAGAGTGCAGCGTCAGCTCCACCAGGACCTCGGCCGCGAGCCCATCCCCGAGGAGATCGCCAAGGAGATGGACCTCCCGGTCGACCGCGTGGTGGAGATCCAGCGCATCGCCCAGGAGCCGGTGTCCCTGCAGTCGCCGATCGGCGAGGAGGACTCCGACCTCGGTGACTTCATCGAGGACGCCGACGCCGTCGTGCCCATGGAGGCCGCCGCCTTCATCATGCTGCAGGACCAGCTCGACGACATCCTGGCCACGCTGTCCGACCGCGAGCAGCGCATCATCCAGCTCCGCTTCGGCCTGGCCGACGGGCATCCGCGCACGCTGGAGGAGGTGGGCAGGGAGTTCGGCGTGACGCGCGAGCGCATCCGGCAGATCGAGTCGAAGACCCTGGCCAAGCTCCGCCACCCGACGCGCGCGCAGATGCTCAGAGACTACCTGGACTGACCCTTCGACCCCGCGACGGGCCCGGCGAGCGCGCCGGGCCCGTCCGCATGCCGGGCGGCGGGCTCAGGAGCAGCCCTCGAACGCATGCCGGGCGGCGGGCTCAGGAGCAGCCCTCGAACTGCGGCACGGCGATGTTGGTCAGGTCCAGGCCCGCCTTGCCGAACCACTTGTGCAGCAGCTTGCCCGCGGTCCCGTCCTGGTACATGTCGGTGATCGCCCGGTTCACCGCCTCGCAGCCCGGCACGTCGTCCTTGTGCAGGCCCACCCCGCTTCGCTGCTCGTTGAACTGGGCGTTGGCCAGCCGCAGCCCCGACCCGTCCTGGTTGGCCAGGCCGGCCAGGATCACGTCGTTGGTGGTGACCGCGTCCACCTGCCGGTTCTTCAGCGCGCTCAGGCACGACGCGTAGTCCTTGAACGGCACCAGCTTGGCCGCCACGCTGCGTTCCTCCACGACCCGCTCGGCGGCGTTCGAGCCCTCCACCGCGCAGATCCGGCGGCCCTTCAGCTGCCGGACGTTGTCCACCTTGTCGTCCGGCCGCGTCAGGATGTCCTGGTAGGAGATGTGGTACGGCCCCGCGAACAGCACCTTCGCCTTGCGGTCCATGCTGATCGTGTACGTCGCCACCACCATGTCGGCCCGCCCCTGGACCAGCACCTTGTCCCGGTCGCCTGCCAGCACGGGGATCAGCTTGAAGTCCTTGCCCAGCCGCTTGGCCACGTACCGCGCGACGTCGACGTCGAAGCCCTCGAAGGTGCCGTCCGGCTTGCGGAAGCCCACCGACGGCAGGTCGGGGCGGACGGCGATGACGATGGAGTCCTTGTCGAGGATCGACTCCCGGCCGCCGGTCCCGCAGGCCGCGGCGGCCACCGCGGTCAGGGCCAGGGCCGCTACCAGTGCCCGCTTCAACGGTACTCCTTGAGTCTCGGCCACACCCCGGCGATCATCAGCAGCCCGATCCCGGCGATCGCGAACGGCAGCAGCCGCCACAGGTTGTCCAGCGCGTTCTCGCCGGCGTCGATGGCCTGGTCGAAGGTGCGCTCGTGCCGTTCGGCCAGGGCCACCAGGGCCTGGTCGTAGGCGTCGAACGCGGCGGTGACCGGCCCGAGCTTGGCGGTCACGGCCTCGGCGGTCCTGCCGTCCAGCGCCAGCGCCCGGAAGGAGGTGTCGGCCTGCTGGAAGGCCCGGTACGCGTCCAGCACCCGCGTGCCCTCCGGACCGGTCAGCTCGGGCCCCAGCATGCCGCGGGCCGCCCCGGCGTCGGCGGCCACCTTCGCGTGGTACTGGGTGAGGTTGCCCGACTCGAAGTAGACGACCGTCTGCGACTTGTCCAGGAACGTGTGCTCGTAGGTGTCGGCGCGGTCCTTGTCGAGCAGGTACCGGCTCTGGTCGCCCTGCATGCTGTTGCTGATCGCGCGGGCCTTGGCCAGCGTCAGGACCGAGTCGAAGCCCTGTGTCTTGGCCGTGCGCAGGTCCGTCTGGTCCTGGCCGAGCACGTTCACGCCGAGGATCAGCGAGACCACGGTGGCCAGCGTGGCGACCAGCAGCGCCGGGCCGAACACCCGGCGGAACCGCCGGGCCAGGAAGATCTGGAGCCAGATCAGGCAGCCCAGCGCGAGCAGCCCGGCCAGCAGCACCGCGGACCGCAGCAGCGGGACCATGGCGTTCTTGTCGTCGTAGGTGCGGCGGACGATCGTGCCGCTCTCCAGGGTCAGGTTGTAGGCCTGCGGCAGCAGCACCAGCCGCATCAGGTCGGTGGCCTGCCGGTAGGTGCCCACGACGGTGTCCGGCGGCGCGCCGGGCGCGTGCCGGGACTGCTCGTTCAGCAGCAGCGCCTGCCCGGCGAGCCGTTCGTAGCGGCCGAGGCCGTCGAGCACCGACTGCACGGTCCGCCGCTCGGCGGCGTTGTCGCCGGCCAGCTCGAACGCCTTCAGCAGCGCCTGGTTGGCCTCCGTGCGCCGCCGCTCGTACCGGTCGACGGCCTGGCGGCGCTGCTGGCCGTACTGGTCGCCCATGACCAGCGCGTTGGCGACCTGGGCGTCCATGTCGCTGAGCGCCAGGTAGAGCCCGGCGGTGGCGACGACCTGCGGCCCGGCGTCGCGGCCGATGACCTGCAGCCCGTCGCCGGCGGTCAGGCTGCCCACCCCGAGCGCCGCGAACAGCAGCGCGAGCGCCGCCACGGTGACGCCGGAGATGACGCGGATGCGGCCGGGCACGCTGCGGCGCGGCAGGGGGGCGGGGGCGCCCGCCGGGACGACGGCGCCCGGGTTCTGCACCAGGGTCACGGTGTGCCCTCCCTGATGGTGATGACGGTCCAGGCGCCCAGGTGGATCCGGTCGCCCGGACCGACCCGGACGGGCGTGTTGATCTCCACGGTCCTGCCGTTGACCTGGGTGCCGTTGGCCGAGCCCGGGTCCACCAGCGTCCAGGTGCCGTCGGGCTGGGCCAGCAGCACGGCGTGCAGGTGCGACACGCCCGGGTCCTCGGGCGGGCCGGTCAGGTCGATCTCCGGCGCCAGGTTCCTGGCCTTGCTGCGCCGTCCGATGCGCACCTGCTCGCCGACCAGCCCGAACGAGCGCTCGGGACAGTACGGCGGGAAGGCCATGCGCGCCGCGTCGGGACCGCCCTCGGCGACCACCTTCTCGTAGTAGGTGCGGTCGGCGGCGGCGACCGCCTCCCACCGCGCCCCTCGCACCGGGAGCGGGACGCCGCCCCCGCCGCCGGTGAAGTCGTGGCCGCACACCTCGCAGAACTGCCCGGCGCGCGGCGTCTGGCAGACCGGGCAGGCGTCGTCACCCCCGCCGGCGGCCGCCGCCGGCTGGGGCTGGGACGCGGCGGGCGTCCCGGCCATCTGCGCGCCGCAGACGTCGCAGTAGTCGTCGGAGCCGGAGGCGTGCCCCTGGGGACAGGTCGCCATCAGCCCTCGCCCTTACGCAGCCGGCTGGTGCGGACGGAACCGGTGTCCAGCTCGATCTCGTCGGCCTTGTC
The DNA here is from genome assembly GCF_044459705.1 of Nonomuraea sp. NPDC050227. Classification (NCBI taxonomy): domain Bacteria; kingdom Bacillati; phylum Actinomycetota; class Actinomycetes; order Streptosporangiales; family Streptosporangiaceae; genus Nonomuraea; species Nonomuraea sp. NPDC050227. The sequence goes on along the minus strand of NZ_JBITJF010000005.1, from coordinate 279,677 downwards.
CACGTTCCTGCGCAACCGTGCCGTGCCGGTCGCGGGATCGACCTCCACGACCTTCTCCAGCAGCCGGGCGGTGTCCTCGCGGCCCGACGCCGCGGCCAGCTCCCTGGCCTTGGCCAGGCGCGCGGTGGCGGCCTCCACGTCCCCGGCGGCGCGGGCGCTGAGGCCGTCCTGGATGAGCTCGTGCAGCTCGGCCTGGCCGGTGTAGTGGGCGACCTTCCGGTTGATCTGGGTGGACTGCGCCAGGTCGTCGGTCCACTGGGCCAGCACGTTGCCGCTGGCCACGACGTCCTGGGTGTCGGGGCGCACCAGCTTCACCCAGCCCGCCCTGATCTCCTGGCCGATCTGGCCCGGCGGCACCTCGACGCACAGGTGGTACTCGCGTTCCTCCTGGCCCCACGAGCCGGTCGGGTAGTCGCCGGTCAGCGGGTTGACGTCGGTGCGCTTGCCGGTCAGGTCGAGCAGCGTGGGAGAGACCTGCTTGACGAACTTCAGCTTGGCGGTCTGCGGCACCCACACCCGCAGCGACAGGTCCGCCACGGTCTTGCTCATCGACGTCTGCGTCACCCGGCGGAAGAACTCGGCCAGATCGCTCTGGTTCCGTACGAACTCGAACGAGCCGAGCATCGCCTCGGCGACCTTCCGCAGCTCGGCGGGCACCCAGTCGTCGCCCACGCCCAGGCTGTCGCAGACGAACTTGCCGCTCCACCCCTGCAGCACGGCCCCGAACACCTCGGGGCGCTCGTTGTTCTGCCCGTCGGTCATCAGCAGCGCGTGCCTGATCGCGTTCGGGTACCCGCTCAGCAGGTGCCCGGCCAGCTTCAGCCACTCGCCGATGGCCGTGCCGCCGTGCGCGAGCAGCCTGCTGATCGCCCGCTCGGCCTCGGCGCGGGTGGCGGGCGTGGCCCTGACCAGGTTGGCGTTGCCGCCGGGGTAGACGACCTTGGCCCGCTCGGTCCCGGCGATCACCGCGAAGTGCACGCCGTCGCGCAGCGCGTGCACGGCCGCCGCCGCGGCCTGCCGGGCCTCGCGGATCTTGCCGCCGCTCATCGAGCCGGAGGTGTCGACGATGATGACCTCGGCCGCCTCGGTGGGCGCGGCCTGGGCGAAGCCGCCGCCGGAGGAGGCCACGGTGAGGATCGCGTGCACCTCCCGGGCGTCGGTGGACAGGTACTTGTTCTGGTCGATGTTCAGCGTGAACGTGGGCTGGTCACCCATGCGTTTCTCCTAGGGGGATGAGAACGATCGTCACGTTGTCCTGGCCGCCGGAGGCCAGTGCGTGGCGCAGCATCTCGCGGGCCATGTCGAGAGGGGTTCCCGTCTGCGGGAACCGGTAGCCGTCCAGGTAGCGCCACAGCCCGTCGCTGCACACCAGCAGCAGGCCGGGCGCCCCCGGGGCGAGCGTGCGCACATGCAGCGACACCTCGCCGGAATCCGCGCCGAGCCACGCGGTGATCTCGCCGGTCGGGACCACGTCGTCCTCGGTCAGCAGGACGCCCTGCCCGGGGGCCTCGCCGGGCAGCCAGTACGCCCGCGTGTCGCCCGCCCAGCTCAGCGTGATCCCGCCGGGGCCGGCGACCGCGGCGACGTAGGTGCAGGCGGGGGCGTCGTCCACGGAGGTCGCCAGGGCGGTCACCGCCTTCCCGGCCAGCTCGAACGCCTCCTGCGCAGAGGCCCCCCTGGCCAGGGCGGCGCCCGCGGTCTCCACCGCCGCGGCCGAGGCCTGGTCGGCCCGCGGCGAGCTGCCCACGCCGTCGCACACGACCGTGATCACGGCGTCGCCGGTGGTCAGCAGGGCCATGGCGTCCTCGTTGCGGGCGCGCCGCAGGCCCTTGTCGGTCACGGCGGCGGCCCCGCCGTCCAGGACGGTCTCGGCGTGGTCGCGGCCGGTGGGCTGGCGGGCGCCGCAACGTTCGCAGTAGCCCTCCGCGTCCACCGCGGCCGCGCCGCAGGAGGTGCAGACCGGCGCGCCGAGCGCGTGCCCGCACCGCTCGCAGTAGACGTCCCCCTGGACGACGGGGGACGCGCACATCGGGCAGTTCTGGGGGGTGGGTCCGGTCACAGCCACGTCCTCGGTCGTACGGCGTTCGCCTCGTCGATGAGCGCGTGGCGTTCATGGCGGGAGCCGGCCGCCACCGCGAGCTTCCGGTAGATCGACTCCAGCCGCCTGCGCAGCCCCGGTTCGGTGAAGTCGGCCTCGGCCAGCTTCGTCCCGGGCGGCGCGGGGTTGTTGTCCAGCCAGGCCAGCGCGCAGCGCAGCAGCTCGGCGGTGAGCAGGTCGCGGCGGCGCGGGTCGAGGTCGGCCAGGTTGGCCAGCCGTCCGGCCGCGCCGACCAGGTCGGGGGCGGACACCGTGCTCAGGTCGGCCCGGCGGAACACCGAGGCGGCCAGCGCCACCTGCGCCGCCACCCGGTAGCTGGAGGTGGGCGGCACCTCGTCCAGCACGTTGACGCGGCCCGTCCTGGCCAGCCCGAACGCGGCGCTGACGTAGGAGTGGTCGGTCCGCCAGACGGCGTTGTACCAGTGGGCCGACTGCCTGCCGGCGCACTCCAGCGCGAACGCCAGCGCCAGCTTGGGCGCGAGCTCGCCGGGCAGCGCCGACACGCAGGCGTCGAACATCGTCACCGCGGTGTCCGTCTGGCGCGTGGCCAGTGCGAGCACGCCGCGGTACCAGGTCGTCCGCCAGTCGCCGGGGAGCTGCTGTTCCAGCTCCGACAGCGCCACCGGCGTCTCGGCGGCGCCCGCCTCGGCCAGCAGCCTGGCGCGCATGAGCCGGGTCTCGGGCGTCGGCGGCATGGCCGAGAGCTGGTCGAACAGCTCCTTGCCGTCGAACCCGAGCAGGCCCGCCAGCGCGCCCGCCGCCGGGTCGAGCGGATCGACGTGCGGCACCGGCAGCTCGACCGCGACCGCGGCCGGGTCGAGCGGCCCGAACACCTCCTGGCGGGAGTCCGACAGCGCCGTCCACACGGCCGAGCGCTCGGGCCCGAACAGGGTCGAGGGCGCCGGGAACGGCACGCCCTCCTCGGCCGCGCTGATCTCCCGCAGCACCCCGACGAGCTGCTCCTCCATCTCCCACGCGCTCTGGAACCGGTCGGCGGGGTTGGGCGCGGTGGCCTTGCGCAGCAGCCGCGCGAACGACTCGTGCCCGCAGTCCTGCGGCAGCGGGCTGGCCACGCCGCCCTTGGCCGGGCTCCAGGACGGGATCGTCAGCACCGCCAGGGTCCTGGCCACCGTGTAGAGGTCGGAGGCCACGGACGAGGGATGGGTGTCCAGCTCGGGCGCGTGGTAGCCGACCGTCGCCCAGGACGTGCCGGGCGGCGAGCCGACCGGCTGGACGGCGCCCAGGTCGATCAGCTTGAGCCGCCGGCCGACCCGGATCACGTTGGCCGGCTTGAGGTCGCAGTAGACCAGGCCGTTCTCGTGCAGGTAGCCGAACGCGTGCAGGATCTCGCGGCCGTAGATCAGGGCCTCGCGCAGCGGCAGCGGGCCCTGGCGGCGCAGCTCGTGCAGGGACTGGCCGCCGACGTACTCCATGACGATGTAGCCGAGGCCGCCGGAGAGCTGGAAGTTGAGGATCTTGACGATGTTCGGGTGGTCGACCGTGGTGAGGAACTTGCGCTCGGCCTCGGCCGCCGCCAGCGCCTCGGCGTCGTTGGTGTTGAGCAGGCCCTTGAGCACGACCCAGCGGCCGTCCAGGGCCTCGTCGGCGGCCAGGTAGATCCAGCCGAGGCCGCCGTGCGCCAGGCAGCCGAGCACCCGGTACTGCCCGGCCACCATGTCGTCCTTGGCCAGCTTCGGGGTGAAGGAGTACGGCGTGCGGCAGTGCGGGCAGAACCCCTCCGTCAGCCCCGGACGGCCCTGCCGGGACCGGCCCACCGGCTCGCCACAGGCCGGGTTGGCGCAGAACCGCTTCTCCTCCGGCACCTGCGGATCGGCCATCACGGCCGTCGCCGGATCCCGGTACGGCACGGACGGCAGGTCGGCGATGCCGCCCAGCACCCCGGCCCGCGACCTGCCGCTGCTGCTCACCGGCGAGGTCAGCGACCGGCTCACCGGCTGGGTGTTCACCGGCCCCGAGAGCGGCCCCGAGAGCGGCCCGGAAGGCGTCCCCGAGGCCGGGGCCGACGCCTGCCGGGGGACGGACACCGCCGCCGGGGGCGGCGCGGCCGCCGCGTTGCCGCACAGGTCGCAGTAGCCGTCCTCGATGGTGCCGGTGCAGCCCGGCTGCGCGCAGCGGGTCATGGCTTACCTCCGTGTATCGCGCGCTGGTAGGTGTCGACCGCGGCCGCCGCCTCGGTCAGGTCGCAGGGAGCGCTCCACAGCAGGGATCGTGCCCGCTCGAAGCACGCGGTGGCGTCGGGGTCCTCGGCCATGCCCTTGCGCACCGCCATGGCCTGGCAGGCGCCGAGCCGGCCGCGTAACTCGTCGCGCCTGCCGACCAGGCCGTACAGGGCCTTGGCGGTGGCCCGCGCCCGGTCGGCGGCCTTCTCCGCCTCGCTCTCCACGCTCGCCAGCCGCCTGGCCCGCACCACCCAGGTGTCGGCCGAGGCGTCGAGCGCGGCCAGCTCGCCGGTCAGCTCCTCGACCCGGCTGCGCGGGCGGGCCTGCGGCGGCAGGGCGATCTTGACCACGACCGCGCCGTGGGCCAGCCTGGCCTCGCTCTCGGCCGCGCGTACCCGGTCGAGGGCGGCCACCAGGTCCTCGCGGCGCCTGGCGTACTCGCGTTTGACCACGATCGCCTGGTCGATCTCCGCGCGGGCCTCGGCCAGCACGCGGGCGACCCCGCCGAGGTCGGGGCCGACGCCCGCGCCGAGCGGGTCGGCGAGCAGGGCCGCGCGCATCCGCCGCAGCTCCGCCTCCTGCGCCTCCAGGCCGGCGCTCTCGCCCAGCTCCCGCTCCAGGTCGCGGATCTCGCGCAGGACGCGGTCGGCGTCGTCGAGCCGGGGCAGGACGGCGTTCCACACGGCGTCGATGTCGTTGAGCGCCGAGGTGACCTCGCGGAAGGCACCGTCCATGCGGGCGACGGTCTCGTCGAGGGTCAGCCGCTCGTCGGCCTCGGGCAGCAGCGAGCGCTGCTCGACGGGCTTGGCCGCGGCCCGCAGCACGACGGACGTGCCCGACAGCAGCCGGGTCAGCTCGTCGAGCTGCTCGGCCCCGAGTTTCGCGCGCGCGGCCCTGACCTGCTCGGCGTCGCGCAGCACGGCCCGGTAGGCGTCGTTCAGCAGCCACAGCCGGGTCAGCGCGGCCTGGACGGCGGCCCAGCGCTGCCGCGTCACCCCGTCCAGCGTCGCGCCCTTGAGCAGCTGGTACGTGGTGTGGGATTCGAGATCGAGCAGGTCGCCGGAGATCCGGTCGCGTTCGTCGGCCCGAGCGCGCAGCGCGTACTCGGCGCCTTCCCTGCTCATGGGTGGTCCCAGACTCATCACGCTCCCCGTGAAGAGGGCCCCCGATGCCCCGTGTCCTACCGGCTCAACGGGAGTCTTGACCGGTTGGTTCCAAAGGGTAGGGGTGACCCTGACTTGTCCCTGATTCAACCCTCGGTCACCTGCAAACGGCTTAACGGATCTCCTACGGTGGAGACATGGCACGCATCCTTCTGATCATCGCCGCGATCATCGTCGCACTGCTTCTCGTCGGCCCGCTCGTGGGTTTCGTCTTCACGCTTCTCAAGTGGGCTCTCATCATCGGCGCCGTCGTCCTCGGTGTCACGTTCGTCGCGAAGTGGGCCAAGAGGCCGTAGCTTCCGCCCGCTTCCCAAGGCATAGTGAGTGAATGGAGGCGCGGCCGGCGGTTGACGATGCCGCGCTCGGGCGCGAGGCCCTGGCCGTGCTCGAGGCGAACTGGACGGGCAGCGGCACCGTGCCCGCGCCGGGTCTCTACCCGCACCAGTGGAGCTGGGACTCCGCGTTCGTCGTCATCGGCCTGGCCAGGCACCGTCCGGAGCGCGCCCGGGAGGAGCTGCTCAGCCTGCTGAGCGGCCAGTGGGCGACCGGCATGGTGCCCCACATCGTCTTCCACACCCGCGAGGCGTACTTCCCCGGGCCGTCGGTCTGGCGCTCGCAGGAGCACGCCTCCGCGCCCCGGGTCTACACCTCCGGACTCACCTCCCCGCCGCTGCAGGCGCTGGCGCTGCGGTGGCTCTACCGGCACACCGGCGACGTCGCGTTCGTCCGGCGGACGTTCCCGCTGCTCGTCGCCCAGCACCACTACCTGGCCTCGGCCCGCGACCTCGGCGGCGCCGGACTGGCGGCGATCGTCCATCCCTGGGAGTCGGGCATGGACGACAGCCCGGCCTGGGACCAGCCGCTCGCCGCGCTGCCCGCCATCGGCTACGGCTACCGCAACGTGCAGCTGGCCGACCGCCACCCCGACAGCGACCACGACCGCTACGTCTGGCTGGCCATGCGGTACCGCGACGCCGGCTACCGGCCCGAGTACCTGCGCGACGAGCACCCCTTCGCGGTCGAGGACCCGATGTTCAACGGCATCTGGCTCGCCTCCTGCCAGGCGCTGGCCGAGCTGGCGCCGGTGGCCGGGGCCGACCCCGCACCCCACGCCGAACAGGCCGAACGCATCAGGCAGGCCATGCTCGACCGCCTCTGGGACGGCTGCTTCTACCCCCTTGACCTGCGCTCCGGCCGGCTGATCAAGGTCTGCACGGTGGGCGCGTTCGGGCCGCTGCTCGATCCCGGGCTGCCCAGCGACCACCTGCACGCCTGCGTCGAGGTGCTGGAGTCGGCCCGGTTCATGGGCGCGACCGGCTACCCGGTGCCGAGCTGCGAGATCCGCGCCGCCCAGTTCGACCGCACACGCTACTGGCGCGGGCCGTCCTGGGTGAACACCAACTGGCTGTTACGCCGGGCCGCCGCCGTCCACTCGCTCGACCAGCTCGGCCGGCAGCTCGCCAACGGCACCCTGCGGCTGGTCCGGCAGGCCGGGTTCCGCGAGTGCTTCGACCCCTTCGACGGCAGCGGGCGCGGGTGCAGGGACTTCTCCTGGAGCGCGGCGCTCACCCTCGACCTGCTCGCCGATACCGTGGAGATATGAGCATTCTTCGCCGCCTGCCCGCCGACGTGCGCCGATCCCTGGACACCCGGCCGGGGGAGCGGGTGCTGACGTTCACCGAGACCGCCGACGGTCACCTGGTGGCCACCAACCTCGCCCTGTTCCTGTCGGACGGGACGCGGGTGCCGTACGAGGAGATCGACAAGGCGTCCTGGGACGACGAGGGGCTGCGGGTCGTCACCACCGGCGGCGTCCGTCACTTCGAGCGCGTCGCCGAACCGCGGATGGTGCCCGAGACCGTGCGCGAGCGGGTGAACTCCACCATCGTGGTCAACAAGCGCGTCAGCCTGCCGGGGCGCGGCGGCGTCCGGCTGGTGGCCAGGCGTCCGCCGGGCGGCGAGGTGCTGGGCTGGACGCTCGTCTTCGACGACGGGCTCGATCCGACGGACCCGGGCCTGCGCGCGCAGGCCGAACAGGCTCTGGAAGGCGTCCGGCGCAGCATGGGCGTGTGAGGGATCACACGTCCGTGCCGCGCCGGATCTCGGGGCCGGATCTCGGACCGGGCCGTCAGTAGGGAATGCCGGTCTCGCGGGACTTCCGTTCCGCGAGATCCTCCTCCTCGGGCCAGCCGCTGCCGGACCTGTGGTGGCCGTCGGAGCCGAGGAACGGGATCTTCTCCTGAAGCGTCCCGCCCACCTTCTCCCTGGCCGCCCCGGCCAGCCTCGACGCCTGCGCGCCGACCACCCCCGCGGCCTCCTGGACCCTCGGGCTGTCGGCCACCCGCTGGGCCGCCCGCTTGATCTGTTCGTAGCGCTCGCGGCCCGCCCTGCTGCCGAGCACGTAACCGACAGCCAGACCGACCGCGAATGTCATCCGATAACGCATCTTGCACCTCCGCTGTCTCCCGGCCTACCCCAGTTGCGATGCGACACGCACTCCAAGAGTGCGCTAATCTATTCCTGCGCACGACGGAAGGGCCCAACAAGCCCGACCAGCAGGGCGAACGTTCGATCCCGCGTAGCTCAACGGCAGAGCAGCCGGCTGTTAACCGGCAGGTTATAGGTTCGAGTCCTATCGCGGGAGCTTGGCTCAGCCAAGGATCGCAAAGCTCAGGCCCTCTCTCTGGAGACAGATGAGAGGGCCTGAGTCGTTTCGGGAGCCAGTAGGGGAGCCACTGCCTGGTCGGCTCGTCGGTCCCGAAGACCGCGTCCATGGTTTCCGCCCCGTGGACGATGACGGGTTCGATCTGGTGCCGATAGACGGTCTGTGTGGTGGTGACCGGCGAGCTCGGCGATACGTTCCACGGAGACGTCCCGTCGCTCCGGATCGTCACAAAGGAATTCCGGAGTTTCCGCACCTTCCAGCGGTCGCCGCTGCCCGCCTTCGGGAAGCACTCTGGCGGCCTGTGCACGCTGCTTACCGGCGGGGCGATCCTGCCGGTGTCGTGGCGCAGACCTCCGCCCCTTCACCCTGACCATCGGCCCGGTGTCGGGCCGGCCTGCTACCCCTACGGGTGAGTGACGGCGGACGGGCAGGCCAGGAGGATGTGCCTGGCGCATGCCTACAATCCACGATCGCGTTCGAACTTCTCTCGATTCAGAAAGTACTCAGACGCTTCACTCGTGGCCTTGACGACAACGGGTTCCTGAAGGGGGGCGGGCCATATCTGAAGGTAGTGGTCATCGACGCCGTCAGCCCTCGCGCCTTCCCAATCCATGTTCTTGACGTGGTATCGAAGGCGGTAGGTCCCAGGCCCGGCCGGAAGCGGAGGGAGCGGATGCATCACAGCGTTGTCGTGGGTGAATCCGCTCATCTCTGCCTCGCCTGACATGGACACATAGCCGATCTCTACGATGTCCTCATAGGTGGCAAGATCAGCCCCGGGGTCCTGGTCGGCGATGGTCACGGTGAAGTCGGCGGGCCCGCACTGATGGGTGATGTGAAGGGTGACCCAGCCCTGCTCGACCTCGATGAAACCAACGGACTGGGCTGGTGTGTCTGCATATCCTTCGAGGTCCCTGTCCTGCAGACCGGCGATGCCGCAGTCAGAGACATCGACGGTCAGCCGTACAGTGCAGGTCTCATCGTTGTTCATGAACAGGGAGCGTAGACGCCGCCACCCATGGGGCCGGAGACGAATCCGCGCGGCCTCTCGGGCGAGGAAGTGCGGAACTGACGCAGCGGATTTCCGGCGCGCTCGAGGAGTCGCGGATCGCCGAGGATACGAAGCCCTGAGCGATCAGGGCGCATCGCCGCGAGGCCGACGCGGGCATGTCCTGAATAGAGAGGGATTCACGCGTTGTAGTGGGTGAGTTACCGATTTTGGCGTTACGCGGGACAACGGGCGTTCGCGGCGGCAAGATGGGGGAGCCGGTCGGGTGTGGCCGGCAGCCGCGGGAAGTCGTGACGGGGGCGTGGAGAGGGCGCCGCCGGCAGGACGTGCCGCCGACCCGGAATCGGCGGGGCGCTCCGCTGAGCGAAATGTTGGTTGCCGCGTGCGTACCTGGATCAGGTCACTGCGTCCCTTCGATGTGCATGCCGTGCACGCGCTGTTCGAGCGCACCACGGACCTCCGCGAGGCGGAGCGATTCATCAGGCTCTTCCACGCCGAGAACCCCTCCGCCGGCGGCCTGGCCGCCCGGCTGCGCGACGTCGCCAGAGACGTCGCCCGCCACGGCACCTACGTCCACACCTTCGAGGAGCTGGAGTTCGGCGCCCGGGTCGCCTGGCGCAACAGCGGCCGGTGCATCGGACGCCTGTACTGGCGTTCGCTGAAGGTGCGCGACCGGCGGGAGGTGACGACGGCCGAGGGCGTGGCGGTGGAGTGCGTGGCGCACCTGCGCGAGGCGACGGGGGAGGGGCGCATCAGGCCCACCGTCACCGTCTTCGCCCCGGACACCCCGGCCATGCCGGGCCCAAGGGTGCTCAACGACCAGCTCGTCCGCTACGCCGGGCACCGGCTGAACGGCGGCGGCGTCCTCGGCGACCCGCGCAACGCCGAGCTCACCGACCTGGCCAAGGAACTGGGCTGGCGCGCCGGGCCGGGCCGGTTCGACGTGCTGCCGCTGGTCGTGCGGGCCGGGCTCGGCGACCCGCTGGTGTGCAACCTGCCGGGCGACGCCGTGCTGGAGGTGCCGCTGCTGCATCCGGAGTACGCGTGGTTCGCGGAGCTGGGGCTGCGCTGGCACGCCGTGCCGGTCATCTCGGACATGTGCCTGGAGATCGGAGGCGTCTGCTACCCGTGCGCGCCGTTCAACGGCTGGTACATGGGCACCGAGATCGGGGCGCGCAACCTGGCCGACTCCGACCGGTACGACCTGCTCCCCGAGGTGGCCAAGCACCTCGGCCTGGACACCTCCACCGAGCGCTCGCTCTGGCGCGACCACGCGCTGGTCGAGCTCAACGTGGCGGTGCTGCACTCGTTCGAACGGGCGGGGGTGACGATCACCGACCACCACACCGAGTCCCGGCGCTTCCTGACCCACCTGGAACGCGAGGAGCGCGCCGGACGGCGCTGCCCGGCCGACTGGTCGTGGATCGTGCCGCCGCTGTCGGGCGGCGCGACCCCGGTCTTCCACCGCTACTACGACACCTGCGAGCTGACCCCCGCGTACGTGCACCGCCACCCCGCCCGCTGACGTGCTTGCCAGCCCCGCCCAGAACATGGTTCGGTTAGCGCATGGCGGAACTCGTGCTCTCATCGTCGGACCGCGGCGTGCTCACGCTGACCTTCAACCGTCCCGACACGCTCAACGCCTGGACGGACGCCATGGGCCGGCGCTACTTCGACCTGCTGGCCGAGGCCGAGAAGGACCCCGACGTCCGGGCGATCGTGGTGACCGGCGCGGGCAAGGGCTTCTGCGCCGGCGCCGACTTCAGGACGCTCGCCGCCATCCAGACCGGCTCCTACGACGAGACCCCCGACCCCCGTCCCAACACCTTCCCCACGACCATCGGCAAGCCGATCATCGCCGCGGTCAACGGCGCCTGCGCCGGGCTCGGCATGGTGCACGCGCTCGTCTGCGACCTGGTCTTCACGGCCGAGGAGGCCAAGTGGACGACCGCCTTCCCGCGCCGCGGCCTGGTCGCCGAGTACGGCCTGTCCTGGGTGCTGCCCCGGGTCATGGGCCAGCAGCGGGCCATGGACGTCCTGCTGTCGGGCCGGGTGTTCAGCGGGCGGGAGGCGTACGAGCTGGGGCTGGCCAACCGCGCGGTGCCGGGGGAGTCGCTGCTGGCGCAGGCCCAGGAGTACGCCAGGGAGCTGGCCGTGCACAGCTCGCCGGCGTCCATGGCGGTGATCAAGCGGCAGGTGTGGCGGGACTGGGACGTCACCCTGGAGGAGTCGGCCAGGAAGGCCGTCCACGAGATGCTGGCCTCCTTCGGGCGGCCCGACTTCGCCGAGGGCGTCGCCAGCTTCCTGGAGCGCCGCCCGCCGGACTTCCCGGCGCTGTGAAACCGCAGGCCGGAGGGGGTACGAGCGGCGCGCGCCGAGGTTAGACGGCGATCCCCGCCGGGTAGGGCTGGGCGTGTCCGAAGGGTCCGCGGCCAGGCCGGGGCGTGGGGGACGTCCAGCGGGGGCACGTTCGGGGGGCGCGGTGCAGGCTTTCGTCATGAAGGAGATCGGCCGGGTCGGCTTCATGGACAAACCGGTGCCGCGGCCGGGTCCGCGCGACGCCGTCGTCCGCACCACCACGGCCCTCATCTGCACCTCCGACTCCCACACCGTCCAGGGCGGCATCGGGCCGCGCACCGATCTCACGCTCGGGCACGAGGGCGTCGGCGTGGTGCACGAGGTGGGCGAGGAGGTGCGCGACTTCCGGCCGGGCGACCGCGTCCTGGTGGGGGCCATCACCCCTGACTGGGGTGATCTCGCCTGCCAGAACGGCCATCCGTCGCAGTCGGGCGGCCCGCTCGGCGGGTTCAAGTTCGCCAACTCCAAGGACGGCGTCTTCGCCGAGTTCTTCCACGTCAACGAGGCCGACGCCAACATGGCGAAGATCCCCGACGGGGTGCCGGACGAGACTGCCGTCTACTGCGCGGACATGCTCTCGACCGGGTTCATGGGCGCCGAGAACGGCGACATCCCCATCGGCGGGGCGGTCGCCGTGCTGGCCCAGGGGCCGGTGGGCCTCATGGCCACCGCGGGCGCCCGGCTGCGCGGCGCCGGCCTGGTCATCGGGGTCGAGTCGGTGCCCCGCCGCAAGCAGCTGGCCCGCGACTTCGGCGCCGACGAGGTCGTCGACTTCAGCGCCGAGGACGTCGTCGAGGGCGTGCTCCGCCTGACCGGCGGACAGGGCGTGGACACCGCCATCGAGGCGCTCGGCGCGGACGCCACCTTCCAGACCGCGATCAAAATCGTCAAGCCGGGCGGGACGGTCTCCAACACCGGCTACTACGGCCAGGGCGAGTTCGTCCGCATCCCGCGCGTCGAGTGGGGCGTCGGCATGGCCGAGAAGAAGATCACGACCGGCCTGTGCCCGGGCGGGCGGCTGCGCATGGAACGCCTGCTGCGCGTCCTGGAGGGCGGCCGGGTCGATCCCACACCGCTGACCACCCACACGTTCCCCTTCGCCGAGATGGAACGCGCCTTCGAGGTCTCGGACAAGAAGCTCGACGACGTGGTGAAGGTGATGATCACCTTCCGGTGACGACCTCGGAGGAGAACGCCGGTCATGCTCGATCTCGATCCACCCTTCCGCCCGGTGCGCCACCGGGAGGGCTACCCGGCGCTGGAGGACCTCGGGCTCATCGGCGACGGCACGACGGCGGCGCTGGTCGCCCTCGACGGTTCGATCCCGTGGTTGTGCCTGCCGCGCTTCGACAGCGACCCGCTGCTGTGCGGCCTGCTCGACCGCGAGCGCGGCGGCTGCTTCACGCTGACGGCCGACGACCTGCGCGAGGCCAGGCAGTACTACGAGCCGGACACCGCCGTGCTGGTCACCGAGCTGCGCGGCCCGTCCGGCGTGGTCCGGATCACCGACGCGCTGGTCCTGCGCGCCGGAGCCGATCTCAGCGACGACGCGGGCGGCGGGCGGGGCGAGCTGGTCAGGTCCGCGGTCGTCCTGGCGGGGGACGTGCGCCTGCGGGCGGAGCTGGCGCCGCGCGGCGGCGGGCAGGCCCGGATGCTCGGCAGCGGCCTGGAGGTGCGCGTCTCCCGCCGGCCCGACCTGCGGCTGCATCTGCGCTCCAATCGGCCGTTGGACGGCCTGCGCACCGTGCACGACCTCCAGGAGGGCGAGCGCCTGGACCTGGTGCTGTCGTGGGGACGCATCCACCGTCACCACCGGTTCGACCCCGAGGCGATGGTGCGGCAGACCGCCGACGCCTGGCGGCGCTGGATGGCCGCGTGCACCTACCAGGGGCCGCAGGAGGCGCTGGTCCGGCGTTCGGTGATCACGCTGAAGCTGTGCGACGACTGGGTGAACGGCTCGCTGGTCGCGGCGCCGACGTCCTCGTTGCCGGCGCCCGTCGGCGGGGTGCGCAACTGGGACTACCGCTACACCTGGATCCGTGACGCCGCCTACGCCGTCTTCGCGCTGCGCCGCGTCGGCTTCGCGGAGGAGGCCGACGGCTTCCTCGGCTGGGTCCTCGACGCCTTCGAGCAGAGCGGCCGGCCGCGGATCATGTACACGCTGCGCGGCGACCCCGTACCCGAGGAGGTCGTCGACGCCGACCTGGAGGGCTACCGGCGCTCGGCGCCGGTGCGGTGGGGCAACGGCGCGGCCGACCAGCGCCAGCACGACGTCTACGGCGAGGTGCTGGACTGCGCCGACCAGTGGCTGCTGCCCGGCCGCGACCTGCAGCCCGCGCTGTGGTCGGGGCTGTCGGTGCTGGCCGAGGCCGCCGCGCACAGCTGGCGGCAGCCCGACCAGGGCATCTGGGAGGTACGCAGCCAGGGCCGGGTCTTCACCTACTCGGCGGGCATGTGCCAGGTGGCGCTCGACCGGGCCGCGGCCATCGGCGAACGGCTGGGCCTGGCCGGTCCGATCGCCCGATGGCGCGCCACCGCCGAGGAGCTGCGCCGGCTGATCCTGGAGCAGGCGTGGGACGAGGAGGCGCAGTGCCTGAGCGAGCACCTCGACGGCGGCGGCGGCCTGGACGCCAGCCTGCTCGCGCTGCCGCTGCGCAAGGTCGTGCCGGCCGACGACCCGCGGATGGCGGCGACCACCGCCGCCGTCGCCGAACGCCTGTCCGCCGGTGACGGCCTGCTCTACCGCTACCTGCACGACCAGTCGCCGGACGGCCTGCCCGGCGACGAGGGCGCCTTCCTGCTGTGCAGCTTCTGGCTGGTGGACAACCTCATCCTGCAGGGCCATCGGGCCCGCGCCGAGGAGCTGTACGCCTCCCTGTGCGCCCGCGCCGGCCCGCTCGGCCTGCTCCCGGAGCAGATCGACCCGGCCACGGGCGCGTTCGCGGGCAACTACCCGCAGGCGTTCAGCCACATCGGGGTGATCGCCAGCGGGGTCAACCTGGCACGGGCGGGAGCGGCCCGCACGCCCTGACCGGCTCAGGCCAGGCGGTGGGCGCCCTCGGCGGCGGTGGCGGCCAGGAAGCGCGGGGCCTGGAAGCCGCGCTCGGCGTAGGCGGCCGAGACCGACTCGCGCACGCCGTCCAGGCGGTCGTCCGGGACCAGGGCGATGGCCGAGCCGCCGAAGCCGCCGCCCGTCATCCTGGCGCCGCGGGCCCCGCCGCGGAAGGCGGCCTCCACGGCCACGTCGAGCTCCGGCGAGGAGACCTCGTACTGGTCGCGCAGCGACAGGTGGGAGGCGTTGAGCAGGGCGCCGATCTCGGTGACCTTGCCCGCGCGCAGCAGGCCGACCAGGGCCTCGACGCGGTGGTTCTCGGTGACGACGTGCATGACGCGCTTGCGCTCGTCGCCCTGGAGCCGGTCGAGGGCCGCGGCCAGGTCGGTGACGTCGCGCAGTGACTCCACCCCCAGCTTGCGGGCGGCGGACTCGCACTCGGCGCGGCGCTTGGCGTACTCGCCGCCGGCGTGCTCGTGGTGGACCTGGGTGTCGATGATGAGGATGCTCAGGCCCTCGGCGGCCAGGTCGAGGGGGATCTTCCTGGAGCCGAGCGAGCGGCAGTCGAGGAACAGCGCGTGGCCCTCCTCGCACAGCGCCGAGGCGGCCTGGTCCATGATCCCGCACGGCATGCCGACGAAGTCGTTCTCGGCCCGCTGGCTGAGCAGCGCGATCTCCATCGGCGTCAGGCCAAGCCCGTGGACGTCGTTCAGCGCGGAGGCGACGGCCACCTCCAGCGCGGCGCTGGAGCTGAGCCCCGCGCCCTGGGGCACGTCGCCGTCGATCGCGATGTCCGCGCCGGCGACCCGGTCGCCGAGCATGGCCAGGACGCCCACGGCGTAGCGGGCCCAGCCGGTCGCCTCCTCCCTGGCCGAAAGCTCGATCGGGCCGCCGGAGGACTGGAGGGACAGCAGCCGGACGGTCTGGTCGGCGCGCGGGGTGACGGCGGCGCTCACCCCCCACGGCACCGCGAAGGGCAGGACGAAACCGTCGTTGTAGTCGGTGTGCTCGCCGATCAGGTTGACCCGGCCGGGCGCGCGCCAGACCGTCCGGGGATCGGCACCGAAGGCGGCACGAAAAGCTTCAGCAACGCGCATAATCCAACACTCCTCAACAAAGGCCCGACCGTAGACTAGCGCCATGGAGGAGCTCCTGGATCCAGCGCTCGGCCAGGTCCGGGTGTTCCTGATGCACGACGACAACAAGCGGCGCAAGCTCAAGTACAACCTGGGCCATCGGCGGCTGCTCACCTTCGGCGGGGCGTACTCCCATCACATCAGGGCCGTGGCCCAGGCGGGAAGGCTGCACGGGATCGAGACGATCGGGGTGATCAGGGGCGAGGAGCACCTGCCGCTCAACCCCACGCTCGCCTTCGCCGCCTCCTGCGGGATGACCCTCACCTACCTCGACCGCGCCGCCTACCGGCTCAAGCACACGCCCGAGGTGCAGGCCCGGCTGCGGGAGCGGTGGGGCGACGTCACCATCCTGCCCGAGGGCGGCAGCAACGCCGCGGCCGTGCGCGGCTGCGCCGAACTGCCGCCCGAGATCGACGTCGACTACGACGTCGTCTGCTGCCCGGTCGGCACCGGCGGCACGCTGGCCGGCATCTCGGCCGGGCTGCCCGAGGGCCGGCGGGCGCTGGGCTTCGCGGTGCTCAAGGGGGCCGGCTTCCTGGCCGGCGAGGTGGCCCGGCTCCAGCGCGAGGCCTACGGCCGCACCTGGACGAACTGGTCGCTCGACCTCGACCACCACTTCGGCGGCTACGCCCGTACGACCCCCGCCCTCGACCGGTTCGCCGCCAAGCACCGGGTCGAGGGCGTCTACGTGGCCAAGATGCTCTACGGCGTCCTCGACCTGGCCCGGCGGGGGGCGTTCGCGCCGGGCACCCGCGTCGTGGCCGTGCTGACCGGTCAGCCCTCGACGTCCGTGGCCGCGTGCGGGGCGCCGACCGGCTTCGACTCGGGCGAGCCGCGCTGACGCAGGTAGACCGACAGCACCACCATCGACAACACGGCCAGCAGCTCCGACTGCCAGTTCTGCAGGCTGCGGTTCCAGAACTCGGCGGAGGTCGCGTACTGGCCCCACGAGACGGGGTCGCGCAGGTCGCCGAGCCGTCCGGAGTTGTAGGCCGCCTGGCCCGCCACCGACTGGGCCAGCCACGACAGCACGAAGATGGCCCCCATCACCAGCCCGAGCGAGTTGCTGAACAGCCACAGCCGGGCGCCGCGGGCCTTGGCCCAGGCGGGGGAGTAGCTGGTGGCGTGCGCGCCGACCTGCTGCTCCTCGTCCGACTCGGCCCCGGCGTCCTCCACCTTCTTGGACTCGGGGGAGCCCTTCTGGACGAGCCAGACGGTCAGCATGATGTACAGGAAGAACTGCAGGTACTCCGACTGCCAGTTCTCGGCCACGTCCACGGCGAAGTCGGAGGAGGTGACGTACTCGGCGAACGACACCGGGTCGCCGCCCTGAACCAGCTGCACGTCGTTGAACTGCAGCATGCCCGCCACCGCCTGCCCGCCGAGCGCCAGCAGGAACATGACCAGGAAGGCCAGCGAGAGGGAGTTCTCCTTCAACCACTTCACAACCGCGCCCACCCTATGGCCAGGAACCAGGCCAGCCCCGCCGCGATGATGAGCAGGGTCAGCGTGAACATCACCCGCATCAGTCCTCCACCTCGCATGCGTAGGGCAGGTCGTGCACGGGCCGGCAGCCCGCGGCCTTGACCCGCCAGCCGTCGTCGAAGCGGTGCAGGAACAGGGTGTCGCCGGCCAGCCGCACCTGGGCCTCCTTGCCCCACACGCTCACCTCGGTGACCGCGCCGCCGGGCCCCAGCTTGAGGTCGCCCAGCGCCTGGGCGCAGGTCTGGCCGGGGTCGGGCAGCTTCTCGGCGGTGGTCCGGGCCAGCAGCCCGCACGCGGCGTCCTCGTGGTGAGCCTCCAGGGCCGCGTGGAAACGCTCGGCCGCGCGGGCGGGGGACGTCGTGTCCACGGCGCAGCCGACGGCCGCCAGGAGGAGCGCCGCCACGACGAACGGAAATCTCATGAGCCTCCCGCTACCCACGGGGGCAGCGGGCATGCTGGCCGGCGGGCTACCCGAGCTGGTCGAGCACCGGGGCGACCAGCGCGTTGAGCTCGCGGACCAGCACGAGCACGGCCCGGTGGGCGCGCTGCTCGACCTCGTCGTGCGGCCCCTCGGGCTCCGGCGGGAGGTCGCCGAGCGGCACGGGCGCCTCGACGAGCAGCGTGGCGCGCAGGAACGGGATGCGGGCGAGGTCCTGCTGGCTCGGCTCGACGTACTGGCCGAAGGTCTCCTGCCAGCCCAGCCAGCCGCGGTCGCGCCACCAGGCGCGCGACCTGGTCAGCTCGGCGGGCGGCGGCGAGACGATCCGGACGCGCGCGAACAGGGTGCCGTCCCAGGTGTTGCGGTGGCAGGTGGCCTCCAGGACGCGGCGGTCCCAGCGCACGTAGCCGGGGGTGAGGGCGGGCGGGGTGGCCAGCCGCCAGGCCGCGCAGGCGAACCTGACCGGCGCGATGTCGCCCCACTCGAACTCGTCGAGGTTCTTGCGCACGTGCACGGCGTAGCGCCCGTCACGGTCCCTGTCGAACTCCTGGTCGATCCAGAACGCCTTGCCCATGCCCCCTACGCTACGGCCCGGCGACGCCTTCCCGGCGGCGTACGGGAGATCCGGCCTTGCCATCAATTACCTGACCGATTAAGCTCATCCGGTCAAACAATTGGAGGACGACGTATGGCCAGAGCGGGCAGGCCGCCGCAGGACCCCGCGCGGCAGGCCGAGCGCGCCCACCGGATCCTCGACGCCGCCGCCGAGCTGATCCTGCGCTGGGGCTACGACAAGACCACCGTCGACGACGTCGCCAGGCGCGCCGGGGTCGCCAAGGGCACGATCTACCTGCACTGGAAGACGCGTGAGGAGCTGTTCGCCGCGCTGCTGCGGCGCGAGCGGGTGCTCATGATGGACCGGGTGCGCGACAGTGCGCCCGCCACCCTCGGCGAGCTGTTCGGGAGCCTGGCCTCGGCGCTGCTGCACCGGCCGCTGCTGCACGCGGTGCTGCTCGACGACTCCGAGGTGCTCGGCAAGCTCACCCGGCTCAAGCGGCAGGGCCCGGCGGCCGGCGGCCTCGAACTCGGCGGCCCCTTCGACGCCTACCTGCGCGAGCTGGTCCGGCTGGGCGCCGTGCGCGCGGAGCCGGCCGAGCACGTCACGGTGATCGGCTCGATCTTCTACGGCTTCATGTTCCTGCCCGGCGCGCGCCCGGAGTCCGAGCGGCTGCCCGACGACCGCGTCGCCGAGCTGCTGGCCGAGACCGTCGAACGCGCGGTGGGCACCGGACGCGCGCTGCCGCCCGGCGACGCCGCCGCCGTCGCGCGGGCCACGCTCGACCTCCTCGACGCCCTCGCCGACGTCGCCCGGCGCAAACTGGCGACATCCATGAGCCCGGCCAAGGAGCGCGTGCAATGAAAGCAGTCATCCCCCTCGACGACGAAGCCGCCGCCGACCTCGGCACCGCGGGCGGCAAGGGCGCCTCGCTGGCCCGGCTGGTCAGGGCGGGGCTGCCGGTGCCCGGCGGGTTCGTCGTCACGACCCGGGCGTACCGGTCGTTCGTGGCGGCGTTCGGCGACGAGATCGCCTCCAGCGGCGACCCCGGCGCGCTGTTCGCCGCGCACGAGATCCCGGCCGCCCTGGCCGAGGCGATCCGGGCCGCGCACGCCGCGCTCGGCGACGACGTCGCGGTGGCCGTGCGCTCCTCGGCCACCGCCGAGGACCTGCCCGAGCTGTCGTTCGCCGGGCAGCAGGACACCTTTCTCAACGTCAGGGCCGACGGCCTGCTGGAGGCGGTCCGCCGCTGCTGGGCCTCGCTGTGGAACCCGCGCGCCGTCGCCTACCGCGAGCGCAACGGCGTCCCGCACGACGACGTGGCCCTGGCGGTGGTCGTCCAGGAGCTGGTGGACGCCGACGCGGCCGGGATCATGTTCACCGCCGACCCGGTCACCGGCGCGCGCGACGAGATCGTGGTCAACGCGTCCTGGGGGCTCGGCGAGGCCGTCGTCGGCGGGCAGGTCACGCCGGACACGATCACCCTGTCCGGCGGCCGGGTCACCGGCTCGCGGGTCGCCGACAAGACCGTCATGACCGTGCGCACCGCGAGCGGCACCCGCGAGGAGCCCGTGCCCGAGGAGCTGCGCCGCGCTCCCGTGCTCGACGCGGCGCAGGCGGTGGAGCTGGCCGCGCTCGGCGAACGCGTCCAGGCCCTGTACGGCATGCCCATGGACGTCGAGTGGGCCAGGCGCGACGGCACGTTCGCGATCCTCCAGGCCCGCCCGATCACCGGCCTGAAACCGCAGGTCGAGGAGTGGAACGACAGCCTCAAGGGCGACTACCTGTGGACCGCGGGCAACCTGGGCGAGGCCATCCCCGACGTGATGACGCCGGCGACCTGGTCGTTCGTCCGGATCTTCATCCACGAGGCCATGTCGGCCTCGGCGCTGCCCGGGTTCGACCTGGTGGGCAACATCGGCGGCCGCTTCTACATGAACCTCAGCGTCGTCCACTCCATCGCCGCGGCCCTGGGCATGCGGAGCAGGCTGGGCGCGGTCGAGCAGGTCTTCGGCAGGCTGCCGGCCGGCCTGGAGGTGCCGCTGGTGCGGCTGTCCCGCTGGGAGATCGTCCGGCGCGTCCTGCCGATGGCCGTCACCCTCCAGCGGCGGGTGCGCCGGAACATCAAGGAGCTGCCGGCCTTCCTCGCCACCTCCCGGCAGCGCTGCGAGGAACTGCGCGAACGCGTCGCCGCCACGTCCTCCGGCCCCGAGCTGGCCGACCTGTGGACGTCCGCCATCGAGCCCCACCTGGTCACCTCCAGCCGCATGCTGGAGGCCGCCGGCCGCCAGGGCGGCGCCACGCTGGTCTGGACCCGCGACCGGCTGCGCAGGCTGATGGGCGAGGCGGACGCCGAGGCCATGCTCACCGGCGTCAACGCCGACGGCGAGCTGGCCAGCCTCGGGCCGGTCCTGGGCCTGGGCCGGCTGGCCAGGGGCGAGATCAGCAGGGAGGAGTTCGCGCTGGCCTACGGGCACCGCGGCCCGCACGAGTTCGAGGTCTCAAGGCCCCGGCCCGGCGAGGACCCGGCCTGGATCGACGCCCAGCTCGCCGGCCTGCGCGACCTGCGGGCCGGCACCGAGGCGCTGCTGGCCCGGCAGGAGAAGGCCAGGCAGGAGGCGTGGGCCCGGTTCGCCGCCCGGTACCCCGGCAAGGAGGCCCGGATGAGCGCCCGGGTACGGCGGTGGAACGCGGTCGTCCGCGACCGGGAGAGCGCCCGCTCGGAGAACATCCGGGCCTTCTGGGTGCTGCGGGCGTTCGTGGTGCGCGCCGGGGAGCTGACCGGGCACGGCGACGACCTGTTCCACCTCTACCTGGAGGAGATCCTCGACGTGCTGCGCGGCGACGCCTCGGCGCTGGCCCGGGTCCCGGTCCGGCGGGCGACCCACGACCGGTACGCCGCGCTGCCGCCGTACCCGACGGTGATCGTCGGCCGGTTCGACCCCGTCCGGTGGGCCGCCGACCCGGGCCGCCGGGCCGACGTCTTCGACGCCCGCGGCTTCGACGTCCCGGTCAGCGACACCGTGACCGGGTTCCCCGGCGCGCCGGGCGTGGTCGAGGGCGTGGCCAGGGTCATCGCCGGCCCGGAGGACGGCGACCGGCTGGCGCCCGGCGAG
This sequence comes from Nonomuraea sp. NPDC050227, assembly GCF_044459705.1. Classification (NCBI taxonomy): domain Bacteria; kingdom Bacillati; phylum Actinomycetota; class Actinomycetes; order Streptosporangiales; family Streptosporangiaceae; genus Nonomuraea; species Nonomuraea sp. NPDC050227. The sequence continues at coordinate 258,420 of NZ_JBITJF010000005.1, read as the reverse complement.
ATCCTGGTGACGACCCTGACGAACGTCGGCTGGACCCCCATGTTCCCGCGCGCGGCCGCCGTCGTCACCGACATGGGCGCGCCGCTGTCGCACGCCTCGATCGTGGCCCGCGAGCTGGGCATCCCGGCCGTGGTCGGCACCGGCAACGCCACCATGCGGCTGCGCGACGGCGACCGCGTCCGCGTGGACGGCGAGCGCGGCACGGTCGAGTTGCTCCAGTGAAAAGACTGCGCCAAGTCGGCCGTCCCCCGGCGGCCGGTGTGTTCACTGGATGACCATGATCGAACAGTGGATCCTCGAAGACGAGCGCGAGCTCGAAGCGCGCTGCGCCCGCTTCCGCCTCGCCCTGCTGGGCCTCGACCGCGACGCCGCCCAGCCCGACCTCCAGGAGGCCCGGCAACCGGATGACCCCACCTGAACAGCACGACCCACCCGGCAATCGGACGACACCACCTGAACAGCACGACCCACCCGGCAACCGGGCGACTCCGCCCGAACGGCACGACCCGCCCGGCCCCTGGAGCGGGTCGCCCGGGTGGGATGACCTGCCCGGTGCGCTCGTCCGGGAGGTCGAGCGGCGGCTCGGGCGGGCGGCGGCCGGCTTCGCGGAGCGGCACGGCGGTTTCACCGGCGGCGTGCGCGGCGTGCTCACGCTCGCCGGCGGCGGGCGGGTGTTCGTCAAGGCCGTGCCCGCCGGTTCGCCGCACGCGGCCGACTACCGGGCGGAGGCCGTGGTGGGCGCGGCCCTGCCGCCGGGCGTGCCCGCCCCCCGGTTCCTGTTCTCCTGCGAGGCGGCGGGGTGGGTCCTGCTCTGCTCGGAGGTCGCGCCCGGCCGGATCCCGCACGAGCCCTGGCACGACGACGAGCTGGCCGCCGCGCTCGCCCTGCTCACCGCGTGCGCCCGCGAGCTGACCCCGTCCCCGCTGGAGGGCCTGCCCACGCTGGCCGGGCGCATGTCGGGACGCTGCGAGCTGTGGAACACCCTCGACCCCGCCCGCGCCGGAGCCTGGGAACGCGCCCGCCTGCCCCGCCTGGCCGCGGTCGAACGCCGCTGGACCGCCCTGGTCACCGGCGGCACGCTGCTGCACTTCGACCCGCGCTTCGACAACATCCTCATCGACCGCGACGGGACCGCCCGCCTGGTGGACTGGGGACGCGCCTGCACCGGCCCGGCCTGGGCCGACCTGGTCTGCCTGCTGCTGCAGTCGGACCTCGGGCCGCGCGACCCCGAGCGCCTGCTCACCACGCACCCGCTCGGCCGCCGGGCGCCCGCCGACCAGGTGGACGCCCTCCTGGTCGCCCTCCTCGGCTACTGGACGCGCTCGGCCACCGCGCCCGCGCCGCCGGCGCTGCGCGACCGTCGCGAACGCTCCCGCCGCGCCACCCTCGCCTGGCTGCGCACCCGCTGGCCCTGACGCGCCGTCGAACCGGCCCCTGACACGGCCCTGGACCGGCCCCTGAGCGCCTCTGGACGGGTCAGCCGCCGACGTGGATGCCGGGCCGCCGCTGCGGCTCGGGCTCGACCTTGCGGATGATCTCGCGGACGACCGGCGCGGTGTCGCCGCGGCCCAGGATGAGGTAACGCAGCAGGTGCACCATCGGCGAGCCCTCGGCCCACTCGAAGTAGCAGTGGGGCCGCACCCCGGTGCCGTCGCGCAGCGCCAGCAGCACGGCCGCGATCGCGTTGGGCGCGGCCGGGCTCTCCGCGCGCAGCACGCGGTGGCCGTCGACCTCGACGCCGCGCACCCGCAGCACGTCGCTGAAGCTGGACGGGTCGATGACGTCGATCTCCAGGAACAGCACGTCGGCCCGGCCCGGCACCGGGTTCATGGACCGCTGCTCGCTCTCCTTGGCCAGGTATTCGGCCGCGTCGCCGGGACCGCGCCGGTTGGCGATGATGTTGAGCGCGCCGTCGTGGTTCAGCGAGTCGGTGACGAACCGGCGGGCCGCTTCGTCGAACTCGATCCGGTCGGCCCGCAGCTCGGTCGTGCGCGACACCCGCGAGATCAGCGAGATCGCGACGATGCCGAGGATGAAGAACGCCGAGATGGTGATGCCGTCGGGCTTCTCCCTGATGTTCTCCACCAGCGCGTAGACCAGCACCAGGGTCAGCACGGCGAAGCCCACGACGGCCGGGGTCTGGCGATGGCGGACGGCCGAGATGGTCACCGCCACCGCGCCGGAGACCATCATGGCCAGGATGCCGGTGGCGTACGCGCCGGCCTGGGCGTCGACGTCGGCGTTGAAGGCCAGCGTGAGCAGGACGCAGATGGCCGTGTAGACCAGCACGACGGGCCGGACGGCCTTGCCCCACTCGGGCGCCATGCCGTACGAGGGCAGGTAGCGCGGCACGATGTTGATCAGGCCCGCCATGGCCGAGGCGCCGGCGAACCAGAGGATGAGGATGGTGCTGACGTCGTAGACCGTGCCGAAGCCCTCGCCGAGCCGTTCGTGCGCCAGGTACGCCAGCGCCCGGCCGTTGGCCTGCCCGCCCGGCGCGAACTGCTCGGCCGGGATGAGCACGGTCGTGACGAAGCTGGTGGCGATCAGGTAGACGCTCATGATGAGCGCGGCCACGGTCAGCAGCTTGCGGGTGTTGCCGATGCGCGAGCGCAGCCGCTGCTCGGGGTCGTCGCCCTGGGCGGCCACGAGCGGCATCATGCTGACGCCCGTCTCGAACCCGGACAGGCCCAGCACCAGCAGCGGGAAGGCCAGCACCGCCGGGCCGACCAGCCCGGTGAAGCCGCCGCGCCCGTTGAGCAGCGCGTCCGTCCAGCGCGACAGGGTCTCCGGCTCGGCCGCCACGTCGGCGAACCCGACGGCCACGACGACCGCGTTGAGCAGCAGGAACAGCGCCACCAGCGGGATCGCGACGCCGACCGCCTCGGTGAAGCCCATCAGGAACACCCCGCCGAGCACCACCAGCAGCACCACGGTGATGATCACCGCGTGCCCGTGCAGGAAGCTCGGGAAGTACGGGTTCTCCAGGATGTGCACCGAGGCGTCGGCGGCCGACAGCGTGATCGTGATGATCCACGACGTGGCCACGAAGCCCAGCAGGACCAGCACGAACAGCTTGCCCCGCCAGAACGGCAGCAGGCGTTCGAGCATGGCGACCGACCCCTGCCCGTGCGGGCTCTCCTTGGCCACCCGCCGGTACATCGGCAGCATGCCCAGCAGCGTCAGCGCCACGATGAGCAGCGTGGCCAGCGGCGACAGCGCGCCGGCCGCGAGCGCGGCGATGCCGGGCAGGTAGGCCAGGGTGGAGAAGTAGTCGACGCCGGTCAGGCACATGACCTTCCACCAGGGCTGCGGCTCGCCGTGACCCTCGGCCGACTCCGGGCCGACGGGCTGGACCTGGTGCCGCAGCAACCATCGCGCCGGCCGGCTCGAAGGCGGCCCGGTACGGCCCGCGCTCTCGACCGACTCGGGTATGGCAAGCTCACCGGTACCACTCACCGGAACTTCCTCTCGGGGACGCCGCCAACGAACGTCCCCACCTTAGGGGGTCCGATCCCGGCGGCCCCGCCGCGGTCCTCCCTCAGAAGCCGTCCTTGCGGGAGTCGGCCGGAAGGGTGGCGGCGGCCGGGCCGTCCGGCGCGGGACCGGCCGCGCGCTCGGCCGGGTCCGGCGCGGGCACCGGCTGCACCAGCACCAGCGTCAGGTCGTCGCGCAGGTCGCCGGCGTGCTCGTCCAGCAGGTCGAGCAGGTTGGGCAGCGCGTGGTCGAGGCCGGGCGCGGCCAGGGCGTGCCGGACGTGCCGGTCGAGCGGGAACTCCACGCCGTCGGCGTCCCTGGCCTCGCTCAGGCCGTCGGTGTAGAGCAGCAGCCGCTGGGACAGGCCGAGCCCGGCGCGCCGCATCCGCGGCTCGGGGCCCAGGCCGAGCGGCGGCGAGGGCTCGGGCGGCTCCAGCGCCTCCAGACGGTGGCCGATGCGCAGGGGAGCAGGATGGCCGCAGTTGACCAGCCGCACCTCGCCGGGCACGAACTCGGCCAGCAGGACGGTCACGAAGTCCTCCTCGCCCAGGTGCGGGACGAGGTCGGCGTCGAGCGCCGTGGCCAGCGTCACCAGGTCGGGCGCGTCGGGCGCGTGCCGCCGGAAGGAGGCCAGCACGACGGCGCTCAGGCGGACGGCCTCCATGCCCTTGCCCTTGACGTCGCCGACGATCAGCCGCACCCCCGAGTGCGCGACCAGCGCGTCGTGCAGGTCGCCGCCGATCAGCGCCTGGTCGGTGGCAGAACGGGTGTGGACGGCCAGGCTCATGCCGCCGAGCCGGGGCGGCAGCGGCCGGACGATCGCCTGCTGGGCCAGCTCGGCGATCTGCCGCACCCGGGACAACTCGCGCTCCTGGTCGCACTGGAACCGGTAGGCCACGGATGCCAGCCCCATGGCAGGGGCGAGGACGAGCAGCCCCGTCAGCGGGTCGAAACCGGCGCGCCCGAAGGTGACATAGAGCGCGACAACCCCTTCGACCAGCAGGAACAGCAGGAACCAGCCTCGCTGTGAACGCATGGTGTGTCTCCGGTTATCGGCTTCTTCTTTCCGGACGCGGCGAACAGGGTGAGTAGCTACTTTCTCACTTTTAGTCACGCAGTGCATCAGGTTCCGGCAAGCTGCTGTCACAACTTCATCCGATAGGTGGCGATCACGATGGCAGGTAAGTGGCAGGCGGGCAACCTTCCAGCGGAACTCACGAGCCTGATCGGCCGCGGCGCGGAGCTGGAGCAGGTGCGCAGGGCGTGCCGGCGGTCGCGGCTGGTGACCCTGACCGGGGTGGGCGGCGTCGGCAAGACCCGCCTGGCCCTGCGCGCCGCCGCCGACCTGCGGCCCGACTTCGCCGGCGGCTGCTGGCTGGTGGAGCTGTCGCCGCTGGACGACGGGACCCTGCTGCCGCACGCCATCGCCGAGGCGCTCCGGCTCACCGACCAGACCACCAGGCCCATGTCCGAGGTGCTGGCCGAGCACCTGTTCGGGCGCGAGCTGCTGCTCGTGCTCGACACCTGCGAGCACCTGGTCGGGGCGTGCGCGGCGACCGTCGAGGGGCTGCTCGCGGCGGTGCCCGGGCTGCACGTCCTGGCCACCAGCCGCCGTCCGCTGGAGGTGGACCCCGAGCTGGTGATCGTGGTCGACCCGCTGCCGGTGCCGGCCGCGGGCGCCACCGCGCCGCTCGGCCACGACGCCGTGACCCTGCTCGTCGAGCGCGCCGCGGCGACGATGCCGACCTTCGAGATCACCGACACCAACCGCGACGACGTCGTCCGGCTGTGCCGCAGGCTCGAAGGCATCCCGCTGGCGATCGAGCTGGCCGCGGCCCGGCTGCGCGACCTGCCCCTGGGCCATCTGGCCGACCGGCTGGAGGACCGCTTCGCCACCCTGGAGGACGACCTCGCGCTCACCCAGGAGGCCGACCCGCCCTGGCACCAGGCGCTGCGCACCGCCGTCGGGTGGAGCCACGAGCTGTGCGAGCCCGCCGAGCGGCTGCTGTGGGCGCGGGTGTCGGTGTTCGCCGGCGACTTCGACGCCGAGGCGGCGCGCCGGGTGTGCGCCGACGAGCGGCTGCCCGAGGCCGACATCGGGCTGCTGCTCGACGCCCTGGCCGACGAGTCGATCCTGACCTGGCTGCCGACCGGCTCGGGCGAGCGCTACCGCATGCTGGACACGCTGCGCGAGTACGGCGCGGGCTGGCTGCGCGGCCTCGGCGAGGAGGAGGAGCTGCGCCGCCGGCACCGGGCCCACTACCAGGACCTGGCCGTGCGCGGCGCGGCCGGCTGGCTCGGCGCCGGCCAGCCCGCCTGGTACGACCGGATGGTCGGCGAGCACGACAACCTGCGCGCCGCGCTGGAGACCGCGCTCGGCGAGCGGGACGGCGCGGCCGCCCTCGACCTGGCCGGCACGCTGGCCTTCTTCTGGTACGGCTGCGGCTACGCCAAGGAGGGCCGCCACTACCTGGGCCAGGCCCTGGCGCTCGACCCGGCCCCCGGCCCGGTCCGCGCCCGCGCCCTGTGGGCCGACGGCCTGCTCGCCGCCACCCAGGGGGACGCCGCCGCGGTCGAGGCGCGGGCCGATGAGTGCGAGGCCGCCGCGGCCGACGACGACGCCTTCGCCGCGCTGTGCGTCAAGGCGCTGCGCTCGTCGGCCGGCGTGATCCGCGGCGACCTGGAGCAGGCCATGGCGGAGTCGGAGCCGGCGTACGCGATGCGCTGGAGCGGCGACGACCTGACGATCGCCGGGCTGCTGGCGCTGATGTGCCGGGCGGTCGCGCACACCGTCGCCGGCCGGATCGAGGAGGCGATCTCGGTGCTGGAGGATCTGCGCGCCCTGTGCGACCAGCAGGGCGAGCAGGCCATGCGCTCCCACGGCGACCTGCTGCGCGGCCAGGCCGAGCTGGCCCGGGGGCGGGTGGCGGCGGCCGTCGCCTACGGGCAGGCGGCGTTGCGCACCAAGCGGAGGCTGCACGACGACTTCGGCATCGGGCTGACCGTCGACCTGCTGGCGCTCGGCGCGGGGGCCGCGGGCCGGCCCGAGCGGGCGGCCCGGCTGCTGGGGCTGGCGCAGCGGATCTGGAGCAGCCATGGTCAGGCGCAGGCCAGCGTCCCGGCCTGGGTGGCGGCCCGGCAGGAGTGCGAGCGGCAGGCGCGCGAGGCCCTGGGCGACGACGCGTACGGGTCGGCGTTCCGCGCCGGGTACGACGGCGAGGTCGACGCCGGGATCGCGTACGCGCTGGAACCCGAGGGGGAGGGCCTGCCGAACGTGTGAGACCGCCGATCCTGGGGCTCCGACGTGGCGGAGGAGGCAGATGTTGCCTGCCTGGCGGTGACAACCTCACCCCTTGGATCCATCGGCGTTACCACGGAGAGTAGGGAGACATCCGTACATGGGAGGCTGCATTGGACACCGCGCCACTTCCGTTCCCGGTTCCCGGCGAGCGGACGTCCGACACGATCCGCCGCCTGCGGGACGAGCACGGACCGGTCCTGCCCGTCCTGCTGCCGGGGGAGGTGAACGGCTGGCTGGTGACCTCCTACGAGGCGACGGACGAGGTGCTGGCCAACGACGAGGCGCTCTACAGCAAGGACGCCAGGAACTTCACCGGCCTTCATGACGGCACCGTCCCCGCCGACTGGCCGCTGCGCCAGGTCATCGAGGGCGACCACCTGCTGACCAAGGACGGCGCCGACCACCGGCGGCTGCGCAGCCTCATCAACCGCGCCTTCACCCCGGCCCGGGTGGCCGCCCTCGCGCCGCGCGTCCAGGAGATGACCGACGAGCTGCTCGACCGCATGGCCGAGCGGGACGGCGAGGTCGATCTCGTGCATGCCTTCAGCGAGCCCCTGCCGGTCGCCGTGATCTGCGAGCTGTTCGGCGTCCCGCAGGAGGAGCGGGCGCAGATCCGCGCGTGGACGGGGGTGATGTTGTCGCACGCCGCCGCCCCCGACGAGGTGAACGCGGCGGCCGGGTCGCTGCTCGGCTACCTGGCGGCCTTCATCGCGCGCCGCCGCCGCGAGCCGGCCGACGACCTGACCACCGGCCTGATCCGCGCCAACGAGGACGACGGCGGCCGCCTGTCCGACAACGAGCTGCTGTGGATCCTGTGGGTCGTGCTCGTCGCCGGCCACGAGACGACCGTGCACCTGATCGCCAAGGCGGTCGTGGCCCTGTGCGCCGACCCCGCCCAGCTCGACCGCGCCCGTACCGAGGACGCGTGGGAGCAGGTGGTGGAGGAGGCGCTGCGCAGCCGCAACTCGGTCGTCGGCCTGGTCTTCCGCTACGCGCTCAAGGACGTCACGGTCGCCGGCACCACCATCCCGGCGGGTCGGCCCATCGTCGTCGGGCTCACCGGCGCGGGCACCGACCCGGCCCGCTACGGCCCGGACGCCGGCCGCTTCGACCTGGGCAAGGCCAAGGAGGGGCATCTCGGCTTCGGCCGGGGCCCGCACTTCTGCCTGGGGGCGCCGCTGGCCCGGCTGGAGGCCAGGATCGCGCTGTCGTCGCTGTTCGGCAGGTTCCCGGGGCTGCGGCTGGCGGTCCGTCCCGAGGAGATCGCCTACACGGCGTCGATCATCACCGAGGGGCCGCTGGCGGTGCCCGTACTGCTGCGCTGATTCTGCCTGTCAAACCGGCTTTCCGTGATTCGGAACAGGGCGGCCGGGTCGAGGATGACGTCCTCGACCCGGCCGCTCCTGGCTTACCGGGTGCGGCGACGCCGCCCCACTTCCCCTCGGCCTCTTGACATGATCTTCGCCGCAATGGTCTCCTAGCGCCAGTTCGGAATAGCATTCCTTATGGCGGAACACGAACAGGACGGGATCTCCATGGAACGCGCGCATTCGACCGCCGGCCGGCCCTCGTGAGGGCTCTCGTCTTCACCGCCCCCGGCGTCGTGGAGCAGCGGGACGTGCCCGAGCCCGTGGCCGGGCCGGACGAGGTGCTGGTGCACGTGGTCGCCTCCGGCATCTGCGGCAGTGAGCTGCACGGCGTGCGGACCCCCGGGTTCCGGGTGCCGCCGCTGGTCATGGGGCACGAGTTCGCCGGGCGCACCGACGACGGGCGGCCGGTCACGGTCAACCCGATCCTGTCGTGCGGCGCGTGCGACGTGTGCCTGATCGGCCGGCCCAACGTGTGCAGGAAGCGGCAGATCATCGGCGTGCACCGGCCGGGCGCCTTCGCCGAGCGCGTCGCGGTGCCGGCCGGGGCTGTGGTGCCGCTGCCCGACGGGCTCGGCTGGACCGCCGCCGGCGTGGTGGAGCCGGCCGCGAACGCCGTGCACGCCTGGGGGCTGGCCGGGCGGCCGGCCGGGGCGCGCGTGGGCGTGCTCGGCGCCGGGGCCATCGGCCTGACCTGCCTGCTCACCGCCCTGTCCGGTGGCGCGGCCGGCGTGGACGTGGCCGACCGCTCGCCCGAGCGGCTGGCCGTCGCCGCGGCGCTCGGCGGCGTGGCGGCGGGCGCCGAGCTGACCGGCGAGTACGACGTGATCTTCGACGCGGTCGGCGCCGCCGCCACCCACGAGCAGTCCCTGTCCCGGCTGCGCCCCGGCGGCGTGGCCGTCTGGCTCGGCCTGGCCGACCACGTCGCCGGGTACGACGCCGCCGACCTGGTGCGCGGCGAGAAGCGCGTGCTGGGCTCGTTCGCCTACGACGCGGCCGACTTCGCCGCTGCCGTCGGCCTGGTCGGCCGCTGGGACCTGAGCTGGGTCCGGACCTTCCCCCTGGAAGAGGGCGCCGAGGTCTTCACCCGGCTGATGAACGGCCAGGCCACCCCCGTCAAAGCCCTGCTGACCCCGGAATCGAGGTAACCCATGGCCCGCATCGTCCTGGTGGGCGCCGGCAGCATCACGTTCGCCAAGAACCTTCTCTCCGACATCCTGACATTTCCGGAATTGTCGGAGTCCACGATCGTGCTCCACGACATCGACCAGGCCCGGCTCGACACCGCCGCGGCGATGGCCCGCTGGATGGTCGCCGAGCTGGGCATCGGCGCCCGGATCGAGGCGTACGCCGACCGCCGCCCCGCCGTCGAGGGCGCCGACTACGTGATCAACGAGATCGCGGTGGGCGGCCTGGAGGCGGTCAGGCGCGACCTGGAGATCCCCGCCGCGTACGGCGTGCGCCAGACGATCGGCGACACCCTGGGCATCGGCGGCATCTTCCGCGCCCTGCGCACGATCCCCGTCATGGTCGGCATCGGCGACGACCTGGCCGAGCTCGCCCCCGACTCGGTGCTGTTCAGCTACACCAACCCGATGTCGATGATCCCCTGGTCGGTCTACGCCGGCACCCCGTTCAAGAACGTCGTGGGCGTCTGCCACGCCGCCCGCGACACGCAGAGCACGCTGGCCGCCATGGTCGGCGTGCCGGAGGAGGAGATCTCCTTCCTCACCGCGGGCGTCAACCACCAGGCGTTCGTGCTGCGCTTCGAGCGCGACGGCGAGAACCTCTACCGGCGGCTCGACGAGCTGATCGACCGGGACCCCGAGCTGCGGCGGCGGGTGCGCGTGGAGGTCTACCGCAACTTCGGCTACTTCCCGACCGAGTCCTCCGAGCACGGCTCGGAGTACCTGCCGTGGTTCCTGCCGCACGCCGAGGAGGTCGAGCGGTACCGCATCCCGATCAACGTCTACCTGGAGTGGCTGGCCGAGGGCTACGAGGAGTACGAGCAGTACAAGAGCTCGCTGGAGGCCGGCCGGGGCGTGCCGATCGAACGCGGCGACGAGCTGGCCTCGCTGGCCATCCACTCGATGGAGACCGGCACCCGCAGGCTGATCCACGGCAACGTGCGCAACGGCGGCCTGATCTCCAACCTGCCGCCGGAGGCCACGGTCGAGGTGCCCTGCCACGTCGACCGGTCCGGCGTGCGGCCGCTGCCCGTCGGCGAGCTGCCCGCCCAGGTCGCCGCACTCAACCGGGCCTTCCTCAGCGTCGGCGAGCTGACCGTCAAGGCGGCCCTGGAAGGGCGGCGCGACCACGTCTACCAGGCCGCGCTGCTCGACCCCAACACCGCCGCCACCCTGCCGGTCCGCAAGGTCCGCGAGCTGGTGGACGCCCTCATCGAGGCCCACGGCGACCTGCTGCCCGAAGGCATCAGGAAGTGACCCCGTCGTCCGACGCCGGCCTGCCGCTGTCCCGCTACCGTCCGGTGTCGCAGCTCCGGGTGGCCGTGCACGAGGTCGACCGGGCCCGGCTGCCCGTCGTGGACGGCCACATCCACCTCGGCCGCTGGCTGTCCGAGGACGGCGGCTGGATGGTCGAGGACGTCCCCGCCCTGATCGGCATGATGGACGAGCTCAACCTGCGCGGCATGGTCAACCTCGACGGCCGCTGGGGCCGGGAGCTGGCCGAGAACCTCGAACGCTACGACGCCGCCCATCCGGGCCGGTTCGCCACGTTCTGCCACGTCGACTGGTCCGAGACCGCGACGCCCGGCTTCGGCGAGCGGCTGGCCGCCCAGCTGCGCCGCTCGGTCGCCGAGGGCGCGGCCGGGCTGAAGGTGTGGAAGGACGTCGGGCTGCGGGTACGCGACCACCGGGGCGAGCTGGTCATGCTCGACGACCCCCGCCTGGACCCGCTGTGGGCCGCCGTGGGGGAGGCGGGCGTGCCCATCGCCCTGCACACCGCCGACCCGGTCGCCTTCTTCCAGCCCGTGGACGAGCGCAACGAACGCCTCGAACTGCTGGCCGCCCGGCCCGACTGGAACTTCTCCGGGCCGGGGTTCCCGCCGTTCGAGCGGCTCATGGAGGCCATGGAGTCGATGGTGGCCCGGCATCCGGCCACGACCGTGATCGGGGTGCACGCCGGGTGCTGGCCGGAGAACCTGGGGTTCGCCGGCCGGATGCTGGACGCGTACCCGAACTTCCACATCGACATCGCGGCGCGCGTCGCCGAGCTGGGACGCCAGCCGCGCGCCACGCGGGCGCTCATGCTCCGCCACCCCGGCCGGGTGCTGTTCGGCACCGACGAGATCCCGCCGCACCCGGACGTCTACCGGATCCACTTCCGGTTCATGGAGACCGACGACGAGGCGTTCGCGCACTCCCTCGACGACCCGCCGCTGATGGGCCGGTGGACGATCTCCGGGCTCGACCTGCCCGACGACGTCCTGGAGCAGGTGTACGCGGGCAACGCGCTGCGGCTCGTGCCGCGGCTGGCCTGACCGGTCAGGGCGCGGCCACGCCGTCGTCCGGGGCGGGGCTGGACTCGGGGTCGAGGGCGAGGTCGAGGGCGGCCAGGCGGGCCGGGTCGGAGACGATGTCGATCTCCGTGATGCGCTCGCCGTCCGTCGTGACGCGCAGCACCAGGAACAGCCGGCCGCCGCGCAGCACGCCGATGCCCGGCCTGCCGTCGACGAGCAGGAGGTCGGCGAAGCGCGCGCGGCCGGAGTCGGTGAGCGTGCCCTGGGCCACCGGACGGGCGCCGCGCCGCTCGCCGCCCGACCCCGGCACGTCCGACCGGTGCAGCACGTCGGGGTCGAGGACCGCGAGCAGGGCGTCCAGGTCGCCGGCGCGGGCCGCGGCGAGGAAGGCGGCCACGAGCCTGCGCTGCCTGGCGTGGTCGGCGGCGGGCAGGACGGGCGTGCCGTGCACCCGCTGCCGCGCCCGGCTGGCCAGCTTCTTGGCCGTGGCGGGGGAGCGCGCCACGATCTGCGCGATCTCCCCGAACGGCATCGCGAACAGGTCGTGCAGCACGAACGCGACCCGCTCGGCCGGGCTCAGCGTGTCGAGAACCACCAGCAGGGCCAGCCCGACCGAGTCGGCCAGCACCGCCGCGTCGGCCGGATCGCCGTCATGGACGCTCACCTGGTCGAACCGCTCGCCCTCGACGAGCTGCTCGTCCCTGCGTCCGCGGGCGCGCAGCATGTCGAGGCAGACCCGGCCGACGATCGTGGTCAGCCAGCCGGGCACGTTCGCGACCCCGTCCGTGCCGGCGCGGGCGGCCCGCAGCCAGGTCTCCTGGACGGCGTCGTCGGCCTCGTCGGCCGAGCCGAGCATGCGGTGCGCCACCGCCCGCAGGTGGCTCCTGGTCAGGTCGAAGTGGCCGGCCAGGTCGGCTTGCGCGTTCATCGGTCACCTTTCGTCGCGCCGGGTCGTCATACAGGCGGCTGGGCGACGACGGGGGGCGACCATGGCGGCATCCTAAGCCCGTCAGGACATGGTGAGGGGCCCCGGCGCACGAGCGCGCCGGGGCCCGTCGGCATGTCCCCGGGGCGATCTTTCCGGCGGTCGGTCACCTTTCCCGGGCTCGCGTCGTCAAGGAGGTGAGTCTTCATGAAGGAGTGGACGATGACGTACGACAAGCTGCGCACCGCGGTCGAGGGACGCGTGTGGCTGCCCGGCGACGAGGGTTTCGAGGCGGCGGCCAGGGCGTGGAACCTCACCGTGGCCCAGCCGGTGGCCGCCGTGGTCGAGGCGGCCGACGCCGCCGACGTGGCCGCCCTGGTCCGCCATGCCCGCGAGGAGGGGCTGACCGTCTCCGCCCAGCCGCGCGGCCACGGCGCGAGCGGCACCGCCGACGGCGTGATCCTGCTGCGCACCAACCGGCTGGACGAGCTGGAGATCGACCCGGCCGAGCGGCGCGCCCGCGCGGGGGCAGGCGTGACCTGGGGCGCGGTGCAGGCCGAGGCGGGCAGGCACGGCCTGACCGGGCTGGCCGGCAGCAACCCCGCCGTCACCGTCACCGGCTACACCCTCGGCGGCGGCCTGAGCTGGTTCGGCCGCAGGTACGGCTGGGCGGCCGACAGCGTGCGCGCCTTCGACGTCGTGGACGCCGAGGGGCGGCCCGCGCGGGTGACGGGGGAGAGCGACCCCGACCTGTTCTGGGCGCTGCGCGGCGGCGGCGGCGACTTCGCGCTGGTCACCGCCGTCGAGTTCGACCTGTACGCCGAGCGCGCCCTGTACGGCGGCCGCCTCATGTGGCCCGGCCGGCAGGAGGCCGAGGTGTTCGCGGCCTTCCGCGAACTGACCGCCGACGCGCCGCCCGAGCTGTCGTTGTGGGTGAACCGGGTCCAGTTCCCCAAGGCGCCTCCGATGGTGACCGTGGACCTGGCCTACCTGGGCGAGGCGGCCGAGGCCGAGAGCCTGCTGGGCCGGCTCGCCAAGATCGACGGCGTGCTGAGCGACACCCGGTCCGCCATGGCCACGGCCGATCTCGGCGCGATCACCGCCGAGCCGACCGACCCGGCGCCCGCGGTGGCCCGCACCGAGCTGCTGACCGGGCTGGACGCCGGCGCCGTGGAGATCATGCTGGCCGAGCCGGTCGGGCCGCTGGTCGCCATGCAGGTCAGGCACCTGGGCGGGGCGCTGACCCGGCCGGGCGGCGGCGCCGGGGGAGCGCTGGCCGAGCCGTACCTGCTCTACCTGCTCGGGGCCGGGATCAGCCCCGAGCTGGGCCAGGCCGTACGGGCCAAGCAGGACGCGGTCGTCGCCGCCCTGGGCGACCGGGTGAGCGGGCGCAAGCCGTACACGTTCCTGTCGCCGGGCGAGCGGGCGGCTCAGGCGTTCCCCGAGCCGGCGCTCGCCCGGCTGCGCGAGATCAAGCGGTCGCGCGACCCGCAGGGCGTGTTCCGCGCCAACTACCCGGTGCTGGACTGATCACCAGTTGGCGGGCAGGCCCGGCGTCGTGGCGGGCAGGGCGTGGCCGGGCGGGCGGATGACGTAGGCGACGCCGCCGCTGCTCGAACTGCGCAGCCACACGTTCTCGAAGTCGGCGCGCGGATAGACGTGGCGGACGGCGTCGTTGCCGGCGGAGGCCGGGTCGTTGGCGATCACGTCGCCCGTCGCGGTGAAGCCGACGATCACCATGAGGTGGCCGTCGGTGCCGTAACCGGCGCCGGGCAGCTCGCCCTTCTTGAACGACTGCGAGGTGATCACCGGGATGCCCGCCTTGATCAGCCGCTCCAGCTCGGTCAGGGTGCGCAGGCGGGTGACGAAGCCGTCCAGGCCGTAGCGGCCGGCGTAGGCGGTGTTGAACGGCCAGTTGCCGGCGCCCTGGTAGGCGTGGTCGTAGGTGTAGCGGGCCGCGTGGTCCACCTCGGGGTTCGGGTCGGACGGGTCCACCCAGGAGGTGTCCTGCGCGCTCGGCCACTTGTCCCAGTAGCCGAGCACCATCGTGGTCGAGGTCGGGCTGCACCACGCCTCGCCGCCGCCGTCCCACTCGGGGTAGTGGCCCGCGTGCACGTTCTGGGAGCGGCGCGGGACGTTCAGCTCGACGCCCCACGCCCCGCCGCCGGGGCTGACCGGGACGGTCTTGCGGTCGGGCACGTTCGAGGCCATCGCGCCGAACGTGCGCACCCGGGGCGTCACGGCCGAGCCCGGACTGCGGTAGAGGGTCAGGCGGAGCTGGTACGCCGACAGCTGCCGCCCGGACGCCGCCACCAGCGTGTCCACGGCGACGGACCCGTCGGCGTCGCCCTGGCCGGCCACGGAGGTGCGCAGGATGTCGCCCTCGGCGTAGGACCAGCGGCCGAGGACGTACCACTTGCTCAGCCCGGCGGTGTTCCTGGCCCTGGCCTCGACCTGAAGCCAGCTTCCCTGGGGCACGTCGGCCGTCCAGGAGGCGATCAGCTGGGTGGCGGGGAAGCCGACCGTGCGCTCGGGGCCGGTCCAGCGGGCGTACTCCCACGTCCTGGTGCCCAGGGCGTCGGTGTAGGAGGTGGTGCCGGCGGCCGAGGCGAACGACAGCCCGTCGGCGGCGGACGTGCCCTCGCCGGTGCCGGTGGCGAAGTCGGCCCGCTGGTAGACGACGTCGGGCACGACGGGGCCCGGCTTCGTCCCGGCGACGTCCTTCCCGTCGGCGGCGGCGACGGCGGGCGGTTGGAGGGTGGTGGCCAGCAGGAGTCCGGACAGGAGGACGGTCAGCGCGCGCATGAACCCACCTTGCTCGGAAGGCTTCGGATGGGCCCGACAGTAGGGACATCCGGCGGGCAAAACATCGGGAAATCTACGTATGGGCCATGAAGCTTTCCGTGCGCCGAAACTTTCTCTCCCGGTCGCCGCAGCTCGTCCTGGTGTTGTCATCCGGGCGGTGGCGAAAGTTTCTGTGATGGATTGACATGTTTCGGCATGGTCATCACACTCGCGATCGAGCTTCCCGTACCCGCCGCCCGCCTTGGAGGCAGACCATGATCAGGAAGTTGCTCATCCTCGGCGCCGCGTGCACGCTCGCCGCGGGCCTCGCGCTGACCTGGGCCACCACCCCCTCGAACGCCGCCGACTGCAGTGGCGGCTAC
The DNA here is from genome assembly GCF_044459705.1 of Nonomuraea sp. NPDC050227. NCBI lineage: Bacteria > Bacillati > Actinomycetota > Actinomycetes > Streptosporangiales > Streptosporangiaceae > Nonomuraea > Nonomuraea sp. NPDC050227. Next base: position 242,702 of record NZ_JBITJF010000005.1, on the reverse strand, counting down.
GTCGGCCTCACCTACGACGACGGCCCCAACCCCGCCACCACCTCCAGCCTGCTCAACGCGCTGACCTCCAACGGCCTGCGGGCCACGATGTTCAACGTCGGCCAGAACGCGCAGAACAACCAGGCCCTGGTCCGCGCCCAGCAGAACGCGGGCATGTGGATCGGCAACCACAGCTGGACCCACCCGCACCTGACGCAGCTGAGCGCCGCCCAGATCCAGTCCGAGCTGCAACGCACCCAGCAGGCGATCCAGCAGGCCACCGGCGCCGCGCCGAGGCTGTTCCGGCCGCCGTACGGGGAGACCAACGCCACCCTCCGGTCGGTCGAGCAGCAACTCGGCCTCACCGAGATCATCTGGGACGTCGACTCCCAGGACTGGAACGGCGCGAGCACCGCCCAGATCGTCCAGGCCGCCGGCCGGCTGCAGAACGGCCAGGTCATCCTCATGCACGACAACTACGCGACGACCATCGCCGCGATCCCGCAGATCGCCGCGAACCTGCGCGCCCGCAACATGTGCGCGGGCATGATCTCGCCGGTGACCGGCCGGGCCGTCGCGCCCGACGGGAGCGGCCCGACCACCCCGCCCTCGTCCCCGCCGCCCGGTGGCGGCGCCTGCACGGCGACCGTGTCCGCGGGCCAGCAGTGGGCCGACCGCTTCAACCTGTCGGTCGCGGTCTCCGGCACGAACTCCTGGATCGTCACCGTCACCGTGCGCAGCCCGCAGAAGATCATCGCCACCTGGAACGGCACCCCGGCCTGGGACGGCACCGGCAACGTCATGACGATGCGGCCGAACGGCAACGGCAACACCTTCGGGTTCACCGTCCAGCACAACGGCGACTGGACCTGGCCCGCGGTCTCCTGCCGGGTGGGGTGAGGCCCGTCCCGGTATGGAATGCTCTCCGCCATGCTGATAAGGAACGGGACAATTGACGACATTTCCCCGATCGTGGCGTTGCATGTGGAGAGCTGGCGCACGGCCTACGCGGGCATCATGCCCGACGGTTTCCTGAACGGCCCCCTGGACGACGACCGGCTCGCGCTCTGGCGGGAGCGGCTGGACCCGCCCGTCCGGGGGGCGGGCCTGTTCGTCGGCCACGACGACGACGGGAAGCTGCTCGGCTTCGCCTACCTGCTGCCGTCCCCGGACGGCCGGATCCTGCTCGACAACCTGCACGTGCGGCCCGGGAGCACGGGCTCGGGCGCCGGATCGCGCCTGCTGCGGCACGGACTGGCCTGGGCGGCGGACGAGCATCCCGGCCGGGAGGTCTACCTGGAGGTGCTCAGGGCGAACACCCGGGCCATCGGCTTCTACGAACGGCACGGCGCACGCCGCACCGACGAGCGGATGTGCCGTTTCCAGCAGGGGTTCGAGCTGCCCGAGCTGGAGTACGCCTGGGTGAACTGACCCTCCGGCGACGCGCGCCGCGAGCGGACGGCCGGGTCGTCAGGTGAGGGCGTCGCGCGTCCAGGAGCCCAGGACCAGCAGGGATTTGGTGCCGGTGACGTTGCCGGCCCGGCGCAGCCGGTCGATGACCTGCTGGAGGTGTCCGAGGTCGCGCACCCGTACGTGGATGAGGGCGTCGGGGTCGCCGGCGATGGTGAAGACGGCCTGCACCTCGGGCACGTCCGTCGCCGTGCGGACGATCTCGCCCACCGGCGTGGTCCCCGGGTACCGCAGCTCGGTGAACGCCTCGATGCCCCAGCCCAGCTTGGCGTAGTCAATCTGCACGGTGAACCCGGTGATCACCCCGATCTCCCTGAGCCGGTCGACCCGCCGCTTGACCGCCGCCACCGACAGCCCGACCTGCTCGGCCATCTCGGAGAAGGTGCGGCGGCCGTCCTCGCGCAGCAGCCGGAGCACCTGATGGTCGATGTCGTCGATGTCCGGCATGTGAGAATCCTCCTTGGGGACGCAAAGTTCTTCTGCGCCAGAATCGCCCAGCTCACATTATTTGCGTCTTCGTTGTGGTTTCACGTCTGATACTTGCGCACAGTAGCTCTCCGTTGCTGTGCTGGGAAACCCCACATACGCATTGCCCGCCAGGAGGTTCGCGTGAGCGTGAACAGCGCGACCGTGTCGCTCGACGACAAGTACGCCGCGCCGGACGGCCGGGTGCTGATCTCCGGCATCCAGGCCCTCGTCCGGCTGACCCTCGAACAGCGGCGCCTGGACCGGGACCGCGGCCTGAACACCAGGGCCTTCGTCTCCGGCTACCAGGGCTCCCCGCTGGGCGGCCTGGACCTGGAGATGGGCCGCGCGGCCCGCTTCCTGGACGAGGCCGGCGTCGTCTTCCAGCCCGGACTCAACGAGGAGCTGGCCGCGACGGCCGTGGCCGGCACGCAGCTCCTCGGCCAGGTCCCCGGCCGCAGCCACGACGGCGTCACCGCCTTCTGGTACGGCAAGAACCCCGGCCTCGACCGCGCCGCCGACGCCATCAGGCACGGCAACATGGCCGGCACCGCCGCGCTGGGCGGCGCGGTGGCCTGGATCGGCGACGACCCCGGCTGCAAGTCCTCCACAGTGCCCAGCTCGTGCGAGCCGATGTGCCAGAGCCTGTCGATGCCGCTGCTCGCCCCCGGCTCGGTCGCCGAGATCATCGAGTTCGGCCTGCACGCGGTCGCCCTGTCCCGCGCCACCGGCCTGTGGACGGGCCTGAAGATCGTCGCCGACATCGCCGACGCCTCGGCCACCGTCGAGCTGGGCGCGCCGTACGACATCCCCACCCCTGACCACGCCGACCGCGGCAAGTCACCGATCCTGGTCGGCCCCTCCGCCCTGGACGCCGAGTACGACCTGCTCACCCGCAGGCTGGAGCTGGCCCGCGACTACGGCCGCAGGCACGGGCTCAACCGCGTCATGCGCGACGCCCCCCGCGCCACGCTCGGCATCCTGGCCTCCGGCACCACGTACGCCGTGGTCCTGCGCGCCCTGGCCGACCTCGGCCTGGACGAGAGCGCCACCGAGGACCTCGGGCTGCGCCTGATCCGGCTCGGCATGCCCTTCCCGCTGGCCGAGGCCGACCTGGCCGCCATGACCTCCGACCTCGACCGGGTGCTGGTGGTCGAGGACAAGGTGCCGTTCCTGGAAGGGCAGCTCAAGCAGGCCCTCTACGGCGGCGAACGCGCCCCCGTCGTGTCGGGCCGGGACCTGCTGACCGCCCGCGGCACCCTCGGCGCCGAGGACGTCGCCAAGGCGCTGGCCGCCTGCCTCGGCCCCGACCGGCTCCCGCGCGGGACGGTCCACCTGTCCCGGCCCGCGTCCGCCGCGCGCCGCCTGCTGCCGATGGTCGCCGCGCGCACGCCGTACTTCTGCTCGGGCTGCCCGCACAACTCCTCCACCCGCACGTCCGACGACACGCTGGTCGGCGTCGGCATCGGCTGCCACGCCATGATCGCCCTCGACGGGCACGGCCGCGGCACCCAGATCGGCATCACCCAGATGGGCGGCGAGGGCGCCCAGTGGATCGGGCTCGCGCCGTTCACCCGGGACCGGCACTTCGTGCAGAACCTCGGCGACGGCACCTTCCACCACTCCGGCTCCCTGGCCGTGCGGGCCGCGGTGGCGGCCGGGGTGACGATGACCTACAAACTGCTCTACAACGACGCCGTCGCCATGACCGGCGGCCAGCGCGCCGAAGGGCGGCTCGACGTGCCCGCGCTCACGCGCTCGCTGGCCGAGGAGGGCGTGCGCAGGATCGTCATCACCACGCCTGAGCCGGAGACGTACCGCGGGGTGCGGCTGGCGCCGATCGCCTCCGTGCGGCACCGCGACGACCTCGCCGACGTCGAGCGCGAGCTGGCCGCCCTCGACGGCGTGACCGTCCTGCTGCACGACGACAAGTGCGCGGCCGAGGAGCGGCGGCTGCGCAAGCGCGGCAAGCTGCCCACCCCGACGGCGAAGGTCGTGGTCAACGAGCGCGTCTGCGAGGGCTGCGGCGACTGCGGCGACGTCTCGACGTGCCTGTCCGTCCAGCCCGTCGAGACCGAGTACGGCCGCAAGACGCGCATCCACCAGCCGTCCTGCAACTCCGACCTGAGCTGCCTCAAGGGCGACTGCCCGTCGTTCCTGCTGGTCGAGCCCGGCACCAGGGCGCCGCGCGAGCTGCCGCCGCTGCCCGTGCGGCTGCCGGAGCCGGTCGTCAGGCTCGACGGCGACGCCGAGACGCTGATCCGGATGCCCGGCATCGGCGGCACCGGCGTCGTCACGGTCTCGCAGATCCTGCAGATGGCCGCCCACCTCGACGGCCTGCACGCCGCCGGCATCGAGCAGACCGGCCTCGCGCAGAAGGGCGGCCCGGTCGTCAGCGACGTGCGCATCGCCAAGCGGCCGGTGGACGGCTCGGTGCGCGCCTCGCGCGGCACGGCCGACGTGCTGATCGGGTTCGACCTGCTCGGGGTCGCCGCCGACGCCAACCTCGCCGTCGCCGCGCCCGGCCGGACGGTCGCCGTGGTGAACACCTCCATCGTGCCCACCGCCGCCATGGTCACCGGACGGGCGACCGTGCCCGGCTCCTCGGCCGACGCGGTGGTCAGGCTGGAGTCCGCCACGGAGGGCGCGGACAACCTGTACCTCGACGCCCACGAGCTGTCCGAGGCGCTGTTCGGCGACCACATGCCGGCCAACATGCTGCTGGTCGGCGCGGCGTACCAGCACGGCTGCCTGCCCGTCTCGGCCGCCTCGATCGAGGCGGCGATCAGGCTCAACAAGGCCGCCGTCGAGAAGAACCTCGCGGCCTTCCGCTGGGGCCGGGCCGCCGTCGCCGACCGTGAGGCGGTACGCCGGGCCGCGCTCGCCGAGCCCGCCGAGCGGCCCGCGCCCGGCCTGGAGGAGACGCTGGCCCTGCGGGTGGCGGACCTGACCGGCTACCAGAACCAGACCTACGCCCGTACGTACGAGAGCGACGTCAGGCGCGTGGTCGCCGAGGCGGCCGGGCGCGCGGGGGAGGAGGCCGGCGCGCGCGTCGGGCTCGCCTACGCCCGCTCCCTGCACAAGCTCATGGCCTACAAGGACGAGTACGAGGTCGCCCGCCTGCACCTCGACCCCGAGGAGCAGGCCAGGCGCGAGCGCGAGTACGGCGCCGACGCGGTCGTGTCCGTGATGCTGCACCCGCCGCTGCTGCGCGCGATGGGCATGAAGCGCAAGATCCGGCTGCGCCGCTCCGCGCCGGTGCTGTTCCGCGGCCTGCGGGCCGCGCGCGTGCTGCGCGGGACCGCCCTCGACGTGTTCGGCCAGGCCGAGGTCCGCCGGGTCGAAAGGGAACTGATCACCGAATATCGTGATCTCATGCGTGCCGCCCTCGCCCGGCTGACCCCCGGCACGATCGACGCCGTCGCCGAGATCGCCGGCCTTCCCGAGTCGATCCGCGGGTACGAGGACATCAAGCTCGCCCGCGTCGCCGAGTTCCGTGAGCGGGCCGCGGCCGCCCTGGCCCGCCTCGCCGAAGCCGCACCCAAGGAGTCGTCGTGACCGTTGACCGCCTGCTCCCCGACCAGGACGCCAAAGACCTGATCGAGCTGACCCGCGACATCGCCGACAAGGAGCTCGCGCGCCGGGTCGACGAGCACGAGCGCGCGGAGACGTACCCGGAGGGGCTGTTCGCCACCCTCGGCGCCGCCGGACTGCTCGGGCTGCCCTACCCCGAGGAGTTCGGCGGGGGCGGACAGCCGTACGAGGTGTACCTCCAGGTGATCGAGGAGTTGGCGGCCCGCTGGGCGGCGGTCGCGGTGGCGACGAGCGTGCACACGCTGGCCTGCTTCCCCGTGGCCGCGTACGGCACCCCCGAGCAGCGCGAACGCTGGCTGCCCGACATGCTGGCCGGACGGATCGTCGGCGGCTACAGCCTGTCGGAGCCGCAGGCGGGCTCGGACGCGGGCGCGCTGACCTGCCGGGCCGAGCGCACCGAGAGCGGCGACTACCGCATCACCGGCAACAAGGCCTGGATCACCCATGGCGGCATCGCCGACTTCTACGCCCTGTTCGCCCGCACCGGCGAGCGCATCTCCTGCTTCCTCGCGCCCGGCGCGGCCGAAGGGCTGACGTTCGGCCGCCCCGAGGAGAAGATGGGCCTGCACGCCGTGCCGACCACCAGCGCCCACTGGGACGGCGCCGTCATCGACGGCGATCGGCTGATCGGCGAGGAGGGCCAGGGCCTGCAGATCGCCTTCAGCGCCCTCGACTCCGGCCGGCTCGGCATCGCGGCCTGCGCCGTCGGCCTGGCCCAGGCGGCCCTCGACGAGGCCGTCGCCTACGCCAAGGAGCGGCAGACCTTCGGCAAGCGCATCATCGACCACCAGGGCCTCGGCTTCCTGCTGGCCGACATGGCGGCGGGGGTGGACAGCGCGCGGGCGACGTACCTGGACGCCGCCCGCCGCCGCGACGCCGGCCTCGACTACAGCCGGCAGGCCAGCGTGGCCAAACTGGTCGCCACGGACACCGCCATGAAGGTCACGACGGACGCGGTCCAGGTGTTCGGCGGCTACGGCTACACCAGGGAGTTCCGGGTGGAGCGCTACATGCGCGAAGCCAAAATCATGCAGATCTTCGAGGGCACCAACCAGATCCAGCGCCTGGTCATCGCTCGCCAGCTGGCGAAGTAGCCGCTGGCGCCGCAACCCCGTCGGGCGCTGTAGCAACGGAATGAGGGCGGAGGACGGTTCGCATCTAGCGGCTGTGGTTGGCGGGGGCTTCGAAGATGAGGCCGTGGCCGTCCTCTTCGTCCCAGTCCTCTCCGACCTTGACGAAGCCGAAGCCGGCGATCGTGGCCAGGGACGCCGCGTTGTCGGGGCTGATCGTCGCCCGTACGGTCTTGATCGTCGGTTCGGCCGCGGCCCGGTGCAGCAACTCGATCAGGATGGCGCGGCCGTACCCCTGGCGACGGAACTCTGGAGCGACCGCGTAGCCGATCTCCACCATGCCGGCCTCGTCGGGCGGTCCGTGAAAGCCGGCATGGCCGATGACGACGCCTTCGGGCCCGGTCACCGCCTGCCGCGCCATCCACGGTGCTTGGTCCGGGTCGGCGGCCATCTGGTCGATCCGGATCCGCCACAGCCACCGTGCTCTGTCTGTCACGAAGTAATCGGTCAGAGCGACCCCGGCCGCATCGCTGGCTGTGGCCAGATCCCCGTCGAGCAGAGCGGACATCGCGGTGCTCGACAACTCGACGAAGCGCACCTGCTTCGGACTGGTGGGGAATGACGTCTGGCGATCGGCTTCATCTGTCACGGTGTGATGGTCGCAAGGTGTTCGACAGACGTCCACGAGTTTTTGGCCGGTTTCGGTGCTCACCGTAGGAGCAGCAAGGCGCTGGGTGCTAGGCCCCTGGTTACTGGCGTAACGGATAGTAGTTGATTAATCACTCTATGTTTAGGGTTGGGATTGGGTGGCATCCGCCGCTCCCGTCCCGAAGGGAAATCGATCATGCGACGTATCCCGATCGCCCTGGCCGCCCTCGCCGCCGCCGGCGCCGTGGCGATGGCCCCGCTCGCCACAGCCCAGGCAGCCACCGCTGTTTCGCTCAACGCGCCGGTGGCGCGGGCGGGCGAGGTCATCACGTGTCAGGAGGTGGACGCGCAACTGCCGGACATCTTCGCCCGTGCCTGCGACACCGACCATTGGGGGCCTCTGTCCGACTTCGTCATCAATTCCAGAGACCGGGCCGTCTACCGCTGCGTCACTGGCTGGGCCGAAGGCAGCCTGTGGGTCCGGGGCCAAGGATGCCGGCGGCTCCAGACCTCCTGAGCGGCCGACGGTTCAGACCGGCAGCTCAGACCGGCAGCTCAGACCGGTGGCCCGAACCGTCGTGGGCGCGTGGGGGAGTCCGTCCGGAAAGTCCGCGAAACGCCGGGACTGGTGACTGCATCGTGAGCGCCGCCGGTCCGGCGGCGGCCGGGAGCGGCCGGAGGGCCGCTCACCCGGCGGGCCGATCCGCCAGGCGGCGCCGAGCGTTCCCGCCGGTCCTCCGCCCGCGCCTTGCGGGGTGCCCCGGGCGGGCGCCCGGCAACCTGACGCAGAGCACCTCTCCGTGCCCGCATCCCCGTGACGGAAAGAACCCGCATGCGGTTGCATCTCATCGGCACCGGATCGATCTTCACCGACCGGATGAGCGCGAGTGCGCTCATCGACGGCACGCTCCTCGTCGACACACCCAACGGCTCGGTCAAGGCGATGCGCCGCGGCGGGATCGACCTGACGGCCATCGACCTCTGCCTGATCACGCACTTCCACGCCGAGCACTTCTTCGACATCGTCTTCCTGCTCATGGAGCAGGGGCTGCTGCGCGAACGCGACGGTGAACTCGTCCTGCTCGGCCCCACCGGGCTGGAGGAACGAGTTCGGCCCCGCCGGCGGTCGATGGGAGGGCCCCGGCCAGGGGCGCGACTACCTGGTACGGGCCCCGCCGGTGCAGCACGCCACGCCGATCGCGCTGGGCTACGCCATCCATGGGCTTGGACGACGTCGAGGCCCTGGCCGCACGCTGGCCCGACCGCGCCTTCATCCCCACCCACCTCGGCGACGACGTCACCGGCTCCGACCGGCCCAACATCGTCTTCCCCGCGTAGGCCCGGCGCCGCCGAGAAGCTGCTCCGACGTCGTCCGCGCAGCCCGGTGGCGACGCAACGCTTGATGGGGTGCTCCGCAGTGACTTGACCCGCTGTGTGGGACTTTGAGGAGATCTTGCCGGCGAACGCTAGGGTGAGATCTCGTGCAGCCGCTCACGCCGGAAGACTTAGCCCGAATCGGCCCCTATCGGCTGGTCGGGGTGCTGGGGCGAGGCGGTCAGGGGACGGTTCTCCTGGGGCAGGGGCCGTCCGGCGAGCAGGTCGCGGTCAAGGTGTTGCACGCCGATGCCGCGGCGGACGAGAACGCACGCCGCCGGTTCCTGCGCGAGGCGGAGGCGGCCCGCCGGGTGGCCGCGTTCTGTACGGCGCGGGTGCTGGACACGGGCCTGGTGGCCGGCAGGCCGTACATCGTCAGCGAGCACATTCCGGGGCCGTCGCTCGATCTGCTGGTCAGGACAGAGGGGCCGCGATCGGGCAGCGGGCTGGAGCGGCTCGCGGTGGCCACGCTCACCGCGCTGGCGGCCATCCACCGGGCGGGGATCGTCCACCGCGACTTCAAGCCGCACAATGTGATCATGGGCCCTGAGGGGCCCGTGGTGATCGACTTCGGGATCGCCAGGGTGACCACCCAGACGGCCACGCACAGCGTGGTGGGCACCCCCGTCTACATGGCGCCGGAGCAGTTCGGCGGAGCGCCGATCACCCCGGCGGCCGACCTGTTCAGCTGGGCGGCCACCATGGTCTACGCGGCCACCGGGCAGCAGGCCTTCCGTGGAGACGCCCTTCCCGCCATCATGCACGCCATTCTGACCCGCGAACCCGACCTGTCGTCCGTGCCGCCGGAGCTGCGGCCGGTGCTGGCGGCCTGCCTGGCCAAGGAGCCCGCCGCCCGGCCAGGCGCCGCCGCCCTGGTACGCCGCCTGACCGGCGACGAGTCTCCGCCGGCCGTTCCCGTCCCTCCTGCCCCTCCCGCGGCGCACGCCACGACGGGCATCCCGGAGGCCGAGCGGCTCACCCTCCGGGTATATCCGCCGACGCGGGAGAACCTTCCTCCCGGCCCGGCGGACCCGCACGGGCCGCCTGGCCAGGACGTCCCTTCGACGCCTCCAACCGGCGGCGACGGGGGCCGGTCGAAGAGGGTCGGCCTGGCAGTCGGCGCCGGAGCGGTCGCTCTGGTGCTGGTCGTGGTGGGCGTGCGAGCCGTGGTCAAGAACGCGGTACGGGGAGCGCTGCCGACCGGCCGCCCCTCCACCGCCGCCTCCTCCCAGCCAAACCCCTCAGAGACGCCGGAGCCCTCCCAGACACCATCGCAGACGCCTTCCCAGACGCCCTCGGAAAAGCCGCGCGAGGACCCGTTCACCCCCGCCGACCTCGACAAGGAGAGCACGGACCCGACCCCGATCACCGCCGAAGCCCTGCTCCCGCAGTCCTTCACGAGTGCCATGGGGATGCGTTTCAGCCGTAAGGCGGCCGGGGTGGAGGACTGCCCGAGCCCGTGGCCCGTCGCCAGGGTCAAGTCCGCCCTGCGCAAGGCGCGCTGCGACGACATGGCCGTGGGCGTCTACGTCGGCTCGGGGGCCCCGAAGGGACGCGTCATGGTGACCGTCTGGGTCGTCCCGCTGAAGGACTCGGGCCGGGCCCGCGCCGCGTACGCGAGGCTCAAGGACGCCTACGCGCAGGAGTGGGGCATCCGGTGCCCTCAGACCGGTCCGGGGTCGACCGGAATCTGCTACACGTCGAACTGGTGGGACGTGCAGCTGTCCTCGTGGACCGGGCAGCGCGGCCGGTACGTGATCCGCACCCTCGCCGTCCACACGAACCTCACCAGAGCCGCCGCCGCGGCCAAGTGGCTCAAGGACGCCTCGCGCGCGGCGTTCAAGAACTCGGGCCCCCTGGTCCACCAGAACGGGCAGTGAACGACACCGACGGCCTACGTGCGGATAACGGTCAGTCCGGAAATGTCAAGATCACTTGCTGCTCAAAGCCATCTCCAGTATCAGCCGATCTCTCCGTTAACTCCGGTCTCTTGCTGGGCGACGTTGATCGCGTAAAGATCCCCACGCAAGGAGCTGCCATGATCCGCGCACTCAACCAGCTGGGAGACCGCCTCCTCGACAAACTCCTCCCCTCGGCGAACGCCTCGGCCGCGTGCTGGACCGACTGGTGCTGTCAGGGCAAGTTCTGCCGGACCTGCTGCTACCACGACTCCAGCGGCACGGTCAGCTGCGGCAGCTTCGACTACTGCTGACGCCTCCTCCCGATCTCCCATGACAGCCATGCAGTACGTCGCGCCGGCCTGCCGGGTGGCGCTGGGCGTCGTCTTCCTGGTCGCGGTGGCCGGCAAGGTGCGCGGCAGGTCCGCCTTCGCCGGGTTCCGCGGGTCCGTGCGCGGCCTGGTCCCGCTGGGGCCGCGGGCCGTCACGGCGCTGAGCGGCGCCGTCGTCCTGGCCGAAGGGTGCGTCGTCGTGCTGCTGGCGATCCCCGGGACAGTGCGGGCCGGCCTGCTGCTGGCCGGCACCGTCCTGGTGGGTTTCTGCGCCGGGATCGTCAGGGCGATGCGCTCGGGCGCCACGACGCCGTGCCGGTGCTTCGGCGCCGCCGGGACGCCGCTCGGTGGCCGCCACCTCGTCCGTAACGCCGGGCTGCTCGCGCTGGTCGCCGCCGGGCTCGTGCCGGGGCACGCCGCACCGCATCCGGCGGGCGTCGCCCTGAGCGTGCTGGCCGGCGGCGTCCTCGCCGTCATCGTGATCTTCTTCGACGACCTCGCCGACCTGTTCGCCGCACAACCGCGTCACCCCTGAGGAGCCCGCATGCCCTATCTCGTCGCCGCCGTCGTCATCGTCGGACTGTTGTGCCTGGTGAATCTGGTGCTGACGCTGGCGGTGATCCGCCGCCTGCGCGCGCACACGCTGCGGCTGTCGGAGCTGGGGCCGACGCGTCCCCCGACGGTGCAGCCGGGCACGACGATCGGCGAGTTCAGCGCGACGACCGCCGACGGCGGGACCGTGTCGCGCGCGTTCTTCTCGGGGGTCTCCGTGGTGGCGGTGTTCTCCACCGAGTGCGCGTCCTGCCACGAGCTGCTGCCGGAGTTCACGTCCTACCTCGCCGACACGCGTCCCGAGCGGGTGCTGGCCGTCGTCACGGGCGACCCGGACGAGGCCCGGCGGTTCACCCGCGAGCTGACGTCGGCCACCGTCGTCGTGGAGCCGATGGGCGGCCCGGTGAGCAGGGCGTTGCAGGTCTCGCAGTTCCCCAGCTTCTTCCTGGTCGACGGTGACGCGGTGGTCGTGGCGGCCGACACCGCCCCGGGCAGGCTGCCGGCGGTCACCCGCCGATGACCCCTCCTGCCGGGCCCGGCGGCGCCGCCCGGGGACGGCGTGCGCGCGCGGCCGTGGCGCTCGCCTGGCGGGCGCATCCGGCCGCCGTCCTGGGGTCGGGGATCGCGGTGCTGCTCATGGGGCTGGTCCCGGTGGCCGCCGCGTGGCTGACCAAGCTCGTCCTGGACGGCCTGGCCGCCGGGGCGGGGCCCGCCGAACTGCTGCCGCCGGGCGTGGCCCTCGGCGTGACCGGCCTGGCCGGCGCGGCCCTGCCCGCGGTCGCGGAGTACGCCCAGGAGCAGCTCCGCCGCGCCCTCCAGGTGCTGATCCAGGACCGGCTGTTCCAGGCGGTCAACGCCCATCCGGGGCTGAGCCGGTTCGAGAACCCGGCCTTCCACGACCGCATGCGGCTGGCGCAGGAGGCCGGGCAGAACGCGCCGCAGCGGATCGTCCGCTCGACCCTGGGGATCGCCCAGGGAGCCGTCACCCTCGCCGGGTTCACCGCGGCGCTGGCCGTGCTCGCGCCGGGGATGATCGTCGTCGTGGCGCTCTCCGCGATCCCGTCGGTCCGCGCCCAGCTCGACCTGTCGAGGCGTCGCGCGGGCATGATGTGGGGCGTCAGCTCCAGGGCCCGGCGGCAGATCTTCTTCGCCGGCCTGCTCACCAGCCCCGACGCGGCCAAGGAGATCCGCCTGTTCGGCCTGGGCGATCTGCTGCGCGGCCGGATGCTGGCCGAGCTGCGCGCGGTCAACGCCGCCGAGCAGGGGCTGGCCCGCCGGACCCTGCGTACTCAGGGCGCGTTGTCGCTGGTGGGGGCGGCCGTCGCGGCGGTCGGCCTGCTCTGGGCGATCATCGCCGCCGCGTCGGGCGCGCTGAGCGTCGGCGACGTCGCCGTGTTCGTCGCGGCCGTGGCCGGGGTGCAGTCGGCGCTGGCGTCGATCGTCGGCCAGTCGGCGGACGCGCACAACGCGCTGCTGATGTTCGGGCACTACCTCGACGTGGTGGCCGACCCGCCCGACCTGCCCGTGCCGCGGCGGCCGCGGCCCGTCCCGGCGTTGCGCGAGGGCATCGAGGTGCGCGACGTCTGGTTCCGGTACGACGACGCCCATCCGTGGGTGCTGCGCGGGGTCGACCTCTTCGTCCCCCGCGGCGGCTCGCTCGCCCTCGTCGGCCTGAACGGCGCGGGCAAGAGCACCCTGGTCAAGCTGATCTGCCGGCTGTACGACCCGGTGCGCGGGTCCATCCTCTGGGACGGCGTCGACCTGCGCGAGACGGACCCCGCCGAGCTGCGCGGCCGCATCGGCGCGGTCTTCCAGGACTACATGTCCTACGACCTGACCGCGGCCGAGAACATCGGCCTCGGCGACGTCGCGGCGATCGGCGACCGGGAGCGGGTCGAGGCCGCCGCCCGGCTGGCCGGCGTCCACGAGACGGTCGCCGGGCTGCCGCGGGGCTACGACACGCTGCTGAGCCGGATCTTCTTCGGCGACCGGGACGACCCCCAGGCCGGAGTGGTGCTGTCCGGCGGTCAGTGGCAGCGCCTGGCGCTGGCCCGCGCCCTGATGCGGAAGGGACGCGACCTGCTCGTGCTGGACGAGCCGAGCTCCGGCCTGGACGCGCAGGCCGAGCACGCCATCCACCAGAGCCTGCGCCGCCACCGCGCCGGACGCACCAGCCTGCTGATCTCCCACCGGCTGGGCGCGGTCCGGGACGCGGACGCGATCGTCGTGCTCGCCGAGGGCCGGATCGCCGAGCAGGGTTCGCACGCCGAGCTGATGGCGCTCGGCGGGGAGTACGCGAGCCTGTTCACCCTCCAGGCCCAGGGCTACGAACCGGCCACCCCACCGGACCCGCGGACGGGCGACATCGACCGGACGACGACGCCGAGCACCCGGTCGAACGGCACGTAACCCCACACCCGCGAGTCCTCGCTGACCGGCCCGTCCCCCAGGACGACCAGCCGGCCGGCCGGGACCGTGTCGCCCGGCGACGCCCCCACCCGGCCCGCGACCTCGGGCGGAACCGGGTCGCCCGGCACGGCCACCGCCCGCTTGATGAACCACATGGCCGCCCCCGGCGCCGGCAGCGGCCCGGTGCGCCACTCGCCACCGGGCGGCAACGTCTGCAGCACCACGACCTGACCGCGTCCGATGCCCGCCCCCGTCGTCCTGCGGACGAGCACCCGGTCGCCGGTGCGGTAGGTCGGCAGCATGCTCGCCCCGCTGATCCGGACGACGACCAGGCGCCGCCGGGCGACGGCCAGCCCGGCGGCCAGAGCCGCGATCGGGGCCAGCAGGATCAGGACACGCCGCACGACGCCCTCCAAAGTCGATCATCACCGGAGACTGCCGACACTAGCGGCGGATCTCCTCGCCGGACAGCCCGGACAGCCCGGACAGCCCGGACAGCCCGGACAGCCCGGACAGCCCGGACAGCCCGGACAGCCCGTGCGGCCCGCCGAAGGGGCCGCTCACCTCACGGCCCGGGCCGGCCGGGGTGGTCGAGGCCGGCGGTGAGCTGGTCGATCGCCGTGTCGATGCGCCGTCCGAGCAGGGCGGTGTCCGGCGGCCCTGCGGAGGCCGCGGTCTGCCGGAGCCACTGGTCGAGGACGACGCGCAGCGCCGTCAGGGCCGCGGCCGCGCACAGCAGGGGATAGCCGGTGTCGCCGGGACGCCCGGGGGCGGGGTGGCCGATGTGCTCGGCGATCGCCTCGGCCAGGGCCTGCTCCTGCGCGGCGAGCACGGCCAGTTGCTGCGGCACCAGCGTCGGCGCCGACCGGACGAGCTGCAACGCCCGGACGTGGTCGCGGCCGGCGGCGTCGCTCTCGTTCATGACCGTCAGCACGGCCTCGCGGAAGGCCCGCAGGACCGGCTCGGTGCGCGGCCGGGCCCTGAACCGGGCGACGAGCTCCTGCGCGGCGGCGGCCAGCGAGGCCACGACCGCCTCCTCCTTGCTGGAGAAGTAGTTGAAGAACGTGCGCAGCGCGATGTCGGCCTCGCCGGCGATCTGCTCGACGGTCACGTTCTCGACGCCGTGGCGCAGGGCCAGCCGGAGCGCCGCCGCACGGAGGGCGGCGCGGGTGGCCTGCTTCTTGCGTTCGCGGCGGCCGGGCGACGCGGGCTCCCCGCCGCCCGATGCGAGCTGAACCACCCCGGCCTCCTCTGCCACGGTCCTCATTATGGGCTCCGGCAGGGCGACGGGGCGCCGGCGGGCACTGCGCCCGGTCAGGACCAGGCGACGGGCAGGGAGTGCACGCCGAAGATGAGCATCTCGTCGCGCACCGGCACCTGGCCGGCCGGCACGGCCAGCCGCAGGTCCGGCAGGCGGGTGATCAGCTCCGTCAGGCCGATGCGCATCTCCACCCGGGCGAGCTGCTGGCCCAGGCACTGGTGCACGCCGTGCCCGAAGGCCAGGTGCGGGACGCGGGCGCGGTTGACGTCGAACCGGTCGGCGTCGGGCCAGTGGCGGGGGTCGCGGTTGACCTCGGGCGTGGCGATCACGACGGTCGCGCCGGCGGGGAGGTCGGCGCCGCCCAGCGTGACGGGCTCGGTCGTGACGCGGCTGACGCCGAGCTGGATGATGCTCAGGAAGCGCAGCAGCTCCTCGACCGCGTTGTCGACGAGGGAGGGGTCCGCCCGCAGGGCGGCGAGCTGGTCGGGGTGCTCCAGCAGGGCGAACGCGCCCAGGCCCAGCATGTTGGCGGTGGTCTCGTGGCCCGCGCCGAGCAGGACGAGGGCGACGTCCACGAGCTGGGCGTCGGTCAGCGGCGGGTCGGCGTCGTGGACGAGCCCCGACAGCAGGTCGTCGGCCGGCTCGGCGCGCTTGGCGGCCACCAGCCGCTGCATGAACGCGTACAGCTCGACGCCCGCCACGGCCCGCTCCTCGTCGGTGGAGCCGGCGTTCAGCCCGACGGAGGTGCGTTCCTGGAACTCGGCGCGGTCGGCGTAGTCGACGCCGAGCAGCTCGCAGATGACCAGCGACGGCAGCGGCAGCGCGAACGACGGCACGAGGTCGGCCTCCGTGCCGGCCGCCTTCATCGCCTCGATGTGCTCGACCGCGATCTCGGTGACCCTGGCCTCCAGCTCGCGCATGCGCCGGACGGTGAACTGGCCGGTCAGCAGCCGCCGGATGCGCGTGTGCTCGGGCGGGTCCATGAACACGAAGAAGCCGTCCTCGCGGCTCTCGACGGACGGGCCCGCCGGAAGGACGCCCGCCGCCTGCTCGGCCACCTCGTGCGGCTGCAGCGACGTGGCCTCGCGGTGGCGGACCCGGTCGGCGCTGAAGCGGGCGTCCGACAGGACGGTGCGGGCCTCGTCGAAGCCGGTGACCAGCCACGCCCGCGCGCCGTTGAGCAGCTCCACCGGCCGGACCGGGTCCTGGCCGCGCCGCTCCCGCAGGCCCGGCGGCGGGTCGAACGGGCACCCGCCGCGCACGACCAGGTCGGCGGGCAGGATCCGGCGCATCGCCGTGGGACTCGCGCCGGGGGAGTCGTCGGTCAGGCTGCGGTCGCTCATCGGCGGGTCCTGTTCTCGCGGGTGCGGGCCGTTCCACCCTACAAAGATGCACGACGCGCATCAATGCACGTTGTGCATGTCCATTCGATCGCCGGATCAAGGTGTGCCCGCGGGCCCACGGGGCAAAGGCACGCATCCGACAGCTCACCCGCACGGGAGGAACGTGATGACGCGACAGCCTGTACGAGCACCGGTTGCGGCACCGGTTGCGGGGACGGCGTGAGCGGTAAGGGCTCGCAGGAGGCGACCTACGCGGCGCTGGCCGCCAACCTGGGGATCGCCGTCACCAAGTTCGTGGCGTTCTTCTTCACCGGTTCGTCCTCGATGCTCGCCGAGGGCATCCATTCCTTCGCCGACTCGGGCAACCAGGGGCTGCTGCTGCTCGGTCAGTCCCGCGCCAAGCGCGGGCCCACCCCGTCCCATCCCTTCGGCCACGGGCGCGAGCGGTACTTCTACGCCTTCCTGGTCTCGGTCGTGCTGTTCTTCGGCGGCGGCCTGTTCGCCCTGTACGAGGGGTACGAGAAGATCAGCCACCCGAAGCCGCTGGAGAGCTGGCCGTGGGCGATCGGGGTGCTGGTGGGCGCGATCGTCATGGAGGGGCTGTCCCTGCGCACGGCGGTGCGCAACGCCAACCGGGCCCGCGGGGGCCGGTCGTGGCTGCGCTACATCCGCGAGGCCAAGGCCCCCGAGCTGCCCGTGGTCCTGCTGGAGGACACCGCCGCCCTGCTCGGGCTGGCCTTCGCCCTCATCGGGGTCACGCTCGCGCTGGTCGTCGGCGACCCGGTCTACGACGGCATCGGCTCGATCGCCATCGGCGTGCTCCTGATCATCGTGGCCGTCACCCTGGCCACCGAGACCAAGAGCATGATCATCGGTGAGTCGGCGTCGCCGGAGGTCCAGCGGGCCATCGAGGAGGCCCTGCGCGAGGACGACGCCGTCGCCTCCTTCACCCGCCTGCGCACCCTGCACCTGGGCCCGGAGGAGCTGCTCGTGGCCGCCCGGGTCACCGTCGCCGAGCAGGGGGACGCCGTGGCCGAGGCGCTGGCCAAGGCCGAGGGGCGCATCCGCGAACGCGTCCCGATGTCCACGGTCGTCTACCTGCAGCCCGAGCCCTGACCCTGCTGCCACTGCCGCACCCACGAGCGGCCGTAGTCGTTGCCGTGCGGCGTGCGCAGCACGGTGTGGACGTGGAACGGCTTGGGCGTGTCGTAGTCGAGGAAGACGCCGCGGTGGTGGTCGAGCTCGGCGACGATCACCGGTGACTGCAGCCGGTAGTAGAAGACGTCGCCCGGCCGGTGGCCGCCGATCCAGCAGAACCAGGTCTCGTCGAGGTGCGCGGCGATCTCGCGCAGCCGGGCGGCGCGCGGCCCCGCCGGGAGCAGGCCGACGAACGACTCGGCGACGGCCAGCGCGTGCTCCCGGGCCGCCGCGGGCATGGCGGCGACCGGCACCCCCTCGAACGGGATCACGCGGTTGTCCTGGAACGCCCCGGCCAGGTGGCGTTCGTCCCCCGGGTGCACCCGTCCCTCGGGCATCGCCGGGTCGACCATTAGCTCGTGGACGACGGCCTGCCGGCGCTGCTCCTCCGGCAGGGCGGCCATCAGCCGCAGGCCGCGGGCGACCCGGTCGGCGAACAGGTCGCGCAGGCCGGCGTGCGGACCGGCGTCGATCTCGTCGGGCTCGGCGCCGAGGAACACCGGCGACAGCGCCATGCGGCCCTCGACGATCAGGCAGTTGAGCGCGCAGTGGTGGCCGTAGAGCTGCCAGCCCCAGGGGGCCCGCGGGTCAGGCGTGCCGTAGAGGGCGAAGTTGTAGCTGAACTCGTTGAGTATCGTCTCCAGGCCGACCACCTCGCCCAGGAAGCCGTTGACCCGCATCACCGCGCGGACGAGCCGGCCGCCCTCCGGCGAGAGCGAGGCGACCACCAGCGCCAGCGCCTTCTCCCTGACGGCCGGAGCCCGCAGGTCCAGCCGCAGGCCGGTGTCGAACTGCATGAACTCCGGGTTGGCCCAGGTCTGCCACGCCACGTCGTCGGCGTCGTGCGAGAGGCGTTCGCGGTCCTCGTCGTCGAGGCAGGCCAGCAGGTCGCGGGCGGCCGACACCATCGCGGCGACCGGCGCCTGCTCGCCGGGGGCGGCCGGTGTCAGCGGGTACAGGCCGTCCCGCAGGACGCCGTCCTCGGTGACGCCGCGGAAGTCGTTCCCGTACAGCGGGGTCCAGCCCTCGATCAGGCCGCCGGTGAACGTCCCCGGCCTCCTGGCCAGCTCGCGGTAGGCGTAGGGGTCGAGGCCGCGTACGCCGGCCAGCCGCGGGTGGTCGTGCGGGAACAGGTACTGGCGGAACTCGCCGGGCATGAGGGCTCTCCGGTCTGTCTCAGACGGTGGTGTTGTGCCGGGCGACGGCGGCCCGTACGGCGCTCTCGTCGCCGGCCGCGATCGCCTCGACCAGGTCGGCGTGGATCCGGTGGCGCAGCTCGCGGTAGCCGGCGTCGGCCGCGTCGTCGGGACGCGGGGACGCGGCGCCCAGGTGGCCGAGCGTGCCGATGTAGACGGCCCGGGCCATGGCGTTCGGGCTGATGGCGGCGATGCGCTCGTGCAGGGCCCAGTTGGCGCGCATGAAGGCGTCCCAGCCGGGCGCGGCGCGCAGCCGTCGCAGCAGGCGGCGCAGGTCGGCGACGTCCCGGCGGGTGCGGTGGCGGGCGGCGCCGACGTCGATCAGCTCCTCCAGGTGGTCGCGCAGCTCGACGGCGTCGGCGACGGTGCCCGGCTCCTCGGCGACGCCGAGCAGGGTGTGCCGCAGCCGCACCACCGGGCCGGGGTCGGCGACGAACAGCCCGCCGCCGCGGCCCGGCCGGATCTCCAGCACGCCACGGTCGCGCAGCAGCCGGACGGCCTCGCTGACCGTGGCGTAACCGAGGCCCGTCTCCGCGCGCAGCGACTCCAGCGTGCCGACCGGCTCCCCGGGACCCAGCCCGCGCGACCTGATCCGCTCGTCGAGCGCGGCGGCCAGCCGCTCGGCCCGCGTGCCCGCGCCCTGCCCGAGCGCGGCGGCCGGTTGTCCGGGCGAGGAGGAGTAGGGCATAGTCCGGATCCAACCATAAAACCTGCGAACCTTTGGCGGGTTTTAGCCGCCGTGAGGAGATGAGCGATGAGGATCGTCGGGATCCGCCGGCACGCCGCCGAGGGCGTCGAGGGCGTCGAGGCCGGCGCGTTGTCGGCCGACGGGGCCGAGGTCACCGTGCTCGCCCCGCTGGAGCGGTTCTGGGCCGGCGCGGCCGCCTTCCTGGCCCGCGAGCCGGCCGGCGAGCGGCTCCCGGTCGCGTCGGTCGCCCTCGTGCCGCCGGTGCTGCCGGAGGCCCGGGTGATCTGCATCGGGCTCAACTACCTCAGGCACGTCGCCGAGGGCTCCTACGCGGGGGAGGGCGTGCCACCGCACCCGACGCTGTTCGCCCGCTGGACGCGGTCGCTGACCGTGGGCGGCGTCCCGGTGCCGGTGCCCTCGGGCGAGGACGGCCTGGACTGGGAGGGCGAGGTGGTCGCGTACGTCGGCACGCCGCTGGTGGACGCGGACCCGGAGGAGGCGCTGGCCGCGGTCGCCGGCTACTCGGTCTTCAACGACCTCACCGCGCGCAGGGCGCAGAAGCTCACCAGCCAGTGGATCCTCGGCAAGAACGCCGACCGGTCCGGCCCGCTCGGCCCGCTGGTGCC
The DNA here is from genome assembly GCF_044459705.1 of Nonomuraea sp. NPDC050227. Taxonomy (NCBI): domain Bacteria; kingdom Bacillati; phylum Actinomycetota; class Actinomycetes; order Streptosporangiales; family Streptosporangiaceae; genus Nonomuraea; species Nonomuraea sp. NPDC050227. The sequence continues at coordinate 222,600 of NZ_JBITJF010000005.1, read as the reverse complement.
CGCGTCCGAGGTCGGTGACCTGCGCGACGGGCTGCGGGTGCGGACCCGGGTGAACGGCGAGGTCGTCCAGGACGGGCGTACCGACGAGATGGTCTACGGCGTCGGCGACACCCTGGCGCTGATCTCGCGCACGTTCACGCTGCGACCCGGCGACCTGCTGGCCACCGGCACCCCAGCCGGGGTCGGCTACGCGCGCACCCCGCCGTGGCTGCTGCGGCCCGGCGACGTCGTCGAGGTCGAGGCAGAACGCCTCGGCAGCGTGCGCAACCCGATCGTCGGCAACGACGCGCGGGCGCTGACGGGCGCCCGAGGGGTGACCGCGCCGGAGGAGTGAAGCGCGACACTGGGGTGGTGGAGACACGACCTGTCCGCGGCGGGGCGGGGCGGCCGGGGCACCGGTTGCGCTTCGGCCCGGCCGCCGAGGGCATCGAGCGGCTGGCGGCCTCGCTCGTCGGCGAGGCGTTCGCGCCCCACCGCCACGACACGTACGCGATCGGCGTCACGCTCGCCGGCGTGCAGACCTTCCGCTACCGCGGCGAGCTGCGGCGATGCCTGCCGGGGGAGTGGCACGTCCTGCACCCCGACGAGCTGCACGACGGGGCCGCGGGCACCGACGCGGGCTTCGGCTACCGGATCTTCTACGTCGACCCGTACCTGATCCAGGAGGCGCTGGGCGGCCGGCCGCTGCCGTTCGTCGCCGACCCGGTCGTGCGGCCGGAGGGGATGTCGCCGGCGCTGCTCGCCTGGCTGCGGCACCTGGACGAGCCCCTGGAGGAACTGGCCCGGCTGGAGGTCGCGCTGCTGGTCGCGGCGGCCCTGGAACGTCACGCCGACGTCCCCGTCCGGCGGCGGCGCGACCCCCTCGCGGTCGAGGCGCTGGCACGGGTGCGCGAGCTCATCGCCGCCGACCCCGCGACCCGGCACCCGGTCGCCGAGTTCGAACGCGTCTCGGGGCTCGACCGCTGGACGATCGCCCGCCAGTTCCGCGCCGCCTTCGGCACCAGCCCAACCCGGTACCGGACGATGCGGCAGCTGGACGTGGCCCGGCGGGCGATGAGCGGCGGCCTGCCGCTGCGGGAGGCCGCGCTGCGGGCGGGCTTCGCCGACCAGAGCCACCTGACCCGCATGTTCAAGCGCGCCTACGGGCTCACCCCCGGCGAATGGACCACCGCCCTCACCTGACGCTCGGGGAATCCGCCGTGAGCCCGTCGGTCCTGGCCTCGATCGCGCGGATCACGGCCACCATGTCGAGCGTGCCGTGCCCGAGCGCCAGGGTCTCGGCGAACAGCGCGTGGCAGACGTCGATCAGCGGCGAGGCCACGCCCGACGCCCGCGCCGCCCCGGCGATGAGCCGGTTGTTCTTCAGCACGTCGGCGATGGCCGCCTGGGCGGCGAGGTCGCCGTCCAGCAGCTTGCGGACCTTCCCCCGCGACACGTCGCTGGCCATCGGGCCCGAGTCGAGCACCTGGGCGAACCTGTCCAGGTCCAGGCCGTGCCGGGCGGCGAAGTGCGCGGCCTCGGCCAGGCCGCTGACCATGGTGATCAGGAAGATGTTCACCGCCAGCTTCATCAGCAGCCCGCCCGGCACCGGGCCGCACGCGATCGTCCCGGCGCACATCGGCGCGAGCAGGGGGCCCACCTCCTCGACCGCCGCGGGCTCACCGGCCAGCATCGCCACCAGCCGCCCGGCCTCGGCCGGGCCGCGCGAGCCGGACACGGGCGCCTCGACGTAGTCGCCGCCGGCCGCTCGCACCGCCGCGCCCAGGTCCGCCGACCACGCCGGGGACGTCGTGCCCATGTGCACCACGATCCGCCCGGCCACCATGGACGCGAACCGCGGCGTGCCGCGCCCGAGCACCGCGTCCACGGCGGCCTCGTCGGCCAGCATGAGCAGCACGACCCTGGCCCGCGCGAACACCTCGTCCGGGCTCGCCGCCACGTGCGCGCCGGCCGCCCGCAGCGGCTCGCACCCGGCCGCCGTACGGTTCCAGACCACGACCGGCGTGCCCGCCCGCACCAGGTTGAGCGCCATGGGCCGGCCCATGATCCCCAGTCCGATGAATCCCGTTCCGGCCATCCGCCCTCCCGCTCCGCGTGTCCCGCCGTCACCGTTGTAGCGGCAGGGACCGGCTCCGGTCTTGAACGGTTGTGCGGCCCGGGCCGGCGTCAGGGCGTGGTGACGTCGAGGTCGACGCTGGAGACGCCGAGCACGCCGTCGATCTCCAGCAGCTCGGTGATCAGCACCTCGACCGGCCCCGCGCCCTGGACGACGAGCCAGATCGAGATCGACTCCCGGTCCTTGCTCGGCTGGTCGCGTTCGAGGGTGAGCTCGGCGATGACGAAGCCCCTGTCGCTGCACAGCGCCAGCACCCGCCGGAGCGCGCCGTGGCGGTCGAGGTAGGTCAGGTGCAGGCGCGACTGGGCGTACTTCGAGCGGGGCAGCCGGGCGCTGAGCGGGGTGAAGCCGAACAGGACCAGGAAGTGGCCGGCGGTGACGGCGACCGCCAGCAGCCACAGTCCGGCCCCGGCGGCCATGCCGACCGCGCAGGTCAGCCAGACCACCGCGGCGGTGGTGAGCCCGCGCACCGCGTCCCGGCGGACGAAGATCAGGCCGCCGCCGATGAACCCGATGCCCGACACGATCTGCGCGGCCACCCGGGACGGGTCGAGCGTGACGTGCTCGCCCAGGACGTCGGCGAAGCCGTACTTGGACACCAGCATGATCAGGGCCGAGGCGAAGCCGACCAGCGTGTGGGTGCGCAGGCCGGCGCTCTTCTGGCGGATCTCGCGTTCGAGCCCGATGGCGGCCGACAGCAGCAGGGCCAGGCCCAGTTCTCCCAGCTGGGTCCATCCTTGTCCGGCCAGTGCCGTCGTGGCGAACGCCGTCCCCATTTGCCCAGATGTCCCCGGCGTGCGGGGGTCTCACACTTTCCCGGCGAGAAGTTAGTTGCCTGACTTAGTTTCTGTGCTACGGTTCTTCTTAGTCAGGCAACTAACTAATGATTGAGGAGAACCATCATGTTCGTTGTCACGGGTGCCACCGGGAACGTCGGCCGGACGCTGGTCGGTCTGCTGGCCGAGGAGGGCCTGCCGGTCACCGCCGTCGCCCGCCGCGTCACGGAGGCCGACGTGCCGCCGGGCGTCCGGGCCGTCGCCGCCGACCTGGGCGACGTCGCGAGCCTGCGTCCGGCCCTGGCGGGTGCGGACGCGCTGTTCCTGCTGGTGGCGGGGGAGGACCCGGAGGGCGTGATCGCGGCGGCCGGGGAGGCGGGCGTGCGCAAGGTCGTCCTGCTGTCCAGCCAGGGCGCCGGGACCCGGCCGGGGGCCTACCCGCACGCCGTCCGGTTCGAGGAGGCCGTCCGCGGGTCGGGGCTGTCCTGGACGGTCCTGCGTTCGGGCGGCCTGGCCTCCAACGCCTACGCCTGGGCCGAGCCCGTACGCCTGAGCCGCACCGCCGAGGCCCCCTTCGGCGACGTCGGCCTGCCCTTCGTCGACCCCGCCGACGTCGCCGCCGTGGCGGCCGCCGTCCTGCGCGAGGACGGGCACGACGGGGCGACGTACGTGCTGACCGGCCCCGAGGCCACCACCCCGCGGGACCGGGCGGCGGCGATCGCGGCGGCGCTGGGCGAGCCGGTGCGCTTCGCCGAGCAGACCCGCGAGGCCGCCCACGCCCTGATGGCGCAGGTCATGCCGCTGCCCGTGGTGGAGGGCACGCTCGCCATCCTGGGCGAGCCCACCCCCGACGAGCGGAGCGTCAGCCCGGACGTCGAGCGCGTCCTCGGCCGTCCCGCCCGCCCGTTCGCCGCCTGGGCCGAGCGCAACGCCGCCGCCTTCCGCTGACCCCCGGCGACGGGCACGGCGGTGTGGCGAGACGGAGGGCGCCGGCCGGCCGGAAGCCGGTGACGGCGGGCGTCACCGGCTCCGGAGCCGCGCCCGTCAGGTGATCGGGCAGGTGTCGCGGTACTCCTCGATCGCGGTCCCGCGCGGGGCGGGGCACAGGAACTGGTCGTAGCGGGTGTCGTCGTCGACGAACCGCTTCAGCCAGGCCACCATCGACTTGGCCATCGTGGTGTTGGTGACCTGCGGGAAGAAGTGCGAGGCGCCGTTCAGCTCCAGGTACGCCTTCTCCACCGACGACGGGATCGACTGGTAGAACGGCTCGGAGTGGGCCGCCACCGGCGCGATCGTGTCGGCCTCACCCCCGATGATCATCGTCGGCACCCGGAGGCCCGACCAGCTCTTGGTGAGGTTCCACGGCGCGAGCGGCACCGCCGCCTGGAGCGACGGGCGCGCGTCGGCGGCCTCCAGCGTGCCGCCGCCGCCCATGGAGTGACCGGCCACCGCGAGCCGGGACGCGTCGATCCTGCTGCGCACGGCCGACGGGCTGCCCGAGGTCAGGTAGTCCAGCGCGGCCAGGAGCTGACGTCCGCGGCTGGCCGGCTGGTCGTAGATCGTGGTGGTCTCGATGCCGATCACCACGAACCCGTGCGAGGCGATCCGCGGCCCCAGCCAGGCGAGGCTGGACCAGGTCGCCGTGTAGCCGGGCGAGATGGCGATCGCGCCGAAGGTGCCCTGGCTGGTGTCGGTCGGGTAGTAGATCGTCCCGCCGCCGAAGCCGGAGACGCTCAGCCGCGAGACGCCGAGCTCCGCGGTCGCGAACGGGCCGCGCGCGGCTTCCAGGATCGCGCCGGTCGGGTCGGGGCCGCGCTCGTACGGGCCGGCCGCGTGGGCCGCCGGCGCCGCCGCGACGCCGCCGGCGAGCAGCGTGACGGCCAGGGCGAGCTTGGTGAACGTTCGCGCGCCGAAGTGGGGGGTGGAGAGCTGCACGTCGTCGAACTCCCTGCTCATCGGGGGAATGACTGCTGTCTGTCGCCATTGTCGGGACACACGGTCAGCCGTGCATCGGTGAAATCACCGGTCTCGTGGCGCCCGCCGCCCGGTCCAGGCGCTACATGAACCTGACCAGCTCCACCCGTGAGCGGATGCCGAGCTTGCTGAAGATGTTCCTGAGATGGTGCTCGACCGTGCGCCTGCTGAGGAAGAGCTGCTCGGCGACCTCCTTGTTGGTGGCGCCCGCGGCCACCAGGCGGGCGATCTGCGCCTGCTGCGCGGTGAGCTGCGACACCGTCGCGTCCGCGGCCGGCCGGACCGGCTCGCCGGAGGCCCGCAGCTCGGCCCTGGCCTGCTCGGTCCACAGCCGCGCGCCGTGCCGTTCGAACGTCTCCAGCGCCGTGTGCAGGTGGTTCCTGGCCGCGCCGGGCCGCCGGTCGCGCCGCAGCGCGCTGCCCAGCAGCAGGTGCGTACGGGCCGCCTCGAACGCGCAGACGCCCTGGCCGTGCAGGCGCAGGGCGTCCAGGAACAGCTCCTCGGCCTCGCCGGGACGCACCGACAGCAGCGCCCGGCAGCGCGAGACCAGCGCCCGCAGGCCGGGGCTGCGCGTGCTGCCGACCCAGCGTTCGAGCACCCGCAGGGCGGCCGCGGCCCGCTCGCGGTCGCCGGTGCGGGCGGCCGCCTCGATGTAGTGCGGGGTGGACATGACCCTGATGACGACGTGGCGGTTGCGCCGCTCGGCCCGCAGCCTGCCCGCGGCGTCGGCCACGCGGCCCGCGGCCAGGTCGAGGCAGGCCAGCGCCCAGTTGCCGACCGCGCCGGCCAGCCCCAGCTCGTGGGCGTCGGCCAGCTCGATGGCGGCGTCCGCGCGGATCCGGCACGTCTCCTGGTCGCCCTCCACGGCGGCGCTGACCGCCAGCCAGGCCAGGTGCTGGGCCGCGGTGTTGTGCTGGCCCGTCTCGCGGGCCAGCCGCAGGCCCTTCGCGGCGGTGGCGGCGACGGAGGCGTACCGGCCCGTCCAGACGTCGGGGTAGATCGTGAACTCCAGGAGCTGCGGCACCGCCGACGCGGCCCCGCGCAGCCGGGCCTCCTCCACGGCCCGCGCCGACAGCCGGTGGGCCACCGCGTCCTCGCCCAGCAGCATGCCCGCCACGCACGCCCACGTGAGCACCGCCGGGTCGCGTACCGAGCCGGCCAGCTCCAGCACCCGCCGCAACGGCCCGGCCGCCTCCTGGTGCAGGCCGCTGAAGGTGTGGGCCATGCCCGCCAGGTACTCGAACATGAGCTGCGCCGGCGCGGGCTCGTCCGGACGCCGCAGGGCCGCCGCCTGCCGGGCGATCGCGATGAACGCCCGGTTGTCGCCCGCCCGGTAGCTGGCGTCCGCCGCGCGGACCAGCGCGCGCACGCCGAGCACGCGGTGGCTGTCCAGCAGCCTGCGGGCCGCCGCCAGCAGCTCCTCGCGGGCGCTGCCGGTCTCGCCGCCCAGCAGCTCCAGGCTGCCGCGCAGAAGCTGGACGTGGCCGCGCAGCTCCTCGGGCGCGCCGGGCGACCGCAGCCGGGCCAGCAGGGAACGCGCGGCCCGGGGACGGCCGGACACCCAGGCGTGCCTGGCGGCGGCGGCCAGCCGTTCGGCCTTGACCGCGGGACGAGCGGTCAGCTCGGCGGCGCGCTCCAACGCCAGATAGGGCTCGGGGAACCCGGCACGACGCTCCGAGGCCACGCACGGCCCGGAGCTCCCGGCGGCCCAGCGCACGGCCAGCGCCGCCCGTGCCAGCTCGTCCCCGGCCTCCTCCTCCCCGCCACCCCCCGCCCAGGCCCGATGCCACGCCCGCCGCAACCTCTCCCAACCACCCGCATGGCACCCGCCCGGGGTGAGCAGGTCGGCGAGGAGGCGGTGGGCGCGGCGGCGCTCGGCCAGCGACGCCGCGTGGTACGTGACCGCCCGCATCCCGGGTTCCCGGAACGTGAACGCGTCCCCGTCGGCCCGCAGGACGCCCGCCCGTTCGGCCGGTTCGAGCACCGACAACGCGCACGCCGGGCTCGCCGCCCTGGCCAGGGTCGCCACGTCCAGGGCCGGATCGGCGGCGATCAGCAGCGACAGCCAGCGCGTACGCGCGGGCAGCCGGGCCAGCGCGCCCGTGTGCTCCCGCCACAACCGCCCACCAGGAGGCAGGACGGCGGGCGGCGCCGCGAGCCCGGCCCGCTGGTCGGGGGTGAGCGCGCCGATCAGCTCGCGCAGCGCCAGCGGGTTCCCGCGGGCGATCTGGTCGAGCGCGGCCGGCAGGTCCTCGGCGAGCCCGCCGGGCGCCAGGTCCGCGGCCAGCTCCCGCACCGCCGGCCCGTCGAGCCCGCGCAGCTCCAGCGCGGGCACGCCCTCAAGCCGCCGCATCGCCTCGCCGTCGAACCTCTCCGGCTCCCGCTCGCCGTACGGGACGGCGTGGGAGGGCGGGGGTCTGGTGGTGAAGAGCAGGGCGATCGGCTCGCAGGACAGGCGGCGGGCCACGAACGAGAGCGCGTCCAGGCTCGCCGCGTCCAGCCGGTCGGCGTCGTCCACGCAGGCCAGTACGGGACGCTCGGCGGCGACCGCCGACAGCAGCCCGAGCACGGCGGCGGGCAGCACGAGCCCCGCCCCGCAGGTCCCGGACTCCAGGGCCTCGGCCAGCGCGCGGGCCTGGGCGGCCGGCAGCGCCGCGACGGCGCCGGACACCGGCCTCAGCAGGCCGTGCAGCCCCGCGTACGGCACCCCCGACTCCGGCTCCACCCCCGACACCCGCAGCACCCGGAACCCGGAGGCCCGCGCGGCGGCCAGGTCGAGCAGCGCCGTCTTGCCCATGCCCGCCGCGCCGGTCAGCAGCAGCGCCCCTCCGGAGCCGGCCCGGGCGTCGTCGAGCAGCCGCAGCAGGACGTTCTCCTCCGCGTCGCGGCCGCGTAACACGGGAACGCGCGTGACTGGGGACACGCCGTCCAGTGTCACGCGCGGGTGCCGCCGCTGAAAGAGGCCGCCGGCCACGAAAGCCGCCGACGCCCTCGACCGCACGAGAGGGGGCGGACGGGAGAAAGTGTGGCATTCCGGTGACAGCAAGCGCTTGGTGACCTACCTTGAGTCCTGACCGTCAAGGAGTGCCGATGCGGAATCAGGGGCTTGGGTCATGGCCGGCACGCAGGGCGCGGATGACGCCCGCCCGGCCCGCCGTCGGTTACCAGGGGATCGACCGCACCTACGGCGACCTGTACGACCGGGTCACCCGCCTGGCCCACGGGCTGACCGGCCTGGACGTGGGCCGTGGCGACCGGATCGCCTATCTCGGGCCCAACCACCCGTCCCTGGTGGAGACGTTCTTCGCCGCCGGACTGCTGGGCGCGGTGTTCGTCCCGCTCAACGCCCGGCTGGCCCCGCCCGAGCTGCGCTTCCTCCTGGACGACTCCGGCGCCCGCGTCGTCGTCCTCGGTGCAGGCCAGGACGGCGGCGGCCTGCCCGGCCGGCACCTGGGCCAGGACGCCTTCGAGGAGCTGATCGCCGGCGCGCCCGCCGACCCCGTGGACGAGCCGGTGAGCCAGGACGACCTCTGCCTGATCATGTACACCTCGGGCACCACCGGCCGCCCCAAGGGCGCGATGCTCACCCACGGCAACCTCATCTGGAACGCCGTGAACCTGCTGGTCGACGTGCCGCTCGCGCACGACGAGGTGACGCTGGTCAGCGCGCCGCTGTGCCACATCGCGGCCCTGGCGCAGACGCTTCTGCCGACCGTGCTGAAGGGCGGCAGGGCGCTGCTGGAGCCGTCCTTCCGGGTGGACAGGACGTTCGACCTGGTCGAGTCCGAGCGGGTCACGATGATGTTCGGCGTGCCGTCGATGTTCGCGGCCCTCGCGCAGTCGCCGCGCTGGGCCGGCGCCGACCTGTCCAGCCTGCGGCACCTGCTGTGCGGAGGAGCGCCGGTGCCCGAGCCGCTGATCAGGACGTACCGGGAGCGCGGGCTGCCGTTCCTGCAGGGGTACGGCATGACGGAGACCTCCCCCGGCGCGCTCTTCCTCGGGGCGGGGCACCCGGACGCCGAGCTCGATTCGGCCGGGGTGCCGTGCTTCTTCTCCGACGTGCGGCTGGTCGCCCCCGACGGCTCGCCCGCCGCCCCCGGCGAGCCCGGCGAGGTGTACGTCCAGGGCCCCAACGTCATGCCCGGCTACTGGCGGCGGCCGAAGGAGACCGCGAAGGTGTTGTCCGCCGACGGCTGGTTCAGGTCCGGCGACATCGGCGTGGCCGACGAGGGCGGGTACGTCCGCATCCGCGACCGGATCAGCGACATGTACATCTCCGGCGGCGAGAACGTCTACCCGGCCGAGATCGAGAACCTGCTCCTCGCCCATCCGGCGGTGGCCGAGTGCGCGGTGATCGGCGTACCGGACGAGAAGTGGGGGGAGACCGGCAAGGCGCTGGTCGTGCTGCGGCCGGGTGCGAGCGCGGAGCCCGGGGAACTGCTCGCCCACCTCGACGGCCGCCTGGCCCGCTTCAAGATCCCGAGGTATCTGGAGCTCGTCCCCGGCCTGCCGCGGAACGGCGCCGGCAAGCTGCTCAAGGCGTCCCTCAGGACGCTGCACGGGCAGCAGGCGCGGTGACCGGGCAGGCAGCGGCGGGTCAGCCGATGGCGGGCACGCGCAGGTCGGCGAAGACGCCGCGGTGGTCGGTGCCGGGCACGTCGAGGATCTCCGTACTGGCCACGTTCACCCGGCGGTCGGCCAGCACGTGGTCGATCGTGATGATCGGCGGCATCGCCCTGTTGTTGGGCCAGGTCGGGACGAGCCCCTTGCCCACCTGGTCGGCCGCGTCGACGTAACCCCTGGCCAGCAGGTCGCGGAAGGCGCGATGGTCGAGGCTGGCGTTGAAGTCGCCGGCCAGGATCCTGATCACCGACGGCGACGGGGACGGCAGCGCCTTGAGCGAGGCGTCCCACTCGGCCGCCATCCGGCCGAGCGGCGGGTCGGGGTGCACCGCCACGACCTCGACCTTGCCGCCCGAGGGCAGGGACAGCGTGGCGGCCGGCATGTTGTGGCCGATCGGGGTGAACAGCCCCCGCAGCGGCCGCAGCGGGTGCCTGGCGAACAGGCCGCTGCCGATCGCGCCGTCCGCGGCCTGGAGCACCCGGTAGGGGAGCAGCTTGCGCAGCCCCGCCTGGTCGAGCCGCCGGACCGCGTCGGGGGTCAGCTCCAGCGCGCTGAACACATCGATCTCGTACAGGCGCACCAGGCGGACCACGGTCTCGGCGTCGGCCCATCCGAACAGGTTGACCGACAACACCCGCAGCGGGACGCCCTCGATCACTTTGCCCGGCTCCACCCCGGACGTCCGCGGGATCAGGCACGCGACGAACACCATGCCCACGACGGCCGCGCTCAGCCCCGCCGGGCGGTTGCGCCTGAGCACCGCCAGCAGCGCGGTCAGCGCGGCCAGCCCCGCGCCGATCGGCGTCACCGTCATGAGCTGGATGAGGAAGGAGCCGGTCTCCAGGCCGCCGACCCGCAGCGCCGCCCAGGCCGCCAGCAGCGCGACCACCGTCCAGGCGAACCAGCGCCTGCGCCGCCGGGGTGAGGGACGCTTGCCGGCGGATGCGCGTTCGGCGGTCGCGCTCGCTGCCCGTTGATCCACAGCATGAACCCTAAGGCAGCGGCGAAGAACCCGAACCAGGCCGCCCACCCGGCCCCCAGCCCTGCCCCTGCCCGGCCCTCAGCCCCTGCCCGGCCCTGCTCGGTTCGGCCACTTGGGGTCACTGGGTCGGCTCAGTGGCTCACCTCGCCGACTCGGCTCCGGTCTTGACGGCGAGGAACTGCCTGCGCATCGCGACGAAGTCGCCGACGTCCGTCATCGCGACGTGGGCGGCGCCGCGCACGGTGGGCTCGCCGCGCATCCGGAGCCGGTAGATCAGCCGGGTGCCGCCGCCGGTGTCGCGGAGCGCGATGGAGCAGGTCGTGGTGGCGTCGGCGCCGCGGTCGGCCAGCACGAGGCTGTGCGGGGGCTCGATCCGCACGACGACGAAGGCGCCGCCGTCCATGACGTCGCCGGGCTTGAGGTCGTGCGGGGGCTGCGCGGGCTCGCCGGCGGCTTCCGCCCGCGCGTCGGTTCCGGTGCCAGGACGGGTGCCGGGACGGGCGCCCGGGCCCGGGTAGCCGCCGAGCCGGACCACCCAGGCCCACACGACCGGCGGCGGCGCGTCCACGGTGACGGCACGGGTGGCCTGGAGCTGGGGGAGCGGCACGATGTCGTCACCCGGCAGGTCCTCGTGCACCTCTCTGTCGGTCGCGCCCCAGCGCAGGTGCCAGGGGCGCACGGCGAGCAGGTACCCGGCCGCCGCACCCGCGGCCAGCCGGAACACCCGGCGTGGCAGGAACATCGCAGCACTCCTTCGTGTCACTGACGAGACCTGTCGCCGGCCTCTCGTCGATCGGCGCTCGGAATTTCGGTGCTTACGCTGAATTATGGGCCAATATGGCTAGATCTGGTCGGCTTTCCATATTGTCAGGCCATATGTCTCCGCAATCGGCCGCCACGCCTGCACGAATTGCGCCTTCGCCGTCTGCGCGGCCTCCGATCTGCTGAGACCTCGCCGGTAATCGCGGTCGTCCGAGACCGGGCCGGTGCAGCCGCCCGCCAGATGGCGCCGGGCCCAGGAGAGGAAGGCGGTGTCGGCGTCGTAGGAGGCGTCGAGTGCGGTGATGAGCGTCTGCTTCAGTGCCGCGCCCTCGGGCAGGGCCGTCACCTCCAGCGTCCGGGCGGCGGCGAGCTGGTCGCGGCGGCCGGCGGTGATGTCCTCGATCGTGGTCACGCCGCTCCGGCGGCAGCCGGTCGCGTCCGCGATCGCCGCCGACAGGCTGGAACGGGCGGAACTGCTGCTGGACAGCAGCTCGTCCACCCGCCCGGCCTGCCCGGCCGCACCTGCCGTGGGGTCCGCGCTCGGTGTCGGGCCGGTGCTCGCGGCCGGGTCGCCGGTGGGGGTGGCGTCCCCGGTCGCCGGGTCTTCCGTCGCCTCGTCCGAGGTCTGCGGCTGGACGGCCGACGGCACGCCGCCCGAGCGCCCGCCCGCCTCCGCCGGAGAGGACGGGCGGCTCCCGGCCACCCACCAGACCAGCGCCGTCGTCGCGCACGCCGCCGCCACGCTGACCAGCACCACCGGCCGCCGCCACCCCGGCGGACGCGACCGCGAGGGCGGCGGCGGATGATCGTCCCCCAGCGACCCCCGCGAGAGACCGGCGAACGACCCCTCCCCGGACGGGCGCACCACAGGCGCAACACCACCGGCACCGGCCCCCGGCGTGCCGAAGACCACGGGCGGGGAACCAGGGGCGGCGGGGGAGGAGGCGGGGGGTGTGGGGGCGGGGAGGAGGGCGCCGCAGCGGGGGCACTGGGTGAGGGCGCCGGTGTCGCTGCCGCATCGCCCGCACCGCCCTCCGGCGCCTGAATGGTGGACCAATACACCCTCCCGTAATGCTCCGTAAAGGGAAGAATTTCAATTTATCGGGCTTTTGTCCCGAGCTTCACTTCCGGTGAACGAGACTATTTGATAACAACGAGCCCCCCAAAGCACTCGCCCCTCATAAGCTCGGCCGGGTTCACCGACGAAGGAGGGTCATGGCCGTCGACAGCTCCGGCGCCACCGGCTCCACGCGGGACACCAGGGCCCACCCCGGCGTGCCCCGCATGAGCAACGTCACCCGCTACCTCAGCGCCGCCGCCTACCTCGACAGCGGGTTCCGCGACCGGGTGCTGGGCGAGCTGATGTTCGACCCCTACCGCGCGGTCCCCCCGTCCTACGGCGGCTTCGACCTCGTCCCGGTGATCCACCACTGCCGGCGCTCGCGCTCGATGCTCGTCGTCCGCGACGCGCTCATCACCGTGTTCTTCCTCGTCGGGTTCGTGATCTCCCCGCTGACCACGATCGCGTGGGTGGCGACGCTCGTCCCGCTGGTGCTGCTCACGTCGGGGCGGGTCCGGCGCGGCTCGCTCGTGCTGCGGGCCATGCTCTGGTTCTGGGCCGCGAACATGGCCCTGCTCCTGCTGGCCGCGGTGTTCTCCACCGCGCTGTCCGTGCTGCTGCTGCAGAGCCTGTCCAGCTCCTCGTTCTACGACGACGGCCCCTCCTACGGCGTCGCCGACGTCCTCGGTCAGGGGCTCGGCACGCTGGCGCTGGCGATGGCCGTGCCCTTCACCACGCTCGGGGTGGCGCTGGTCTACCGGATCGCGACGTACATGACGCTGGCCGGCACGCTGCGGCCGGGCGCGCCCGAGCCGGTCACCGGCGCGACCGGCCCCCGCACCGCCCATCGCGTCGACTACGTGCGCAGCGCCCAGTGGGGCAACATCACCATGTACGCCAACGAAGACGCCTTCATGGGCGCCGGGTCCATCGCCAGGACCTGGTCGATCGCCGTCGAGCTCGACCGGGTGCGCGGCCGCGAGGGTCCGCCGCGCCGCCAGGACGACCCGGTCGACCTCGACCCCGTCGAGCTGCACGCCTTCGTCCGCGAGCGGCTGAAGGACATGCGCGACCGGGTGCTGCGTCCCAACGAGGGCATCCAGCGGCTCGACATCGGCGACCACGTCGTCACCAGGGGGATCTTCACCGTGGCCGACTGGCACGAGGGCGGCGCCCCGGTGTGCCATCCGCTGATCGGCAAGAACGGCCTGCCCAGGTCCCACGCCACGCCCGAGGAGATCGAGGCGATCGTCCGCCATCCGCAGGGCGGCGTGCGCTACTACCAGCGCGTCACGATCAACAACGCCGGGCAGGAGATCCGCGACCGCAACGGCCGGCTCGTCGCGCCGGCCGAGGATCAGGAGGCGCTGACCTCCGCGTTCATCTACCTGGCCGTCGAGGGACGGATGCTCTACACCCAGTTCGTGGTCACCGTGCTCCCGCCCGCCCACGGCCCCTACCACGTGGTCGACCGGCTGCCCACGATGACCGGCGGCCGCATCGCCTGGGAGGCGGTCAGGTCGTTGAAGCTGCGGCTGCTGCGCGACGTGCTGGCCGCGCCCGCCCGGCTCGTCCGTACGGGGGTGCAGGCCGTCCGGCAGAACATGCTGGCGCCCGACCCGCGCAAGCACATCGTCTACCCCTACGGCGCCCGCTTCAGCGTCCGGGAGCTGGGCGCCAGCGACGACCTGCAGACCCACATCCAGGTCCTCGACGTCTCCAAGTACGTGCGGATGATCGAGCAGCGGCTCACCGAGGCGGTCCTCGACTTCCTGGAGGACAAGGGCGTGGAGACCGGCGCCTACCGGTTGCAGGCGGCGAGCGTGACCATGAACACGCTGTCGGTCAGCGGCGGCGCTACGGTCAGCGGCCCGGTCGCCTTCGGGCACCAGGCCGCGGCGACGGTCAACAACCTGGGAGGGCAGGGCGCGTGACGAACGAGCAGACCCCCACGCCGGGCTCGTACGGCGTGCACATCAGCGGCGGCGAGGTGAGCGGCCCGATCGCGGTGGGCCCGCACTCCCGCGCCACGGTCAACAACCTGGGCGGCGCGGCCCCCGGCGAGGCGGCCCGGCTGCTCGACCGGCTGGAACGCCTGCTCGCCGAGCACGAGGCGGAGGTGACCGAGCCCGCGCGGGCCCGCCGGGACGTCGCCGACGTGCGCCAGGAGATCGAGCAGGCCGACCCCGACCGCTCCCGCGTCCTCGACGCGCTCAAGCGGCTGTCGGCCCGCGCCGCCGAGGTGTCGGTGATCGTGGAGGTCGTCGGCCAGATCCGCGAGCTGTTCGGCTGACCAGCGGCTCTGGAAGGGGGCCGCGGTCAGCGGAAGACCGCGACCGCGGCCTCGCCGAGCATGTCGTCGATCAGCTGCACGACCTCCCTGACGACGGGGGAGTGCTCGCCCGCGATCTCCCGCAGGCGTTCGACGAGCCGGGCCGAGGGCTGGTCGAGGTAGAGCTCGGCCTCCAGCCGCAGCGCCCCCACCAGCCCGCACAGCGCCGCGCCACGCCCGTCGGGCTGCTTCCAGCCCTCCACCGCCGAGCGCACCCCGGCCGAGGCGCGCACCACCGAGGCGATGTCGGCGAGCTGGTACCGCGTGTACGGCAACATGCCCATACGCCGCCTGGTCACCATGACCAGCACGCCCGCGGTGACCAGGCTCTGCCGGGTGCGGTCGTAGGCGTCCTCGGCCAGCTTCTTGATCCAGAACCTGGCCTCGCCCTCGGCCCGGTCGCGGGCCATCAGCGGGACCAGGGAATCCACGACCGCGTCGCCGACCGGGGTGGGGTCGACGACGGTGATCCGGCCCTGCCCGACCGTGACGCGCCCGCTCAGCGCCAGGTCGAGCAGCACCGCCCCGGCCAGCCCGAGCGCCATCGAGTGCTGGTGCACCAGGGGCTTGCCGGACTGGTCGTGAGCGATGAGGAACAGCTCGTGGTGGAGCGGCGGCCGCGTCACGGCGACCGGATCCCGGTCAGGCCGGCCTTGTCGTCGCCGTCCAGCACCGGGCGGCGGCCGCGGGCGTACAGGACGCCGAGGACGACGACGCCGACGGCGAGCCAGATCAGGCCCACCCGCTGGGCCAGGATGTTGGCGTTGACGATCACGAAGATCAGGATCGCCATGCCGATCAGCGGCGCCACCAGGTGCGACCAGAAGTCGGACGAGCGCTGCCGGACCCGGTAGTGGACGATCACCGACACGTGCAGCACGACGAACGCGATCAGGCCGCCCATGTTGACCAGGCTGCTCAGCAGGCCGACGCCCTCCTTGAGCTGCGAGGCCCACACGCCGATGCCGACGGACAGCGCCGAGACGAGCAGGATGGCGTTGGCCGGGACCGAGTGCTTGATCGACACCTTGGCGAGGAAGGCCGGCAGCTGCCGGTCGCGGGCCATGGCGTACAGCAGGCGGGAGACGGCGACCTGGGCGACCAGGGTGTCGGCGAAGCCCCAGGAGATGGCGGTGGCCGTCGAGGTGACGTGCCGCAGCCACTCGCCGCCCGCCGAGGCGGCGGCGTCGTAGAAGGCGGTCTCCGAGCCGGTGTTCAGCAGGCCCGCCGGGTCGGGCACCACCAGCGCGGCCACCCAGACCTGGGCCACGAACAGCAGCCCGGCCAGGATCAGCGCCAGCCGCATGGCCCGGGCCACCTGGGCCGAGCCGCCCGCGGACTCCTCGACGAGCATGCTGATGCCGTCGAAGCCGAGGAAGGACAGCACCGCGACGGAGACCGCGGCGAAGATCACCGGCCAGGAGAAGGTGTCGGGGTTGAACAGCGGTGAGAGGCTGAACCCGTGGCCCTCGCCCTGGAGCAGGGCCCAGATCCCGATCAGCACGAACAGGCCGAGCACGACCAGCTCACAGGTGATCAGCACCTTGGTGAGGGTGATCGTCATCCGGATGCCGCGCAGGTTGACCACCGTGTTGACGGCCACGAAGACGAGCAGCCACCCCCAGACCGGCACCCCCGGCACGCTGGCGTTCATGGCGATCGAGGCGACCAGGTAGAGCAGGCTCGGCACGAGCAGGTAGTCGAGCAGGATCGCCCACCCGGTCATGAAGCCGACCGACGGGGCGATGCCGCGGCCCGCGTAGTTGTAGACCGACCCCGACAGCGGGAAGGCCTTGACCATCTGCGCGTAGGAGGCCGCGGTGAACAACATCGCGACCATGCCCACCAGGTACGCCAGGACGGGCATGCCGCCCGAGGCCTTGTAGACCGGGCCGAAGATCGCGAACGGCGCGATCGGCACCATGAAGATCAGGCCGTAGAACACGAGGTCGGTCAGTCCGACCCCGCGGCGTAATTCCTGACGGTAGCCGAACTGCTCGATGCTCTCCTGAGGTTGCACGACAGCCTCTCCATGTCGTCCATGCGGGGGGGTGACGGGCCTCGGTATACGCATGGGGTTACGGATACCGGTGGGGCTCGATCTGGCGATCCTTCCGTAGCCCACGGTCACGTCGCAAGAGGCTGCTCCAGGTGGTTGCGTACCTGACCTCGCCGCAGGGCCCGCGCCGGCGGAGGCGGGCGGGACGCGCACCGTCCCGCCCGCCGGCCGGCGGCGCCGCCTCAGCAGGCGCCGACGTCCTTCCAGACGCCCCACTCGCCGGTGGTGCCGGGCTCCTGGCCCTGCGTCCACCACTTGGCCTCCCACGTGTGGGCCTTGTGCGAGACGCGCTGGCCGCCGTTGTAGACGGCCGTCGCGCTCCAGGCGGGCGCGGTGCAGGCGCCGCCGGTCGGGGTGACGGTCGGGGTCGGGCTCGGGCTGGGCGCGACGCCGCCCCGAGCCAGGTCCTGGACCAGCCCGTACGTCCTGCCGCCGAAGGTCAGCGTGTAGTTCGCCTGGCCGGGGACGGGCAGGTAGTACACGTAGTCGAGGGTCACCGACGCGCCGGGGGCGAGCGTCTGCCAGGTGGGCAGCTTCACCGACACCCGGTGGAAGTCGCCCTTGAGCCCGCCGACGTTGTTGCCGGTGTGCTCACTGCTGATCACCCGCAGGCCGAAGCCCGACTGGTCCTTGGCGTTGTTCGGGGCGGAGGTCGCGTAGTCCCACTGGAACTCCGCGCCGCCCGGGATGGTGGTCTGCGTCTTGTTGGTGATGACGAGCTTGGGGTTGATCGGGTAGTTGCTGTCGCCGGCGGGGAAGCCGGTGGCCTCGATCGTGACGTCCACCTTCTCGGCGGGGACGGCCACCTTGGCCTTGGCCGCGCCGTACGGGGCGGCGGTCCTGAGCTTGTCGTAGAGCAGGCCGGTCAGGGTCTGGCCCATGAAGTACTCGCCCTTGGCCGCGTCCCAGGCGTAGTCGCCGGCCAGCTCCCAGATCATCACGCCGCCGATGCCCTGGTTCCTGATGTAGTCGGCCTTGGCGCCGAGCGACTGGTCGTCCTCGGTGGACAGGAACACCTTCTTGGTGGCGTTCCACAACCAGGGGGCGGTCAGGGTGGCGTTGTAGTTGCGGGTGTAGGTGCCGGTCAGCCGGTCCTCGGGGTCGCTCGCCGGGTCCAGGCCGTAGGCGGGGCCGTAGGAGCCGGCGATGCCCTTGGCCAGGTTCATGGCGTGCCACATGGGGTTGGAGCCGGCGCCGACCTCCTTGCCGTTCTCCTCGTCGTGCCACAGGTTGTCGATGCCGCGGGCGCCGTCGCCGCAGGTGGTCAGGCCCTGCGGGCAGCTGCCGCTCGGGCCGTTGGAGGTGCCCCACAGGCCGTTCACGCCGCCGTTGACGTTCTTCCAGCCGCGCGTGTAGTACGGCACGCCGATGTTGATCCGGCCGGCCGGCATCGCGCCGCGGAAGTAGTGGTAGGCCCAGTCGGTGTTGAGGTAGCCGAGGCCGCCGTACTGGGCGGCGGTGTAGACGCCCCACTTGGCCAGCTCGGCGTCCTTGCCGTCGTCGTACAGGGCGGCGTTGGGGCCGACGAACTCGTTCCAGGCGCCGTGCAGGTCGTAGGACATGATGTTGACGTAGTCCAGGTACTGGGTGACCTGGAAGGTCTCCATGCCGCGCAGCAGGTAGCCGGAGGCGGGGGCGGCGACGGTCAGCATGTAGTACCTGCCGTCGGCGGCGGCCGCGGTGTCCAGCTTCTGGCGCAGCGTCCTCATCAGGGCCGCGTAGCCCTTCATCAGGCTCGACCTGCGGGCGTTGGCGATGGTCCAGTCGAGCGGGTTCCCCGCGTCCTTCATCGAGGTCGGGTACTCGTAGTCGATGTCCACGCCGTTGAACCCGTACGCGCGCACGAACGCGACGACCGAGTCGGCGAACGTGCCGATGCCGGCCTGGTTGACCGAGCCGTCGGCGTTGGTGGTCATCGAGTAGAAGCCGCCGGAGGGCACGCGGGCGCCGCTGGCGTCGAAGTAGCCGCCGGTCTCGGCCCAGCCGCCGACCGACACCAGCGTCTTGGTGCCGGGGTACTGCTTCTTGTACTTGTTCAGCAGGTTGAAGTGGCCTTTGTAGGCGTAGGCCGGGTCCATCTCGGCGCCGGCGACGCCGGGCCACTCGGTCGCGGTCGCGTCGGCGTCCACGGCGATCTTGTTGCTGCCGTCGACGTGGGCGAAGGCGTAGTTGATGTGGGTGACCTTGCCCCACGGGACGTTGCCGGCCAGGTAGGCGGGCCGGCCGTCCTTGCCGGTGCGCCAGCTGGTGAAGTAGCCGATGATGCGGCGGGGGTGGTCGGCCCCCATCTTCTCCCGGCCGTCCTCGTCGTAGGCCAGGCAGTAGGGGACGTCCACGCCGGGGGTCTGGTAGAGGCCGTCCGGGCGGCAGGCGGCGTTGTCGGCCGCGGCGGTGGCCGTACCGGCCAGGGCTCCCGCGATGAGGACCAGTGAGGTGCCGCACGCGGCCAGGGCCGCGCGTAGGCGTGTGGGCTTCAAGGCCACCTCCGATGGGGCATGACTGGGGGGTTGATCGGAAGGTAAGCCTGGTGACCAGGGCCGTCAATGCGTTCTGTTAGGAAACTTTCTTAATAGTTGCCGTCCGGTCGTTCGGGCGGTCACGATCCGGTCCGGCGCAGGATGAGCACCGCGATGTCGTCGCGCGGCGCCCCGTGCGTGAAGGCGTTCAGGTCGGCGGCCAGGGCCTCGACGGTCCTGGCCGGCGGGTCGCGGGCCCAGGAGCGCAGCCGTTGCTCCAGCGGGTAGAAGGAGCCGTCGCGATCGCGGGCCTCGGTCACGCCGTCGGTGCACAGCAGCAGCGAGGCCCCGCGCGGGAAGGCGAAGCGCGCGCCGTGCCGCGGCCCGCCCGCCAGCCCGGCCAGGCCGAGCGGCACCTCCGGCTCGCCGAGCCAGAGCTGCCCGGCGTTCCCGCCGTGGATCAGGTACGGCGCGATGTGCCCGCAGTTGACCGCGTCCACCTCCAGCTCCGGGCCGATGTCCAGCAGCAGCGCGGTGACGAACCGCTCGGGCTCGCCGGTGTGCGCGGCGAACCTGTTGTGCCTGATCACGGCGTCCTCCAGGGCGTCGGCCACGCCCATGAGGGAGATCTCGCGGTAGGCCGCCTCCCGGAAGGCGCCCAGCACGGCCAGCGCGGCGCCGATCGCGGGCAGCCCCTTGCCCTGCACGTCGGCGATCATCACCCGGGTCCCGTACGGCGACGGCGCCACCTCGTACATGTCGCCGCCCACCATCGTGTCCTCCTCGATGGGCTGGTAGAGGCCGTCCACGACCACGTCGAGCGAGCGCAGCGGCAGCGGCCTGACGAGCTGCCGCTGCAACGCCGCGGCGGCCGAGCGCAACCGGCGGACCTCCTCCTCGCGCTGGATCCGGTAGCTCGCGCCGACCACGCTCATCAGCCCGAACGCCGCGGTGAAGCCGGAGACCTCCAGGTTCGTCCGCAGACTGCCGCCCAAATAGGCGACCGAGGCCGACACCACCGCCAGCACCCACACCGACGCGATCGACGTCTGCACCACCGAGCCCAGCCCCGACACGATCGCGGGCAGGAAGATCAGCACCGGCACGAGCTCCGCGCCCCCGCCGGTGAACCTGTCCAGCCCGACCACCAGCACCGTGATCCCGATCAGGCCGACCAGGAAGACCGGTGTCGTGAAGAAGGGCCGCCTGTGCCCGCCACCCCAGAGAATCGTCGTTCACCCCCGGTGACCAGCTTCTCCCAAGGCGTCCGTGTTCCCTCCTGCGGCGCGCCGGGCACGGCGAAGGGCCGGCCCCGAAACCCGGGACCGGCCCCTGACGTGCGAACTTATCCGAGGAACTTATCCGAGGCCGTTCTTCATGGCCGTGAGGAGTTCGGCGTTGGTGGTGTCACCGCTGAGCTCCCAGAAGAACGCGCCGCCGAGGCCCTGGTTCTTCGAGTAGCTCATCTTGCCGCCGATGGTGCTCGGCGTGTCGTAGCTCCACCACTGGTTGCCGCAGTAGGCGTAGGCCGTGCCCGCGACCGTGCCGGTGGACGGGCAGCGGGTCTTGATGACCTTGTAGTCCTCGATGCCCTGCTCGTACGTGCCGGGCGCCGGGCCGGTCGCCGTGCCGCCGGGCGCGGCCTGGGTCACGCCGGTCCAGCCGCGGCCGTAGAAGCCGATGCCGAGCAGCAGCTTGGCGGCCGGGACGCCCTTGCTCTTGAGCTTCTGGATGGCGTTGTCGGTGTAGAAGCCGGGGATCGGGATCTTGTCCCAGGTGGTGAGCGGGGAGTGCGGGGCGGTCGGGCCCTGCGCGTCCCAGCCGCCGAAGAAGTCGTACGTCATGACGTTGTACCAGTCGACGTACTGGGCGGCGCCGCCGTAGTCGGCCGCGTCGATCTTGCCGCCGTCGTTGCCGTCGGCGGTGATGGCCGCGGTGACCAGGTTGTTCGCGCCGAAGCGCGAGCGCAGCGCGGACATCACGTTCTTGAACGCCGCCGCGCCGCTGGTGTCACAGGTCAGGCCGCAGGCGTTCGGGTACTCCCAGTCGATGTCGATGCCGTCGAAGACGTCGGCCCAGCGGGGGTCCTCCACCAGCTTGTAGCAGGAGTCGGCGAAGGCCGTCGGGTTCTGCGCCGCCTGGCCGAAGCCGCCGGACCAGGTCCAGCCGCCGAAGGAGAAGAGCACCTTCAGGTTGGGGTACTTCTTCTTCAGCTTGCGCAGCTGGTTGAAGTTGCCGCGCAGCGCGCCGTTGTCCCAGGTGTCGGCGACGCCGTCGACGCTCTCGCCCGCCTGGTAGAAGCGGTCGTAGTCGGCGTAGCTGTCGCCGATCGTGCACTGCCCGTTCTGCACGTTGCCGAACGCGTAGTTGATGTGGGTCAGCTTGGCCGCCGAGCCGCTGGTGTCGATGTTCTTGACGTGGTAGCCGCGCTGGTAGATGCCCCACTGGACGAAGTAGCCGAGCACCTTGTTGCCGCCGCCACCGCCGCCGCCCGTGGTGGTCGCGGTGATCTGGTTGCTGTCGGCCGAGCGGTTGCCCGCCGCGTCACGCGCCCGCACGGTGTAGTTGTAGGAGGTGTTGGCGCTGAGGCCGGTGTCGTTGTACGACGTGCCCGTGACGGTGGTGACCAGGGTGCCGCCGCGGTAGACCTCGTAGCCGGTGACCGCCACGTTGTCGGTGGAGGCGTTCCAGGCCAGCGAGACGCTGTTGTTGCTGACGCCGGTCGAGCGCAGGTTGCCGGGCACCGTCGGCGGGGTCTTGTCGTCGCCGCCACCGCCGCCGGTGGTCGTCGCGGAGATCTGGTTGCTGTTGGCCGAACGGTTGCCGGCCGCGTCACGCGCGCGCACGGTGTAGCTGTAGGCCGTGTTCGCGGTGAGGCCGGTGTCGTTGTACGTGGTGCCCGTGACGGTGGTGACCAGGGTGCCGCCGCGGTAGACCTCGTAGCCGGTCACGGCCACGTTGTCGGTGGAGGCGTTCCAGGCCAGGGCCACGCTCGTGTCCGTGACGCCGGTCGAGCGCAGGTTGCCCGGCACGGACGGCGCGGTCGTGTCGCTGCCGCCGCCGCCGGAGACCTTCCACAGCGCCGCCACGTTCGGCGGCTCCCAGCCGGGCTGGGAGGTGTGCGCCTGGAGACAGACGTAGTCGACGCCGTTGTAGGTGACGACCGTGCCCGCCGTGTAGGCGGTCCACGGGGCCCAGGCCGCCGCGTACGCCACCGTGCTGGCGGAGGCGAGCGCCGGGGCGGCCACGGCCGCGGTGAGGGGCAGGGCCAACGCCGCCATTCCCGCCAGGACCTTGCTCAGAATGGTGTGTTTCATGTCGCTCCGACATCCGTTGGGGGGTGTGTGGGGAGTGGGATGGGAGACTTCTGGGGAAACTATTAGGAAAGTTTCCTTTAAGTTGTGAATCGACGGTAGCTTCTGCCTGGGGGAGCGTCAATACGTATCGGTCAGGTGTCCGTAATCGTGCCGGTCAGACCGCGGACGCGCCCGTTCACGAGGGGATAACGGTTCAGGAACGGGGGCTGACGGCGGGGTGAGCCGTGGCTCAGCATTGGAGCGTGGCAGGAATCTCCGCCTGGCGGCGGACGCCCACGCGACGCGGGCCCTACGTGGTCCGCGCGGTCGCGGAGTTACGGTCCTGGCCGTCGCTGAACGTCAGCGGCACCGGTCAGCAGGTCACCTTCGCCGTACACGGAACCGAGATCCTGCGCCTGGCCGGCCGGGACGAGATCCACGTACGGCTCACCGCCCCCGCCATCGGCCGCCTGGAGCCGCACCTGCGGGCGTGCGACCAGGTCCATGCCTGCCGCGACCGCGCCTGGGTCGCCGTACAGGTCGACGCCGAGCCCGATCTGGAATTGTTGCTGGCGCTCACGAGTGTGGCGATAAAGGCGCACGTGGCGTGAACCGATTCGGTGCGTAGCGTTTCTCCCACGCAGCGTCGAATTCATTGCCTCCATTTGCCTGGGAATTACTCGCCGGGTAGCTTGGTTGTACACAGCCGAACGGGGAGTCGTCCCAGGTAGGGATGGCATTGCCTGGGAATTACCCAAGCGGGACCCGTGTTGTACAGAGTCGATGCGGAAATCCCCGCATCCGGGCGTCGCACATATGCCTTCAGGCCCTTTCCCGGGCCCGGGAAGACGATGCGTCAGCCCTTTGCCTGACCAAGAGACCGCTGAATCCGCCTGTGCGCGGAACCGGGGACCCATGTGTCCAATGGGGTGAATCGGCACCGTGGTGCCGTAGGGCAGCTTCCCGCCCGAACCCGTCAGCTAACCCGGCAAGCGGCACGGAAGCTCAAGGAGTAACACCCTCATGGCCAAGCACCGTCTTCACCGTGCCTTCAAGCTCGACCTCGCCAAGATCGCTCTCGGCGCGACCGCCGTCGCCGGCGTGCTCGGCACGCACGCGGCAGTGAACGCCGACACCACCCACGCCACCGCCCACACCGCCACCCAGACCGCCAAGGTCGCCGGCGTGGCCGCCCAGCCGCTCGTCGCGCAGCACCGCGCCGCCGACGAGAGCGCCAAGGGCAAGGTCAACGTCACCGCCGCCCAGGTGCTGGCCACGGCCCGCGCCCAGGTCGGCACCTCCGAGGACGCCAACGGCGGCGGCACCAAGTTCCAGAAGTGGTACGCCGACTCGCAGCGCGCCGCCGAGACCGCCGCGCGTGACGGCGGCAACCGCGCCATGTACCTGAACGCCCCCTGGTGCTCGATGTTCGTCTCCTGGGTCGGCGAGCAGACCGGCGCCCGCCCGCAGGTCGGCTGGGACGCCTACACCGTGACCCACGCCAAGTGGTTCGCCGCCAACAACCGCTGGGGCACCGAGGCCAAGCCGGGCGCCGTCGTCTTCTTCTCCTGGAGCGGCAGCAAGAGCCTGAGCGACATCCAGCACGTCGGCTTCGTCGTCAAGGACAACGGCGACGGCACGATCTCCACGATCGAGGGCAACACCGGCAACGGCAAGGTCGAGCAGCGCGTCCGCCCGACCTCCCAGGTCGTCGGCTACGGCTACCCGTCGTACGCCGCCTGATCCTGCCAAGCGAAGAGCGCACTCCCCGCGGGGAGTGCGCTCTTTCGCGTTTCGGGACGGGGAGTGCGCTCTTTCGCGTTTCGGGACGGGGAGTGCGCTCTTTCGCGTTTCAGGGCCGCCGGTGCCGGTGGACCAGGACCGCCGCGGCCTGCCCGGCCGAGCGGGCCGCGCCCGGCTCCTCGGAGATCATCGCGGTGACCGTGGCGCCGTCGATCAGGGTGAGCAACTGCTCGGCGAGCAGGCCGGGGTCCCCGGCTCCCGCCTCCTCGGCGAGCGAGCGCAGGTAGGCGCGCAGGCGCTCCTTGTGCTCGCGCACCGCCGCGCGGACGGCGGCCGAACCGGCGCCCAGCTCGGCGAAGGCGTTGGCGAACCCGCAGCCGCGGAAGTCGTCCTCGGCGAACCAGCGTTCCAGCCACGCGAAGACCGCCGGGATGCGGTCGCCGGCGTCGGCCACGTACGCGGTGAGCGAGGCCATCCAGCGTTCGTCGCGCCGCCGCAGATAGGCCACGACCAGCGCCTCCTTCGACGGGAAACACTGGTAGAGGCGTTTCAGCGAGACGCCGGAGGCGGCCCGGATCTCGTCCATGCCGACCGCCTGCACGCCGCGGCGGTAGAACAGGTCGCCCGCGGCGTCCAGCAGCCGCTGCTCGTGATCCATGACACCCCTCCAGGTGCTTGCCGCGGAGAACGATCGTTCTCTACGCTAGCGCACAACCCGGGAGAACGCCCGTTCTCTCGATCGGAGAGGACAGCCCATGACCCGCCCGCCCGTCCCGCCGTTCACCGAGGAGACCGCCCGGATCAAGGTCCAGGCCGCCGAGGACGCCTGGAACACCCGCGACCCCGACCGTGTCGCGCTCGCCTACACCGAGGACTCCGTGTGGCGCAACCGCGGCGAGTTCGTCACCGGCCGCGCCGAGATCGCGGAGTTCCTGCGCCGCAAGTGGGCCCGCGAGCTGGACTACGCCCTGCGCAAGGAGCTGTGGGCGGTCACCGGCGACCGCATCGCCGTCCGCTTCCAGTACGAGTCCCGCGACGCCGCCGGCCAGTGGTGGCGCAGCTACGGCAACGAGCAGTGGGAGTTCGACGCCTCGGGGCTGATGCGCCGCCGGGAGGCCAGCATCAACGACGTCGCCATCACCGAGGAGGAACGCCGCATCTTCGGCTCCCGCCCGCTGTCCGAGCACGGCGTGGACGTGCTGGGCATCCGCCACGCGGAGATCGCCGGGGTAAGGTCGGAAGGCCGATCGTAGGAGGTCTGACATGGCGGTCTTGCTGCTGGGCACCCTCGACACCAAGGGGGAGGAGTACGCCCTCGTCCGCGACCTGATCATCCGGGCCGGCCAGGGTGTCGTCCTCATGGACACCGGCGTCATGGGCGCCCCGGCGCTGGCCGCCGACGTCCCCGCCGAGGCCGTCGCGCGGGCCGCGGGCACCGGCCTCGACCGGCTCAGGAGCGCCGGCGACCGCGGCGCCGCGCTCGCGGCCATGGCGGCCGGGGCCACCGCCCTGGCCAAGGACCTGCACGCCCGCGGCGAGCTGAGCGGCGTGCTCGCGCTCGGCGGCAGCGGCGGCTCCTCCATCGCCGCCGCCGTCATGCGGGCGCTGCCCGTCGGCCTGCCCAAGCTGCTCGTCTCGACCATGGTCAGCGGCGACGTCTCGGCCTACGTCGGGGAGACTGACGTGACGCTCATGTACAGCGTCGTCGACGTCGCGGGCGTCAACTCCGTCTCCCGCCGCATCCTGACCAACGCCGCCGCCGCGATCAGCGCGATGGCCGCCTCCTACGACGCCGGCGCCGAGCCGTCCGGGGAGGACAAACCGCTGGTCGCGGCCACGATGTTCGGCGTCACCACGCCCGCCGTCGACGCCGCGCGGGCCCGGCTGGAGTCCCTGGGCTACGAGGTGCTGGTCTTCCACGCCACCGGCTCGGGCGGCCGGGCCATGGAGGCGCTGGCGGCCGGCGGCCACTTCGCCGGGGTGCTCGACCTGACCACCACCGAGCTGGCCGACGAGCTCGTCGGCGGCGTGTTGTCGGCCGGCCCCGACCGCCTGACCGCCGCCGGGCGGGCCGGCATCCCGCAGGTCGTCAGCCTGGGCGCCGTCGACATGGTCAACTTCGGCCCGATGGAGACCGTGCCGGAACGGTTCAGGTCACGGCAGCTCCTGGTGCACAACCCGACGGTGACGCTCATGCGCACCACTCCGGCCGAGAACGCCGAGATCGGGCGGGCGATCGGCGAGCGGCTGGCCCGCGCTTCCGGGCCGGTCACGCTGTTCGTGCCGCGCGGCGGCGTCTCGGCCGTCGACGTCGAGGGCGGCCCGTTCCGCGACCCGGCGGCCGACGCGGCCTGCTTCGACGCCGTGCTCGCGGCCGTCGCGGGCACCGCCGTCGAGGTCGTGCAGAGCGACCAGGACATCAACGACGCGCAGTTCGCCGTGGCGGCCGCCGACCGGCTGCACCGGCTGATCGAGAAGGGGGCTTGATGCGACGCGACGAGGCACTACGGAGGTTGCGCGCCGAGCGGGAGGCGGGCCGGCTGATCATCGGCGGCGGCGCGGGCACCGGGCTGTCGGCCAAGTCCGCCGAGGCGGGCGGGGTCGATCTGCTCATCATCTACAACTCCGGGCGGTTCCGGATGGCCGGCCGCGGCTCGCTCGCCGGCCTGATGCCGTACGGCGACGCCAACGCGATCGTCGTGGAGATGGCGGGGGAGGTCCTGCCGGTCGTCAAGGACACGCCGGTGCTGGCCGGGGTGTGCGGGACCGACCCGTTCCGGCTGATGCCGCGCTTCCTGGACGAGCTGAAGGACATGGGCTTCACCGGCGTCCAGAACTTCCCGACGGTCGGCCTGATCGACGGTGTCTTCCGGGCGAACCTGGAGGAGACCGGCATGGGCTTCGACCTGGAGGTGGAGATGATCAGGCTGGCCGCCGAGCGCGACCTGCTCACCGCCCCCTACGTGTTCACCCCCGAGCAGGCCACGGCCATGGCGCGGGCGGGCGCCGACATCCTCGTCCCGCACATGGGCCTGACCACCAAGGGCAGCATCGGCGCCGTCACCGCGATCGGCCTCGACGAGGCGGCCGTGCGCGTCCAGGAGATGCGCGACGCCGCCGTCGCCGTCAACCCCGACGTCATCGTGCTGTGCCACGGCGGCCCCATCGCCGAGCCCGACGACGTGCGCCACATCCAGCAGCGCACGGTCGGCGTCGCCGGGTTCTTCGGCGCGTCCTCGATGGAACGCCTGCCCGCCGAGCGGGCCATCGCCGAACAGGTCCGCGCCTTCAAGCAGCTCTGACCGGGAGGAACCCGCCATGCACCGACGACCGGACGCCCTGTCCACGATGATCTTCGACTGGGGGGCCATCAAATGGCACGTGACGCCCGACGCCGTGCCGGGCGCGTCCTCCACGTTCGGCGAGGTCGTCATCAACCCGAACAAGGGCCACGAACGCCACCTGCACCCCGACTCCGACGAGGTCCTCTACGTCATCGAGGGCGAGGGGCGGCAGACCGTCGGCGACGACCCGGAGTTCCCGGTCAGGGCCGGTGAGGCGATCTACATCCCGAAGGGCACGCTGCACTCCACCTTCAACACCGGCTGGCGGCCGCTGCGGATCATCGCGACGTACACGCCGGGCGGGGCCGAGCTGGCGCTGCGCGAGCTGCCCGGCTTCGTGGAGCTCGGCCCCGGCGACCACCCCACCTGGGCGGCCGCCACCTCCTGAGCGGCGGAGGCCGTGCGCGGGGTGCGAGCCCGCGCACGGCCTCCGGCGTGCTCGACCTCCATGTGAATGATCGTTCACGTCCGGTCTGTCGGTGGCCTCCGGTAGATTTCCGGGTCTGTTGATCAAGCCCATCGGAGTTGGCTGTCGGCGCGAGCATGCCGTCAGACTGGAGGTCGAGACCTTGGACGCGGACGAAACCGCGTGGGAGCAGCGCAGCGTCGTGCGGGTGGTGCCGCCGGTCCAGCCGCGCAAGCTGGCGAAGGTGCCCTTCGTCGAGCTGGCTGACGGCAGGTTGCAGGGGGTCGTGTCGAGCGGGTCCGACATCGAGCGGGTCTACGTCTCCTCGATCGCCGCCGGCACCCACGACCTGAGCTGCAGCACCAACAACAACCGCCCGTGCGGCGCGCTGCACGGCTACGCCTGCAAGCACATCCGCATGCTGGCCGACGAGGCCGTGCTCCAGTACGGCCTCGACCGGGTGGCCCGCTACCTGCGCGTCGAGGTGCCCGAGGGCGGCCACCTGATGAGCGCGCTGAACGGCACCCCCCAGCGCACCCCGGCGGCCGTGGTGTTCAGCCGGTTCCTGCGCCACCTGGCCTACCTGGAGGTGCCCGACAGCACCGAGCCGCTGGCCGAGCTCCACTGGTTCCCGGCGACGGGGCCCGAGACGGGAAAGGTGGGCTGATGCTCGACGTACAGCTCGGGGAGCTGGCCGGCGACGGGCCGGCCGGGGTCGCGGAGGCGCTCGCGCTCGCCACGGGGTTCGACGGCGCGCTCGGGCACGGGTTCGCCAGGGTCGCCGAGGAGCCGGCCGCGGCGCTGGCCGCGCTGGCCGGCGCGCTCGCGGGCTCCCCGCTCGGCGACCGGCTGGGCGAGGCGGTGGAGAAGGTGACCGCGGGGTCGGTCGCCGACGAGCACCTCGCCGCGCTGGCCGGCGGGCGGGCCGCGCTGTTCGGCGCGGTGCACGACGCCCTGCTCGCCCGCCTCGACCAGGCTCTGGGCCGCAGCCGCGCACCCTGGCCGCCGGCCGCCGCCACGGACGCCACAACAGGGGCGGCGTCCGTGGGCGGCGGGGCGGCGGCCGGCGGCGTGCCGGAGAACCTGCTGGCCGGGTGCCGGGTCTGGTTGCGGGAGCTGGCGATCACCGGCTGGCGGGGCGTCGACGACGACCTCGTCTCCGGCGCCGACCAGGCGATCGAGGCGCTGCTCGGGGTGCCCGAGCTGCGCGGGCTCGCCGTGCTGCTCGACGGGCTGGCGACCGAGCTGCGGGCCTCGTCCCCGGTGGCGACGATGGACCGGCTGCCGCTCAGGCGGTGGGCCGACCTGTGGACGCGCGGGCTGCTGCTGGCCCAGTCCGGGCCGTGGCACGGCGTGCCCGAGCCGGTGTCGGGGCGGCTGCTCATCCTCGGCGCCGACGTGCACGAGCACGCCACGGTCGTCCGGGTGCAGGTGCACGGCGTTCTGGAGGAGGCCGGCGGCCAGACCCGGCTGGTGCGCACGAGCGTCGCGGCGGCCAAGGTCGACACCATCGTGGGCCCGTCGGTGTGGCGGCTGTTCGGCGGCCGGCCCGTGCTCATGGGCGCGCTGGCCGACCACCGGTCCGTGGAGATCGACGGCATGCCGCTGCTGCCCGGCGGCGACCTGCTGTGGCACGACGACCGCGCCCGCACCGGCGCCGAGGCCGACCCGTTCACCACCGCGCGGGTGCAGCTCGCGGGCGCGCTGGCCCCGGCCACGCCGCCGCTCGACCGCCACCCCGTGCGCATCGCCGAGCCGGTGCTGGTCGAGGGGTACACGGTCGACGGGCACACCCTCGACCTGGGCGGCAACAAGCTCGCCCTCGACCTCGACCGGCTCCCGGCGAGCTGCCCGCTCACGCCGGAGCTGGTGGCCGCGTCCTCGGCGTGCGTCGGGCTGGTGCGCCGCGACGGCGGCAGGTGGCTGCTGCAGCCGCTGGCCGTCCAGGCCACGGTCAAGAAGAAGCCGGTCACCGTGCACAACGGCGACTGGGCGAACGGCCCCACCGACCCCAAGGTCGTCAAGGCCGAGGCCAAGGCCGGCGACGTGGTCGCCGTGCTGCGCGAACGGGCAGGACGGCTGCTGCGGAAATGACCGACTCGACCACGAGCGCCGACGAGACCCGGCGCCAAGTGCTGTACTGGCGGCTCATGTCGCGGCTGTTCTCGGCCGACGAGCAGCCCGCGCTGGAGACGGCCAGCATGGGCATCGTCGGCGACCTGGAGCTGCCGCCCGCGCTGCTCGACCCCGGCGTCTCGGTGGACACGCTCGTCCAGCGCTTCCCCGAGCTGGGCGCCGAGCTCCAGGACCTGATGGCCGACAAGGAGCACGAGGAGGGCGGCGAGGTGCGCCGCGCCGCGCTGGTCTCCAAGCTGCTGCTCAACGTGTTCTCCACCGGCACGGGCGACGTCACGGCGGGCGACCTGGCCCGCTGGAAGCAGGACGCCGCCTGGTTCGAGAAGGGCATGGGCTGCGAGCCCGGCGGCCTGCGGAACGGGCCGGGCAACGACGAGCTGGCCGCCGTCCTCGCCATGATCGAGGGCGATCTGGTCAAGCGCATGCGGCTGCGCGAGGTGCTCGCCGACCCGGCTCTGGCCAGGCAGCTCACGCCCAGCATGTCGCTCATCGAGCAGCTGCTGCGCGACAAGTCCAACCTGTCCGGCGTCGCCCTCGCCAACGCCAAGGCGCTCATCCGCAGGTTCGTCGACGAGGTCGCCGAGGTGCTGCGCACGCAGGTGGAGAAGACCAGCGTGGGCGTCATCGACCGGTCGGTCCCGCCGAAGCGGGTCTTCCGCAACCTCGACATCGAGCGCACGATCTGGAAGAACCTCACCAACTGGAGCCCTGAAGACCAGCGGCTCTACGTCGACCGGCTCTACTACCGGCAGACGGCCCGCCGCACCACGCCGGCCCGGCTCATCGTGGTCGTCGACCAGTCGGGCTCGATGGTCGACGCGATGGTCAACTGCACCATCCTGGCCTCGATCTTCGCCGGCCTGCCCAAGGTCGACGTGCACCTCGTCGCGTACGACACCCGCGCGCTCGACCTGACGCCGTGGGTGCACGACCCGTTCGAGGTGCTGCTGCGCACGACGCTCGGCGGCGGCACCGACGGCACGGCCGCGATGGCCCTGGCCAGGCCGAAGATCGCCGATCCGCGCAACACCGTGATGGTGTGGATCTCCGACTTCTACGACAACCGCTCGCTGATCAACGACTTCGGGTCGATCCACCGCTCGGGGGTCAAGTTCATCCCCGTCGGCTCGGTCAACAGCTCCGGCCACCAGAGCGTCGACCCGTGGTACCGCCAGAAACTCAAGGACCTGGGCACCCCCGTGCTCTCCGGCCACGTCCGCAAGCTCGTCTTCGAGCTCAAGAACTTCCTCACCTAGGAGAACCCCCGACCATGAGTGACATGCTGCGCGCCCCCGCAGAGGTGAAGTACGCCGACGAGCTCGACTGGCTGGAGTCGGTCGACGACGGCCCCAAGCCGTTCTCGTGGCGGCTCAGCCCGCGCATGATCCGCATCTTCATCCTCGGCTCCGAGCGCTCCGACGGGCTCGACCGCGAGATCCCGCAGAAGTGGTTCGGTGACCGCAGCTTCGTCGAGCGCAGCATCGTGACGCTGGCCTCCGACCGCGGCCTGCTGCTGATCGGCGACCCCGGCACGGGCAAGAGCTGGCTGGCCGAGCTGCTGTCCGCGGCGATCAGCCGCAACTCCACGCTGGTCGTGCAGGGCACCGCGGGCACCACCGAAGACCACATCAAATACTCGTGGAACGTCTCGATGGTCATCGCCAAGGGCCAGTCGCGCGAGTCGATGATCCCCTCGCCGATCATGAACGCCATGGAGCAGGGCGTGATCGGCCGCTTCGAGGAGCTGACCCGCTCGACCAGCGACGTCCAGGACGCGCTGATCTCCATCCTGTCGGAGAAGTACGTCTCCATCCCCGAGCTCGACGACGACAACATCGTCTTCGCCCAGCCCGGCTTCTCGATCATCGCCACCGCCAACAGCCGCGACCGGGGCGTCAACGACCTGTCCTCCGCGCTCAAGCGCCGCTTCAACTTCGTCCGCATCCCGGTGGTGACGAACAAGAAGAGCGAGGCGGAGATCGTCCGGTTCCGCACCGAGGAGCTGCTGCGCCGGCACCAGATCGAGCTCGACCTGCCGCCCACGCTGCTGGACATCCTGCTGCAGAGCTTCGCCGACCTGCGGGCCGCGGCCGCCTCGGCGACCAGCGACGACGAGAAGCTGGAGTCCGCGCTGTCCACGGCCGAGCAGATCGGCGTGCTGGAGGACGCCATCCTGCACAGCCACTTCTTCGGCGACCGCACGCTGCGCCCCGAGACGCTGGCCGGTTCGCTGGTCGGCTCGCTGGCCCGGCGCAGCCCGGAAGACCTGGCCATCCTCAACAAGTACTGGCACGGTGTGGTCGAGCCGCGCAGCAAGAAGGACGGCGGCCCGTGGCAGGACTTCCTCGAGGGCGGCCGCCAGGCCATCTCCACCCTGTCATGAGCCTCTTCCAACCGCTGAAGGATCAGCTCAGCGAGGCCGCCGCGGCCTTCGCGGGCGACGGCGCGGTGTCGTCCATCCTCACCGGCATCGTCGAGGACGTCGACCGGGCGCTGCGCGAGGAGCTGGAGATCTTCCCGGTCTGCCACCACTCGCCGGCCTCGGCGCTGGCCATGGTGCGCCGCCTGCGGGAGAAGCAGCCCAAGGTCATCTACCTGGAGCTCTGCGAAGACCTGGCGCCGCTGCTGACCGAGCTGCGCAACTGCCGGCTCCCGGTGGCGCTCCAGGCGTTCGCGACCGACCTCGACGGCTTCCCCAAGGGTTCGGGGCCGCTGAGCGTGGTGGCCCCGATCACCGAGGCGTCGGCCGAGTACCAGGCCATCTCGTACGCGCTGGAGACCCCGGGCGTCGAGCTGGTGCTGGTCGACCGCTCGGCCGACCACGTCTTCCAGTGGCTGCCGCGCGAACGGGAGGAGCCGGCGAAACCGGGGGAGGAGGCCGGCCTGCACGGCGACGCCGTCGGCGTGGAGATCGGCGACCTGCGCCCCCGCTTCGCCGAGCTGGAGGAGCACCTGCTCCACCACGGCAAGGTCCGCCACTGGTCGGAGTGGTGGGACCAGTACGTCGAGCAGCCGCTCTCCGGCGCCGACTACGACACCTACCGCCAGGTCATGGTCCTCATCGGCAGCCTGTTCCGCCGGTTGCGCCCCGACGACGACCGGCTGGCCGGCGACGAGGAGCGCGAGCGCTACATGTGGACCAGGATGCGCGAGCACCTGTCCGCCTCGGGCGCCGACCCGGCCGACTGCCTCTACGTCTGCGGCGCCTTCCACGCCGCCAGCCGCGTCGAGCAGTTCGGCCTGGCCGCCACGGCCCCGTACGAGATCGGCCCCCGCACGGCGACCCGCTGGCTGTACGGGCTGATC
Organism: Nonomuraea sp. NPDC050227; assembly: GCF_044459705.1. Taxonomy (NCBI): domain Bacteria; kingdom Bacillati; phylum Actinomycetota; class Actinomycetes; order Streptosporangiales; family Streptosporangiaceae; genus Nonomuraea; species Nonomuraea sp. NPDC050227. The sequence continues at coordinate 189,229 of NZ_JBITJF010000005.1, read as the reverse complement.
CCCTCCAGCCACTCGGCCATCGAGGCGCAGTTCGGGCTGGCCTCGGGGTCGGTGTCGATCGCCGCCGCCACCTGGGCCAAGGCGGTGACGCGGAGCAAGCTGACCCCGTTCCAGCTCAGCGGGCAGAAGGGGGCCAGGAAACGGCCGGTCAAGCTGCCCGCGCCCGCCGCGCCGGCGCAGGTCACCGACCGGCTGACCGGGTTCCTGTCCAGGCCGCCCACGCTCGACGCGCTCGACGAGGCCGAGCTGCTGGGCTGGAGCGTCGACATCGTCCGGCTGGCCCGGCGCAACGGCTACCTCGCCAGCACCGCCGACGCCATCGCGGTGTTCGAGACGTCGATCCTGCTGGCCGGCATGCGCAACCGAGCCAGGCCCACGCCGTACGACTTCCAGGACGCGGCGGTCACCTGCATCGAGAAGGACGTCGTGCCGGGCCGGCGCGACGTGCGGCGCCTGTGCGAGATCCTGCTCGGCGGCGACCGCATCGGCTCGGTCGGCTACGACGCGCTGCCGCCGCTGGCCCAGAACGTCTACGACCGGCTGCGGCCGCTCGGCGTCGACTTCGACAAGCGCACGATCCAGCGGGCGCTGCTCGACCTGCACTCCGACCCGGAGCTGCGGCCCTGCTCCGACCTGCTGTGGATGCTGCGCTTCGTGCTGCCCGCCGACGCGGCCCGGCCGATCATGGGCGAGCGCAAGCTCGGCGAGCGGGCCATCCAGGAGAGCTGGGACCTCGCGCTCGGCCGCAACCAGCGGGCCATCATCGAGCTCGGCTACGAGGGCGTCACCATCGAGCAGGTGGTCGAACAGCGGCTGCGGCGCGCGGTCTGGGAGCCCGACGCCACCGCCGCCGTGGCCCTGGCCGCCGTCGAGGACGCCATCCTCTACCTGGGCGGCGGGCGCGTCGCCGACGAGCTGGGCGCGCGGGCGGTGGAGCTGCTGGCCGGCGAGCGCGGCGTCGACGACGCGCCCGACGTGCTGCGCCGCATCCGCCGCCTGCTGGCCTACTACCGCACCGCCGAACCCACGCTGCCGGCGTGGTGCGAGGCGTTCGTGACCGAGGGGTACGCCCACTACTGCACCCTGCTCCCGACCGCGTTCGTCGAGGACGACACCGGGGTGCGGCAGGTGTCGGCGATGCTCGGCTTCCTGTTCACCATGGAGGGGCTGGCGCTGGCGCTCGGGTGCGACCGGGCGCAGCTGGAGATCGCGGTGCGGCAGTCGCACCCGGAGGCGCCGGCCAAGGTGGCGCTGCTGTGGGCCGCCCAGCACCTGCTGGGGCTGCTGCCGCTGGCCGAGCTGCGGTCGCGGTGCGACGAGCTGCTCGGCAACCCGCTGGTCATCCCGTCGTTCCCGCAGTACATCACCGGGTTCGTGCAGGCGATGGAGCCGGCTCCGGCGCTGTCCGGGTTCGTGGTGGAGGTGATCTCCAAGGCGTTCGGACGGCTGCCCGACCAGGTGCTGCTGCCGTGGCTGCCCAAGCTGATCACGACGCTGCGCGACCAGGCGGGCGAGCTGATGCCGGTCCTCGTCCGGGAGGCCGGGCGCACGTTCCCCGGCAGCCTGACGGCGGTCGACGCCTGGACACCGCCATGGGCCAGGACGCCGGCGGCCGCGCCGAAGGCGGCCCCCGCGGTCGCGTCCGGGCCGGTCGCCGAGCTGCTGGCGGGGCATCCGGCGGCGTGCGACGCGGTGGCGGGGCTGCTGGGCTGCGAGGGCGGCTGGCAACAGCCCGCCTCCGCCACCGGGCCCGGGAACCGCGAGGTCGAGACCCTCCTCACCGACCACCCCGCCACAGCCGCCGCGTTGGCGACCCTCCTCGCCTGACGGCCTCCGCCCCGAGCGCCGGAACGCCGGTGCTCGGGGTCGGGTTTCCCGGCGGGGGATGGTCAGCGGCCGAAGCAGATGGTGTGGCCGGGGTGGACGTGGTCGGGTTTGTAGGCGGCCTGGTCGATCGTGACGCCCTCGGGGGACACGAGCAGGATGGTCTCGCCCTGGTTGCGGAGCTGTACCCGGCCGTCGAGCACGACCTGCAGCACGCCACCGCCCGCGAGCACCCCGGTCAGCTCCATGCGCCCGCCCGCCGAGTCCGCCAGCCGCCACCCGCCGAGGTCCACGGACCGTCCGGTGACGTTGAGGAGGGTGACCGTCTCGTGCCCCCGGTCGGCCCCCACCGGGTCGGGCAGCGCGGCCACGATCAGCACGTCCCCGGTGGACGGCGGGCGCGCGACGACGGGCGCGCCGGGCGGCGCCGGGTCGGGGCTGATGACGAAGTCCTCGGGCCAGGCCGTGAGCTGGACCTGGCTGCCCGAGGCCCGGATCACGTCGTGCAGGTTGCCGTGTTCGAGCCGGTCCAGCAGGAACACCGCGTCGTCCCGGTTGACGGGGTCGGCCCGGAGCCAGGCGTCGAAGCCGTCCAGGTTCGCCGCCCCGGTCGCCAGATAGGGCACCAGCCGGCGGAACAACTTCGGCCACATGACGAGCCCGGTGAGCGCCTCCAGCGAGGCGACCTCGGCGGGCCCGTCGGGGTCGGCGGCCGAGCGCGGCCAGATGCCGGTGGGCGACGCCGCCGCCCTGGCCGTGCGCGACACGCCGGCCAGGTGCGTGCGCAGCGTCGCGGGCAGCGTGGCGTAGAAGGCCGGGTACGTCAGCCCGGCGGCCAGCAGTTTGGCGTTCGCGGACGTGTCCACCAGCGCCTCGTCGAGGAACACGGCCTGCCCGTCGGGCCCGGGGTGCTCGCCGGTGAACACGAACCCGATCAGCCGGCCGTTGGCGTCGATGCCGTTGCTGAGGACGTGCCCGCGCAGCTCGTCCTGGTCGGCCGACTGGACCTTGTTGGGCAGGTCGTCGAAGAAGCGCACGTTCGTGAAGCCGAGCAGCCGCAGCAGCTCGTCGCGGGCGGCGTTCGCGCCGGTCAGCTCCTGGTGGGTGTCCTGGAAGTGGGTCTCCAGGGCGTCGATGGCCTCCAGGCGGACGGAGATGCCGCGCGCGCCGAGCTCCGGCGGCCGTCCGGACGGCCTTGCCAGCCCTTCGACCAGCGCGGGCGTGTCCGGCCTGAACTTGATCGTGTCGCCGTCGGGCTCGGGGCCCTGCCGGGGCAGGTCCGGGTAACGGATCACGAAGCTGCCGCGCAGAAGTGTGTAGCTCATTGGGTTCCCCCCAAAGACGGCCATCACCGCCCTATCGGCCATCGGGAGCGTAACTCCGCGCACTTCTCGGCGTCCACGTCCCACGCCGGACCGGGGCGCGGCCCGGCGCGGGACGTGCCGGCTCAGGCGGCGCCGAACCGGGGGATCGGCAGGTCCTCGGTGGCCAGGTGCACGATGTGCGACTCGGTGTAGACGTCGATGCTGTGCCGGCCGCCCTCCCGGCCCACGCCGCTGGCCTTCACCCCGCCGAACGGCGTGCGCAGGTCGCGCACGTTCTGGGAGTTGACCCAGACCATGCCCGCCTCGATCGACTGGGCCAGCCGGTGCGTCCGGCGCAGGTCGTTGGTCCACAGGTACGCCGCCAGGCCGTACCGGGTCGCGTTGGCCAGCTCCACCGCCTCCGTCTCGGTGGAGAAGGGCGTCACGCAGACGACCGGGCCGAAGATCTCCTCCTGGAAGATCCGCATGTGCGGGGCCACGTCGGCGAACACCGTCGCGGCCAGGAAGTTGCCCGCCGTCAGGTGCTCGGGCCGGGAACCGCCGGCGACCAGGCGGGCGCCCTCGCGCGAGCCGAGCTCGACGTACTCCATGACCCGCTCGTAGTGCTCGGGGTGGATGAGCGCGCCCAGCTCGGTGGCGGGGTCGCCGGGCGCGCCGACGCGTACCCGCGCGGCCCGCTCGGCCAGCCTGGCCACGAACTCCTCGTACACGGTGTCCTGGACGAGGATCCGCGAGCTGGCCGTGCAGCGCTCGCCGTTCAGCGAGAAGACGCCGAAGACGGCCGCGTCGAGCGCCCGCTCCAGGTCGGCGTCCGCGAAGACGAGCAGCGGCGACTTGCCGCCCAGCTCCATCGACAACGTCTTCAGCGACGACGCGGCGTTGCGCATGATGGTCTGCCCGGTGCCGCTCTCGCCGGTGAAGGAGATCACCGGCACGTCGGGGTGGGCCACCAGCGCCGCGCCCGCGTCCTCGCCGATGCCGTGGACCAGGTTGAACACGCCCTCGGGCAGCCCGGCCTCCTCCATGATCTCCGGCAGTAGGCTCGCCGACGCGGGGGACCACTCGGCCGGCTTGAGCACCACCGGGCAGCCGGCCGCCAGCGCCGGGGCCAGCTTCCAGGTCTCCAGCATGAACGGCGTGTTCCACGGCGTGATCAGCCCGGCCACGCCGACCGGCTTGCGCACGACGTAGTTGAGCTGCGCGGAGCCGACGCGGTAGACGTCCTCGCCCATGGTGGTGATCACGTCGGCGAAGAAGCGGAAGTTGTGCGCCGCCCGCCGGGCCTGGCCTCTGGCCTGGGTGATCGGCAGGCCGGTGTCCCGGCACTCCAGCGCGGCGATCTCGTCGTCCCTGGACTCGATGGCCGCCGCGACCGCGCGCAGCGTGCCGGCCCGCTGCTCGGCGGGCATCGTGCTCCACGGGCCGTCGGTGAACGCCTTCTGGGCGGCGGCGACGGCCGCGTCCACGTCGGCCGCGCCGCCCGCGGCCACCTCCAGGTACGGCTCGTTCGTGGTCGGGTCGAGCGCGGTGAAGGTCGCACCGGACTGGCTCGGGACGTGCCGGCCGCCGATGTAGTGCTCCAGTTTCATCAGGCGACTCCCTCGCTCTGTGCCAGTAGTTCGTTGATCCGGGCGATGCCGGGCTCGGTGGGGGTGATCAGGGGGGCTCGTACGTGGCCGGAGGCGATCAGGCCGCGCTGTTCCAGCACCCACTTGGCGGGGGCCGGGTTCGTCTCCACGAACAGCAGCTCGACCAGCGGGTGCAGCGAGTAGTGCAGCTCCAGCGCGGTCGCGTGGTCGCCGGCGGTGTACGCCTCGTACATGCGGGCCACGGTCTTCGGCGCGAGGTTGGCCGCCGCGCTGACGAAGCCGACGCCGCCGATGGCCAGCAGCGGCAGGCAGAGCAGCTCGATGCCGGACCACATGAGGAAGTCGCGCCCGCACAGGTTGAGCACGTGCGAGAAGTGCTCGAAGTCCTTGGTGGTCTCCTTGACGCCGACGATGTTGTCGTGGTCGCGGCGCAGCCTGGCCACGGTCGCGGGGGCGATGTCGACGGCGGTGCGCGAGGGCACGTTGTAGATGACGATCGGCAGCGCGGGGAACTCGGCGGCGACCGTGGCGTACCAGCGGTAGAGGGCTTCCTGGGTGGGACGGGCGTAGTACGGCGTGATGACCAGGGCGGCGTCGGCGCCCAGGCGCTCGGCCTCGGCGGTCAGCCGCAGCGTCTCGTCGAGCTTGGCCGAGCCGGTGCCGGGCAGGAACGGCACCCGGTCGGCGGTCTCCTCGGCCACCACGGCCATCGCCGCGACGCGCTCCTCGACGGACTGGGCGCCGGGCTCGCCGGTGGACCCGCCGGTCGAGATGCCGTGCGAGCCCTGGTCGAGCTGCCAGCGCACCAGCGAGCGCAGCGAGTCGAGGTCCAGCGACCCGTCGGCGGCGAACGGCGTCACCACGGGGGCGATGGATCCGCGGATGGTCGACGGATCCGAGCGGAACTTCATGGGTTCTCCTTCTTGGGGGGTCAGCGCTGCTGCTCGTACGCCTCGCGCCAGGCGCCCTTCAGCGGGTAGAGGCCGTCGATCGAGGCGCCCTCGCGGACGCGATCGAGGATGAAACGCTCCTCGTCCTCCTGCCGGGCGGCGTCCCCGGCGACCTCGGCGACCAGCGCGGGCGGGATGACGACGACCCCTTCCGCGTCGCCCACCAGCACGTCGCCTGGGCAAACCAGCACGCCGCCGCAGTCCACCGGCACCTGCGAGTCCATCGGGACGTGCCGGCGGCCGAGCACGGCGGCGTGCGCGGCGCCGTAGTAGGAGGGCAGGTCGAGCGAGGCGAAGGAGGGGCTGTCGCGCAGCCCGCCGTCGGTGACGACGCCGGCCGCGCCGCGGCGCAGGGCGCGCATGGCCAGAATGTCGCCCAGCGTGCCCGCGCCGTGCTCGCCGCGGGCGGAGATGACCAGCACCTCGCCCGGCTGAAGCTCCTCGACGGTGCGCTTCTGGGCGTTCATGCCGCCGCCGCGCTCGGCGAAGACGTCCTCGCGCAGCGGCAGGTAGCGCAGGGTGCGCGCGACGCCGACCATGCGCAGGTCGGGACGGGCGGGGCGGACGCCCTCGATGAAGTGGTGGTCGATGCCGCGCGCGCGGAGCTGGGAGGAGAGCGTCGCGGTGGAGACCGAGCGCAGCGCGGCGACGACCTCCGGGGTCAGCGGGCCGGGGTCAGGGGCGGGGACGGGTTGGGCGGCGCCGTACGCGGCGGCCCTGGTCGCCTCGGTGACCTGGGGCTGGACGCCGTACGCCGCCGGGGGCTCCTGGCCGGCGACGACCTCGTTGCGCAGCCGGGCCGTGCCCGCCAGCTCGACCTCCACCACGTCGCCGGGCCGGACGACGGTCGAGCCCGCCGGGGTGCCGGCCAGGATCAGGTCGCCGGGCTCCAGCGTCATGTACCGGGACAGGTCGGCGACGAGCAGGTCGAAGCCGAACAGCAGCTCGTCGGTGCACGCCTCCTGGGCGAGCTCGCCGTTGACGTACGTGCGCAGCCACAACCGTCCGGGATCGGCGCCGGTGAGCAGCTCCGAGCCGACCGGCGTGAACCCGTCCTGGCCCTTGGCCCGCAGGTTGGAGCCGAGGTCGGCGTGCTTGAAGTCGTAGACGCCGAAGTCGTTGGCCGCCACGTACCCGGCCACGTGCTCCAGCGCGCGCCCGGGGGAGGCGCGATGGGCCCGGCTGCCGATGAGGATGCCGATCTCGCCCTCGAACGCCAGCAGCTCGCACCCCTCGGGACGCACCACGGGCCGTCCGGACCAGGACAGGGACGTCGGCGGCTTGAGGAAGTAGGAGGGGACGGCAGGGACGCGACCGCGCTCGGCGGCCCGGCTGCGGTAGTTCAGATGGACCGCGACGATCTTCCCTGGTGACAGTCCGAGAGGGTGTCCCACCTCGTCTCCTTCCAAATCATATACGACATCATTTATGTTATGGCATGTGGAACAATATCGACATACCCCCTCAGATGCCTACATGATGCTCATCACGTCATCAGTGGAGAGGAGAGTGCGGATGATGGTTCAGACCGCCCAAGCAGGCCGGGAGTGGCGTGATGGGTGAGATCGTGCTGGCCGCCAAGATCACGCATGTGCCGTCGATCTGGCTGTCGATCCAGCCCGGCAAGCACTTCGGCATCCGCCGTCCCGCGGAGCTCGCCCTCACCGAGGTCGGCAGGCGGGCCCGCGAGCGCGGCGCGGACACGTTCCTGATCGCCGACACCCATTGGATGAACAGCATCGGCTTCCATCTCAACGGCAAGCCGCGCCACCAGGCCACGTACGTCAGCCATGAGTTGCCGCACTTCATCCACGACCTCGCCTACGACTACGCGGGCGATCCCGAGCTGGCCGAGCTGATCCGCGAGGAGATCGTCGCGGGCGGCCAGAAGGCCCGCGTGCACACCTACCAGGACCTGGGCCTGGAGTACGCGACACTCGTGCCGATGTACTTCATGAACCAGGACTCCGACATCCGGGTCCTGCCCATCGGCTGCAACATCTACTCGACCGTCGAGGAGAACCGGCGGATCGGCGAGGCGCTGCTGCGGGCCGTGCTTCGCAGCGACAGGAAGGTGGCCTTCCTGGCCAGCGGGTCGCTCTCGCACGCCTTCCCGCCCAACGAGATCGCCGAGTCGCTGCTCGACGACGTGAGCAGCGAGCTGAACCGCAAGGTGGACCAGGCGGTGCTGGAGATGTGGGACGAAGGCCGCATCCCGGAGTTCCTCGACATGTTGCCGGACTACAACGAGCGGTGCACCGGCGAGGGGGCGATGGCCGACACCGCCATGCTGTTCGGGCTGCTGGGCTGGCGCGAGTACACCGGGCGCGGCGAGCAGCTGTGCCCGTACTTCGGCAGCAGCGGCACCGGCCAGGTGGTCGTCGACTTCCCCGTACCCGCCCACCACACGAGATGAAGGAGCCGGCGCACATGACGGCCGTACAGACGTTCACGCCCGACCGGCCCGCCGGGGCGCCGCCCGTGTTGCTGCTGCACGGGTTCGCCTCCAGCGGGCGGCGGGACTGGGTGGAGACCGGGATCGCGGCGGAGCTGGCCGCGGCCGGGCGCGTGGTCGTCGTGCCCGACCTGCCCGGTCACGGTGAGAGCCCGGTTCCGGACGGGCCGGCGGGCGCGCCCGAGATCGGGGCCGCGCTGCTCGCCCTGGTCGGCGACGGGCCGCTCGATGTGGTGGGGTACTCGCTCGGCGCCCGGCTCGCCTGGGAACTGCCGGAGCTGGCCCCCGATCGGGTGCGCGCGGTCGTGCTGGGCGGGCTCAGCCCGTTCGAGCCGTTCGCCGCGCTGGATGTGGCGGCGCTGCGCTCGGCCGTCGCGGGCGGCGAGCCGGGCGACCCGATGACCGGCATGATCGCGGCGATGATCGCGGGCGCCTCCGGCGGCGACCCCGAACGGGCCGCCGGGCTGGTCCGGCTGGTCGAGGGCCTGCGCGGCACGCCGTTCGAGCCCAAGGGCTGGGCCGGGCGCACGCCGCCGGTGTTCGTGGCGGGCGCGCAGGACATGATGACCTCCGGCATCGAGAACGTCGTCGCGCTGGTCCCCGGCGCCCGGCTGGTCACCGTCCCCGGCGACCACCGCGGCGCGCTGGCCGGGCCGGAGTTCCGCGCCGTCCTCGGCGAGGCGCTCCGGGCAGCGTCCGGCGCCGGGCTCGACCCGGCGTCCGGCACGTGACCAGCACCGGCGGAGTCGCGTCGAAGGCGGAGCTCAGCTACGAGATCCTGCGTTCGCGCATCCTGGACGGCACCTACGGCCCCGGCTACCAGCTCGTCATGGACCGCCTCGCGCGGGAGATCGGCGTCAGCACGATCCCCCTGCGCGAGGCGCTGCGCCGCCTGCAGTCCGACGGGCTGGTGGAGGTCGTGCGCAACGTCGGCGCCCGCGTCGCGGTCTTCGACGCGGCGCAGGTGCGGCACACGCTGGAGGTGCTGGCCCGGCTGGAGGGGTACGCGACCGCGGTCGCTGCCCCGCGCATGGGCCCGGCGGACGTGGCGCGCTCCCGCGAGATCAACGCCCGGCTGTTCCAGGCGCTCGACTCCTTCGACCCCACCGCGTTCACCGCGCTCAACCGCGCCTTCCACTTCTCGGTCTACGAGCACTGCGACGACGAGCACCTGAACTTCCTGCTGGAGGCCGAATGGACCAGGCTGGACCACATGCGGCGCTCGGTGTTCGGCTACCTGCCGGGCCGCGCCCGCCGTTCGGTCGAGGAGCACGAGCACCTGCTCGACCTCATCGCCGGGGGAGCCAACCCCGCCGAGATCGAACGGCTGGCCTGCGCGCACAAGACGAACACCGCCGGCGCCCTCTATGACGTCCGGGTCACCCACGGCTAACGATCGGGTCATACCCTCCCGGCATTTTGTCCTACACTGGTAGACGAAACGCCGTACGGAGGGGTGCCCGCATGCCCAAGATCATCGACCACGACCAGCGTCGCAGCGACATCATCGACGTCACGTGGGACCTGATCACGAAGGGGGGCATCGAGGCGGCCACCATGCGCGAGATCGCGAACGCGGCGGGCTTCGCCAACGGCGCGCTCAAGCACTACTTCCCCGGCAAGGAAGACATCATCGAGGCGACGTACGAGCGCGCCCTGGCCATCGTGACCAGCTACGTCAAGCTCGACGGCCGCCGCGGGCTGGGCGCGCTGCGCGAGATGTGCGAGGCCGCGATGCCGATCGACGAGGAGCGCATCACGGCCGGCCGGGTGCTGCTGATCTTCTGGCAGACCTCGCTGACCAACCCCAAGCTGTACGACAAGTACCTGGAGCACCTGCGGGCCTGGCGCGGCATGCTGCACCGGCTGATCGAGGAGGGCCGCGCCGACGGCGACATCCACACCTCGATCCCCGACGAGCAGCTCGTGGACGAGCTCGTGCTGCTCAACGCAGGGGCCAACGTGATGAGCCTGGTCGGCCCGCAGTTCTCCACGGTCGAGCTGCAGAAGCGCCACCTGGAGTCGTTCTTCGACCGCATCTCCCGGCCCTGACCCGCGCGTTCCGGCCCGCGCCGCCACCTGGGCGGCGCGGGCCGCGTCGTGCTCAGACCGCTTCGGCCACGATGACGCGCGGGCTGCCCGGCAGGGCCAGCTTGTCCACCGGCTTCCAGGCGGCCTCGTCGAGCCAGGCGCGCACCTGCGACTCCTCGTAGACGACGGTCCCGTCGATCACCAGGTACTCCCCGGCGTGCAGCGCGTCGATGGCCCGCTGCTCGGCGTCGTCGTCGAGGAAGAAGTCGAGCAGCAGCAGCCGCGCCCCCGGCGCCGCCGCCGCGCGGGCGTTGCGCAGGATGGCCCGGTTCTGCTCGACGCCGAAGCGGTGGATGACGTGGTTGACCATGACCAGGTCGTACGGGCCGGCGGGCGTGGCCGTGTCGGTCGGGACGCCGGTCACCTCGGCCCGGTCGGCGAACCCGGCCTCGGCCACCTGCGCGGTGATGGAGTCGGCGAAGGTCGGGTCGTACACGAAGGAGGCCCGCAGCTCCGGGTTGGCGCGCAGGGCCTCGAAGGCGAACGCGCTGGACAGGCCGCCCAGGTCCAGCAGGCTGCGGAAGCCGGTGAAGTCGAACGCGCCGCCCAGCATCCTGGCGTGCAGGCTGTTGTACGTCATGACCCCGGCCATGAACGTGCCCCACCGGTCGCCGGAGGTGTCCAGGACGCCCGGCTCGGTGGTGTCCACGGTCGTGTCGAACTGCAGCCAGTGGCCGTAGCTGATCTGGTTGAGGAACGTGAGGAACGGCCCGAGGTCGAGCTCGGACGACTTCCGCCCGGCCAGGTAGCCGGCCGCGTCGGCGCCGAGGGCGTACCGGCCGTCGGTCCTGGTCAGCAGGCCGAGCCCGGCCATGCTGTCGGCCAGGATGCGGGCCATGCGGGGGGTGACGCCAGTGGCCGTCGCGATCTCCCCGGCGCTGCGCTCGCCGTCCGCGAGCGCCTCGAACAGCCCGATGCGGCTGGCCGCGAAGAGCTGCTTGGCGCCCATGTAACCGGTGGCGATGGCGACGATCGGATCCGGCGTGGGGGAAGGCGTGGACATGGTCAAGGCCCTGCCCTTTCTGTATTGTCTACGAATGTAGACGTTCACCATAGACCCTCTGTCTACGAACGTGGAATAACCGTTGACAGTAGGGGACCCCTCTGTCAACCTTTGTAGAACTATCTGGCTCGAACATGGCTTTTCGGCAGCTCAGTGTGGGTTTGCGTGCCCCGCTTCGAGCACGGGACCGGTGCCTGGAATGGAGCTCTCGCGCATGTCGCTGCTCAACCTGACGGATCTGACCATCGGCGTCACCCAGGAGGACGCCGAGCCCCAGGAACTCGTCCACCGGCTCACCCTCGACGTCGCCTCCGGGCAGACGCTCTGCGTGGTGGGGGAGTCGGGCAGCGGCAAGACCGTGACGGCGCTGTCGATCATCCGCCTGCTGGAGTTCGTGGCCCCGGCCTACACTGAGGGCACGATCGAGGTCGGCGGCGTGGACGTCACGCGGCTGAGCGCCGAGGGCATGCGCGCCTACCGGGGCGCCCGGATCGGCATGATCTTCCAGGAGGCCCTGGACTCGCTCAACCCCGCCCAGCGCGTCGGCGTGCAGCTCATCGAGGGCTACCGGCCCGAGGGCGCGCTGCCCCGGCAGGCGCTGCGCCGGGGGAGCCGGCTGCGCCGCGAGGCCGAGGCCAAGGCCAGGAGCCTGCTCACCGAGGTCGGGCTGGCCGACACCGACCGGATCATGGCGCTCTATCCGCACCAGATGTCCGGCGGCATGCAGCAGCGCGTGATGATCGCCATGGCGCTGATGTCCGACCCCGACGTCCTCATCGCCGACGAGCCGACCACCGCCCTCGACGTGACCACGCAGGCCGAGATCCTGGCGCTGTTCCGTCGCGTGCAGCGTGAGCATCGGACCGCCTGCGTGTTCATCACCCATGACATGGGCGTCGCCGCCGAGATCGCCGACCGGATCGCCGTCATGTACCGGGGCAGGCTGGTGGAGGTCGGCGACAAGATGGACATCCTCCGCAAGCCTACGCATCCGTACACCAAGGCGCTGCTGGAATGCGTGCCACAGCTCGGCGTCAGCCGCCGTACCGGATTCCCGACGATCTCGGAGAGCAGGCTGCGGGCCGCGACCGAATCCGACGGCGTGCCCGCCGGCGGGAGCGTGACCGAGACGCCGGCGCTCGGCGACGAGCCGGCGCCGGCGACCGGCACCCCGCCCCTGGTCGTCGAGAACGTCACCAAGGTCTACCGGACCGGCCGCCGGGCGAGCGTGCGCGCGGTCGGCGGCGTCTCGCTGGAGATCGCGCCCGGCGAGTTCTTCGGCCTGGTCGGCGAGTCCGGCTCGGGCAAGACGACGCTCGGCCGCATGGTCAGCGCCCTGGAACGGCCGACCTCGGGCAGCATCTCCTTCGGCGAGCACCGCATCACCGAGGCGGGGCTGCGCGGCGACGAGCGCGCCTTCCGCCGCGCCACCCAGCTGATCTTCCAGGACCCGCAGAGCTCGCTCGACCCCCGGCACACCGTGGCCCGCATCATCGCCGAGCCGCTGCGCGAGCTGACCCCGCTGCGCGGCGCGGACCTCGACCGGCGGGTGGCCGAGCTGATCGACGAGGTCGGCCTGCCCGCGGACTGCGCCCGCAAGCTGCCCTCGCAACTGTCCGGCGGCATGCGCCAGCGCGTGTCCATCGCGCGCGCGGTCGCCGCCGAGCCGAAGCTCATCGTCGCCGACGAGCCCACCTCCGCCCTCGACGTCTCCGTCCAGGGCCAGGTCATGAACCTCCTCCTGCAGCTGCGCCGCTCGCACGGCATCAGCTTCCTGTTCATCACGCACAACCTCAGCCTGGTGCTGTCGGTGGCCGACCGCGTCGGCGTGATGTACAAGGGCGACCTCGTCGAGGTCGGCGCCCCGGAAACCATCGCCTCCTCCTCCACCCACGAGTACACGCGCCGGCTCCTGGCCGCGAACCCCGACTTGTCGGCATACGTGGGATAGCCCCGGGCCGACCTTCTCCTTCTGTCCCCCCTTTTAGAGCAAGAGCGAGAACCCACCATGAACGTGCTCAAGAGCCTGAGGGCCGGGCTCGTCTCCGCCGCCGCGGCGAGCGCCCTGCTGCTCTCCGGCTGCGCGGGCGGCGCGACGTCGTCCTCCTCGTCCTCCTCCGCCGACGCCGGCACCCCCGTACGCGGCGGCGACCTCGTGGTCGCGGTGCCGACCGACCCGCAGTCGCTGGACATGGTCGCCAACCCCGGCCAGGTCACCGCCCACATCGGCAACATGCTGTACGAGAAGCTCTTCGAGGTCGACAAGACCTTCGCGGCCAGGCCGATGCTGGTCGACACCTACCAGCGCAGCGACGACCGGCTCACCTACACCTTCGAGCTGCGCGCCGGTGTCACGTTCCAGGACGGCGCCCCGCTCACCGCCGCCGACGTGGTCGCCAGCCTGGAGCGCTGGCTGAAGAGCCACGTCACCGGCCAGCAGGTGGCCGCCGACGTCAAGAGCCTCAAGGCCACCGGCGACCGCACGGTCACGCTGGAGCTGAAGAAGCCGCGTTACCCGCTGATCGACGAGCTGGCCAGCCCCGGCGCGGAGATCTACGAGGCCAGGAACCTCAAGGACGTGCCGGCCACCGGCTTCGCCAAGGAGGGCGCGGTCGGCACCGGGCCGTACAAGCTGAAGAGCTGGGACATCGGGCAGCAGGTCGTGCTGGAGCGTTACGACGGCTACAAGTCGCGCGCCGAGGAGGACTGGGGCGGCCAGGCCGGCGCCAAGCACGCCTACCTCGACACGGTCACCTACAAGGTCGTCGCCGACCAGGACGCCGTGGTCAACGGCCTGCAGACCGGCCAGTGGGCGCACGCCATGCCGGGCGACGACCAGTACACCCCGCTGAAGAACAACCCCGCCGTGGTCGTGTCGAACCTGGCCGGGGCCAACCAGAACGTGCTGATCCCCAACTTCAACAAGGGCTCCAAGTTCTCCGACGTGCGCGCCCGGCAGGCGCTCAACCTGCTGATGGACAAGCCCGCGCTGAACGCCGCCACCGGCGGCGGCCCCGACCTCACCGTCGAGGTGGGCGCGCTGGTCTCGCAGGACAACAAGGGCCTGTACTCCACCGCCGGCGACGACGTCTACCGGCAGCACGACCCGAACCGGGCCAAGGAGCTGTTCGCGCAGGCCGGCGTCAACGCCGGTGACACCGTGCGGATCCTGACCTCCAGCAGCTACCCGCAGTTCAGCCAGTGGGCGGTGCTGCTGCAGGACCAGCTCTCCAAGATCGGCATCAAGACGAAGATCGACACCTACGACTTCCCGACGATGCTCGGCACGATCACCAAGGACCCCGGCGGCTGGGACGTCACCACCCTGTTCTTCAACGCCGCGCTCACCTCGCCCTCGCAGATGCCCGCGCTGACCCTCGGGGCGTTCAACGGCTCCGGCTCGCCCGAGATGGCCAAGCTGATCGAGGACTACAACGCCGCCACCTCCCCCGAGACCGCCAGGACGCTCATGGACCAGCTCCAGGCGTTCGTGTGGCAGCAGCTCCCGGTCATCACGATCAGCCAGTCGAAGCTGTACGCCGCCTACTCGCCCAAGCTCAAGGGGTACGACACGTTCTACCGCGTGTTCTGGAACTCCTGGCTGCGGAAGTGAGGGGGGAACATGGCGGGACTCCTGCTCCGGCGGCTGCGTGACCTGGTCGTCATCCTGCTGATCGTGGGCACGATGATGTTCTTCGTCATCCGCCTGATCCCGGGCGACCCGGCCATCGCCATCCTCGGCCCGACGGCCAGGCCGCAGGACGTCGAGGCGCTCCGGCAGAGCATGGGCCTGACGGGCTCGCTGTGGGAGCAGTACCTGAGCTGGCTCGGCAACGTGGCGGGCGGCGACTTCGGCTCGTCGATCACCTACCACGCGCCGGTGGTGGGGGTGGTGGCCGAGCACTTCGTCCCGACGCTGACCCTGGCGGTGCTCAGCACCGTCCTCAGCTTCGTCGTCGCGGTGCTGGTCACCTCGTGGAACGCGGTCTCGCCGCGCAACCCCGTGGCGCGCGCGCTCAACCTGCTGTCCTCGCTCGGCATGGCGATCCCCGACTTCTGGATCGCGCTGATCCTGGTGCTGGTGTTCGCCGTGTCGCTGCGCTGGTTCCCCTCCAGCGGGTACGCCGACCTCTTCGCCGATCCGGTCGCCGGGGTGCCGATGCTGGTGCTGCCGGTGGTGTGCCTGGTCATCGGGCAGTCGGCGCTGTTCACGCTGACCCTGCGGGAGAGCGTGCTCGGCGAGCTGCCGCAGACGTACCTGCGCACCGCGCGGGTCAAGGGCCTGTCGGAGCGGCAGGTCATGCTCAGGCACGTGCTGCCGAACGCGCTCATGCCGCTGATCACCCAGCTCGGCAGCAACTTCGCGATGATGGTCGGCGGCATCGTGATCATCGAGTCGATCTTCGTCATCCCCGGGCTGGGCTCGTTGCTCATGGGCGCGGTCTCGACCCGGGACTTCCCGCTCGTCCAGGGCGTGACGCTGTTCGTCGCGCTGATGTTCGTGGTCGTCAACCTGGTCGTCGACCTGTCCTACGCCCTCCTCGACCCCAAGGTGCGTGTTTCGTGACTTCCGAGGCCGTCGCCGGGCGCGTCGGGACGGCCGGGCGGCCCTCCGCGGCCTCCCGCGCCTGGCGCCGCAACCGGGTGCTGATCACCGCCACCGTGCTGCTCGTCCTCGTCGTGCTGGCCGTCGTGCTGCTGCCGGCGTTCCTGCCGGACGCGAACGCGACCGACCCGGTGCACCGGCTGCTGCCGCCCTCGGCCGGCCACCTGCTCGGCACCGACTCCTACGGCCGGGACGCGCTGAGCCGCCTGGTCTCCGGCGGCCGGGCCTCGCTCGGCCTCTCGGCGCTCATCACGCTCTGCGCGGCGTTCACCGGCATGGTGATCGGCCTGGTCAGCGGCTTCTACCGGACCGTGGACGCGATCGTCATGCGGATCATGGACGCCTGGATGTCGTTCCCGGCGATCATCCTGGCCATGGCGCTGGCCATCGGGCTCGGCGCCAGCATCTGGACCGAGCTGATCGCGCTGACGGTCATCTTCACGCCGTTCACGGCCCGGGTGATCCGCAGCCGGGTGCTCGGCGTGGCGGCGCGGCAGTACATCGGGGCCGCGCGGGTGTCCGGCATGCGGCCGGCGAAGATCCTGTTCGTGCACGTGCTGCCCAACGTGCTGCCGCTGGCGCTGGTGCAGGTCGTGATCCTGTCGGCCTCGGCGATGCTGGTGGACGGCGCGATGAGCTTCCTCGGGCTGGGCATCGCGCCGCCCACGCCGACGTGGGGAAACATGATCGCCGAAGGCAGGTCGTACCTGACGCAGGCGCCGTGGCTGATCGTGCTGCCGGGTGCGGCGATCATGTTCTGCGTGCTGCTGCTGAACCTCATCGGGTCGAGCATGCGCGACGTGGTGGACGCGCGGGCCCGGTCGATGAGCGAGCTGCAGAAGCTGCGCACCCGCCGTCCGGCACGGTGACGGCGGGACCGCGCGGGGACCCCGGCGATCGCCGCGGGGAGTCCCCGCGCCCGGGTCAGGGGGGCCAGACGCCGTCGGCGCGCACGTCGCGGTCCAGCCACAGGTCGGCCAGGGCCGCGCGCAGCTGCGGGCCGTGCTCGCGCCACAGCCGCAACGCGCCCAGGTTGTCCTCCAGCTGGGCCATCCGGCTCACCCCGAACAGCACGTTGGCCACCGCCGGGTGCTCCAGGCAGAACACGATCGCGACCTGGGCGGGGGTCGCGCCGAACTCGTCCGCGACCCGGGCGACGGCGTCCGCGGCCTGCCTGACGGCCTCCCGGATGCCGCCCGGGTCCGCGCCGATCTTCCGTTCGGGGAACTTCCTGCCCACCAGGATGCCGCCCTCGAAGACGTCGCTGGCCTGCAGCGCCAGCGCCCCGGAGGCGAAGTGCCGGCCGTAGAAGCCGCCCTCGGCCATCGAACGCCGGGCGATGCTGTACTTGAGCTGGGCGAAGCTCGGCGGCGTCAGGCCCTCCTCGGCGGCGAAGCTCAGCGCGAGGTCGACGTCCTCGGCGATCCAGTTGTTGACGCCCCAGCTCGTGAAGCGGCCGGCCGCGATCTGCTCGGCGACGTCGGTCACGATCCGCCGGATGTCGGGCCGCTGCATATAGTCGCCGACCACGACGGTCTCGGCGCTCTCGACGCCGACGCGGTCGAAGCTGACGTCGAGCTGCTCGCGGAAGCCCGTGCGCGGGTACTCCCACAGCCACAGCTTGCCGCAGAGCTGCCAGTCGTCCCGGCTCGCGCCGGCCTCGCGCACCGCCCGGCCGAAGATGAGGTCCGTACGGGCCTGCTCGGCGTGCGGGCCCATGTTGTAGTGGGCGACGTCGAAGAGGGTCACCCCGGCGTCGAGTGCCGCCCTGATCAGGGCCACCGCGTCGCCGAACTCCATGCGGTCCCAGGTGTTCCAGGAGCCCAGCCCGAACAGGGACGTCGTCGTGCCGCCCGGTCCGAGGCGCCGTGCCGGAACCCGCTGTGTGTCGCTCACGTCGATCCACTCCCTGCCGGATGAAGCCTTTTTTGTCTACGCTTGTATAATAATAAACCCAGGACGCCCGCGCAGCCCCGTCTGCGAAGGCCCGCACCGAACAGGAACCCCCACATGAGCGAACCTGTCGTCCCCAGGACCGTCCTCGTCACCGGCGGCGCGAGCGGCATCGGCCGCGGCGTCGCCGAAGCCTTCGCCGCGGCGGGCGATCGGGTCGTCATCGCCGACCTCGACGAGGCGCGGGCCAGGGCGGTCGCCGCCGAGCTCGGCGCCCACCACGTCCAGGTGGACGTCGGGGACGCCGCCTCCGTCGAGTCCGCCGTCGCGGCCGTCGCCGCCGAGCACGGCGACATCGGCGTGCTGGTGAACAACGCCGGGCACACCGCGGGCGGCGGCCCGCTCATCGGGCTCGACGTGGACGTCTTCGACGCCTGCGCCCGGGTCAACTTCCGCGGCACGTTCCTGATGACCCGGGCCGTCGGGGCGCACATGGTGCAGCGGGGCGTCCGCGGCTGCATGGTCAACATCTCCTCCATCGGCGCCCGCCAGCCCACGCCCGGCCTCGGCCACTACGAGGCCACCAAGGCCGCCATCGACGCCCTGACCCGCTCGGCCGGCATCGAGCTGGCCCCCCACGGCATCCGCGTGAACGGCGTCGCCCCCGGGCCGGTGCTCACCCCGATGACGGCCATGTTCGCCACCGACGACGCGGCCAGGAAGGCGTGGGAGGCCCGGATCCCGCTGGGCTCGATCGCCCAGGTGGCCGACATCGTCCCCGCCGTGCTCTTCCTGGCCTCCGACGGCGCCCGCCACATCACCGGCGTCAGCCTCCAGGTGGACGGCGGCCAGCTCCTGGCCTGACCCCTCCACCCGCGGGGCCGGGCCGCCACCCGGCCCCGGCCGGTCAGTCCAGGGACACCCCGTCACGCAGGTGGACGATCCGGCCCGCGGTCACGGTGGCGTCGACCGCGACCTGCGGCAGGTCCGCCGGCGCGACCTCCAGGGGGTCGCGGTCCAGCACGCAGAAGTCGGCGGCCTTGCCCCACTCCAGCGACCCCTTCCACGTCTCCGCGCCGTCCTGGACGGCGGGCGCCGTGGTGTAGCAGCGCAGCAGGCGGGTCATCAGCCGGGGGCGCGGCGCCCGCTCGCCCAGCAGCCCGCACGCCGCCGCCACCTGCGCCCGCCAGTCGGGCGTGGTCACCGGCCCGTCGCTGCTCAAAGTGAACGTCACCCCGCCGGCCAGCAGCTCCTGCAGCGGCCAGGCCGTCCCGGCGACCTCCGGGCCGAGCGCGCCGGCCACCCAGTCGGCGGTGGCCGCCGCGATCACCGGCTGCGTGGTGAGGCCCATGCCGAGCCCGGCCATGCGGGCGATCTGGTCGGGGTTCACCAGGTCGCCGTGGATGACGTAATGCCGCCTCGCGGCCCCGCGCTCGCCCGCCGGCTCGGCCACCAGTTCGGCCACCGTGTCCACGAACGCGTCGATGGACCGGTCGCCGGTGGCGTGCACGCCGACCTGGAGGCCCGCGCGGTGCGCCAGCCGGATCATGGCGCGCAGGTTGTGCTCCCGCGCGGCGTCGTCCGCCCCCGCCACCAGCAGCGATCCGTGGCCGCCCGAGGTGTAGCGGTGGCAGGTCCAGGCCGAGCCCATGGGCGGGATGCCGTCGGCGAAGATCTTGAGCCCGGTCACGTTGAGCCAGGCGGGGTCGGCGCGGGGGAGGGGCGCGTCCAGGCCGGCGGCGACGTCCTCCAGGGTGCTGGGGCCGTCGAGGGTGCCGAACAGCCGCAACGCGGTCACCCGTGCCCGCAGCGCGCCCTCCTTCGCCAGCGTCGCGTAGGTGTCCAGGACGGCCTGCGAGAAGCAGCCGGTCTCGCCGTCGTCCTCGCCGGGGCCGAGGCCGGGCTCGGTGTAGCTGGTGATGCCGAGCGAGGCGCAGATCCGCCCGGCGCGCAGGATGGCGGCCCGCCTGGACTCCTCGTCGGCCAGCAGCCGGCCCTGGTGGGCGGACAGGCCGTTCTCGCTGATCAGCGTGTCCGGCCAGACCGCTCCCAGCCAGGCGGCGTGCAGGTGCGAGTCGTTGATGCCGGGCAGGACCGTCCGGCCGGCCAGGGAGAGCACGCGGGTGCCGGGCCCGGCGTGCGCCAGGGCCTCCTCGTCCGTGCCGACCGCCACCAGGCGGCCGGCGCGCGCCGCCAGGCCGCTCGCCCGCCCGTCGCGGGCGTCGAAGGTGAGCACGTTGCCGCCGACCGCCACGAGGTCCGCGTACTCGTCCGCTGACACCGGGTTCCTCCTGAGGGGCTGTAATTGTTTGTCAACGAGTGTAGATTAACCACACTTAACGGTCGAAAGCCACGAAGGTGACCATGCCTACGAGAACCGCCGCCGCCGTCCTCACCGAGCACGGCAAGCCCCTCAGCCTTCAGGACGTCCCGCTGCCCGACGCCGTCGAGCCCGGCGCCGCCCTGGTGCGCATCACGTGCACCACCCTGTGCGGCACCGACGTGCACCTGTGGGCCGGCCAGATGACGTTCCCCGGGATGCTGCCGATGATCCTCGGCCACGAGATGGTCGGCGAGGTCGTCGAGGCCGGGCCGGGCACCACCGACGCCCTCGGCCGCCCGATCGCCCCGGGCGACCGCATCGGCTGGTCGGAGTCCACCTGCGGCCACTGCTACGGCTGCGCCGTGCTGCGCCAGCCGGTCGCCTGCGCCAACCGCGGCTACGGCTTCACGCAGCGCGCCGACCGCCCCCCGTACGCCACGGGCGGCCTGGTCGAGTACTGCTACGTGACCCCGGGCGCGGCCAAGCTGCTGCTGCCCGCCGACGTCAAGGACACCTGGGCCTCGATGTCGGGCTGCGCGGCCAAGACCGTGCTGCGCGCCGTGGACCGGGCCGGCGGCATCAGGACCGGCTCGACCGTGGTGGTGCAGGGCGCGGGCGCGCTCGGCATCTTCGCCACGGCCGTCGCCAGGATCGCCGGCGCGGGCACCGTCATCACCGTGGGCGGTCCGGACGACCGGCTGGCCGCCGCCCGGCGCTTCGGCGCCGACGCGACCGTCTCGACCGATCTCGGCAAGGACGAGCGCGTCGCCCGGATCAGGGAGCTGGCCGGGGAGCGCGGCGCGGACTACGTGTTCGACCTGGCCGGCGCGCCCACCGTGGCCGAGGAGGCGGTCGCGGTGGCCGCCCAGCGCGGCACCGTGGTGATCGTCGGCTCCACCGGCTTCGAACTCGCGCCCGTGCCGCTCGGCGCGGTCATGGGCAAGGAGCTGACCGTCGTCGGCTCGCTCAACGGCGACATCGCCGACTACCACCGCTCGATCGAGTTCTTCCAGACCTTCGCCGCCCGCATGCCGTGGGACGAGCTGTTCAGCGAGCCCGTCGGCCTGGCCCAGGCCACCGCCTGCGTCGAGTCGATGTCCAGGCTCGGTGAGATCAAGGCCGTCGTCGACCCCCGCCTGCCCTAGGAGACCTGCCGTGCAGACCATCCCGCGCCGCCGCATCGGCCGCACCGGACCGGAGACGGGCGTGCTCGCGCTCGGCTCCTGGCACACCTACGACCGCATGGACTTCCACGACGCGGTCGCCATGATCCGCGAGGCCGTGGACCGCGGCATCGACCTGTTCGACGTCGGCGTCTACGGCTTCCCCGGCATGCCGCCCGTGTTCACCGACGTGATCTTCTCGGCCCTCGTGCGCGCGGCCGGCCTGCGCCGCGAGGACTACCTGCTCTCCTCCAAGCTGTGGCTGGAGGGCTACCCGGAGCACAGCCTGCGCGACCAGCTGCTCAACGCCCTGTTCCGGGCCGGCGCCGACCACGCCGACCTCGTGGTGCTCGGCGACCTGCGGCACGACGGCGTGGACCTGCACCGGCTCGTCCTCGACCTGGCCGGCCTGGCGAAGGAGGGGCTGATCCGGAGCTGGGGCGTCAACAACTGGTCGGCGTCGAACGTGCAGACGCTCATCGACGCCGCCGCCGGCGAGGGCGTCGAGGGCCCGGCCATCGCGCAGCTGAAGTACAGCGTCTCGCGCCGCTCGATCCCCGACGGCGCGCCGTTCGCCCGCATCTTCGCCCAGGGCGTCACGCTGCAGTCCTCCGACGTGCTGGAGGGCGGCGTGCTGCTGGGCAAGGGCGTGGACCGGCAGGTCGGCCGCGACCCCGGCGGCATCAGGGAGCGCATCGCGGCCTCCGCGGCCGAGCTGGCCGCGATCGCCGCCGACCTGGACGCCACCCCGGCGCAGGTGTGCGTGGCCTTCACGCTCACCCACCCGGCCAACACCACCACCCTGTTCGGCGCGACCAGCCTGGACCAGCTGCGCGACAACCTGGCGGCCGTGGAGCTGGTCGAGCGGGTCGGCGCCGAGGAGCTGCGGGCGCTGGTGGCGCCGCTGTGGGCCGACCGGGACGCCGTCGATCCGGAGGGGCCGTGAGCACGCCGCCGAGCAGGGGGTACGAGGGCTTCGGCGGCACGGCCCGCGAGCTGGCCTCGCAGTCCACGCCCTGGTGGCCGCGGCCGCGGCGGGCGCGGCCCGGGGCGCCCAACGTGGTGGTCGTGCTGGTGGACGACCTGGGGTTCAGCGACCTGTCGCCGTTCGGCTCGGAGATCGACACGCCGCACGTGCAGGCGCTGGCCGAGTCGGGCTACCGGTTCAGCAACTACCACAGCACTCCGCTCTGCTCGCCCTCCAGGGCCGCCCTGATGACCGGGCTCAACCCGCACCGGGCGGGGTTCGCGATGGTGGCCCACGTGGACCCGGGCTATCCCGGCTACCGGATGGAGATCCCGCAGGAGGTGCCCACGCTGGCCGAGTCGTTCCGGGCCGGCGGGTACGCGACGTTCATGGTCGGCAAGTGGCACCTGACCATCGAGTCCAAGCTGCACGACGGCGCCGACAAGAGCTCCTGGCCGCTCCAGCGCGGCTTCGACCGCTACTACGGCTCCATGGACGGCTTCACGTCCCTGTTCCACCCGCACCGCCTGATCAGCGACAACGGCCCGATCCCCGACGAGGGCTTCCCGGACGACTTCTACCTGACCGACGCCCTCACCGACCGCGCCATCGGCATGATCAACGGCCTGCGCGCCAACGACGCCGACAAGCCGTTCTTCCTCTACTTCGCCCACCAGGCCGTGCACGGCCCGGTGCAGGCCAAGCCGGCCGACGTCGCCAAGTACCGCGGCCGCTACGACGCGGGCTGGGCCAGGATCCGCGAGGAACGCTTCGCCCGCCAGCTCCGCGACGGCCTCTTCCCCGAGGGCACCCGGCCGTCCGACCCGGACCTGGCGCCGTGGGAGGAGCGCACCGAGCTGTACGCCCGCCACATGGAGGTCTACGCCGCCGCCGTGGACGCCGTGGACCAGAGCCTCGGCCGGCTGGTCGAGCACCTCAAGCGCATCGGCGAGTACGACAACACCGTCATCGTCGTCACCAGCGACAACGGCGCGACCGCCGAGGGCGGCCCCGAGGGCACCCGCAGCTACCTCAGCCGCTTCGTGCACCTGGCCGGCCTGCCCGACGACTGGTGCCACGACGTGCCGCGCGACCTCGACCTCGTCGGCGGCCCCCAGGTCCACGGTCACTATCCGCGCGGCTGGGGGAACGTCTCCAACACCCCGTTCCGCCTTTACAAGGGCCACGCCTACGCGGGCGGCATCCACGTGCCGTTCGTGTTGTCGTGGCCGGCCGGGCTGCCCAGGCAGGCCGGCGACCCGGGCGTGCGCGACCAGTACGCCTACGTCACCGACGTCGCGCCCACCCTCCTCACGCTGGCCGGCCTGGAGCCTCCCGAGGACGTGGACGGCGTGCCGTTCGACCACTTCCTGCGCGAGCGCGACCGGCCGAGCCGGCACCGCTCGCAGTACGTCGAGAGCGGTGGGCAGCGCGGCTACTTCGAGGACCACTACAAGCTCATCGCCCCGCACCTGCCCGGCACGCCGTTCACCGACGACGGCTGGGAGCTGTACGACATCGCCCGCGACCCGGCCGAGACCACCGACCTGGCCGCCGAGCAGCCGGAACGGGTGTCCGACCTGGCCGCGAAGTGGCGGGCGGCGGCCTGGCTCAACACGGTCTTCCCGCTGGCCGACACGCCGGACATGCTCAACACCCGGCCGCCGGCCGAGCTGGCGCTGTCGGAGCCGGTCACGATCCACCCGGGCACCCCGGTGCTGGAACGGTTCCGGTCGAGCAGGCTCACCTCCATGCGGTCGTTCACGATCGAGGCGTGGCTGGAGCGGCGGCCGGGCGACGAGGGCGTGATCGTGGCCCACGGCGACCAGGGCGGCGGCTACGTCCTGTACGTCGAGGACGGCGAGCTGCGGCTGACGTACAACGCCTACGGCCTGCCGGTGCGGGCGACCGGCCCGATCCCGGCGGCGGGGCCGGTGACCGTCACGGCCCGCTTCACGGCGCTGCCGGAGGTGCGCTGGGACGTCGAGGTGCTGGTGGACGACAAGCCGGTGCTGACCGTCGAGCGGGTCCCGCAGCTGGTCGGCATGGCGCCCTTCACCGGCATCAGCGTCGGCTTCGACTACGGCGGCCCGGTGGACTGGGAGCTGCACGAGCGCCGGGGCGTGTTCCGCTACCGGCGCGGCCTGGACCGGGTGCGGTACGTCCCGGGGGAGAAGGCGCCCTACAACCCGGAGATCATCGCGCTGGCCGAGGACCTGGCGCAGCGCGCGATCGAATGACGGGTCACAGGTGGTAGGCGTACTCGCCGAACTCCCAGTCGGTGACGTGCCGCTGGAAGCGGGCGACCTCGTCGCGCTTGTAGGCCAGGAAGGCGGCGGTGAAGTCCTTGCCGAGCAGCTCGGTGAGCTCGCCGTCGGCCTCCAGGGCGTCCAGGGCGTCGGGCAGGGTCATCGGCAGCACCGGGGCCTTGGAGGCGTCGTAGCCGTACCCGACGAGCGGCGCGGGCGGCTCCTGGGCCGCCCGCACCCCCAGCAGCGCGGCGGCCGCGGTCCCGGCGACCAGCAGGTACGGGTTGGCGCTGGCGTCGCCGAGCCGCAGCTCGAAGCGGGCGCCCGCGCCGCGCTCCGGCGGGACGCGGAGCATCGCGCTGCGGTTGTCGAGCCCCCAGTCGACGAGCCAGGGGGCCAGCGTGTCGGGGCCGAACCGCTTGTAGGAGTTGACCGTCGGGTTGGCCAGCGCCGCCAGCGCGGGGGCGTGGGCCAGCACGCCCGCGATCGCGTGCCGCGCGGTCGCCGACAGCCCGTACGGCGCGGCCGGGTCGTCGAAGGCGTTGCCGCCGTCCTCGCCCAGGCAGGACAGGTGCAGGTGGAACCCCGACCCGCCCTCGTCGTTGAACGGCTTGGCCATGAACGTCGCCAGCCTGCCCTCCACCCGCGCCAGCTCCTTGACCGCGGCCTTGAACCAGAAGGCCCGGTCGGCCGCGTCGAGCGCCTCGGAGTGCCGCAGGTTGATCTCGAACTGGCCGCTGCTGAACTCGTGGTTGCCCGCCGTCACGCCGAGGCCGAGGTCGCGCAGGTGCCGCAGCGTGCGGGTGAGGTGGCCGTCGGGGTCGCCGCGGCGGCCGGCGGTGTAGACGTTGCCGGTGGCCTCGGCGTAGCGCTGCCAGCCGCCCGCGGGGGCCGGGTCGCACAGGAAGTACTCCAGCTCGGGCCCGACGACCGGGCGCAGGCCCTGCTCGGCGCACCGGGCCAGCACAGCGCGCAGCAGGTCGCGGGGCGACTCGGGGGCCGCGGCGCCGGTGGCCGGGTCGACGACGTCGCCGTGGCACCAGGCCACGCCGGGCTCCCACGGCAGCGGCGCGAGCGTGGCCAGGTCGGGAACGACGGCGATGTCGGGCAGCCCCGCGTCCAGGCCGCCGCTGATGTCGGCGGTGCCGCCGCGCGGGGTGGAGTGGTAGACGGCGCGGCAGAAGGCGAGGCCGTGACCGAGGGCGTCGGGCAGCGCCTCCAGCAGGACGTCGCGGGCGCGGTCGGTCCCGGTCAGGTCGGGGTAGGTCACGCGGACCACGTCGACGCCCCGCTCGGTCAGGCGGTCGATGTGCTGCTGCACCGGTCTCTCCTAGGGTCGTTTGACGCCAAACGTAACGGGCGCGTATTGGCTGCCGCAAGAGCTGTTGACCGATCGGCCTGGATGTTCATATTTTATTTGGAACCAAACGAGTTCCAGGAGGACCATCTTGGCCGGCGTCCGCGGCTACTTCCACCCCAAGACGGCCACGGGCCGCTCGTCCCTCGTCCCGGAGCCGCCCTGGCACTACTCCGGCGACCTGCTCACGATCGAGTACCGCACCGACCCCGACCGGGTGCGTGAGCTGCTGCCCGAGCCGCTGGAACTCGCCGCCGAGGACCCGGGCGCGGTCGCGCTCATCTGGGCCGACTGGCAGTCCTGCGCCGCCTCCCGCGAGGAGCTGCTGGACCCGGTGCGCTCGCAGTACAAGGAGGCGTTCGCCGTCGTCCGGTGCTCCTACCGGGGGCGGACCTACTCCAGGTGCGTCTACATCTGGGTGGACAAGGACTTCGCCGTCGCCAGGGGGCTGCACCAGGGCTATCCGAAGAAGCTGGGGTCGATCCACCAGACCAGGCCGCACCCGTACGGCCCCGCGCCCCGCATCGAGGCGGGCGCCCGGTTCGGCGCGACGCTGGCCGCCGCCGACCGCCGCCTGGCCCAGGCCGTGGTGACCCTGCGCGAGCCGTCGCCGCACAACGGGTTCGTCAACGGCCACCCCATGGCCCACCACCGCTGGCTGCCCGCCATCGGCAAGGGCGGCGGGCTGGCGCTCGACGAGCTGGTCGAGTCCGGCGCCGCCGCCTTCGAGGCCGGACAGGCGTGGGCGGGCGACGCCGAGCTGGAGCTGTTCGACGCCCCCACCGAGGAGCTGTCCCGGCTGGCCGTCCGCGAGCCCATCGGCGCCTACTTCCGCCAGGTCGGCGTGGTGTGGGACGGCGGCACGCTGCTGGAATCCGGCACCTCCGGCGCGCACTAGCCCCTTGAGATTGGAAGCACCCGACATGTCCGAACAGATCACCGTCGCCGGGGTCACCGTCGACACCCGCCACTGGATCGGCGGCCGGCGCGTCGCCTCCGCGCGCACGTTCACCGACCTCTCGCCCATCGACGGCGCCGCGCTCGGCGAGATCGCCCGCGGCGGCCCCGACGAGGTGCACGCCGCCGTCACCGCCGCCCAGGACGCCTTCCCCGGCTGGGCCGCCACCCCGCGCGCAGACCGGGCCGCCGTGCTGCGGGCCATCGCCGACGGCGTCGAGAAGCGGCTGGAGGAGCTGGCCGCCGTCGAGACCCGCGACAACGGCGCCCTGCTGCGCTCGCACCGCCGCGGCGTCATGCCGCGCGTGGCGCACAACTTCCGCTTCTTCGCCGACTGGCTGGAGGGCCTCGGCCACGACGACTTCGACACCCGCGGCCACGCCAACCACGTCTCCTGGGACCCGGCCGGACCCTGCGCCCTGATCACGCCGTGGAACGCGCCGCTCATGCTGGCCACCTGGAAGATCGCCCCCGCGCTCGCCGCCGGGAACACGGTGGTGCTCAAGCCCGCCGAGTGGTCGCCGCTCACCGCCTCCCTGCTGGCCGACGTCGCCGCCGCGGCCGGGCTGCCGGACGGCGTCTTCAACGTCGTCCAGGGGTTCGGCGAGGAGGCCGGGCAGGCCCTGGTCGAGCACCACGGCGTGCGCCGCGTCAGCTTCACCGGCTCGGTGCCGACCGCGCGGCGCATCGCCCGCTCGGCCGCCGCCAACCTCACCCCGCTCAGCCTGGAGCTGGGCGGCAAGTCGCCGCTGCTGGTCTTCGCCGACGCCGACCTCGACCTCGCCGTTGACCTGGCCGTCGAGCAGTACGACAACGCCGGGCAGGTCTGCCTGGCCGCCACCCGGCTGCTGGTCGAGGCGTCGATCGCCGAGGAGTTCGTCCGCCGTTTCACCGAGCGCGCCACGGCCCTGGTCCAGGGCGACCCGCGCGACGAGGCCACCGACGTCGGCCCCAACATCCACCCGCGCCAGGTGGAGAAGATCGACGGGTTCGTCCGGCGGGCCCTCGCGGCCGGGGCGCGCGCCGTCATCGGCGGCGAGCGCGGCGACGGCCTGTACTACCGGCCCACCCTGCTCACCGACGTGGCCCAGGACAGCGAGATCGTCCAGGAGGAGGTCTTCGGCCCGGTGCTCACGCTGCAGACGTTCGAGACCGAGGAGGAGGCTGTCCGGCTGGCCAACGACACCCGCTTCGGCCTGGCCGCCACCGTCGCGACCGGCGACCGCGAGCGCGCCTGCCGGGTCACCGAACGGCTGGTGGCGGGCACGGTGTGGGTCAACTGCTTCTTCGTGCGCGACCTGCGCGCGCCCTTCGGCGGCTCCCGCGAGTCCGGCGTCGGCCGCGAGGGCGGCACCTGGAGCTTCGACTTCTACTGCGACCTGAAGAACACCGTCACCGCGCCGAAGGGCTGGAACGACCATGGGTGAGATCGTCGGTGCCGGCTTGCTGGCGCACGTCCCCACCATCGTGCTGCCCGAGCCCACCCGGCTGGAGCTGAACGAGGGCAAGGAGATCACCCTCGTCACCGGCCTGCGCGAGCTGCGCCGGGACGTCTTCGAGCGCGACGACTACGACACCGTCGTGGTGCTGGACTCTCACTGGGCCACCACGGTCGAGTTCGTGGTCACCGCCCAGGCGCGCCGGGCCGGGCTGTACACCTCCGAGGAGCTGCCGCGCGGCATGTGCCGGATGCCGTACGACTTCCCCGGCGACCCCGAGCTGGCCCGCAACGTGGCCTCCTTCGCGGGCCGGCACGGCACCTGGATCACCCCCATCGACGACGAGTACCTGCCGATCTACTACGCCACCACCAACCTGTGGAAGTACCTCGGCGAGGGCCTGCCCGGCAAACGCTGGGTGAGCATCGGCGTCTGCCAGACCGGCGACATGGAGGACCACCTGCGGCTCGGCCGCGCGCTGGCCGACGGCGTCGCGGCCACCGACCGCCGGGTGCTGGTGATCGCCTCCGGCGCGCTGTCGCACACGTTCTGGCCGCTGCGCGAGCTGCGCGACCACGAGTCCAGCGACCCGCGGCACGTCTTCACCCCCGAGGCCCGCGCCGCCGACCTGCGGCGCATCGAATGGTTCCGGCAGGGCCGGCACGACGAGGTCCTGCGCACGATGCCGGAGTTCCGGACGTACAAGCCCGAGGCCCGCTTCCACCACTACGTCATGCTGGCCGGCGCCCTCGGCGAGGAGCGCTGCACGGCCCCCGCCCGCCAGTACGGCGAGTACGAGAACTCCGTCGGCACCGGCCAGGCCCTGCTCTGGTTCGACCGCCCGTCCGGCGGCTGGACCGCACCCCGACAGGAGAACGCCCATGCCTGAGTACCGCCGCGTCCTGCTGGACGGCGCCGTCACCGAGACCGTCCGCGACGGGGACGAGCTCGTCGCCGCGGACGGCCGCCGGATCCGCGCCGACGAGGCCGCGCACCTGCCGCCGGTCGTCCCCACGAAGATCATCGCGGTGCACCTGAACCACCGCAGCCGGGTCGAGGAGTTCCGGACCCGGCTGCCGGACGCGCCGACCTACTTCCACAAGCCCACCTCCTCGCTCAACTCCCACCGGGGCGCGGTCGTGCGGCCCGAGGGCTGCAAGTGGCTCAACTACGAGGGCGAGATCGCCATCGTCATCGGCCGGACCTGCCGCAACATCGCCCCCTCCGAGGCCGGCGCGCACATCGCGGGCTACACCGTGGCCAACGACTTCGGGCTGCACGACTTCCGCGACACCGACGCCGGCTCGATGCTGCGCGTCAAGGGCTCCGACACGCTCTGCCCGCTCGGCCCCGGCCTGGTGACCGGCTGGGACTTCCGCGGCAAACGCCTGCGCACGTACGTCAACGGCGAGGTCGTCCAGGACGGCAACACCGACGAGATGACCTGGGACATGCACTACCTGGTCGCCGACATCGCCCGGACGATCACCCTCTTCCCCGGCGACGTGCTGCTGTCGGGCACCCCGGCGGGCTCGCGGCCCGTCCGGCCGGGGGACGTCGTCGAGGTCGAGGCCGAAGGGCTCGGCCGGCTGACCAACCACGTCGTCACCGGGCCGGTGCCGATCCGCTCCGACGTCGGCGCGCAGCCGACGGAGTCGGAGGAGGTGCGCTCGACCGCCCTCGGCGGCGACTGGGAGTTTCGCGGCATCCGCCCACCACACCGCCCGTAGCGTCGGGGGCGGCGGCCCGCCGCTGGTGAGCCGCGGGGCGCCTGTGAGCGTCCGGGGCGGCGGCCCGTCGTCCCCCGGAGGCTCACAGGGGGTGGCTGAGGATGCGGCGGCCCTCGTCGCGGAAGCCGCGCTTGCCGTAGTAGGCGAACAGGTGGCGCACGTCGGCGCCGTTCGGGGCGATCACGATCTCCAGGGTCGTGCAGCCCTGGGCGGCGGCCCACCGGCGGCTGTCCTCGATCAGCCGCTCCGCCTCGCCCCGCCGCCGCGCCTCCGGCACGACGAACAGGTCCTCCAGCTCGGCGTACAGCCCCTGCTCCAGCCCGAACGTGGTCGTGGTGATGCCGAACGCGACCAGCCGCCCCTCGCCCTCGCCTTCACCCTCGCTCACCGCGACCCGGACGCCTGGCGCGGCGATCAGCTTGGCGAGGTTGGCCTTCAGCGTCTGCGCCGGGGTGGTGAAGCCGTCCTCGGCGTAGAAGGCGACGGCGAGGTCGTGGAGTGCGGGCAGGTCGTCAGGGACGGCGGCGCGGATCATGACAGCCATGATGCCGCGACTCGCGGACGAGCGCGTCGAACAGGGCCTGCTGCGCCGGATCGCGATGGGCGGTGTCCTCCGGATGCCACTGCACGGCGGCGAACCAGCCGGGCGCGCCGTCGAGCTCAAGGGCCTCCACCGTGCCGTCGGCGGCGTGCGCGGCGGGGGACAGGCCGTCGCCGAGCCGCTCGACCCGCTGGTGGTGGAAGCAGGACGCCTCCACCTTCGCCGTCCCGGCCGCGTGTTCCAGCAGGGTGCCGGGGCGCAGCGACACCGGGTGCACGACGTGCCGGTGGCCGCCCTCGGGGCCGCCCATGTCCTGCTCCAGCGTGCCGCCGAGGGCCACGTTGACGACCTGGAGGCCGCGGCAGATCGCCAGCGTGGGCAGCCCGGCGGCCAGGGCGTGGCGGGCCAGGGCCAGGTCGAAGGCGTCCTGGTCGTCGTCCACGTCGTAGACGTCCTGGTGGGTGTCGGGGGCGCCGTAGCGGTGGGGGGCGACGTCGCCGCCGCCGGGCAGGAGCAGGCCGTCGAACCTGGCCATCCGGGCCGCCACGCCGTCCGTGCCGTCGCTGGCCGCCGGGTGGATGGTCGCCGGTTCGCCGCCCGCCCGCCACACGGCCTCCACCAGGGCGCGGGCGCTCACCTCGGCGGCATAGCGCAGGGCCGAGGCGGTGGCGGAGAAGCGGGCGGGGATCGCGATCAGCGGTCTCACAGCTGGATCCAGGTGGTCTTGAGCTCGGTGTACTTCTCCAGCGCGTGCGCCGACTTGTCGCGGCCGTTGCCCGACTGCCGCATGCCGCCGAAGGGCACGGTCAGGTCGCCCTCCTCGTAGCAGTTGACCCAGACGGTGCCCGCCCTCAGCGCGCGGGCGACGCGGTGCGCGGTGCCCAGGTCGGAGGTCCACAGGCCGGCCGCGAGGCCGTACTCGGTGTCGTTGGCAAGGCGGACGGCCTCCTCGACGTCGTCGAAGGCCAGCACGGACAGCACCGGGCCGAAGATCTCCTCCCTGGCCAGCCGGGAGCCGGGGTGCACCCGGTCGAAGACGGTGGGTTCGAGGTAGGCGCCGCCGGTGCCGGCCAGGATCCGGCCGCCGCCCGTACGCAGCCGCGCGCCCTCGGCGAGACCGGCCTCGACGTGGCCGCGCACCCGTTCCAGGTGGGCCTCGCCGACCAGGGCGCCCATCTCCGTGGCCGGGTCGAGCGGGTCGCCGACGCGCAGCGCGCGGGCGCGGGCGACCACGGCCTCCGTCACCCGGTCGGCCACCGACCGGTGGACCAGCAGGCGGGACGGCGCGGTGCACATCTCGCCCTGGTTGAAGAAGATGCCCCAGGCGGCGGTGGCCGCGGCGGCCTCCAGGTCGGGGGCGTCGGGAAGGATGATGTTGGGCGACTTGCCGCCCAGCTCCAGCCACACGCGCTTGAGGTTGGAGTCGGCCGAGTAACGCAGGAAGTGCCGCCCGACGGCGGTGGAGCCGGTGAAGGCCAGCACGTCCACGCCGGGGTGCAGGCCGAGCGCCCGCCCGGCGGTGGGGCCGTCGCCGGCGACCACGTTGAGCACGCCCGGCGGCAGCCCCGCCTCGGTGGCCAGCCGTCCCAGCTCCAGGGCCGACAGCGGCGACAGCTCCGACGGCTTCAGCACGACCGTGCACCCCGCGGCCAGGGCGGGGGCCACCTTCCACGAGGCCAGCGTGAGCGGGAAGTTCCACGGCACGACCGCGCCGACGACCCCGGCGGGCTCGCGGGTGACCAGGGCGAGGGCGTCGGCGGGCACGTGCGGGGCCTCGTCGGCCAGCTTGCCGGCCAGCTCGCCGTACCAGCGGAAGGTGGTGATCGCGGCGCGCAGCTCGATGTCGTGCGCGTCGGTGATCGGCTTGCCCATCTCCAGGCTGACGAGCAGCGCCAGGTGCTCGCGCCGCTCCTCGATCAGGGACGCCAGCCGCACCAGCGCCCGCCCGCGCTCGGCGGGCGCCATCCGCGGCCACGGCCCGGAGTCGAACGCCAGCCGCGCCGCCGACACCGCGAGCCCGACCTCCGCCTCGCCGCCGTCGGCCACCTCGGCCAGCATCCGGCCGTCGCGCGGCGAGCGCACCGTGAAGGACGCGCCGCCGGGCTCGTCGGCGCCGTCGATGTGGTGCGCGGACGGCGGCGCGACCGCCGCGGCCCGGCTCAGCCACTCCTCGTGGGTCACGACGCGCCCCGCTCCCCAGCGGCCGCCGCTTGTTCGGTGGCGAACGTCTGGTCGAGCGTCGGCATGTCGCCGTTGACCGGCATCGTCGGCCCTTCTGTCGCGGACGGGTGCTCCGAAAATGTACGGTCCCAAACGATTAGTCGTCAATGGCCTGCCGCCGCGTACGGGGAACCGGGCCCGGTGGCCCGCTCGTTGGCCGGTCGTCACTCCGAGTCCGTGGAGGATCCTTGTTACGACTCGCCTGCCTCGCGCTCGTCGCCGTCCTGGCCGCCGGCTGCACCGTCGCCGACACCGGTCCGCCGGCCGCGCCGGAGGAGACCGAAGAGGTCATCGACGACGAGCCCGACGGCGAGTCCGACGCCGCGGCGCAGGACGAGTCCGTCCGCATCGCCGTCTGCGTGGACACCGGCACGCAGGCCAGGGCCGACTACCGCCCGTGCGAGGACGAGCGCCGGGGCTACGCCTGGTACTTCTACGCCGGTGACGCCACCGTCCCCGCGGTGGGCGAGCGGGCCGACGGCGGCACGTACGAGGACCCCGGCGACGACGAGCTCACCAAGGCGTCGCCGCAGGGCGGCCCCGGCGCGGAGACCGCCATCGAGACGCCCTCGGAGTGGGTCGAGGTGTGCGTCGCGAAGCCGTCCCGGCGGCGCGTGGTCAACAACTTCTGCGAGGACCGGCAGGGCGGCTACGGCTGGTACTACATCGCCATCGACGGCCGCGTGCCGCCCGTCGGCCAGCGGGCCGACAACGGCGCCTTCAGGTTCTACGGCGGCGACAGCTACCGGGCCCGCGAGTCGGGCGGCGACGCGGCGGACGCCGCGATCGGCTACGAGGAGACCGTCGAGGAGTAGAGCCCACCGGCCGGAAGGCCGCGGCGAGGGTCGAGGGCCGAGGGCCGGGGCGCGCCCGGCTACCTGGGGCCGCCGGAGAGCCGGCGGGCGTTGTGGACGACCTTCGGCGGCCGTCCGCCGAACAGCTCGCTGACCGTGACGAACCGGTAGCCGCGGGCGGACAGGCCCTTCAGCACCCGCGGGAGGGCCTTGACCGTGGTCGGGTGGATGTCGTGGAACAGGATGACGCTGCCGGGGCGGACCCGCTTGAGCGAGACGCGGGCCACCCTGGCGCTGTCGCGGTAGCGCCAGTCGAGGGTGTCCACGCTCCACAGGACCAGCGGCCGGTGCGCCTGCCGCCGCACGTCGCCGTCCGTCGCGCCGTACGGGGGACGCACCAGGCCGGGCACGACGCCCGCGGCCGACTTCACGGCCTGGTCGGTCCGGGCGAGCTGGGACCTGATCGCGGCCGGCGACAGCCGGGTCAGGTCAGGGTGCGACCAGGTGTGGTTGCCCAGCTCGTGCCCCGCCTCGACCGTGCGGCGCACCACGTCGGGGTGGAGGCCGACGTTCTGTCCGACGACGAAGAACGTGGCGTGGGCCTGGTACTTCGCCAGGTGACGCAGCAGCGTCCCGGTGTAGGGCCCCGGGCCGTCGTCGAAGGTGAGCGCCACGCACTTGACCTTGCGGCAGTCGGGCTTGCCCGCCTCGGCGGGCTCGGCGGGTTTGGCGGGCCCCGTGGGCTCGGCGGTCTCGGTGGGCTCGGCGGACGGCCCGGTCCGGTCCGGCTTGTGGCCGGGCTTGTGGTCCTGCTTGTGGTCCGGCTTGTGGTCGGGCTTCGGCTCGGGGGAGGCCGACGGCGCCGGGTGGGTGGGGGAGGGCGTGGGGTGGGCGGGGGTGGCCCCCGTGAGCGCGGTCGTGACGGCCAGTGTCGCCGCGGTCATCCCGATACCGGACAGGTACCGCTTCATGCCGCCGTTCATGACGTTCCCCCTCATGCACCGCCCCCGGTGCGTCATCCCCTGAGACCGGCCCAGAAGGACCGTTCCAGAGAGTTGGACACCAGATCCGCCCGCAAGGTTCGCGAGAGTGGTCATCGGCGGATGAAGGTTTCTCCCATGCTCATTGGGCAGAAGTGTCCGCACGTGACAGCACAGACCGTTCAATGAAGAAGTTGACGCCTTGTCAGGCACGGGAGGCATCGAGGATGCGGAACGGCCGGACCAGTACGACGCTCGCCCTCGCGGGGCTCCTGCTCGCCGGATGCGCCTCCGGCGGCGCCCAGCCGGGGGGCGGCCCGCCGCAGGCCGAGGGCCCGGCGGCCAAGCTCGCGATCACCCCGGCGGACGGCGCCAAGAAGGTCGCCCCCGACACCGGGATCAGCGTGCGGGTCACCGGCGGCAAGGTCACCAAGGTGACCGTCGCCGACGCCAAGGGACGCCAGGTGACCGGCTCGACGGCGGCCGACGGCACCTGGCGGCCGCGGTGGCCGCTGCGCCCGGCGACGTCGTACACGGTGAGCGCGCAGGCCACCGGCGCCGACGGCAAGGCCGTCACCGGCCGGTCGTCCTTCACCACGCTCAAGCCCAGGCGGGCCCTGCAGAGCGGCATGTCGCCGCTGGACGGCGAGAAGGTCGGCGTCGGGATGCCGGTCCAGCTGCTGCTGTCCCACCCGGTCACCTCCAGGCAGGCCCGCGCGGCGGTCGAGCGCTCGCTGGTGGTGGAGATGTCCGAGCCGGTCGAAGGCGCGTGGAGCTGGGTGAGCGACCGCGAGGTGCAGTTCCGGCCGCGTGAGTACTGGCCGGTGGGGGAGAAGGTCAAGGTCGTCGCCCACCTGGCCGGGCTGCGCGCGGGTGAGGACCTGTGGGGGACCCGGGACCGCAGCCTGTCCTTCACCGTCGGCCCCCGGCACGTCACCAAGGTGGACGCCGACCGCCACCGGGCCGTCGTCACCGCGGACGGCAAGGTCGTCCGGACGATCCCCGTCAGCCTGGGCAAACCCGGCGACGACAGCTACTCCGGCACCATGATCGCCCAGGAGAAGGCCGCGGAGACCGTCATGGACTCGGCCACCATCGGGGAGCCGGGCGAGTACCGGATCAAGACCAAGTGGAACGTCCGGATGACCTACAGCGGCACCTTCTTCCACGCCGCGCCCTGGTCGACGGGCGCGCAGGGCAACTCCAACGTCAGCCACGGCTGCGTCAACGCCGGCCCCGCCGACGCCCGCTGGTTCTACGACTTCACCCAGCGCGGCGACGTCATCCAGGTCACGGGCACCTCGCGCAAGCTGCGATTCGGCAACGGCCCGACCCCGTGGGCCAAGTCGTGGACGGAATGGCTCGCCGGCAGCGCCACGGGCAAACCCGTGACCGGCTAGACCGTCATCTGACGGCAGGACCTGCGCGAACATCAGAATGTCGCCTTGCCCGCGGGGGCCCGCACCACGATCATGTCGCCAATGGACGCCGACGTACCCCTGGACTACTACCTGATCTACGCCGCCGACCGTGGCCGCGGAACACTTCCCCTGGGCATCCTGGTCGAGGAGTTCGTGCTCTGCGACGACTACACCGCCGCGGGCATCGACTGCGCGGAATGGACCGCCGAGTGCGGCGAGTGGCGCGAGTCGCCCGGATCCAGCCGGGCCATCCGCGCCGACCCAGCGCTGCGCGACCGGGTGCTGCCCGTGACCCGGCGCGACGCCCGCGAGACCTACTCGATGCTCGGCGGCGGCGCGCTGCCGGAGGAGGCCGAGCTGCGGGCCTTCTTCCAGTACCGCCAGGCGCTCCCCGCCGCGGCCCCGCTCGACCTGGGCGGCTCCCCTTCGGCGCAGACCCGGCGCTACCGCATCCTGTTCGCGGGCGAGCTCGGCGAGCGCGGCCTGGCGAACGTGAGCACGGTCCTGCGCCTGGAGCCGCCGCGGGAGAACCCGCGGGCCAGGATCGCCGGCACCGCCACGGCGACCGCCGCCGGACACACCTTCACCTGGGAGCTGCGGCGCATCGGCCCCGGCATCGCCTGGTGCCTGGACGTCACCGTACGCCTGAGCGCCGGCCCGCTGGCCGCCATCGGCGCCCTGCTCCACCACCACCGGCAGGCGATCCGCGGCCAAGGCCTGATCCCGGTCACGATCGAACGCTTCGCCTGACCCCGGACAGCGGGGAAGTCGCCCGGTCCGTGGCCGGTCAGGGGAGGGGCCGGAGGGGAGCCGTTCGCGTGGCGTGCGGCCGGTCAGGGGAAGGGCCGGGGACGGCGTTCGCGTGGCGTGCGGCCGGTCAGGACGACCGGCCACCGCCGCGCCCTTACGGGCGGACCGGTGCCGTGATCATCGGCTGCCGGCGCGGCGCGGCGCGGGCGTGCTGTCGTCGAACGCGGCGAACACCTCGTCCTCCGGCGCCGATTCGAGCAGTTCGAGCAGCTCCATGGCGATGACGGAGTTGCCGAGTTCCGCCGGCCGCGCGGGTGCGAGCACGGACAGGTCGACGAGGTCCTGGTGGTGGGTGACGATCCGCGGTGCCATGGCTGCTCCTTCATCGGCTCCGGCCTGCCCGTGGCGTTCCTGGTGCGAGGCGAAGTGCTCGACAGGCAGGTCTCACATTGACGGACTTTCGCCGGCCCGCCAATGCCCTTCCGGCCCACCGCCGCGCCGAACGGGTGATCCGGCGTGCCGCAAGGCCGGGCAGTGCCTCGCTGACCAGGCCCGTCACGCCCGTCGTGCCCTCTGTGGAAAGGCATTCCCATCCGGCATGGTCTCGGCTTTTCATGTATAGCCAGTAGGA
Organism: Nonomuraea sp. NPDC050227; assembly: GCF_044459705.1. Lineage (NCBI taxonomy): Bacteria > Bacillati > Actinomycetota > Actinomycetes > Streptosporangiales > Streptosporangiaceae > Nonomuraea > Nonomuraea sp. NPDC050227. Next base: position 151,971 of record NZ_JBITJF010000005.1, on the reverse strand, counting down.
AATGTTGACTTAGCGTCCGGGGTTCCGTAGCTTCGTACGCATGAGCCAGGGCCTCTACCTGACCCGGCGCCCGCACGTGGACCACGGCCACGTCGCCAGCGCGCAGTGTCGCTGATCACGCACCTCCGGCAGACCTCCCTACCCCCTGCGCAGTTCTCCCCAGAGGAACTCATCGTGATCAACATCAGACGTGCACTCCTCACCGTGCTGCTCGCCACCGTGACCGTCGGCTGCGGCGCGGCCGAGGGCTCGGCGAAACCCGGCGAACCGGAGGTGAAGGAGCTCCGCTACCAGGGCAGCACGGGCACCGTCACCTTCCCCGAACTGGCCGCGGAGCTCGGCTACCTCGGCGACGTCAAGCTCAAGTGGGTGGGCAACACCACCTCGGGGCCGCAGGACATCCAGTCCGCGGCCACCGGCCAGACCGACTTCGGCGGCGCCTTCGACGGCGCCGTCATCAAGCTCAAGGCGGCCAAGGCCCCGATCAAGGCGGTGATCGGCTACTACGGCTCGGACGAGAAGTCGTTCAACGGCTACTACGTCAAGGACGACAGCCCCATCAGAACCGCCCGCGACCTCATCGGCAAGAAGATCGGCGTCAACACCCTCGGCGCCCACCACGAGGCCGTCATCAAGGAGTACCTCAAGCGTCAGGGGCTGACCCCGGCCGAGATCGAGCAGGTCCAGCTCGTGGTCATCCCGCCGGTCAACACCGAGCAGGCGCTGCGGCAGGGGCAGCTCGACGTCGGCACGCTCGGCGGCGTGCTCAAGGACAAGGCGCTCGAACGCGGCGGGCTGCGTCCGCTGTTCACCGACGTCGAGCTGTTCGGGCCGTTCACGGCCGGGTCCGTCGTGCTGCGCGAGGACTTCATCGCCAGGAACCCCGGCACCGTCAAGACCTTCGTGGCCGGCTTCGCCAAGGCCATCGCCTGGGCGCAGACCCACCCGCGCGAGGAGGTCGTCGCCAAGTTCCAGCAGATCATCGCCAAGCGCGGGCGCAACGAGAGCACCGACGTCGTGAAGCTCTGGAAGAGCACCGGCATCGCGGGCAGGGGCGGCGTCATCGACAGCCGGGAGTTCCAGCGGTGGATCGACTGGCTCCAGCGCGAGGGCGAGATCCGTCCTGGCCAGGTCAAGGCCACCGACCTCTACACCAACGAGTTCAACCCCTACGCGAACGGGAGCGGCTCATGACCGCCACGATCAGCGAGACCGGCGTCCAGACCAAGATCGGCATCCGGAACGTCTCCAAGGAGTTCACGGTCAGGGACGCGGGCGAGCCGTTCACCGCCCTGTCCGGGATCGAGCTGGACGTCCGCGAAGGGGAGTTCCTCACGCTCGTCGGGCCGAGCGGCTGCGGCAAGTCCACCCTCCTCGACCTGGTCGCGGGCCTCACCGAGCCGACGTCGGGCCAGATCGTGGTCAACGGCGCGCCCGTCGCCGGGCCCGGCCTCGACCGGGGGATCGTCTTCCAGCAGTACGCGCTGTTCCCCTGGCGGACCGCGCTGGCCAACGTGGCCTTCGGGCTGGAGGCCAAGGGCGTGCCCAGGGCCGAGCGTACGGAACGGGCGCGGCGGCACCTGGAACTGGTCGGACTGTCCGGCTTCGAGGACCGCTACCCGCACGAACTGTCGGGCGGCATGCGCCAGCGCGTCGCCATCGCCCGCAGCCTGGCCTTCGACCCCGACGTCCTGCTGATGGACGAGCCGTTCGCCGCGCTCGACGCGCAGACCCGCGAGTCGCTCCAGGAGGAGCTGCTGCGCATCTGGCAGCACACCCGCAAGACCGTCGTGTTCATCACGCACGGCATCGACGAGGCCGTCTACCTGGGGCAACGCGTCGCCGTGATGACCTCCAGGCCGGGCCGGATCAAGGAGATCATCGAGGTGGACTTCGACTCGCGCGAGGGCGACCTGCGGGCCGACCCGCGCTTCGGCGAGTACCGGCACCACGTGTGGGGGCTGCTGCGCGACGAGGTCGCCGCGGCGCAGGTGCAGGAGCGGAAGGCGGCGATCCGGCATGACTGACGCCCGCGCCGACGAACGGACGCGTCCCGAGGGCGACGTCCACTGGTACGACCTCCCCGACGACGACCCCGACCCCGCCACCCGGGACGAGCCCGCCGCTGTCCTGCCCACCGCTGTCCTGCCCACCGCTGTCCTGCCCACCGCTGTCCGGCCCACCGAGGGGGAGGACCGGAAGGCGGCGTCGGGCGGAACGAGCCGGAAGGCGGCGGCGTGGCGGCGGGCGGGCCGGCCGGCGCGGCGGGCGGTGCGGAACTCGGCCGCGATCCTGCTGCTCCTGGCCGCCTGGGAGGTGCTGCCCCGCCTCGGCGTGGTGGACCCCGTGTTCGTGCCCCCGCTGTCGGAGAGCCTGGCCGCCGGCGCGGACCTGCTGCTCACGGGCCGGCTCCCGGAGCACCTGGGGGCGTCGCTGGCGCGCTCGCTGTCCGGGTTCGGGCTGGCGATCGTGCTGGCCATCCCGCTCGGGCTGCTGATCGGCTGGTACAAGCCCGTCGCCGACTTCCTCACCCCGCTGCTGGAGGTGTTCCGCAACACCTCGGCGGTCGCGCTGCTGCCGGTCTTCACGCTCATCCTCGGCATCGGCGAGACGACGAAGGTGGCGTTCGTCCTGTACGCCTGCTCCTGGCCCATCCTGCTCAACACCGTCAGCGGCGTGAAGACCGTCGAACCTCTGCTGATCAAGTCGGCCCGGTCGATGGGCCTCGGCCCGGTTCGGCTGTTCCAGAAGGTGATCCTGCCGGCCGCCGTGCCCACCATCTTCACGGGGGTGCGCCTGGCGGGCGCGTACTCGATCCTCGTGCTGCTGTTCGCCGAGATGGTCGGCGCCAAGGCCGGGCTCGGCTACCTCATCCTCGACGCCCAGTCCAGCTTCCGCATCCCCGACATGTACGCCGGCATCATCACGATCTCCGTGGTCGGCCTGCTGTTCAACCTGCTCCTGATCGGCGTCGAGCGCCGCTTCTCCACCTGGAGGACCACGTGACGAGAAAGCTCCACCTGAACGCCTTCCTCATGGGCGTCGGCCATCACGAGGCCGCCTGGCGGCACCCCCGCACCGAGCCGAGCCGCCTGACCGACGTCCGCCACTACCAGGAGCTGGCCAGGATCGCCGAGCGCGGCAAGCTCGACTCGCTCTTCCTCGCCGACGGCGTGGCGCTGCAGGGCGACGTCCGGCACAACGCGCTCGGCGGGCTGGAACCGCTCACGCTGCTGGCCGCGCTGGCCTCGGTGACCGACCACATCGGCCTGATCGCGACCGTCTCCACGACGTACAACGAGCCCTTCCACGTGGCGCGCAAGTTCGCCTCCCTCGACCACATCAGCGGCGGCCGGGCCGGCTGGAACATCGTCACCTCCGCCAGCGAGGCCGAGGCGCTCAACTTCGGCGTCGAACGCCCCACGCACGCCGCCCGCTACGCCAGGGCGGACGAGTTCCTGGAGGTCGTCGGCAAGCTCTGGGACAGCTGGGAGGACGACGCCATCCTGGGCGACCGCACCGGCGGCCGCTACGCCGACACCGGCAAGATCCATCCCGTCGAGCACATCGGCCGCCACTTCGCCGTCCGGGGGCCGTTGAACACCTCCCGTTCCCCGCAGGGCCGTCCGCTGCTGGTGCAGGCCGGGTCGTCGGAGGACGGCAAGGAGTTCGCCGCCCGGCACGCCGAGGCCGTCTTCACCGCCCAGCAGACCCTGGAGGAGGGCCAGGAGTTCTACAGCGACCTCAAACGACGGGTGGCCGCCCACGGCAGGCAGCCCGGCGACGTGCTCGTGCTGCCCGGCATCTCGCCGATCATCGGCTCGACCGAACGGGAGGCGCTGCACCTGGAGAAGGAGCTCGAAGACCTGATCATCCCCGCCTACGGCCTGGCCCAGCTCTCCCACCTGACCGGCATCGAGCTGACCGAGGACGACCTCGACCGGCCGCTCCCGGACGTGGCCGTCGAGACCGAGGGCGCGCAGAGCCGTCGCAAGCTCGTCATCGACCTGGCCAGGCGGGAACGCCTGACGGTCAGGCAGCTGCTCAACCGGCTGGCCGGCGGCCGCGGCCACCGCGTGGTCGCCGGGACGCCCGAGCAGATCGCCGACCAGCTCCAGGAGTGGTTCTTCACCGGGGCCGCCGACGGCTTCAACATCATGCCGCCGCTGCTCCCGTCGGGACTGTCCGACTTCGTGGACCACGTCGTGCCGGAGTTGCAGGTCAGGGGCCTGTTCCGGTACGAGTACGAGGGCCGTACCCTCCGCGACAACTACGGCCTGACCCGGCCCGTCTCCCGGTACGCCGCCGGGCTGGCGGCGGCGGTGGCCGGATGAGCGTCGTCGCGCTGGTCGGCAACCCCCGCGAGGGCTCCAGGACGCGGACCGTGGCCGTGGAGGCCGCCGAGGCCGTCGCGCGGCGGCTCGGCCTCCCGGGCGCGCACGACGTGATCGACCTGTCGGCGCTCGGGCCGCACCTGCTCGCCCCCGGGCCCGCGCCCGGCGTGGAGGTGGCGCTGGAGCTGGTCGCCGAGGCGCGGGTGCTGGTGGTGGCCAGCCCCACCTACAAGGGCACGTACACCGGGCTGCTGAAGGCGTTCCTCGACCGGTTGCGGCCGGAGGCGCTGGCCGGGGTGGTGGCGTTGCCGCTGCTGGTCATGGGCGATCCGAAGCACGCGCTGGCGGTCGAGGTGCACCTGCGTCCGCTGCTGGTGGAGCTCGGCGCGACCGTGCCGACACCGGGGCTCGCGGTGCTGGAGTCGCAGCTGCCCGTGCTGGAGGAGCCCCTGGGCCGCTGGGCGGAGCGGGTCGCGCCGCAGGTGGCCGCGGCCCTCGCGGTCGGCCATCCGGCCACCGCCTGAACGACGGCGGGCCGTCTGAAGCACGGCGGGCCGGCTGAAGGACCGCGGTGCCATTCGCCTGGGGGCGGGGGTGCCGCGTGGGTAGCGGGCGGGCGGGGGTGCGGGGTCAACGCCAGTCGCCGGACTGGAGCGCCCCCGCCGCCTGCGGTCCCATAGTGACCAGGCCGCCGTCCACGAACACCGACGACCCGGTCATGTACGAGGCGGCCGGCGAGGCCAGGAAGGCGATGACCGCGGCGACCTCCCGGGCGTCGCCCGGCCGCGGGATCGGGTACCCCGGACGGCTCCCGGCCCGCGGCGGCCGGTCCTCCTGCCCGGTCATCGGGGTGGCGATCTCGCCGGGCGCGACCGTGTTGACCGTGATGCCGTGCGCGGCCAGCTCCAGCGCCAGCACCCGGCTGAGCAGCTTCAACCCGCCCTTGGCCGCGCAGTACGGCCCCGCCCCCACCCTCGGGTACTCCTCGTGCACGCTGGTGACGTTCACGATCCGGCCGCCGCGCCCCTCGGCGACCATCCGCCGGGCCGCCCGCTGCGCGCACAGGAACGGCCCGTCCAGGTCCACCGACAGCACCGAACGCCAGCGCTCGTAGTCCATGTCGAGCAGCGGCTCCGACGATCCGGTGCCGGCGTTGTTGACCAGCACGCCGAGCCCGCCCAGATCCCCGGCCAGCTCGTCGACGACGTGCGCGGCGCGGACCGGGTCGGTCAGGTCGTGGCGGCGCACGGCCGCCGCCTTGCCCGAGTTCCGTACCAGCGCGGCGGTCTCCCGTGCGCCGTCCTCGTCCTCGTGGTAGGTGATCCCCACGTCGAACCCGTGCTCGGCCAGCAGCACGGCGGTGGCCCTGCCGATACCGGAATCGGCGCCCGTCACAACGGCGACCCGGTCGTAGGTGTCGGTCATGCCCTCCCCCTGCCCACCTCCGGCCCCCTGACGCGCCCGCCTCACCGCGTCAGGCCGAGCTCCGTCAGCACCGAGCGGACCTTGGCCACCATCTCGGGCTTGTCCCGCCCGAGCCGCAGATCTCGCAGGGCGAGCACGCCGCGCAGCCGGGGCGCGTCCAGCTTGAGGTGCCCCAGGACGATGTCGAGGAAGGCGGTCGCGTCCTTGTCGGCATAGGGGGCGAACGCCTGGCTCAGCAGGATGCAGTCGGCGTAGGCGCCGGCCAGCTCGGCCGGGTCGCCGCCGCGGCTGGACAGCAGCCACAGGCGGAGCAGGGCATGAGCGGGCGACATCGCGCGGTCGGGCCAGTAGCCGGCGACGGTCATCAGCGAGCGGCTCAGCTCGGCCGTGAGCGGCGCCAGGGCGTGGACGAGCAGCTCTTCCTCGTAACCGCAGATGAAGTGGAAGTGGCGGGCGGCCGCCATGAACTCCTCGTGCATCCAGGAGGACTGTCCGCGGGTCTCGTGATCCGGCCCCCTCTCGAAGGTCCAGTAGAGGTCGACCAGCGGCGGGGTGGATCCCCTGCTGCCCACCCACCTGAGGAGCAGGGTGCGTTCGCCGTCCTGCCACGACCGCTGGACCTCCACGTGGCGGACCAGGTTCGTCCAGGCGTTGTAGGCGATCTGGGACCGCCACAGACGGGCGATGCTCCGCCACCTGCTCACCACCGAGACCGGGGTGCCCGCCGTGACCGGCGGCGCGGGGAACAGCTCCTCGCCGGTGACCTCGTCACAGGCGAGGGTCAGCAGGACGAGCAGGTTGAGGCTGTAGGTGGCGAACTGCATGGGGGCGGTGCGCAGCTCGCGGACGCGGCCGGGCAGGTACGAGCCGAAGGTCAGGGAGCTGCGGAAGTACAGCGCGTCGTGGAACAGGGCCAGCAGGGTGCGCTTGAGCATGTCCCGCGAATCGCGGCTCAGCCCGCGGATCAGGTCCTGGAGGAACTCCAGCACCGATTCCCTGGATGACAGCGGGTTGTGGCACAGCAGCGCGTGCAGGAAGTCGTCGTTCGGGCGGTTGCGCCGGGCGTGCCCGGTGTCCAGTTCCGCCGCGGCCACCAGGTCCTCGACCTCATGGGTGGTGAGCCGGGCGACGAGATACTCGCCGAAGGTGGAGTGCAGGAACTCGTAGGTCTTCCGCTGCTGGTCGTCCTGCGTCGCCTGCGATTCGTGCACGAAGAAGAAGCGCCCCACGACGAGCTGGGCGGGGTTCAACGGCGTCCGGAACTCGCCGGCCTGGCTGCTCTCCTCGGCCAGCAGGTGGAGCAGGTCTCCCTTGAGGTCCTCCTCGGTCGCCCACTGGCTGTTGCGGTTGAACATGGCGAACGCCACGACCGACAGCCGCAGCAGCTCCCGGTCCACGGAACGCTCCAGCGCCTGCTCCGACAGCGCGTCGCCGGACTTGCGGACCTCCCTGCGGGCGAACCTGACGAGGAGCCGTTCGTAGAGCTGTGCCCGGTCCAGCCTGCCCAGCTCGTGACGCAGGGGGTTGCCGTCCATGTCGTAGAGCGCGAGCATCAGCAGCAGGAGCGGTTGGAAGGCGAGTTCGCCGAGCCCGGCGACGGTGGACAGCTCCAGCGGGAAGAGGGAGTGGTCGCTGAAATACCGGGCGTTCAACCGGTTCCACATGTCCAGCCACCGCTTGACCTGGGTCTCGTTGAACGGTTCCAGGTGGATCACCACGGTCTCCCGCGGCAGGCGGGCCCGGTCGGCCACCACGGTGCGGCTCGTGACGATGACCGCGGTGGGCCTTCCCTGGGCAGCCTCGCGCTCCTGGAACGCGGCCACCTTCTCCAGGTAGTTCGTGTTGCTCACGCCCGTCGCCTGGAGCAGCTCGTCGAAGCCGTCCAGGATGACCACGCCGACGATGTTCGCGGCCCCGGCGTACAGTGCGGGCCATCGCACGCTCTCACCCGTGGCCTGCCGGATGGCGTGCTCGATCTGCGTCTGCAGGTCCTGCTCGGCGGGCGCCTCCCGGAGCGGGACGCGGACGACGGCGAACTGCTCCGGCGGCAGCCTGGCCGCCAGGATCTTGGTCAGGACGGACTTCCCCGCACCGGGCTGCCCCAGCACCAGCAGCGGGAGCTGGGTGGCGCTCGGATGCGTGAGATAGCCGAAGAGCAACGTGCGCAGGTCGCTCTCCAGAGGACGGTCCCGCCACCAGCTCCACTCGGCCGGCCGGGACGAGCCGGTCACGACCGCCCGGCGGAAGCACGGGCTGATGTACGCCTGGTCGAGCGTGGGCATGGTCATGTCGTCGGGCAGGTCGGCGCTGGAGATGACGGGCTGGTTCAACGCCGTCCGGTAGTGCTGTGAGAGCGCGTCGCGGATGCCGCCGGGCACGGCTCCCGACACGACCGATTCGAGCAGCCGGCGCAGATCGCGCAGACCGGTGTCGAGCGATCCGATGACGGTACGGGTGGCCTGATGGTCGACGCGGGCCGCCCAGTACGCGATCTCGGGCACCTCGGTGCACAGGCGGTGGAACAGCTCGGCGTACTGCCGGCGCGCCGCCTGCGGCACGCCGTCGGTCAGCCAGCGTTCGGCCTGCTCGCGCTGGGCCTCGGTCATGGACTCCCACATGCGCAGCCCGCGCAGGAACGTCAGCAGCCGGGCGGACAGCAGCCGGTAGTAGTCGTCCAGAGCCTTCTCGACCTGCTCGTACGGCTGCGTCGGTCCTGGGCAGGGAAGTTGGACGTGCAGGAGGTGCTCGACCAGGTCGCCCAGCCGGTTCCCGGTCACGTCCGAGGCGCCCGCTATGAGCACCTGCTCCGACCTGAGCATGCGCAGCTTCCCGGCGCCGAGGTGCTCCTCCCCCTGCCGGACGGCCTCGAAGAACGCGGTGACGACGATGACGGCGTGGGCGGCGGCGATCCGTTGGGTGCGCTGGTATCTGCCGAGGCCGGAGAAGCGGTCGTGGAGCGCCGTGCCGAGCTGTCCGCTCACGCGGGCGAGCTCTCCCTCGACGTCGAACAGGCTGACCACCAGCTCGCCCGTCGGGCCGGTCGCGCTGAGCAACAGCCCTCCGACCAGGCGGTCGAGCGCCTTGACCAGTTTCCCCTCGCCGCCCAGCACTTTCACGGCATCCGAATAGTTGAACCACCCTACGGTCACACAAGACCTACACCACAACGGAGGATGAGCCGTCTACGGTTGTGTTACTGATGTGACCATATGGTTAGACGTCGGACGAATCAATATTTGATCCGTTTATCCGGATTAAAGCGGCATGAGAATTAATGTCGATTAAGTTGTGGAATGACGTATTTGGTCCGCATCGGCGAGGTGGTGGTTCCCCGCCGATTCCGGACCCGGTCCCTAGCGGTCGCCGACCAGGGGCGGCGGCGGGGTGCTGTTGTCGAACTTCCTGCAGTCCTCCGCCTGGCGGGGCTCCTCCAGCAGCTCCCGGACGGTCAGGCCGATGGGGGAGTCGCCGAGCCTGTCAAGGTCGGACACGATGGAGAGCGCGTCGATCAGGTCGCTCCGCTGCGGTGCCATGGCCATCTCCTCTGCTGGTCGACACTCGCCGCCTCGCGAGGCGTGAGCGGCGCGGAACGCCGGCTCCGAAGTTTCGCGAGAACGTTGATCTGGAAGGTACTGTCTGCGTGCCGGCATTGTCGTCGCCCTATTATAGCTGTCCGGAAAACAGCTAACAGTGCTGACCGTAATGACCGGCGTGCATGAAACCTGTACGCTAATCAGCATAATGTCGGCCATCTCCATCTTGCCCCTGCCACCAGTGCGGTAATCCCTCACTGGGACTCGCGGACGGGAGGCGATAACGCGTGACGGATTCACCGGAGTCGGTGGCGTGGGGGACCACGGGCCCGTATCCCGCGGTCTGGAAGGTCCCGCCGCGGAACCAGAACTTCACCGGGCGGGAAGAGCTGCTCGACAGGCTGCGCAGCGGGATCGTCGGCCAGGTCACCGCGGTGGTGGCACACGCCCCCAACCTGCCGCAAGGCCCGCGCGCCCTGCACGGCCTGGGCGGCGTCGGCAAGACCCAGATGGCCATCGAGTACGCCTACCGCTTCCGCGACCAGTACGACCTCGTCTGGTGGATCCCCGCGGACCAGCCGGGCCTCGTGCGATCGAACCTGGCGCAGCTCGCGCCGCGGCTGGGCGTGCCCGGATCCACCATGACCAGCACGGAGGACGCCGCCGACGCCGTGATCGAGAGATTGCGCAGCGGGGAGCCGTACGAGCGGTGGCTGCTGATCTTCGACAACGCCGACGAGCCCGAAGACCTCCAGCCGAACATTCCCCCCGGCCCCGGGCACGTGCTCATCACCTCGCGCAACCACCGGTGGGAGGGCGTGGTCGGCACGGTCGCCGTCGACGTGTTCAGCCGCGAGGAGAGCATGCAGTTCCTCGGCAGGCGCATGCGCCGCTCGATCAGCGACGCCGACGCCGGCCGGCTCGCCGAGGCTCTCGGGGACCTTCCGCTGGCGCTGGAGCAGTCGGCCGCGCTGCAGAGCGAGACCGGCATGTCGCCGGAGGAGTACCTGCGCCTGCTCAAGGAGCGCACCGCGAGCCTGCTGAGCGAGGGCAAGCCCGCCGAGTACCCGTTGTCGATGTCCGCGGCCTGGGAGCTGTCGGTCAGCACGCTCCAGGAGCACCTGCCCGAAGCCATGGAGCTGCTGCGCTGCTGCGCCTTCTTCGGGCCCGAGCCCATTCCGCGCGGGGTGTTCCGCCCGGTCAGGGGTCCGGTGCGGCCGGTCATGGCCGAGTTGCTCGCCGACCCGCTCCGGCTGAGCAAGGCGATCAAGAGACTGGGGAAGTACGCGCTGGTCCGCATCGAGGCCGAGCCCGGCCAGGGCACGGTCACCGGCGAGCGCACGATCCAGGTGCACCGGCTCATCCAGGCGCTGCTGCGGGAGGGCCTGCCGGCCGACACCCAGGACCTGATCCGGGCGGAGGTGCACTCCCTGCTCGCCGGAGCGGCGCCCGGCGACACCGGCGACCCCGCGAACTGGCCCCGGTTCGACGCCCTGCTGGCCCATGTCGCGCCGACCAGGCTGGCCGACAGCGAGCGTGAGGACGTGCGGGAGTTCGCGCTGCGGATCCTCGAATACCTGATGGCCTCCGGCAACCACAACGTCGCGCGCACGCACGTCGACAGCTTCCTGGAGCGGTGGAAGGCCGACTCCGGCCGGCAGGACATCAGCGTGTTGCGGGCACAGCGCGTCAAGGGCGACCTGCTCCGGTTCCTGGGCCGCTACGACGAAGCGTACGACCTGGACATGGCCACGCTCGCCGCCATGCGGGAGACGGTCGGCGACGAGCATCGTGACACCCTGGTGCTGCGCAACGGCATCGGCGCCGACCTGCGCGGTCGCGGCCTGTTCGTCGAGGCGCGCGAGCACGACACCGAATCGGTGAGCGTGCACCAGGCCGTCCTCGGTCCCGACCACGCCCGTACGCTCATGGCGGTCAACAACCTGGCGCTCGACCTGGGGCTCAACAGCGACTACCGCGGCGCGCGGACACTGCTCGAAGAGGCGCTGAGGGCGGCGCAACTGGCCGAGTCGGCCGTGGCCCGGGGCACGGTCCTGAACCTGTGGGCCAGCCTGAGCCGCATGACCCGGCTCTGCGGAGACTACGCGGAGGCCTGCGACATCGGCGAGGAGGCGCTGGCCTACGGTCAGGAGCAGCTCGACGCCGACCATCCGCGCATCCTGCTCACGCAGAAGGACCTCGCCATCGCCCGGCTCCGGGTGGGCGAGGCGGCCGAGGCCCTCGAACTGGCCGCCACCGTGCACGCGCGCTACGTGCGCAACTACGGCATCGACCATCCGAGCACGCTGGGCGCCGCTCTGTGCCTGGCCAACGCGTTCCGGGTCAACGACCTGATCGACAGGGCGTTCAAACTGGCCCAGGACGCCATGGTGCGCTATCCGAGGGTGTACGGGCCCAACCATCCGTACTATTTCGGCAGCGCCAGCAACGTGGCGGTCCTGCTGCGGGTGCGCGGCGACCTGGAGGGCGCCCGCGAGCTGAACGAACGCGTCATCGCCGGGCTGAAGGCCACGGTGGGCGGTGGGCACCACTACGCGCTGACCGCGTCCGTCAACCTCGCCAGCGACCTGGCCGCCCTCGGCGAGCTGGAGGCGGCCTGCGGGCTGGGCAGGGACACGCTTCGGCAGCTCCGTCCCCTGGTGGGCGAGCAACATCCCACCACCCTGGCCTGTGCCGCCAACCTCGCCGCCGACCTGGCCAGGGCCGACTACAAGGAGGAGGCGGCCGCCCTGCGCGAGGAGACGATGCGCCACTACCGCGAGACGCGCGGCATGGAGCATCCGGACGCGCGGGCGGCGGACGAAGGCCGCCATCTCGACCTGGACTTCGACCCCCCGCCCGTGTGACGGCAGGCGCCGCGGTCACTGCCCGCCGGAGGACGGGCGCGGCGCCGCCGGGGCCGTCCCGGACAGCGCGGCCAGCTCCTCGTGGAGCGCGCCCCGGATGTGCGTGATCAGCCGGTACAGATCGCGGCTGTAGACGGACGGGTTGCGGAAGCCGCTGCCCTCGCGATAGCGATGCGGGTAGAGGCCGCCGCCGCAGATCCCCACGATGTCGCAGGACGCGCAGGTCTCCGACATCGCGTCACGGCCGATCTGCCGGGCGACGATGGCCGGTTCGAGCAGCGCCGTGTCGAAGGAGTCGCGCAGCACGTGCAGCGCGGTGCGCGTCGCCCCCTCGTAGGCGGACTTGAGCGTGTCGACCTGCTCGATGCTGCCGTCCGTCTCCACCACGACCACGGCCACGGGCGCCAGCCCGATCGACTCGCTCCTGGACGGGCTGCCGCACAACTGCCGGATGATCTCGCTGAACAGCCGGATCCGGGTCGCCCTGGGCCGGGCCGAACGCCAGTGCTCGAAGACGGCGACGAGCCAGTCGCCGTAGGGCTGTGCGGTCGCCGACCAGCCGGGCGGTGGAGTCTCCCAGTTGCCGTGCGGCAGCAGGAAGTCCACCGTCGGCGGCTGGAACTCCAGCAGGGCCTTGTAGGTGATGACGGGGTCGTTGGCGAGGTCGAGCGTGCACAGCAGGCCGCTGAACAGGTGGCGATAGGCGGGCGAGGTGAGCCGGGCCAGCCCGGCGCGCACCTTGTCGTAGCTGCCCTCCCCGTCGGAGCGCCGGCGGTGGCGGTCGTGCCCGTCGGCGTCACCGTCGAGGCTGACGCCGACGTACACGTCGAGCTCGGCGAGCAGGTCCAGGAACGCCTCGCTGAGCAGGACGCCGTTGGTCTGCACCTGGACGACCGCGTCTGTCCGCTCGCCGAGCGCCGATCTCAGGGCGTTCACCGCGTATCGGACGTGTGGCATGCCGGCCAGCAGGGGCTCGCCGCCGTGCAGGGTGATGTCCACGCTCTTCAGCTGGTGAGCATCGGCGTGTTCGGCGATGCGGGCGGCCACGCGGTCGATGGTCGGCTTCGCCATGCTCCGCGGCTGGCGGCGCCAGCTCTGGTCGGCCATCTCGTACATGTAGCAGTAGTCGCAGGCGAGGTTGCAGCGGCTGTGCAGCTTGAGGATGAACTGCCGGAAGGCGGTGGGGCGCCAGCCGGACTCCAGCAGGAGCCCGACGTCGAGGTCGGCGGGCCATTCGTTGCCGCCCGGACCGGTGGGCGCTCCGCCGTCTCCGTGCACGTCGATCAGCTCCTGGGACGAATGTGCTCCTCCATCATGGTCGCAGGAATCACGCTGTCAAAATCCCTTCGCCGGTGTTTTCGACCTCACCAAGGGGCGGGGGCCGGCGGGGGGATCGCCGGAGGGCGGTCGTCGCAGGTGAGGGTGTTGGGCAGGAGCCAGGGGGCGAGCCAGCCGTCGTTGCCGCCGCCGTCCGTCAGCGCGAACTCCGAGCCGGACGGGGTGAAGTGGAAGGTGCCGCAGTTGTTCACGGGGACCGCGCCCACGTTGCGGGCGTCCACGTTCTCGAAGGCGGCCGAGCCGGCGGCGCGGGCGCTGAGCACCGAGGTGCCGGTGCCGTCCACCCGGACGTCCTTGAAGCGCAGGTTCGTGATGGAGTAGAGGTCCTTGACGGGCCAGTCGGCGACCAGCATGACGGCGTTGTAGGTGTTGTCCAGGTAGTGGTCGCCGGTCACCCGGATGTCGGCGTCGATGTTCCGCTCCAGGGCGTAGAACCAGATGGCGCCGAGGCCGATCTTCCAGTTCAGCTCGTACGTGCCGGCCCGCACGGTGGTGTTGCCGGTGATGTCCAGGCGGCCGGCGAACGGCTCGGCGCCGAAGCGGGAGCCGACCTGCAGGGCGCTGCCCTCGCGGACGGGGTCGGCGATCAGGTTGGCCGAGACCGTGTTGTCGGTGCCGCCGTAGATCGCGATGCCGTTGGCCAGCACCGGCGTCTGGACCGTGTTGTGGTCGAAGGTGTTGCGCGCGTCCGCTGTGCGCTCCGACCACATGGCCAGGCCGTCGTCGCCGGAGTTGCGGACGAAGTTGTCCGACACGACCGTGCCGGTGACGCCGGTGTGCAGGTTGAGCCCGTCGGCGATCTGGTCGGCGATCACGTTGCCGGTGACGCGGGTGCCGCTCATCGGGCCGTCGAACCAGAGGCCGACCTTGGTGTGGTGGATGTGCAGGCCCTCGATCGTGGAGTCGCTCATCGCGCCGCCGACGCCGTTGACCTGGTCGGTGTCCACGCGCTCGCGGACGTCGCCCTCGATGGCGAACCCGGACAGGTGCACGTTGCGGCTGCCGCCGTCCGCGGCGTCCCTGCCGTAGAAGCCGACGCCGGTGTGGACGGACCCGTCGGGCGCCGGGGCGTCCAGGGTGACCTCGCGGCCCTTGATGATCGTGTACCAGCTTCCGGCGCCGGTGATCGTCACGTCGTCCACGACGATGTGCCGGTTGACCTGGTACGTGCCGGGCGGGACGTACACCTTCAGGTGGGCGCGCCGGGCGAAGGCGACGGCCCGGTCGAAGGCGGCCGACGACTCGCGGCGCCCGGACGGGTCGGCGCCGAAGGCCAGCACGTCGGCCGCGACCGGCTCGATCCGCGGCGGGGCGACGAGTTCGGAGTCGAGCAGGTCGATGACCGTCCAGGCGGCTGCGGCGCTCGCCGTCAGCCGGATCCGGTCGCCCGCCCGGTACGTGCGCCCGAGCAGCAGGCGCTGCTCGTCGTAGAAGTGGCTGGGCCGGAACGGCTTGACGATCGCCGGGGCCGGGGTGGTGGCGCTGGGCACGCAGGAGCACTCGGTGATCCACCAGTCCGGGTGCAGCAGGTCGGCCCCGGGGTCGTTGGTGAAGGGGTACTGGTTGTACAGCCAGGAGTACTGCGAGGTCAGCGTCATGGTGGCCCGGTGGCGGCCGTTGACCGCGACGTCGAGCGGCGCGGTGATGCCGCCGCCCGCGGGCGCGTCGGGGATGCTGTAGCGGACCGTGATCGCGTTGGCCGCGGCCGGCAGGGTGAACTCGACGTGCCGGCCGGGCGTCAGCCGGACCGCCCGCCGCCCGGACGCCTCGGCGGGCAGCGTGTACGCGGTGCGGTCGGGGCCGATGACCGTGCCGTCCGTCGGGGCGTTCTCGGCCTCCTGCTCGGCGAAGCCGACGCGCGCGCCCCGGCCGGCGACCAGGGCCGGGTCGAGGGCGGCCCTGGTGACCGCGGGCGCATGTGCCGCTACGGCCTGCGCGGGGACGGCGAGCGAGGCGAGGGGGAGGCCGAGGGCCGCGGCGAGCACCGCCACGACCCTCCGGGATGTGCTCGTGCCTGACATCCGAAGCTCGATTCTCTCGGGGGGTGAGGTGACAGTAGGACCCCACGACCCCGCGACACAAGGCTCCTGCGAAGGAGTTTCGGAGCTTTGTTGTCGAGCTGCAAGCGTTTATCGGTTTCTTGCGACAGTCGTGCAAGTCGCTTGCGTCAGGGGAGCCAGCTCACCCGGCCGTGCAGGGCGGCGTACCCGACGAAGGCCACCACGTCGATCAGCGTGTGCGCGATCACCAGCGGCATCGCGCGCCCCCACCGCTGGTACAGCCGTCCGAACACCAGCCCCATGACCACGTTCCCGACGAACCCCCCGAACCCCTGATACAGGTGGTACGACCCCCGCAACACCGACGACACGGCCACCGCCCGCCACGGCCCCCAGCCCGCCTGGTCCAGCCGGTGCAGCAGGTAGCCGCTGACCAGCACCTCCTCCAGCACGCCGTTCTGCGCGGCGGCCAGCAGCAGCACCGGCACCCGCCACCACACCTCGGGCAACTGCCCCGGCACCACCGTCAGGTTGACGCCCAGCGCGTAGACCACCAGGTAGAAGGCCAGCCCCGTGCCGCCGATCGCGGCGGCGAGCAGCGCGCCGCGCAACGTGTCGCGGCCCGGCTCGCGCAGGTCCACCCCGATCGTCCGCAACGACTCGCCCGACCGCACCAGCAGGTACGCCACCAGCGCGACCGGCGCCACCGAGATCGCGATGTCCACGAGCTGCAACGTCAGGTCCAGCCACGGCCGCCCGGGGGCCAGCGAGCCGACCAGCACGGCCTGCTGCCCCTTCAGCTCCTTGGGCGCGGTCAGCGAGCCGATCAGCCGGACCAGCGACAACACCGCGCTGGCGCCGAGCGAGACCGACAGCACGACGAGGATCTCGGCTCTGATGAGCCTGGGGCCGAGGGCCGGACCGGGTGCGAGTGACTGGGTGTGCATGGGCCGCAGAGTAGCCGCCCAGCGCTCCGATCCGGATAAAGCACCCCTTGTCGGCGGGTCCCGGAGCTCGGTGGCCGAGCGGGCGGGACTTCCGCCGGCTCAAGCCGATGTCACACTTCCCGTCCCGGGTTCCTCTCAGAGGGCATGAACGACATGATTCTCGTCACCGGCGCCACCGGGACGTTCGGACGCCCGCTGGTCGAACTGCTCACCGCCCGAGGGGCCAAGGTGCGCGCCGTCACCCGTTCGGCGGCCGGGGTGCGCCTGCCCGCCGGAGCCGAGGCCGTCGAGGGCGACCCGGCCCGCCCCGAGACCCTCGCCGGCCACCTGGACGGCGTCACCGCCGTCTTCCTGCACCCGCGCGCCATCGGCGACGGGGCGCCCGGCCTGCTCGCCCGTGCCGCCGAGCGCGGGGCGCGGCGGGTGGTGGCCCTGTCGGCGATGAACGTCGACGAGCCCCTCGACGAGCAGCCCTCCCGCTTCCGCGGCGACCGGAACAAGGAGGCCGAGGCCGCCGCCGTGCACAGCGGCCTGGAGTGGACCAGCCTGCGCGCCGCCTCCTTCGCCGGCAACGCCCTCCAGGCGTGGGCCCCGCAGATCCGGGCCGGGGACGTCGTCCGGTACGTGCACGCGGGCTTCCAGGAGGTGCCGATCGACGAGCGGGACCTGGTCGAGATCGCCGCCAGGACGCTGCTCGGCGGGTACGCCGGACGCCGGCTCGAACTGACCGGGCCCGAGTCGCTGACCCACGCCGCGATGGTGGCCGTGCTCGGCGAGGCGATCGGCCGGCCGCTGCGCTTCGAGGAGATCCCGCCGGAGGCCGCCGAGCGGCGCCTGGTCGCGGGCGGCCTGCCGGAGCCGTTCGTCCAGGCCCTGCTGGCGCGCTACGCCAGGTACGCCACGCGCCCCCAGCACCCGGTCACCGGGGACGCGGCCGCGGTGCTCGGCCGCCCGCCCCGCACCTTCGGCGACTGGGCCGCCGCCCACGCCCCGGCCTTCGCCCGCCAGACCCACCCGGCCGACGACCGCTCGCCCGTCCATCAGCCCCTGGACGACCCGGCCGCGGGCCACGCGTCCGGGCTCGGCCCGCAGGGCTGACCAGCCGACACCGACCGGAGGATCCCGTGCCGCACTCCACCGCCTACGTCGTCACCGCGCTGGTGACGATCGCCTGCAACGCCTTCTCCGGGTTCGCCGCCATGACCCGGCTCGCCCCGGTGATGCGGTCGCTCGGCCCCGCGCTCGACCGGACCGGGGTGCCGCGGTCGTGGCTGGTCTGGCCGATCGGCACGCTGAAGGCGGCCGGCGCGGCCGGGCTGGCGCTCGGCCTGCTGGGCGTGCCCCTGGCCGGGACGGCGGCCGCGGCCGGGCTCGTCCTCTACTTCGTCTGCGCCCTCTACACCCACCTGCGCGTGGCCGACCGCTCGCCGCAGTTCTACCTGGCGATCGTGTTCCTCGCGCTCGCGGCCGCCACCCTGGCGCTGGATCCGGCGCTGGTGCTGCGGCCGTGAGCGGTCAGCCGCGCTCGGGGACGGCCATCTCGCCGAGCAGCGACCAGTCGTCCTGCGGGACGTTCGCGTTGACGATGCGCGGCGTCTCGGCCAGGTAGCCGGGCAGCACCTGCTGGGCCTGCTTGAAGTGCGCCGACCCCACGTGCGCCGCCCCGGCGGCGTCGTCGCGGAAGGCCTCGACGAGGACGTACTCGGCCGGGTCGTCGAGGCTGCGCGACCAGTCGAACCACAGGCAGCCCGGCTCGGCGCGGGTGGCCTCGGTGAACTCGGCCGAGATCTCCGGCCAGCGGCCGGCGTGCTCCGGCAGGACGCGGAACTTCGCGGTGATGAAGATCATGACGGGAACTCCCCGAGGTCGGCGGCGTTACGGCACGAGACTAGCCGCACACCGCCGCCCGGCCACGGCGGGGCACAGGCGCGTCGCGTCGCCACCTGGCCACGGCTGGCCTCACGCGCGTCGCGTCACCTGATCACGCCGCAGGCGGTGCGGCCGCCCGCGTCACCGGTCCTGTGGGTGGCCTCGTCGGGGCCGTTAGGGGCGTAGCGGGCGGGGATGTTGGCCAGGTTGTCGGGGAGCGCGTGCACGATGACCGCGCTGCCGTCGGCGTCGGTCAGCTCGCGCAGGCCGAACCGGTCGGTGACGACCGACGCGGCGCCCGACCCGTCCTTGCCGACCAGCAGCGGCGGCAGGTCGCCCGAGTGCCCGGCGTGGACGGCGCCGGCCAGGTCGAGGTGGCCGCCGGCGGTGAAGAAGGGGGAGACCTGGCCGGTCGCCGGATCGACGGCCTTGGGGTCGCACAGGCCCGTCGTGTGGATGTGGAAGCCGTGGAAGCCGGGCGTCAGGCCCTTGACCGAGACCGAGACGCGCGCCGTCCCGAACCCCTCGCGCAGGATGCTGAGCCGCCCGACCGCGACGCCGCTCGTGTCGCGGATGACCACGGGCCGCGGGTCGCCCGGGCGCGCGGCGGTGGCGTCGGCCACCGCGCTCACGCCGATGGCGGCGACCCCGGCGGCCAGCGCGAGGCAGAGCGCCAGATGTGTCCGGCCGAACGTCCGTGCCTTGGGCATGGCGGAACCGTCCCTCGTGAGGCGGAGATGTGCGGACTCATCGAGGGTACGGTCGCGCCGCGCCGCCTGTCGTATAGCTCTTGAGTCACCCGTCGGGGTTATGGACCGGGAGCCACGGGCGTTCTCCCGGCGCCCTGGTCGTCGAGGGCCGGCTCCCCGAGGCCGGGCTCGCCCGCGTCGGGACGGTACGCGTCCCGGTCGGGACGGGCGGGCGCGCAGGCGTCGCCGCAGCCGCCGAAGCGCCCGGTGTCGATCAGCGTGAACCGCGTGGCCGGCACGCCCTTCAGCGCCGCCCTCATCGTGTCGTTCCAGATCGGCCCCGGCAGCGAGGCCCCGGCCACGATGGCGAAGTGCCGGCCGCCGATCGTGGTGTTCACCAGCTTGTGCCGCTGCGAGCCGCGCGGGTCGCCGATGCTGACCGCGCCCGCCAGGTCCGGGGTGAACCCGGCGAACCACGCCGTGGCGTACCCGTCGGTGGTGCCGGTCTTGCCCGCCGCCGGGCGGCCGATGCCGCCGACGCGGCTCATCGTGCCCTTGGTGAACACGCCCGACAGGATGTGCGCGGTCGCGTCGGCGACGCCCGGATCGAGCGCCTGCCGGCACGACGGCCGGTACGAGGTCGGCCGGCCGGTGGCGGCATCGGTGATCTTGGTGATGGCCATCGGCGCGCAGTACCTGCCCCGGGCGGCGATGGCGGCGTACGCGGTGGCCACCGTCACCGGGTCGGTCTCGTTGATGCCGAGCGTGAACGTCTCGTACTCCTGGAGCTTGCGGCCGTCGGCGCGGGCGATGCCGAGCGACTTGGCCGTCTCCACCGTCCGGCACAGCCCCACCCGCTGCTCCAGCGCCATGAAGAAGGTGTTCACCGAGCCCCACGTGCCGGTCCGCAGCGTCTTGAAACCGGGGGAGCCCTCGTCGTTGGTGACCGTCCAGGACGGGTCGCCGACGCCGGCGCCGGCGCAGTTCTTGAAGGCGGCGGTGGAGGGGGCTTTGTAGCCGTTGCCCACGGTGATGCCGTCGTCCACCTTCATGCCCTGCTTGAGCGCCTCGACCAGGGTGAACGTCTTGAACGTCGAGCCCGCCTGGAAGCCGATCAGCCCGCCGTGCCGCGCGTCGGCCACCGCGTTGAAGGAGATCTGCTTCTTCCTGGCCGAGGAGCCGTAGCCGCGGCTGGCGGCCATGGCCCTGATCGCGCCGGTGCCGGGCTCGACCAGCGCCTCGGCGGCCAGGGCGTTGTCAGTGGCGGCGACGTGCTTCCTGATCGCCCGGTCGGCGGCGGCCTGGGCTTTCGGGTCGAGCGTGGTGTAGATCTTCAGGCCGCCCTGCGCGAAGGCGCGTTCCCTGGCCCGCCGCGTGCCGCCGAAGGCCGGGTTGGCCAGCAGCTCGTGCCGGACGTACTCGCAGAAGTAGGGATGGTCGCTGTCGCCGCAGCCGTTGGGCAGCCGGACGTCCTTGAACCCCAGCTTCCTCGCCTTGGCCGCGGCCGCCTGCTCCGGCGTGATCCTGCCCAGCTCGGCCATCCGGTCGAGCACCACGTTCCGCCGGGCCAGCAGCAGTGCGCGGGCCTTCCCGCCGCGGCTCGGGTCGGTCGTGTTCGGGTCCTGCACGGCGCCCGCCAGCGTGGCGGCCTGGGCCAGGTCCAGCCGGGACGCCGGGACGCCGAAGAACCGCCTGGCCGCGGCCTGCACGCCGTTGGCCCCCGCGCCGAAGTAGGCGATGTTGAGGTAGCGGCGCAGGATCTCGTCCTTGCCGTACTTCTGCTCGACGCCCATCGCGTAGCGCAGCTCCTTGAGCTTGCGGGCGTAGCTGGCCTCCAGGGCCTTGTTCTTGTCCTGCTCGGTGCCGGCCGCGTTGAGCAGCACCTGCTTGACGTACTGCTGGGTGATGCTGGAACCGCCCTGGCTGAGCCGGTCGGAGCTGAGGTTCTTGACCAGGGCGCGCAGCGTGCCCTCCAGGTCGATCGCGCCGTGCTGGTAGAACCGGTCGTCCTCGATGGCGACGACCGCCGTCCGCATCACCTCGGAGATCTGGTCCAGGCGGACGATCTCGCGGTTCTGGTCGTAGAAGCGGGCGATCACGTTGCCGCGGGCGTCGTACACGGTGGAGGTCTGCGCCAGGGGCGGCTCGGCCAGCGCCACCGGCTTGAGGTTCAGCTGCTCGGTGGCGGAGACGACCAGCGTGCCGGTGCCGCCGACGGCGGGCAGCGTGATCGCGGCCGTCAGCAACCCGGCCGACATCGCCGCGACCGTGAGCCGACCGACGTTCGACAGGCGATTGGGCATGCGGGAGCACCTCCGGGCGGGAACAGGACAAGCCCGGACATGACAGCACAGGACAAAAGGCGGCGTCCAAGACCGATATCGGCCATCGGGTGATATCGGGATCGATATCACGCCAGCGTACGGGCCACGCGCGACCCCCCGTCGCGCGTGGCCGTCCGGCGGCCGGAGAGCGGCCGGAGAGCGGTCGGAGAGCGGTCAGAGCAGGGACGGCGCGGCCGGCTGCACCTGGCTCTCGACGTGCTCCTTCAGCCGCATCAGATCCTGCCGCAGCTTGCGCGCGGGATGCGCGCCGAGCAGCCCGGCGATGGCGTGCCCGGCCGCCCCCGCGATGGGGTTGTAGCACAGGTGCACCTGGACGCGCGTCCGGCCGTCGGCCTGGGCGTCCACGCGCAGCACGCCGGTGTGGGCGATGAGCTCGCCGTCGCCGGACTTCCAGGCGATCTCCGCGCCCTCCTCGCGCTTGGTCTCGGTGGCCGTGAAGCGGATGCGCGTCCCGGCCGGGCCCCTGATCACCCAGTGGGAGCGCAGCTCGTCGGCCGACAGCCGGACCTCCTCGACGTCCGGCATGAAGCGCGGGAACAGCGAGTAGTCGCTCACCAGCGGCCACACGGCCGCCACCGGCGCCGCGATCGAGACGGCCGCGTTGACGTCGATCGCCTCGCGACCGGCGTTGACGCCGGTGAGGCGGCGCAGCGGCAGGTTCGTCGCCGCCCGCACGGCCAGCGCGGAGGCGGCGCAGCGGGTCAGCCAGGACAGCGGCTTCGGCAGCTTGCCGGTGACCGCCCAGATCGAGGCCGCCGCCCCGCCCGCGACCAGCCTGGCCGAGGGCGACCAGCGCTGCTGCAGCAGCTCCGGCACCGCCTTGCGGCGGCGGCCCTGACCCTGCAGCCGGGGCGCGTCGGTGCCGTCCCTGTGCACGTGCCAGGTGGTCTCCACCCGCTTGACGCCCGGGATGCGGCGCACCTTCTGGCGGGCGCGCTCGTCCTCGCCCGCGAGCACGTCGCCGGAGAGCGTCACGACGCGCTCGCGCACCTCGACCTCGACGGCGTGCGGGTGGCTGATGTGACGGCCCAGTTCGGCGCGTACGCGTTCGTGCAGGACGCGGTCGTCGGCGGTGCCGCCGGTCAGGCGGTACCTGGCCGCCGCGGCCGACCCGCGGCCCCTGTTGGACAGGTCGCGGCCGAGCACGCCCAGGCCGTCGCGCACCTCGTGGGTGGCGTGCGAGCCCTTGTCCCGCACGCGGGCGCGGCGCGTCCGGCCCCGGTCCGGATCCAGCAGGTACGTCACCGCGGCCCCGGCGCAGGCGCCGAGCACGGCCGCGACGAACGGGTGCGACCGTCCTCGCGACTCGGTGTGCACGATCTGGATGCGCCGCGGAGCCGGTTGCCGCGATTCCCCGTTGAAGGAGCTGATGCCCCGAAAAGCAGTCGTGCGCATGACCACAATCCCCCTCGCTCGCACTTCCCGCTGGCCGTGGCCTACCCCGCAGGTCACAGCGCTAACGGAGGGCGGTCCGGAGGCGTTGGTCGCCCGCGATACCGGGCAGAAAGCACGATAGGGGATTTAAGGGGAGTTCTGCCATGAAGAGCACGGCTCGCACCGCGACGCAGGCGTTCTGGATCGACGCCGGGCACGGCGGGACGCAGGAGCACTACGGCGAACAGCTACGCAGATGGCGGCACGCGTTCGCGGCCACGGGCGGGGAGCCGGGCGCGAGCGGCGTCACGCTGGACCCGCTGCACTTCGCGCTGGCCGCCTGGGAGGTCGCCACCCGCCCGGTCGCCGACTCGCCGTACGTGCGCACCCATCCCCGGGTCCTGGACGCGGCCTGCCACCGGGCCGAGGACGGCCGCGACCCGCTGGCCGTGGTCGAGCTCGCCGCGCCGCCGCCCGTCCCGCTGCCGGACGGCTGGTCGAGCTGGCGGCACCAGGGCGAGCAGCCGTACGCGGCCGGCGCGGAGGGCACGCCGACCGCCCTGAGCACGCTGGAGCTGCGCATCCCCCTGTCCGGAGACCGGCTGCCGACGCCCACCCGGCCGCGCGCCGAGGGCCTGCCCAACCTGGACGACGCCCAGGCGTCGCTGGAGGCGTTCGTCGGCGAGCTGAACGCGGCGGTGACCCCGTTCCTGCGCGAGCTGGAAGGCGCCGAGGGCGCCCCCCACACCGACGGCGCCACGCTGGTCCAGTGGCTGCGCACGCAGATCGAGGCCGACAAGGCCACCGCGGAGGCGGCCGGCGCCGGGCCCTGGCGCTACCTCACGGCCGCCGGCCCGGCCACCGCCCCGGTACGCCAGGGCGCGGGCGGCGCGCGGCGGCTGGAGTTCGGCGGCGGGCGGACGGTCACCCGCGTCGGCTTCCACGACGACGACCTGCTCCACCCGGTCGAGGCGATCCACATCGCCCTGCACGACCCGGCCGACGCGATCGCCCGCTGCGGCGCCGAACTGGCGTTGCTGAACGAGCACACCCCGCCGCTGTCGGCCGGGGACACCGGGGACGCCCTCTGCCCGGTGTGCGGCGAGGCCGCCGGCTCTCCCTGCCAGACGCTGCGCCACCTGGCCTACGGCTACCGCCTGCGCCCCGGCTGGCGGCCCGAATGGAGCCCCTCCCGCTGACCGCTCCCGGCTCCGGTGTCTACATGTAGTTGCCGTCGTTCTGGGCGCGGACGCCGTCGGGGCGGGGCAGGGCGCGGCCGGCGTGCAGGCCGAGCTGCTGCTGGCGGGCGGCGGCCTGCTGGAGCTGGAGCCCGGCCTGGATGCCCTGGAAGACGCCCTCCAGCCAGCCCACGAGCTGCCCCTGCATGACCCGGATCTCCATCTCCGTCGGCGTCCCGCCGTTCGGGGTTGGCCGCAGGCGCTCCAGCTCGTCGCGCAGCTCGGGCGCGACCGCCCCGGCGACCTCCCGGATGGCCTGCTCGTAGATGCGGTGCATGCGCTCCCTGGCGCGCTCCTCCAGGTGCACCCCCTTGGCCTCCTCCAGCAGGCTGCGGGCCATCGCGCTCACGCGGAGCAGCCGGGCGGGCTCCTCGACGCTCTCGATGTCCGTCCTCACGGCATCGCGCAGGGTGTGCTCGCGCTGCTCGTCCCCCGATGCTGGATGCGGCGTCGTCGTCATGTCCTCAGTCCTCGTTCACGCAGGTGAGCGGCTCGCTACCGCCAGCAACAGCTCTTCCCGCCGCCCCGCCGTTCACTCGTGGGAGCGGCCGGAATCCTGGGTAGGGGTCACCCTCATGAACCGGCGAGACGACGATCCCGAGGACGAGTTCTTCGCTCCGGTGCTGCGCGAGCCGCCGCCCCCGGACGAGATCAGCCCCTCAGGCGTGGTGAGCGACACCGGCGTGCCCGGCGTGCACGGCGGCGGCGAGGGGCACTGGCCGCGCAAGCCGCCGCCGTCGAACGCGCTCGGCCTGCGCCTGCTGGCCGCCGCGCTGCTGCTGCTCGCCGGGGTCGTGCTGGCGGTGCTCGCGGTGCTGGCCGGACACCTGCCGCTGGCGCTGCCGCCGGCGATCCTGGCGGTGGCCGCCGCCGCGTACCTGGTGATGTTCGCGCGGCGGCGCGCCCGCGACGACGGCGGCCCGCCCACCTTCGGCTAGCGCGACGCCGGGGCGACCACCTGGGGTTTCGGTCCTTCTGTGGGGGTACACGCCCGCTGAGGGGAAGAGGAGCCGAGATGTCTCTCATCGACCGTGACTGTGTCCGCAGGCTGCTGGAGTCGGAGCACGCCGACGCGACGCTCGTGTTCGTCCGGGGCGACTGCGTCGTGCTGCGGGCCGCGGAGATCGACGACGCCCATCGGGGGCTGGTGATAGCCAGCCGCGAGGACGTCATGGCCCAGCTCCCCGACGGCGCCGCGACGGACGGGCAGGCCCTCGACGACCTCGCCGTGCGGCTGGACAACGTGGTGCGCGACCTCGGCGCCTGACCGCGGGCGCGGCCGCATGTCCTGAATCTGCAAGCCGCCACGTCCACCTGGGGAAAGACGGTGTCGGCCCGGCCGGGATTCACTGCCGGGAACACGACACGAAAGGGGCCGTTCAGATGCCCGACAACCCCACCGGCGAGTTCTGGAAGGACCTGCGGCCGATCGAGAACTCCTTCCGGCCGGACGCGCTGCCCGAGGTGTACCTGTCCAAGGTGGCCACCGACGACGACCGGTACTACGTGCCGTTCACCGAGACCGTCGGCTCCCGGCCGCTGTGGATCAACGTCAAGGACAACAGCTGGGCCGACATCCTGCGGGCCAAGGAGGCCGGGCTGGTCAACCGGCACTACCACCCGCACGAGGTGTTCGCGTACACGATCTCCGGTAAGTGGGGCTACCTGGAACGCCCCTGGACGGCCACCGCGGGCGACTTCGTCTACGAGGCCCCGGGCGAGGGCCACACGCTGGTCGCCTACGACAGCGGCGAGCCGATGAAGACGTTCTTCATCGTCAAGGGCCCGCTCGTCTGGCTGGACGAGAACGGCGACCCCGACGGCTTCTTCGACGTGCACGACTACATCAAGATGTGCCGCGAGCACTACGAGAAGGTCGGCATCGGCGCCGACTACGTCAACTCCCTGTTCCGCTGATCGCCGCCCCGTCGCATCCCCCGAAATGAGAGCGTCATGACCGACCTCGCGGCCGCGCCGGACACCAGGGCCGCCGACCGGTACGAGAACCGCCTTCTCATCCTCTTCCTGTCCTTCGGCTTCGTCTTCTTCGACCGGCAGGCGCTGTCGTTCCTGGCGCCGTACATGGACCAGGACTTCGGCCTGTCCAACGCCGAGCTGGGCACGCTGTCCGGCGTGCTCGCGCTCACCTGGGCGCTGGCCGGGATGTTCGCCGGCCGCCTGTCCGACGCGCTCGGCAGGCGCAAGCCCATCCTGGTCGTGGCCGTGGTGCTGTTCTCGCTGTTCTCGGCCTCGTCCGGGCTGATGGGCGGGTTCGCCGGGCTGCTGGCCGCCCGCGCGCTGATGGGCACGGCCGAGGGCGCCGTGCTGCCGATGGCGCAGTCGCTCATGGTCGAGGCCAGCCGGGAACGCCGCAGGGGCTTCAACATGGGCCTGTTGCAGGGCTCGTCGGCCGGGCTGCTCGGCGGCATCCTCGCGCCGCTGGTCGTGGTGTGGATCGCCGAGACCTACGACTGGCGGGTCGCCTTCTACGTCACGATCGTGCCGGGCCTGGTGATGGCGCTGCTGATCGCCAAGTTCGTCCGCGAGCGGTCGCCGCGGGCGGCGGCCGCGGCGCCCGCCAAGGAGCCGCGGGTGCCGCTGGGCGAGGTGCTGAAGCTGCGCAACATCGTCGTCTGCATGCTCATCGCCTGCTGTTACCTGACCTGGTTCGTCACCATCATCACCTTCACGCCGACGTACCTGACCCAGGTGAAGGGCTTCGGGCCGGGCACGATGAGCGGCGTCATGACGTGCCTGGGCGTGGCCTGGGTGCTCTGGGGCTTCGCCACCCCGGCCATCTCCGACCGGCTGGGACGCAAGCCCGCGCTGATCGGCTTCACCGCGCTCGCGGTGTTCTGCCCGCTGGCCGTGGTCTACGTCGAGAGCCCCGTGCTGCTCGGCGCGATCATGATCGTCACCTACACCGGGCTCGGCTGCTTCACGCTGTTCATGGCCACCATCCCGGCCGAGACCGTGCCGCGCGGCGCGCTGGCCACCGCGCTCGGCGTGATCATGGGCGTGGGCGAGCTGGCGGGCGGCTTCCTGGGCCCGATGGTCGCCGGTTGGGCGTCCGACCAGTGGGGGTTGCAGGCCGCGATGTTCATCGCGGCCGGCGGCGCGCTGGTCGTGTTGGGGCTCGCCTTCGCCCTGAAGGAGACGGCCCCCGCCGTGCTGCGCAGGGCGGCCGCGTGAGGGCCGCGGTCTGGCACGGGGCGAAGGACGTGCGGGTCGAGGACGTCCCCGTGCGCGAGCCCGGCCCCGGTGAGGCGGCGATCGCGGTGGCGTACTGCGGGATCTGCGGCAGCGACCTGCACGAGTACGCCGACGGCCCGCACGCGATCCCCATGGGCGAGCCGCATCCGGAGTCCGGCGTGCGCGCGCCGATCGTCCTCGGCCACGAGTTCTGCGGCACGGTCACCGGCCTCGGCGCGGGCGTGACCGGCCTGGCCGTGGGCGACCGGGTCGCGGTGGAGCCGCACTACCGGTGCGGGAACTGCCCGCGCTGCCTGGCGGGGGAGTACAACATCTGCCGCCATTTCGGGTTCGCCGGGCTGATGGGGCACGGCGGGCTCGCCGAACGGGCGACGGTCCCCGCATACATGCTGCACCGGCTGCCCGAGTCGGTGCCGCTGGAGCAGGCGGCGGTGTTCGAGCCCGCGGCCGTGGCCCTGCACGCGGTGCGGCGGGCCGGGATCCGCGCCGGGGACACCGTCGCGGTCCTCGGGCTCGGCCCGATCGGGCTGCTCGTGGCCCGCTTCGCGGCGCGGGCCGGCGCGGGTCGCGTGGTGGCCGCCGATCGCTCGCCCGCCCGCCTGGAGCTGGCCCGCCGCCTCGGCGTCGAGACGGCGACGGGCGACGGGCTGGCCGCGGCGGTCGGCGGGGAGGGCGCGGACGTCGTCTTCGAGGCCGTCGGCTCGGAGGGCACGCTGCGCGCCTGCCTGGCCGCCACCAGACGCGGCGGCCGGGTGGTGTTCCTCGGGCTGACCGGCACGGTCTCCCTCGACGCCTTCGCCCTGGTCAACAACGAGCAGACGATCGTGACCAGCGTCGGCTACCGCGACGCCTACCCGGAGCTGATCCGCATGGTCGCCCAGGAGGGCGTGGACCTGGCCGCGATCGTCACCGCGACCATCCCGCTGGAGCACGTGGTCCGCGACGGGTTCGAGGCGCTGCTGCGCGGCGAGGACCAGGTCAAGGTGCTGGTACGACCCGCTCAGGACGGGGGGCGGCTCCGGTGACCGACGGACTCGCCCCAGGGCTGTTCGCCGGGCGGCACGCGTTCGTGACCGGCGGCACGTCCGGCATCGGCGCGGCGACCGCCGTGCTCCTCGCCGAGCTGGGCGCCGCCGTGACCGCGCTGGGCCTGCCGCCCGCCGACCCGGCCGAACTGCCCGCGCACCCGCTGGTCCGGGTGGTGGAGCACGACGTGCTCGACCGGGGCGGCCTGGCCCGCCTGCTGTCGGCCGGCGGCCCGCTCGACGCGCTGGTCAACTGCGCGGGCGTCAGCCACGACCGCGAGGAGTACGACCTGGCCCGCTGGCAGCGCGTCATCGAGGTCAACCTGACCGCCACCATGGTCGCCTGCCAGGCCGCCCGCCCGGCGCTGGCCGAGCACGGCGGCGCGATCGTGAACGTCTCCTCCATGTTCGCCTTCTCCGGCAGCCGGGACCGGCCCGCCTACAGCGCCAGCAAGGGCGGCGTCTCCCAGCTCACGAAGTCGCTGGCGGCCGAGTACGCCGCCGACGGCATCAGGGTCAACGCCGTCGCCCCCGGCTTCGTGGTCACCCCGCTGGCCCGGGGCGTGCTCGACGACCCGCCGGCCCTGGCCCAGGTGCTGGCCCGCATCCCCGGCGGGCGGCTGGGCAGGCCGCGCGAGGTCGCCTCGGTGGTGGCGTTCCTGTGCTCGCCGGCCGCGTCGTACGTCACCGGGGCGGTCGTCCCCGTGGACGGAGGCTATCTGGCTGTGTGACATCTCACCTAAGCTGT
Organism: Nonomuraea sp. NPDC050227; assembly: GCF_044459705.1. Taxonomy (NCBI): domain Bacteria; kingdom Bacillati; phylum Actinomycetota; class Actinomycetes; order Streptosporangiales; family Streptosporangiaceae; genus Nonomuraea; species Nonomuraea sp. NPDC050227. The sequence goes on along the minus strand of NZ_JBITJF010000005.1, from coordinate 123,026 downwards.
GTGTCCCCTGACCGGCACGAACGCGAGGAGGGTCGCCTTGTCCGCCGTCTCCGTGATCTCCCAGGCCACGACCGAGCACGTCGAACCCGCCGAGCGCATCCATTTCTGGGAGGACTACAACCGCAGGGCGCTGGTGGGCCTGTCGTGCACGTCGTACTCCGAGCACGGCCTGCTGGCCAGGCAGACCAACATCGAGCTGGCCGGGCTGCGGCTGGCCGAGATCGCCGGGAACGCCCACGCGATCGAGCGCAGCCCGCAGACCGTCAGGTCCACGCCGAAGGACTCGGTGTTCGCGACCCTGCTGCTCAAGGGCGAGGCGGTGTTCCTGCACGAGAACGGCTGCCTGGCCGCCACGGCGGGCGAGCTGGTCGTCTACGACACGCGCCGGCCGTACCTGTTCGGGTTCTCCTCCTCGATGCGGCAGATCCTGGTGGACGTCCCGCGCGAGCTGTTCGCGCAGGCGTGCGTGGCGGGCGGGCTGCCGGGGCCGATGGTGTTCGGCAGGGCGACGGCGCGGGAGGGCGTGCTCGTGGCCGCGCTGCGCTCGATGATCGGCGGCCTGGCCGCCCTGCGCTCCGCGCCCGACCCGGCCGAGGCCGAGCGGGCCGTGCTCGACCTGCTCAGGCAGCTCGCCGAGGAGCGCACGGGCGGGCGTCCCGGGCCGGACGCCTACCGGTCGCAGCTCATCGTGGCCGAGGACTACATCGACCGGCACCTGCACGACCCCTGCCTGGGGGCGGCGCAGGTGGCCGGGGTCATGGGCATCTCCGTGCGGCACCTGGCGCGCATCTTCGAGTCCACCGGCCGCACGCCCGCCCGGCACATCGTGGAGCGGCGGCTGGTCCGGGCGCACGCCGAGCTGACCGGGCCGCGCGCGCTGGAGACCACGATCGCCGACGTGGCCCACCGCTGGGGCTTCTCCAGCCAGGCCCACTTCGCCCGCCTCTTCCGCGCCCGGTACGGCCTGACCCCGAGCGAGGCCCGCGCCGAGGCCACCCGGTAGCCGGAAGGCCCGCCAGGGAGCCGGCCGGCAGCCGGGAGGCCCGTCAGGGGAGCCGGCCGGTGTGCGCGAGGTCGGCCTCCATGCGCGCGGCCGTCCGCCTGAGCTCGGGCAGCACGTCGCGCAGCAGGTGGTCGCGGCTGGCCCGGCCGGCGTGCGTGGCCACGTTGACCGCCGCCACCACGCGTCCGTCCGGCCCGCGCACGGGGACGGCGATCGACCGCACGCCCTCCTCCAGCTCCTGGTCCACCAGCGCGTAGCCGTCGGCGGCGGCCTGCCGCACGGCCGCGGCCAGCCCGTCCGGCGAGGTGATCGTGTGCCGGGACAGCGGCTTCGGCTCGATGGCGGCCACCCGCGCGGCGGGCTGCCCGGCCAGCAGCACCCGGCCCATGGACGTGGCGTACGCCGGGAAGCGGGTGCCGACCGTGATGTCCACGCTCATGATGCTGACCGTGGGCACCCGGGCCACGTAGAGCACGTCGTCGCCGGACAGCACCGCGACCGACGCCGACTCGCGGACGCGCGCCACCAGGTCGGCCAGGTGCGGCTGGACCACCTCGCCGAACGTACGCCCCGACAGGTGGGCGTAGCCCAGTTCGAGCACCTTGGGCAGCAGCACGTGGCGGTCGCCCACGGCGGCGGCGTAGCCGAGGCCCTGCAGGCTCTGCACCGCGCGCCGGACGGTGGCCCGGGGCAGGCCGGTCACCCTGGCGGACTCGGCCAGCGTGCAGCCGCCGCGCGCCGACCCGAGCGAGACCAGCACGGCCAGGCCGCGGGCGAGCGACTGCAGATAGCCCATGCCCAGCTCCTCCTTGACGGCCCGCGAACCGTCCAGCCCGGCGGGCGCGCGGCGCGGCTCCCGGGGGCGGGCGGCCTGGGCCGCCAGGACGGCCTCCATGTCCGCCACCGTCGCGCGCAACCGGGGGAGGGCGTGCTCGCGCAGCCCCGCCACCGTGTGCCTGCTGGTGTGGCTGACCACGCTGACCGCGCAGACCGCCGTGCCGCCGGGGTCGCGGACGGGCAGCGCGACCGCGATCAGCCCCGGCTCGATGAGCTGGTCGTCCTCGGCCCACGGCGCGGCGGGGTCGAGCAGGGCCAGCCCGGCCGCGCACCGCCCGGCGGGCAGCAGGTCGCCCACCCGGAAGGCCACCGACATCGTCCGCCGCCGGGTGAACTGGCCGACGAAGCGCACGCCGTCGCCGTCGGGCACGGCCAGCGAGACCGACTCCTCCAGCTCGGCGGCCAGCCGCTCGGCCAGGGGTGACAGGCTCTCCTGGAGGCCGTCGCAGGCCAGGTAGGCCGCGCCCAGCGCCATCAGCGGCGGCGCGAGCAGCACGTCGCGGCCCTCGGCCCGCAGGTGGCCGAGGTGCACGAGCGTGGCCAGCACGCGGTCGACCGTGGACCTGGCCAGCCCGGTGGCGCGGACGAGGTCGGTCGCGCGCATGGGCCGCCCGGGGTCGGCGGCCAGCACGCGCAGCACGGCCAGGCCGCGCTCCAGGGTCCCGGCCGGTTCCATCGGCGACTCCTCGTCCAGGTGGGGGCTTTGACAGGAACGCCCCGGTTACAGATACTCGAACCCATAATAGTGAACTAAAGTTCGCAGAGCGAACACCTTCGGGCGGGCACTCGGCGGACATCCTCGGCTGAACGGAGCGTCGTGCGGAGAGACAAGGTGGTCGCGACGGCCGCGGAGGCGCTGGCCGGCGTGCGGGACGGCGCGTCGTTCGCGGTCGGCGGCTTCGGGCTCAGCGGCATCCCCAACGTGCTGATCCAGGCCCTCTACGACACCGGCGTGACCGGCATCGGCGTCGTGTCCAACAACTGCGGCGTCGACGGCGGCGGCCTCGGCATCCTGCTGGCCGCCGGGCGCATCGCCCGCGTGACCGCCTCCTACATCGGCGACAACAAGGAGTTCGCCCGGCAGTACCTCGGCGGTGACCTGGAGGTCGAGCTGACCCCGCAGGGCAGCCTGGCCGAGCGGCTGCGGGCCGGCGGCAGCGGCATCCCCGCCTTCTACACCCCGGCCGGGGTCGGCACCCCCGTCGCCGACGGCGGCCTGCCGCTGCGCCACCACCCCGACGGCACCGTCGCCGTCGCCTCGCCGCCGAAGGAGGTGCGCGAGTTCGACGGCCGGGAGTACGTCCTGGAGCACGGCATCCGCACCGACTTCGCGCTGGTCCGGGCGGCCAGGGGCGACCGGTCCGGCAACCTGGTCTTCCACCGCGCCGCCAGGAACTTCAACCCGCTGGCCGCCATGGCCGGGCGCGTCACCGTCGCCGAGGTCGAGGAGCTGGCCGAGCACATCGACCCCGACGAGGTCCACCTGCCCGGCGTGTTCGTGCAACGCGTGCTCCCGCTCACCCCCGAGCAGGCCGCCGACAAGGGCATCGAGAAGAGGACGGTCACCGAATGAGCTGGACCCGTGACCAGATGGTCGCGCGGGCGGCGGCCGAGCTGCGCGACGGCGACTACGTCAACCTCGGCATCGGCCTGCCCACCCGCATCCCGTCGTTCCTGCCGCCGGGCGTCGACGTGGTCCTCCACTCCGAGAACGGCATCCTCGGCGTCGGCCCGTACCCCGCGCCCGCCGACGTCGACCCCGACCTGATCAACGCGGGCAAGGAGACGGTCACCGTGCTCCCCGGCGCGTCGTTCTTCGACTCCTCGCTGTCGTTCGGCATGATCCGAGGGGGTCACATCGACGTGGCCGTGCTCGGCGCGATGCAGGTCTCGGCCCGCGGCGACCTGGCCAACTGGATGGTCCCCGGCAAGCTGGTCAAGGGCATGGGCGGGGCCATGGACCTGGTGCACGGGGCGCGCAAGGTCATCGTGATCATGGAACACAACGCCAAGGACGGCTCACCCAAGATCGTCGAGGAGTGCTCGCTGCCGCTGACGGGCCGGCGATGCGTGCACCGGATCATCACCGACCTCGGCGTCCTCGACGTCACCGAGCAGGGGCTGGCCCTGGTCGAGAGCGCGCCGGGCGTGGGCCTGGACGAGCTGCGCAACCGTACCGACGCGGAGGTCACCGCATGAAGGACGTCTACATCGTCGACGCCGTCCGCACGCCGTTCGGCCGCCACGGCGGCGCGCTGGCCAAGGTGCGCCCCGACGACCTGGCCGCGCACGTCGTCGCGGCGCTGGTCGAGCGGACCGGCCAGGAGAGCGCCGACGAGGTGCTCCTGGGCAACGCCAACGGCGCGGGCGAGGAGAACCGCAACGTCGCCCGCATGGCCGCGCTGCTGGCCGGGCTGCCGGTCACCACGCCCGGCGCCACCGTCAACCGGCTGTGCGGCTCCGGCATGGAGGCGATCATCCAGGCGTACCGGGCCATCGCGGTCGGCGACGCCTCGGCGGTGATCGCGGGCGGCGTGGAGTCGATGACCCGCGCGCCCTGGGTGCTGCCCAAGCCCGACCGCGCCTTCCCGGCGGGCGGCGGGGAGCTGGTCTCCACGACGCTCGGCTGGCGGCTGGTCAACCCGAGGATGCCCGCCGAGCACACGGTCGCGCTCGGCGAGGGCGCCGAGCTGATCGCCGACAAGCACGGCATCACCCGCGAGGAGCAGGACGCGTACGCGCTGGGCAGCCACCGGAAGGCGGCCAAGGCGGCCCTCGACCGCGAGATCGTCCCGATCGCCGGCCTGACCAGGGACGAGGGCATCCGCGACGACACCTCGGCCGAGGCGCTGGCCCGGCTCAAGCCGGTGTTCAGAAGGGACGGCGGCACGGTTACGGCCGGCAACTCCTCCCCGCTGAACGACGGCGCGGCGGCGCTGCTGCTGACCGACGAGGAGGGGCTGCGCGGCCGCGAGCCGCTGGCCCGCCTCACCGCGAGCGCCGTCAGCGCGCTGGAGCCGCGCTACTTCGGGCTCGGCCCGGTCGAGGCCGTGCGCAAGGCGCTGGCCAAGGCCGGCAAGGGCTTCGGCGACCTGTCGACCGTCGAGCTGAACGAGGCGTTCGCCGCGCAGGTGCTGGGCTGCCTGGCCGAGCTGCCCGAGCTCGACCCCGCCCTGGTCAACCCCGACGGCGGCGCGATCGCGATCGGCCACCCGCTCGGCGCCTCCGGGGCCCGCGTCACCGGCGCCGTGGCCCACCGGCTGGCCGCGGCCGGCTCGGGCGTCGGGCTCGCCTCCCTCTGCATCGGCGTCGGCCAGGGGCTGGCCGTCGTACTCGAAAGGTAGCGTCCATGTCCGAACCCCTCACGCAGGCCGACATCGACCGCGAGATCGCCGCGCTGAGCGAGTCCCGCGGCGAGCGGCCCGCCGACCACCCCGCGCGCGACTACGCCCCCTACCGCAGCACCCTGCTGCGCCACCCCAAGCAGCCGCTGGTCGCGCTGAAGGACCCGGAGGCGAGCGAGCTGTCCGGCCCGGTGTTCGGCGTCACGGACGTGACCGCCCTCGACTCCGACCTGACCCGGCAGCACCTCGGCGAGCCGCTGGGCGAGCGGATCACCGTGACCGGCCGGGTGCTCGACCGCCAGGGCCGGCCCGTGCGCGGCCAGCTCGTGGAGATCTGGCAGGCCAACTCCGCCGGGCGTTACCTGCACCAGCGCGACGACCACCCCGCGCCGCTCGACCCCAACTTCTCCGGCGTCGGCCGCTGCCTGACCGACGACGACGGCCGCTACCACTTCACCACGATCAAGCCCGGCCCCTACCCCTGGCGCAACCACGTCAACGCCTGGCGGCCCGCGCACATCCACTTCTCGCTGTTCGGCACGGCCTTCGCCCAGCGGCTGGTGACTCAGATGTACTTCCCCGGCGACCCGCTGTTCCCCTACGACCCGATCCTGCAGTCGGTCACCGACGACGGCGCCCGGCAGCGGCTGGTCTCCACCTACGCGCACGACCTGTCCAAGCCCGAGTGGTCGCTGGGCTACCGGTGGGACATCGTGCTCGACGGGCCCGCCGCGACCTGGATGGAGGAAGGCCGATGAACCCCACCCCCTCGCAGACGGTCGGCCCGTTCTACGGCTACGCGCTGCCCTTCCCCGGCGGCGGCGACCTGGCCACCGGCGGCATCACCGTGCACGGCCGCGTCTACGACGGCGCCGGCGACCCGATCCCCGACGCGCTGCTGGAGTTCTGGCAGGCCGACCCCACGGGCGACCTGTCGGGCGCGCCCGGCTCGCTGCGCCGCGACCCGGTCAACGGCGCGGTCATCGGCCGGCACGGCGTCGACTTCACCGGGTTCGGCCGCGTCCCCACCGACGCCGACGGCCACTGGACGCTGCGCACGGTCGAGCCGGGCAACGGGTACATCAGCGTGTGCGTGTTCGCCCGCGGCCTGCTCCACCACCTGTTCACCCGCATCTACCTGCGGCCCGACGCCTTCCTCGACTCGCTCCCGCCCGACCGGGCGCGCACGCTGGTCGCGGTCGAGGAGCGGGAGGGCGTCCACCGCTTCGACATCCATCTTCAGGGCGAGAAGGAGACGGTCTTCCTTGACTTCGGCTGACCCCGGCGGCGGGAACCCGGGCGCGTCCTCCGTGGGCGCCCTGGGCGACTTCGGGCTGCTCGCGCCCATGCGCGGCGGGGCCGAGGCGACCGGCGACGTGGCGGTCCTGCAGGCCATGCTCGACGCGGAGGCCGCGCTCACCCGGGTGCTGGCCGCGCTCGGGCGCGCGCCGCGGGAGGCGGCCGACGCCGTGACCGCCGCGGCCCGCGCCGAGCTGTTCGACCCGGCCGGCCTGGCCGCGCGGGCCCGTTCGGGCGGCAATCCGGTCATCCCGCTGGTGGACGACCTGCGCGCGGCCGCCGGGCCGTACGCGGAGCACGTGCACGCGGGCGCGACCAGCCAGGACATCCTCGACACCGCGCTCATGCTGGTCGCCCGCCGGGCGCTCGGGCCGGTCCTGGACGACCTCGACCGGGTGGCCGCCGGGCTGGCCACGCTGGCGTGGGACCATCGCGACACCGTCATGGCCGCCCGCACGCTCACCCAGCAGGCCGTGCCCACCACGTTCGGGCTCAAGGCGGCGGGCTGGCGGAAGCTGGCGCTCGACGCCCGCGACCGCCTCCGAGCCGCCCGCGAGGCCCTGCCCGCCCAGCTCGGCGGCCCCGCCGGCACCCTCGACCGGTTCACCGCCCCTGACCCGGACGACGGAGGTGCAGGGGCGCTGGAGGTGGCCGGCCGGTTCGCCGCCGAGCTGGGGCTGGCCGCGCCCACGCTGCCCTGGCACGTGCTGCGCACCCCCGTCGCCGACCTGGCCGGGGCGCTGGCGTTCACCGCGGGCGCGCTGGGCAAGCCGGCCGCCGACGTGCTGGTGATGTCGCGGACCGAGATCGGCGAGGTGTCCGAGGGCGTCGGCGGCGGCTCGTCGTCGATGTCGCACAAGCACAACCCCGTGCGGGCCACGATGATCGCCGCGGCGGCCCGCCAGGTGCCCGCCCTGGCCGCCGTCCTGTACGCCTCGCTCGCCGCCGAGGACGAGCGCCCGCCCGGCGCCTGGCACGCCGAATGGCAGCCGCTGCGCGAGGCGCTGCGCCTGGTCGCCGGCGCCGCCCGCGACGCCGCGGAACTGGTCGCCGGCCTGCGGGTCGATCCCGGGCGCATGCGCGCCGCCCTGACCGTCGCCGGACCGCCCGGCGCCGCCGCCGCCCTGGTCAAGCGGGCGCTGGAGGAGAAGTGACGTTGTTGCAGCACCGGGTGGACGGCCCGGAACACGCGGAGCCGATCGTCCTCGGCCCGTCGGTCGGCACCTCGACCCGGGTGTGGGAGCCGCAGGTCGCCGCGCTGGCCCGCAGGTTCCGCGTGGTCCGCTTCGACCTGCCCGGACACGGCGGCTCCCCGTCGTCCGGCGTGTCCACGATCGACGGCCTGGCCGGGCTCGTCCTGGACCTGGCCGACGACCTGGGCCTGGACGCCTTCCACTACGCCGGCATCTCCATCGGCGGCGCGATCGGCGCCACCCTGGCCCTGCGCCACCCCGGACGCCTGCTGTCCCTGGCGATGATCTGCTCCTCGGCCCGCTTCGGCGAGCCGGACGGCTGGCGCGAGCGGGCCGCGCTGGTCCGTGAGCGGGGCACCGCGCCGCTGCTGGAGCCCACGGCCAAGCGCTGGTTCGCCGGGCCGGGCGACCTGGCGCTGCTCGACGACCTCGCCGCCGCCGACCCCGCCGGCTACGCCGCCTGCTGCGACGCCCTGGCCGGCTACGACCTGCGCGCCGAGCTGTCCGGCATCGCCGTCCCGACGCTGGTCATGGGCGGCCGAGACGACCCGGCCACGCCGCCCGCGCACGCCAGGGAGCTGGCCGACGGCATCCCCGGCGCGACGCTCGTGGAGGTGCCGGGAGCGGCCCACCTGGCCGGCGTCGACCAGCCCGAACGGGTCACCGCCGCGCTGCTCGCCCACCTGCCCGCCGCCCCCGGCATGCGGGTGCGCCGGGAAGTGCTCGGGGACGCCCACGTCGACCGGGCCGTCGCCCGCACCACCGCCTTCACCAGGGACTTCCAGGACCTCATCACGCGCTACGCCTGGGGGGAGATCTGGACCAGGCCCGGCCTCGACCGGCGCACCAGGAGCTGCGTCACCCTCACCGCGCTGGTCGCCCATGGGCACCTCGACGAGCTGGCCATGCACGTCCGCGCCGCCGTGCGCAACGGGCTGACGGCCGACGAGATCGGCGAGGTGCTGCTGCAGAGCGCCATCTACTGCGGGGTGCCGGCCGCCAACGCGGCGTTCGCCGTCGCCCAGCGCGTCCTTTCCGAGACATCAGGGGAGCCCGCATGACCATCACCCGTGACCTGCTGATCGGCGGCAAGAACGTCCCCGCCCTGAGCGGCCGTACGACCCCCGACCTGGCCCCCTACACAGGCGAGGTGTACGCGACCGTGGCCGCCGCGGGCGTCGAGGACGTCACCTCGGCCGTGGACGCGGCGCAGGCCGCCTTCGACGGCTGGGCCGCCACCAGCCCGTTCGCCCGCCGGGCGATCTTCCTCAAGGCCGCCGACCTGCTCCAGGAGCGCGGCGAGCAGGCCGTGGCGCTGATGGCCGCCGAGGTCGGCGGCACCCGTCCGTGGGCGCTGTTCAACGTCGGGCTGGCCGCGAACATGCTGCGTGAGGCCGCCGCCGCGATCACCGCGCCGCGCGGCGAGGTGCTCACCGCGCAGGAGGAGGGCGTGCTCGGCCTGGCCGTGCGCGAGCCGCTCGGCGTGGTCGCCGCCTTCTCGCCGTGGAACGCGCCGATCATCCTCGGCGTGCGCTCGGTGGCCGCCGCCCTGGCCGCGGGCAACACCGTCGTCATGAAGCCCAGCGAGGACGCCCCCATCGCGTGCGGCCTGTTCGTCGCCGACCTGCTGCACGAGGCCGGGCTGCCCGCGGGCGTGCTCAACGTGGTCACCAACGACCCGGCCGACGCCGCCGTGGTCGCCGAGGCGCTCATCGCCGACCCCCGCGTCCGCGCGGTCAACTTCACCGGCTCCACCGAGGTCGGCCGGATCATCGGCACCCACGCCGCCCGCCACCTCAAGCCCGCCCTGCTGGAACTGGGCGGCAAGAACGCCATCATCGTCCTGGACGACGCCGACCTCGACCACGCGGTCGACGCCGCCGCGTTCGGCGTCTACATGAACGCGGGCCAGATCTGCATGTCGGGCGACCGCGTTTTGGTGCACGAGTCGCTGGCCGAGGAGTTCGGCCGCCGGTTCGCCGACAAGGTGCGCGCGCTGCCCGCCGGCGACCCGTCCCGGCCGGAGACCGTGATCGGGCCGCTGGTCAGCGCGGACGCCGCCCGCCGGGTGGCCGGGCTGGTCGCCGACGCGGTCGCCGAGGGCGCGACGGTGCTGGCCGGTGGCGGCGAGCCCGAGGGCGCGGTGCACCCGGCCACGGTGCTGGCCGATGTGCCGAAGCACGCCCGTCTGTACTACGGCGAGGCGTTCGGCCCGGTGTGCGTGCTCGGCACCTTCGCCACCGACGACGAGGCCGTGGCCCTGGCCAACGACACCGAGCACGGCCTGACCGCCGGGATCATCACCGAGAACGGCACCCACGGCCTGCGCGTGGCCCGCCGCCTGCGGACCGGCATCGTGCACGTCAACGACCAGTCCGTGGGCGACGAGCCGCAGGCGCCGTTCGGCGGGGCCGGCTCCTCCGGGTACGGCCGGTTCGGCGGCCGATGGGGCCTGGAGGCGTTCAGCAACACCCGCTGGATCACCCTGGCGACCGAACAGGCCCACTACCCGTTCTGACCACCCGGCCCACCCCTGGGAGGGGCGGACCGGGCGGCCCGCCGGCGGGTCAGTGGGCGTACGCCTGGAACTCCGCCGCCCGCACCTGCTCGCGCGCCGGGCTCGCCGTGGCGCAGTCGGTCGCGGAGCCGGGGTCGGCGTCCTGCTCGCCCGCGTAGCGCGGGTTGCCGGTGCACTGGCTGCTGACCACCCGCAGCATCAGGTGGGTGGCGCTGGTCGGCGGCACCCGGAAGGAGCGCACCAGCAGGTCCGCGCCGCGCGGCCGGGGCAGCGTGGCGTCGAAGGCGTCCGCCGGGCTGGTGTAGACCTTCCTGAAGCTCGCCGGGTCGGCGCAGTTCGCGGCGCAGGCCAGCACCTCGAACGCGCGCAGCGCCGAGAACCTGTTCTGCCCGCCCGGATCGGCGGCGTCGCCGACGTCGGGCCGGAGCATCGCGCTCACCTGGACCCTGCGCACCGTGACCGGGCGGTCGCCCGCCAGGTCCACGACGACCGACCGGCCGGCCGGCGCGCCGGTGCGCGAGGCCCAGTTCGTGGCCTCGGTGTCGTCGATCAGCCGGGCCTGGTTGACGCCGTCGCCGGCGGCCGTCGCGCCCGCCGCGGCCGAGGCGAGGTTGCGCGGCAGCGGCAGCGGGAGCGGCAGCCTGGCCCCGGCCACCACCGGGAACGTCAGCCGCGCGTGCCCGAACCCGGCGCCCGCCACCACGAACCGGTACGTGCCCGGCGTCATCTCGACGGTGTCGCCCAGCGGCGTGGCCGGATCGGTGTCGGCGACCGGCACCGCGCGGCCCTCGTAGTCGCCCACGTAGAGCCGCAGGGCCGCGTCCCTGGCCTCGCCCAGCGGCTTGAGCTGGAGCGAGCCGTTGCGGCCCGCAGGGTCGACGAAGCTCGGCGTCGGGTCGGGGTCGTTCGGGCCGTTGCTGGCCGCGCCCTTGCCCAGGCCGTGCTCGGCGAACGCCCGCCACAGGATGTCCTGGTTCGCGCCGTCGAAGCGGATGGCGTCGGCGGCCAGGATCGCGTCCCGGTGGTCGACGTAGCTGACCGCGCCGGAGGCCATCAGCAGCAGGGCGTCGTACGAGAGCTGCGCCCACCGCCGGTTGCCCGGGCACCGGTCCACCGCCACCTTGCCGTCGGCGCAGTCGCGCTGCCGGGCCGGCGTGCCCTTGCCGTACCGCTTGACGAACGCCTCGCGGACGTCGAACTGGGTGGCGGTCCAGATCTCGCCGTCGGCGTGCACCTGCGTGCCGACCAGGTCGTAGGCGAGGTCGCTGTAGTTCAGCGGCGACCTGGACATGTCGTAGTTGCGGATGCCGCGCGTCCGGTCGCCCGTGACGTACGGGCCGATCACGTACGGGGTCGCGCCGGAGGAGCGGAAGCCGTACTCGTCCAGGTACTCCATGGCGAACAGGTCGGAGGTGCTCTCGTTCATGGCGCCCGCCTGCGCGCCGCTCCAGCCGGCGGTCGGGCCGGCGATCATGCGGCCGGAGATGGCGTGGCTGTACTCGTGGCCGATGACCGACATGTCGTAGTCGCCGTCCACGCAGGGGGAGTAGAACGAGCCGGCGATCGGCTGCCACAGGTACATGTTGGTGATCGGGGCGACGCCGTCGGGGCCGGTGATCTGGTTGGCGTTGTCGCGCACCGACGCCACGCGTGCGCCGGCCTGGGCGTTGCCCAGCTCGGGGTCGTTGCCGAGCCCGCCGCGGTCGCCGTTGTCCACCTGCATGTTCCAGGCGGACTCGGTGAAGCCGAGCCGGTAGGACCAGTCGTGCATGCGGTTGTGCATGGCGTTGAGGTTGGCGATGGCGGCCTCCAGGTCCGCCTCGCCCGGCTGGTCGAACGTCGCCGGGTCGCACTTGGCCTGGTGCCAGGTGTTGCGCCACGGATAGACGTAGTCGCGGTCGGGGGAGGGGGCGTTCGCGCGGGTGCCGACGGTGAACGGGTCGCCGTTCGCGCGGTTCTCGTACGTCCGGGCGGCGTTGCCCGCGCTGGTGTGGGTCGGCGCGCCGGTGGCGTGGTCCACGTCCCAGGCGCGGCCGGTCGCCGGGTCGCCGCCGGTGGCGAGGTCGCAGCCCGGCCCGGCCGCCTGGCACCAGGTCCGCCGGGTGTCGGTGGCGGAGTAGTCGCCGGGCGGGCTGGCCGGGAAGGCCGCCCAGCGCGGGTTCTCCGGGTCGAAGTGGTCGACCAGGTTCTCGCGGGTGAGGATGCCGCCGGTGACCGCGTCCACGTGGGTGGTGTACGCCGCCGCCTCGCCCTTCCCGCCGCCGATCAGCACCACCTGGTACGCGCTGTGCACGCCGTCGGGCGCGGGCACGGCCACCTTCGTGACCTGCTTCGTCGTCGCCGTGGCCAGGTCCACGCCACCGTCGCGGGCCGCGATCTCCAGGGCCCGCGCCTCGCTGATCGCGGCGGCCGGGGGCACGGCCTGCCCGCGGGCGAGCGAGGAGGTCACGTGGCGCACCTTCCCCCGCACGACGCCGACCGCGACGAGCCCGTCCACCCCGGCCGGCAGCCCGCCGAACCGCTGGCGCAGGAGCACGGCGTGACCGGCGCCGAGGGGGTTGACCGCGACCTTCTCCAGCCCGGCGACCTCCTCCGCCGACAGGCCGAACAGCGGCTCGTTGGCGGCCAGGTAGGCGCGGGCGGCCCGTTCGGGGTCCTCGCCCAGGCCCTCGGCGAGCGGCGCGGCGCCGGTGACCACGGCGGGGGTGCCGAGGGCGTTCCAGCGGATGTCCGCGCCGGCGGCCCGCGCGCCGAGCCCGGCGGGCGGCGGGACGCGGCCCTGCCGGTTGTCCAGGTCCGGCCTGCCGTGCTGCTCGGCCTGGAAGTCGTGGACGATCGGGGCCTGCCCGCCGGGTTCGCCCCGCGCGGCGCCGGTCAGGGGCAGGGCAGAGGCGGTGACCGCGAGGGCGATCACGGCGCTGCGTAACCAGGGTCTGGTGGACACGGTTCCTCCTGGGAACGGAAGACGCGCGGTTGACGCCCGTCCCGTCAGAGGTAACACCGCCCCGGAGTCCTGACAAGATCGGATAAAGCCTCCAGGACTGTCCAGTTCTTGACACCGTCGCGTATTCAACCTATAGGTTGATAAACCAATGGGTTGAACAAGGAGGAAGAGATGCTTCTCCGAGAAAAGGTCGCGGTGGTCTACGGCGGCGGCGGCTCGATCGGCGGCGCGGTGGCCCGCGCCTTCGCCCGCGAGGGCGCCCGCGTCTTCCTGGCCGGCCGCACCCGGGCCCCGCTCGACAAGGTCGCCGACGACATCCGCGCGGCCGGCGGCACGGCGGAGACCGCCCTCGTCGACGCGCTGGACGAGCAGGCCGTCGACGCGTTCACCGGCTCGGTGGCCGCCCGCGAGGGCCGCATCGACGTCTCGTTCAACGCCGTCTCCGTCCAGGACGTGCAGCGCCCGCTGGCCGAGATCTCCGTCGAGGACTTCCTGCGGCCGATCCAGGTCGCCGCGCGCACCCAGTTCCTCACCATCAGGGCCGCCGTGCGGCACATGGCCGGTTCGGGGGTCGTCCTGCTGTTCGGCGGCGGCGGGCCGCAGACGCAGCCGGGGCTGGGCGGGTTCAAGGTGTCGCTGGACACCATGGAGGGCATCCGCCGCCAGTGGGCGTGCGAAGCCGGGGCGCAGGGCGTGCGCGTGGTCACCCTGATCACCGGCGGCGTGCCGGAGAGCATCCCCGACTCGTTCCCCGGCAAGGCCGCGCTGGAGGCGGAGCTGCGCGAGCCCACCCTGCTCGGCCGCCTCGCCACCCTCGCCGACGTGGGCGACGTGGCGGCGTTCGTCGCCTCCGACCGGGCCCGGACCATGACGTCGGCGACCGTGAACGTCTCCTGCGGCGCGATCGTGGACCATTAGGGTCGGGACCGCCCAGGAAGGAACGTACGCACCGATGCCCGACGACCAGCTCAGCCTCACCTTCGCCGCCCTGGCCGACCCCACCCGGCGGGCCATCCTCGCCCGGCTGGCCGACGGCGAGGCGACGGTCAACGAGCTGGCCGAGCCCTTCGAGATGAGCCTGCAGGCCGTGTCCAAGCACCTGAAGGTGCTGGAGCGGGCCGGGCTGATCAGCCGCGGACGCGACGCGCAGTGGCGTCCGTGCCGCCTGGAGACGGAGCCCCTGGAGGGCGCCTCCGCGTGGATCGACCGCTACCGCGAACGCTGGACCGGCAGCTTCGACCGGCTCGACCAGGAGATCAGCAAGCTCCGGCACAGCGAGGAAGGACGTGACCATGGCTGAGACCGAATTCGTCATCGAACCCGGCCGCCAGGACATCATCATGATCCGGACCTTCGACGCCCCCAGGGACGTCGTGTTCCGGGTCGTGACCGACCCGGCGCTGATCCCGCGCTGGTGGGGCCCCCACTGGCTGGACACCCGGGTGGACGCCATGGAGGTCGCGCCGGGCGGCCGGTGGCGCTTCGTCAACACCGACGCCCGCGGCCGGGAGTACGCCTTCGGCGGCGTCTACCACGCGGTCGTGCCGCCGGAGCGGTACGTGCGCACGTGGGAGTTCGAGGGCACGCCCGGCGAGGTGGCCCTGGAGACCGTCCGGCTGGAGGAGGCCGGCGGCCGTACCCGGTACGTGGCCCGGTCGGTGCACCCGTCCGTCGAGGCGCGCGACGCCATCGTCCGCGCCGACGGTCCCAAGGGCGGCGCCCAGTCCATGGACCGGCTGGCCGAGCTGCTGGGAGCGCGCTGACGCCTCACTGCGGGCAGGCCAGCCGGCAGCCGCCGAAGCGGGCTTCGTCCGGCTCCGGGAAGCGGGACTTCGGCGCCCCGCGCAGCGCCTCGGCCATCGAGGCCCGCCAGATGGGGCCGGGGATGGTGGCGCCGTCCACGGTGTCGTAGCGGCGTCCGCCGACGGTCAGGCCGGTGAGCGTGGGCCGATCGCGCCCGGCGGTGGGCGGGCGCCGCTGGGACCCGTCGGGGGAAGTGCGGGGCTCGGACTCGTCGGGGAACCCGAGGCTGACGGCGGCGGCCAGGTCGGGGGTGTAACCGGCGTACCAGGCCGACTCGAAGTCGGGGATCCTGCCCGCCAGGGCCGCCGCGTCCCGGCCGAGGCCGCCGGTCCGCAGCAGGCCGGTCACCGCGTCGGCGACGGCCGCGTCCAGAACCTGCTCGCATCGGGGGCCGAGGGCGTGCAGCACCTTGCCGGAGCCGTCGCGGACCTCCTTGACCGCTCTCGGCGCGCAGCGCAGGCCGTGGGCGGCCAGCGTGGCGTAGGTGGCGGCGACGGTGACGGTGTCCGCCTCGTTGATGCCGAGCGTGAACGTCTCGTACTCCTGCAGCGGTGTCCCGTCGCGGCGGGCGAGGCCGAGCCGCTGCGCCGTGCGCACGGTCTGGCAGAGGCCGACCCGCTCCTCCAGCCGCAGGAAGAAGGGGTTCGGCACGGCGCGGGCGGCCGACCGCAGGGTGGTGAACGCGCCGCCGTCCTCGCCGCCGGGGCCGATGACCGTGTGAGTGGGGTCGCCGACGTTCTCGCCCTTGCAGTTGGTGAAGGAGTTGTAGCCGGTGGCCTGGAAGGAGCGGGCGCGGGGGAAGCCGTCGTCGTACCGGAAGCCGCCGGACAGCGCCGCCGCCAGCGTGTACGCCATCGCCGTGGAGCCCTGCGACAGGGCGTGCGCGCCGTCGCCGCGGCTGGCGGCCAGCGCCCTGATCTCGCCGCTGCCGGGCGCCACCATGGCCTCGACGGCGACGGGCGCGTCACCCGGGCGGACCCGCGCCTCGACGGCCCGTTGCGCCGCCTGCTGAGCCCGCGGATCGAGCGCGGTGGCCACGACCAGGCCGCCCCGGGTGAGCAGCCGCGGATCGATCGCGGTCAGCTCGTCGTGCACCCGGCGGCAGAAGGCGGGGTGGCGGCTGGCCGCGCAGTCGGCGGCGAGCTTCTCGACGACCTGGCCGCCGCCGTCGGTGATCACGCTGTCCCGCACCACCAGCGGGGCGACGGCCAATCGCTGCCTGGCCGGCGCCGGATCGGCCGTCGCGGACAGCACCAGGACGGCGCCCCAGACGGCCGCCGCCACCCCGGCGACGACGCCGAGGGCGAGGAGAAGTCGCTTCATCGGCGTCCTTCCGGAAGGGGGGTGCGGCCGGCCCGTCCATCATGGCCGACCGCACCGCCCCCGTGCACCGGAGCTAGACGATCACACCCGTTGCCACAGGGCGGGCACGTTCGGCGGCTCCCAGCCGGGCAGCGCCGTGTGCGGCTGGAGGCAGCGGTAGGTGACGTTGTTGTAGACCACCTGGTCACCCGACTTGTACGCGGTGCCCGCCGTCCAGTTGCCGGTCGGGCCCTGGGTCGGGGTCACCGTGGGGGTCGGGGTGGGCGTGGGGGTCGGCGTCGGGGTGGCGGTGGGGGTCGGCGTCGGGCCGCCGGGGCCCACCTGGAGGTCGACGCAGTTGTAGAAGGCGTTCTCCGTGTCGGCGATGTTCCAGATGGCCAGCAGCTTGATGCGCCCGGTCCGGCCGCCCAGGCTGACCGTGTGCGTCACCGTCGCGCCCGGTTCCCTGCCGTGGTCGTTGAACGAGGCGATCCGGGTGCTGCCGACGTAGTAGTCCCATGTGCTGGTGGCGTGCCGGGCCTCGATGAGCCACTTGAAGTTGACCGTGTCGCCGACGGACGCGGCGGGCCAGGCCTTGCTGTCGTCGTCCAGCGGGGCCCACCGGGCGTCGCCGCCGCTGCAGTTGCGCAGGCCCTTCGGGCCCTCGACGCTCTGCGGCTCCCAGATGATCTGGCCGCAGTTCTTGACCTTGCCGGCCGCGCAGTTGGCCTGGCGGCTGGGCGGGTCGGAGATGTAACCGTGCGCCGAGGCCGGCGGGGAGAGCGCGACGACGGTGGCGACGGAGACCGCCGCCATGGCTAAGAAGGTCCATACTCTGCGCATGTCACCGTTCCTTCATGCTGGGGGATAGTCCCAAATATAAAGGAAAGTTTCCTAACGGTAAATGGCACAGTCAGCGCTTTTCCGTCCCGCAGTCAGACTGGTGTGACGCTGTCGGGCCCGTGAAGTGCGCGCCCCGCCCTGCCTATCGGGCTCGCCCGGACAGCAATTCCGTCCAGATCGCCGCAGTTGCACGGATCGAGCGAAGAGAGGTCTCGTGCACTTCGGGCTTGCCCTTGAGGTGGACGGTTCGCCGCAGGAACGCCTGCCCGCCGCCCTCGCACAGTTCGTAGACGGTGGCCTGGCAGAAGCAGGTCCAGGCCACCGGACGCGTTCGTACGAGCGTCCGGTACGGCTTGTGCCACCGCAGCCGAGTATGACCGTGCTGAGCGGGGGGGACGTGAGGGCTCAGGCACTTGTCAGACGGGAACACAGTGCATCACGTGCTGTGGACGGCATAGAGCCGTCTGCCGGTCTTCTGCGCTATCGGTGCCCCTGACGGTCTTCGTCCCGAGTGATGATTCCATTGATCCACCTGAAGAAGTCGGTCGCGCCAGCCCCTTGCGAGCTACGCTGGATCGGCTTGTCGTGCTGGTGGCAACGCTATGAACAGCGCGGACGTCGCAGAACTGACCGGAAGTACGAGTGCGGACGGCGGTGGCTCCTGCCATGACCTCCCAGGGCGTGGGAACCCTGACAGCCGGTCGGGGCAATGCCGAGCACGGCCGGGAGGGCCGGATCTCCGGCTATGTGCTCAAGGTCATCCGTGAGTCCACCGGGACGACCCAGGAACGGTTCGCCGAACTTCTCGGTCTGGACGTCACGACGATTCAGGGTTGGGAATCCGGACGCCGCCCGCTGATGGCGATCTCCACAGGGACGTATCTGTCGTTGCGGCACTGGCTCCTGCGGCTCGGCATCCGAGCGCGTCTGCTCTTCCAATTGGACATGGCCCTTGAAGCCGATCGGTTCGTCGGCTACGTGCTCGGCACCGAGCCGGGGAAGGCCCGGACCGAAGATCATCCACTGGCCTCATGGGTGATCACACGTCCGTTCACCGACCTCGTGGCCTGGCCGTTCACCAGGACGGCACCGTCAACCATGGCGGGAGCCGCGCGGGGGACCGGCCGCCGGGGGCCCGTGGCCACCTCACCTTCGCTTCTGCCCGACGAACGCGCGCACTTCTTCGAGCACCTGAAGGTAGTGGCCGAGCGTGCTGACGCGGGCCGGGCGGACGGCATGTTGCTGCGCCGCCAGGCCCACTATGTCGCCGGCTTCGACGACACCGCGGACACCGCGGACTGGCTCACAACGATGCAGCGCGCCGAAGAACGTCGGATGAGCCGGGCGGCCGGGTGGACGCCGTCATGGGCCGTTGTCCGGTCCGGCGCCCACTCGCTGGCCAGGATCGGCGACCGCGAGGGGTTGCAGCACTTCATCCGCGTCCATCTGGCCGACGAGGTCTGCGAGGTGGCCAACCTCAACTACTGGGCCTACTGGCTCGGGGAGGTGGGCGAACCCCAGTCGGCGGACACGTTCATGATCGAGCTGAGACCGGATGTGTGGCGCGGGACCGAGCTCCTCCGGCATTTGACCGGCAAGCTGAACTCCGCGAATCCTTACCTCGACGTGGTGGCCCACACACTGTGGGCGCTGGTCATGCTGCGCCCCTCGACCTTGGACAGTCAGACCGTGGACGCCCTCAGGGACGCGGCTGCCCGCACCCTGGACGAGGCCATCGCGTCAGCACAGTCCCAGCGCGAGCTGGAGGCGGTCATCTACGCTCTGCGCATGATCCACCGAGGGTGAGAAGGGACTTCCATGGCGGAGGAACTGGCGAGGTTGACGGGCCTGCTGTACGAGATCGGACTGCTCAAGCGCTACAAGCGCACAGGCTGGCTGGTCGCGGGGGTGCGTGACCCTGAGAGCATCGCCGATCACTCCTTCCGGACAGCGATCATCGCGAGTGTGATCACGGCTCTGGAGGGCGGCAACCCCGAGCGCGCGGCGTTCATGAGCCTGTTCCACGACACCCAGGAAACCCGTGTCACCGACATTCCCTACGTCGGCAAGCGTTACTTGGCGGCGGCGCAGAACGAGGAGGTCACCGCCGACCAGGTACGCGGCCTTCCGGAGCCGGTCGCGGAGATGCTGGGCGGCGCGGTCGGTGAGTACGAGGGGAAGACCAGCCTTGAGGCCGTCTGTGCTCGTGACGCCGACAAGCTCGAATGCCTGATGCAGGCCGTCGAGTACCGCGAGCAGGGGTACCAGAACGTCCAGCCGTGGATCGACAGCTCGCTCGCCGCGCTACGGACGGCGTCCGCGAAGCGCCTCGCGGACGAGGTGCTCAGCACGGGATCGCTGGAGTGGATGACGCGCGTGCTCAACGGAGATTGAGCCACCCGGCGCTCACCGGACTGAGACGCATACCCATGGAGAGCAGGTGCAGACCATGCCTTGGGCCTGCGCTCTCGCAGCTGTCGCGGATGGGGACCGGCCAACAGGTGGTGACATGTCGTGACTTCGCCTAGGCTGAGGGTGCCGAGGGGAGTACTTCGCAAGCGCCGGCCCGGTCAGTACGGACGTCCCAGACGTCCCCGGGCGGCCGCCCGCGCGATCGGCGCACGGGCGAAGGAGACCTCGAACGATGACGCGCGTTCGAGGAGGACCCATGCCCCCGGGCACATTGCAGGCTGCCCCCGCCCTGACCACCATCGCCACGCCCACCCTCTGGCTGGTCGCGATCGCCGGGCTCGTGCTGCTGCTGGCGCTGGATCTTCTCCTGACCAGGCGCCCGCACGAGGTCCGCATGCGCGAGGCGGCCGGCTGGTCGGTGTTCTACCTGGTGCTGCCGGTGATCTTCGGCTTCTACCTGTGGGCGGACCACGGCGGCGGCGTCGCCGTGGAGTTCTTCACCGGGTTCGTGGTGGAGAAGTCGTTGTCGGTGGACAACCTGTTCGTCTTCATGCTGCTGCTGGCCGCCTTCGCCGTCCCGCCCGCGCTGGCCCGGCAGGTCCTGCTGTACGGGATCGTCGGGGCGCTCGTCCTGCGCGGCATCTTCATCTGGCTCGGCGCCGCCGCCCTGCAGAGCGGCACGTGGGCGTTCCTGCTGTTCGGCGCGATCCTCATCGTCACCGCCGGGAAGATCCTCAAGGACGTGCTCGGCGGCCACGAGCAGCAGGTGGACATCTCCTCCATGCGCAGCGTCCGGCTGGTGCGCCGGTTCGTGCCGGTCACCGACGACTACCGCGGCTCCCGGCTGGCCGTGCGCGAGGGCGGCCGGCTGGCCCTGACGCCGCTGGCCCTGGCCGCCGTCGCCGTCCTGGGCACGGACATCGTCTTCGCCGTGGACTCCGTGCCGGCCGTGTACGGCGTGACCGAGGACCCGTTCCTGGTCTTCGCCACCAACGCCTTCGCGCTGATGGGCCTGCGGGCGCTGTACTTCGTGCTGCAGGGCGTCCTGGCCAAGCTGCGCCACCTCAACCACGGGCTGAGCGTCATCCTGGCCTTCATCGGGGTCAAGCTCATGCTGCACTGGGCGCACGGCGTCTGGGACTGGATGCCGCAGATCCCGACGCTCGCCTCGCTCGGCGTGATCGTCGCCGTCCTGACCACGGTCACCCTGACCAGCCTGTACGCCAACCGCCGCGACCGCGAGAAGGAGGCCGCGAGCTAGTTCACCGCTCCGACGCCTGGGTGCCCCCGACGCGAGAGCCGGCCGTCATGTCGGCATGACGACATGGTCGCGAGACGCTTTCAGGGAAGGACCCCGCGCCCATGACGATCTCTCTTGACACGAGCCGGTACACGGTCGGCATGGCCACGAGCCCCGCCGACCTCCAGGCGGCCCAGCGGCTGCGGTACGAGGTCTTCGCCGAGGAGATGGGGGCGCGGCTCGACAGCCCGGTCTCCGGCCTCGACGTGGACCGGTTCGACGCCTACTGCGACCACCTCCTGGTGCGGGAGGGGCGGCGGGTGGTGGGGACGTACCGGCTGCTGCCGCCGGGGCGGTCCGACCGGCTCTACTCCGACGGCGAGTTCGACCTGCGCGCCCTCGCCCCCATCCGCAGCAACCTGGTCGAAGCGGGACGTACCACCGTGCACCCGGACCACCGGGACGGCGCGGTGGTCGCGCTGATGTGGGCCGGGATCGCCCGGTACATGGTGAGCGGCGGCCACCAGTGGCTGGCGGGCTGCTGCTCGGTGCCGCTCGACGACGGCGGCGCGCTGGCGGCCGGGGTGGCCGGACGGGTGCCGCTCGGCCCCGAGGAGCACCGGGTCACGCCGCACGCGCCCTGGGCGGCCGACGGCGCGCCGCGCTCCGACCGGTTCGTGCCGCCCGCGCTGCTCCGCGGCTACCTGCGGCTGGGCGCGTGGGTGTGCGGGCCGCCCGCGCACGACCGGGACTTCGGCACGGCCGACTTCTTCGTGCTGCTCTCGATGGCCCAGGCGAACACCCGCTACCTGCGTCACTTCCTGGGCGGGACGCCGTGACCGGCCCCTGGCTGCGTACGGGCCCGTGCACGCCGGACATGTGCGTGGGGGCGGCGGTCGTCGGCGCGGGGGCGGTGCGCCGGGCGCTGCGGCTGCTCGCGGCGGCCCTGGTGGTGCTGGCCGGGGTGCCGGTGGCGCTGGCGTTCCGCCACGCCCGCCCGGACGTGCGGGCGCGCGTCACCGGAAGGTGGGCCCGGCTCCTGCTGCGCGCCCTGGGCATCCACCTGGACCTCGTCGCCGAGGATCCGGCGGAGGCGCCCCGGCCGCCGACCATGGCCGGGGTCGGGGCCGGGGTCGGGGCCGGGGCCGCGGGTTCGGGGGGAGGTGGGGAGGCCGGGGTGCTGGTCGTGGCGAATCACGTGTCGTGGCTGGACCCGCTGGTCGTCGCGGCCGCGGTGCCCGCGCGCCCGCTGGCCAAGCGGGAGATCGCCGCCTGGCCGGTCGTCCGGACGCTGGCCGCGGGCTCGGGCGCGCTGTTCATCGACAGGGAACGCCTGTCCGCGCTGCCGTCGGCGGTCGCCGCCGTGGCCGGGGCGCTGCGGGCGGGCGACACCGTCGTGGCCTTCCCCGAGGGCACCACGTGGTGCGGGCTCGGCATGGGCGACTTCCGGCCGGCGCTGTTCCAGGCGGCGATCGACGCGGGCGCCGCCGTACGGCCCGCCACGCTGCGCTACCGCGAGGACGGCCGGCCCTCGACCCGCGCCTGCTACGTGGGCGAGGACTCGCTGCTCGCCTCGGTGCTCCGGGTGGCCGCGACCCGGCGGCTGGCCGTCGAGGTGCGCCTGCTGGCCCCCCTGCGCGCCGCGCCGCCGGCCGGCCGGCAGCGGGCGCGGGCCGCCCTGGCCAGGGACGCCGAGGCCCTGGTACGCGCCGCGATGGACGGTCCTCCCACGCGGGGGAGGACCGCCGCTCACTTGCCGAAGCCCGCGGTCAGCCCGCTGAGCAGCTGACGGCGGCCCACCACGTAGAGGATCAGGATGGGCAGCGTGGTCAGGACGACCGAGGCGAGCACGGCGGGCACGTTCACGCTGTACTGGCCCTGGAACGTCCACAACGCCAGCGGCAGCGTGCGCTTGTCCGGGCTCTGGGTCAGGATCAGCGGCAGCAGGAAGCCGTTCCAGATCGTCAGCGCGTTGTAGATCGTCACCGTCACCACGGCCGGACGGGTCAGCGGGAAGGTCAGCCGCCAGAGCATGCCCCAGTCGGTGGCGCCGTCCAGCCGCATCGACTCGAACAGCTCCTTGGGCACGTCCCTGATGAAGTTGGACAGCACCAGCACCGACAGCGGGATCGCGAACGCGATGGAGGGCAGGATCATGCCCAGCAGCGAGTCGTACAGGTGCAGCCGGATGATGATCAGGTAGATCGGGATGATCGTGGCCTGGAGCGGGATCGCCAGCCCCATCAGGAACAGCGAGTTCACCCCGCGCAGGAACCGCCCGCCGCCGCGCACGATCGCGTACGCCGCCATGAACGACACCCCGACGGCCGGGATCACCGCGCCGAGGGTGACGAGGAGGCTGTTCAAGAAGTACAGGGCGAAGTCCGACTCCAGCACCAGCCGGTAGGCCCCCAGCGTCGGCTCCGCCGGCGGCGCGAGCGGGTTGGAGGCGTAGTAGGAGCTCTGCTCCTTGAAGCTGGTGATGACGATCCAGTAGATCGGCACCACCACGATCGCCAGCCAGATCCACCCGGCGACCCCGGCCACCCAGTTGCGGCGGGCGGCGGCCGGGCCGCCGCCCGCCGACCGGGACGCCCCGGCGGCCCGCCGCGCCGGCTTGGTCAGCGTCGTCGCCATGTCAGGCCCCTTCCAGCTGGCTCGCCGAGGCGTCGCGGCCGCCCAGGCGGCGCAGCAGCAGCGCCAGCGCCAGGCCCACGAGGACGAGGATGACCGCGATCGCGCTGGCCGGGCCCATCAGGTTGGCCTGGAACCCCCGCTTGTACATGTCCAGGGCGAGCACCCGGGTGGCGTCGCCGGGCCCGCCCGCGGTCAGCACGAAGATCAGGTCGAAGAACGTCAGCGACCCGACCACCATCAGCGTCGAGGACGTGATGATCGTGTACTTGAGCTGCGGCAGCGTGATGCTGAAGAACGTGCGCACCCGGCCCGCGCCGTCGAGCTGGGCGGCCTCGTACATCGAGCGCGGGATCTGCCGCACGCCGCCCTGGTAGATCAGCGAGTGGAACGGGATGAACTGCCACGACACCACGAAGATCACCACGCTGAAGGCGAGGACGGGCTCGCCCAGCCAGTCCTGGGCCAGCAGGTCGAGGCCGAGCCCGGCGCCGAGCCCGAAGTTCGGGTCGAGCAGCGCCTTGTAGGTGATGGCGATGGCGGCCGAGCTGAGCAGCAGCGGGATGAAGTAGAACACCGACAGCACGGCCCGGTAGCGCTGCCGACCGGCCAGGAACACCCCGAGCAGGATGCTGGCCGGCGTCTGCACCGCCCAGGACGCGGCCATCACCAGGAACGTCACCCATAGTGCGTGCGGCAGCCCGGGGTCGGCGAGCACGGCCTGCCAGCTCGACAGGCCGGCGAAGCCGATGTCGCCCAGCCCGTCCCAGGAGGTGAAGCTGAGGACGAGGACCCCGATCAGCGGGATCACGCCGAAGGCGACGAAGAGCAGCAACGCCGGGACGGCCAGCCAGGCGAGGGCGCCGCGGCCCCCTCGCCCGGCCGCCGCCGGCGCCCGCCGCCCGGCGGGGATCGGGATCACGCTCACTTGCCGATGACCGCGTTCATGTTCGTCTGGAACTGCTGCGGCGAGATGGACAGCTGGAACAGCTTGGCGATGTTGTCCAGCAGCACCTCGGCGGCGGTCGGGCTGAGCGCCTGGTCCCACGACTGGGCGAAGGTCTTGGCGTTGCTGGCGATGCCGTAGACGAACTTCAGGAACTCGGCGTCGGGGGAGGAGGCGAAGGCCGCGTCGGCGCCCTTGACGATCGGCACGGCCCCCGTGTCCGCCCACTCCTTGACCTCGGTCTGGTCGAGCACGCCGCTGGTGAAGAACTTCTTGGCGATCTCCTTCTGCTCGGGGGTGGCCTTGGCGGAGATCGACAGGTACTGGCCGGGGTTGCCGACGGTGTTGCTCGGGTCGCCCTTGCCGCCGTCCACGGGCGGGAAGTTCATGTAGCCGAGGTGGCCGCCGGGGACGAAGTCGCCGCCGTCGTTCTTCATGCCGCCGTACGTCCAGCCGCCGTGCAGCATCATCGCGGCCTTGCCGGTGTAGAGCAGCGCCTGGTCGGCGTTGGAGTCGGCGGTGATGGAGGAGAAGCCCTTGATGAAGCCGTTCGCCTTGATCAGGTCCTGCATCTTGGTCAGGGCGTCGAGGGCGGCGGGGTGGGACCAGGCGTCCTTCTGGCCCTCGAACACCGCCTGGAACACCTCGGGGCCGCCGATCCGGTCGAACAGGAACTCCAGCCACATCATGTTGGTCCAGCGCGACTGGCCGCCGAGCGAGAACGGCGCGATGCCCTTGGCGTTGATCTTGGGCACGATGTCCATGATCTCGCCCCAGGTCGTCGGCGGCTGCACGCCGACCTTCTCCAGCACCTCCTTGTTGTAGTACAGGACGATCGGCTGCACGGTCTCGCACGGCATCGCGTAGATCTTGCCGTCCACGGTGGCCGCGCCGAAGGAGGAGGGGAACAGCCGGTCCTTGACGGCGGCGTTCTCGGAGAACCAGGACGTGAGGTCTTCCACCTGGCCGGCCTGCACGTAGCTGCGCAGCGTGCCGCCGCCCCAGCCCCAGATCAGCGTGGGGGCCTGGCCGGCGCCGATGGCCGTCTTGATCTTGGTCTTGTAGGCGTCGTTCTGGAACGCCGTGCCCTCGATCTGGGTGTTGGGGTTGGCCTTGTTGAAGCGCTCGATCGCCCGGCGGCGCACGCCTTCCTGCGGCTCGACCGACAGGTACCAGTAGGTGGCCTTGGCGCCGCCGCCGCCACCGCCGGTCGGTCCGCCGCCACCGGCGCGGGTGGGGCCCGACGTGCCGCAGGCGGCGAGCGCGGCTCCCAGGGGCAGCCCCATCGAGAGGCTGAGGAAGGTGCGGCGAGAGGTTGTCCTGGTCTCCACGCTGATCTCCGTACTCGAATGCCGTGGCCTGGCCGCGGCTCGGTTGTCCTTGGGACGCGTTGGCCGGCGGTCGGATCGGCAACCCCCCAATGCCGCTCGTTCGCTCGCCGTTGAGTGAACTAGTCGAAACATTTGCGACATGACCGCGCGGCACGTCAATCTAGATTTCGACCATTTCCCTGTCAAGACCTCTGTCGCGGAAACGGAGCTGGGCGGCGGCCGGGCCGGTGTAGTAATCTCGCGCGGGCATCTAGCTGGCTATTCTGCCCCAGTTGCGGCATTGTGCAGGTGGCGGGCCCAGCTCCGAAATGTTTCGAAACTTTGCGGCAGAACTC
Organism: Nonomuraea sp. NPDC050227; assembly: GCF_044459705.1. NCBI lineage: Bacteria > Bacillati > Actinomycetota > Actinomycetes > Streptosporangiales > Streptosporangiaceae > Nonomuraea > Nonomuraea sp. NPDC050227. The sequence continues at coordinate 97,042 of NZ_JBITJF010000005.1, read as the reverse complement.
TTGAAGGAGTGCAGTTCATGACGGCTCTAGATCGGACCCCGGCAGATCGGGTCCTCGGTCCGTGGCTGGACCCGGCGCTTCCCGTGGCCGAGCGCGTCGAGGCCCTCCTTCAGGAGTTGACGCTGGAGGAGAAGGTCGCCCAGCTCGGCAGCCGGTGGGTGGGCAACGACATGGCGCACGAGGAGGCGGCCCCCGCCCCCGACCCGGACGGCACGGGCACCCACAACGTGGCCCCCATGCAGGACGTTTTCGCCGCCTCCGGCACCGTGCCCCTGGGCGAGGCCGCCCGGCACGGGCTCGGCCACCTGACCCGCGTGTTCGGCAGCGTCCCGGTGACGGTGGCCGAGGGCGCCGCCGAGGTGGTGCGGCTGCAACGCGAGGTCGTCGGGCTGTCCAGGCTAGGCATCCCCGCCCTCGTGCACGAGGAATGCCTGACCGGTTTCACCACCTACGGCGCCACCGTCTACCCGGCGGCCATCGCCTGGGCCGCCACCTTCGACCCCGGCCTGGTCGAGCGCATGGCCACGGCCATCGGCCGGGACATGCGTGCCGTGGGCGCCCACCAGGGCCTGTCCCCGGTGCTCGACGTGGTCCGCGACTACCGGTGGGGCCGGGTCGAGGAGACGATGGGCGAGGACCCGTACCTCGTCTCGATGCTCGGCGCGGCGTACGTGCGCGGCCTGGAGAGCGCCGGCGTGATCGCCACGCTCAAGCACTTCGCCGGGTACTCGGCCTCGCGGGCCGCCCGCAACCACGGCCCGGTCCCGATGGGCCGCCGCGAGCTGATGGACATGATCCTGCCGCCGTTCGAGGCGGCGATCACCCTGGGCGGCGCCCGTTCGGTGATGAACTCCTACTCCGACGTCGACGGCGTGCCCGCCGCCGTCGACTCCTGGCTGCTGACCGAGCTGCTGCGCGAGGAGTGGGGGTTCACCGGCACCGTCGTGTCCGACTACTGGGCGGTCCCGTTCCTGGCGACCATGCACCAGGTGGCCGCCGACCCGGCGGACGCGGGCGCGCAGGCGCTGGCCGCCGGCGTGGACGTCGAGCTGCCCGACACCCTCGGCTTCGGCGCCCACCTGGTCGAGCGGGTGCGCCGGGGCGAGCTGCCCGAGTCGCTGATCGACCGCGCCGCGCGCCGGCTGCTCACCCAGAAGGTGCAGCTCGGCCTGCTCGACCCCGGCTGGACGCCGGAGGGCTCGGTCGCCGGCGCGCCGGACGTCGAGCTGGACTCGCCCGCCAACCGCGCCCTCGCCCGCGAGCTCGCCGAACGCTCGATCGTGCTGCTCGACCCCGGGACGGCGCTGCCGCTGCGCGCGGGCCTCGGCCGGATCGCCGTCGTCGGCCCGTGCGCCGACGACCCGCGCACGTTCATGGGCTGCTACGCCTTCCCCAACCACGTGCTGCCCCGCTACCCCGGGCTCGGGCTCGGCGTCGAGGCCCCGACCGTGCTGGGCGCGCTGCGCGCCGAGCTGCCCGGCGCCGAGATCGTGCACGAGCCGGGCTGCGCGGTCCAGGGCGGCGACCGGTCCGGGTTCGCCGCGGCGGCCGCCGCCGCCCGCGCGGCCGACCTGTGCGTCGCGGTCGTGGGCGACCTGGCCGGGCTGTTCGGCCAGGGCACGTCGGGCGAGGGCTGCGACGCCGAGGACCTGCGGCTGCCCGGCCTCCAGGCCGACCTGCTGGCCGAGCTGTTCGCGACGGGCACGCCGGTCGTCGTGGTGGTCGTCTCCGGCCGCCCGTACGCGCTGGGCGAGGCGCACGCCGGAGCCGCCGGGCTGGTCCAGGCGTTCATGCCGGGAGAGGAGGGCGGCGGGGCGATCGCCGGTATACTGAGCGGTCGTGTCCAGCCTGGAGGCAAGCTTCCCGTGCAGATACCCCGCCATCCTGGCGGGCAGCCGGGCACCTACCTGCAGCCCCCGCTCGGAGCCGACAGCAAGGGCATCAGCAACCTCGATCCCACCCCGCTGTTCCCCTTCGGGCACGGCCGCTCCTACACCTCCTTCGAGGTCGGCGACCTGCGGATCAGCGCGGCCGAGGTCCCGACCGACGGCGAGTTCACCGTCTCGGTCCGCGTCGCCAACACCGGCGGCCGGGCGGGCGACGAGGTCGTGCAGCTCTACCTGCACGACGTCCTCGCCCAGGTCACCAGGCCGGTGAAGCAGCTCACCGGCTTCGCCAGGGTGCGCCTCGAACCGGGCGAGAGCAGGCGGGTCTCCTTCCTCGTCCACACCGACAGGACCGCCTTCACCGGGCGCGACCTGCGGCGCGTCGTGGAGCCGGGAGACGTCGAGGTGCTCGTCGGCACGTCCGCCGCCGACCTGCCGTGCCGCGGCGTGGTCCGGCTGACCGGGCCGGCGCGGCCCGCCGGCGCGGGCAGGCGGCTGGTCACACCCGTGGAGATCCGAGGAGGAACAGATGCCGGCTCCTAGGCGCGCCACGCTGGCCACCGTCGCGGCCTCGGCCGGCGTGTCCGTCGCCACCGTCTCCAAGGTGCTCAACGGCCGCAGCGACGTGGCCCCGGCGACCCGTTCGCTGGTGCAGTCGCTGCTCCAGCAGCACGACTACGTGCCCGCCACGCCGCGCCGCGGCGAGGCGGGCGGCCCCGCCACGGTCGAGGTGCAGTTCGACGACGACCTCAACGCCTACTCCACCGAGATCATCCACGGCGCGATCGAGGCCGGCGACGAGCTGGAGACGTCGGTCGTCGTCAGCATCAGGAAGAGCCACCAGCGCACCGGCGGCTGGGCGCGCGACCTGGTCGCCGCCGGGCGGCGGGCGCTCATCGTGGTGACCAGCGAGCTGACCGGCGCGCAGCTCGGGGCGCTGACGCGGGCCCGGCTGCCGCTGGTCGTGATCGACCCGCTCAACCTGCCGACCACGAGCGTGACCAGCGTCGGCTCGACGAACTTCGCCGGCGGCCTGACCGCCACCCAGCACCTGCTGTCGCTGGGCCACCGCCGCATCGCCTACATCGGCGGCCCGCCGACCTCGGCCTGCAACCAGGCCCGCCTGCACGGCTACCGGGCGGCGCTGGAGGCGGCCGGCGCGCCCGAGCCGCCCGGCTACGTGCGCACCGCCCACTTCCACTACCAGGACGGCCTGGTCAACGGCGCGAGCGTGCTCGACCTGCCGGAGCCCCCGACCGCGATCTTCGCCGGCTGCGACGAGATCGCGCTCGGGGTCATGGAGGCCGCCAGGTCGCGCGGCCTGCGCATCCCGGAGGACCTGAGCATCGTCGGCTTCGACGACACCCAGATCGCCCGGATGGCCTCGCCGCAGCTCACCACCGTGCGCCAGCCGCTGCGCGAGATGGGCCGGGCGGCCCTGCGCACCGCGCTGCGGCTGGCGGCCGGCGAGCGCATCGACTCCCACCACGTCGAGCTGGCGACCGAGCTGGTGGTGCGCGGCTCGACCGCCCCGGCGGCGCCTACGGAAGGCTGAAGGCCAGGAACACCGACCCGTACGGGTTCGGGTACGGCGTGAAGGAGTACCCGGACTGGACGAACAGCATGCCGTGCGACACCACGGCCCCGCCGCCGCCCGAGACGGCCCCGCCGCGCCCGGTCAGGCCGTTGACCCCCTGCACCTCCTGCATGGTGTCGTAGGCCCACACGACCTCGCCGGTGCGCGCCGAGTAGGCCCGCATCTTGCCGTCCATGCTGCCCTCCCAGACCAGGCCGGGCGTGCTGGAGACGGCCGGGGTGTGGCCGAGCCGGCAGACGTTCGGGTACTGGGCCGCGCCGCCGGTGGCGCAGCCGTCGGCCGGGTTGGGCGTCTCCCACAGCAGGTGCCCGGTGGCCGGGTCGAGGGCGAACAGGGTGCCGGGCTGGGCCATGTACGTGGCCACGTACAGGCGCTGCCCGTCGAAGGAGGTGCCCCACTGGACGCCGGACAGGCCGCCGCCGGGCATCGGCTTGGACAGCTGCCGCTGCCAGACGATCTTCCCGGTACGGGCGTCGAGCACGTGGTACACGCCCGCCTTCTGCCCGATGCCGACCAACGGCCGCCCGCCCGCCCGGAACAGGTTGGGCGCGGCCCCGAGGTCGAAATCGAGCGCGGTGCCGTCGGGGAGGTTGGGGCAGTACTCGCGGTCCTCGGGGGTGGGCAGCGAGCACTCCAGCCGCCAGGTGTCCACGTCGGTCATCCGCCGGGTCCAGCGCGGGCGGCCGGTGTCGATGTCCAGCGCCAGCACCGAGTCGTAGTGGCCGGCGCTGCCGGTGTAGTTCTGGCCGGTGCCGACGTAGAGGGTGCGGGTGACCGGGTCGAGGGCGGGGGAGCTCCACACGCCGCCGCCCGAGGGGGCGTAGCGGGGGATGCCGTTGGGCCAGGTGCCGTCCTGGCGGGCCTTCGGGACGGTGTCGAAGCGCCAGACCGGGCGGCCGGTGTCGGCGTCCATGGCGTCGAGGTGGCCGCGGAAGGTGCAGCAGGCGTGCTCCTTGCCGAGGATGTTCTCGCCGCTGGAGACGCCGACGTAGACGCGGTCGCCGAAGACCAGGGGCGAGCTGGTCACGATCGCCGTGACGGTGTCGTCGAGCCGGCGGGCCCAGGCCAGCCGGCCGGTGCGCTGGTCGACGGCGTAGAACCAGCCGCGCACGTCGCCGAAGTACACCTTGCCCCTGGCCACGGCCGGGCCGTCCTGCACCTGGGTGCGGCCGGTGCCGACGGTGGTCAGGTCGAACTCCCAGCGGGCGGCGCCGGTGGCGGCGTCCCTGGCGTACAGCTTGCCTTCGGGGGAGCCGAAGTAGACGGTGTCGCCCACGACGGCGGGCTGGCTGCGCGGCGTGCCGGCCTCCTTGGGATAGGCGAAGGCCCACTTCAGCGCGAGGCCGCCGACCGTGCGCGGGTTGATCGCGCGTTCGGCCGCGTTGTGCCGCCAGCCCAGCGGGCCCTGCTGCCACATGGGCCAGTCGCCGCCGGTCGCCGCCTGCGCGGGCGCGGGGCCCTGCAGCAGCGCGAGGCAGAGGACGGTCAGCAGCCGGATCATGAGGTCGCCTCCTTGTTCCAGAACGCGCACTGGTGCTGCCTGGCGATCTCCCGCGTCACCTGGCTGTCACCGGCCGGGGCCAGGGACATGACGGCGGGGTCGGTGCGGGTGTACCGGGGCCACAGCGGGGTCCCCTCCGCGGTCGGGTCGCCGGCACGGGCGAATCCCGTCCACTGGGCGACGAGCTGGGCGCCGAAGGAGCGCTGGTTGGCGTCCAGGTCCTTGACGTCGGAGTAGAGGAAGGGCGCCTCGCTGATGTGGAAGGCGCCGTTCGGCTTGGTCCGGTCGAGGAAGAACAGCGGCGGCGCGTCGGCGTTGTCCACCTGGAAGGCGTACACCGGGAGGTGCGCGGCCAGCCGTTCGTCGTTGAGCAGCGCCGGGCAGACCGAGTTGCTGTCGGCCACGATCGTCCGGTACGCGATGAACGCCGCCGGCGCGGGGAACCTGGCCAGCGGGTAGCGGGCGAGCACCTCGGGGGCGAGGGGGCCGTACTGCCGGCGGACCAAAGTCTCGTACTCGGCCGGGGTGTTCGCGGCGGGGAGCTGGACCTCGTCGCGGCCCACGCCGTGCATGAGGGCGACCTTGTTGACCTTGCCCCTGGCGAACGCCCGGGACGGCGACATGGTCAGGATGCGGCCGTCCACGATGGGGGCGATCGTCCCGCGGTCGGGGCCGAGCCCGTCGCCGGACTGGTCGAGCAGCGCCTTGACCGGTTTGGCCCGCAGGCACGCGGCCGGGTCGGCGGCCTGCTCGCAGCCCAGCGCGGCGGCGAACCGGCCGCCCTGGGCCTGCGCCTCGGCCTGCGTGGGCAGCTCGGCCTTGCAGTCCTGCGGCTGCCACAAGGTGTTCACGCCGCGCAGCGAGTTGTACTCGCCGCTCTGCACGATCCCCTTCTCGAACAGGCCCTTCGCGGTCGGCGACGCCGTGTGCGCGCAGACGCTCGACCCGCCGGCGCTGGCCCCGAAGATCGTCACGTTGCCGGGGTCGCCGCCGAAGCGGGCGATGTTGCGCCGCACCCAGCGCAGCGCCTCCTGCTGGTCGGACAGGGCGTAGTTGCCGGCGTTCCGGCCGAAGGCCCGGTGGGACAGGAAGCCCAGGACGCCCAGCCGGTAGCCGACGCCGACGTGCACGACGTCGCCGGCCTTCGCCAGGTAGGAGCCGTCGGAGGGGGCGCCGTACCGGAAGCCGCCGCCGTGGAACTCCACCATGACGGGCAGGTTCCGCGCCCCTTCGGGGGCGGCGACGTTGAGCTTGAGGCAGTCCTCGTCCTCGGAGGGGGAGCCGAGCAGCTCCGCCTGCGGGCACGGGCTGCCCCGCCCGGTGCCGGAGAACACGCCGGGCCAGGGCGCGGCCCGGCGCGCGGGCGTCCAGCGCAGGTCGCCGACGGGCGGGGCGGCGTAGGGGATGCCGAGCCAGGAGCGCAGGCCCTCGCCCGCGATCCCGCACACCTGGCCCGAGTCGGTGGTGACGGTCGTGCCGGGCGCGCAGGCGGGCGCGCCGCGCGGGGCCGCCTGCGAGGGCGGCGTCGTCAGGCTGAGCGACGCGATCACGACGAGCGCGCTCAGCCCTGGTCGGAGCTTCAACATGCGCAAGTTCCCTCGATGGATTGACACGGGATCTTGCGCATCGTGTCAAGGCGAGTCAGCCGGATCAATGGCGGCCGTCATACCGGACCGCCATCTCGCCCGTGTGATCACCGCGCACCGCCTCCGGCTAGCGGTCGCTCCACTTGATCTCGTACGGCTTGAGCGTCAGCTCCTTGCCGTCGACCGTCGTGGTGACCTGCTTGTCCGTGGTGTTGACCGCGAGGAGCTGCCGGGGCTGGGCCAGCACCCGCACCCGCGGGTCGGAGGAGGTGACCGGCTCCAGCTCGGCGCCCGCCGGGAACCAGCGGGTGAAGTCGCTCACCAGCTTGCCGGTGGGCATCAGCGCGCCCGTGCGCGGCTCCCACATGCAGGCCCGGCACTCGCCGTCCTTGGCCTGCGGGTTCCAGTACAGGGCCGTGCTCGCGCCGCTCCGGGCGAACTCCATCATCGAGACGGCCTGCACGGCCAGCCGCATGGGCTCGTCCCAGACGGTGCCGTCCTCGGGCACGAAGTACCACTCCGACCACCACACCGGCAGGTCGCCGGTCTTCTCGCGCAGCCACTTGGTGATCGCGCCGAACTTGCCCAGGGCGCCGAACGCGTCCGGCAGCAGCTCGTGGGTCTCGGTGGGGGAGGCGCCGTCCACGACGACGAAGTCGGCGCCCTTCTTGTTCTTGAACCAGTACTCGAAGGCGTCGAGGGCGTGCTGGTTGACCGCTCCCCACGGGCCGCGCAGCTCGGTGTCGCCCTTGCTGTCGCTGTCGAAGCCCAGGTACGGCCCGCCGATCTTGGCGTCCGGACGGACCGCCTTCACCGCGTCGTACACCTTGTTGTACAGCTCGGTGTAGCCCTTGTAGTCCGCGGGCTTCTTGTGGTCCCGCCAGAAGCCCTTGAACTCGTTCCAGACCATGAAGTACTTGACGTCCCGGTAGCGCTCGGCCACGGTCGCCGCCAGTTTGGCGAAGTCGTCGAAGTGCTCCGGGTACGGCGCGTCCTCCAGGTGCTCCTTCCAGGCCGACTCCTCGGTCGGGCCCTCGGGGCCGCCCTTCATCCAGTCGGGGGCGCAGCACAGCGTGATCACGCCGGTGCCGCCGGACTCCCGCATGAAGTTCGTCCGGCTGTCGAGGTCCTCCCAGAAGTACTCGCCCCGCCGCGGCTCGGGGTTGAGCGCCCCGAAGCCCATGATGTGCTGGTTCTGCAGCATCGGCGTCTCGGACAGCGCGCGGGCGACGTCCTGCTCCAGGCGCGGGGTGATGTTGTTGGCGCTGACGCCGGTGTGGGTCAGGCCCCAGCGCGGCCAGTCGGCGTCCACGGGCGGCGGCTTCAGCGCCTCGGCGGTGGCGGCGGGCGAGGACGCCGGCGGCGGCTGGGCGCCAGTGGTCTCCTGGCCGGCGGTGGCGCCGAGGGAGCAGCCGGCCGCGAGCAGCGCCATGGCGGCGAACCCCATGACGCAGGTGGCCAACCGGCCAGAACGCCGCGCCGCCGCCCTCCCGCTTACTGTTGACACCTGAATCCCCACCTGGTCCTCGGCGCTTTTTGCCTAGAGCGTTCCATGCCCCCGCAAACGCGGCAAACCAGTGGGCCGGATTCACAGCCAAGCGTTATCTCGCGGACACGGCGGCGCTTCCGGCGCCCCTGGCGCGCCGGAAGGCCGCCGCGTCCTGTCCCTAGCGGCCCTGCAGGCCCTTGACGTTGTCCCCGAACGTCCAGCCCTTCGAGCCGTCCCAGTTGATCGACCAGGTCATCAGGCCCTTGAGCTGGCCGTTGAAGGCGTTCCAGCCCTGCGAGACCAGCGAGGGGGCCATGTACCCGCCGCCGGCGCCCGGCTGCGCGGGCAGGCCCGGCACCTGCTTGTCATAGGGCACGGTGATCGTCGTGCCCTGGATGGTCAGGCCGTTGTTCAGGCAGGTGGTCTGCACGGTGAAGCCCTGCACGGTGCCGGCGGAGTAGGAGTCGCCGGAGCAGCCGTACATGCTGCCGTTGTAGTACTGCATGTTCAGCCACCACAGGCGGCCGTTGTCGGCGTACTTCTTGATGATCGGCAGGTACGCGCCCCAGATCGACCCGTACGTCACGCTGCCGCCCGTCACGTACGCCGTCTCCGGCGCCATGGTCAGGCCGAACCCGGCCGGCATCTGGGCGAGCACGCCGTCGATGATCCGGATGAGGTTCGACTGCGAGGCGGAGAGCTGGGTGATGCTGCCGCCGCCGGTCAGGCCGGTCTCGATGTCGATGTCGATGCCGTCGAAGTTGTACTTCTTCAGGATCGGCACGACGGTCGCCACGAACCGGTCGGCGACGGCGCTGGAGCCGAGGTCGATGCCGGCCGCCGCGCCGCCGATGGACATGAGGATCGTCGCGCCCGCGGCCTTGGCCTGGCACATCTCGGCCGGGGTGGCGACCTTGACGGTGGCGTCCATGCCGTCCTCCCACAGCACGGTGCCGTCGGAGCGGATGACGGGGAACGCGGCGTTGATCACGTTGTAGCCGTGCGCCTTGATGCGCGGGTCGGTGATCGGGATCCAGCCGAGCGGCGGGTGCACGCCGTTGATCGCGCCGTCCCAGTTCTCCCAGTAGCCCTGGATCACCTTGCCGGCCGGCCGCGGCTTGGTCGGGCAGGTGGTGTCGGTCGGCGTCACCGTGGGGGTCACGGTCGGCGTGACCGTGGGGGTCACCGTGGGGGTCACGGTCGGGGTCACCGTGGGCGTGACGGTCGGCGTCACGGTCGGGGTGACCGTCGGCGTGATCGTGGGGGAGGCGGTGCCGCCGGGGCCGTCGAAGCTGACGTCGTCGGCGTAGTAGGTGCCCTGCCCGTACCAGCCGTGCAGGAAGATGACCGCGCTGCTCTGGCTCGCGGTGGTCGTGAACGACACGGTGAGCTGCGTGTACGCCCCCGCCGACGACGTCCAGGAGGAGGAGCCGCCGGTCACGCCGAGGTAGACGTAGCTGCCGCGCACCCACGCGCTCAGCGTGTACGTCGTGCTCGGCCGCACCGACACCGACTGGGTGCACTGCGCGGTGTCGGACCCGCTGGCCGCCGCGGCCAGCGCCTTGGTGCCGGAGTGGACCGGGGTGGAGACCACCGACCCCAGCCCGCCGGTGCACGACCACGGCGACAGGGATCCGGTCTCGAAGTCCGGATTGGTGAGGAGGTTGGCCGCCTGGGCGGAGGTCTGGACGACGAGGACGCCCAGTGCCGCCAGGACGGAGGCCAGCAGCACGACGAGGAGACGGCGCGTTCGCTTCATGGTGGACAACCCTTTCGTCGCCCGAGCGCGGGCCCGCGACCAGCGGGTTCATCGGATTATGTAAAGAAACTTTAAAGTTGTCCACGGAGCTTGCATACCATTTGGGTCATATCGCGGACGTGCCGTCCGAGCCCCCGCGGACCCGGACGGCACGTCGGGGACGGGCTCAGTTCACGTCGAGGGTGAACGTGCTCGTCGTGTTGCGGATGTTCGTCGCGTTGTCGCTCAGCCGCAGATTGCCGAACGTCGCCGAGCCGACCGCCGGGCCCTGCCCCGGCTCGGGCAGCTCGTTGACCCAGATGCCGAAGCCCGACTTGGCGTCGAAGGCGTCGCCGCTGCGGTGGGCCCCCGAGATCGACACGTTCGTGAACACGGTGTCGGTGACCGGGTTCAGCGGCGTGCTCGGGCTGGAGTAGCCGGTCTGGAACATGATCCCGCTGTAGGTCGGGTCCACGATGTCCACGTCGGTGACCCGGATCGCGGTGAACTTCTTGGACGCGGAGAAGATCCACATCGCCGGGAACGTCTGCTGTCCCCAGAAGTGCCCGCCGGCGCGGACGAGCGAGATGTTCTCGAACTTCGTCTGGCCCGGCCCGAAGTCCCGCATCGGGATGCCGAAGTCCAGCGAGCTGATCGTGATGCCCGAGTAGACCAGGGTGTCGGCGATGTAGGCGTTGCGCACGACGTTGTTCTGGCCGCCGTACACCGCGACGCCCGCGGCCCGCCAGGTCAGCAGCGAGGTGATGTTCTCGAAGACGTTGCCCGACTGGTCGGCGTTGACGTTGTCGATCGCCGCGAACAGCGCGAAGCTGTCGTCGCCGGTGGCCCGGGTCTCGACGTTGGTGATCAGGTTGTTCGTGCTGCCGTTGGTGAAGTTCGCGCCGTCGGCGAAGGTGTTCCTGATGCGCGAGTTCCTGATCGTGACGTGGTCGACGTTCGTGCCCCAGAACATGCAGATCTGGTGCTCGACCCAGATGTCGTCGATCGTGATGTTCGAGACCTTCGACAGGTCGAAGATCTTGCCGGGGCCGTCGATGCGCGAGGTGTAGTTGCCGAAGTGGGCGAACCCGGCGAACGTCGAGCCGTTCGACGACGCCTCGGTGCGCCAGCCGACGTCGGTGCCGTCCTGGCCCGAGGGCGAGACGAACCTGGTGTACCAGGGGCCCGCGCCGACCACCTTGACGGCCTTGCCGTACACCTGGAACTTGCCCGTCGTCTGGTACGTGCCCGCGGGCAGGTAGACGCCGGTCAGGTTGGCGTCCTGGCGCGCCTTGTCCAGCGCGTTCTGCACGTCCTGCTGGGAGAACCCGGCCGGTACGGCGTAGTGCGCGGGGTCGGGGTTGGCGGCCGGCGAGACCTGCTCCAGGCTGACGAAGTCGATGGCGTAGGTCGTGCTGTTGGCCGGGTCCTTCTGCAGCCTGATCCTGCTGCCCTTGGGGACCGTGGCGTTCAGCATGATGTTGGCCTCGTCGTAGATGTGGCGGGCCGGGCCGGCGCCGGGGGAGTTGCCGGGGCTCGCCTCCGCGCCGTACAGCCAGGCGTACTTCGAGGTCAGGTCGATGGCCTTGTGGAAGGCGCCGTTGACGTAGACGTTCAGGGTCGAGCTCGTGCCGCCGCCGCCCGGGGCGTCCGGGATGGAGAAGCGGGTGACCAGGGTGTTGGTGTCGGCCTTGGTGGTCCACTCGACGTAGGAGCCGTTCTGGCTCAGCGTCACCGCGCGGCGGCCCGACGCCTCGCCGGCCACCGTGCCGACGTCCCTGCTCGGGCCGACGACCTGCGCGCCGCCGCCGGTCACGCCGTCCTCGGCCTCGTAGGTGTCGTACGGCATGTTCGCGCCGCGGCCGACGAAGAGCTGCTGGACGCTGGTGTTGTTGGCCTGCTTGACCGGCAGCTCGTTGGCGTCGTTCGCGATGACGGTCTTCACGGTGTACCTGCCGTTGGCGGCCGTCCAGGTGCCCAGGGACACGGGGGCGGTGGTGGCGCCGGCCGCGATCGAGCCGCTGTGGGCGCCGGTCAGAGTCCTGACGACCGTGCCCGCCTCGTTCGCGACGGTCAGCGTGACGCCGTGCGCGCCGGCGGCGGAGGCCACCGTGCCCTGGTTCCTGATCGCGACCGAGAAGGCGACCGCGCTGCCGGCGGCCGGGTTGCCCGGCGTCCAGGAGACCGGCGCGGCGACCAGGTCGGAGGTGTCCACCGGCTTGACGACCAGCGGGGACGGGCCGGTGAGGGAGTTGTTGGACTCGTTCTGCTCGATGACGGTCCCGGCGTCGTCGGCCTTGGCGGTGACGGGGTAGCTGCCGGCGTCCCGGGCGCCGATGTTCGCGGTCACGGTCGCCGAGGCGCCCGCGGCCAGCGCGCCCACGTTCGCGGTGGCGACCTTGCCGGCGCCGATGGAGAAGGCGACGTCGGTCGCGGCCGACGCCGCGTTGCCGGCGTTCCTGACCACGGCCGACAGCGTGACCGCGTCGGTCTCCACCGGTGCCTGCGGCGACCAGGACAGCGAGGTCACGGTCAGGTCGGGGTTCGGCGCGGGCACGCCCATGACCTGCAGCTCGGCCACCTGCCCCGCCGGGGCCCCGGTGTTGGCCGTGAACGAGAGCCGCACGTCGGCCACCCGCGCGCCGACCGGCACCGTGACCGTGTTGCCCGAGCCCGGGTCGAACGTGTAGGCCGCCGAGGAGACCAGGTTCGTGAACCCCGAGGCGCCCTGCTCCCTGCCGAGCACCTGGAACGTCTGGGTGCGGGTGCTCCACACGGCGGCCGGGTCCAGCCTGACCACGACCGAGGAGACGTCGGCGTTCGCGCCGAGCTGCACGGTCAGCGTGTTCGGATAGCTGCCGCCCGCGCCCTCCCAGTACGTCGTCACGCTGTTGTCGTTGGCGTTGGCGGCGACGTAGGTGTGCACGTAGGAGGAGGCGGTGACGGGCTTGCCGGCGGCCAGGTTGGAGCCGCCGCCACCGCTGCCGGTGCGGGTGACGGTGTTGCTCGCCGGGGACTGGTTGCCCGCCGCGTCCCTGGCCTTGACCTGGTAGGAGACCGTCAGCGTGCCGGGCTGGGCATCGGTGTAGGTCAGCACGTTCCCGGCGACGCTGCCGCGCAGCGCGTTGTTGGCGTAGACGTCGTAGCCGGTCACGCCCACGTTGTCGGTGGCGGCGGTCCAGGTCAGCTTGATCTGCCCGGCGACCGGCTCGGTGAAGGCCAGGCCGCCGGGCGCGGACGGGGCCTGGGTGTCGCCCGAGCCGGGGCCGCGCACCTCGAACTCCGAGACCTGGGCGGCGGGCCAGCCGGTGTTGGCGGTGACGGTCACCCGGACGTACCGGACGGTCGCCGCGGTGAAGGTGATCGTCGCCGCCGGGGCGAACGTGCGCACGGCCGAGGCCGAGAGCGTCGTGAGCGGCGAGCCTTCGGTGCCGCCCTGCACCGTCAGCGTCTGCGTCCTGGACTCCCACGCGGAGGGCAGCTTCAGGACCACCTCGTTCACGCTGACGGCCGAGCCGAGGTCCACCTGGATCCACTGGGGGAAGGCGTTGTTGGCGCTCTCCCAGTAGGTGGCCTGGTCGCCGTCGGTGGCGTTGCCGCCGCCGTAGACGTCGGTGGTGCTGCTCACCGTGACCGGTTTCCCGGCCGCCAGGTTCGGGCCCGCGGCCGCGGCCGGTGGGGCCGTCCAGCCGATCAGGGCCAGGGCGACGGCCACGGCCGCCGCGAGCGGTCGTAAGAGGGAGGGCTTGCGTCTCATGGGGGGTGTCACCTCTCGTCGGGCTGGGAGGGTTGCCCGCACCTTAAGTTGACTCCTAGAAATCCGCAATGTTTCTACTTCGTTTCGCAAATAATCGACTATGACGTGATTTCGCGGGCGCGGCGAACGAAGCAGGTCGTGACCCCTGCGGAAGCGGCGGAAATCCCGCCCATCGCCCGCAAGGATGGGCGCAAGCTGTTGCAAGTCTTTGCGGGATTGGCCGTATAGTTTGCGCATGACCCGACGACTCGGAGACGTGGCCAAGAAGGTCGGCATGAGCGAGGCGACCGTGAGCCGGGTGCTCAACGGCAAGCCCGGCGTGTCGGAGGCCACCAGGGAGGCCGTGCTCACGGCCCTCGACGTGCTCGGGTACGAGCGCCCCACCCGGCTCCGCGGCGACCGCGCCCGGCTGGTCGGCCTGGTGCTGCCCGAGCTGCAGAACCCGATCTTCCCGGCCTTCGCCGAGGTCGTCGGCGGCGCCCTGGCCCAGCAGGGCTTCACCTCCGTGCTGTGCACCCGCACGGTCGGCGGGGTCAGCGAGGCCGACTACGTCAGCCTCCTGCTCTCCCAGCAGGTCAGCGGCGTCGTCTTCGCCGGCGGCCACTACGCCCAGGCCGACGCCTCCCACGAGCACTACGAGCTGCTCTACGAGCGCAAACTGCCGACCGTCCTGGTCAACGCCGCCGTCGAGCACCTGGGGTTCCCGCAGGTGTCGGCCGACGACGTGGTGGCCGCCGAGATCGCGCTCGGCCACCTGCGCAGCCTCGGTCACGAGCGGGTGGGCCTGGTGCTCGGGCCGCGCGACCACGTGCCGTCCCGGCGCAAGCTCGCCGCCGTGGCGGGGCAGGTCGATCCCGCGCTGGTCGAGCACAGCATGTACTCGCTGGAGGGCGGCCACGCGGCGGCGGCCAGGCTGGTCGCCCGGGGCGTGACCGGCATCGTGTGCGCCAGTGACATGCTCGCGCTCGGCGCGGTGCGGGCCGTGCGCCGGGCCGGCCTGTCGGTGCCGGCGGACGTCTCGGTCGTCGGGTTCGACGACTCGGCCCTGATGAACTGCACCGACCCGCCGCTGACCACCGTGCGGCAGCCGATCGACGCCATGGGCCGGGCCGCCGTCGACCTGCTCATCGCGCAGATCGACAAGCACGTGGTGCCCGCCGACGAGCTGCTCTTCGACCCGGAGCTGGTGGTCAGGGCCTCGACGGGACGGGTTCGCGGCTCGTCCTGAGAACGTCTTCCGGTGACCTAGTCGTTATCTTGCAACCCCATGTCGAAACATTGCGGACATCTGAGGGATCTGCCATTGTGAGCGCACAGCGGGGCGCCTCACCGTCCCCCGGCTTCGTCAAGCTTCGGAAGGGTCAGATCGATGAAGAGATCGGACTATCGCAGGACTGTGGGGCTGCTCGTGGCGGCAGGCCTGAGCATGAGCGCCGTGGCCTGCGGCAGTGGCGACGACACCAAGCCCGAGGCGCAGGGCAGCGCCTCCGGCGCCGCGCAGGTGAGCATCACCGTCGCCTGCCAGCCCGCGAAGTCCGCCCCCAAGGAGCGGCAGGCCTGGGACGACGACGTGGCCGCCTTCATGAAGGCCAACCCCGGCGTGACGGTCAAGAGCACCGACCAGCAGCCCTGCTTCGACCCCAAGACCTTCGGCCCGAAGCTGGCCGGCGGCCAGATGGAGACCGTGTTCGTGGTGCCGGTCACCAACTACGGCGACGTGATCGCCAAGGGACAGGGCCTGGACATCACGCCGTACACCGGTGAGATCAAGAACTGGAACGACCTGCGCCAGGACGTCCGCGACCTGGTCACCAAGGACGGCAAGGTCTACGGCGTCCCCAACGTCCACTACAGCGTCGGCCTGGTCTACAACCGGGCGCTGTTCACCAAGGCCGGGCTCGACCCCAACAGCCCGCCCAAGACCTGGGCCGAGGTCCGCGAGGCGGCCAAGAAGATCGCCGCGCTCGGCGGCGGCGTCATCGGCTACGGCGAGTACTCCGGCGGCAACACCGGCGGCTGGCACTTCAACCAGGCCCTGTACGGCCGCGGCGGCGACATGGTCTCGGCCGACGGCAAGACCGCCGCGTTCAACTCGCCCGAGGGCAAGGCCGTGCTGCAGTTCCTCAAGGACCTGCGCTGGGTGGACAAGAGCACCGGCGCCAAGCTGTTCAACGCCTGGGAGCCCCTCATGCAGGCCATGGGCTCGGGCAAGGTCGGCATGATGCTCGGCGCCCCCGACGTCGTCACCGACGTGGTCAACAAGTTCAAGGGCGCCGCCACCGACTACGGCATCACCGGCTTCCCCGAGGCCAAGGCGTCGCTGAGCGGCGGCGAGGCGTTCTTCGTCAACCCCAAGGCCACGCCCGAGCAGGCCAAGGCCGGCCTGGCCTGGGTGAACTTCCGCTTCAACACCGTCGACAAGGGCCGCTTCGACTTCGCCCGCGGCAAGTCGCTCGGCAACCCGGTCGGCGTGCCCGACAACGACGTCTACGGCGCCTCGCCCACCGGCAAGGCCATCCAGGACGCCCGCAAGGCCAACGCCACCCTGCCGGTGGAGAACTACCAGCCGTACGTGGACGCCTCGGCCACCATCCCGCCCAAGATGGAGCCGCCGCACGCCCAGGAGCTCTACGCCATCCTCGACGTCGCCATGTCGGCCGTGCTGAGCCGCGAGGACGCCAATGTCGACCAGCTCCTCGCGGACGCCGAGACCAAGGCGAACGCCATGCTCGGCAAGGGCTGAGCGGAACGTGAGACCGGGGCGCCGCACCCGCCGGCGCCCCGGTACGTCGAGTCGGTGATCGGAGACACCCCATGAGCATTGCGACCGCCGGAGCCGCGCGACGGCCGAGGCCGCCCTCGCCGTTGCGCCGGGCGTTGCGAAGGAACCTGACGGCCTACGGGTTCATGGTCGGGGCGCTGTTCTGCTTCGTCCTGTTCTCCTGGTATCCCATCGTCCAGGAGTTCATCCTCAGCTTCCAGAAGACCGACCTGGTCAACGAGCCGGAGTGGGTCGGGCTGGACAACTTCAGGGCCGCCTTCGCCGACCCCGCCTTCGGGCCCGCGTGGCTGAACACGCTCATGTTCACCGTCCTCGCGCTGGTGCTCGGCTACGGGTTGCCGTTCGCGGTGGCGATCCTGCTCAACGAGCTCCGCCACTGCCGGGCCTACCTGCGGTTCGTGGTGTACCTGCCGGTCATGCTGCCCCCGGCCGTCGCGGTGCTGCTCTTCCGCTGGTTCTACGACCCCGACGTCGGCCTGTTCAACCAGATCCTCGGCTTCTTCTCGCTGCCCGGACTCAACTGGATCTACTCGACCGACACCGCGCTGCTCTGCCTGGTGCTCGTCTCGACCTGGATGAACATGGGCTCGGCGACCCTGATCTACCTCGCCGCGCTGCAGAACATCCCGCCCGACCTCTACGAGGCCGCCGAGCTCGACGGCGCCGGCGTCTGGAAGCGGATCCGGCACATCACGATCCCCCAGACCCGGCTGATCCTGCTGCTCATGCTGATGTTGCAGATCGTCGCGACCATGCAGGTCTTCATCGAGCCGTACCTGCTCACCGGCGGCGGCCCGGAGAACGCCACCGCCACCGTCGTCTTCCTGATGTTCCAGCAGGCGTTCACCTACAGCGACTACGGCGCGGGCGGCGCGCTGGGGATGATGCTCATGGTCGTGCTGCTCGCCTTCGCCGCCGTGCAGCTCCGGCTGACCCGCGAGGAGAAGGGCTGACCATGTCGAACGCCACCCTGCGCCGCCCCGCCGCGCCGCCCTCGCCAGGGCGCCGGGCCAGGAGACGGCCGCCCAGGCGCATCGAGGTGCAGTTCCGCACGATCATCTCCCCGCACCAGCTCAACAGCCGGTGGGGACGGCGGGTCTACTGGACGGTCCTGGTCGCGACGGTCGTCACGTTCACGGTCGTGTTCCTCCTGCCGATGTACTGGATGATCACCGGCGCGCTGAAGTCGGCCGAGGAGTTCGCCCAGGTGCCGCCCACGCTCTTCCCGAAGGAGCTGAACTTCGGGAAGTTCCTGGAGTCGTGGGAGCTGTTCGACATCGGCACGCTGCTGAAGAACACCGTCCTGTACGCCGGCGGCGGCTGGCTGATCACCATGTCGGTCGACGTCGCCGCCGCGTACGCGCTGTCGAAGCTGCGCCCGGCGTTCGGCAACGTCATCCTCGGCGCCATGCTGGCCACGCTGATGATCCCGCCGATGGTCGTGCTCATCCCCACCTATCTCGCCATCCACGACGTGCCGGTCCTCGGCTGGGACCTGCTGAACAACCCGTGGGGCCTGTGGCTGCCCGCCGCGGCCAACGGCTTCAACATCTTCCTGCTCAAGAGGTTCTTCGACTCCATCCCCCGCGAGCTGCTCGAAGCCGCCCAGATCGACGGCGGCGGCCCGTTCCGCATCCTGTGGTCGGTGGTGCTGCCGGTCTCCCGCCCGATCCTCGGCGTGACGTCGATCTTCACGATCGTCACCTCGTTCAAGGACTTCATCTGGCCGCTGCTCGTCATGAGCGACAGCGAGAAGATGACGCTCAGCGTGGGCCTGGCCCAGACCGCCGGAGCCGTGTCGCAGGACCAGGTCATGGGCGGCCTGGTGATCGCCAGCATCCCGACCGTCATCGTCTTCTTCATCTTCCAGCGGCACATCATGGCGGGACTCACCGCCGGCAGCCTCAAGGGCTGAGTGCCTCCACCTATGGCAAGGAGTTGTCTTCAGCATGTCCGAAACGTGGTGGCGGGGAGCCGCGATCTATCAGGTCTACCTGCGCAGCTTCGCCGACGGCAACGGTGACGGCGTGGGCGACCTGGCGGGGCTGCGGGCACGTTTGCCGTACCTGTCGGCGCTCGGGGTGAACGCGATCTGGCTCAACCCCTGGTATCCGTCGCCGCTGGCCGACGGCGGGTACGACGTGGCCGACTACCGGGACATCGACCCCGTGTTCGGCACCCTGGCCGAGGCGGAGGAGCTCATCGCCGAGGCGCACGCCCTGAACATCCGGATCATCATCGACGTGGTGCCGAACCACAGCTCGACCGCGAGCGCGTGGTTCCGGGAGGCGCTGCGCGACCCGTCCGTGCGCGACCGGTTCTGGTTCCGGGACGAGCCCGGCGAATGGCAGTCGATCTTCGGCGGCCCCGCCTGGACCCAGGTGCCCGACGGCCAGTGGTACCTGCACCTGTTCGACCCCGGCCAGCCCGACCTCAACTGGACCAACCCGGACGTCCACCGCGAGTTCCACGACGTGCTGCGCTTCTGGTACGACCGCGGCGTGGACGGCATCCGCATCGACTCGGCCGCCCTGCTCGCCAAGCCCGACGGCCTGACCGGCTCGTACGAGGACCTGGACGAGGTCCACGACGTCTACCGGAGCTGGCGCCTGATCAACGACGAGTACGACGGCCGCGTCCTGGTCGGCGAGGTCTGGCTGCCCGACCAGGAGCGCCTGGCCCGCTACCTGCGCTCCGACGAGCTGCACACCGTCTTCAACTTCCCGTTCCTGGCCTGCCCCTGGGAGCCCGCCGGGCTGCGCCAGGTGATCGAGCAGACCCTCGCCACCCACGCCCCGCTCGGCGCCCCGCCCACCTGGGTGCTGTCCAACCACGACGTCGCCCGCGTCGTCACCCGGTACGGCCGCGCCGACACCTCCTGGGACCACGGCGACCGCAGGGACGGCGCCCCCTCCGACCTGGAGCTCGGCTACCGCCGGGCGCGCGCGGCGGCGCTGCTGGCCATGGCGCTGCCCGGCGGCATCTACATCTACCAGGGCGAGGAGCTGGGCCTGCCGGAGGTGGACGACATCCCCGACGAGCTGCGCCAGGACCCGATGTGGCGGCGCTCGAACCACACGGTGAAGGGCCGCGACGGGTGCCGGGTGCCGCTGCCGTGGTCGGGCGACGAGCCGCCGTTCGGCTTCGGCACGGCCACGCCGTGGCTGCCGCAGCCGGACGCCTGGAACAAGCTCACCGTCGAGGCCCAGACCGCCGACCTGGGCTCGATGCTCAACCTCTACCGGGACGGGCTGCGCATCCGTGCCGAGCGGCTCGGCGACGGCACGCTCACCTGGCTCGACCTCGGGCCCGACGTGCTCGCCTTCACCCGGGACTCCGGTCTGACCTGCGTGGTCAACCTGGGCGCCGACCCGGTGCCGCTGCCCGCCCACGGCACGCTCCTGCTGGCCAGCGGCGCCCTGGACGGCGACCGCCTGCCCACCGACACGGCGGCCTGGCTGGCCTGACACCGCCCCGGCCCGTCCGGGGGCCCATGCCCGGTCTGTCGGCGGGCGCAAGGCTTCCGGCGGGTCAGCCCTGGAGGCGGAGGTCGGCGAAGAGGGCGCGGTGGTCGGAGCCGGGCAGGTCGAGGACGCGCACGTCCACCGCCCGCGCCCGTCCGTCCGTGAGCACGTGGTCGATCGCCACCAGCGGCGGGATCCGGCGCATCGGCCACGTGGGGACCAGCCCCTTGCCGGTGGCCGCCGCCGCGTCGGTGTAGCCGGTGCCCAGCAGCCGCCGGAACACGGCGTGGTCCAGCGTGGCGTTGAAGTCCCCGGCCAGGATCCGGGGCGCGCCCGTGGACGGCGCGGGCGGCAGCGTCCCGACCCCCGCCGCCCACTCCGGCACCGTCGAGGGCACCGGCGCCACCGGATGCACGACCACCACCTCCACCGCGCCGCCGGGCAGCGCCGCCTCCACGACCGGCATGTGGTGCCCGACCGGCTGGAACACGCCCGTGCGCTCGCGCAGCGGGTGGCGCGCGTACACGCCGCTGCCGACCGGCCCCCACGTCTCCGGCTTGGTGACCTGGTACGGCAGCAGCGTCTCCAGCCCGGCCGCCGCCAGCCGGTCGCGTTCCGCCCAGGTCAGCTCCTGGAGGCTGAGCACGTCCACGTTCAGCGTGCGGACCAGGTCGACGATCGTGCGGGCGTCGCCGCGGCCGCCGTTGAGGTTGGCGGTCAGCACGCGCAACGGGCGGCCGGTCGCGGCGTCCGTACCGCCGGGCAGGGCGCGCGGGAGCACCAGCCAGGCCAGGCACACGCACACCGCCAGCATGACCGCGACCGCCGCCCGGCTGCGGGCCAGCGCCGCCGCGCCCAGCATCAGCAGCGCCGCCACCCCGAAGTACGGCGTGAAGGACACCAGCGGGACCAGCAGGACGCCCGACTCCAGGCCGCCGAGCCGGACCGCCGTCCCCGCCGCGAACAGCACCGCGACCGCCGTCGCCAGCCGCCGTCGCCAGACCCGGCGCGGACGCGTCCGCACGGGCTCCTTCACCACTTCGTCCGTGAGCACAGCCGAACCATAGGCCGCGATTCTTAAACCTGGATGAGCGTCAGGCGGGACCGAGGCTCCACGCGCTCAGCAGGGCGTCGCCGCCGGTGCCCACGACCACGGGACGGCCCTCCAGCTCGGCCAGCGCCAGGGCCCGCACCTCGGCGCCCGGCCCCGGGCCCAGCTCCCCGACGACCTTGCCGTCGGTCAGGCTCCAGACGCGGACGACGGTCTCGCCGCCGCCCGGCGCGTGCGCGACGACCGCGACGGGCCTGCCGCCGAGCGCGCCCACGACCAGCGCGGACGCCCCCCGGTCGTCGGGGCTGCGGCGGCTGAAGTTCCACTTCTTCCTGCGCCTGCCGGTCGCCAGGTCGTAGACGCGCAGGGTGGCGTCGAGGTGGGTGGAGACCAGGACGGGACGGCCGTCCAGCTCGCCGCAGGCGAGCAGCTCGATGCCGCCGATCTCGCCGGTCTTGTAGGTATGTGTCACCTTTCCGTCTGACAGGCGGCGCACCCGGACGCGGTTGGCGCCGTCGCCGGTGACCAGCACCTCGTCGTCGCCGAGGCGGCCGAACGCCAGGCCGTTGACGCCCTGGAAGTGGTCGGTGACGGCGGGGCCGATCTGGCGGCCGGTGGCGAGGTCCCACAGGCGGACGACGCTGTGCAGGTCCTTCAGGCTGTCGTACTTCTGGGTGACGGCGACCGCGCGTCCGGCGGTGGTGACGGCGATGACCGGGTCGGCCGCCTTCTTCGCGTTGAGGGCGCCGCCCGCCGGGTTCCACAGCCGCATCGCGCCGTCGCCGTGTCCGGACGCGGCCTTGCCGTCGGCGCAGGACACGGCGGTCGCGGCGGCGCCGCCGTCGCCCAGCCTGCGCACGGGCGCGGACGCCGGGCCGAGGTCCCAGACGAGCACCGCGCCCTTGGACGTGCCGCAGACGACGGTGGCGCCGGCGGCGGCCAGGACGGCCGGCGTCCCGCTGCCCGCCGGCAGCGCCACGGGCTCCCTGACGGGCGCGCCGAACGGCTCGGCCGCGGGGGACTGAGTGGTGGACGCCGTGGGCGACCCAGTGGGGGACGTGCTGGGCGCTGGGCTCGTCGCCGCTGTCGTGGGCGTGCCCGTCGCCGGGGGGCCGGTCGGGTCGCCGGTGGGGCGGGGGGACGGGTCGTCGGCGAGGCCGTTCGCGGGGCGCAGAAGAAGGAAGGCGGACGCCGCCGCAGCCACCGCGGCCGACGCACCGCCGACCACCACGGCCCGCCGGCTCACCCGCCGATCCGTACCCGGCCTGGTCGCCTCCCCACGAAACGCCGGCCCCGTCGCCCCAGCCAGAGCCGGCGGAACCGTCGCCCCAACTCCGCCCCCGGCGGGCGGAACCGTCGCCCCAGGCCCGCGCGGCGGAACCGTCGCACCGGCTCCGGGTCCGGTCGGATGGGCCGTCGCTCCGGCTCCGGGCGGGGGGATCGGCGCACCGGGTGGGTACGGCGTCGGCGGGCCCGGGGCGGCGGGCGCCGACGCAGGGGGCGAGGTGGTCGGGGCGGGGGAGCCGGGGGCGCTGATGAGGTGGCGGAGGAGGGCGGCGGGGGTGGGGCGGGCGGCGGGGTCCTTGGCGAGGCAGGACCGGATCGGGTCCACCAGGCGGGCCGGCACGTCCGTGAGGTCGGGCGTCCCGCTCATGACCTTGTGCAGGATGGCGGCGACCGTCTCGCCCGCGTACGGCGGATGGCCGGTGGCGGCGAACACCATCGTCCCCGCCCAGCTGAACACGTCGGACGCCGGCCCGACCCGCTCGCCCGCGAACTGCTCGGGCGACATGTACGCCGGCGTCCCCATCGGCGCCGAGGCCTGCGTCGTCGCGCCCAGGGCCTTGGCGATGCCGAAGTCGATGACGATCGGCCCCTCGGGCCCCATCAGCACGTTGCCCGGCTTGAAGTCGCGGTGCACGATCCCGGCCTCGTGGATGGCGGCCAGCGCGGTGAGCGTGGAGATCGCCAGCCGGTCCAGGGCGCCCCCCGTGCGCGGCCCCGACTCCCGGACGAGCCTCTGCAGCGTGTCGCCCGCGACGTACTCGCTCACGATGTACGGCCGCCCGTCGGCCACCCCCACGTCCAGCACGGCGGCCGTGCAGAACGCGGCCACCCGGCGCGCCGCCTCGGCCTCGCGCAGCAGGCCCCGGGTGACGTCGTCGTCCTGGGTCAGGTGGCTGTGCAGCAGCTTGATCGCGACCTCGCGGCCCGCGCCGTCGACGCCCTTGTAGACGACCCCCTGCCCGCCCGAGCCGAGCACGCCGAGCAGCCGGTGGTCGCCGATCCTGTCGGGATCGCCCGGCCGGAGCGGACGGACTTCCGGCATTCCGCTCCTCCCCTCGGGCGCGTACCGGCATATGCCGGCGAACCACACCATAGGGCCGCCTGGGCGAGCCCCGGAAGCCGGGGCCCGCGCCGGATGGCAAGATCGAAGCCGGCACCGCACAGGAAAGGCGTTCCGTATGGCTCCCAGGATCGCGACCGCCCGCCGCGTCGATCTGCCCGAACTTCTCGACTTCCTCCGCCCCCGGCATCACGGCCTGCTCTCGACGACCCGCGCCGACGGGCGTCCCCAGCTCTCGCCGGTCTCGTGCGGCGTCGACGACGAGGGCCGGATCGTGGTCTCCACCTACCCCGGGCGCGCCAAGGCCGCGAACGCCCGGCGCGACGAGCGCGTCTCGATGTGCGTGCTGTCCGACGACTGGGACGGCCCCTACGTCCAGGTGGACGGGCGAGGCGAGGTGCTGGACATGCCCGAGGCCCTCGACGCCCTGGTGGACTACTACCGGTGCATCGCCGGCGAGCACCCCGACTGGGAGGAGTACCGGCAGGCCATGCGCCGCCAGAACAAGTCGCTGATCCGGATCACGATCGACCGCTGGGGGCCGATCGCGACCGGCGGCTTCCCGGCGAACCTGACCCCCGGCGGCTGAGCGCCCGACCAGGAGCCCGCCGCCAGGAGCGCGCCGCCCGGGGGCCCGCCGCCTCAGCAGGCCACCGCGTCAGCGGGCCAGCACCTCGCGCAGCACATCGGCGAACTCCTTCGGACGGTCGACGAAGCCGGTGTGCTCGCCGGGGAACACCACCGGCGGCGCGCCGAGCAGGTCGGCCAGCGCCTGCGAGGTGCGGTGCGTGAGCAGGCCGCCCGAGTCGGCCCCGACGCCCACGACGACGCGGGCCGGCCCGGCCTTCAGCGCCGCGACGTCGGGCACGTAACGGGTGGTGCCGCGCAGCTCGTGCAGGAAGAAGTGGGCGGCGTCGGCCAGGTCCTGCTCGGGCGACTCGCTCGGCGGCGGGGCCGGGGCGTCCTCGCCCGGCTGGAAGCCCGCGGCGGCCATGAACTTCCCGAACGCCGCCCCCGGGCCCTCCCGGCGGAACGTCTCGATCATGTCGTCCACCTCGGCGCGGCGCCGGGCCACGTCGGGCAGCAGCTCCAGCACGGGCGGCTCGTGCGCGACGAGGGTGCGCACGCGGGTGGGGTGGCGGGTGACCAGGGCGAGGCCGGTGACCGCGCCGCCGCTGCTGCCGAGCACGTCGGCCGACTCGGCGCCGAGCGCGTCCATGATCGCGAGCGCGTCGCCGGCCCGCAGGTCGGGGGTGGAGTCCTGGCCGGGGTCGTCGAGCGTGCTGCCGGCCACGCCGCGCGGGTCGTGGGTGACGACGGTGTGCTCGCCGGCCAGCTCCTCGGCCAGCGGGGCGAAGGGGGCGGCGTCCATCGGCGCGCCCACGAGCAGCAGCAGCGGGCCGCTGCCGCGGACGTGGTAGCGCAGGCGCCCGCCCGGTATGTCGAGAATGTGCGTGGTGCTCATCGGTGTGGGTCCTTCCGCGGAGTCGGGTGTCATCAGGTTGGACCACCGGGGACGGGGGAACTCATCGGTCCGCGGGCTCCCTGTCGCAACGTGCCGATCAGAGCTCCTTGACCTCGTCGAACAGCTCCTCGACGGCCGCGACGATCCGCCGGGTGGCCAAGGAGGCGGTGTCCGGGCCGTCGAACGGGTGCGCCCCGTCCTCGGCGACGCCCTCGACGGTGGCGAGGTGGGCCCCCGGATGGCAGACGACGTCCGGCTCGGGCAGGTTGGCCAGCAGGAACTCGCCCTGGCTCGCCCGCGCCTGCGACGGGTGCGCCCCCCGCCGCACCCACCGCAGGCTCCCCGACCGGTCCAGACGGTAGACGCCGGGGCCGTGGGCGGCCGACACGCGTACGGGGGTGTCGCGGGCCAGGCGGACCCGGACGTGGAACGGCCCGCCCGGCCGGGCCGAGCGCAGCAGCGTGCGCTGGTTGAACTCCTGCGCGTCCCCCAGCCAGGTCACCGGCCCGCCGAGCATCACCGACAGGTGGGCCAGCACGAACGGGGGCAGCCCGGCGGCCTGCTGGTTGACCGACGCCACCTCGGTGCCCTCCTGGTGCCGCCACTTGATCGCCGTCAGGTGGACCCGTTCGCCCGGGGTGAGGATGGCCTCCACGCTGAACAGGCCGGCCGCGCCGTACCTGCGCCAGGCCCAGGACGCGATGCGCTCGGCGCACTCGATGAGCAGCGCGGCGGCGGGCGTCGGCCAGGGGCGCGACCAGTCGTCGCCCGTGCTGCGCATCGGCCCGGCGCCCAGCTCGGCGATCCCGGCCGAGGTGTGGGCGGGGCGGTCGGCGTACACCCGGACGCCGCCGTCGCGGTCGGGCACGCTGAGCACCGCGATCGTGCACGGCCAGCCCGGCACGTACGCCGCCACCCGGTACGGCCCGAGCAGCCGGGCCGCGCGCGGCATGTCCTCCTCGCCCGCGACGACCACGGTGCCGTGCCGGTCCGCCCGCCGGCCCGCCTGCACCACGACCCGCTCGGTGCCGACCGCGCGCCGCAGCTCGGCCAGTCCGGGCAGCCGCTCGACGTGCACGCAGGGGACGCGGGCCACCGCCGGCACGCCGGCCGCCCGCAGCAGGTCGTCCAGCAGGTGCTTGGCCTCGATCGCGGCCCGCACGTCGGCGTCGATGGCCGCGACCACCCCGCCGGGGCCGGCCAGCTCGCGCAGGCGGGCGTTGTCGTACCAGGTGAAGACGACCGGCGGACGGTCCAGCTTGAGCAGGTGCCGGGCGGCCTCGTGCCGGACGCGGGGCAGCCAGGCGTGCCGCTCGGCGACCGACCGGGTCCTGGTGCGCTCCTCGGCGGCGACGACCATGCCGGGCAGCGCCGGGTCCCACGCCGGGTAGCAGCCGATGCTCAGCGCCGGGCGCAGCACCTCGACCGGGGCCGGGCCGGTGTAGCCGGTGCGCAGCGCGGTGCTGAACCGTTCGACGCAGACCAGCGGGCGGCCCGCCAGCGCGGCCGTCAGCTCCTCCTGCGCCGCCTCCTCCAGGCCGGTCTCGTGCCGGCCCGCGCCGTGCAGCCCGTCCATCAGCCCCTCCCTCGCCGTCCTCCGTACGGGGCCGTCCCGCGAGGGGCACGGCCCGCACTCTTGACGGTGAGCCACGTCCGGCGCACCGTCGAGGCCACAGTGATGTGAAGCGATGTGAAGATGAGATGCCGCCCCGCCGTACCCACCCAGTCGTCAACCGGGCGCTGGCGGCGTTGATCGAGCAGGCGGGCTGGACCCACGCGGCCACCGCGCGGCACGTCAACGCCGTCGCCGCCGAGAGTGGCGAGCGCGTGCACTACGACCGCTCGGCGGTCGGCCACTGGCTGACCGGCACCATCCCGCGCCCCGAGGCGGTGCGCGCGGCGGTCGAGGCGTTCCGCCGCCGCCTGGGCCGGCCCGGCCTGCGCCCGGCGCATCTGGGCTGGCCGGAGCCGGGCGGGTCGCCGTCCGCCGACGATCCCTGGCGCGGCGACCCGGTCGCCCGGCTCGCCGTGCTGGGCGAGGACGACCTGCTCAATCGGCGCACGTTCACCCTGGCCGCGTTGTCCGGCTTATCGGGCTTATCGGTCCTGGCCGCGCGGCGGGCGGGCGGCCGCGCGGCGGCCCGCCGGGCCGGCGCGGGCGACGTCGAACGGATCCGCGCCACCACCCGCGCCTTCGCCGACCTGGACGACCGCTACGGCGGCGGCCACGCCCGCGCCGCGGTCGCCGCCTACCTGTCCCGCGAGGTCACGCCCCTGCTGCACGGCACGACCGGCCGCCGCAGGCCCGACCTGTTCGCCGCCGCCGCCGAGCTGAGCTACCTGGCCGCCTACATGGCCATGGACGCCGGCGCCCACGCCCTGGCCCAGCGCTACTACATCAGCAGCGTGCGTCTCGCCGACGAGGCCGCCGACCTGCTGCTGCGCGCCACCGCCCTGCGCAGCATGGCCGTCCAGGCCGCCGAGCTGGGCCACGACGGCGAGGCGCTGGCCCTGGCCGAGGCTGCCGCGTCCGCGCTGGCCGGGCACGGTCCCGCCCGCACCCAGGCGTGGATCACCGGCATGCGCGCCGAGACCCACGCCGCCGCCGGCACCCGCTGGGACGCGCTCAGCCTGCTCAGCCGTACCGAGACCCAGCTCGAACGCGCCGACTCCGTCCCCGAGTCGGAGTGGACGGGCAACTACCGGCGCGAGTCCCTGGAGCACCAGATCGGCCTGACCCTCACCCAGCTCGGCGACCACGCCACCGCCGCCCGCCACTTCGCCGCGTCCATGCGGGGCAGACGGCCGGTCGAGCTGCGCACCCGTGCCCTGATCGGGCTGCGGGCCGCCCACTCCCTTCTCCGCGCGGGGGAGGTGGACCAGGCGGCGGCCACCGTCCTCGACCTGAGCGACGACATCCGGCTGATCTCCTCGGCCCGGGTCCGGGAGGAGCTGCGCGGCCTGCGCGCCGCCTGGCAACCCCACCGCGGCAATCCCCTGGTCAGCCGCGCGGACCGCTCGGTCGCGGGCTGACCCCATGGCACCGTCGTCCAGCCGGCCCGGTCGCCGGGCCGGGCTCTAGGATCGCGGCGTGATCAGGAACGCGTACTGCTCCTTCTGCGGCGCCGCCTTCGCCCCCGGCCAGCCCTGGCCCCGCACCTGCGCGGCCTGCGGGAACACCAGCTACCTCAACCCGCTGCCGGTCGCGGTGACGCTGCTGCCCGTCGACGACGGCCTGCTCGTCGTACGCCGGGACGTCGAGCCGCGCCGCGGTCGGCTCGCCCTCCCCGGCGGGTTCATCGACCTGGGGGAGTCCTGGCAGCAGGCGGCCGTGCGCGAGCTGCGCGAGGAGACGGGCGTGGTGGCCGAGGCCGCCGACGTCACGCTCTTCGACGTGGTCAGCGCCCCGGACGGAACCGTGCTGATCTTCGGGCTCGGCCCGCGCGTCACCGCGTCCGCGCTGCCGCCGATGGAGGCCACGGACGAGACGAGCGAGTGGCTGGTCATCGACGGGCCCGCCGAGCTGGCGTTCCCCGCCCACACCCGGGCGGCGGCCGCCTACTTCGCGGGACGGGCCCGTCGCGGCCAGGAGTGAGCGGGCCGGAGTGAGCGGGGTGGGCGGCCGGTGGGTCAGCCCAGGTCGAGGCCCGGGTAGAGCGGGTGGGCGGCCAGCAGCTCGGCCGCCGCGGCGCGGGTCTTCTCGGCGGTGCTCTGCGGCAGGTCGTACTTCGCCTTGGAGGTGGCCGACGGCGTGGTGTCGGTCAGCACGCCGACGATCAGCTCGGCGACCTGGTCGAACTCCGGCGTGCCGAACCCGCGCGAGGTGAGCGCCGGGGTGCCGACCCGGATGCCCGAGGTGTACCAGGCACCGTTGGGGTCGCGCGGGATCGCGTTGCGGTTGGTGACGATCCCGGCGTCGAGCAGCGCCGACTCCGCCTGCCGGCCGGTCAGCCCGTACGTGGACACGTCGAGCAGCACCAGGTGGTTGTCGGTGCCGCCGGTGACCAGCCGTACGCCGCGCCGCGCCAGGCCCTCGGCCAAGGCGACCGCGTTGCCGGCCACCGCCCGCGCGTAGTCGGCGAACTCGGACTGCCGCGCCTCGGCCAGGGCGACGGCCTTGGCCGCCATCACGTTGCCGAGCGGGCCGCCCAGCACCATCGGGCAGCCCCGGTCGATCGAGTCGGCGTACTCCCGTTGGCACAGCACCAGGCCGCCGCGCGGCCCGCGCAGCGACTTGTGCGTGGTGGTCGTCGTGACGTGCGCGTACGGCACCGGGTCGTGCACGCCGGTGAACACCTTGCCCGCGACCAGCCCGGCGAAGTGCGCCATGTCCACCATCAGGACCGCGCCCACCTCGTCGGCGATCTCCCGCATGCGGGCGAAGTCGATGCGCCGCGGGTAGGCCGAGTACCCGGCGATCAGCACCAGCGGGCGGAACTCGCGGGCGGTCGCGCGCAGCGCGTCGTAGTCGAGCAGGCCGCTCTCCGGGTCGGTGCCGTAGGAGCGCTGGTGGAACATCTTGCCCGAGATGTTGGGACGGAAGCCGTGGGTCAGGTGACCGCCCGCGTCCAGCGACATGCCGAGGGCCCGCTGGTCGCCCAGGGCCTTGCGCAGGGTCTCCCAGTCGTCCTCCGACAGGTCGTTGACGTGCCGCGCGCCGGCGGCGGCCAGGGCCGGGGCCTCGACCCGGTGGGCCAGAATGCCCCAGAACGCCACCAGGTTGGCGTCGATGCCCGAATGGGGCTGGACGTAGGCGTGCTCGGCGCCGAACAGGGCCTTGGCGTGGTCGGCCGCCAGCTGCTCGACGGTGTCGATGTTCTGGCAACCGGCGTAGAAGCGGTGGCCGATCGTGCCTTCCGCGTACTTGTCGGACAGCCACGTGCCCATCGTGAGCAGGACGGCCGGGGAGGCGTAGTTCTCGCTCGCGATGAGCTTCAGCGAGGCGCGCTGGTCGGCCAGCTCGGCGCGGATCGCGCCGGCCACGCCGGGCTCCACGGCGGCGATCACGTCGAGCGCGTTGCGGTAGGCGGCCGACACGGTGGCCGCGTCGTGGGCGCCGTAGGAATGGGGGTGCTCTTCAGCCATGACTTCTCCCGAGCCGTCGAAGTGAGGGCACCCAGGCGCGCGGCGACGTCCAGGACCGCTCCCCGGTGGTCAGTCCCACCTTACGATCACGCCGGTCACGATCCGAGGCTTGACACCACGGTCATCGGCCGGAGCCGCGCGACGAGGGAGGCGCTTGAGTCTCCACCAGGGGGAGACGCCAAGGTGGAGCCATGGACGGCGGCACCCTCTACACGATCGGCGACCTGGCGCGGCGGACCGGACTGCCGGTCAGGACCATCAGGTTCTACTCCGACCGCGGGATCGTGCCGCCGGTGGAACGCAGCCCGGCCGGCTACCGCCTCTACGACGCCGCCGCCGCGGCCCGCCTCGACCTCGTCCGCACGCTGCGCGACCTCGGAGTCGACCTGGTCACGGTCCGCAAGGTCGTGGATCGGGAGCTGACGCTCGCGCAGGTCGCGGCGGCGCACGCCGAGGCCCTGGCGGTGCGGATCCGCACGCTGCGGATGCGGCGCGCGGTGCTGACGGCGGTGGCCCGGCGCGGCTCGGGGCCCGAGGAGATGGAGCTCATGCACAGACTCGCAGGACTGTCGGAGGACGAACGCCGCCGCCTGGTCGGCGACTTCCTGGACGCCGCCGTCCCGGACGCCGGGCCGGGACTGGCGGGGATGCGGGTCTCGCTGACCCCCGAACTGCCGGACGACGCCGAGCCGGAGCAGGTGGAGGCGTGGCTGGAACTGGCCGAACTGATGGCGGACCCGTCCTTCCGCGCGAGGCTGCACGACCTGACCACCGACCACGCCACCGACCATGCCGCGGGCCATGGGGAAGGGGTGCCGCGGGACGCCGTGTCGGTGGGCGTGTGGGCGGCGGGGAAGGCGCTGGCGGTGGGCGTGGATCCCGCCGCGCCCGAGTCCGCGCCGGTCGTGGCGGCGGTCGCCGGCGAGTACGCACGCCTCCTGGGCCGTCCCGACGACGCCGGCCTCCGGCTGCGACTGCTGGCCAGGCTGACGGCGGCGAACGACCCCCGCAGGGAGCGCTACCTCCGCCTGCTCGCCGTGATCAACGCCTGGCCGCCCCCGGCCCCGTCGGCCCCGGCCTTCGACTGGCTCGACACGGCCCTGCGCACCCACCCGGCCCCCTGAACCCAGGCCCGGAAGACACCACCGGACGGGGCTCAGCCGCGGGCGGGGGCCTCGGCGGTGGTGGGGCCGGTCTCGGGCAGGCCCCGGGTCAGCAGGCGGGCGCCGATGCCGAGCAGCGCGCTGACGACCAGCGTGACGCCCATCGGCAGCCCGGTGTCCGCGCCGCCCAGGCCGACCAGCGGCGAGACCAGCGCCCCGAGCGCGAACTGCAACGCGCCCATCACGGCCGCCGCCGTGCCGGTCGCGTACGGCGCCCGCCCCACCGTCAGCGCCGCCGCGTTCCCCATGATCAGCGTGAACGAGCTGACCAGCGCGAACAGCACCGGCAGCACCACCACCGCGGCCACCCCCGCCCCCAGCAGCACCAGCAGCACGGCCGACAGCCCCAGCACGACCCCCTGCCCGGTCCGCAGCAGCCCCTCCGGGCTGAACCGGCGCACCAGGCGCGCCGCGGCCAGGCCGGTCAGCGTCATGCCCAGCGCGTTGGCCGCGAACGTCACGGTGTAGGCGGGGGTGGACAGGCCCAGGACGTTCTGCACGACGAAGGGCGAGGCCGAGATGTACCCCATCAGCCCCGCGAAGCCGAACGCGAAGGAGAAGGCGTAACCGAGATAGCCCCGGTCGGCGAACAGCCGCCGCACGGTCCGCCCGGTGGCGGCCAGGCCGCCCGCGTGCCGGCGTCCGGGCGGCAGCGTCTCGGGCACGACGAGCGCCGAACCGAGCAGCATCACCGCCGAGATCCCGGCCATCACCCAGAACTCCGCGCGCCACCCGGCGGGCGACAGCGCGCCGCCGATCAGCGGGGCCACGACGGGCGCGACGCCGACCACCGAGGCCAGCAGCGAGAAGATCCGCGCCGCCGCCCGGCCGGACGTCAGGTCGGCCGCCACCGCGCGGCCGATGACGATGCCCGCCGACCCGGCGAACCCGTGCACGAAACGCAGGGCGACGAGCGTCCGGATGTCCGGCGCCAGCGCGCACAGGACGCAGGCGGCCAGGGCCGCGGCGGTGGCCAGCAGGATCGGCCGGCGGCGGCCGAACCGGTCGGACAGCGGCCCGATGACGAGCTGCCCCAGCGCCAGCCCGGTGAGGAACGCGGTCAGCGTGAGCTGCACGCCGGCCGCGCCCGTCCCCAGGTCGGCCGCCAGGTCGGTGAACACGGGCAGGTACATGTCGGTGGCCAGCGGCGCCACCGCCGACAGCAGGCCGAGCACGACCAGCAGCGGCCCGGACACCCCGGTCCTGGTCACGAGACACGCCCCGGCGGGCGGTGACGGTGGCGGTGGGGAGTGGCGAACTCCATGGTCATGATCTCCAAGACGGCCGCGCGGCTAGAGACCTAGGATGTTCCGTGATCCGGCCACGGCTAACCGCGCCAGCGGCACCCGAGCGCGAGACGTCACCGCAGGTCCACCCGCCGGCGGAGCCCGGGTGGCCCGCGTCGCCGAGACAGGAGCACCGCATGACCGCCCGGCTGCCCGCCCTTCCCCCGGAAGACCTGGACGACGCCCAGACCGAGGTCTACCGCGCCATCACCGGCGGCCCCCGGGCGGCGGGCCCTCAGCTCTTCCCCCTCGCCGACGAGCGGGGACGGCTGCGCGGCCCGTTCAACGCCATGCTGCTGAGCCCGCCGGTCGGCGGCGCGCTCCAGGCGCTGGGCGCGGCGGTGCGCTACGGCTCGGTGCTGCCGGACCGGGCCAGGGAGCTGGCGATCCTCGTGGTCGCCGCCCACTGGGGCAGCGACACCGAACGCGACGCGCACGAGGCGGTGGGCCGGTCCTGCGGCCTGACCGAGACCGAGCTGACCGCGGTGCGCGAGGGACGTCCGCCCGGCCTGGCCGACCCGGCCGAACGCGCCGCCGTCCTCGCCGCCCGCGAGCTGACCCGGACGGGGACGCTGGCCGAGGAGGACTACCGGGCGGTCACGGCGGCGCTCGGCGAGCGCGGCCTGTTCGAGCTGACCACCCTGGTCGGCTACTACGCCACGCTGGCCCTCCAGCTACGCGTCTTCGCGGGCGAGCTCCCCCCGGAGCGCCGCGAGCGCTGAACGGCGGCGCGCACCGGCCCTCGTCCTTCCCGGGTCACGTGCTGGATGGCGGGGACGGGAGCTGCGGCGGGTCGAGGCGGTGGCCCAGCCCGCCGACGAGCCGGGTGACCATCGCGCTGCGGGCGGCGAACAACCGGCTGCGCGGCTCCAGCCGCACCCCGAACTGCTTCTTCGTCTCGTACGCCGCGCCGCCGAGCCGCAGCCTGCGCGCGCCCGAGCCGACGGCGGCCCGTACGCACGCCGTGAGCAGCGCGTGGTAGACGGCGGTGCCCTCGGTGAGGGCGTAGTCGCGTCCGATCCACCGGGCGACCAGCTCGTCGCCGTCGCGCAGCAGGGCGACGCAGCCGGCCGGCGCGCCGTCGCGGCGGGCGGCCAGGACGGTCAGGTCCGCGCCCAGGGCGCCGGCGGCCTCGGTGAACAGGCCCGGCCGGTAGAAGACGTGCGGCCCGTGGCGGAGGTCCACCGCGGCCACCATCGGGCCCAGCCGGTCCAGCAGCCGGTCCGGCTCCCCGCCCGGCCCGGCCGTCAGCGGCCGGACCTCGATGCCCTCCCGCGCGGCCCGGCGCTGCGTGCGCCGGATCTCGGCCCGCCTCTTGCGTGGCAGATGGTCCAGGTACGCCTCGTACGAC
Source organism: Nonomuraea sp. NPDC050227 (assembly GCF_044459705.1). Taxonomy (NCBI): domain Bacteria; kingdom Bacillati; phylum Actinomycetota; class Actinomycetes; order Streptosporangiales; family Streptosporangiaceae; genus Nonomuraea; species Nonomuraea sp. NPDC050227. Next base: position 63,494 of record NZ_JBITJF010000005.1, on the reverse strand, counting down.
GGCCACGTCAGGTCCAGCAGCGTCTCCGGCAACCAGCCCAGGCGGCTGTAGCCCGGCTGCCCGGCGGCGTACGGCAGGTGGTCGACGACGCAGAACAGCAGCCGCTCGCGCCTGACCAGCGACCGCACCGCCCGCAGCAGCACCCGCCGCTGCGGCCCCTCACCGCCCAGCAGCCCGGACGTCGCCGTCATCGGCGCCTGGACCTGGAGGAACGGCCACCTCCTGGTCAGCCGCCCGAACCGGGACTCCAGCACCGGGTTGTGCAGCCGGTGCTCCAGCGCGCACACCGCCGCGGCCACGAGCCCGCCGTCCTTGCGGACCAGCAGGTAGCGCGGCCGGTGCCCGGACAGGACGCGTTCGGCCAGGGCCAGCCAGTGATGCCGCACGAACGGCACGCCGTCGGCGAGCGCGTCCCACTCCCCGGCCCCGACCTCGCCGATGGAGGCCGCCACCTCAACGCTGTACATCGCCCGCCCGCCCTGCGGTCAGCACCCGCCACAGGACGGGCCGGGGCGGGTGCGGCCGCAGGGACCTCGCGCCGCTCATCGGTCCGCCTCCCGGCCGGCCCGGTCGTCCGTCCGGCGTTTGCGGGCCCAGAACGGGCCGAGGGCCAGCGCGTCCGCGCCGGTCCTGAGATAGCAGGCGACGGCGTCCTCGGGCGTGCACACGATCGGCTCGTCGTCGTCCCGGAAGGAGGCGCCGGCCAGCATCGGCACGCCGGTCAGCGCCTCGAAGCGGGTGATCAGGGAGTGGAAGAGCGGGTTGGCGGCCCGGCTCACCGTCTGCACGCGGGCGCTGCCGTCCACGTGCGTGATCGCGGGCACCTCGCCGCGGCGGTGGTCCAGCACGTCGAACCCGAGCAGCATGACCGGCGAGGGATGCCCCCCGGCGAAGTAGTCCGCGGACCGCTCGGCCAGGCACGACGGCGCGAGCGGCAGGAACGGCTCCCGGCGCCTGACCCGTTCGTTCATGCGCGCGGCGGACGTGGGGTCGCGCGGGTCGGCCAGCAGCGAGCGGTTGCCCAGGCCGCGCGGCCCGCACTCCGTCCGGCCCTGGAACCAGCCCACGATCAGGCCGTCGGCGATGCGGGCGGCGGCGTGCCCGGCGATGTCGTCCGGCCGCCGGTAGTCCACGCCCGCGTCGCGCAGCGCCTTCTCCATGCGCTCCTCGGTGAAGCCGGGCCCGGCGAACACGTGACCGCCCGCCGGGCGGGGCCGGCCGTACCGGCCGACGCTCACCTCCAGCGCCGCGCCGAGCGAGGCGGCGGCGGGCTGGGCGAACAGCTCCTCGAAGCCGGACTCGGCCAGCAGGCGGCCGTTCAGCATGGGGTTCATCGCGGTCTCGCCGGCCACCGCGAGCCGGGTCGCCCCGGTCGTCTCGCGCAGCCATCGGGCCAGGTGCAGCCCGGCCCGCTCAAGGGTGGCCTGGAGCGCGAAGGCGACGTCCACGGCGTGCTGGGTGAGCATCTTCCCGGCGGGCGGGGGCGGCGGGCCGAAGGCGTCGAGGAACCTCGCCGAGACGGTGTGCCGCCCGCCGCCCGCGTGCGGCTCGAACCAGCTCAGGTCCAGCTCGTGGCCGCCGTACGGGGTCAGGCGCAGCAGGTCGGCGAAGGGCTGGACGTAGGTGTCGCCGCCGTAGGCCGCCAGCGCCATCACCTTGTCCTCGTCCAGGCCGGGACGGAAGCCGAGGTAGCCGGTGACCGCCGCGTACAGGGCGCCCAGCGAGTGGGGCTGACCGACGTGCCGCAGGTGCCTGATCCGGTCCCCGTCGGCGACGGCCAGGCAGGTGCCGGTCCCGTCCATCGTGAGCACGGCGGCGGAGTCGAACGGGCTCACGTGGAAGGCGCCGGCCGCGTACGCGCGGTGGTGTTCCACCTGGTGCACCCCGAACCCGGCCGGGCCGGTGTGCCCGGCGGCCTCCCTGACCTCCCAGCCGGGCGGGGAGCCCGTCCGCTGCCCGTGGAAGGCCACGTGGTCCACCTCGTCCAGCCCGATCCCCGCCTGTTCCAGGCAGTAGGCGACCGCCCGGCGGGGGAACCGGCCGTCGTGCCGGACGCGGGTGAGCCGCTCCTCCTCGGCGAACGCCACGATCTCGCCGTCGCGCACCAGCGCCGCCGCGGAGTCGTGCGCCCGGGAGATGCCCATCACGTACATGTCGTCACTCCGAGTTCCGCGAGATCAGCATCCGGCGCATCACATGGGCCTTCACGGGCACCCCGAGGGCCAGCGCCACCAGGCCCCCGGCCGCCCCCGACCACGGCACGACGACGACCGCCAGCGAGGCGGTGGCCACCAGCCCGGCGAACGCGCCCGCCGACGTCACGGCGAGCACGTCGTTGTTCGTGTTCTCCACCAGGTAGGCCGCGTACATCACGGTCAGGAACAGCGCCGGCACGACGAGGACCAGCCCGGCCAGGACCACCGGCGACGCCGCGAGCCCGTCCGGAGCCCACCGGAGCAGGGCCGCGCAGGCGACGGCGACGGCGCCTCCCGCCCACCCGGCCCGGCCCAGGAGATGTGCCGCCCGCGCACGCCCGGCCCGTCCGGCGAGCCCGCGCAGCCGCCGCGAGGTCGCCGGCTGCGCGACCCGCAGCAGGTAGATGACGAGCTGGCAGACCGCGACCGCCGGCAGCAGCGCGAGATACAGCACGCCGCTCTGCCCCGCCCGCCCCGAGGCGCCGAGCACCAGGTACACGACCGCGAAGCAGAGCGCGTCGCACAGGTCGGCCGCCCCCAGCAGCCAGGCGGCCCGCGACAGGGGACGCAGCAACGCCCGCCGCCCATGACCGGCAGGCGGGCGCAGCCAGTCGCGGGGGAGCGCCGCCAGCGCCCCGCAGGTCACCGCGACCGTCCCGGCCAGGACGAGCAGCAGGTGCGTCTGCGGCGGCCAGCCGGTCCACAGGGTGGCGGCGGTGACGGCGAGCACCACGCCGCCGCTGGCCACGAAGGCCATCGTGTCCAGCACGGGCCGGCCGCGTACGCGGTGCAGCCCGGAGACCGTCATCAGCAGGCCCGTGCAGGCCGACCACGCCCCGGCCGCGAGACAGAGGGCCGCCGTCGACAGCGGCGCGATCACCGCCACGGGAACGAGCACCGCCAGCAGCACCGCGACCGGCGCGGCGGACATGGCCACCGTCAGCCTGGCCACCGCAGGGCCGGTCCGCCTGACCCGCGCCAGCGTCTTCAGCGCGGCCTTCTCCGGCGCGTCCGCGACCAGGAGCAGCCATCCGCACAGCCCGAGCGCGGTGGCGTAGTGGCCGAACGTCGCCCCGTCCCACACGGCCGCCGGCGCCGCCGCGGCGACCTGCGTACCGGCCCGGAACGCGCCCCGCCCCGCCAGCAGCCGCAGCACCGCCGCCGGCCGGAGGCGGGAGGCGGCATGGGCGTCGGCACTGGTCTGGGTCAACGTGGTCCCCCGTGGGTCGCCTGACGGCGTGGTGGCGTTCGTGCGCCGGGTCAGAGCGTCCGCCGTGCGGCCGGAATACCGGCCGGGGGGCCCAAAACAGATCAATCAGTGGACGCCGGCGGTGGTCAGGCGGCGCCGGAGCGTTGTGCGGCCTGGTAGACGGCCATGGCCTCGTTGCCGAAGAAGGGGCCGAACATGAAGTCGGGGGCGAAGTCGTACTTGAAGCTGTTGACGGAGTTCAGCCAGCCGAGGCCGCTGGAGGTGTCGAACCCCTCGAACCACGGTCCGCCGCTCGACCCGCCGGTCATCGCGCAGCGCAGCCCCTGGTCGCGGGTCCTGACCGGGTCCTTGAACACCCGTCCGCTGCAGAACACCAGGTCGGAGCCGTCGAAGGGGGCGGCGGCCGGGTAGCCGAAGGAGAACATCTGCCGTCCGGTGGGCTGGTTGAAGGCCACCCCCTGGCCGCCGACGACGTCGGTGAGCGTGCGTCCCTGTAAGGGCGCGACCACGGCGGCGGCGACGTCGAAGTTGATGTCCTCGTTGGTGTTCCACTGCTGGGTGGTCAGCAGCCGGGTGGCCACCCACGTGCCGAACGGGCGGCGGCCGTCGTCGAAGCCGGGGACGAACACCCAGTTGCGGTGGGCGGCGCCGTTCATCTTGACGCAGTGGCCCGCGGTCATCACGACGCTCTGGTTGGCGCTGGTCACCGCGGTGCCCGAGCAGGAGGCCGTACGCCCCTCGGCGGTGGTGAAGAAGACCCGGCCGACCGTGCGGGCGACGCCGCCCCCGTCCGCCCACGCCTGGCCCGGACTGTCCTGCGCGGGCGCCGCCCGGCGGGCCGCCGCCGCCGTGCTCCCGGCGAGCGAGGAGGCCGCCGCGCCGGTCCGGGAGCCGGTCCAGGAGGACGTCGTGATCCGGCGGCTGCCCGCGACGCCGCGCGTGGCCCAGGGCGTGCCCTGCGTCGGCCCGCCGGAGGACGTCCCGCGGCGCGGCGTGGGCGCGGAGAGCGGCCTGGCCGCCCGCATGCGCTCCGGCGTCCAGTACTCCATGACGGTCCTGCGCTGCGACGACGAACCGGCCCCCGACCAGCCCACGGGGCCGCGGTCCAGGGCGGTCCCGGCCTGCGCGGGGACCGGCGCGCCCGCCACGGCGAGCGCGACGACGGCGAGCAGGGCGACTCTGCGGTGCATGACGTACCTCCGAAACCGGAACCGGGATCTGCCGTCAGGAGGTACGCGCGCCGCCCCCGCGCGGGCTCAAGCCATGCGGAATCGGGTATGGCGCGGCCGGATTACACACCCGGTTACACACTCTGGACCATGCCGCCCGGCCGCCCGGCTTCCTAGCCTGGGGGCCATGACTGGTTGGACGGAGACGGTCCTGCTGCGGGCGGCCGCTCTCGGCCCGCGGGTGGCGGTCGCCGAGGCCGCGAGCGGCGCCACGCTCACGTACGGCACGCTCGCCGTCCGCGCCCGCCAGGCCGCCCAGGGCCTGCGGCGGCGCGGCCTGCGCCCCGGCGACCCGGTGGTCGTGCTGCTGCGCGGCGGTTGCCATCTGCCCGTCGCCGGGTACGCCGTGCTCGCCGCGGGCGGCGTGGTGGTGTCCATCCCCGGCGGACCGGCCGCCACCGGCGCCCGCATCATGATCACCGACCGGGACGACGCCGACGCCATCGCCCAGGAGGCCGACATCCGGCAGGTCTACTCCTTCACCGGCGTCCCCGGCACGGCCGGCTTCGACAGCCTGCTCGGCGCCGACGGCCCGATCGAGCCCACCGCCCGGCTCACCACCGCCCGCAAGGTGGGCGCCGCCGACGTCGTCCTGGTCGCCGGGGCCGACCTGCGGGCCTACGACATGGTGCTCGGGGCGGGCGCGCGGCTGGTCGCGGCGCACGAGCCCGACCCCGCCGAGTGCCGCCGGATCATCACCGAGCACGACGTCACCCTGCTGATCGACGCGCGGCTGCGGGTCGTCCCGGTCCGCGCCGCCGGTCCCGCGCTTGGGGCAAACCTCTGACAGCTCGTGAGGGCGGTGTCACACTGGGTGCCAATCCTGGGGTCCAGACACATGAGGATCATGGTGACGTTGCTCAGACACAACCTTCCCGCCGAGCCCGACAGGTTCATCGGGCGGGAACGGGATCTGGAGGAGTTGTGCGGGCTGGTCGGTGAGGTCAGGCTGCTGACGCTCAGCGGCGTCGGAGGCACCGGCAAGACCCGGTGCGCGCTGCAGATCGCCGCCCGGCTGGTCCCGTCCTTCCCCGACGGGGTCTGGCTGGCCGAGCTGTCCAGGCTGACCAGGGCCGACCTGCTGGTCCACGAGATCACCAAGGTGCTGGGCGTGCACGAGGAGGGCGTGCGGCCGCTGCTCGACACGCTGGTCGACTTCCTGCGCGGCAAGAAGCCGCTGCTCGTCCTGGACAACTGCGAGCACCTGGTCGAGGCGTGCGCCGAGCTGGCCGAGCGGCTGCTGACCTCCTGCGAGGACCTGCGGCTGCTGGTGACCAGCCGGGAGCCGCTGAAGATCCCCGGCGAGCTGGTGTGGCGGGTGCCGCCGCTGGCGCTGCCCGGCCCGGCGGAGGCGGCCGAGGAGGTCGAGCGGGTCGAGTCCGTGCAGCTCTTCCTCGACCGGGCGCGGTCGGCCGGGTCGGGGCTCGCGGTCACCGGCGCCAACGCCGGCGACATCGCCCGGCTCTGCCACGCCCTCGACGGCCTGCCGCTGGCCCTGGAGCTGGCCGCGGCCAGGACCGCCGCGATGTCGCCCGGCCAGATCTCGGCCCGGGTCAACGACCGGTTCCAGCTGCTGACGGCGAGCGGCCGCACCGCGCCGGCCCGGCAGCGCACCCTGCTGGCCACCCTCGAATGGAGCCACGACCTGCTCTCCCCGCAGGAGCAGGTGCTCTTCCGGCGGCTCGCGGTGTTCAGCGGGCCGTTCACCCTCGACCTGGCCGAGTCCGTCTGCGCGGGGCCGAGCCTGGCCGCCGCCCAGGTCCTCGACGTGCTCAGCGGCCTGGTCGACAAGTCGCTCGTGCTGTTCGACCAGGGCAGCTCGTGCTACCGGCTGCTGGAGTCGGCCCGCCAGTTCGCCGCCGGGAAGCTGGAGTCGGCCGGCGAGACCCGGCAGCTGCGCGACCGGCTGCTCCACGGCCTGGCCGACCTCGCCCACCACCACGGCCGCGACGTGTGGGCCACGCCCGGCCTGACCTGGCCGCAGCGCTACGCCCGGCTGCTCGCGCTCCAGGACCTGCTGGGCAACGCCCGCGAGGCCCTGTCCTGGGCCGTCCGGTCCGGCCTGGCCGAGCCCGGTCTGCGGCTCGCGTGCGGCTACATGCCGCTGTGGGCCGGGTTCGGCGAGCTGACCGAGGGCCGCCGCTGGTACGAGAGCCTGCTCGCGCTGCCCGCCGCCCGCCCGCTCCGCGACCTGTCCGCCGAGGCCCTGCTCCACCACGCCAACCTGGCCTACGAGCAGCAGGACGCCGCCGCCTGCGGCGAGTCGGCCGCCCGCGCCCTTGAGCTGCGCCGGGCGACCGGCGACGACTTCATGCTGGCCTTCACCCTCGTGATCGCCGGCATGTACGAAGGCACCAAAGGCGATCTCGCGCTGGCCGCCGAGCGCGGCGAGGAGGCCCTGCAACTGGCCCTGCGCGTCGGCAACGGCCTGATCGAGGCGTCGGCGCGGCTGCTGCTGTCCGGGGTGGCCGCCTTCCAGGGCCTCCGGCGCGAGTCGCTGACCAGGGGCGAGGAGGCCATCGAGGTCTACTCCCGCTTCGGCCACCTGTGGGGGGTCACCCGGGCCCACCTGGAGCTGGGCCGCTTCGCCGACTTCCTCGGCGACCTCGACAGCGCCCGCCGCCACCTGGAGGAGTGCGCCGAGCTGGCCGAGGAGATGGCGGCCAAGCCCGTCCTCGCCACCAGTCTCGGCCTGCTCGGCGCGGTCCTGGCCCGCCAGGGCGACGCGGAGCGGGCCAGGGCGCGGCTGGCCAGGTGCGTGACGCTGAGCCGGTCCATGGGGCAGCGCCTGCCGATCATCTCCGCGCTGGTCGCGCTGGCCGTCCTGGCCGAGAAGCAGCACGACCTGGAGACCGCCGTACGCCTCTGGGCCGCGGCCAAGGCCATGGAGGAGCGGCTCGGGCTGCCCGTCTGGACGTCCGCCACGCCCGAGCCGCTGCTCGCCCGCGCCCGCGCGGAGGCCGGCGAGGGGCAGGTCCAGCTCTGGTGGACGATGGGCGGCGGCATGACGGAGGAGGAGGCCCTGCGCTACGGCCTGCGGGGCGAGCGGCCGGCCCAGGGCGCGCCGCGGCCCGCGGCGGGCAGTGGCGCGGGGGCTGCGTCGGGCCCGGCGTCGGTGCTCACGCCGCGCGAGCGGGAGATCGTCGTGCTGATCAGCCGGGGGCTGTCCAACCGGGCCATCGGCGAGGAGCTGTTCATCAGCCCGGCCACGGCCGCCCGGCACGTCGCCAACATCCTGCTCAAGCTCAACTTCGGCTCGCGCACGCAGGTCGCCGCCTGGGCCGCGGAGCACGGCGTCCTCCACTGATCCCGCCGAGGCCGATCCCGGCGAGCCTGCGGCGGGGCCGGTCATCGGCCCGCGGCCACCTCGGCGGGCCGGGCCGGCGGCGGATCCAGGACCGCGGTGAACAGGTCGCCGGCCCGTTCCCGGAACCGTTCGGCGGCCGGCTCGTCGCCGGTGCGGCGGTGGGCGCGTCCCAGCGTCAGAAGGGCCCGCGCCTCGCCCAGCTTGTAGCCGCTGCCGGCGTGGACGCGGGCCGCGCGGGCGGCGTAGGAGATGGCCAGGCCCGGGTCGCCGGCCGCCAGCGCCGCCTCCGCGCCCGCCGCCAGCGCCGCGCCCTGCACCAGCACCGCGCCCGCCTTCCTGGCCAGCGCCAGCCCCGCCAGCGTGTCGCGCATGGCGGTCGCGTGCTCGTCCAGACGGGTACGCGCCACGGCCAGCCCCACGAGCGCGTCCGCCTGGCCCACGGCGGCGCCGATGCCGCGGGCCCGCTCCAGCGCGGCGCTCAGCTGCCCGACGGCGGCCCCGGGATCGGTCTGGCAGCGGATCCGGCCGAGCCCGAGCAGGGCGTCCAGCTCCAGCTTGGGATCGCCGACCGCCAGCGCCCGCCGCAGCGCCTCCTCGGCGTAGCCGAGCGCGTCGGCCCGCCGGCCCGCGTCCAGGTGCACGTCGGCCAGTTCCCTGCACAGGTCGGCCTGGGACCGTTCGCCGATCGCGGCGCCGAGCCCGCGCGCCGCCGTCAGGCACCGGACGGCCTCGCCCAGCCGGCCGGTCAGCCGGAGCACGTTGCCGAGGCTGGCCAGCGCGGCGGCCTCGGTCGCCGGCAGCCCGCGGTCGCGGCAGAGCGACACCGCCTCGCTCAGGCGCTCCTCGGCGGCGTCGAGTCGGCCCATCTGGGTCAGCGCCAGCCCGAGGTCGACGAGCGGCGCGGCCCCCACCCGCGAGGAGCGCCGCGAGCCGTCCACGGCCAGGGCCAGCAGCCGCCGGGCCGCGCCGAGCCTGCCCTGCTGGAGGTGGACCACGCCGAGCGCGGCCAGCGCCGCGAGCTTCCCCTCCGGCCAGCCCGCCAGCTCGGCCGCCGTGAACGCCCCGCGCAGCTCCGCGACCGCCTCGGTCAGCTCGGCCGCCCGCCAGCGGGTGGCGGCCAGGCAGTGCCCGACGGCCGCCTGGCCCAGGTGGTCGCCGGCCGCGCGGGCGGCCTGCCGGGCGTCCCGCAGCACGTCCGTCCAGCCGGGCTGGCCGCCGGTCAGGTCGAGGTAGCCGTTCATGGCGTCGATGAGCCGCCAGGCGTACGGGTGGTCGGGGGCGTTCCGTACGGCGGCGACGAGGTTGGCGCGTTCGGCGTCCAGCCAGGCCAGCGCGGCGGCGGCGGCGGGAAAGGCGGCCGGGCGGCCGGAGCCGTCGGCGGGGGCGCGCAGCAGGTGGGGGTAGGCGACGTCGCCGGCCTCCCGGACCATCCGCAGGTACCAGGCCATCAGCGCGTCCAGGGCGCGGGCCCGTCCCGGCGCGGACTCCTCGGCCAGCACGCGTTCGCGGGCGTACTCCCGCATCAGGTCGTGGAAGGTGTAGCGGCCCGGCTCCGGCTCCTCGACCAGGTGCGCGGCGGCGAGCCCGGACAGCAGCCGGTCGGCCTCCGCGGACACGGTCCCGGCCAGCGCCCCGGCCGCCCCCGCGGTGAACGTGGGCCCGGGGACGAGCGCCAGCAGCCGGAACAGCCGCCGCGCCGCCGGATCCAGGCGGTGATAGGACAGGTCGAACGCGCCGCGCACGGCCGCGTGCGGATCTCCGGTGACCGCCAAAGCCGATAATCGGGTGCCGGTGAGCCGGCGCACCTGACCGGCGATGCCGCCGACGGCGTCCCCGCCCGGCCGGCCGAGGATGCCCGCGGCGGCGATGCGCAGCGCCAGCGGCAGCCGGCCGCACGCCCTGGCCAGGTCGAGCGCCGCGTCCCGCTCGGCGGCCAGCCGTTCGCCGCCGAGGATCCCGCCGAACAGCGTGACCGCCTCGCCGGTGGACAACACGCCGAGCGGGACGGGGATCGCGCCGTCCCGGGCGACCAGGCCGTCCAGGCGGTCCCTGCTGGTGATCACGGTGGCGCAGCGGCGTCCGCCCGGCAGCAGCGGGCGGACCTGCTCCTCGCTGCCGGCGTTGTCCAGCACCACCAGCACCCGCCGGTCGGCCAGCAGGCTGCGGTAGGCCGCGCTGGCCTCCTCCACCGTGCCGGGCACGCGCTCGGCGGGCAGGCCCAGCCCGCGCAGGAACCGGCCGAGCGCCTCGATCGGCAGCAGCGGCCGCTCGGCCGAGTGGCCGCGCAGGTCCACGTAGAGCTGGCCGTCGGGGAAGCGGTGGCGGTTGCGGTGGGCCCAGTGCAGGGCCAGGGCCGTCTTGCCGGACCCGCCCGCGCCGGTCAGCACCGAGATCGCCGTACCGCCGGCGGCCGGGTCGCCGCCGCCCGCGAGCGCGTCGCGGCCGGTCGCGAGCGGGTCGCCGCCCGTCGCGAGCGGGTCGTCGCCGCTCGCGAGCGCGTTGCCGCCGGTCACGGGCGGGGCGCTGTCCTTCGCGGGCGAGGCGCCGTCTTTCGTGGGTGGGTCGCCGCCGGGCGTGAGCAGGTCGAGCAGCCGGAGCTGGGCGGTCCGGCCGGTGAACTGGCCGGGGCCGGGCGGCAGTTGCGCGGGCGTCACCGTTTCCCGGGAATCGGCCGGCCTGATCGGCGGAACGTTCCCGCGCAGGATGCGCTGGTGCAGTTGCCGCAGCTCGGGGCCGGGGTCGAGGCCCAGCTCCTCGGTGAGGCGGCGGCGGGTGCGCTCGTACCGCTCCAGCGCGTCCACGCGGCGGCCGGCCCGGCACAGCGCCAGCATGAGCAGGCCGACCAGCCCCTCGCGGAACGGGTGCTCGGCGACCAGCGCGATCAGCTCCGGCACCAGCACGGCCGCCCGGCCCGCCCGGACCTCGGCGTCCAGGCACTCCTCGACGGCGCCGAGGCGTTCCTCGGCGAGCGCGTCGCGCAGCCGGTCCAGCAGCTCGCCGCCGGAGACGCCGGTCAGCGGCTCGCCGCGCCACAGGGTCAGGGCGCGGCGCAGCCCGGTGGCCTGCCGTTCGGCCGTCTCGCCGGCGCGCGCCCGGGTGACCGCCGTCCGGAACTCGTGCACGTCCACCTGCCCGGGGTCCAGGCCGAGCTGGTAGCCGCGCGGGCGGTAGGCGATGGTGACGCCGGCCGCGGCCAGGAGGGGACGCAGCCGGGAGACGTACCCCTGCACCAGGTTGCGCGCCCCGGCCGGAGGCCGTTCGCCCCACAGGCCCTCGATCAGCCGGTTCACCGAGACGAGCCGGCCCGCGTCCAGCGCGAGCAGGGCCAGCGCCGCGCGCTGCCGGGGCGGCCCGAGCGGGATCTCCTGGCGCCCCCGCCAGGCGCGCACCGCCCCCAGGAGCCCGATCTTCAGTACGTCCGCCAGACCCGCCCGTGCTGTTTCGTCTGACATATCGCATTTCCCCTTTGCCACGTCGCAGGCCGCCATACAGGAGACATGACAGGCAGTACAGCCGAAATCCTGACGCCATCAAGCCCCCGTGCAGCGCCCTGCTGCACTCTGAACGCGATCTCGCTTGGGTTCGCTCCACATTCGCTTGACACGGGCTGACAGACGCGCCGACGCGCGGCCGGCCCCGTCGCGTCGCCCCGGGGAAGAGGCAGCGTTGTCCGAACCGCACCACGACGTTCTCCAGGAGTTCGCCCGCACGGCCGGGCTCCATCCGGGCCGTCCGGCCCTGGTCCACGACGGTCGCACCGTCACCTACGCCGAGCTGGCCGTCTGGGTCCGCGCCATTGCCCGGCGGCTCGGGCCCGGTCCCGGGGCGGTGGGCGTGCTGACGTCCCGCACGCCGGGGACCGTGGCCGCGCTGCTCGGCACGCTGGCGGCGGGCGGCGCGTACGTGCCCGTCGACCCGGCGCACCCGCGGGCCCGCCGGCAGGCGATGCTGGCGGCGGCCGGCTGCCGCACGCTGGTCGCGTCCGGGCCGGACGCATGGGCCCCGGACGGCGTACAGGTGATCGAGCCGCCCGATCACGGCGACTTCGGCGGCAGCTCTGACGACGACCCCGACCACTCCGGCGGCGACCCCGGCGGCGGCCTCGACGGCGGCGCGGCGGGTGAGCCGCCGGTCGTCGCGGGGGACGCGCCCGCGTACGTCCTGTTCACCTCCGGTTCGACCGGTGCGCCCAAGCCCGTGGTGACGCCCAGGCGGGCGATCTCCGTCGTGACGGGGGCACTGCGCGAGCTGTTCGGCATCACCCCGGCCGACCGGGTGCTCCAGTTCGCCTCGCTGAACTGGGACACCTGTCTGGAGGAGATCCTGCCCGCCCTGACCGGCGGGGCGGCGCTGGTCTTCCACGACGGCGCGCACTCGGGCTCGTTCCGCCGGATGTTGCGCGCGGTCGCCGACGAGCGGATCAGCGTGCTGGACCTGCCCACGGCGTTCTGGCACGAGCTGGTACGGCACCTGGCCGACGAAGAGGCCGCGCTGCCTCCGTGCGTCCGGCTGGTGATCATCGGAGGCGAGGCCGTCAGCCCGTCGCGCCTGGCCGACTGGCGGGCCCTGGACACCGGCGGCGTCCGCCTGCTCAACACCTACGGATGCACGGAGACCACGCTCATCACGCACGCCATCGACCTGCACGGCCCGATGACCGACGGGGTCGCGGGTGAGCGGGCGCCGACGGATCCGCCTGGCTCGACGGCGGGGGAGCGGGCGCCGGGGGCGGGGGAGCGGGTGCCGATCGGGTGGGCGCTTGCGCACGTCGAGCAGCGGGTGAGTGCGGAGGACGAGTTGCTGGTCGGCGGGCCGGCACTGGCGCTGGGCTACCTGGGCCTGCCGGAGGCGACCGCCGCGCGCTTCGTCACCCCCGAGGCGGGCGGCGGGCGGTTCTTCCGCACCGGGGACCGGGTCACCGTGACCGGCGGCGGGGCGCTCGTCCACGAGGGACGGCTCGACCACGAGCTCAAGATCCGGGGCATCCGGGTGGACCCGGCCGAGGTCGAGGCGCACATCGCCGGCCATCCGGGCGTGAGCGCGGTCGCGGTGGCGGGCGTCACGGTCGCCGATCACACCACCCTCGCCGCCTACGTCGTCCCCCGCCCGCAGCCCCGCCGGGACGTCGAGCACCCGAAACCCGTCCAGGACGCCCAGGACCCGCAGCCCGGCCGGGACGTCGAGGGCGGGCTGGCCGGCGAGGTGCGGGAGTACCTGCGGGGCCGGGTGCCGGGCCACCTGGTGCCCAGCCGGATCACCGTCGTGCCCGAACTGGCCTACACCACCAGCGGCAAGGTCGACCGCGCCGGTTCGCACCGGCGCTACACCACCAACTGAAGGAGATCATGCACGTGGACGTCACCGCCGTCTCCGACATCTTCCGGCGGGTACTGGAAAACCCCGAAATAACGGACGATTCCGACTTTTTCGTCTTGGGTGGGGATTCGCTGCTCGCCACCCGCGTCCTCAGCGCGATCGCCCGCGACTGCGGCGCCGAGCTGGACTTCGACGACTTCCTCGACGCGCCCACCCCGGCCGCGCTGGCCAAGAAGATCGCGAGCCTGGCATGAGGGTCGTCGTCGTGGGAGCGGGCCTCGCGGGGCTCACCGCCGCCGCCGACCTGGCGGCGTCCGGCGCCGAGGTCACCGTGATCGAGGCCAGGGACCGCGTCGGCGGCCGTACGCGCGGCATCGAGGTCGCCCCCGGCGGCTGGGCCGACGCGGGCGCGGCGTACCTGGGGGAGCGGCACACCGCGCTGACGGCCCTGCTGGCCGAGCTGGACCTGAAGACCACCCCGGCCACCGTGGGCGGCGCGGCCAGGTTCGCGCTCGGCGGCGAGGCCGGGACCGGCCGGTTCCCGCCCCTGTCGGCGGTCGCGCTGGGCGGCCTGTTCGACGCGCTGGAGGAGCTGGCCGCCGCCGTCCGCCCCGACGCGCCCTGGCTGACGCCGGACGCCGCCCGCCTGGACGCCACCACGGCGGCGGACTGGGCCGCCGAGCACCTGACGCATCCGGACGCGCGGCTGTTCTTCCCGCTGTTCGCCGGCGAGATGATGGCCGCCGACCCGGCGGACGTGTCCGTCCTGCATCTGGCCTTCTACCTGCGCTCGGGCGGCGGGCTGCGCTACCTGAACGCCTTCGCGGGCGGTGCGCAGGAGGACCGGATCGACGGCGGCGCCCACCAGGTGTGCCTGCGCCTGGCCGCCCGGCTCGGCGACCGGGTGCTCCTCGGCGAGCCGGTGCGCGCGGTCCACCAGGACGCGACCGGCGTGGACGTCGTCACCGCGACCGGCGCCACCAGGGCGGACGCGGTGGTGGTCGCCGTGCCGCCGGTGCTGGCCGACGCCGTGGAGTTCCGGCCGGGCCTGCCCGCGCCGCGCTCGGGCCCCCGTACGGCGCCCGGCTGCGCGGTGAAGGTGCACCTGGTCTACCCCGCGCCGCTCTGGCGCGAGCAGGGCCTTTCGGGCTGGTCGGTCAGCGCGGACGGTCCCCTGCTGTCCACCGTGGACGACTCGCCCGCGGACGGCTCGGCGGGCGTGCTGACCGGGTTCGTGACCGGCGCGCAGGCCAAGGCGTTCGCCGCGCTGCCCCCGCGCGAGCAGGCCGAGCGGGCGCGGGCCCAGGTCGCGCGGCTGTTCCCCGGGCTGCCCGCCCCGGACGCCTGCCACGTGACCGACTGGCTGAGCGACGAGCACAGCCGGGGCTGCTACGCGGCGCTGTTCGGGCCGGGCGACTGGCTGCGGCTCGGCCCGCGGCTGACGACCCCCCACCAGCGGGTGCACTGGGCCGGCACCGAGACGAGCACCGAGTTCTTCGGCCTGATGGAAGGCGCCATCCGCTCAGGGCACCGGGTGGCCGCGCAGATCGACGCGACGTGGAGGCACATCCATGACTGACCAGACCCCGATCGCCCCCCTGGCCGTGCGGCAGGGCTTCATGACCGAGCCCGGCCTCGGCGCGGGCAACTTCCTCGACCACGCGCTGGCGGCCAACCCCAACCGGTCGGTGCCGTTCATCCACAGCCACCACACCGACCACCGCGGCCAGGTCGTGTTACGCGGCCACAGCCTGACCGACCTCGCGGCCCTGCGCGACCGGTACGCCACCTGGTACCACGCCAACGGCGTGCGGCCCGGCGAGCCCGTGGGCGTCGTCGTCGCCGAGGGACTGGAGCCGCTGCTGCACTTCCTGGCGCTCACCGCGCTCGGCGCGATCCCGGCGATGGTCAACGACGCCATGCGGGCCGACGTCATGGCCGGCTACCTGGAGCACGTCGGCGTGGTGGGCGTGGTCGCCGACGACACGACCCGGCTGCAGCTCGCCTACCGCAACACGCCGCGCGCCCGGCCCCGGTTCGTCGCCCTGGCGGCCGAGGTGCGGGCCCACGACGCGGCGTCCAGCGGGCTGCCGGAGCAGTACCCGTACCGGCACGAGCCGGACGACGTGGTGGCGCTCATCCACTCCTCCGGCACCACCGGCACCCCCAAGTCCACCATCCTCGGACACCGCAGCTTCTGGGACGGCAAACAGCAGCGGATGGTGCGTTTCCCGGCGGAGCCGTACGACCGGCTGATGTCGCTCATGCCGCACACCCACGCGGGCGGGCTCAGCTACTTCCTCACCGCGGTGCTGCTCGGGCTGCCGACCGTGATCATGTCGGACTGGCGGCGGGCCGGGGTGGAGCCGGTCATGGAGGCGTTCCAGCCGACCATGGTGGCCTCGTTCCCGCGCACGTTCGTCGAGCTGGCCACCGGCGAGCTGCCCGTCAGGGGCGCGGCCCGGGTGCACTCCTGGTTCAACACCGGGGACAGCGCCCACTACGGGCACATCCGGCGGCTCGTCCAGCTCGGCGAGCGGCCCGCGGGGCTGATCAGGTCGTGGCTGCTGCCGCGCGGCGAGGCCGCCGGCGAGCCGCTGCCCGGCTCCCAGTTCGTGGACGGGCTCGGCTCCTCGGAGATGGGCATGGCGCTGTTCGGCCAGGTCACCACCCCCGAGACGCCGCGCGCCGACCGCTGCGTGGGCAAGCCGCAGGACGCGGTGATCAAGGCCGCCGTGCTCGACGAGAACGGCCGGGAGCTGCCCGACGGCGAGGTCGGCCTGCTGGGCGTGATCACCCCGTCGCGCACCCCCGGCTACTGGAACGACGCCAGGCTGACCGGCAGCTTCGAGCTCAACGGCTACTGGCTCACCGGCGACGTCGCCCGCCGGGACGCCGAGGGCGACTTCTACCACCTCGACCGCACCGTGGACGTGATCGACACCGCGGCCGGGCCGGTCTACAGCCTGCCCGTCGAGGAGGTCCTCATCGCCGACTGCGCGGACCTCGTCCAGGACTGCTCGGTCGTCGGCGTGCCGGGGCCCGGGGGGCAGGTGCCGATCGCCGTCGTACGGACGCAGGCCGAGGCCGCCGCGGTCACCGCCGAGGAGATCAGGGAGAAGGCCAACAAGGCGCTGGCCGACGCGGGCCTGGCCACGCTGGCCGCGGTGATCCTGGCGCGTACCGAGCAGGACTACCCGCTCGGCCCCACAGGCAAGGTGCTCAAGCGCGAGCTCCGCACCCGGCACGCGGCGCTGTTCGCCGGATGAGCCCGAACGACGACAACCCCCGCCGCCCCGCCGCCGACGTCGAGACCGCCCGGTCCGAGGCCGCGGGGTCCGGGGCCGCGGGGTCCGGGGCCGCCGACCGCCCCTACGTGTACGCGCGGCGGGCGCTCGCCGAGCCCGACTGGCGGCGGCTGCCGGGGTGGCGCGGGGTCACCGAGGCGCAGTGGCGCGACGCCCAGTGGCAGCGCGCCCACTGCGTGCGCAACGCGGCGCAGCTCCGCGCCGTGACCGGCGACCTGCTCCAGGACGCCTTCCTCGCCGACCTGGCCGCCGACGTGGCCCGGTTCGCCACCATGTCCATGCTGGTCACGCCCCAGCTCCTCAACGTCATGGCGCCGGACGAACCCGGCGGTCCGGCCGCGTTCACGGCGGCGTTCCTGGCCAACCCGGTCCGCCGCTACCTGCTGCCGGTCGCCTCCGACCGGCACCCGGTCTGGCCGAGCCATCCGCGGGCCCAGCGGGACTCGCTGCACGAGGCCGAGATGTGGGCGGTGGAGGGCCTGACCCACCGCTACCCGACGAAGGTGCTGGCCGAGCTGCTGGCCACGTGCCCGCAGTACTGCGGCCACTGCACCCGGATGGACCTGGTCGGCACCTCCACCCCGCAGGTCGTCAAGGCCAGGCTCACGCTCAGGCCGGTGGACCGGCAGGAGCTGATGCTGGACTACCTCAAGCGCACGCCCGCCGTCCGCGACGTGGTGGTCTCCGGCGGCGACCTGGCGAACATGCCGTGGCCGCGGCTGGAGGCGTTCCTGCTGCGGCTGCTGGAGCTGGAGTCCGTACGCGACATTCGGCTGGCCACCAAGGCGCTGGTCGGGCTGCCGCAGCACTGGCTCCAGCCGGCCGTGGTCGAGGGCGTGGGCCGGGTGGCCGCCGTCGCGCGGGCCCGCGGGGTGAACCTGGCCGTGCACACCCACGCCAACCACGCCCGCTCGGTGACGCCGCTGGTCGCCGAGGCGGCCGGGGCCCTGCTCGCGGCCGGCGTGCGGGACGTGCGCAACCAGGGCGTGCTCATGCGCGGCGTGAACGCCACCCCGCACGACCTGCTCGACCTGTGCTTCGCCCTGCACGGCGAGGCCGGGATCCTGCCCTACTACTTCTACGTCTGCGACCTGATCCCCAACGCCGAGCACTGGCGCACCCCGCTGCACCAGGCCCGGCGCCTCCAGGAGGCCATCATGGGCCACCTGCCCGGCTACGCCACGCCCCGGATCGTGTGTGACGTGCCCTACGTCGGCAAACGCTGGGTGCACCAGGCCGCCGCCTACGACCGGGAACGCGGCGTCTCGTACTGGACCAGGAGCCACGGGATCGGGCTGGAGCCGCCCGGCCCGGCGCGCCGCTTCCCCTTCTACGACCCGATCGACACCCTGCCCGAGCCCGGCCGCCGCTGGTGGGCGAGCCAGAAGGGAGAGTCATGAGCTCGTTGCGCCGTTTGTGCTGGATCTTCCCCGACCGGGAGTCCACCAGGGCCACCGCGATGTGGCACCCGTTCTTCTGGGACCTGTACGAGGAGGTCGCCGCCGAGCTCGGCCTGCGCTGGACCAGGAACTCCCCGGACTCGGTCACCGTGGACGCCCTGGAGCCCGGCCGGCCCCGCGTCTTCGTGGACGACGAGCCCGTCACCCCCGAGGACACCCTCTTCATCACCGCCCTGTACTCCCTGCCCTACCAGTCCATGGACGTCTTCAACCAGTACGCCCTCTACGCCGTGCTGGAGGAGGCCGGCTTCTACCTGCCGTTCCCGCCGTCCCTGTCGCCGGTGGCCAACGACAAGCTGGCCACCGTCCTGCGGCTGCGCGACTCGCCCGTGCCGCCGATCCCGACCCTGCGCATCGGCACCGGCCGGGACACCAGCAAGCACCTGTACGAGGCCGCCATCGCCGGCCTCACCTACCCGGCCCTGGTCAAGCCGGCCGGCTGGTGCGGCGGCGGCGGGGTGAACCTGGCCCGCGACTCCGAGGAGCTGCGCGGCCTGGCCAGCCTCGCCCAGGGCGGCGACACCACGCTCGTCGTCCAGCCCTACCTGGGCGACGGCACCGTGGACTACCGCGTCTACGTCGTGGACGGCGAGCCGTACGCGGTCATGAAACGCATCCCGGAGCCGGGCTCGCCGGTCGCCAACGCCAGCAGGGGCGGCACGATGGAGTTCCCGCCCGTGCCGCCCGAGCTGGCGGCGGCCACGGCGTACTTCTACGAGCGGCTGCCCATCCCGTTCTTCTGCGTCGACTTCCTGCACGACGGCGAGCGCTACTGGTTCTCCGAGCTGGAGCCCGACGGCGTGATCGCGCCCGACCTCGGCGACCCCGCCCGCACCCTCCAGCGCGACGTCACCCGCGCCCGCTGGACGGCCTACCGCGACGGCCACACCCGCTTCCTCAAAGACCGCCACCCGCACGACGGCCTTCCGCAAGACCGTCTTCCGCACGACCCCGAGAGCTGGTGACCCCCATGACCGAATCGTTCTCGCTGACGTCCGCGGCGGCCGAGCCGCTGCTGCGCGTCCCGAGGCGCTCGCTGGAGCGGCTGAGGAGCGTGCCCGCGCTCGCGCCGCGCTACGAGGGCCACGAGAAGGTGCTCACGCTGGAGGACCTGGCCGTCCTGCCGCCGCTGGTCAAGGACGACCTCAACGTCGCGCTCGCGCACCTGGAGCCCAAGGCGGGACAGGGCGCGACCTGGCTCTTCCAGAGCGGCGGCAGCACCGGCGCGCCCAAGGTCGGCTACGCCCCCACCGGCTTCTACATGGACGGCGTGCACCGCCACTGGCAGCCGCTCGAACCGGACGACGTCTTCGTCAACGCCTGGGGCGCCGGCCGCATGTGGGGCGCCCACTTCCTGGCCGCCGCCTTCGCCGACCTGTCCGGCTGCCGGGTCATCGCCCTGGGCTCGGTCGGCAAGGAGGAGTACGGCGACTGGCTCGGCTTCTTCGCCGACCGGAAGGTGACCGCGTTCGGCGGCACGCCCAGTGTCCTGCGGCTGTGGTTCGCCCACGCCCGCGCGGCCGGCCTGCGCCTGCCCGCGCTGCGCAAGGTGCTCTGGCTGGGCGAGGCGTGGCATCCCCAGCTCGACGAGGACCTGGCCGAGGTCGCGCCGGACGCCCGCCGCTGGGGCATGTTCGGCAGCACCGAGACCTGGGTCGCCGCCACCAACACCCCGGACTGCCCGGCCGACGTCTTCCACCCGCTGCCCGACCAGCTCGTGCACAGCGACGCCGACGAGCTGCTGGACTTCACCACGCTCAACCCCGACATGCTCAACCCGGTGCTGCGTTACCGCACCGGCGACGCCGGCCGCCTCGTCTCCTGCCCGTGCGGCCGGGACGACAGGGCGCTGCGCGTCCTGGGCCGCCGCGACTCGGTCGTCCAGGTGCGCGGCCTCGGCCTGCACGTGGACGACGTCGTCGCCCAGGCCGAGCGCGAGCCCGGCGTGCTGCGCGCCCAGGTCCTGATCACCGAGCGGCAGGGCCGGGTCTCCGGCGTGGACGTGCTGCTGCTGACCGGCCCCGAGACCCCGCCCGGCCTGCCCGAACGGCTGCGCCACGACCTCCTGGCCGCCACCTTCACCCTCAGCACGGCCTTCCAGCACGACCCCGGCTCCTTCCGCGTCCGGACGGTCGACGCGCTGATCGGCAACGACCGCACCGGCAAGACCTCCTCCTTCGTCGTGCGGGAGGAGCAGTGAGGATGCCGGGGTCGCTCGGCCGGGAGTTCGGCCTCTACTGGAGCGGCCAGACGGTGAGCCTGCTCGGCGACCGGATCACCGTGTTCGTCGTGCCGACGCTGATGATCTTCGTGTTGCACGCCTCCGCGCTGGAGGTCGGCGTCGTGGCCATGGCCCAGTACCTGGGCATCCCGCTGCTCGGGCCGATCGCCGGGGTGCTCGTGGACCGGTGGGACAAGCGGCTGACCATGGTCGTGTGCGACCTCGTCCGGCTGGCGGCGGTGGGGGTCATCCCGGTC
Source organism: Nonomuraea sp. NPDC050227 (assembly GCF_044459705.1). Classification (NCBI taxonomy): domain Bacteria; kingdom Bacillati; phylum Actinomycetota; class Actinomycetes; order Streptosporangiales; family Streptosporangiaceae; genus Nonomuraea; species Nonomuraea sp. NPDC050227. The sequence goes on along the minus strand of NZ_JBITJF010000005.1, from coordinate 42,991 downwards.
GCGTACTGGTGCGGGGTGCTCTCGACGCCGGTGCTGTTCGTGTGCGTGGCGCTGATCAGCGGCGCGACCATCTTCTTCAACATCGGCTACCTCGTCGCCGTGCCGACCACCGTGCCGCAGGACCGGCTGGTGCGGGCGTACTCGCGGCTGGAGGGCAGCAGCACGGTGTCGGAGGTGGCCGGGCCGTCGATCGCGGCGGGCCTGTACCACCTGCTCGGCGTCGCCTCGCTGCTCGTGGACGCGGCCAGCTACCTGGTCTCGGCGGCCTGCCTGCGCGCCATGAAGCCGTGGGGCGTCACGACCGGGGAGCGGGTGCCGGTGCGCTCGCGGCTGATGCTCGGCTTCCGGCTGAACTGGGCCGACCCGGTGCTGCGCCGGGTGGTGCTGGCCGCGGTGGTGCTCAACTCGGGCGGTCCGGTCTTCGTCACGGTCCTGCCGGTGCTGGCCTACCAGGGGCTCGGCGTCTCGGTGGGCGTGTTCGGCGCGGCGATCTCGGCGGCGGCCGTCGGCGCGGTGCTCGGCGCGCTGGCCGCCCCGAAGATCAGCGACCGGCTCGGGCTCGGCCGGACCATGGCCTGGGCGCTGCTGCTGCACTGCCTGGTCGGCCTCGGCGTGCTGGCCGCGCCCGCGCTGCCCGCCGCGGCGGTGATCGGCGTGACGTTCGGCTGCTACGGCTTCTTCATGTCGTGCATCAACGTGTGCAGCGCGCCGATCCGGCAGTCGCGGATGGCCGCCGAGAACCAGGGCGTCATGCACGCCGCGTTCCGCACGGCGACCTGGGGGGTGATCCCGCTGGCCGCGCTCGCGGGCGGGTCGGCGGTCACCCTGCTGACGCCCGCGCTGGGCGTGCTCGGCGCGGCGCAGGCCGTCATGGCCGGCGGCACGCTGCTGGCGGCGTTCTCGTTCCTGCCCGCCTCGGGGATCCAGGCCCACATGGACCGGGCCGAGCCGCGGGCGCACCTGGCGGGGAGCGCGTCATGACGACTGTGCTGATCACCGGGACCTCGTCGGGGATCGGGCTGGCCACCGCGGTGACCGCCGCACGGGCCGGGCTGACGGTGGTGGCCACCATGCGCGACCTCGGACGCGACGGCGACCTGCGCGCGGCGGCCGACCGGGCCGGCGTCACCCTGGACGTCCGCCACCTCGACGTCACCGACCCCGCCTCGGCGCGGGCGTGCGTGAAGGGCGTGCGCGAGACGTACGGAGGGCTGGACGCGCTGGTCAACAACGCGGGCGTGTCGAACTTCGACCCGACGATGGAGATGTCCACGCCGGAGGCGCTGCGCGCCAACTTCGAGGTCAACTTCTTCGGGGTGATCGAGGTCAGCCGGGTGGCGATGCCGCTGCTGCGGGCCGCCGGAGGGCGTCTGGTGACGGTCGGCAGCGTGCACGGCGTCGTGGGCCAGCCGTTCAACGAGGCGTACGCGGCGGCCAAGGCGGCGGTCGAGGGGTTCATGGAGAGCCTGGCGCCGGTCGCGGCCGCGCACGGCGTACGGGTGAGCGTGGTGGTGCCCGGCTTCGTCTCCGACACCCGGTTCGGGATTTTTCCGGACATCAACCGGAAGACCATCCGGGCCGCCTCCGGCCCGTACGCCCCGGCCTTCGACGCCTACCTCGACTGGGTGTGCGGCCCCGGCTGGGAGGGCGCCGGCCAGACCTCCTGGCAGGTGGCCGACGTGATCGTGGCCGCGCTGACCGCCGCCGACCCGCCCTTCCGCATCCCGACCGGGCCCTGGGTGTCGCGGTACGTGGCCGGCAAGCTCGCCGACCCCGACGGCTCGGCCGTCCAGGCCATGGCCAGGACCTGGCTCGGAGCCACCCCATGACCGCCCCCGCGCCCGGCCCCGCAAAAGGCCCTGCGACCGACCCCGCGGCCGGCCCCGATCCGGCCTGCCGGGCGCTCGGCATCGCGCTGGAGGAGGCCGCCGGCGGCCGGGCCCGGCTGCGCATGCGCGTCACCGAGGACATGGTGAACGGGCACGGCGTCGCCCACGGCGGCTACCTGTTCCTGCTCGCCGACGCCGCCTTCGACCACGCCTGCAACAGCCGCGGCCCGGTCATGCTGGCCCACAGCGCCCAGGTGACGTTCCTGCGCCCGGCGGCGGCCGGCGACGTGCTGGTGGCCGAGGCCACGGAACGGGCAAGACACGGTCGGCACGGCGTCTACGACGTCACCGTGCGCCGCCCGGCCGGCGAGGTCGTCGCCGAGTTCCGCGGCCACGGCGTCGTGGTCGCCGGCCGTCCCACCAACGAAGGGAGAACCTCATGAACCGGCGGACCGGACGCTGGATCGAGCACTGGGAACCCGAGGACCCGGGCTTCTGGGCGGCCGTCGGACGCCGCGTCGCCACCAGGAACCTGATCTTCTCCATCTTCGTCGAGCATCTCGGCTTCGCGGTGTGGCTGCTGTGGAGCGCCGTCGTCGTCCTGCTGCCGAAGGCGGGCTTCCCGTTCACCGTCGACCAGCTCTTCTGGCTGGTCGCGGTGCCGAACCTGGTCGGCAGCACGCTGCGGCTGCCCTACACCTTCGCCGTCTCGGCCTTCGGCGGGCGCAACTGGAACGTGGCCAGCGCCCTGCTGCTCCTGGCGCCGACGGGGCTGCTGGCCTGGCTGGTCACCGATCCGGCCAGGCCCTACTGGATGTTCCTGGCCGCCGCCGCCACGGCCGGGCTCGGCGGTGGCAACTTCGCCTCCTCCATGGCCAACGTCTCCTACTTCTACCCGGAGCGGCGCAAGGGGTTCGCGCTGGGCGTGAACGCGGCCGGCGGGAACCTGGGCGTGGCGGTCGTGCAACTGCTGATCCCGCTGGTGGCGGCGGGCGGCCTGGCGTACGCCGGGCTGGTGTGGATGCCGCTCGTCGTGGCCGCCGCGCTGTGCGCGTACCTGTTCATGGACAACCTGGCCGTGGCCAGGACCGGCTTCGGCACCCAGGGCAGGGCGTTCCTGCGTCCGCACACCTGGGTCATGTCCTTCCTGTACATCGGCACCTTCGGCTCGTTCATCGGCTACTCGGCGGCGTTCCCGCTGGTTGCCAAGTCGGCGTTCGCCGAGTCCGCCTCGCCGTACCTGGCCTTCCTCGGGCCGCTGGCCGGGTCGCTGGCGCGGCCGGTCGGTGGCTGGCTGGCCGACCGGTACGGCGGGGCCAAGGTCACCTCGTGGTCGTTCGTCGCCATGGCCGCCGGGGCCGTGGCCGCGCTCGCCGCGCTCGGCCGGCACAGCTTCCCGCTCTTCCTGGGCGCGTTCCTGCTGCTGTTCGTCGCCTCGGGGGCGGGGAACGGGTCCACGTACCGGATGATCCCGGCCATCTTCACCGCGCAGGCCCGGCACGGGTCTCCGGACGCGCGGCTGCGGGCCAGGCGCGAGGCCGCGGCGGCCATCGGCATCGCCTCCGCGGTCGGCGCGTTCGGCGGGTTCCTCATCCCCCGCGGCTTCGCCGTCTCGCTGGCCGGGACGGGTTCCGTCGCGCCCGCACTCCAGGTGTTCATCGGCGCCTACGCCGTCTTCCTGGCCACCAACTGGTGGTTCTACCGCCGACGGGTGCTGGCGCGGGTCCCGAGCCTCGCCCACAGCCGGATCTGAGCATCGACGACCAAGGAGTGACACATGCCCGCCAAGTCCCTGCGTGACCTGATCGACTTCGCCCGCCGGCACTCGCCGTTCTACGCCGAGCTCTACCGGGACCTGCCCGACGGCGTGGACGACCTCACCGCGCTGCCGATCATCGACCAGAACGCCTTCTGGGCCGCCAACACCTACCCGGACAACAGGCTGCTGACCGGCCCCCTGACCGACGCCGGCGTCTACGCCTCCGGCGGCACCACCGGGGCGCCCAAGTTCTCCCCCTGGACGCGCTCGGAGCACGCCGACTCGGTGACCGCGTTCGGCGCCGGCATGGTGCAGGCGGGCCTGCGGCCCGGACACCGGGTGGCGAACCTGTTCTCCGCCGGCGAGATGTACGGCGGCTTCCTCTACATCGAGCACGCCCTGCACAACGCCCCCGTGGAGAACGTGCGCCTGCCCATCGCCTGCCACGCCGAGGACGGCTACATCGCCGACCTGATCGAGCTGTTCGGCGTGCACGTGCTGGCGGGGCCGCCGATGAAGCTCGGCAAGGTGGCCGAGGCGGTGATCGCGCGGGGGCGCGGCGCGGACACCGTGGAACTGCTGCTGTTCGCCGGCGACCTGCTCTTCGACGACCTGCGTCCGCAGCTCGCCAAGGCCTTCCCCGGCGCGGCGATCGCCTCGCTCGGCTACGCCTCCGTGGACGCCGGGCTGATCGGCGGCCCCGTGGCGGGCGCGGACGTGCGGGTGCACGCGGCGTTCCCCGACCGCACCCTGGTGGAGCTGCTCGACGAGGTGACCGGCGACCCGGTCACCACGCCCGGCGTGCGCGGGCGGGTGGTCGTCACCAACCTGTTCAGGACGCTGATGCCGGTCATCCGCTACCCGGTCGGCGACCTGGGGGAGTGGACCGACGCGGAATGCCGGGCCTTCCGGCTGGTCGGCAGGACGTCGGAGGGGGCCAGGGTGGAGACGGTGGCGATGTCCAGCGAGGCCGTCCGGGCCGTGCTGGTCGCCGCCGACCCGGACCGGGCGATGTCGGCGATGCAGATGGTCCAGCGCCGCTGGGACGGCAAGGACGGCCTGCTGCTCCGGCTGGCCTGCACGCAGGAGCCGCCGCCCGGCCTGACCCAGCGGCTCGTGGACGCCGTGTACGCGGCCAAGCCGCTCTACCCGAAGTCCGTGGCCGAGGGGCTGGTGCACCCGCTGACCGTCGAATGGGTGCGGCCGTCCGAGCTGGTGACGCACCCGCGTACCGGGAAGGTGCTGCAGGTGGTGGACGAGCGCCCGCACCCCTGACCCCGGCCGGAGCCTCCGGCGCCGGCCGGAGGCTCCGGATTCATCCGGATTTTTCCGCGTCGTCCGATGTTCGTTTCTATGATGGAAACGAGCGTCCGCGGGGCGATGCTCACTCGGGCACGCACCGGCTGACGACGACCGAGCAGGTTGCTGCGATGGCGGATTCGTTCAACGACGCGCACCTTCGCCTGGTGACGAAGGAGTGCCTCCCGCTCGGGAGCGGCGACCGGCTCCCGGTCATCGTGCTGCTCGGCCCCGACGGCACCGACCGCGAGGTGTGCCTCACCCGCGTCTGGAGGAGCGTCACCAGGCCCGAGTCGCCCCGGGTGCGGGTGGACTTCCGGCTGCCGGGGCTGCGCGACGCGCCGGTGGTCAAGACCGTGGAGCGCATCGCCCACGACCTGATGGAGACCTCCAGCGTGCGGCTGCCCCGGGTGGTCTTCGCGCTGCACGTGCTGGCCCTGGACCCGCGGGACCGCTCCGACAACGAGCTGGCCGGCGAACTGGACGACCTCGTGGACGGCGGCGACCCCGAGCGGCTGTCCGACGCCCTGTCCCTGCTGCGCGACCTGCTCGGCCGCATCCCGGGGGCCGAGCCGCTGGCCGCGCTCACCTCGGTGCTCCAGTACGCCGCGCGGGGCCAGCGCCGCCGCGTGGTCAGGCTGCTCAACGACAAGGGCAGGACGTGGCTGGCCGCCCAGATGGCCAACGGCAACGTGATCGACCTGGCCAGGCGGCGGGACGGCCACGGCGGCGACCCGTCCGGGTCCGCCGGGGCGATCCTGTGCCGGGCCCTCGTCGCCGACCTCACCGACTCCTGGTCCAAGAGCCACCGCCACGCCCGCAGCTGCCTGCTGCTGCTGGAGGGGGCCGAGACCGCGGCGGGCCGCGCGCTGCTCAGGGCGCTCGGCCCGGCCAAGGGCGCCGACCCGCTGCTGGTGGTGGCGGAGTCGAAGGAGTGGCTGCCGATGGGCGGCTCGTGGGCGCGTCCCGGCACGGTCGTGCCCGGCGCGGCCCACCCGCCCACGCTGGCGGAGGCGAGCTACCGAGACTGGCGGGCCGGCTACGACGCCCGGGAGCAGCCGTGGTGGTACCCGGTGCTGATGCCGCCGCTGGAGGCCGACAGGTCGCGCGCCTACGCCTCGGCCGTCCGGGAGCTGACCGGCGGCCATCCGGCCGTGACCCGGCGCCTGGGCAGGCTCGCCGCCACGGCCCAGGACGACGACGCCTTCCGCGCCGTCGTGTGCCGCGAGGACCTGCTGCGCTGGCCCGACCGGCTGCACCTGGCCCACCTGGACGAGCTCACCGACTGGGCGGCGGCCAGGAACGTGGACGACGCCGAGAGCGCCCTGCTCAAACGGGCCGGCCGGACGCCGAACCTGCGCAACGAGCTGGCCGACCTGCTCTGGCTCGACCGCCGTCCGGAGGAGCGGGACCCGCACGGCCGCTACGAGGGCGCGCGCGGCCCCCAGGTCACCGTGATCCACCCGTGGCTGCGGCGGCTGCTGCTGCACCGGCTCGCCGTCACCGGCCGCTGGGACGACGTGCACGGGGACCTGGAACGTTTCCACCTCGGCCCCGGCGGCGAGGAGAACCCGCGCAGCCTGCACCACCGCCTGGCCCGTGTCGGCCGGGACGACCCCGAAGGCCATCTGACCCACGTCGCCGATCACCTGCACCGGCTCTTCGACCGGCTCGACGTGCGCGAGGACGGCCGCAGCCGCCTGCCGGAATGGCTGGCCGGCTTCAACGAGGTGACCACCGCCCCCAACCGGCTGCCGCTGGTCACGCCCCTGGACGAGCTGTACGACTCGCTGGTGGCGACCGCCGTCCCGCACGAGCGCGGGGACTGGCTCGTCGTGGTCAGGGCCCTGGTCGTGGACCGCTGGTTCTGGCTCGACCCGCTGCTCGACCCGTCCGGGAGCCGGGCCGAGCAGGTCGCGCGCGGGCTGCGGGACCTGGCCAGGCGGTCGGCCACCAGTCCGGCGATCTTGTTACGGGAGGCCGACAGGTATGAGCGACGACGGTGACCTCGGCATGGCCGGGGCGGGCGATCCGGCGCCGGCGGAGGTCGGCGCGAAGTGGGCGGCGGGCCGCCGCAACCGCGTCCTGCTGCGCAGGGCGCTGGCGGGGGCGCTCGTCGTGGCAGCCGTGGTCGTCCTCGGGCTCTACGTCAGGACGTCGCGGCTCACCGACGACAGCGACGCCTTCGGCCCCGACCTGGCCCCGGTCATGAGCCGCATCGCCGCCGAGAACGCCGCGGTGGAGAAGGAGCACCCGGATGACTACGTGACCGTCGTCGCGATGTTCCCGATGACCGGCTCCCTCACCGACATCGCCATGAACCGGGAGAGCATCAGGCACGGCCTGGAGGGCATCCATCTGGCGCAGGTGTGGCGCAACCGGCAGCCGTCCTCGCCGCCGTACGTGCGGGTGCTGGTCGCCAGCGACGGGCCGCAGGACTGGGAGCCGACGGTCGAGGCCGTCCGGGACCGGACCGCGCAGGAGCACATCGTGGCCGTGACCGGGCTGGGCGCCAGCACCGGCGCGACCCGCAGGACGGTCGCGAGCCTGAGCGCGAGCCGGTACGCGATGGTCTCGGCGGTCATCACCTCCGACGAGCTCACCGGCTTCCCCGGCCTGGCCCGCGTCGCGGCCCTGAACAGCGAGCAGGCCCAGGCCGGGGTGGTGCACGCCAGGAAGGTCAACCCCGGGCTCCAGGCGGTCGTGATCAAAGACCTCAACCCGGCCGACAGCTACGTCAAGACCCTCGCCCGGTTCTACACCGGCTCGCTGGCCGGCCGGGAACGCGTGATGGAGCTGTCCTTCGACTCCTCGACCAGGTTCTCCGGCACCGTGCTCGACGTCATCGCCGAGCGCGTCTGCAACTCCGGCGCGAACACCGTCCTGTACGCCGGGCGCAGCGAGCAGCTGCCCGCGCTGATGCAGGCGCTCAGCCAGCGCGAGCGGTGCGTCCGGCCCGGCGTCACCGTGATCACCGGCGACGACGCCAGCGAGATGAACCGCAAGGTCGACCTCGGCATGTGGGGGGACACCCGGATCCGGCTCTTCTACACGGCCCTGGCCCACCCGGCGAGCCTCGCGCTGCCCGGCGGCGGGGTGCTCACGGCGATCCGGGCCAGGTTCGAGGGCGACGACCCCGACAGCTTCCGGCGCATGTTCCCGCACGAGAGCCTCGACGACGGCATGGCCATCATGCACCACGACGCCATGTTCGTGGCCCTGGAGACGGCCAAGGCGTTCGCCCGGGAGCCGGACGTGCCCTCGCCGCAGGACATGGCGAACATGCTGACCAGCGGCACGGTGTCGGTCGAGGGCGCCAGCGGCCCGATCAGGATCGTCGAGGGCGGCGCCCGCCAGACCAAGGAGATCCCGATCCTCCAGCTCAACCCGGACGGCACCTCGGCGTACTCGGGCCGGGTCACGGTGACGGACGGCGGCCCCGGCCGGGGCTGACCGCCTTTCATGTATTACCTATTGCTTTTGTGGGAAATTTCGCGCAGGATCAGAGGCGTGAAGAGCCTTCTGGTGGCCCGCCTCCACGTCGACCTCCGGCGGCAGGCGAGCGCGCTCTGTGCCGTGCGGTGACCTCCGGGTCCCCGCTCTCCTCGGACGCCCCGAGCGTCCTTCCCCCAGACCTTCCCCGAAGCTCAGAGGAGTGGCCGAACCATGTCGACACCCACCAGCGTGCTCACCGTCCGGCGGGTCGCCGGGCACATCGGCGCCGAGATCACCGGCGTCGATCTGGCCCACCCGCTCGATCCGTCCGTGGTCGAGGAGATCCGCCGGGCGCTGCTCGCGTACAAAGTCGTGTTCTTCCGCGGGCAGGAGCTCGACCACGCCGCGCAGATCGCCTTCGCCCGCCAGTTCGGCGAGCTGACCCACGCCCACCCGCACGAGGACGCGCCGCCCGAGGAGTTCCCGCAGATCCTGACCATCGACCCGCGCCGGTACGAGAAGCGTTACGGCGTCAACTACCGCGAGCTCTACCAGCGCAGGCGCTACTCCTACTTCTCCGGCTGGCACACCGACGTCACCGCCGCCGTCAACCCGCCCGCCGCCTCGATCCTGCGGGCCGAGACCGTGCCGGAGTTCGGCGGCGACACCCAGTGGACGAACCTGGTGGCCGCCTACGAGGGCCTGTCCGCGCCGCTGCGCGACCTGGTGGACGGCCTGCGCGCCGAACACCGCTTCCTGGCCGGTTACCAGGCCGCCGAGGAGGACGGCAAGCTGGTCAAGCGCATCAACGACAACCTGCTGATCTCCGTGCACCCGGTGGTGCGGGTGCATCCGGAGACCGGTGAGCGGGCGTTGTTCGTCAACCCCGGCTTCACCGACCACATCGTGGGCCTGTCGGCCGTGGAGAGCCGCCGCATCCTCGACCTGCTGTACGAGCAGCTCACCCGGCCCGAGTACACCGTGCGGTTCCGCTGGCAGCCCGGCAGCGTCGCCTTCTGGGACAACCGCGCCACCGCCCACCTCGCCCCGTCCGACCTCGACCACCTCGACGTGCCGCGCAGGCTGCACCGGGTCACGCTGATCGGCGACCGTCCCGTCGGACCCGACGGGTTCGTCTCGGAGATCGTGGCCGGAAGGGAGTTCAGGGCGCAGTCACTCGTGGTCGCCTGACGACGGCGGCCACCTCCGCGAGCGGGACCCGCTCGCGGCACCGGACGCGCGGGCGGGGGCTGGGGGGTGCCCGCCCGCGGCGTCGGTCGCTACTTCCTGACGGTCGGTCCCTGCTTCTGGACGGCGGCGCGCGACCCGCTCAGCCGGCGGCCGAGCCGCTGGGCCGGGGCCTCGATCACCTGGTACGTCACCAGGCACAGCGGGATCAGGACCAGGTAGTACAGCACCAGGTTCGGCAGCAGGCGCAGCAGCAGGGGATGCAGCAGGTAGACGGAGAAGCTGATCACGCCGAGCCGGGTCAGCGCGCGCGGGAACGCCCTGTGGCGCAGCGCCAGCCCCACCCCGAACACCGCGAACGCGAGCACGAGCGCGGGCGCCCATCCCGGGTCGTCCTTGGCGGGGACGCCGCAGGCCACCACCGCCAGGCAGGCGAGCCCGGCGGTCCGCCAGGAGATCACGCCCTGCTCGGCGCGATGCACCGCGGTCCCGGCGAACATGGCGGCCAGGATGATCACGCCCTGCCAGGTGCCGGCCCGGCTGCCCAGGACCACCAGCGCCAGCCCGAGCAGCCCGCCCGCCGCGGCGGCCGCCGTACGGGCCCGGCCGTCCCCGAGGGCGGTGACCGCGATAGCCGCCACGACCGCGAGGACGAGCAGCGCGGCGGTCAGGTCGGCCCCGCCGTTGATCGAGGCGCCCGGCAGCAGCAGCCCCGCGGGCACGGCCAGCGCCGCCAGCGTGACGGCGATCCCCGCCGACCTGCTGGCCTGGCCGGTCGCGAACAGCGCCACGCTGATCAGGTAGAAGGCCATCTCGTACGACAGCGTCCAGGTCACGCCGATGACGGGCGGCAGGTTGACCAGCTCCTGCAGCATCGTCAGGTTGCCGAGCGCGACCAGCGGCGCGGGACGTTCGCCGAGGCGCGGATCCAGCGGGACCAGGCCCGCGAAGGCGAGCAGGAACGCCAGGCCGAGGGCGGCGAGCAGCAGCGGCAGCAGGCGGAAGGCCCGCCCGGTCCAGAAGGCGCGCAGGTCGCCGCGCCGTTCCAGGGACGCCGGGATGATGTAGCCGCTGACCAGGAAGAACACGAAGACGCCCCACGTGCCGAGGTCGATCCTGCGGTCCACGACCGCCCACGCGGCGGGGACGAAGGACCAGCCCGCGTGGTGCGCGGTGACGGCCAGCGCGGCGGGCCCCCGCAGGGCGTCCAGCCAGGCCAGCCGGGCGGAGGCGGGGGACATCTGTCGGATTCTAGGCCATTTGCGACAGAACCCTCCGTGTGCGGACGGCCGCCCGGATCGCAGCCGGCTTCATGCTTCCCCGGGCCGGATCGCCGCGCTCAGCGGGACGGCGAACGCCGCAGGCGCAGGCCGATCACCACGACGGCGACGCCCACCAGCAGGACCACCGGCCCGATGACCGCCCAGGCGGTGTCGCCGGTCATCACGCTGCCGCCCACCACGCCCAGTCCCTGGAGCGCCCAGAGCCCGCCCACCAGGGCCAGCAGCACGCCGACGACGATGAGGATCCAAGAGGTCATCGTTCTTCCCGTCTCTCGTCCCGCCGCGCTCGTTCCGCCGCGGGGGCTCCGTGTGCGTGATGATCGCGTGGCTTCCGCAGACTAACCGAGCCTTTGTCACGATATGCGGATTTTTCTGGTCACCTCTTGGCGGCGGCTTCCTGTCGTTCTAGTGTTCAGTGCAATGCCACACATTACTGAGCCCTATGGAAGGAGTGATCCCCGGTGCGTGACGGCAGGCCCCCGAGGCTGTCCGAGATCCCCGCGTTCGCCGCGTACATGAACACCGGCTGGGGCACCCCCGACCGCACGCCGCGCGTGGTGCCCGGCGCGGCCGAGGCCGCCGCCGCCCACCGGGCGCGGCTGGCCGAGGCGCTGCCCGGCCGGAGAGTCGTGCTGGCCGCGGGGCAGGCCCCGATCCGCAGCAACGACATGGCCTACGACTTCCGCGCCGGCAGCGACTTCGTCTGGCTGACCGGCTGCCAGATCGAGAACGCCGTCGTCGTGCTGGAGGGCGCCGAGGCCACCCTCTACGTGCCGCCGCCCGCCGGCCCCGGCGACCCGGCGTTCTTCACCGACTCCAGGTACGGCGAGCTGTGGGTGGGCGCCGCGCCCGGCCTGGACGACTGGGCGAAGGCGCTGGGCGTCCCGGTCAAGCCGCTGGCCGAGCTGACCACCGAGGTGACGGACGACCAGGAGGCCGCCCGGGTCCTCGCCGAGCTGCGCATGTACAAGGACGACTGGGAGCTCGGCCAGCTGCGCGAGGCGGTGGACCGCACCGTCGAGGGGTTCGCCGCCGTCGTCCGCGAGATCCCCGCCGCCGTGGACGGGCGCGGCGAGCGGTGGCTCCAGGGCACCTTCGACCGGTACGCCCGCGCCTACGGCAACGGCCCCGGCTACCCCTCCATCGTGGGCTCCGGCCCGCACGCGCCCACCCTGCACTGGGTGCGCTGCGACGGCCCGGTCACCCCCGGCGAGCTGCTCCTGCTCGACCTCGGCGTCGAGGCGGAGAGCTGCTACACCGCCGACGTCACCCGCACCTTCCCCGTCTCCGGCCGTTTCACCCCGGCCCAGCGGCAGGTGCACGACCTGGTCGAACGGGCCCACCGGGCCGCGCTCGCCGCCGTCGCCCCCGGCCGCCGCTTCAGCGACTTCCACCACGCCGCCATGGAGGTCGTCGCGCACGGCCTGGCCGACTGGGGCCTGCTGGCGGTCTCGGTGGACGAGGCGCTGTCCGACGCCGGCCAGCACCACCGCCGCTACCTGGTCTGCGGCGTCGGCCACCACCTCGGCCTGGACGTGCACGACTGCGGCAGGGCGAGCCAGGAGTCCTACCAGGACGCCGTCATGGCCCCCGGCATGGCGCTCACCGTGGAGCCCGGCCTGTACTTCCACCCGCACGACCTCACCGTCCCGCCGGAGCTGCGCGGGATCGGCGTCCGGATCGAGGACGACCTGGTGGTCACCGAGCAGGGCGCCGACGTGTTGTCGGCGGCGCTGCCCCTGGACGCCGACGGCCTGGAGAAGTGGATGGCCGCCGGGTAGGTAGTCGCTGTGACATTGCACCGCATAATCTCTCGAATATCCCCATGTGAGGAGACCTCAGCATGACCACCTCCGCCACGCCGTGGCGCGGCATCCACGTCGCGACGGCCCTGCCCTTCGCCGACGACCTCTCCGTGGACTACGACGGGTTCGCCGAGCACGTGCGCTTCCTGGCCGAAGGCGGCTGTGACGGTGTGACGCCCAACGGCTCGCTGGGCGAGTACCAGACGCTCACGCCGCAGGAGCGGGCCCGCGTCGTCGAGACGGCCGTCCAGGCCGCGCCGCCCGGGTTCGGCGTCATGCCGGGCGTGGCCGCGTACGGCTCCATGGAGGCCCGCCGGTGGGCCGAGCAGGCCGCCGAGGCGGGGGCCACGTCCGTGCTGCTGCTGCCGCCGAACGCCTACCGGGCCCCGCGCGAGGCCGTCGTCGCCCACTACCGGGAGGTCGCCAAGGCCGGGCTGCCGGTCGTGGCCTACAACAACCCGTTCGACACCAAGGTCGACCTGACCCCCGCCCTGCTGGCCGAGCTGTACCACGAGGGCCTGATCGTCGGCGTCAAGGAGTTCACCGGGGACGTGCGCAGGGCGTACGAGATCGCCGAGCTGGCGCCGGAGCTGGACCTGCTCATCGGGGCCGACGACGTGCTGCTGGAGCTGGGCCTGGCCGGGGCCGTCGGCTGGATCGCCGGGTACCCGAACATGATCCCGCAGTCCACGACCCGCCTGTACCGGCTGGCCACCTCGGGCGACCCCGCCGACCTGCCCGAGGCGCTGCGCGTCTACCGCGACCTGCACCCGCTGCTGCGCTGGGACTCCAAGCCCGAGTTCGTGCAGTCGATCAAGCTGTCCATGGACCTGGCCGGGCGCAGGGGCGGCGCCTGCCGTCCGCCGCGCCTGCCGCTCGCGCCCGAGCTGGTCGCCCGCATCACCGCCGACACCGAGGCCGTCCTGGAAAAGGGCTACAAGTGAGATCACGTCGCACCTTCCACGCCGTCGACTCCCACACCGAGGGCATGCCCACCCGCGTGATCGTCGGCGGCGTCGGCGCCATCCCGGGGGCGACCATGGCCGAGCGCCGGCTGTGGTTCATGGAGAACAGCGACGACGTGCGCACGCTGCTCATGTACGAGCCGCGCGGCCACGCCGCGATGAGCGGGGCGATCCTCCAGCCGCCCACCCGGCCCGACGCCGACTACGGCGTGCTGTTCATCGAGGTCTCCGGGTTGCTGCCGATGTGCGGCCACGGCACGATCGGCGTGGCGACCGTCCTGGTGGAGACCGGGATGGTGCCCGTGGTCGAGCCGGTCACCACGATCCGGCTCGACACGCCGGCCGGGCTCGTGGTGGCGTCCGTGGCGGTCGAGGACGGCGCGGCGACCTCGGTGACCATCCAGAACGTGCCCTCGTTCGCGTACGCGCTGGACCGCAAGGTCGAGGTGCCCGGCTTCGGGGAGATCGGCTACGACCTGGCCTTCGGCGGCAACTTCTACGCCTTCGTCGAGCTGGCCGAGCTGGGACTGCCCTTCGACCGGGCCCGCGCCGGCGACCTGCTGTCGGCCGGGCTCGCGATCATGGACGCCGTCAACGAGCACGACCGCCCGGTCCACCCCGAGCGGCCCGACATCAACGGCTGCCATCACGTCTACCTGGCCGCCCCCGGCTCGACGGCGCAGCTGTCCAGGCACGCCATGGCCATCCACCCCGGCTGGTTCGACCGTTCGCCGTGCGGCACCGGCACCAGCGCCCGCATGGCCCAGTTCCACGCCAGGGGCGAGCTGGCCCTCGGCGACGACTTCGTCAACGAGTCCTTCATCGGCACCCGCTTCACCGGGCGGCTGCTCGGCGAGACCACGGTCGGCCCGCTGCCCGCCGTGCTGCCCTCGATCACCGGCCGCGCCTGGGTCACCGGCACCTCGCAGTTCCACCTCGACCCGACCGACCCCTTCCCGGCGGGGTTCCTGCTGTGAGCCGCCGGGCGGGCGGCGCGAAGGGCACGCCGTGAGCGCCGACCTCGTCGTGGTCGGCGCCGGCGTGGTGGGCGCCGCCGGCGCGTACTTCGCCGCGCTGGCCGGGCTGCGCGTGGTGGTCGTCGAGCGCGGCGCCATCGCCGGGGGCACCTCCAGCGCGGGCGAGGGCAACCTGCTCGTGTCCGACAAGGAGGCCGGGCCCGAGCTCGACCTCGCGCTCTACTCCCAGCGGGTGTGGCGCGAGGACCTGGCCGAGCACGCCGGGCTGTGGGAGTTCGAGGCCAAGGGCGGGCTGGTCGTCGCGGCGTCCGGGCCCGGCCTGGCCTCGCTGCGCGAGCTGGGCGAGCACCAGCGCCGCCACGGCGTCGAGGTGCGCGACGTGGCGGCGGAGGAGCTGCGCGACTACGAGCCGCACCTCGCGCCCGGACTCGCCGGAGCCGCCTTCTACCCCCAGGACGCCCAGGTCCAGCCCATGCTGGTGGTCGCCCACCTGCTGCGGCTGGCCCGCGCGCACGGCGCCGAGGTGCGCACCGGCACCGGCGTCACCGGCTTCCTGCGCGACGGGCGCCGGGTGACCGGCGTGCGCACCACGGCCGGCGACCTGCCCGCCGGGGCGGTGCTCAACGCGACCGGCACGTGGGCCGGCGACGTCGCCGCCCTGGCCGGGGTGCACGTGCCCGTCCTGCCCAGGCGCGGGTTCGTGCTGGTCACCCAGCCCATGCCGCCGCGGACGATCCGCCACAAGGTCTACGCCGCCGAGTACGTCGGGGACGTGGCCAGCTCCGACGCCGCCCTGCAGACCTCGCCCGTCGTGGAGGGCACCGGCAGCGGCACGATCCTCATCGGCGCCTCCCGGGAGCGCGTCGGCTTCGACCGCACGTTCTCCCCGCGGGCGGCCGGGGCGCTGGCGGCCAAGGCGATCGCGCTGTTCCCGATGTTGCGGGACGTCCGGGCCATGCGCACGTACCTGGGCTTCCGGCCGTACTGCCCGGACCATCTGCCGGTGATCGGGCCCGACCCGCGCGCGCCCGGGTTGTGGCACGCCTGCGGGCACGAGGGCGCGGGCATCGGACTGTCCGCGGGCACCGGCAAGCTCGTCGCCCAGGCGCTCACCGGCCGCACCCCGGACCTCGACCTCAAGCCGTTCGCCCCCGACCGCTTCCCCGCCCCCGACCGTTTCCCCGGCACCGAGTCCGCCGCGACCGAGGAGGGGCCCCGATGACCCACCAGATGACCTTCCGTGGCGCGAGCGTCCCCGCCGAGCCCGGCCAGAGCGTCGGGGCCGCCCTGGTCGCGGCCGGCATCCTCGACTGGCGCACCACCCGCGGGGCCGGCCGGCCGCGTGGCCTGTTCTGCGGCATCGGCGTCTGCTTCGACTGCCTCATCACCGTCGACGGCGTCCCGGACCTGCGCGCCTGCCTGGTCCCGGCGCGCGACGGCATGCGCCTCGGCGACGACGCCCCGGCGGACGGCGAGCAGGGAGGTCGTCATGCGTGAGACGCACGACGTCGCCGTGGTCGGCGCGGGCCCTGCGGGGCTGGCCGCCGCCGTCGAGGCCGCCGAGGCCGGGCTGGACGTGGCCCTCGTGGACGGCGCCCGCCAGCCGGGCGGCCAGTACTGGCGGCACTACGACGAACGCCACGCCCGCCCCGAGGACGCCGCCGGGCACCACGACTGGCCGGTCTTCACCCGGCTGCGCGACCGGCTGCGCACCCTGACCGCCGCCGGACGGGTCCGCTACCTGCCCGGCCACCAGGTCTGGCTGGCGACCCGCGACGGCGCGGGCACGTTCACGCTGCGCACGACGCCCACCGTCCCCGAGGAGGGGGCGTCCGGCACGACGGTGACCGCCCGCGCGCTGATCCTGTGCCCCGGCGGCTACGACCGGCAGCTGCCCGTCCCCGGCTGGGACCTGCCCGGCGTGATGGCCGCCGGGGGAGTGCAGGCCCTGCTCAAGGGGCAGCGCACGCTCGCGGGCCGCCGGGCGGTCGTCGCCGGGACCGGGCCGTTCCTGCTGCCGGTCGCCACCGGCCTGGCCGCGGCCGGGGCCAGGGTGGCGGCGGTCGCCGAGGCCAACGCCACGCTCGGCTGGCTGCGCGACCCGCGCGGCGCCGCGTCCGTGCCGGCCAAGGGGCTGGAGGCGCTGCGGTACGCCGTGCTGATGGGCCGCCACCGCGTGCCGTACCGCACCGGGACCGTGGTCACCGAGATCCTGGGCGAGGACCGGGTCGAGGCCGTCCGGCTGGCCCGGCTCGGCCGCGACGGCCGCCCGGCCGGGCCGGTCCGCGAGATCTCCGCCGACCTCGTCGCGCTCGGCTGGGGGTTCACGCCGTCCCTCGAACTGCCGCTCATGCTCGGCGCCGACACCAGGAAGGACGTCGACGGCTCGCTGGTCGTGACCGTGGACGCCTTCCAGCGCACCGGCGTCCCCGGCCTGTACGTCGCGGGCGAGGCGACCGGCGTCGGCGGCGCCGTCCTGGCCCGGCAGGAGGGCCGGCTGAGCGCCCTCGCCCTGGCCCGTACGCTGGGCCGCCGGGCCGACCCGGCGCTCATGGGCCGGTTGCGCCGGTCGATCGCCCGCGGGCGGCGCTTCGCCGCGGCCATGCACCGGACCTACCCCGTGCCGCGCGCCTGGACGTCCTGGCTGCGGGACGAGACGCTGGTCTGCCGCTGCGAGGAGGTCTCCTACGGCGACCTGCGCCGCGCCCACGACGAGCTGGGCGCGGGCGACCCGCGCACGCTGAAGATGCTGGCCCGGCCGGGCATGGGCTGGTGCCAGGGACGGGTGTGCGGGTTCGCCACCGCCGGCGTCGCGGCCTGCCTGAGCCGCCGCGAGAGCACGGCCGGCGACCTGCGCCCGCTGTCCACCCGGAGCCTGGCGGCCCCGGTGTCCCTGGGCGAGCTGGCCGCGCTCGACGACGACAACCCCGACGCCCCAGACGAAACCCCTGACGACGCCCCCGACGAAGACCATGAAAGAGGACGAGACCGTGAGTGACGTGCTGAGCGTCGACCCGCGTACCGGACAGCCCCGCGAGCGCGTCGCGGCGGAGTCGACGCCGCGGGACGTGGACCGCGCCGTGCGCGCCGCTGCCGCCGCCGCCCCCGCCCTGGCCGACCGGTCCGTACGCGCCGACCTGCTGCGTACCGCCGCCGCGCTGCTGGAGGAGGGCGGCGAGGAGATCATCGCGACCGCCGACGCGGAGACCGCGCTCGGCCGGGTCCGCCTCACCGGCGAGCTGGCCCGCACCTGCTACCAGCTGCGGGCCTTCGCCGACGTGGCCGAGTCGGGCGCCTTCCTGGACGTGATCATCGACCACGCCGACCCGGCCGCCCGCCCGGCCCCCCGCCCCGACCTGCGGCGCTACAAGGTGCCGCTGGGCGTGGTCGCGGTGTTCGCGGCGAGCAACTTCCCGCTGGCCTTCAGCGTGCCGGGCGGCGACACCGCCAGCGCGCTGGCCGCCGGCTGCCCGGTCGTCGTCAAGGCGCATCCGGACCATCCGGCGACCAGCGTCCTGACCGCCCGCGCGCTGCGCGCCGCCGCGGAGAAGGCCGGTCTGCCGGCCGACGTCGTGGGCCTGGTCCACGGCTTCGCGGCGGGCCCGGAGCTGGTCCGGCACCCGCTGACCGCCGCCGTCGGCTTCACCGGCTCGGTACGCGGCGGGCGGGCGCTGCACGACCTGGCCGCCGCGCGTCCGCGGCCGATCCCGTTCCACGGCGAGCTGGGCAGCCTCAACCCGGTCGTGGTGACCGAGCGGGCCGCCGCGACCAGGGCGGCCGAGATCGGCGCGGGCCTGGCCGCCTCCTACACCCAGGGACTCGGCCAGTTCTGCGTCAAGCCGGGCCTGGTCCTGCTGCCCGCGGGCCCGGCGGGCGACGCGGTGCTCGACGCCGTGGTCACGGCCGCCGTGCCCGCCGGACCGCTGCTCGACCCGCGCATGCGGGCGGCCTTCCTGGACGGCGTGCGCTCCCGCGCCCAGCTTCCCGGGGTCACACAGGCGCTGGCCGCGGGCGAGGACGACGCCGCGCCGCTGGCCGTCCGGCCGGGCGTGCTGACCGTGGCGGCCGAGCGGCTCGCGGACGGCGACGCCCACGCCGAGCTGCTGGAGGAGTGCTTCGGACCGGTCACCGTCGTGGCCCGGTACGGCTCGGAGTCCGAGCGGGACGCCGTGCTCGACGCGCTGCCCGGCAACCTCACCGCGACCGCGCACCTGGCGGCCGACGAGCGCGAGGGCGCGGCGGCCGGCCTGGTGGCCAGGCTCGCCGGGCTGGCCGGGCGGGTCGTCGTGGACGGCTGGCCCACGGGCGTGTCGGTCGCGCCCGCGATGCAGCACGGCGGGCCGTACCCGGCCTCGACCAGCACCTCGACCTCGGTCGGCGGCACCGCGATCGAGCGCTGGCTGCGCCCGGTGTGCTTCCAGGACACCCCCGACCCCCTTCTGCCGCCGGAGCTGCGCGAGGCCAACCCGCTCGGCGTCCCCCGGACGGTGGACGGAGTCGCCTGACGCTTTTATCTACACTTGTAGACGCTCTGGGGCTATATTGCTCGTGTGTCCACCACCGATGCCACGGTCGTGGCCGTCACCGGCGAGGTCCCAGCGGCCTCGCTGGGCGCGGTCCTGCCGCATGAGCACCTGCTGAGCGACTTCGCCCCGCCCGACGACACGCCCGAGTCCTGGGCGCGTACCGGCCGCACCCGTCCCACGGCGGCCGGCGCCCTGTGGCTCTACCGCGCGCCGCTGACGATGGACCTGCTCGGCGAGGTCGGCATGGGCGCCGTCAACCGGGACGACCTGCTGCTCGGCGACGCGGGCCTGGCCGCCGCCGAGCTGGCCGCGTTCCGGGAGGCCGGCGGCGGCACGGTGGTGGACCTGACGACCGACGGGTTCGGCCGCGACCCGGCCGGGCTGCGCCGGCTCGCCGAAGAGACCGGCGTGACCGTCGTCATGGGCTGCGGCCGTCACCACCCGGCACGGACCGCCGGCCCCGCCGCCCCGACCTCGGCCCGGGACGCCGCCGCACCGGCCGAGGAGTTGACCGAGGAGCTGGTCCGCGACCTCACCGAGGGCGTGCGCGGGGTGCGGGCCGGCATCATCGGCGAGCTGGCCGCGCTCGACCCCGGCGTGCCCGCCGAGCGCGCGCTCCTGGTCGCCGCGGCCCGCGCGGCGGCGGCCACCGGCGCCGCCGTCTCGCTGGCCCGCAACGAGGACCCGGCCGTCCAGCAGCGCGTCCTCGACCTGCTCGCCGATGAGGGCGCGGACCTCACTCGGGTGGCCGTCGGCCACTGCGACGCGCTCTCCCCGCGGCCCGACGACCTCGAACCGCTGCTCGGGCGCGGCGTCTTCGTGCAGTTCGACCAGCTCGGCAGGCTGCCCACCGCGCTCAGCGTCTCCGACGACCAGGACGTCGCCGCGGCCGTGCTCGAACTCGCCCGCCGCGGCCACGCCGGACGCCTCCTGCTGTCGCAGGGCGTACGGGCCAAGTCCCAGCTCCTCGCCTACGGCGGCGGCGGTTACGCCTTCGTCCTGCGGCAGTTCGTGCCGTACCTGAGGATGCTCGGAGCCGACGACGAGCTGATCGAGACCGTCACCGTGCGCAACCCGAGGCGG
The DNA here is from genome assembly GCF_044459705.1 of Nonomuraea sp. NPDC050227. Taxonomy (NCBI): domain Bacteria; kingdom Bacillati; phylum Actinomycetota; class Actinomycetes; order Streptosporangiales; family Streptosporangiaceae; genus Nonomuraea; species Nonomuraea sp. NPDC050227. The sequence goes on along the minus strand of NZ_JBITJF010000005.1, from coordinate 22,842 downwards.
CTGCTCACGCTCCGGACCGAGGAGGCGGGCTCGTGAGCCGCTACCCCTTCCCCATCCCCGACCTGGCCGGGCAGGCGCTCACCGTCGCCGGCCCGGTGGACCCGGCGCTGCTCGGGCAGACGTCCATGCACGAGCACATCTTCATCGACCTGCGCAGGCCCGCCCGGTCCCGCCGGCCCGGCGAGGACGCGCCGGCGGCGGCCGAGCCGCTCACCCTGGCCAACCTCGCCCGCACCCGCCACGGCGGGCCGAACGCCGACAACGACCTGCTGGGCGACTTCGACGAGATGCTCGCCGAGACCCTCGCCTTCGCCCACAGCGGTGGGCGCACCATGGTCGAGGTCTCGCCCATCGGCCTCGGCCGCGACCCCGAGGCGCTGCTGCGGCTGTCCCGGGCCACCGGGATGCACATCGTCATGGGCGGCGGCTGGTACACCCCGGCGTTCCATCCGGCCGACATGGACGAGCGCACCGTGGACGAGCTGGCCGACGTCATCGTGCGCGACGTCGTGCTCGGGGCCGACGGCACCGGCGTGCGCGCGGGCGTCATCGGCGAGGTCGGCGCGGAGTCGGTGCCGCTGACCGGCGGCGAGCTCAAGAGCGTGCGGGCCGCCGGACGGGCCGCCCGCGTCACCGGCGCGCCGGTCACCTTCCACGTCGGCGGCGTCGGCGAGGAGAAGTTCCGGGTGCTCGACATCCTCCAGGAGGAGGGCGTCGCCCCCGGCAACGTCGTCCTGGGCCACTGCATGGACGTCCTGTCCGGCCCGGAGTTCGCCGAGCGGCTGCTGGCCCGCGGCGTCTTCGTCGAGTTCGACTTCCTGGCCGCGCCGGGCAGCCCGTGGGGGCACCTGGTCCTGGGCAGCGACCACAAGGTGCTGCGCGGCATCGCCGACCTGGTCGAGCGCGGGTACGCGGGCCAGATCGTGCTCGGCCACGACGTGTGCCAGAAGATCCAGCTCAAGCGGTACGGCGGCAAGGGCTACGACTACATCCCGCGGCACTTCCTGCCCGCCCTGCGCCGCCTCGGCGTCAGCCCCGAGGCCACCCACATGATCATGGTCGAGAACCCGGCACGGGCGCTCACCTTCGCAGAACCGCAGTGACCAGGAGAACCATGCCCCCCACCCCCGTGCCTCCGACTCCCGTGCCCCCCGTCCCCGTGCCCTTCGACCCGGCGCTGGCCGTGGTCCTGGACGGCATGCCCCGGCCGAACGGCCCCGCCCCCACCCTGGAGACCATCCCGCTGATGCGCGCCGCCGGGGCGGCCATGCCCATGCCGCCGGTCGCCGAGGTGATCGGCGACCGCGAGATCGACGCCGAGGAGCTGCTCGTCCCCGGCCCGGCCGGCGCGCCGGACCTGGAGGTCACGGTGCTGCGCCCGCGCCGCCTGCGGGCCCCGGTCCCCGGGCTGTACAACATCCACGGCGGCGGCATGATCACCGGCCATCGGGCCATGGACACGCCGCGCCTGGTCGCGCTCGTCGAGGAGCTGGGCGTCGTCGCCGTCAACGTCGAGTACCGCCTGGCCCCCGAGCACCCCCACCCGGCGCCGGTCGAGGACTGCTACGCCGGGCTGGCCTGGATGTCGCGGCACGCCGCCGAGCTCGGCGTGGATCCCGGGCGGGTGGTGGTCATGGGCGGCAGCGCCGGCGGCGGCCTGGCGGCCGGGGTCGCCCTGCTGGCCCGCGACCGCGGCGGCCCGCGCCTGGCCGGCCAGCTCCTGCTGTGCCCGATGCTGGACGACCGCAACACCACCGTCTCCAGCCACCAGTACGACGACCTCGGCACCTGGCCGCGCGCCCTGAACCTGCTGGGCTGGCGGGCACTGCTCGGCGAGCGGGCCGGCGACCCGGACGCCGACGTGCCCTGTCACGCGGCCCCGGCGCGGGCGACCGACCTGTCGGGGCTGCCGCCCGCGTTCGTCGAGGCGGGGGCCGCCGAGCTGTTCCGTGACGAGGACGTCGCGTACGCCACGCGGATCTGGGCGGCCGGCGGGCAGGCCGAGCTGCACATCTGGAACGGCGCCTTCCACGGGTTCGACATCTTCGCGCCGGACCACGAGATCACCCGCGCCGCCCTCGCCACCCGCCTCTCCTGGCTCCGCCGCACCCTCACCCCCTGACCCCACACACCGTCCCCGCGTCGCGCGGAAGGCGTCCGGGGTGGTGGGGGGAGGGGGAGGTGCCCAAGGCCCTCCGGTTCATCGCTCCCCGGGCGTCGTGTGGGGTTGGGGCAGGGGGAGATGCCCGCGCCTCCCGGCCCCCCGCCCCCTCGCGGTGTGGAGGGGGCTGGCGGGTGGGGTCAGATGCCCAGGGTGCGTTGCAGCCAGGAGTGTTTGGCTTCCTGGGCGGCGCGGGAGACGCGGGCGCCTGGGGTGCCGGTGAAGCCGTGGTGGCCGCCGGCCCACACGTGCAGTTCCGCCTGGCCGCCGGTCGCCCAGATGCGGCCGGCGAACTCGACCGCCTCGTCCCGGAACACCTCGGCCGCCCCGACCTCGACGAAGACCGGCGGCAGCCCCGACAGGTCGGCCGCCCGCGCCGGGACCTCGTGCGGCAGCACGTCCGGGCCGCCGCGCCGGTCGCCGAGCAGGGCGGTCCAGGCGGTGTCGTTGTTGTTGCGGTCCCAGGCGCCGATGCCGTCGTACTGGAGGCTCGACACGGTCGAGTTCCGGTCGTCGATCATGGGTGCGCCGACGTAGAGCCCGGCGGCGGCGGGGCCGTTCCGGTCGCGGGCCATGATGCCGACGGACGCGGTGAGCCCGCCGCCCGCGCTGAAGCCGGACACGAGCAGCCGCCCCGGGTCGAACCCCAGCTCCTCGGCGTGTCCGGCGGTCCAGACGAAGCCCGCGTAGCAGTCCTCGGCCGCCGCCGGGGCCGGGTTCTCCGGGGCGAGCCGGTACTCGACCGTCACCCCGACCATGCCGTGCGCCAGGGCCGCCTGGATCAGGCCCTCGATGCCGAAGAAGCGGGTGCCGAGGATCATCCCGCCGCCGTGGATCTCGTACACGGCCGCCGCGCCGGGCGCGGGGCCGCCCTTGGGACGGACGACCGTGAGCGTGACGTCGGGAGCGCCCTCGGGGCCGGGCACGTCCACGTCCCACCACTCGACGGGACGGCCGGCGACGATCGTCTCCATGGGCGGGATGAGCTCGGCGAAGATCTCGCGGTTGCGCTGGATGGTGTCCGCGCGCAGCGGAACGCTCTCGACCGCCGCCAGGAACGCCGCGAGACCTTCCGCCAGCTCAGGGTCGTAGGGAACGGGGACGTAGCTCATCGTGCCGCCTCTCGGAGCCGAACGGGCGGCTTAAAGTCTACGAGCGTAGAAGCGGTCTGTCCTGATATACACGGGTACGCGATCAGTCCGACCATGTCCCCCAAGGAGAAGACCATGGTGAAGAGACTCCTCGAAGCGACCCCGCTACGCGCGGGGGTCGTCGCCGCCGTCGCACTGACCGGCACGCTGCTGACCTCCGCCCCGGCCGGCGCCGCCACGGCGGGCCTGCAGGCCGCGGCCGTCCAGACCTCCTCGGCCGTCCAGGAGGCGGCCTCCCGCCCGGCCAACGGCCGGATCGTCTACGACCGTCTCAGCGGCGGCCGCGGCGTACTCAAGATCAAGAACGGCACGTCGAAGGACGGCGTCGTCACCATCGTCAAGGGCCGGACCAAGGCGATCAGCGTCTACGTCCGCGCGCGGTCCACGGCCCGCATCCGGGACGTCCGGGACGGCACGTACCGCATCTTCTTCACCACCGGCTACCGGTTCAGCGTGTCGAAGGGCCGCTTCACCAGGGGTGCGACGTACCAGAAGTTCAACGACCGGCTGCGCTTCCGCACGACCTCGACGCAGTACACCATCTGGACGCTGACCCTGAACCCGGTCAGGGGCGGCAACGCCCGCACCAGCCCCGTGAACCCCAAGGACTTCCCCTGATCGGGGCCTGAGCGGGCGCGCCTCCCGGTCAGTCCTTGCCGGAGCCGCCGAACCCGCCGAACCCGCTGAGAACGCGGTCGACCTGGACGTACAGCCGGGGCGGCAGGTGCGGCAGCACCCGGGAGTGCCGCTGGCCGAGCAGCGCGATGAACTCGACCGGCGAGAGGTCGATGTAACGCGTCAGGTTCTCGTACCACTGGGCGCTGAGCCGGGCCGACTTCTGGTGCGGGCGGATCGCCTTGCGGCGTTCGCGGTCGTAGCGGGCGAGGGCGGCCGGGAGCTCCGGCTCCTGGTTCAGCGCGTTGACCAGGAAGGCGGCGTCCCCGAAGGCCAGGGCGGTGCCCGCGCCGATGGAGTAGTGGGTGGTGTGCGCGGCGTCCCCGAGCAGGACAAGGTCGTCGTGGTACCACGTGCGGTTGGTCAGCGTGCGGAAGTTCAGCCAGTACGCGCTGCCGTCGGTGTGCGCCCGTCCGATCAGCGGATGGCCGTCCAGGACGTCGGCGAAGATCTTCTCCAGCAGCGCCAGGCCGTCGGCCGCGTCGGCCTGGTCGAGCCCGAGCCCCTTCCAGGTCTCGGGGGAGCACTCGACGACGCACGTGCTGTGGTCGCCGCTGTAGACGTAGCAGTAGCACCAGATCCAGCCGTGCGGCGTCTCGGAGAAGGCGAAGGTGAAGGCGTCGAAGACCTTCGTGGTGCCGAGCCAGATGTAGTGGTTGCGGCCGACCGCGATCTCGGTGCCGAAATGCTCGGCGTGCGGCGCGCGCAGCGTGCTGTTGATGCCGTCACCGGCCACGACCAGGTCGGCGTCGAGCTCCTCCCGGGAGGCGATCTCGCGGCCGTGCTCGACGTGCACGCCCAGGGAGCGGGCGCGGTCGGCCAGGATGTCGAGCAGGCGGTGGCGGCAGATGCCGAAGCCCTCGTCCGACTCGGTGAGCGACACCGTCGCGCGGTCCTGGATGTGGGTGACCCAGCTGTCCCAGCGGATCGAGTTCTCCCTGATGACGTCCGCCGACTCGGGGTCGGCGGCGCGCAGGTTCTTGAGCAGGTCGTCCCAGTAGGTCACGCCCCAGCCGTAGGTGGTCCCGGCCGGGTTGCGCTCGTAGACGGCGACCTCGTGGGACGGGTCGACCCGTTTCATCAGGATCGAGAAGTACAGGTTGGCGGGCCCACCGCCGACGCAGGCGACCTTCACACTAGCTCCCCTAGCGACAGAAAGTAATCAATTCAGCACAGAGAGTATCAGAGGGTCTGTGCCGGGGGAGAAGGCGCGCCCGCCGGACGGTCAGGCCGCCGCCCGCGCCGTACCGCGCAGGCCGAGGGTGAGGCTGCCGGCCAGCAGCACGACGCCGGACAGCACCCCGCTGACGACCGGCACCCACGCCACCGCGGGCGTGGCGGCCAGGACGAGCCCGCCGGCGCCGAGCAGCGTGAGCGCGACGCCCGGCACGGCGATGCTCCAGTCCTTCCAGATCGGCGCCAGCGCGACGAAGTGCACGCCCACCACGAACGCCACCCACGCCACGTTCCCCTCCTCGGGACGCCCGAGCGCGGCCAGCACCCGCAGCCCGCCGAACAGCAGGACCGCCTCGGCCACGACCACGGCCAGGTAGCCGGGCCCGAACATGCCCCGCCGGCCGGCCGCGGCGGGACGTTCCGCGCGCACGGCACGGAACCACATCGCCAGCACGCCCGCCGCCGCCAGGCACGCGGCGGCCCGCAGCAGGTTCGCGGTCACGGAGCCGAGCGGGCCGTGCGCGTTGACGACGACGAACACCGCGCCGAACACCGCGCCGACCAGCAATCCAGTCATTTTCTGCATGACGTCCATCGAAGCGCCCGCCGCGGCCCGCCCGCACGGGTGCTGGGACGAGAACGAGGTAGCCCTGGCCCTACCTCGCCACGCCGCGCAGGTAGGCCAGCACCGCCAGCACCCGCCGGTTGGCGTCGTCGGTCGCGGGCAGGTCGAGCTTGGCGAACATGGAGGCCACGTGCTTGCCGACGGCCGCCTCCGTGATCGACAGGGCGCGGGCCACGGCGCTGTTGGAACGGCCCTCGGCGATCAGCGCCAGCACCTCCCGCTCCCGGGGCGAGAGCCGGTGGGCCGGCTCGGTGACCTCCCTGGCCCGCGCCCACGACAGCTCGAACAGGTCGATGAGGGTGGCGATCAGCCCCTGCTGCCTGATCATGAGCGCGCCCGGCGTGTAGGCGATCGGGGTGATCCGGACGAACGCCACGGACCGGTCGAAGATGAGGAGCTGCTGGATGGGCTCGTCGATGACCCGGTGCAGGTCGCCGGCGGCGTGCAGCTCCTGGATGCGGGCCGCCTTGCGCGGGTCGTCCAGCACGCTCGAATGGACGATCGTGCGCATCGACAGGCCCTCCCGCAGGGCGTCCAGCACGGTACGCCGGCTGCGCTGCTCGTCGCGGCCCTGCTCGCGCGAGCCCACCGGGTGCATGGCCCGCAGCTCGGCCGACGACCGGGTGGCGCGCAGGATCTGCCGGCGGACGAGCTCGGGGTCCTCCAGCCGCTCGACGTCGACGGGGATGCCGCGCAGCTCGCCGACCACCTCTTCCAGGCGGCGGGCGAGGTGGTCAAGCGACTGGCTCTCGGTCACGCTCCTCCTCCGCACGCGCACCCCATTCTCCCCGCCCCACGAAGGGATGCCCAAATCGACGAGGGGCGCCGTCCGGCTGGACGGCGCCCCGGTTCGCGGGACCGCTGGGCGGCGGTGATCAGGCGATGATCAGTCGCGCGGGTCCCAGCCGTCGGTGTCCACGTCCAGGTCCAGCTCGTCGGCGATGTCGCCCCAGTCGGCGAACTTGAAGTTGGTGTTCTCCCGGTCCGCCGTGGCCGGCGTGTTCACGCCGTCGTGGGCGATGAACATGCCCTCGTCGAACTCGCCCAGCGGCACGTTGAGCACGGTCGAGCCGTCGCTCACCTCCGAGCCGTCGATGCCGTTCGCCTCGCCGATCCGGAACTGGCCGAGGTAGGCGTTGGAGCCCTCCCTGCGGTAGACGGCGAAGGTGTTGTCGCCCTGGCTGGAGGCCAGCAGGTAGCCCTTGCCGTCCTCGCGGTAGTAGATGGTCAGGCCCTCGGCGTCCGCGGTGAGGTGCGTGCCGCCGTAGCCGGGGTCGGCGCCGGGGGTGCACTCCTCGGTCGCGGGGTCGTAGGTGCCGGGGACGCCGTACTCGCGGACCTTGTCCACCAGGACGGGCGTGCCGGTGAGGTCGGCGCGCATCCGCCAGATGCCGACGTCCTCCTGGGCGGCGTAGAGCACGTCCCGCTCCTGGTCCACGACCATGCCCTCGACCTGCGCCTGCTCGTCCGGCTCAAGGCAGGGGGACCAGGTCTGGCCGTTCGGCAGGGTGAAGGAGCCCGGCAGGGTCAGCGTCCGCACGAGCTGGTAGCCGATCTTGCCGCCCGGCTTGGCGAGCAGCTTGACCAGGCCGACCGAGGTCTTGTGGCGGCGGCTGACCAGCGCGTACGTGCCGGTGGAGTCCTTCCAGGCGGTCAGGCCGTAGGCCGTCTCGGCGTCGTTGACCTGCTGCTGCGTCGTGTTGAACACGAACGGCGCGGCCGGGTCGGTCACGTCGGTGAGGTGGCCGTGCGAGATGGCGTAGATGCGCAGCATGTCCCGGCCGCGGTCGGAGACGATCGCCAGGTCCCTGCCGCCGAAGCCGTAGGCGACGTCGACGTTGTTGAAGCGGCCCGCCTCGTCGTCCGGCCCGGGGGCGGCGGGCGCCGGCAGGTGCTGGAGCTGCTGCCCGTCGAGGTCGTAGACGTACAGGCCGCCCTTCTTGGCGGTGGCGATCACCACGCTGTCCTCGGAGTCGGACGGGTCGACCCAGATCGCCGGGTCGTCGCCGTTGGCGTCGCCGCCGGCCTCGTCGTCGTAGAGGGAGGGGGTCTCGACGTCGGGGTACACGGTCGCCACACCGGCACCGGCCGCGGGTACGGCGATCCCGCCCAACACGGTCAACATCAGGGCTGCCAGGGAGAGCCTGGACAGGGGACGCATTGCGCCTCCTCGTTCGGGGTGTTGATGTTGCCCCAAAACGTAACGACCAGTTAACAAGAAATCAATAGGTCGTCCTTATGTCAGGACATTAGGTGTTGCACGGATAGCAGGGCATGCCGACGCGCCCGGCCGGGGATCCTCCCGGCCGGGCGGTGCGACGGTGCGCGCTAGCTGCGGTTGACGCGCCAGAAGTCCGACATGGCCTGGCGGTTCTGCAGGTCGCCGAGCAGGCCCTTGGGGTCGGTGTGGAAGAGCTGGCCCTGCCAGTCCGACAGGCCGGGCGGGGTGACCATCGGCTTGACCGTGCTGTTGCCCGAGACGCCGCCCTCGCCGATCTCGTGCTTGACGCCTTCCTCGGTCATGATGAAGTGCACGAACAGCTTGGCCGCGTTGGGGTGCTTGCTCTTGGTGGCGATCGCCGCGTACTTGGGGTAGCTGAAGCCGGTGAAGGGGGTCATCCCCTCGCAGGCGGCCTGGTGGTAGCCCTTGTCCTCGTTGTTGCGGAACTTCGAGATCGACATGAAGCCGATCTTCTTGTCCGTGGCGGCCGGCGCGCCCACGGCGGCGGAGATGTCCTCGTCGGAGCCGGTCAGCACCGGCTTGTTGAGCGACAGGCGCTTGATCCACTCCTGTGCGGCGCTCTTCTCCTCGGTCTTCAGCGGCTTGCCGTACTTGGCCTGGTAGGCCTGTTCGAGCGACTGGTTGCCGTACGCGTCGAGCTGGGTGAAGAACGACAGCACGGTCGGCTTGCCCAGCGGGTCCTGCATCACCAGCTTGCCGGACCACTCCGGATCGGTCAGGTCCCAGACGTTCTTCACCGGGCAGCCGCCGGGGGAGAGCTTGGTGTTGTAGCCGAAGACCGTCGCCTTGGAGAGGGCGAGCAGCGGGTTCTGGTTCTCGGCGGGGATCTGGTCCTGCAGGTCGCCGGGGATCCACGTCTGGGTGACGCCCTGCGGCGCGAGCTGGCCGACCAGGACGCCGCCGTCCTCGTACATGGCCGCGTCGATGGTGACGTTGTCGGCGGCGTGCTCCCTGGTCATCTTCTCGGCCGTCTGCGGGGTGTCCGACTTCACCCCCTCCATGGCGATGCCGTACTTCGCGGTGAACGCCTTGGCCACTTCCTCGATGTCGCCGCTGGAGTCGTAGACCAGGACGCTGCCTTCCTTCTTCGCCGCGGCGACCAGCGCCTCCAGGTCGAAGTTCGCATCGAGCGACGGGCCGGGCAGCGCCTTGGCCGTCGCCGCCGCCGACGGTCCTCCGCCTGCGGTGGAGGGCGCGCACGCCACGGCGGCGGACGCCAGCAACGCCATGGAGATGATCTTCCCGGTACGCCTCATGATGGCGTCACTCCTCTTGCCTCTCGGATTCGCAAGGCGCCGCGCCAGCCCCGACCGGCGCCATTGTGTGCTCACGATGAACGTCACGTGAATAATTTGTCAAGACATTCTTACGTGCGAACCGAGCCACGGCCTCGCCCCCCAGGTACGACAGTTCATCCTTATGTCAGGACAAAGTCTTGACGGTTCATCTCCTGTTCATCTAGAACTGGAGGCCCCCCTGGATGAGGAGCGATCATGCGTGTGGGTCTGCTGGGCCTAGGACGTATAGGCATGTTCCATGCCACCACCCTGTCCGCCTTGGTCGACGAGCTCGTCGTGTCCGACGTGGACACGGCGCGGGCGGAGGAGGTGGCCCGGCGGCTCGGCGCCCGGACCGGCGACCCCTTCGACGCGGACGCGGTGGTGCTCGCGACGCCGACCTCCGCCCACGCCGAGGGCCTGCTGAGGGCGTGCGAGCGGGGAGTGCCGGCGTTCTGCGAGAAGCCGGCCGCGCCGACCGTCAAGGAGACGCTGCGGGTGGCCGAGGCCGTCGAACGGGCCGGGATCGGCGTGCACATCGGCTTCCAGCGCCGCTTCGACGCCGGCTACCGGGCCGCCCGCGAGGCGCTGCTGGCGGGCGAGCTCGGCGAGTTGCACCGTGTGCACATGCTGACCGGCGACCCGGCGCCGCCGCCCGCCGAGTACGTCGCCCAGTCCGGCGGCATCTTCCGCGACTGCCACATCCACGACTTCGACATCCTGCGCTGGGTCACCGGCCGCGAGGCGGACGTCGTGCAGGCGGTCGGCGCCAACCGCGGCGATCCGTACTTCGCCGCCGCCGAGGACGTGGACAACAGCGCCGCCCTGATCGTCATGGACGACGGCACGCTGGTCACCCTGCAGGGCTCCCGCTACAACGGCGCCGGCTACGACGTGCGCATGGAGCTGGCCGGCACGCTCGGCACCCGCGCCGTCGGGCTCGGCGACCGCACCCCACTGCGCTCGGCCGAGGGCCTGAACCCGGACGGGCCGCCGTGGCCGGACTTCCAGACCAGGTTCGAGGAAGCCTACGTCGCCGAGATGGGCGCGTTCCTGTCGATGGCCAGGGGCGAGAGCGAGAGCCCCTGCACCGTCCGCGACGCCCTGGCCGCCCTCTACCTGGCCGAGGCCGCCGACCTGGCGCGCCGCGAGGGCCGTCCGGTGCGCGTGCTGGAGGTGGCCAAGTGAGGATCGCCGCCGCACCCATCTCCTGGGGCGTGTGCGAGGTGCCCGGATGGGGACACCAGCTCACCGCCGACCGCGTGCTCGCCGAGATGGCCGAGCTGGGCCTGACCGCCACCGAGCTGGGCCCCGACGGCTTCCTGCCCGCCGACCAGGACCTGCTCGGCCGGTACGGGCTGCGCGCCGTGGGCGGATTCGTCCCCGCGGTCCTGCACGACCCCGCCCACGACCCGCTGCCCGCCCTCCGCGCCACCTGGGCCGCCTTCGACCCGGACGTGGTCGTCGTGCTGGCCGCCGCCACCGGCGCCGACGGCTACGACGCCCGTCCCGAGCTGGACGACACCGGCTGGCGCACCCTGCTCGGCAACCTCGACCGCGCCTTCCACGAGGCCAAGGGCGACGGCCGCGCGCTCACCCTGCACCCCCACGTCGGCACCATGGTCGAGACCGGCCAGGAGGTGGACCGGGTGCTCGGCGGCAGCGCCGTCCCGCTCTGCCTGGACACCGGCCACCTGCTCATCGGCGGCGGCGACCCGCTGGAGCTGGTCACCCGCGTCCCCGAGCGGATCGCCCACGTGCACCTGAAGGACGTCGACGCCGCGCTCGCCGCCCGCGTCCGGGCCGGTGAGCTGACCTACACCGACGCCGTCCGCGCCGGGATCTACCGCCGGCTCGGCCGCGGCGACGTGGACGTCCGGGGCATCGTCGAACGCCTGACCGCCGCCGGCTACGACGGCTGGTACGTCATGGAGCAGGACGTCGTCCTCGACGCCGAACCCCCGGCGGGCGCCGGCCCGGCCGACGACGTGCGGGCGGGCGTGGCGTTCCTGCGGGGCCTGGCGTGAGCGCCCTCGACGTGCTGACGATGGGCCGGGTCGGCGTGGACGTCTACCCGCTCCAGACCGGCGTGTCGCTGCGGCACGTGGAGACGTTCGGCAAGTACCTGGGCGGCAGCCCCACCAACGTGGCCGTGGCCGCCGCCCGCCTGGGCCACTCCAGCGCGGTGATCACGCGGACCGGCGACGACCCGTTCGGCGCGTTCGTCCGCGACGCGCTGCGCTCCTACGGCGTGGACGCCCGCCTGGTCGGCGCCGTGCCCGGCCGGCCGACTCCGGTCACGTTCTGCGAGATCAGGCCGCCGGACGACTTCCCGCTCTACTTCTACCGCCAGGACGCGCCCGACCTGGAGATCGCGCCCGGCGACCTCGACCTGGCGGCCGTCACCGGCGCGCGGCTGTTCTGGGCCACCGTGACCGGCCTGTCGGCCGAGCCGTCCCACGCCGCCCACCTGGCCGCCTGGCAGGCCCGCGGGCGCGCCCGGCACACCGTGCTCGACCTGGACTACCGGCCCATGTTCTGGGCCGACGCGGCCACCGCCCGCGAGCGGGTGCGCGAGGCGCTCGCGCACGTCACCGTCGCGGCCGGCAACCTCGACGAGGTCGAGGTGGCCACCGGCGCCCGCGACCCGCGCGCGGCCGGCGAGACCCTGCTGGAGCTGGGTGTCGAGCTGGCCATCGTCAAACAGGGCGCGGACGGCGTGCTCGGCATGACCGCCACGGAGACCGTACGGGTGCCGCCCGTCCCGGTCGAGGTGGTCAACGGGCTCGGCGCCGGCGACGCCTTCGGCGGCGCGCTCTGCCACGGCCTGCTCGAAGGCTGGCCGCTCGAACGCACCCTGCGCTTCGCCAACGCCGCGGGCGCGATCGTCGCCGGACGCCTGGCCTGCGCGCCCGCGATGCCCACGGCGGACGAGGTCGAGGCCGTCCTGTCCGCCACCCTCTCGGAAGGAGCCGTCACGCATGCGTGAGCAGGACTACCGCCGGCTGCTCGACCAGCGCGCCTGGCAGCCGGAGCGCGTCGCCGAGGCGGCGGCCGCCCGCCGGCGCCGGCCCCTCAGGAACGGCAGGGAGCAGCTGCTCATCATCGCGGCCGACCATCCGGCCCGGGGCGCCCTCGGCGTGGCCGGCCACCCGATGGCCATGCGCAGCCGCGCCGACCTGCTCGACCGGCTGATGACCGCCCTGGCCAGGCCCGGCGTGGACGGCCTGCTGGCCACCCCCGACATCGTCGAGGACCTGCTGCTGCTCGGCGCGCTCGACGACAAGATCGTCATCGGCTCGATGAACCGCGGCGGCGTGCACGGCTCGGTGTTCGAGTTCGACGACCGCTTCACCGCCTACGACGCCCCCACCATCGCCGCGATGGGCCTGGACGGCGGCAAGATGTTGTGCCGGATCGCGCTGGAGGACAGCGCCACCGCAGCCACCCTGGCCAGCTGCGGCCAGGCCGTCACCGACCTGGCCAGGCACGGCCTGATGGCGATGGTCGAGCCGTTCTGGTCCAGGCGGCAGGACGGCGTGGTGCGGCACGACCTGTCGCCCGAGGCCGTGATCCACGCCATCAGCGTCGGCCAGGGCCTCGGCGCGACCTCCGCCCGCACCTGGCTGAAGATCCCGGTCGTGCCGGAGATGGAACGCGTCGTGGAGTCCACCACCCTGCCCGTGCTGCTGCTGGGCGGCGACTCCGGCCAGGACGCCGGCGAGATGTACGACTCCTGGCGCAAGGCGCTGCGCCTGCCCGGCGTCCGCGGCCTGGTGGTCGGCCGGGCGCTGCTCTACCCGCCGGACGGGGACGTGGGCGCCGCCGTGGACACCGCGCTCGGCCTGCTGGAGGGCGGCGTGCCCGATCTCGTGCAAGGAGGTGCCTCATGAGGCTGACCACGGCTCAGGCGCTGACCCGCTTCCTGGCCGCCCAGTGGTCGGAACGCGACGGCGTCGAGCAGCGGCTGATCGCGGGCGTGCTCGGGATCTTCGGCCACGGCAACGTCGCGGGCGTCGGCCAGGCGCTGGCCGAGCAGGGCGCGGGCACGGGCGACGCGCTGCCGTACTACCTGGCCCGCAACGAGCAGGCCATGGTGCACACGGCCGTCGGCTACGCCCGCACCCGCGCGCGGCTGTCCACCTTCGCCTGCACGACGTCCATCGGGCCCGGCGCCACCAACCTGGTCACCGGCGCGGCGCTGGCCACGATCAACCGGGTGCCGGTGCTGCTGCTGCCCGGCGACGTCTTCGCCACCCGCGCACCCGGCACGGTGCTGCAGGAGCTGGAGGACCCCCGGTCCTACGACGTGTCGGTCAACGACTCGCTGCGTCCGGTGTCGCGCTTCTTCGACCGGATCAACCGGCCCGAGCAGCTCCCGGCCGCGCTGCTGGCGGCGATGCGGGTGCTCACCGACCCCGCCGAGACGGGCGCGGTGACGCTGGCGCTGCCCCAGGACGTGCAGGCCGAGGCCTACGACTGGCCCGAGGAGCTGTTCGCCCGGCGGGTCTGGCACGTTCCCCGCCCGGTCCCGGAGCCGGCCGCGCTGGCCAGGGCGAAGGAGCTGCTGCGCGGCTCCCGCAGGCCGCTGATCGTGGCCGGCGGCGGCGTCAGGTACAGCGGGGCGTGGGCCGAGCTGACCCGCTTCGCCGAGAACCACGGCGTGCCGGTGGGCGAGACGCAGGCGGGCAAGGGCGCGCTGCCGTACGACCATCCTTGCGCGGCCGGCGCGATCGGCCACACCGGCACCGACGCGGCCAACACCCTGGCCCGCGAGGCCGACCTGGTCATCGGCGTCGGCACCCGCTACACCGACTTCACCACCGCCTCCAGGACGCTGTTCGGGCAGGCCGCCTTCCTCAACGTCAACGTCACCGCCTTCGACGCGGCCAAGAACGCGGGCGCCACGCTCGTCGCCGACGCCCGCGAGGCCCTGCGCGCCCTCGACGACGTGGACTGGCGGGCCGACCCCGAATGGACCCACCGGGCCGCCGCCCTGGCCGCCGCCTGGCAGTCGGAGATCGGCCACACCTACGCGGGCCCCGAGCTCACCCAGCCCGTCCTGCTCGGCGTCCTCAACGAGGTCGCCGAAGGCGGCGTGGTGGTCAACGCGGCCGGCTCGATGCCGGGCGACCTGCACCGCCTCTGGCGGCCCGCCGACCCCGAGCAGTACCACGTCGAGTACGGCTACTCGTGCATGGGCTACGAGATCGCCGGCGGCCTCGGGGTGAAGCTGGCCGCGCCGGAACGCGAGGTGTTCGTGCTGGTCGGCGACGGGTCGTACCTGATGATGGCGCAGGAGATCGCGACCGCCGTGCAGGAGCGGATCAAGCTGGTGATCGTCCTGGTGGACAACCGGGGCTTCGCCTCCATCGGCAACCTCAGCGAGTCGGTGGGCGCCCGGCGGCTCGGCACCGCGTACCGCACCCGCGGCCCCGGCGGCGAGCTGGACGGCGAGCCCCTGCCGGTGGACCTCGCCGCCAACGCCGCCAGCCTGGGCGCCGACGTGCTGCGCGCCGACGGCCCCGAGTCGCTGCGGGCCGCCCTGGTCAAGGCCAGGGAGTCGGCCAGGACCACCGTCGTGTACGTCGAACCCGTCCCCGGCGGCGGCCCCGGCGCGCAGGCCTGGTGGGACGTGCCGGTCGCGCAGGTGTCCGGCCTGCCCGAGGTCAGGGCCGCGCGCGAGCGTTACGACGAGGCCAAGCGCGACCAGCGGCTCTACCTCTGATGGGCTGGACGCTGGCCTTCGCCGCGGTGGCCGTCCTGTTCGTGCTGATCAGCGGGGCCAACGACGGCGCCACGCTGATCGGCCTCGGCCTGCGCTTCCCGCGCACGCCCGGCTGGCTGGCCGCCGCGCTGCTGGTGGCGGTCCTGTTCGCCGGGCCGTACGTGCTGGGCGTCGCGGTCGCGCGGACCTTCACCGAAGGGCTCGCGGGGCTCGACTCGGGCAGCGGCGCGGCCGTGTTCCTGGCCGGCGTGGTGATCGCCGTGGTGGTGGTGGCGGCGCTGACCGGCAGAGGGCTGCCCACCAGCCTGACGCTGGCGGTGATCGGCGGCATCGCGGGCGCCGGGCTCGGCGCCGGGCTGCCGGTGGCCTGGCCGAGCCTGATCACCGTGCTGGCGATCGGGGCGTGCGCGCCGCTGGTCGGGCTGGTGCTCGGCTACCTGCTGGGCACCGCGTCCCGGCGGGTGCCGTCCTCGCGCCGGATGCCGGGGCTGGTGCTGGCCGCCCACCTGGTGGCGTACGCGGCCCAGTGCCTGGCCTACGCCGTCAACGACGGCCAGAAGATGATCGCCGTGGTGAGCGTCGCCGTGGACGTCGGCCGCAACGGGCTCGGCCGGGTCGGGCCCGTCCAGCTCTCGCCGGTGTGGATGGCCGTGCTGGTCGCGCTGTTCCTGGCCGGGGCGCTGACCACGCTGCCCCGGGTGGGCGGGCGGGTCGGCCGCGGCCTGGTCATCACCCGGCCGCTGCACGTGCTGTCGGCCGAGACGGCGGCCACCGGCGCCGTCCTCGGCAGCTCGGCCCTGGGCAGCCCGGTGAGCATGACCCAGTCCGTGACCGCCGGGGTCGTCGGCGTGGTGGCAAGCGAAGGAAGCAGGAGGGTGCGATGGCAAGGAGTGCTGAACATGGGTACGGCCTGGCTGGTCACGCTGCCGTCGTCCATGGCCCTGGGCGCCCTGGCCGGGCTCGGCCTGAGGCTGCTGTGAGCGGCGGACGGCCCCGCCGGCTCGCCCGCGCCTGGGACGAGCTGCGCGGCCGGTCCGGACGGCGGGTGATCGACCTCATCCGCGGCCAGGTCGCCGTGGCCAGGGAGGGCGCCGTGCTGGCCCGCTCGGCCGCCTCGGGCACGACCGGCCAGGCCGCGGCCCGCGCCCGCATGGCCGAGGTCGAGCACGAGGGCGACGCCGCCCGCGCCGAGCTCGTCCGGGCGCTGAGACGGGTGCTGGCCACCCCCATCGACAGGGAGGACCTCTTCCGGCTCTCCCGCTCGATCGACGACGTGCTGGACCAGTTACGCGACTTCGTCCGCGAGGCCGACCTGTTCGGGCCCGCCGACCTCACCTTCGCCGCCGAGCCGCTGGGCGCCGTCATCGACGGCCTGGACCAGCTCGAACAGGCCCTGCTGAAGATCACCGGCGATCCCGGCTCGGTCACCGTGGCCGTGCTCGCCACCCGCAAGTCCCGCAGCCGCGTCCGCCAGCTCCACCAGGCCCGGCTCACCGAGCTGTTCGCCGGCCCGCTGGACATGGACACCCTGCGCGAACGCGAGCTGCTCTCCCGCCTGGACGCCGTGGGCCGCCGGCTCGGCGAGGCCGCCGACGCCCTCGCCGACGCCATGCTCAAACGAAGCCACTGAAAACCCCCCGAAGGAAGACCATGGCTGTTCTGACCAAGACGGAGCCGCCGCCTCGCCCGCCGAGACGGCGCCGACTCCGCTACCGCCTCCAGGTCCTGCGGCACGACCCGACCGCCGCGCTCGGCCTGATCCTCGTCGTCCTGCTCGCCTACCTCGTCGTCGCCCCCCTGATCGCGGTCCTGTCGGACGCCTTCCGCCTCCAGTTCGGCGACGAGCTGCACGCCGGCCAGCAGCCGGGCGAGTGGACCGGCTACTACCTGTGGCGGGTCTTCCGCTCCCAGATCAGCGGCCTGCTGTTCTGGGGCCCGCTGGTCAACACGCTGGTCGTCGCGGTCGGCACCGTGCTGTTCGCGCTGCTGCTCGGCGGCGGGATGGCCTGGCTGGTGACCCGGACCAACGTGCCCGGCCGCAAGTGGCTGGCCGGGGCGCTGGTGGTGCCGTACATGCTGCCGTCGTGGACGTTCTCGCTGGCCTGGCTGACGCTGTTCAAGAACGAGCGGGCCGGCGGGCAGGTGGGCTTCCTGGAGTCGGCCGGCGTGCGCACCCCCGACTGGCTGGCCTACGGCCCGCTGCCGATCATCGTCACGCTCGGGCTG
The DNA here is from genome assembly GCF_044459705.1 of Nonomuraea sp. NPDC050227. Lineage (NCBI taxonomy): Bacteria > Bacillati > Actinomycetota > Actinomycetes > Streptosporangiales > Streptosporangiaceae > Nonomuraea > Nonomuraea sp. NPDC050227. The sequence continues at coordinate 5,581 of NZ_JBITJF010000005.1, read as the reverse complement.
CACTACTACCCGTTCGTGCTGCTGCTGGTCGGCAACGCGCTGCGCCGGATCGACGTCCAGCTGGAGGACTCGGCCCGGATCCTCGGGGCGCCGCGGCGCGTCGTCGTGCGGCGGATCGTGGTGCCGCTGATGCTGCCCGCGCTCTCCTCGGCCGTGCTGCTCGTGGTCGGGCGGGTGCTCGGCACGTTCGGCACCCCGTACGTGCTCGGCCTGCCCGCCGACTACCAGGTGCTGTCCACCGGGCTGTTCCAGTCGATCAGGGACCGCAGCACCGGCGTGGCCTCCGTGCTCGCCACCGTCATCGTGATCATCGGCGTGCTGATCGTCTTCACCGACATGCGGCTGATGCGCGAGCAGCGCAGGTTCGTCACCGTCGGCGGCAAGGGCGCGATGGACCGGCTGGGCGACCTGCGCGGCTGGCGCTGGCCCGCGTTCGCGCTGGGCGCGGTGGTCTTCGTGGTCAGCGTGCTGATCCCGGTGCTCACGCTGCTGCTGTCCACGCTCACCCGCACGCCGCTGGACCTGTCGACCTTGACGCTCGACTACTGGATCGCCGACCGGCTGCCCGGCGCGGTCGGGTTCCCGCACGGCATCCTGCGCGGCTCCGAGCTGTGGCAGGCCGCCTGGAACTCGCTGCGCATCGTCGGCCTGGCCTCGCTGATCTGCGCGGTCGCCGGCCTGCTCATCGGGTACGTCGTGGTCCGCGGCACCGCGCCGCGCATCGCCGGGTTCCTGCGCCAGGTGTCGTTCCTGCCGTACCTCATCCCCGGCATCGCCTTCGCCGCCGCCTCGCTGTCGCTGTTCGCCGTCGCCCGCGGGCCCGTCCCCGCTCTGTACGGGACGACGTTCCTGCTGATCCTGGTCATGGCCGTGACGCACCTGCCGTACAGCTCGCGCTCGGGCATCGCGGCGATGATGCAGCTCGGCCGGGAGCCGGAGGAGGCCGCGCAGATCGCCGGGGCCTCCTGGTGGCACCGGATGCGGCGGATCATCTTCCCGATCCAGAAGGGCGCCCTGGTCACCGGGATCGTGTTGCCGTTCATCTCGGGGCTGAAGGAGCTCAGCATCGTCGTGATGCTGACCACCACCGGCACCCAGCTTCTCACGACGCTCTCCATCGGCCTGGTCGACTACGGATACACGCAGCTCGCCAACGGCGTCGTCCTCATGATCGCTTTGCTCTCCTTCACCATGACTTCCCTGACCCAGCGGCTGACCAAGAGCAGCCTGGCGTCCGGCCTAGGAGGATAGATGCCGAACATCACCTTGAGCGCAGTCTCCAAGAGCTACGGCGGCGGCGACTACGCGGTGAAGAACCTCGACCTCGTGGTCCCCGACGGCGCCTTCATGTGCCTGCTCGGCCCCTCCGGCTGCGGCAAGACCACCACGTTGCGCATGATCGCCGGCCTCGAACAGCCCACCGCGGGCAGCATCGCCGTCGGCGAGCGCGTCCTGGACTCCGTCGAGCAGGGCGTCTACGTCCCGCCCGAGAAGCGGGCGATGGGGCTGGTGTTCCAGAACTACGCGCTCTGGCCGCACCTGTCCGTGCGCGACAACGTGGAGTTCGGGCTGCGCATGCGCAAGGTGCCCGCCGCCGAACGGCGCGCGCGGGCCGAGGCGGCGCTGAAGATGGTGCACGTCGACGCCGCCATGGACCGCTACCCCTCCCAGCTGTCCGGCGGCCAGCAGCAGCGCGTCGCGCTGGCCAGGATGCTCGCGGTCAACCCGTCCGTGCTGCTGCTGGACGAGCCGCTGTCCAACCTCGACGCCCGGCTGCGGCTGGAGATGCGGGCCGAGCTCAAGCGCATCCACGAGGAGTCCGGCGCGACGATCGTCTTCGTCACCCACGACCAGCTCGAAGCCCTCACCATGGCCACCGACGTCGCCGTCATGAACGAGGGCGAGCTGCAGCAGCTCGCCGCGCCCATGGAGATGTACGAGCGGCCCGCCAACCGGTTCGTCGCCGAGTTCGTCGGCAGCCCGCCGATGGCCATCGTGGACGCCGGACCGGCGCCCGGCGGGCTGGCCGGATCGCTGCTGCGGTTCGTCGAGGCGCGCGGCTCGGGGGTCATCCCGTCCGCCGTCGGCATCCGGCCCGAGGCGCTGCGGCTCGGCACGCCGCCCGCCGCCGCCTGGAGCGAGGAGGCGCTGGTCGAGGCCGTGCTGCCGGCCGGCTCCTCCTGGACGGTACGGCTGCGCGTCCTGGACACCGAGCTGTTCGCCCTGTCGTACACGCCGGTGCGGGCCGCGCCCGGCGACGTGCTGCCCTGCTGGACCGAGCAGCTCCACCTGTTCGGCGCGGACGGCGCCCGCATCTCCTCCTGGGACCGGGCGGAGGTGACCGCGTGATCCGCCCCAAGGCGCTGCTCCTGGACTTCGGCGGCGTGATCGTCGAGACCGCCAAACGCCCGTCCTGGGCGGCCGAGCTGGCCGCCGAGGTGCACGCCATGCTGGCCAGGACCGGGTTCGACGGCCTGACGGCCGAGGACGTCGAGAGCGACATCCGGGCCGGGGCGCGGGCCGACAAGTACTGGAAGGACTCCACGTCCCGGCAGTTCGCGCCCGAGGAGATGACCCACCGCCGGTTCTGGGCCGAGTTCGTCGCCACCGACTGGCCCGAGCAGGCCCGCACGCTGGTCACCGTCGAGGCGACGCCCCTGTGCAAGCGCATGGGCGAGCTGCGCAGCGACCGGAAGCTGCGCACCGGCATGGCGGAGCTGCTGAACGCCTGCCTGCGCAACGGCGTCGTCCCCGCCGTCGTCAGCAACGCGCTGTGCGGGGCCGTGCACCGCGACTACCTGGCCGGGAGCGGGCTGGAGCACCTGTTCGCCGCGCAGGTCTACAGCGACGAGGTCGGCGTGCGCAAGCCGAACCCCGAGATGATCCTGCTCGCCTGCCGCGCCCTCGGCGTGGACCCGGCCGACGCCTGGTACGTCGGCGACAACTACGACCGGGACGTGATCTGCGGCGCCCGGGCCGGGGCGGGGGCGACCGTCCTGATGGTCTCCGCGAGCACCGACAAGATCCCGTACCGGGTGCGGCAGAGCCCTCAGGCCACGGTCGAGGACCCCCGCGCCCTGCTGACCCTCCTGGAGGAGACATGGACGTGAACACCTCTCGCGAGCTGGCCGCCATCGCGGCCGAGGCGGCCAGGGCGGTCGGCGACCGGCTGCGCGGCGCCTTCCGCTCGCGTCCGGAGATCCAGACCAAGCGCGACTTCCACGACCCGGTGACCGAGCACGACAAGGCGGCCGAGGAGGGCATCCGCGAGGTGCTCGACCGGCTCTGCCCCGACAGCGTCGTGGTGGGCGAGGAGGGCGGCACCAGGGGACAGGGCGCCATCAGCTGGTACGTCGACCCCATCGACGGCACCGCCAACTTCGCCGTCGGCCTGCCGTTCTTCTGCACCTCGATCGCCGCCGCCGTGGACGGCGAGGTGGTGGCCGGGGTGATCTACGACCCGGTGCGCGACGACGAGTTCACCGCCTGGCTCGGCGGGGCCGTCTGCAACGGCGAGCGGCTGCGCAGCGCGGGCGCCCGCGCCGACCGCGAGGCGGTGCTGCTGTCCAGCTATCCCACGCCGCGCGACCTGGCCGAGGACGAGGAGGGCGCGCTGCGCCGCTTCTCCAGGATGACCCAGTCGTTCGCGACCATCCGCCGTCCGGGCAGCGCCGCGCTCAAGCTCGCCCACGTCGCCGCCGGCTGGTCCGACGTCGCGTACGGCACCCGCGTCAACGCCTGGGACGTCGCGGCCGGGTCCCTGCTGGTCAGGCAGGCCGGCGGCGTCTACATCCCGCTGTCGGGCAGCGTCTTCGAGCCGGGCGGCTACCTGGCCTGCGTCGGCGGGTTCGACCTGGCCTCCTCGGTGCTGGCCGACGTGGCCGCCGGGGCCGTCGGGGCCGCCGACGTCGCGGGGGCGGGGAGCGCGACGTGATCCGCTGGATCGTGACCGACCTCGACGGCACGCTCGTCGGGCGCGACCTGGCCATGGTGCCCGCCGCCCGGGACGCGCTGCGCCGCTACCGGGCCGCGGGCGGCGAGGTCGTCATCGCCACCGGCCGCATGGAACGCTCGGCCCGCCCCTACTACGACGAGCTGGGCCTGGACGGCCCGGCCATCCTCTACAACGGCGCCCGCACCGTGAACCTGGCGACCGGCGAGGTGCTGCGCTCCCGCCACCTGCCCGCCACCGCCTGGAAGACGCTGCTCGGCCTGTTCGGCGAGCTGCCCGCGGGCGTGTACCCGGTGGCCTTCTCCGGCGGGGAGGCGCTGGCCGTGGACGACGTCCCGGAACTGCGGGACTACGCCCGGCGGGACGGCATCACCCTGCGCGACCCCGGCGACTGGGCGGTGCTGCCCCCCGACGGGATCACCAAGTGCATGCTGATCGGCGATCGCCTGCCGGACCTGGACATCGCGGGCACGGTCACCGTCCGGTCGGAGGCGACGTACCTGGAGGTGCTGCCGGAGGGGGCGACCAAGGGCAGCGCCCTGCGCGAGCTGGCGAAGGCCCGGGGAGTGCCGCTGGAGCAGGTCGCCGCCATCGGCGACAACCCCAACGACATCGACATGATCCAGGCCGCCGGCCTGGGCATCGCGGTCGGCGACGGCCATCCCGACGTCCTGTCGGCCGCGGACGTGGTCTCGCGTCCCTGCGCCGAGGGCGCGCTCGTGGACGCGGTGGAACTGGCACTGGGAGAGGGAGAACGGTGAAGTCGGTCAAGCACTGGATCAACGGCGCCCTGACGGACGGCGGCGACCGGACGGCGGAGATCTTCAACCCGGCCACGGGTGAGGTCGGCGGTCACGTGGCGCTGGCGTCGGTGGCCGAGGTGGACGCGGCGGTGGCCGCCGCGGTGGCGGCCTTCCCGGCGTGGCGGGACTCCTCGCTGATCAAGCGCGGCCGGGTCCTGTTCCGGTTCCGTGAGCTGATGTACGCCCATCGTGACGAGCTGGCCGCGTTGATCTCGGCCGAGCACGGCAAGGTGCATGCGGACGCGTTGGGGGAGGTGGCGCGCGGGCTGGAGGTGGTGGAGTTCGCGTGCGGGATCCCGCATCTGCTCAAGGGTGGTTTCTCCGAGGGTGTCTCGACCCGGGTGGATTCGTATTCGATCCGGCAGCCGTTGGGGGTGGTGGCGGGGATCACGCCGTTCAACTTCCCGGCGATGGTGCCGATGTGGATGTTCCCGGTGGCGATCGCGTGTGGGAACGCGTTCGTGTTGAAGCCGTCGGAGCGGGATCCGTCGGCGTCGTTGCTGATGGCGCGGCTGTGGCAGGAGGCCGGGCTGCCTGAGGGGGTGTTCTCGGTGGTGCAGGGCGACAAGGTGGCGGTGGACCGGCTGCTGGAGCACCCGGACGTGGCGGCGGTGTCGTTCGTGGGTTCGACGCCGATCGCCCGGTACGTGTACGAGAGGGGTAGCGCGCACGGCAAGCGGGTGCAGGCGCTGGGCGGGGCCAAGAACCACATGCTGGTGCTGCCGGACGCCGATCTGGATCTGGTGGCTGATGCGGCGGTGTCGGCGGGGTTCGGGTCGGCGGGTGAGCGGTGCATGGCGATCTCGGTGGTGCTGGCGGTGGATCC
>NZ_JBITJF010000004.1:662051-732037 GCF_044459705.1 Nonomuraea sp. NPDC050227 | reverse complement strand
GCATCGTCCTGAACGGCGAGAACGTCTCGACGGTCAACTCCTACTTCAACGGCACGTACGGCAGGCTGCGCCTGGTCGAGAAGGTGCCGGGCGCCGCCGCCATCTGGTTCGGCTCGACCAACTCCGACAACAACGGCGACGGCAGCGCCGACACGATCCGCCGCTCCGCCATCCAATAACCCCCCGAGGGAGTGACCGTGCTCGCAACCCGCTTACGCACCCTCGTCCCGGTCGCCGCCGCGTGCCTGGCCGTCTCCGCGCTCGTGGCGCTGCCCGCGCGCGCGGCGACCGTGCGCTACGAGGCCGAGAACGCCGCCAACGTCCAGGGCGCCGTCGAGGCGAACCACGCCGGATTCTCCGGCACCGGCTTCGTCAACAGCGTCAACGCGGCCGGCCCGTACACGGAGTGGACCGTGGACGCTCCGGCGGCCGGCACCGCCACCCTGGCCATCAGGTACGCCAACGGCACCGGCTCGGCCCGCGTCGCCGACGTCTCCGTCAACGGCACGGTCGTGTCCGCCGGGCGTTCGTTCGGCGCGACCGCCAACTGGGACACCTGGGCGACCTCCACCCTCACCGCCGCCCTGAACCGGGGCGACAACAAGATCCGGGTCACCGCCGCGTCCGCGGGCGGCAACCCCAACCTCGACTTCCTGGAGGCCACGACCGCCGACGCCCCGGCCACCGAGTACCAGGCCGAGGCCGCGACGCTGACGGGGGCGAGCGTGGCCACCAACCACACCGGCTACACCGGCGCCGGGTTCGTCGACTACGTCAACGCCCCCGGCGGCTCGGTCGAATGGTCGGTCAACGTGGCCGAGGCCGGCAGCCACACGCTGACCTTCCGCTACGCCAACGGCACCGCCGCCGGCCGCCCGATGGACGTCGCCGTCAACGGCGTCACGGCGGTGACCGGCCTGGCCTTCCCCGGCACCGGCGGCTGGGACACCTGGGCCGACGTCCGCGCCACGGTGACGCTGAACGCCGGCGTCAACACCGTCCGCGCGACCGGGACCGGCGCCGAGGGCGGCCCGAACGTGGACAGGTTGTCGGTCAGCGGCGCCGGCGGCGCCGACGGCCAGGCGCCCACCGTGCCGGCGAGCCCGCGGGTGACCGGCGTCTCGGCCACCGGCATCTCCCTGGCCTGGACGGACTCCACCGACAACGTGGGCGTCACCGGCTACCGCGTCTACGAGGGCACGACCGTGGTGGCGACCTCGCCCACCGCGAGCGCCACGGTGGCGGGGCTGGCCGCCGGGTCCGCCCACACGTACACGATCACGGCGGTGGACGCGGCGGGCAACGAGTCCGGGCACAGCGCCGCGGTCACCGGCACCACGACCGGCGGCACCGGCGGGCCCACCGCCGACCAGCTCCTCGCCAAGGTCACCACGTGCGCCCAGATCTCCAACGGCAAGTACAAGACCGACTCCGACGTCTCCTCCGGGACCGTCGCGGTGTGCGGCAAGACCGGCGGCGTGTTCTGGAAGGGCGACCTGGACATCGACTGCGACGGCGTCCGGACCGCGCAGTGCAACGAGAGCACCGACTGCTGCTTCCAGGCCGAGACGTTCTGCCACACCACCTCGGACACGCCGCTCAACGCCGCGCAGCTCCCGTACGTGGTGGTGCCGAGCCCCAGCTCGATCTGGGACTACCGGACCAAGGGCATCGGCTGCGGGACGGTGGTGGCGGTCATCTACAACGGCCAGGTCGAGTACGCGGTCACGGGCGACACCGGCCCGTCCGGGATCATCGGCGAAGCCTCCTACCGCACCGCCGCCGACCTCGGCATCAACCCCGACCCGAGCAACGGCGGCACGGACTCCGGCGTCACGTACATCGCGTTCACCGGCTCCGGGACGAAGGTGGCGGCCATCGAGAACCACGACCAGGCCGTGACGCTGGGCCGGACCCTCGCCCAGCGGTTCATCGACGCCAACTGACCGACCACGCCATGCCCTGATTTGTCCTGGATAAAACAGCAGGTAGCTGGACAGGACAGGGATTATGGCAAGATCTGCACTGGTCGTCATCGACATGCTGAACCCGTACGAGCACCAGGACGCCGAGCTGCTCGTCCGGCAGGTGGAGCCGATCGTCGAGCCGCTCGCGGACCTGGTGGCGCGGGCCCGCGAGCGGGACGACGTCGAGCTTGTCTACGTCAACGACAACTACGGCGACTTCGCCGCCGACCGGCGGGAGATCGAGGAGCGGGCGATGAAGGGCCGGCGGCCGGACCTGGTGCAGCCGGTCCTGCCGCCCCCGGGGTGCGCGTTCCTGCCCAAGGTGCGGCACAGCGCGTTCTTCGGCACGTCGCTGGAGTACCTGCTGTCGCACAGCGGGGTCGAGCGGGTCGTCCTGGCCGGGCAGGTGACGGAGCAGTGCGTGTTGTACAGCGCGCTGGACGCGTACGTGCGGCACTACGAGCTGACCGTGCCGCCCGACTGCGTGGCGGCCATCCACCACGATCTCGGGCAGGCGGCGCTGAACATGATGGAACGCAACATGTCCGCCCGGCTCACCCCGTCCGGCGACTGCTTCACCCGATGAGCTCGGCCGTGCGGTCGGCGACGAGGTGTGGCTGCTCGGCCTGGACCAGATGGCCCGACACGACGTCCTCGTGGCGCCCGTCGGGCAGGCTGTCGGCGTAGCGGCGCTGGTGCTCGCGGTTGGCGGCGTGCTGGCGCTCCCGCCCTCGGGCGGCGCGGGTCACCGACAACACGATCGTCGGGCAGCGCGGCAGCCGAGGGGGGCGCGCCCGGAACTCCGGGATGGCGGCGGCCACGGCCCGGATCTCCTGGCGCGTCCGGGCGACCCCGGCGGGGGTGAAGTCCTCGGCGAGCATGGTCCGGTAGGTGTCGGCGGGGAACAGCCGCCGGACGTTCCCGCTGAACAGCCGCGCCGGCGGACGGAACCGGCTGAGCGCCTGCGTCACCGCCATCACGCGGTCGACCTGCGCGGCGGTCCGGTCCCAGGTGTCGTACACCGGCGAGGTCTCCGGCAGGACGTCGGCCAGCAGCAGCCCCCGCAGCCGGGACCCCAGCAGCTCGGCGGCACGGCGCGCGACCAGCCCGCCCATGCTGTGCGCGACCAGCACGAACTCCCCCGGCACGACGGCCTCGGTCATCGCGACCAGGTCGGCCGCCAGGTCGTCGATGCCGAGCGGCCCGGTGGCGGGGCCGCTGCGCCCGCGCCCGGCCCGGTCGTAGGTCACCAGCCGCGCCCTGCTCGCCAGCAGCGGCGTCACCACGTCCCAGCAGGTGCGCCCGCAGCCCCCGCCGGCCTCGAACACCACCGGTAAGGGGCCTTCACCGGTTACCTCGACATAGACGTTCCGGCCGTTCACCGGCACCGTCCGCCCCGGCACGTCCCGCATGCCGCCTCCTCCGCTCCGCGAACCTAACGTTTTCATTTTGGATAACGGTATCTCATATGAAATCGTTAGGCCATGGACCCTGTCGAGCAGCTGCTGCACCCCGTACGGCTGCGCATCGTGCACGCCGTGGCCGCCGCGGGCACGATGACGATCGCGCAGCTCTGCGCCCGCATGCCCGAGGTTCCCAAGATCACCGTCTATCGCCAGGTCGCGCACCTGACCGAGGGCGGGTTCCTGGAGGTCGAGGGCGAGCAGCGCGTACGCGGGGCCACCGAGCGCCGCTACCGGCTGCGCCAGGACCGTCCCGCGATCGACGCGGGGGCCGCCGCGTCGATGTCCCTCGACGACCACCGCAGGGGCTTCGCCGCCGCCATGGCCGTCCTGATCGCCGAGTTCGACGCCTACCTGCGCCGCGAGGGCGCCGATCCGGTCGCCGACTCGGTCTCCTACCGGCAGGGCACCGTGTGGCTCAGCCCCGGCGAGCTCGCCGCGATGCTGACCGACCTGCTGGCGGTGCTGGGCGACCGGCTGGGCAACGCCCCGGCCCCCGGCCGCGCCCCCTACCTGCTCAGCGCGATCCTGTTCCCCTCCGGCGAGCCGCCCGCGCCCGGAACCGGCCGGTAGCCCGAGGTCGTCCTCATCCCGGGCAGGCGCGGCGCGCCCCCCGGAGGGGTTGAACGGAATTTCCGGTCGAATGTCGTATCAGGGTGCTTAGGATTTGCTCACTGACGGATGAGCGGCCGCATTCACACTCCGCTCGTTCGCGGCGGGGGGCCGGTACCGACCAACGGGACGAATCAGGCGGTGACCATGGGCGAGTCCTTCGGGCTGCACGTGCCGATCGGTACGAACCTGGCTCACCTGCGGGGCCTGGTCAGCGCTTTCGCCCTGGAGGCGGGGCTCGACAGGCGGCGGGTGGAACGGCTGGTGCTGGCGGTCAGCGAGGCGGCCGGCAACGTCCTGGAACACGCCCAGGCGCCCGGCACGGTGAGCGCCCGCAGCGACGAGGACGGCGTGACGGTGCACGTGATCGACGAGCGCGGCACCCTGACGCACGCCCACCTCAGCCGCGTCCCGGCCTGGCCGCCGCAGCGCGGCATGGGGCTGTGGATGATGCAGCGCGTGTGCGACCGGGTGACGCTCGACCACCCGGACGGCCGCTCCCGGCTGGAGCTGTTCATCCGCCGCGCCCCCGCGGACCAGGACGGGCAGCCGTGAAAGCGGGGCCCGCCTGGTGGTCGTGGAGGACTCCGGGCACACCGGGAGCGGCGCCTTCCGCGAGGAGATCCTGAAGGCCCTGGACGGCTTCGCCGATCACTCCGGAACGAACCGGACGAACGGGATGCGGCTGCCCACCTCGCGGTAGTCGTCCACGCCGCCGTCGACGGCGAAGCCCATGATCCGGCAGAGCCGGCGGGCGGCGGCCGGGTGGCGGGGGGCGTACCGGGCCATGATGTCCGCGCCCTCGCCGGGCTCCAGCGGCACCGCCGTGGCGCGGCAGCGGCGGCCGCCGACCTGCAGGCTCACCTGCGGGGTGGCCATGACGTTGCGGTACCAGTCGGCCTTGGGGCCGAAGCCGGAGGCGGCCACGTAGCCCTGCCCGTCGCGCTGGACGACCTCGATGACGGCCCGGCGGGGCAGGCCCGAGACGCGTCCGGTGTGGGTGAGCAGCATGACGCGTCCGCCGAGCACCGGCCCGAGGCCGAGACGGTACAGCAGGATGGGCAGCCGCCACAGCCGGCGGCGCAGCCCGGTCGGCGGGTCCGGTCTGCTGACGATCTCCATGGTCGGTCTCCTTCCGTGGTGGATCCTGGACGGCCCGGTCGAGGACGGTCTCCGTCAGCCGGGCGGCGACGCGGCCGACTCGCCCGCCTCCAGCAGGTCCTCCACCGCCGACAGCGCCGCGCCGACGGGGAGGGCGGGGTCGATCATGTGGTGCAGCATCAGCCCGTCGATCGCGGCGGTGACGAGCGTGGCGACGCCGTCGAGGCGGTCGGCCGGCCAGCCGGGGCGCAGGCGGCCGAGACGGGCGGCGATGCGGCCGCGGGCCCGGCGGAGCTCGTCGCGCAGCACGGCGCCCAGGGCCGGATCGCGGGTGGCGCCCACGATCAGCTCGGCGGCCAGCCGGGTCGTCGGCCCGTCGGCCGCCGCCTGGGCCGGCAGGCCGCGCAGCAGGGCCAGCGCGGCGCGCTCGTCGTCGGCGGCCAGCAGCTCGGTGACCAGCGGGCCGACGACGAGGTCGGTGGCGCGGCGGAAGATCGCCTCACGCAGGCCGGGCAGCCCGCCGAAGTGGTAGTGGATCAGGCCGGGGTTGGTGCCGGCCCGCTCGGCCACGGCCCGCGTGGTGACGCCGGGCCACCCGTGCTCACCCAGCAGCGCGACCCCGGTCTCCACCAGTTGCTCACGACGGCGGTCGCCACGCGCCGAATTTGGCCGATCGGCCAAGTTGGTCATACGGCCAAGTTAGCACGGGGAAAATCGCGTGCGCCATGGCGGCGGCCGGTGTTGCATGTCCGGATGATCGACGAACCGCTGGACCGCCTCCGCGCCGCCGCACGACGTACCCGCGAACTGGCCCTGGACCGGGGGGCCACCGGCGTGGGCCACGAGGACGCCGACGACGACGCCGGCACCATCGGCACCGACGGCGCCCTCGGCTTCGACCCGTTTCCCCTGCTGGAAGCCCTGCACCGGCATCGCGTCCGGGCCGTGGTGATCGGGCAGGTCGCCGGCATCATGCACGGCTCCGCCGAGCTGACCGGCGACCTTGACCTGCTCTGGGACGGCCACCCCGCCCACGCCCCGGCCCTGGCCGCCGCCTTCGCCTCCGTCGGCGCCCGGCTCGCCGACGAGACGGGCGGCCCGCTGCCCCTGCACCCGGACTCCCTGCTGCGCCCGAAGACGCAGTTCACCTCGCCGGGGGCCGGCGGCGACTGCTGCACCCCGGCGCTCCCCTGGGGCGGGCTTCGGGTCGGCGAGTGCCTGGACCGCGCGCTGACCGCGACCGGCCTCGGCGGCCTGGAGGTCCACTACGTCTCGCGGGAGGACCTGATCCGGATGCGCCGCGCCCTGGGCCGGCCCAAGGACCTGCGCCGGGCGGCCGAACTGGAGGCGTGACCTGCGGCGCCCCGGCGGAAAAGGAGTCGTCGGGGCGCGCGGCGTTCGAGTAGGTTCGCCGTTCATGACCCCTACTCTGCGCACCGAGCGGCTGCTGCTGGAGCCGTACGTCCCCGCCGACGAGGACGCGTTCGTCGCCATGTTCCAGGATCCACGGGTCACGCGCTGGATGGGGGACGGCACCGCCACCGAGCCCGAGGACCGCGCGCTGTTCGGCCGCATCTTCACCAAGGTCTACGCCCAGGACCTGTTCGCCGTCTGGGCCGTACGCCGGGACGGCGAGCTGATCGGGCACGCCGAGATCAAGCCGACCGACACCGTGTCGGGCCACGAGCTCATCTACGCGCTGGTCCCCGCGGTGTGGGGGGCGGGCCTGGGCCGGGAGCTGGCCGAGGCGATCGTCGGCCACGGCTTCGACGCCCTCGGCCTGACCGAGGTGCACGCCACCGTCGCGCAGGACAACCTCGCCTCGCTGGCCGTGCTGCGCAAACTCGGCTTCGAGCACGTGCGCGACATCACCGAGGACGACGGCGGCACCACCCGCGTGCTGACCCGCCGCCGTCCGCCGGTCACTCCACCGCGCCCGTCCGCGTGAGCAGGTCCTGGTACCAGGCGTCGTAGGGATGGTTGGTGGCCGGGTAGTTCGCCGGCGGATCGGTCGCCTGGCCCGCCGAGTCGAAGTCCCAGCCGCGGACGAGCCGGCCCGCCCGCCGCGCGTCGGTGATGAACGACGACTGCCCGGCGGGCGCCGCGTAGAACAGCGCGTCCTGCCGCAGCTCCGCGCTGTCGCCCTGCTGGAACTCGGCGAAGGCGACCTGCCGGTGGCGGATGCGGTCGCCGGTGAACGCGTCGGTGTCCACCCGCAGGGTCCGCGACGGGGTCGGGCCGTCGGCGCCGGTCCACACGTGCACGCGCGGCGCGCCGCCGTAGGAGGTGGTCTTGTCGTGGCGGGCGTCGGAGGTCCTGGCGTTGCCGCTCCACGCGACGCTCGCCGCGCCGGCGTCGAGCGTGCCGGACCACTCCCAGTTCTGGCTGCTGCTCTGGCTGCGGTGGATCTCCCGGAGCCGGGTCCCGCCCGCGTCGGTGAAGCGGACGGTCGGCAGGACGCCGTTGTCGTACTGGCGGCTGGCGGACCAGGTGATCTCGCCGGCGGCGTCCAGGCGTCCCACCCGGTACCAGAGCGTGGTGGCGTTCTGCGACTGGTGGACCTCGACCAGGTCGCCGTTGTCGTTGAGGGCGACGGCGGGGGTGACGCCGCTGTCGTACCTGCCGTGGCGCAGCCAGGTCACCCGGCCGTCGGCGCCGTACGCGCCGGTCCAGTACCACAGCGCTCCGGCGCCCGAGTCGTGCACCTCCACGACCTGGCCGCGGGCGTTGGCCGCGACGGCCGGGTTCGAGCCGAGGTCGCGCTTGTACAGCGTGCGGGTCGTGCCGTCGCCGGAGATCACCGGGAGCACGCGGCCGCGCAGCGCGTCCACGGCAGGCGGGGCGGCCGGGTAGTCCTCGGCCCGCAGCAGCCGCGGCCCGAAGGCGGCGACGAGCTCGTCGTTCAGCGCGGCCGGGTTGCCCGCGGCGTAGGACGGGTTGTCGGTCAGGTCGTCCTTGAGGTCGAGGGCGACGACGATCGGCGCGGCCGTGGGATGGGCCGCCGACCAGCCGGCGATCACCGCGAGCCAGTCGCCGAGGAGGTTGGAGGCCGGGTTGCCCGCGTGGTCCACCTCGTCGCCGGGGGCGTCGTGGCCGACGGAGTAGTCGCGGGCGGTGGCGTACCCGTTGTCGTGCACATCGAGCTCGACGAAGCGGACGCCGTGGTCGAGCTGGTAGGCGATCGAGTTCCTGGCGCCGTTGATGTTGCCCGAGTAGCTGTTGTGCGTGGCGCGGAAGACCGCCGAGGGTAACGGCACGTCCGCCGCCGCCTCGGCCGATCCGCCCGCCGTCAGGACCGAGGCCGCGGCGGCGAGGGCTGACAGGACGGCTCTCGAACGGGGCATGCGCTGATCCTCACGTCGGGGGGCGATTGCTCCCAGACAATACGATCACGGCCCTGCGGCCAACCCCGCCGGACGAACCGGCGGGGCGGCGCGGAGTGAGACAGCCTGACGGGTGCGTTGGAGGTCAGCGGTCCTCGTGGACGCGGCCGAACTCGACCGCGGGTGCGCTGCCGGCGAAGTTGCGGTCCACCTCGGCCCGCTCGGCCACGCTGGGGGTGGCGTTCGTGCAGCTCACGGGGGCGCTGGAGCCGGACATCAGGTCGCCGCAGAGCCCGGTGCGCCGGTCCGGCAGGCCGAGGATGTGACCGATCTCGTGGGTGGCGATCCGCAGCGGGTAGTAGCCCTGGTTGACCGCCTGGCGGCCCATCCAGATCGTGCCGCGGCCGAGGCTGGTGGGCAGCGTCCTGGGCCAGTTGTTGTCGGCCAGGACGACGAAGCTGGCGGGCGTGCCCTGCATGAGCCGGACGTTCACCACGTTCGCGTTCCAGACCTGGGCGGCCTGGTCGATCACGGTGACGAACTCCGCAGACCGGGAGGCGTCGTACCGCAGCACCCGGACCAGCACGGCGGCCTGGGCCGGGGAGGTGACCAGCAGGAAGGAGAGGACGAGGACGACGGAGAGCGTGACACGGAGAGACCTTGACACGGATCCTCCAGAAGTTGGGGGGTCCTGTCACGGTAGGCGCGCAGTCAGGGGCGGGAAAGTAGCTATTAGTGCATATTGCCGCGATATGCCGACGACCGCCCCGGCTTGCCGATCCGAGCGATACGGGGCGGTTTGCGCGCATAAAAGGAAGATTGTCCTGAGTTGATCAGGGCAGTGGGGCCGGGATGTCCACCCCCGATCTCGTCCTGGCCCTCGGCGGCGCCGCCGCGCTGCTCGCCGCCGTCCTGCCCGGCCTGCTGGCCCGCCGGGCCTTCTCCCCTCCCCTGGTCTACCTGCTCGGCGGCATGGGGCTGTACCTGCTGCCGATCGGGCTGCCCGAGCCCGATCCCGTCGCCCACCGGGCGGCCGTCGAGCACATCACCGAGATCTGCGTGCTGGTCTCGCTCATGGGCGCGGGGCTGGCGCTCAACCGGCGGATCGGGTTGCGGAGCTGGTCGACGACCTGGCGGCTGCTCGGCTGGGCGATGCCGCTGACCGTCGCCGGGGTCACGGCGGCGGCCTCCGGCGTGCTGGGCTGGCCCGTCGCCGCCGCGCTGCTGCTGGGGGCCGTGCTCGCGCCGACCGACCCGGTGCTCGCCTCCGACGTCAGCGTGGGCGAGCCCGCCGACGCCGAGAACGCCGACGACGAGGTCCGCTTCGCCCTCACCTCGGAGGCGGGCCTGAACGACGGGCTGGCCTTCCCCATCGTGTACGCCGCCATCGCCCTGGCCACCGCCGGCGGCCTGGGCTGGACGGGCGAGTGGGCGCTGACGGACGTGCTCTACCGGATCGTCGCCGGGGTCGTCTGCGGCCTGCTGATCGGCCGCCTGCTCGGCCGGCTGTTCTTCCACTCCCCCGCCGAGGAGCTGCGCCTGGCCGAGCGCCGCGACGGCTTCGTCGCCCTGGGCGCCACCCTGCTCGCCTACGGGGTCACCGAGCTGGTCAGCGGCTACGGCTTCATCGCCGTGTTCGTCGCCGCCTGCGCCATCCGCCGGGTCGAGCACGGACACGGCTACAACAACGTCCTGCACGGCTTCGTCGAGCAGCTCGAACGGCTCTTCACCTCCTGGCTGCTGCTCCTGCTCGGCGGATTCGTCGCCGCCGGCGGCCTGGCCCCGCTCACCTGGCGCGGCGCCCTCGTCGGGGTGCTGCTGATCCTGGTCATCCGGCCGCTGGCGGGCTGGCTCTCCCAGGTCCGGGGCCCGGCCGGCCCCCGCGAGCGCCGGGTCATCTCGCTGTTCGGGATTCGGGGGGTGGGGTCGCTGTTCTACCTGGCGTACGCGCTCGGCCACGCCGACTTCGGCGTGCCGCCCGAGGAGCTGTGGGCGGTGACGGCCTTCACCGTGGTGCTCTCGGTCGTCCTGCACGGCATCACCGCGACCCCGGCCATGGCCCGCCTCGACGCCCTCCGCGAGCGCCTGGCGACGGGCGCGCGGGGGTAGGACGCGGCCTCGCGGAGAGGGGGCCGCGAGGCCGCGTCACCATCCGGTTACCGCAGGACGGACGTCCACCCGGGGCGGCCGGGCAGCGGGCTCGGGGGCGGGACCCGCCTGAGCGACGTCTCGTCCGGCGGGACGGCCGGGCAGCGGGCGCCCTGGGCGGGCAGGTCGCGGGAGAGCAGGTAGCGGTCGAAGGCGGCCGTCGTGCACTCGCCGCGCCCGTAGATGCCGTGCCCCCACCCTTCGTAGGTCAGCAGCCGGGCCTGCCGGCCGGCCTGCAGCGCCGTGGAGGCCGCCCACACGTACGGCGTGGCCGGGTCGTGCAGGGCGTTGCCGAGCAGCAGCGCCGGCGAGCCGTCCACCCTGAGCCGGTGCTGCCGGTTGGGCGTGGCCGTGCCCTGGCAGGCCAGCGCGAGCGGGTGCGCCGCGGCGCTGACCAGCATGTCCGGCGCGACGGCCGCCGACCTGCGGAGCAGCCGGTCCCAGTCGTGGTAGCCGCGGACGGGCAGCGCGTAGTCCTGGCAGAAGACGAAGCTCGCGTCGTTGACGGTCTCCCCGGCGGCCCGGACGGGCGGCGCGAAGAGCGGGCTGACCGGGCCGGCGCCGCTCTCCATGGCGGCCAGCAGCTCGGCGAGCTGGCTCCAGGCCGGGCCGTAGAACGCGCCGAAGGCCAGGCCGATGAGGTCGAGCCTGCGCAGCTTGACGTCCGGCTGCCCGGGGAAGGTCAGCTCGCCCCGGTCGGCCCTGGCCAGCAGCTCGTGCCACACCGCGCGGACGTCCCTGCCGTGCAGCGCGCACGAGCCGGTCCGGCCGCACCAGGCCACGAACTCGTTGAAGGAGTCCTGGGAGGTCCAGGCCTCGGTGTCCAGGAACGCCTGGGTGCCCAGGCTGTGGTCCATGTTGCTGTCCAGCGCGAGGGCGCGGACGCGGCGCGGGTAGCGTTCGGCGTAGAGCTGGCCGATCAGGGTGCCGTACGAGACGCCGTAGTAGGTCAGCTTGTCGTCGCCGAGGGCGGCGCGCAGGGCGTCGAGGTCGCGGATCACGTACCCGGTGTGGACGTTGTCGAACAGCGGGCCGGTGCGCCGGCGGCAGTCCTCGCCGTAGCGCCGGTTGAAGGCGAGCAGGGCGTCCCAGCCGGCCTGGTCCTTGATCGACAGCGGGTCGGGCGCCTGCTGGGCGAGCTCCAGCGAGCAGGTGACGGGATGGCTGCGGCCCACGCCGCGCGGGTCGAAGCCGACCACATCGAAGCGGCTGGTGATCTCGGGGGTGAAGCTGAGCCAGTTGTTCACCACGGCGTCCACGCCGGAGCCGCCGGGGCCGCCGGGGTTGATCACCAGCGACCCGATGCGGGCGGCCGGGTCGCTCGCCCGGCGCCGGGCGAGGGCCAGTTCGAAGGTCCCGGCGCGCGGGTCGTTCCAGTCGACCGGCACGGTCAGCGTCCCGCAGTCGGCCGCGGGGTCCTCCGCGCACGGCGCCCACCGCACGGCCGGGGCGGTGGCGGCGGCCGCGGGGACCGGCGCGAGCGGCGCCGCGAGGGCCGATAAGAGGGTGAGGATCAGGACTGGTCTTCGCATCGCGACTCCAATCGTTCGGGGACCTGATCATCGATCAGTTCCTCCGACAAGACCATCCGACTGGAGGAGGAGACCGGAGTCATCCCTGAGGACCTTCCGCTCGGCCCCCTTCGGACGGCGCGCGTACGCGGATCTCTCGTCAGGTCACCATGACCACATGCCGACGCGGACGTCCACGCCCGGGGAGGCGTGCAGGAGGGGCGGGCCGGCCGGGACTGGCAGGCCGGCGGCCCGCAGCAGGTCCTGGTCGAGGCCGGTCAGCTCGACGTGCTGCAGCGGCCACGGCGGGTGCTCGACCTCGGCCGCGGCCAGCCGGTTCGCCACCCGGGTGAACAGCCGGTGGCGGGCGGTCAGGAAGTGCGCGAGCTCGTCCTGCTCGTCCTCCCGCAGGACGCCGCCCACCTCCGCCTCGACGTCGCACCGCACGCCCCGCGTCCCCGGCCACCGCCGGCGGCAGCGGTAGCGGCGGCCCTGCCGGTCGATCCGGACCGACATGTCGGACCAGTGGTAGGGCAGCCGGTAGCCGGAACGTCCGCCGAGCGCGGCCAGCAGCCGTCCCGCGTCCAGGGACAGGAACCAGACGCCGGAACGGCCGCGCGCGTCCCGGACGTACGTGCGGCAGTTGGTCTCCGGGAACGCCGACAACCACGGCACGGCGGGCAGGCCGGGCACCCGTACGTCCTCCATGAGGAACGGCGTCACCCCCACCCACGCCGACCCGTCCATGGTCTCGACGGCGAGCTCGTCCGGCACCAGCTCACGCACCGCTTCGACGGGGTAGCGCCAGTGCAGGAACGTGATGTGCGCCCACCGGTGGCACATCACCGGCAGCGCCACGCGCGGCGACGGCGGCGCCTTCACGCGCTGCGGCGGTGCTCGGCGAGGACCCGGCCGTCGCGCCGGATCCGGGCGGCCCGGTAGGGCGGGGCCGGCCGGGTGACGCACGCCCGCGCGGCCGACTCGGCCTCCGCCTGGTCGATCCCCCAGCCGATGGTGTGCCAGCGGTCGCCCGCCGCGTCCAGGGCGGTGATCTCGTAGAGCTGTCGCGCCGGACGCGGGGTGCAAGGGGTGTGGCGGTGCTCCATCCAAGTCTCCTCACGACGGGGGCGGACCGCCGCCTGCCCTACCCGGGGCGTTCCATCCCAATCCCCGCCTCCGGAACGCGTGACGGGAAGGGCTCAGGCGAGAGAACCTTGGGGACGAGGACGCGAGAGGGATCGGTGCACATGCCTGAGTGGCTGGAAGCGGGGACGTGGGGGCTGGTCGCCGGAGGCGCGCTGGTCCTCGGCGCGGCCGTGGCGATGCTGGTGCGGGTCCCGGCGCGGGCGATCGCCGCCGTCATGGCCTTCGGCGCCGGGGTGCTGATCTCGGCGCTCTCCTTCGAGCTGCTGGACGAGGCCGAACGGTCCGGCGGGCTGCTGCCCACCGCCGTCGGCTTCCTGGCGGGAGCCTGCGCGTACGTGGCGGCCAACGCGATCCTGGCCCGGCACGGCGCCCGGCACCGCAAACGCTCCGGCGACCAGCAGCCCAGCGAGGCCGACGCGCAGGGCAGCGGCGCCGCCATCGCCGTCGGCGCGCTGCTCGACGGCATCCCGGAGTCGGTGGTGCTCGGGCTGTCCCTGCTGCACGGCGGCGAGATCGGCCTCGCCGTCGTGGCGGCGGTGTTCGTCTCCAACGTCCCCGAGGGCCTGTCCAGCGCCGCCGGCATGCGACGGGCCGGGCGCAGCCCCGCGTACGTGTTCGGCGTCTGGGGCGGCATCGCCGTGGTCAGCGGCGTGGCGGCCATGATCGGCTACCTGACCCTCCGGTCGGCCTCCCCCGAGGCGATCGCGCTGATCACCGCGATCGCGGCCGGCGCCATCCTGGCCATGGTGGCCGACACCATGATCCCGGAGGCGTTCGAGCAGGCGCACGTCCTCACCGGGCTGATCACCACCGTGGGCTTCCTGTCCGCCTTCGCCATCGAGCGCCTGGCCTCCTGACGGCGAGTGCGGCTCACGGCCGGCCGGCGGTCCAGGGGCCCGGAGGGAGGTGGACCGTCATGATCATGTCGCAGGCGCCGTCGCCCTCGCCCCGGTAGCCGTGCGGGGCGTCGCCGTCGAAGGTGGCGGTCTGGCCCGCCTCGACGGGGTGCTCGGCGCCGTCGAGGACGAGCGTCATCCGCCCGGAGACGACGCTGAGGGTCTCCACCACCCCGGCCTGGTGGGGCTGGCTGGGGTACTCCTCGCCGGGTTCCAGCCGCCAGCGCCAGACCTCGACGGGGGCCGGGCCGGTGGTGGTCAGCATGAGCCGGGCCTGGCCGCCGCGCGGCCCGGTCCACAAGGGGGCCACGGCGTCGGCGGCCACCACGCGCAGGCGGCCCTCCGGCGGCCCCTGCATCAGGGCCGAGACCGAGATGCCCAGGGTGTCGGCCAGCCGGACCAGCGTGGCCAGGTTGGGGTTGCCCTGCGCCTTCTCCAGCGCCACCAGCGCGCCCTTGCTGACCTGGGCGCGCCGGCCGAGCTCCTCCAGGGACAGGCCGGCGCGGGTGCGGGCGGCCTTGACGTTGTGGGCGACCGTGCGCAGGGCGCTGGCCGGCTCGGCCATCTGTTCACCTTCCTCGCGGGGCGGACCGGTGGAATGTACTGCGCGGTCGGTCCGTTGTCCTCCAGCAGTCATTCTAATGTACTCTTTGGTCGTTCCGCTGGATGTCCGGGAGGTGTCGTGATCGCTCTGCTGCTGGCCCTGGGCAGCTCGCTCGCCTACGGCTGCGCCGACTTCCTCGGCGGCCTGGGCGCCCGCAGGGCCCATGTGCTGCGTACCGTGATGGTCGCGGCCCCGGCCAGCCTCGTGGTCGAGCTGCTGCTGTGGCCGATGCTCGGCGCGTCGTTCAGCCCCGCCGCGCTCGGCTGGGGCGCGGCCTCGGGCGTCGCCTCGGCGGCCGTGTTCGCCCTGCTCTACCGCACGCTGGCGATCGGCCCGATGAACGTGCTGTCGCCGGTGACCGCGCTGGTGTCGGCCGCGCTGCCCGTCGCCGTGGGGCTGCTCCAGGGCGAGCACCTGCCGGCCGCCGGGCTGGTGGGGCTGCCGCTCGCGCTGGTGGCGGTCGTCCTGGTCAGCGCGGGGCACGGCGCGGGGTCGGCGCGTCCGTCGCGAACGGCGCTGCTGCTGGCCTTCGGCGCCGGGTCGGCGATCGCCCTCCAGCTCGTCTTCCTGCACCAGGCGCCGGCCGACAGCGGGGTGGCGCCGTTGATCGTGGGACGGGCGGTCTCCTCGGCCGTCACCCTGACCGCGGCCGGGCTGCTGCGCCGCCGGCTGGGCCCCGAGCGGCCCGCGTACGCGCTGTCGGCGACCGCGGGCGTGCTCGACTCGGTGGCCAACCTGCTGTTCCTGCTCGCGGCCCGCAGCGGCGACCTGGCCGTGGTGGCCGTGGTCACCGCCCTCTACCCGGCCGGCACGGTGCTGCTCGCCCGCGGCGTGCTCGCCGAGCGCATCCACCGCGGCCAGCTCGTCGGCCTGGGCGCCGCGGCCCTCGCCGTCAGCCTCCTCGCCCTCCCCTGAACCCTGCCCTGAACCCCGCACTGAGCCCTGTCCCGCCCCCTGGCCCCGCCCCCTGCCCTGCCCCTGCCCGGCGGGCCCGCCTGGCGTCAGGAACGCGCGGCGGCGACCACGGCGACGGACAGCGGGACCACCGCCCACGCGCCGAGCACGGCGAACGCCGCCCAGGTCGGCATGACGTCCGGCACCTGCTCGATCAGCTGGAGGGCCGGGTACCCGGGCAGGACCCGGTTGACCACGTCGCCGCCCGGCAGCACGCGGGCGGCGAACGGCGCCACCAGGACGATCACCACCAGCGCCGCCGTCGCCACCGCGCCGTTGCGCAGGACCGTGCCGAGCGCCAGCCCGAGCAGAGTGGCCACGACGATCATGAGCGTGCCGCCGGCGACGACCGTCCAGGCCCCGGCGGGCAGCAGCGACGGGTGGAACTCCGCGGCGACGAACCGCCCGTAGAGGTAGCCGGGCACCGCGATGAGCAGCGAGCCGGCCACCGCGACGCCGCCCAGGACGACCGCCTTGGCCACCAGCACGCGCGCCCTCGACGGCATCGCCACGAACGTCACGTCGATCATGCCGGACGTGTGCTCGCCGCTGGCGGTCATCGCCCCCAGCATGCCGAGCGGGAGCTGGGCCAGGACCACCCCCACGTACACGGCGACCACCACCCCCATGGCCGCCTGGTCCCCCGTGCGGCCCGGGTCCCAGCGCGAGATGACGGTGGCCGCGCCGAGCACGGTGAGCGCGAGCGACACCAGCACCCCGACGCCGAGCGCCCACCAGGTGGAACGCAGGGTCCGCAACTTGATCCACTCGGCCGCGAGCGCGTTCACCGCTCCCCCCTTCCGACGAGCTCCATGAACGTCTCCTCCAGCGAGCCGCCCGGCCCGACCAGCTCGCCGAGCGCGGCGTCGGCGCGCAGCCTGCCCCCCGCCAGGACGACGAGGTGGTCGGCCGTGACCGCCATCTCGCTGATGAGGTGGCTGGACACCAGCACGGTGCGGCCCTCGGCGGCCAGCGACCTGAGCAGGCCGCGCATCCAGCGGATGCCCTCGGGGTCGAGCCCGTTGGCCGGCTCGTCGAGCACCAGCACCTCGGGGTCGCCGAGCAGCGCCGCGGCGAGGCCGAGCCGCTGCTTCATGCCCAGCGAGAACCCGCCGACGCGCCGGCCCGCCGCTCCGCCGAGCCCCACGAGCTCCAGCAGGGGGCCGATGCGGGCCCGGTCGAGGCCGTTGGAGCGGGCCAGCCACCACAGGTGCTGTTCCGCGCGCCGCCCGCCCTGCACGGCGGAGGCGTCCAGCAGCGCGCCGACCTGGGTGAGGGGCCGGTCCAGCGCGCGGTAGGGCAGGCCGTTCACGGTGGCCCGTCCGGCGGTGGGCCGTTCGAGGCCGAGGAGCACGCGCATGGTGGTGGTCTTGCCCGCGCCGTTCGGGCCGAGGAAGCCGGTGATCCGGCCGGGCCGGACCGTGAAGGTGAGGTCCTGCACGGCCGGGGTCCGGCCGAAGCGTTTGGTGAGTCCGGTGACTTCGATCATGTTCCTCACCCTCCACGGCCTCCGGCCCGGCGCGCATCGGTCCTGGGACCGATACGGGCGGCGTGGCCGCCGGGTTAGGTTCGCACCGTGCGCCAACAGATCCGTCCGCCGCTGCTGAACCGGGTGCCCGCATGGGGCTGGATTTCCCTCGACGCCGTCGTCGCGCTGGTCGTCGCGCTCGGCTACGCCGGGCTCACCTCGTCGCGGAACCCGGCCGAGCCCGGTGTGCTCGACTTCGCGGCGGCGCTGGCGGCCGGGCTGCCCGTGGCGGTCAGGCGGTTGTGGCCGGGGCCGGTGTTCGTGGTCGTCCTGCTCGGCGGGCTGGGCATGCGGGAGTTCCTGCTTCCCCACGCCGAGCTGCTCTGCCTGCCGCTCGTGCTGTACACGCTGGCCACGCGGAGCAGGGCCGTGCTGCCGCTGCTGGTGGCGGGCGCGGTCGCCGCGCAGGGCGTGGCGGAGGTCCCCCTGACGGCCGCGGTCCGCGACCGGCTCGGGCTGGCGCTGGCGATCCTGCTCGCCGCGTGGGCCGCCGGCACGGCCGTACGCCAGCGCGGGCTCTACACCGGGCAGCTGGCCGCGCAGGCGGAGGAGCGGGCCCGTGCGGAGGCCGTCGCCGAGCGGCTGCGGATCGCCCGGGAGCTGCACGACGTCATCGGCCACAGCCTCAGCACGATCGCGGTGCAGGCGGGCGTGGCGGGCCACGTGGGCGGGACGGAGGAGATGAGCCGCACGCTCGCCTCGATCGAGGAGACCAGCAGGTCGGCCCTGCGGGAGACCAGGCAGCTGCTCGGCGTGCTGCGCGAGGACGACGCGGCCGACCTCGCCCCGGCCCCCGGCCTGGCCGATCTCGACGCGCTCGTCGCCCGCACCAGGGCGGCGGGCCTGGAGGTGGAGCTGTCGATCGACGGCGCCGCGGACGGCGAGCTGGGGCCGACGGTCTACCGGATCGTCCAGGAGGCGCTGACCAACGTGCTCAAGCACGCCGGCGCCCGGCACGCCCTCGTCCGCATCGAACGCCTCCCGGACGCGCTGACCGTGGAGGTCACCGACGACGGCACGCGCGGCCGGGCGCGGCCGTACGGGCACGGCCTGACCGGGTTGCGCGAGCGCGTGCGCGTCTTCGGGGGCGAGTTCGAGGCGGGCGTCCGTCCCGTGCGCGGTTTCCGGGTGAGGGCGAGGCTGCCGCTGTGATCAGGGTGCTGGTGGCCGACGACCAGGCGCTCATCAGGGCGAGCTTCCGGCGGCTGATCGACTCCACGCCGGGGTTCCAGGCGGTCGGCGAGGCCGCCACGGGCGCGCAGGCGGTGACGGCGGCCGGACGCGACCGTCCCGACCTGGTGCTGATGGACGTGCGCATGCCGGAGATGGACGGCATCGAGGCCACCCGCCGCATCTGCGCGGATCGGCCGGAGACGCGCGTGCTCATCGTGACCACCTTCGACCTCGACGACTACGTCTACGGGGCGCTCCGGGCGGGCGCGGCGGGCTTCCTGCTCAAGGACACGCCGCCGGCCGAGCTGATCAGGAGCATGGCCGTGGTCGCGTCCGGCGAATCGCTGCTGGCGCCGACCGCGACGCGGCGGCTGGTCGAGCGCCACGTGCGTCCCCCGTCCGGGGACGGCGGCCTGGACATCACCGAACGCGAGCGCGAAGTGCTCGTCCTGGTCGCCAGGGGCCTGTCGAACGCGGAGATCGCCGGCACCCTGTTCGTCAGCATGAGCACGGTCAAGACGCACGTCAGCAGCCTGCTGACCAAACTCGGCGCCCGCACCCGCGTGCACCTGGTCATCGCCGCGTACGAGGCCCGCCTCGTGTGAGGCCCGCCGGTCCCGCTTGCGCGACTATTCATTGAATGTATAGTCGTGATCATGTCAACCGGTCACGTGCTGCTCGGCTTCCTCGCCGAGCGGCCGAAGCACGGGTACGAGCTCAAGAAAGAGCATGATCACCGTCTCGCCGGCGCCAAGCCCCTGGCGTACGGGCAGGTCTACGCCACGCTGCAACGCCTGGAACGCGACGGACTGGCGGAGGTGGCCGAGACGCGGCAGGAGGGCGGCCCCGAGCGCACCCTGTTCGCGATCACCGAGGCCGGCCGGGCGGAGCTGGAGCGGTGGCTGAACGCCGTCGAGCCGTCGGCGCCGTACGTCGCCAGCCCCCTGTTCGCCCGGGTCGCCGTCGCGGGGAAGGCCGCCGACGGCCACCTCCTGCGGCAACGCGAGGCCCACCTGGCCCGCATGCGGGAGCTGACCGCCGAGAAGGCGACCGGCTCGCCCGCCCAGGTGCTGGCGGCCGACTACGCGCTCCAGCACCTCGACGCCGACCTGCGCTGGATCGAGACCGCGCTCGCGCGGATGAAGGAGGACACCGATGCTTGAGGCCAGGGGCCTGGGCAAGTCGTTCGGCGGCACCAGGGCGCTGAACGGCGTCTCGCTCGCGATCGCGGAGGGCGAGATCGTGGCGATCACCGGCCCGAGCGGCGCGGGCAAGTCGACGTTGCTGCACTGCCTGGCCGGGGTCGTCCGGCCGGAGTCCGGCGAGGTCGTCCTCGACGGCACGCGCATCGACACGCTGCCCGAGGACGACCTGACCCGGCTGCGACGCCAGAGCTTCGGGGTCGTCTTCCAGTTCGGCGAGCTGGTGCCCGAGCTGACCGCCGCGGAGAACGTCGCGCTGCCGCTGCTGTTCGACCGGCACGGCAGGCAGGAGGCGATGACCGCCGCGGCCGAGTGGCTGGCCCGGCTGGAGGTGTCCGACTGCGCCGGGCGGCGCACCGGCGAGCTGTCCGGTGGGCAGCGGCAGCGGGTCGCCATAGCGCGGGCGCTGGTGACCGGCCCGCGCGTGGTGTTCGCCGACGAGCCCACCGGGGCCCTGGACACGCTCGGCGGCGAGCAGGTGATGGGCGCTCTGCTCGGCGCGGCCCGCGCCGGCCGGGCGGCCGTCGTCCTGGTCACCCACGACAACCGGGTGGCCGCCTACGCCGACCGTGAGATCCCGCTGCGCGACGGCGCCGTCCTGGTGGGGGCGGAACGATGATCACCGTGCTGGGCATGCTGCACAGGGGACGCTCGCGGGCCGAACGCGTGCGCGCCCGGCTCGTCGCCGCCGGGGCGGCGGTGGCCACGTTCCTGGTCTGCACGGCCGTCGGCATGGCCGACTTCCAGGACGAGGACGGCTCCCTGACCGGGCTCGGCCTGGCGCTGCTGGCCGTGCCGGTCGCCGGCCTGGTCCACCAGGCCAACCGGCTGGCCTCGGCCACCAGGGAACGGCGGCTGGCCGCCCTGCGGCTGGCGGGCGCGACGCCGGGCGACGTACGGCGGCTGGGCGCGCTGGAGGGCGGCCTGCTGGCGCTGGCCGGTTCGCTGACCGGCGGCGCGCTCTACGTCGTCACCCACCTCGGCGGGCCGCTGCCGCAGATCCCCGTGGTCGTCGCGCTGGTGACGCTCGGCGGGGTCCTGTCGGGGGCCCGCGCCGGCCGGCACGTCGTCACCTCGCCGCTGGGCGTGACCCGCCGCGCCCGCGTACGGGGGCCGCGGGCGCTGGACCTGGCCCTGTTCGCGGCGGGCGTGGGCCTGCTCGTCCTCGGGCTGTCGGTCAAGGGCCGCTTCCCCGTCGTCGGCAAGTACGGGGCGGCGACCGCCATGGCGTCCGGGCTGGTCCTGCTGCTGATCGGCGCGACCCTGGCCACGACCTGGCTGATCAGGGCCTACGCCCGCAGGGCCGGCCGGCGGGCCCGGTCGCCGGAGACGCTGCTGGCCGCGCGGCTGGTCGAGGCCGACCCCCGGGCGTGGGCCAGGGCCCTGTCGGTGGTGAGCCTGACGGTGTTCTTCGGCGCGGCGGTCGGGGCCCAGCAGGCCTCCGTCGGCTACTCCCAGGCCCACGCGCTGGTGGACGTCGCGCTCCTGCTGGCCCTGGCGACCTCGTCGATCGCCCTGGTGGCGCACCAGGCGGAGGAGCTGATCGACCATCGCCGCTCGTTCGCCGCGCTGGCCGCCGCCGGGGTGCCGGAACGGGCGCTGGGCGGGGTGCTCGTGCGACAGGCGGTCGTCGCGGCGCTGCCGGTCTGCGTGGTGGCGGCCGTGTCGGGGGTCGCCGTGGTGGTGCTCCCCCTGGTGAGCGTCTACCGCGTCGAGTCGCTGCCGTGGGCGCTGACCAGGGCCGTCCTCATGGCGGGCGCCGGGGTGCTGGCCGCCGTGGTCGTCGCCCTGGCGGCCCGCCCCCTGCTGCGGGGCGCGCTGCGGTCCGGCACGCGGACGTGACCGGCGTCCGCTGACACCGCCTGCCCCCTGGCCGTCTACCGGTGAGCCGCCTGCTCCGGCCTGGGGGCGACCGGCTGCCTGAGCAGCGTCTTCGGGTCGGGGTCGGTGAACTCGGTCAGGTAGATCTCGTGGTGCAGCCCGTTGGGCACCAGCCCGTGCTCGGCCATGAACGCCTCCATCACCTCCAGCGACCTCTTCTCCTCGCTGTAGGGCCCCTCGTGCAGCAGCTCCACGCACTGGCCCTCGGTGAAGGTGACGACCTGGACCCGGTCCACGGCGGCCCCCGACGGGCGGGCCCGCTCACGCGCCGCCTCGGCCGCCCCCGGCTCGGGCATCCCCGGCAACGGCAGCAGCAGGTGCCACCGCCACTGGTCGCGCGGGGTCTCCAGCGGCGGCAGCGACGTGTCCTCCACCCACCACCGCCCCTCCAGCGGCCCGGCGGCGCCGCCCATGGCGGAGGCCACGGCGTACAGGGCGCCGATGGCCGACAGGTGTTCGGCGCCGCCGGGCTCTCCCATGCCCGTGACGTTGAGACAGGTGACGGGATGGCAATGGACCAGTCGCGGGGTCATGGATCCTCCGGGTAGATCTGGGTGGAATTCCCCAAGCGTGGGGTCTCCCCGTGGGGGAGAGTCCAATCAGCGTCGGCCAGCACACGGCCGGGATCCTGGTCGCCGCCGCTTCCGCGCCGCCCCACCCACCGACTGACCCGCGACGGGGGTCCTCCCCGCCGCACTCCGGTCTCTTATACACCGCGTATATACTCTCGGAGTATATTGCGACGCCTGATCAAGCACCTCAGAACGAACCGGCCCGGCGGGACCGCGGCCGTCGCCGGGCTCGCCGCCGTCCTGGCCGCCGGGCTGGTCCACGGCACGCCGGCGGCGGCGTCCGTGGCGTCGGCATCAGCGGCGGCGCCCGCGCCCGCGACGTACCTGCCGGCCCCGACCGGCTCCCCGGCCGGTCGGCACCACGTCCCTGTACCTGAAGGACACCTCGCGACCCGACCCGTGGGTCCCCTCGGTCAAGGCGCGCGAGCTGATGGTCTCGCTCTGGTACCCGGCGAGGTCGCCGGGCCGCCACCGCGCCCCGTACATGACGGCGAAGGCGTCGGAGCTGCTGCTCAAGGACGGCGGGATCACCGACCTCCCGGCCGACACCCTGAGCAGGACCCGGACCAACGCCTTCACCGACGCCCGCCCCGCCGGACGCCCC
Source organism: Nonomuraea sp. NPDC050227 (assembly GCF_044459705.1). Taxonomy (NCBI): domain Bacteria; kingdom Bacillati; phylum Actinomycetota; class Actinomycetes; order Streptosporangiales; family Streptosporangiaceae; genus Nonomuraea; species Nonomuraea sp. NPDC050227. Next base: position 709,352 of record NZ_JBITJF010000004.1, on the reverse strand, counting down.
CGCAGCCTGCCCCTCGTCGTCCTGTCCCCCGGGCACAGCAAGCCCCGCACGGAGCTCACGGCCCTGGCCGAGGAGCTGGCCAGCCACGGGTACGCGGTGGCCGCCATCGACCACACCTACGAGAACGTCGCCACCTCCTTCCCGGACGGCCGGGTCACCACCTGCGTCACCTGCGAGATCGACGACAAGGGCCCGGCCTGGTGGGCGAAGCTGGAGAAGAGCCGGGCGGCCGACGTGTCCTTCGTGCTCGACCGGCTCACCGGCGCGCACGCGCCGTGGAAGGGGTCCCGCCTGATCGACCCGTCCAGGATCGCCATGGCCGGTCACTCGGCGGGCGGCGCCGCCACCGTCGCCTCGATCGCGGCCGACACCCGGCTGCGCGCCGGCATCGACCTCGACGGCAGCGTGGAGACGACGCTCCCGGAGGCCGGGACGTCCCGGCCGTTCCTGTTCCTGGGCAAGCCGGCCACGTACACGCCGGGCACGGGCGAGCCGGCCGCCACGTGGGAGCGCGTCTGGGCGCGGCTGACCGGATGGAAGCGCTGGCTGCTGCTGACGGGGGCCGCGCACACGTCCTTCACCGACCTGGGCGTCCTGATGGACCAGGTCGGCATCGAGGACGGCGCCGCCGTGCCCGGCGCCCGCGCACTCGGCCTCACCCGCGCCTACGTCACCGCCTTCTTCGACCGGCACCTGCGCGGTCAGCCCCGGCCCCTGCTGGACGAGCCGTCGGCCGACGTCCCCGAGGTCAGGTTCTGCAGCCCGGAGGACAAGACCTGCGAGTGAGCCGGGGCCGTCTGTACGCGGGGCCGTTCCGGCGGGCATGATGAACAACCATCGGTCCGTCTCCTTGGAGCGTCCATGGATCGTCTGTTCGTGCGGCTGGCCCTCTACGTGGTCAGGTTCGCCGGGGCCGTCGCGGGGGTGTGGGGGGTCGCCTACGCCGTCAACGGCGCCACGCAGGCCGGCGGGGAGATGGTCGTTCGCGTCCTCCCCCGCTTTGAGGCCGCCGAGCGGCTCGGGCTGAGCGGGGTGAAGCTGCCCCGCGGCCTCTCCCTGGGAGGCGGGGAGCTGTCGCTGCGGGTCTGGGACTCGACGGCGGCCGAGCAGGTGCTCTTCCGGGCGGACGTGCTGGTCGGCGGCCTGTGCGCGCTCGTCGCCGCCCTCCTGGTCGGAGGGCTGCTGACGTCGGTGTTCGAGGGCGAGCCGTACCGCCGCGGCAACGCGGCGCGGGTCGCCTGGCTCGCCGTCCTCGCGCTCGTCTCGGGAGCGGCCCAGGCGCTGCCCGCGCTCGCGGTGGCCGCCGTGCTCGACCGCGCGGGGGCGGGCGGGACGTTCGGGCCGCCGTCCGGGCTGTCCTGGCTGCCGTTCACGGGCGCGGCGCTGCTGGCGGCGCTGGCCCTGGCGCTGCGGGCCGGAGGCCGGGCCCGCGCCGACGTCACGTCCGTCCCATAGTGTCGCGATCATGACGATCGAACTGCGCGCCGTCCGCGAGGACGACCTGGCGTTCCTGACCCGCCTGATCGGCGACCCGGACAGCAGCGGCGAGTACCAGTGGTACGGCTGGCAGGACCCCCACCGCCTGCGCCGCCTCTGGGAGGAGAACGGGATGCTCGGCGAGGACGGCGGCATGCTCGTGATCGCCTCCGGCGAGGACCGGGCGGGCCTCGTGTCGTGGCGCAGGCAGCTCACCTCCCGGGTGTCGTACTGCTGGGAGATGGGCCTCATCGTGGCGCCCGGCTTCCGCGGCAAGGGGCACGGGACGCGGGCGCAGCGGCTGCTGGCGCGCTACCTGTTCGACCACTCACCGGTCAACCGGGTGCAGGCGACCACCGAGCTCGGCAACGTGGCCGAGCAGCGGGCGCTGGAGAAGGCCGGTTTCACCCGGGAGGGCGTGCTGCGCGGCTGCGGCTTCCGCGCCGGCGAGTGGCGTGACGGCGTGATGTACGGCATCGTCCGCGCCGACCTGGACCGGACCCCGGCCCCTCCGGGCGGCTGACCAGCGGCGGCGCGGACCCCGGCGGAGATCAACACGGGCTCAACGGATCCTCAACACCGGCGCCCCTACGTTGCGATCACACGATTTCGCACCAAGGGGGAGCACATGCGCAACTTTCCAGCTCTGGCGCTCGCCGCGGTGGTGGCCGGCGGCCTCCTGACCGTCGCCTCGCCCGCCGGCGCCACCGTCCAGGACGCCCGGCAGGTGTCGCGGACGCAGGCCGCCGGGCCGATCAACTACTCGTGCGGCGCGCGGCTGCGGGTGAGCCGGGACGTGCCCAGGAACACCTGGCACCGCATGGCGAAGGCGAAGGGCCGCCGCGGCATGGTCTACCTGTACGAGGCCGACGGCGTCTACCGCGGCCGGAACGTGTGGTGGGCCTGGGGCACCAGCCTGCGCTCCGGCGACCGCATCTCCATCGACTGGACCGACGACGGAGGCCGCACCTACCACGCCTGCCACGCGGTCGTCCGGGGCGGCGGACGCCGCAGCGTCACGTCGTACGCGGTGGACGCCCCGAACGGCCGCAAGTTCCGGGCGTGCGTGAAGGCCGCGGGCAAGTGGTCGTGCACCCGCGGCTGGTGGGAGATCAGGTATTCCTGACCGGCCGGTCCGCCGGGCAGGGCGTGCGAGCTGCGGCGATACGACCGCGACCGCTTGACATACCGGACAACCGGCACATAGTGTCCCGTCAATCGGCAGGCACAGACGAAGAGATCCCTGTCAGTGGTCTTCGTCTGTGCCTTTGTCGTATCCGGACCGCTGGCAAGGGATCACACCCCCCTGAAAGGCGGCTGGGCATGAGCGACGCCCCCGTGCAGAACACCTCGGTCACGCAGATCCGCAACGCCGGAGACGCGGCCGACGTCATCAACACCCTGACGAGGCTGGCCGGCCGGGCCAACTGGATCTGGTTCCTCGCCCTGGCGGGCCTGTTCCTGGACGCCTACTCCAACGCGGCCCTGGGCGCCGGCCTGTCCCCCATGGTCAAGCAGCTCGGCCTGTCGCCGGGCCAGGTGGGCGTGCTCACCGCCATGGCGCCGGCCATCGCCATCATCTCCAACCCGTTCGGCGGCTGGCTGGCCGCCCGGATCGGCCGGGTCAAGCCGCTGCTGCTGACCAAGGTGGTGTTCGCGCTCGGCGCGCTGCTGACCGCCGCCGGCTCCGACTTCCAGACCGTCTTCGCCGGCCGCGGCCTGGTCGGCATCGCGTACGGCATCGACTTCGCGGTGGCCATGGCGCTGCTGGCCGAGTACACGCCGTCCGCGCTCAAGGGCAGGCTCAACTTCTGGCAAGGCGTCTGGTACACCGCCACCACCACGAACCTGCTGCTCACGCTGGTGTTCTACCGTTTCGACGTGGGCGCGGACATCTGGCGCTGGTCGGTGGGCTCCTCGGCCGTCTTCGCCGTCGTGCTGCTGGTGCTGCAACTCGCTTTCCTGGTGGAGAGCCCGACGTGGCTGGCCGCCAAGGGACGGCTGCGCGACTCCGCCGCGGCCCTGCGCCGCATGTACGGCTTCGCCGTCCAGGAGGACGCCGGGCGGGACGGCGTCGCGGCCGAGCAGGGACGGCAGGTGGGGTTCGGGGACGCGGGCGTGCTGTTCCGCAGGCCGTACCTGCCGCGCACGGTGTTGTCCACGGTCATCTCGCTCACCCAGGCCATGCAGTACTTCGCGGTCGGCTGGTACCTGCCGGTGATCAGCCTGGAGCTGTTCGGCAAGGAGTTCGAGAAGGCCACGATCGGGTCGATGGCGTTCAACGCGGTCGGCATCGTCGGCGGCTGCCTGGCGGCCTACACGGGCCGCCGCCTCGGCCTGCGGGTCAGCTCGATGGCCGGGTACGCGGTGGTGTTCGTGGCGCTGCTGGTGATGGGCGCGACGTTCAAGGAGCTGCCGGTCGCGCTGGCCGCGCTGCTGCCCGTGCTGTTCATCTTCTTCCACTCCGCCGGGCCCGGCCCGAACGGCAAGTCGATCGCCGCGCTGTCCTACCGCAGCGACATCCGCACCCTGGGCACCGGCGTGACCGGCATGCTCGGCAGCCTCGGCTCGGTCGCCGGCCTGTACCTGTTCCCGCAGTTGCAGGCGGGCATCGGGGTCGGCGCCAGCCTCATGGTGCTCTCGGTGGTGCCGCTGGTCGGCCTGGTCACCTGCCTGCTGATCAAGTGGGACCCCACCCGCGTGGCGGTCAACCTGGAGGAGGAGGAGATCGCGCTGCGGAAGAGGGACGAGCGCCGATGACCGGCCGCACCCGGCGCGGGATCCTCAGCGTCGACGAGGGCACCACGGGCACGCGCGCCGCCGTCGTCCTGGACGACGGCTCGGCGGCCCCGCCCGCCTACCGGCCCATCTCGGTCCACTCCCCCGACCATCTGCGGGTCGAGCAGGACGCCATGGAGATCTGGGCGAAGACCGCCGAGGTCTGCGCGCAGGCCCTGGAGTGGGCGCGGGCGCACGACGTCGAGGTCACCGGCGTGTCGATCGCCACCCAGCGCGCCACCGTGCTGCTGTGGGACACCGTCACCGGCGAGCCGCTCACCCCCGCCGTGGTCTGGCAGGACCGCCGCTACGCCGCCCGGCTGCGCCAATGGGAGCCCGGCTGGGACGCCCGCCTGGTCGAGCACACCGGCCGGCCGGTCGGCTCGCGCGCGCCGCTGCTGTGGGCCGCCGACGTGCTGCGCGACGACCCGGACGTGCGCCGGGCGCACGAGGCGGGACGGGTGGCCTTCGGATCGGTCGACACCTGGCTGGTGTGGCGGCTGACCGGCGGCGCGCGGCACGTCATGTCCGCCACCAACGCGGTCGCCGCCGGCGCCTATGACCTGCGCACCGGCGACTGGTACGAGCCGTGGCGGGACTTCCTCGGCTGCCCCCGCGACGTGCTGCCGCAGATCCTGGACGAGGACGGCGACTACGGCCACACCGACCCGTCGGTGCTCGGCGTGCGGCTGCCGGTGTTGTCGGTGATGGGCGACCAGCACGCCGCGATGATCGCGCTCGGCGCGCACCGGCCGGGCCAGGCGATGTGCGTGCACGGCACGGGAACGTTCCTGGACGCCGTGGCCGGCGACCGGCCGCCCGCTCATCGCCGGGCGGTGCCGGGGGTGCTGACGCTGGTCGGCTGGCGTTCACGCGGCGCGGCGGTGTTCAGCCTGGAGGGCTACGCCGCCACGACCGGCTCGGCGGTGCGCTGGTTGTGCGAGGAGATCGGGCTGTTCGACTCCCCCGCCCAGCTGACCGCGCTGGCCCGCGAGCATCCCGGGCCGAGCCGGGTGCGGTTCCTGCCCGCGCTGGCCGGGATGCGCACCCCGGTCTGGTCGCCCGAGGCCACCGGCGTCCTGACCGGGCTCAGCCTGTCCACCACCCGGGCCGAGCTGGCCCGGGGCGTCCTGGAGGGCATCGCGCACTCGGTGTGCGACCTGCTGGACGGGGTGGAGCAGGCGCTCGGCGCGCCGGTCACCGATCTGTTCTGCGGCGGCGGCCTGGCCAGCAGCGACGTGCTGATGGCGAGCCAGGCCGACCTCGTCGGGCGGCCGGTCCGCCGCGCCCGCGCCAACGAGACGGCCAGCCTGCGCGGCGCCGCCTACCTCGGGGGCGTGCGCGCGGGGCTCTGGCCCGACCTGCCCGCCGCCCTCGCCGGGCTCGGCGACGTCCCCGTCTTCGAGCCCACGTTGCCCGACGCCGCCCGCGAGGAGGCCCGCGCCGCCTGGCGTGACCTGCTCTCCCGGCACATCTCGTACCAACAGGAGGAATTCCCCTCGTGATCCGGCTTCCAGAACGCAAGCCCAGATCGGAGACCAGGAGCGCCATCCGGCGCACCCCGCTGCGGCTGGACCGTCAGGCGCAGATCGAGCGGCTGGCCGGAAGGCCGGTGGACGTGCTCGTCGTCGGCGGCGGCGTGACCGGCTGCTACGCCGCGCTGGACGCCGCCACCCGCGGCCTCAGCGTGGCGCTGGTGGAACGCGACGACTTCGCCTCGGGCACCTCCTCCAAGTCCTCCAAGATGGTCCACGGCGGCCTGCGCTACATCGAGCAGGGCAACCTGCCGCTGGTGCGCCGCTCGCTGCTGGAGCGCCAGCGGTTCCGCCGCAACGCGCCCCACCTGGTGCGGCGGCTGCCGTTCGTGCTGCCGATCCTCGCCCAGGACGGCGTCTTCGACGCCCGCATCGCCAAGGCCTTCGAGGGCCTGCTGTGGACCTACGACCTGGCGGGCGGCTGGCGCATCGGCCGGCTGCACCAGCGGCTCAGCGTGGCCGAGGTGCTGGCCAGGGCGCCGCGGCTGCGCGCCGACCGGCTCAAGGGCGGCCTGCTCTACTACGACAGCCGCACCGACGACGCCCGCCTGACCCTGACCATCGCCAGGACCGCCGCCCACTTCGGCGCCACCGTGCTGAACGGCGCCACCTGCCGCGAGCTGGTCAAGGAGGGCGGCCGGGTGCGCGGCGCCCGCGTCGAGGTGGACGGCCGCACGGTCGAGGTGCGCGCCGGGGTCGTCGTCAACGCCACCGGCGTGTGGACCGACACCCTGGACGCGCTGTCCGATCCGGCGCACCGGCCGCGGGTGCGTCCGGCCAAGGGCGTGCACATCGTGGTGCCGTGGACGCGGCTGCCGGTGGACGGCACGGTCACCGTCCCGGTGCCCGGCCGGGCCCGCCGTGCCACCTGCACCCGCTGGGGCGACGTGGTCGTGGTCGGCACCACCGACACCGACTACGACGGCTCGCCCGACGAGGTGCTGTGCACCCGCGAGGAGATGCAGTACCTGCTCGACGGCACCAACACCGCCTTCGACGCCAACCTCACCCCGGACGACGTGATCGGCTCGATCGCCGGGCTGCGCCCGCTGGTCGGCGAGAAGGAGGGCGCCACGCTCGACATGAGCCGCGACCACCGGATCATCACCGACGGCTTCGGCCTGGTCACGGTCACCGGCGGCAAGCTGACCACCAGCAGGCACATGGGCGAGCTGGCCGTGGACGAGGCGCTGAAGGTGCTCGGCCGCAAGGCCCGCTGCCGCACCGCGCGGCTGCCGCTGCTCGGCGGCGCGGGCTACGACGCCGAGGCGACCACCGCGACCGGCGGGCTCGGCGCCCACCTGGGCGAGCGGTACGGCACCGAGGCCAGGTTCGTCGCCGACCTGATCACCGAGGACCCGTCGCTGGCCGGGCCGGTCGTCGAGGGCAGCGAGTACCTGCGGGCCGAGGTGGTCTACGCGGCCCGCTGCGAGCTGGCCAGGAACGTGGACGACGTGTTGTCGCGGCGCACCCGGATGCGGGTCTTCGCCCGCGACCTGTCGGTCGAGGCGGCTCCCGAGGTGGGCCGGCTGCTCCAGCGCGAGCTCGGCCTCTCCGACGACGAGGTGGCCCGGCAGGTCGAGGACTACGTACGCGGCGTGGACCGCGAGAAGAGCGTTCTGATGGAGGGACTTTCATGATCAGCAGGCAGACCGTCACCCACCCGTTCAACCGCGGCGACTACGTCGTGGGCGCGCCCACGCCGCCGCGCTGGGCCGCCGACTGCCCGCCGGGGAAGGGCCCGGCCAGCCTGCAGGGCCAGGTCGTGCCGGTCCCCGAGAGCGTGGTGGCCGAGCTGCGCGCGCTCGGCGCCGCCGTGCACACCGACCGGGACGAGGTGATCCTGCGCACCCGCGACTGGTGGGCGGGCACCTCCATCGGCGAGACCGACGGCCGTCCGGCCACGCCGGAGGCGGTCGTGGTCGAGGTGGACGAGGAGGAGCAGGTGGCCGCCGTGGTGCGGATCTGCCACGAGCACCGCATCCCGCTGACCGTCTCGGCCGGGCGCAGCAACGTGCTGGGCGCCGCGCTGCCCGTGCACGGCGGCGTCGTGCTGGACGTGTGCCGGCTCAACCGCATCCTGTCCTTCGACGCCGAATCCATGATCGTCGAGGTGCAGGCCGGCATGTTCGGCGACCTGTTCGAGAAGGAGCTGCAGGAGACGCACGGCGCCACCACCGGCCACTGGCCGTCGGCGTTCGCCATCTCCACCGTCGGCGGCTGGGCCGCCTGCCGCGGCGCGGGCCAGCTCTCCACCCGCTACGGCAAGATCGAGGACATGGTGGTCGGGCTGGACGTGGTGCTGCCCGACGGCACCACCGCCAGCTACGGCACCTACCCGCGCGCCGCGGTGGGCCCCGACCTGCGGCAGCTGTTCATCGGCTCGGAGGGCACGCTCGGCGTCATCACCCGGCTGCGGCTGCGTACGCACCGGCTGCCCGACTACGCGGTGGGCATCGCCTACGGCTTCGACACCTTCGCCGCCGGGCTCGACGCGTGCCGGGAGATCCTGCAGCGCGGCGCCACCCCGGCCGCGCTGCGCCTGTACGACGCGCACGAGAGCGGCACCCACTTCGGCGAGCCCGGCACCAACCTGCTGCTCGTCGCCGACGAGGGCGACCCGGTGCTGGTCGACGCAGTCATGAAGATCGCCGACGAGGTCTGCGCCGAACGCGCGTCGGTGAAACTGGACGGCGCGGCCGTCTTCGCCCGCTGGCTGGACGAGCGCATGATCGTCGGCAAGGCCGCCGACGGCTTCGTCCGGGGGCCGGGGTTCGTCTCCGACACCTGCGAGATCGCCGGGCCGTGGGCCGCGCTGCCCGCCCTGTACGACGAGGTCGTGGCCGCCATCGAGGCCGTCCCCGGCACGCTGCGCGCCTCGGCCCACCAGTCGCACGCCTACACCGACGGCGCCTGCCTGTACTTCTCGCTGCGCGGCGACGTCGAGCGCGACCAGCGGCGCGCCTGGTACCGGGCCGCCTGGGACGCCGCCGCCGAGGTGCTCGTCAGGCACGGCGCGGCGATCAGCCACCACCACGGCGTCGGCCTGCTGCGCTCGCCGTACATGCGGGACGCACTGGGCAGCGGCTACCCCACGCTGGTGGCGGTCAAGCAGGCGCTGGACCCCCGGGGCATCATGAACCCCGGCAAGCTGGGGCTGCCCGCACCCTTCGAAAACACGGCGCACTAAGGTGGATGCGGTGAACTCTCGACACAAGGGTCCGCTGGATCAGCGCCTGCTCGCCGCCCTGGCCGAGCATCCCGTCGCCGCGTCGCTGGTGGGGGTGGAGATGGTCGAGCGGTTCACCTCCTCCGCCACGCCGATCGGCATCCTGGCCTCGATCCCGCTCGGCGACCTGGCGGCCACGGTCCAGCGCACGGTGGCCGCCCGGAAGATCGCATTCGTCAACATCGACTCCACCCCCGGCCTGGGGCACGATCCCGGGGCGCTGGCCTACCTGCAGGGCATCGGCGCGGTCGGGGTCGTCTCCACGCGGCAGGCGATGATCGAGCGGGCCACCGGGCTCGGGCTGCTGACCATGCAGAAGGTGTTCGTCACCGACCGGTCGAACCTGCGGCGCAGCCTGCAGTCCATCACCCGGTCGCGGCCCGACCTGGTGCAGCTCATGCCGGCCATGGTGCTGCGGCACGTCGAGCGGCAGGTGCGGGCGGTGGGCGTGCCGTGCCTGGCCGCGGGGTTCGTGCAGAGCGCGGACGACGTGGTGGAGGCGCTGCGGCACGGGGCCGTCGGCGTGTGCACCTCCGACGAGGAGCTGTGGGGGCTGCGCCGCTCGGCCCTGCGCGCCTCCTGATCCGTCTTCATCCGGAAGGACCTTGCGATGACGCCTGCCCGCGTGCGGGAGACCGCCGCCGCCACGGCGCCCGTCCGGCGCGCCGGGAGGCGGTGGCCGGTGGCGCCCGGGGTGTTCGTCGTCCTGTGGAGCAGCGCGTTCATCGCGGGGATCCCGGGGGTCAGGGCGGCGCCGCCGCTGTTGCTGATGTTCGGCAGGTTCGCCGTCGCCGGGGTGTTGCTGGGGGCGTACGCGCTGGTCAGGCGGGTCCCGTGGCCCCGGGGGCGGGACCTGGCGCACGTGGCCGTGGCCGGGCTGCTGATGCAGGCCGTGCAGTTCGGCGCCTTCTACAGCGCGCTCGGCGCGGGCCTGCCGGCCGCGGTCGTGTCCCTGGTGCAGGGGCTGAACCCGGTGGTCATCCTGCTGGTCGGCCGGGTGCTGGGCGAGCGGGTCGGCGCCGGGCAGTGGGCCGGGTTCGCGCTCGGCCTGGCCGGGGTGGTCCTGGCGGTGGCCGACCGGATCAGCCTGTCCGCGTCCGGGGTGGCGCTGTGCCTGCTGGGGCTGGCCGGGCTCAGCGCGGGCACCCTCTACCAGCAGCGGTACGCCCCCCGCATGGACGCGCTGAGCGGCACCGCGGTGCAGCTGCTGGTCAGCGCCCCCGCCGCCGGGCTGGCCTGCCTGGCGCTCGGCCCGGTCCGGGTGTCGGACTGGACGGCGTTCGGGCTGTCGGTCGGCTGGATGGCGCTGGTCAACTCCATCGCGGCGTTCATCCTGCTCAACCGGATGTTGCTGCGCTCCCCGGCCAGCCGGGTGAGCACGGTGTTCTTCCTGACCCCGGCCGTGACCGCCGTGCTGGCCTGGTCGCTGGCCGGGCAGCCGCTGCCCCCGCTCGCCGTGGCCGGGCTCGTCCTGGGCGGCTGCGGGGTGCTGCTGGCCAACCTCTCGACACGAAGAAGGGCGAACTGATGCGCATTCGCGGCGCGGTCCTGGAGGACATCGGCCGGTCCCGGCCCTACGCGGAGTCGCGGCCCCTGACGGTCTGCGACCTCGAACTCGATCCGCCGGGGCCGGGCGAGCTGCTGGTGCGGGTGGAGGTGGCCGGCGTGTGCCACTCCGACCTGTCGGTGGTGGACGGCAACCGGGTGCGTCCCACGCCCATGCTGCTCGGCCACGAGGCGGCGGGCGTGGTGGAGCGGACCGGGCCGGGCGTGGACGACCTCGCCCCCGGGCGGCGCGTCGTGATGACCTTCCTGCCCAGGTGCGGCGGCTGCGCCGGCTGCGCCACCGAGGGCGTGACGCCCTGCCTGCCGGGCAGCGCCGCCAACAACGACGGCACCCTGCTGAGCGGCGCGGTCCGCCAGCACAGGGACGGCGTCGCGGTGCTGCACCACCTCGGGGTGTCGGCGTTCGCCACGCACGTGGTGGTCGACCGGCGCTCGGTCGTCCCGGTCGATCCCGACGTGCCGGCCGAGGTCGCCGCCCTGCTCGGCTGCGCCGTGCTGACCGGCGGCGGCGCGGTGCTCAACGCGGGCCGGCCGCGCCCCGGGCAGACGGTCACGGTCGTCGGGCTGGGCGGCGTGGGCATGGCGGCGCTGCTCACCGCGCTGGCCCTCGACGACGTCCGGGTGATCGGCGTGGACGCCAACCCGGCCAAGCTCGCCATGGCCCGCGAGCTGGGCGCGCACGAGGTGTACGGCCCGGACGAGCTGCCCGCCGAGGCGGACGTCGTGGTGGAGGCGGCGGGCAGCGCGCGGGCGTTCGAGACCGCGGTGACCGCGACGGCCCCCGGCGGCCGCACCGTCAGCGTGGGCCTGCCCGCGCCCGGCGCCCGCGCCTCGATCTCGCCGCTCGCGCTGGTGGCCGGCGGGCGCAGCGTCATCGGCAGCTACCTGGGCTCGGCGCTGCCGGCCCGCGACATCCCGGTGTTCGCCCGGATGTGGCGCGAGGGCCGGCTGCCGGTGGAGCGGCTGGTCTCGGCCCGGATCGGCCTGGCGGCCGTCAACGAGGCGATGGACCAGCTCGCCGACGGCGCCGCCCTGCGCCAGCTGATCGTCTTCGACGGCTGACCGCCGGGGCCGGACGCTACCCGGACGCGACGACCAGCGTCTGCGGGCCGCCTGCTTCATCCGGCCGCGGGCCCAGGTCAGCTGGGTGGCGGTCTCGTCCTCGCAGTCGCCGGGTGTTGCCGTCCATGTGCGCCGTCCTCGCGCGGCCCGTACGGCGTGCGCGAACCCCACGGGCCGGCGATGCGGCCAGACATTCCGGCGGCTCCTTCTGGGGTGGGAGATCCGGACCGCATACCCCCACCTGGCCGTCCCATGCCATCGCCGTGGCCCGGCCGTCGGAAAACGGGATGCGGCCGGCCCCCGTCCGGGGTGAGGATGGCCGCGCACGGCCGTCGGAGCCGTCCCCCGGACGAGGAGCGTGCCATGAGCGCCGCCGGAACCGCTCACCCGCAGGTCACCGTCCGCACGGGCCGGCTGCGCGGCCGGATCGAGGGCGGCGTGGCCGTCTTCCGCGGCGTGCCGTACGCGCGCCCACCGGTGGGCGGCCTGCGGCTGGCCGCCCCGGCGCCGCCCGAGGCGTGGGACGGCGTGCGCGAGGCCGCCGCGTTCGGCCCGCCGCCGCCGCAGTCCAGGCTGCTGGGCGCCGCCGGCGACGCCGGCACCGACGGGAACTGGCTGACCGCCAACGTGTGGACCCCCGACCTGGGCGCGACCCGGCTGCCGGTGATGGTGTGGATCCACGGCGGCGGCTACATGTACGGCTGGTCCGGCGACCCGCTCTTCGACGGCGGCGTGCTCGCCCGGGACGGCGTCGTCGTGGTCACCGTCAACTACCGGGTCTCCGCCGAGGGCTTCGGGCACTTCCGCGGCGCGCCCGCCAACCGCGGCCTGCTGGACCAGGTGGCCGCCCTGCGCTGGGTGCGCGAGAACGCCGCGGCCTTCGGCGGCGACCCCGACCTGGTCACCGTCTTCGGCGAGTCCGCCGGAGCCGGGAGCATCGCGGCGCTGATGACGATGCCCGGCGCGGCCGGCCTGTTCCGCCGGGCGATCGCGCAGAGCGTGCCGGGCCTGTTCTTCACCCCCGAGCTGGCCGCCGATCTCGCCGCCGCGGTGGCCGCCGAGCTGGGAGCGGCCCCGCACGCGGACGAGCTGGCGCGCCTGCCGCAGGAACGGCTGATCGAGGCCGGCGACGCGGTGGCGGCCGGCATGGGCGGCAGTCCGCGCTGGGGCCTGGCCGCGCACGTCCGCACGCCGTTCGCGCCGGTCGTGGACGGCGAGGTGCTGCCCGCGACGCCCTGGCGGTCGCCGGCAGGCGGGGTGGACCTGCTCGTGGGGCACAACCGCGACGAGTACCGGCTGTTCATGGCGCTCGGCGGCGAGCTCGGCCAGGTCACCGCCGAGCAGGCGGCCGCCGCGCTGCGGGCGCTGGCCCCCGACCCGGCGGCCTACCGGGCCGCCCACCCGGAGGCCGGCGACGAGCGGCTGTACGAGCTGGTCCACTCCGACTGGCTGTTCCGGATGCCGTCCGTACGGCTGGCCGAGGCCCACGGCGGGCGCGGCCGGGCTCACCTGTACGAGCTGACCTGGCCCGCCCCCGGCATGGGCGGGATGCTCGGCGCGTGCCACGGGCTGGGCCTGCCGCTGACGTTCGGCAACCTGACCGCGGGCGCGGCCGGGCTGCTGCTCGGCCAGGAGCCGCCGCCGGAGGCCGCCGAGCTGTCGGCCCGGGTGCGGGCGGCGTGGACCGCCTTCGCCGCGACCGGAGACCCGGGCTGGCCGGCGTACGAGCCGCGCGAGCGGCTGACCTGGATCATCGACGCCGAGCCGGGCACGGCGGCGTACCCGGAGGAGGCGTCGCGCCGGTTGTGGGCCGGGCACGCCTTCGACCCGCTCCCGCTGGCGGCGTCCGGGCCGGCGTGAGCACCGGTCACCGCGGGCGGGCCGGGGTCAGTCGCAGGACTGGGTGCTGACGGGGTTCGTGGCCGTGGCGGCCTGGCGGGCGTCGGGCGCGACCTCGCCGGCGGTCAGCGCGTAGCCGGTCTCCACCTGGCCGGCGACGGCGGCGAAGATCACGCCCAGCACGCGGCCGTCCACGGCGAGCAGCGGGCCGCCGGAGTTGCCCTGCTGGATCTTGCCCCGGACCAGGTAGACGTCCCTGGTCACCTGCGAGGCGTGGTAGATGTCGGGGCTGCCGGCCCGCTGCCGCGCGGCGACGCGGGCGGGCTCCGGCGTGAAGCCGCCGCCGTTCGGGTAGCCGGCGACCAGCGCGTCCTGGCCCTCCCTGGCCCGGGTGTCGAAGGAGAGCGGGGGCAGCCCGAGGCCGGGGACGTACAGGACCGCGACGTCCCGCCGGGGGTTGTACCAGACGACCTGCGCCGGGTGCGGCCGCTGCTGGTGGTCGACCACCTGCAGGTCCGTGTCCACCCCGGCCACGACGTGCGCGTTGGTCATGATGTGGTCGGGCGCGTACGTGAAGCCGGTGCCGGTGATGCGCTTGCCGCAGGAGGAGGCGGTCCCCTGGACCTGCAGGATGCCCGTCCTGGCCTGCCGCAGCGCCGGGCTGCGCAGCACGGCCACGTCCGGCGGCGGCACCCGGACGGGGCTCATCCCGGCGATGGTGTCGAGCACCGGCGGGAAGTCGGACCGGTCGATGAACCGCTTGAAGGGCCGCTGCCAGTTCCGCGCCGCCTCGGGCGCCGCCGCGTCGAGCGTGGACAGCAGCGCCGAGCCGCGGATCTGCTCCACCACCAGCGTCCACGGGCTGGACACCAGCAGGCTGCCCACGAGCCAGGCGACCAGCAGCACGAACGTGGCGTTGACCAGCCCGCCGCCCAGGGAGTCCAGGATCCGGGCCGGTTCGCCGGGCAGGTACGTGCGTAACCGCACCCCCAGGGTGGACGCGGCGAACTGGCCGGCCAGCGCGATCAGGAACACGATGACGACCGCGAAGGCCGTCTGCGCGATGTCGCCGGTCACGAGCGCGTTCGTCACGGCGGGGGCGACGGCGATGCCCAGCACGCATCCGGCGACGAACCCGATCGAGCTCGTCACCCCGACGACGAACCCCTGCCGGAACCCCGCCACGCCGAACCCGACCACCAGAACGACCAGGACGACGTCGAGCAGATCACCGGACACAAGCAAAGACAATCATCTTTTCCCCCACAAGGGAGGATCAAGTCCGGTACGCCGGATTTCCTTGATCGGCGAGCGGGTCAGTCAGCCATGCCGATGACCTGCCGGACCGTCTCCGGACGGCCGAGCGCGGCGAGCATGGCGTGGGCGACGTCGGCGCGGGAGACGTACCGGCCGCCGGGCACGTTCTGGCCCACCGCCGTCCGGTAGGCGCCGGTCAAGGGCTTGTCGGTGAGCTGCACCGGCCGGACCAGCGTCCAGTCCAGGCCGCTGTCGCGCACGGCGTCCTCCATGACGGCCAGGTCCAGGTACTGCGGGCGCAGCGCGGCCTTGACCAGCGGATACACCACGTATCGCAGGAACGGCCCGTCGCCCGGGTCGTGCCGGGGCGGGTTGGGGCGGCCCGGCGAGGGGGTGGTGCCCACCGGGGCGGCGCTCACCACGACCAGCCGGCGGGCTCCGGCGGCCTCCATGGCCGCGAGGATGGCCTTGGTGCCCCGGGACGCCACCCCGGCCGCGGCGTTGTTCGGCGGGCCGAGCGCCGACAGGACGGCATCGGCGCCCTCGACGGCGGGCCGCAGGTCGCCTGCCTCGGCCGTGGTCAGGTCGGCGACGGGCACGACCCGGACCGGCAGCCCGTCCAGCCTGGCCGGGTCGCGCACGACCGCCGTGACGTCGTGCCCCTGGGCCAGTGACTGGGCGAGCAGTTGCCGGCCGACGCCGCCGCCGGCGCCGAAGACGGTGAGTTTCACGAATCACTCCGAGGGTTCTGAAGGGGTCCGGCGCGAACAGTCACCGGTAAGACGGAGCCGGCCCGGCAAAGGTGACATCCCCGCAAAGCCTCGGCCCCGGACGCGACATGCCCACCGGCTTCCGGCCAGGCCCGCTCAGAGGTCGGCCGTGACGTCGGGGACGTACCCTCCGGCGCGGCGCGGGGGGCGCCGGTAGCCGGTGGCGGGCGGTCGCGGCGGGATCTCCAGCGGCGCCCGCTCGACCCGCCGGTAGGGGATCGTGGACAGCAGGTGCGCGATCATGTTGATCCTGGCCCGCCGCTTGTCCTCGCTCTCCACCTCGTACCAGGGCGCCTCGGGGATGTCGGTGTGCACCAGCATCTCGTCCTTGGCCCGGGAGTACTCCTCCCACCTGGTGATCGACTCCAGGTCCATCGCCGACAACTTCCACCGGCGCATCGGGTCCGCCAGCCGGTCGTGGAAGCGCCGCTCCTGCTCGGCGTCGCTCACCGAGAACCAGTACTTGCGCAGCAGGATCCCGTCCTCGACCAGCAGCCTCTCGAAGATCGGACATTGGTGCAGGAAGCGCGTGTACTCCTCCTGCGTGCAGAACCCCATCACCCGCTCGACCCCGGCCCGGTTGTACCAGCTCCGGTCGAACAGCACGATCTCCCCCGCGGCCGGCAGGTGCTCGACGTACCGCTGGAAGTACCACTGCGACCGCTGCCGGTCGGTCGGGACGGGCAGCGCGGCGATCCTGGCCACCCGCGGGTTCAGGTACTCGGTGACCCGCTTGATCGTGCTGCCCTTGCCCGCGGCGTCGCGCCCCTCGAAGATCACCACGACGCGCCGCCCCTCGGCCCGCACCCACTCCTGCAACTCCACCAGCTCTTCCTGGAGGCGGCGGAGTTCCTTCTCGTACGGCTTGCGGCGCAGCCTGTCAGTCCCCATGCCTGCGGATTCTAGAAGGGCGCCGCGCTCACCCCAGGACGTCGGAGAGCGGACGCCGGGGCGTGCCCTTCTCCTCGAAGGTGACCCCCAGCCGCATGATCATCTGCGGATGCTCCCCGGAGAACAGCTCCAGCCGCAGGAACTCCCGCAACAGCTCCAGCTCCAGGGCCTGCGTGTGGAAGGCGGCGCTGACCCCGTGCGCCGACGCCTGCAGCAGCACCCGCTGCAGCGCCTGGCCGGTGGCCAGCCAGTCCCGCCGGTCGTCCGCCCGCGTGGTCAGCACGGCGACCACCCCGACGGCCGTCTCGTCCTGGCCGCCCGGCGCGCCCCAGCCCTGCCGCCACGCGTAGTGACGCTGGGGGAAGACCGCCTCCGTCGGCGCGCCCTCTCGCGGGTAGCTCCCGGCCGGCACACCGTCGGCCCGCGTGCTGCCCGGCGGCCTGGCCCACCGCACGACCTCCAGCCCGAACCGCTGATCCTGCTCCTGCACGCCCTGCGCCGCCCGGGTCAGCGCGGCCAGCACCTCCACCGCCTCCGCCGACCGGACGGGCGTCAACCGGACCCCCTCGCCCATCGCCGCCCTCACCAGCGACTCCACGAACGCGTCAGGGACCGGGACGTCGGCGAAACCCGCCCGATGCGTGTGACGCCGCTCGATCTCGCCCGCGAGCACCCGCGTCACCTCGTCCGGCTCGCTCTCCCGGCCCGGCCGGACCGTCGCCAGCAACCCGGGCCGATCGGGATCCGGCAGGACCCGGACGACCGGCTCGAACCCCGCGCGCCGCATCGCGACGCACATCGTGAACAGCGCCGCGCCACAACTGATCACCAGCTCCCGCCCGGTCACGTCACCGGCCTTGAGCTGCCTGCCGGTGTCGGCCTTCAACCCGATCTCCACGTCGGAGACCGAGAAGGTCCACGGCTGGGTGTTGTGCACGGAAGGGGCCCATCGAGCGGCCTCGACCGCCGCGTCCATGGCCTGTCTCGGCGAGCACGTGCTCATGGTCCACCTCCAGAAGACGACCGCGTCGAAATGTTCGGTCTTCTCTGTCCGGCCTACCCCGCCAGGATGAGACCTCCCAGGACGCCAGGCACAGGGCCGGAGGACCCGCGCCACGAGGGTCCAAGGACACTTCCGGGGCCGGCGCGAGTGCCGGAGGGCCACGGAGTTCAGGACGTCCGGCGGTGTCGCCCCGCGATCGCGCGCGTCAGTCTGGGACCAGGATCGTTCACGGGAAAGAGATGATGATCATGGTCCCGATCCGTTCCCTCCTCGCCGCCGCCCTGGCGGTGACCGTCACCGGCGTGCCGGCCTTACCCGCGCGGGCGGCGCGGCAGGCCGCCGTCCCCGTCCTGGTCGGCATCCGGGCCGCGCACCTGCCCGGCCTGGACCGGCTGGTCTTCGAGTTCCGCGGCCCGGTCCCGGCCCGGCACGACGTGCGCTACGTGTCCCGGCTGGTCGCCGACGGCTCCGGACGGACGGTCGGCGCGGTCGGCGACGCCCTCCTCCAGGTCCGCTTCGACCAGGCCGACGGCCACGACCGCCGGGGCCGGGTCACCTACGGCCCCACCCGCCGCACCTACGCGCTGCCCGGCGTCGTCCAGGTCGTCAACACCGGGGACTTCGAGGCCGCGCTCACCTTCGGCGTCGGGCTGGCCAGGCGCGTGCCCTACCAGGTCCGCACGCTCACCCGGCCGAGCCGGGTCGTCGTCGACCTCACCACGTCCTACCGGACCGTGTCCGTACGCGACCACTTCCTCGACACCACCGCCCGGAGCCCGCGCACGGCGGCCGTGACCCGCCCGGTGGCCCCGCCGGCGACCGCCTACGGCGCGCTGCAACGGCTGTTCGCCGGCCCGACCGAGGCCGAACGGGCGCGCGGCCTGCGCTTCGTCAGCTCCAAGGCCACCGGCTTCGGCAGGCTGACCGTCGCGGACGGGATCGCCAGGGTCCACCTGACCGGCCCGGTCGACGGCGGCGGATCGGCCTTCACCATCGCCGACCAGATCAGGCCGACGCTCAAGCAGTTCCCGGCGATCCGGTGGGTCAAGATCTATGACGCGGCGGGGCGTACCGGGCATCCCGCCGGGCCGTCGGACTCGATCCCCCGTTCGCTGGCGCCCGGCTGAGGCCGGCCGGGGTGCCGCTTGGCACGTCTTCCCAGGAGAACGGCCATGTTGATCTTCTTGGTTCGTTCATGATGGCGGGGTGACCACGCCTTGTCCTCCGTGATCCGTACGCGGGGCCGCCCCGTCCGTCCTGACGGACTCGGGACGAAGGTCCTCCCGTCAAGAGCCGCCCGCCCCTGCCGTCCCCGCCGGGGCGCCCGCACAGTGCTTCAAGGAGGTGTCCGTTGAAAGCGTTGATCGACCTTCTGGCCCGGCGCGTACGCCTGTACCGTCCCGACGGCAATCCCCTGCGCCGCCGTTCCGACCGGCTGGAGGCGCTCGCGGTGCTGGTGACCGGGCTCGTGGTGCTGGCGGGCGTCTGGCCCGCCGTCCTCGTGGGCCGGCTGGCCTACGAGGGCGCGCTCCACGAGGAGAGCGCGCACGCCGTGGGGCGGCACCAGGTCAGGGCGACGCTGCTGGCCGACGCGCCGGCCGCCCGCGTCGCCCTCACCGAGATGCCGGTGGGCGAGCAGCGGGCGATGGCGAGCTGGACGACGTCCTCGGGCGCGGCGCGCAGCGGCCCGGTGCCGGTCCCCGGGGTGGCCAGGGCCGGTTCGACGGTCCCGTTGTGGATCGACGCCGCCGGCCGGCCCGTGCCGCCGCCCACCGCCCGTACCGTCCTGCGGACGAGGGGCGTGGTGACCGGCCTCCTGCTCATGTCCGTGATCGCCCTGGCCGCCGCGGGCGGGTTCGCGGCGTTCCGGTGGTGGACGGATCGGCGGCGGTACCGGGAATGGGAGGTCCAGTGGGCGCGGGCCGGCGAGGACTGGGGACGGCGGCGCAGCCCCTGATCGCGCCGCCCGTCCTTCACCGCGGCTCGCGGCCCCCGGCGTCGTCGGCGGGACGGATCACCGCGACCGGGCAGCGCGCGTGGTGCAGCACCCCTCTGCTGACCGAGCCGAGCAGCAGCGAGCCGAACGCGCCCCGGCCGCGGGAGCCGACCACCAGCAGGTCGCAGGGCGCGCCGGTGATCGCCTCGACCGGATGGGCGCTCTGCACGTCCTCCACGATCGTCACCTCGGGATGCCTCTCCCGCCATCCGGCCGTCCTGGTCCGGATCACCGCGCGCTGGGCGGCCCGGACCTCGTCCACGTCGTAGGCGATCTCCGGCGCGAAGGCGTGCACGGGGATCTGCCAGGCGTGGATCAGGCGCAGCGTGGCGCCGCGCAGCCTGGCCTGCTCGAAGGCGTAGCCGATGGCCGGCTCGCAGACGCCGGAGTCGTCGATCCCGACGCCGACCTCGCCGACCCGCTCCGGCGGGTCCGCGCGCACCACCACCACGGGACACCGCACCTGACCGGCCACCTGCGTGGTCACCGATCCGAGCAGCGCGCCGGCGAACCCGCCCAGCCCCCGGTTGCCGATGACCAGCTCGTCCGCCCGCCGCGCCTGATCCTGCAGGACGGCCGCGGGCGTCCCCTCCACGATCTCGGCGTGCACCGGCACGGACGGCTGCCGCGCCCGGACGGCCGCCTCGGCCCGCTCCAGCACCCTGGACGCCGCCAACAGCAGGTTGTTCCACTGCCCGAAGTCGGGAAACCTGCCGACGCTGTACGGCTGCCGGTCCAGGGCGTGCACGATGTGCAGCTCCGCGCCCGTACGCGCCGCGTCGTCGGCGGCCCAGCCCAACGCGGCGTCCGACGGCGCGGACCCGTCCACGCCGACCATGATCCGTCCCGGCATGCTGCCTCCCGGCCGTGGATCTTCCTCGGTCCCCGCCTGCCCAAAGTCAGGAGCGGGCGAAGAAACCCCAAGTTCGCGGGCCGGAAGCCGTCCGGAGCCGCCCCGGATCGCCTCCGCCGTCAGATTTCTCCAAGTTTTGGGGCTGGCGATCCTGTCCGCTCACCTCCCGGACGGCTGAATGAGTAGGGGAGGTATTGAGCGATGTCTGAGCTGGTCGTGGTGGGTGTCGACGGATCGCCGTCCGGGTTCGACGCCGTGGCGTGGGCTGCCGACGACGCCTTCAGGGCGGGGGCCGCGCTGCGGATCGTGTCCGTGGTGGAGACCTGGCCGTACCAGGTTCCGCAGATCGCCGCCGTCGAGTGGGAGAGCTCGATGACCGAGCGCGCGCGGGAGATCCTGGCCAAGGCGCAGGAGATCGTCGGCGAACGCCGGCCCACGGTCGAGGTGAGCACCCGGGTCATGACCGGGAAGGCGTCGGTCGCCCTCCGGGAGCAGGCGGCCGAGGCCGCCGAGCTGGTGGTGGGGCGCAGGGGGGCGGGCGGCTTCGCCGGTGCCGTGCTCGGCTCGGTCAGCATGAGCGTGGCCGGTCAGGCGCCCGGCCCGGTGGTCGTCGTCCGCGACGGGGACGCCGCCTCCCACGACGAGGTCGTCGTCGGCGTGGACGGCTCCCCCGCCTGCGAACCGGCCCTCGACTACGCCTTCCGGCAGGCCGAGCTGCGCGGCGGCAGCCTGCGGGCGGTGCACGCCTGGCCGCTGCCGTTCGCGCTGGCCCCCGACTTCTCCTGCGACATCGAGGCGCTGCGGGAGAGCCACCTGCGCGTCACCAGGGAGCAGCTCACCCCGTGGCAGGAACGGCATCCCGACGTCAGGGTGATCGCGGACGTCCAGTGCGGCCATCCCGTCAAGACGCTCGTCGCCGCGGGCGACCGGGCCGACCTGCTGGTGCTCGGCTCGCAGGGCAGGAGCGGGCTGGGCTCGTTCGTGCTCGGCTCGGTGATGCGCGGCGTCCTGCACCACGCGCGCTGCACCGTCGCGGTGGTGCGCGAGCGATCTTGAAGCGGCGGCGGGGACTCCCGGCCCGCCGTCCAGGGACCAACGCCCCTACGGCGGGGCCGCGTCGCCGGATGGGATGGAGTCAGGACCGAGAACCCCCGAGGTGAACGATGAACCTGACCGTCGAGGACGTGATGACCCGCGAGGTCGTCTCCGTGGGCGCCGCCACCCCGTTCAAGGAGATCGCCGAGGCGCTGGCCGGCCGCGGGATCGGCGCCGTGCCGGTGCTCGACGACGACCGGCACGTCATCGGCGTCGTCTCCGAGTCCGACCTGCTGTGCAAGGAGGAGTTCCGCGAGCAGTTCCCCGGCGAGGGCTACCGGCCGCCGCTGCTGTCCCGGGTGCGCCACCGGCCCGGCGGCAGGAAGGCCACCGCGGTCACGGCCGCGGACCTGATGACGAGCCCGCCGGTCACGATCACCGCCGAGAGGTCGGCGGTCACCGCCGCCCGGCTGATGAACGCCCGCGACGTGCGCCGGATCCCCGTGGTCGACCACAACGGCCGCCTGGTGGGCATCCTCAGCCGCGGCGACCTGGTCAGGATGTTCCTGCGCGGCGACGAGGAGATCGCCGCCGTCGTCCGCGACGACGTCCTGCGCCGGGCGTTGTGGATGGACACCGGGAACGTGCGGGTCTCGGTGCGGCAGGGCGTGGTCACGCTGTCGGGCCGGATGGACCGCCGGTCCGAGGCCGCGCACGCCGTCCGCCGGACCCGCGGCGTCAACGGCGTCGTCGGCGTGGTGGACGAGCTGTGCTGGCGGCTGGACGACGTGCCCGCCTGACTCCCGGCCCGTCAGGAGGTGCGCGGCGTCACCAGGCCCGACTCGTAGGCCAGGACCACGAGCTGGGCGCGGTCGCGCACGCGCAGCTTGGCCATCGCCCGGTTGACGTGGGTCTTGGCGGTCATCGAGCTGATCGCCATGTGGGCGGCGATCTCGTCGTTGGACATCCCCCGCGCGACCAGGGCGACGGCCTCGCGCTCGCGGTTGGTCAGCTCCCGCAGCTCCTCGCCGGCGGTGGCGGCGGGCGGCCGGGTGACGTACCGGTCGATCAGCATGCGGGTGATCGACGGCGCGAGCAGCGCGTCGCCGCGGGCCGCGACGCGCACGGCGTGCAGGAAGTCCTCCGGCACGACGTCCTTGACGAGGAACCCGGCCGCGCCGGCGCGCAGCGCGTTGAAGACGTACTCGTCCAGGCCGTAGTTGGTCAGGATGACGACGCGCACGCCGGCCAGGGCCGGGTCGGCGGCGATGCGGCGGGTCGCCTCGATGCCGTCCACGACCGGCATCTGGATGTCGATGAGCGCGACGTCCGGCAGGTGCTCCCTGGCCAGGGCCAGGCCCTGCGCCCCGTCGGCGGCCTCGGCGACCACCTCGATGTCGTCCTCCAGGTCGAGCAGCGCGCGGAACCCGCCGCGCAGCAGCGGCTGGTCGTCCACCAGCAGGACCCGGATCACGGCGTGCGGTCCATCGGCAGCTCGGCCTGGACGGTGAAGCCGCCCGCGCCGCGCGGAGCCGCCCGCAGGCTGCCGCCGAGCGCGGTGACGCGTTCACGCATGCCGATCAGGCCGACGCCGGGCACGGGGGCGGCGTCCGGCGTGGCCGTGCCGTCGTCGTCCACGCGGATCGCCAGCGCGTCGAGACGGTAGTCGATGCGGACCTCCGCGGTCGCGGCGGCGGCGTGCCGGGCGATGTTGGTCAGGGACTCCTGGACGATCCGGTACGCGGTCCGGTCCACCGCGGCCGGCACGTCGCGTCGTTGTCCCTCGATCGTCAGCGTCGCGTCGAGGCCGGTGGTCCTGGCCCGTTCCAGCAGCTCGGGGACCCGGTCCAGGCCGTGCGGCGGAGTCGTGTCGTCGCGCAGCGCCTCCAGGGTCGCGCGCAGCTCCCTGGTCGCCTCGCGTCCGGCCTCCTGGATCACCAGCAGGGCCTGCGGCACCTGCTCCCCCTTCCTGCGGGCAACGTGCACGGCCACCTCGGCCTGCACCTTGATGACCGAGATCTGGTGGGTGAGCGAATCGTGCAGGTCCCGCGCGATGCGCAGCCGCTCCTCGTCGGCACGCCGCCGCGCGGTCTCCTCCCGGGTGCGCTCGGCCTCCTCCGCCCGTCCCTCCGCCTGCCGCAACGCCTCCCCCGCGGCGCCGGCCGCGACCAGCCAGGCCAGCTCCAGCGCGCCCCTGGCCTGCGCGAACGCCTCGCCCGTGTCGTGCAGCCCGGAAGCCAGCGCGGCCAGGGGCAGCAGGGCCAGCACGATCACGCTCGCGGCCACGGTGACCAGCCGCCTTCCGGCCCGCATCGCCGCGTACACCGCGAACAGGTACGCCACCGCCGGCACGTCGAACCCGGCCGCCTGGTACCCCACCGCGCACAACCCCGTCACGGCCAGGACGGGCACCGGTGCCCGGCGGCGCGCGACCAGCGCCAGCCCGCCGGCCGCCAGCAGCGCGTAGCCGAGCGGCGCGAGGTGGGTGGCGGAAGGCTGCCCGGACAACCCGGTGATCACCAGCGCCGCCGCCACGCCGGCCGCGACCAGCCAGTCGATCACCCCGGCTCCGACGCCGAGCCGCCTTGTGCTCATACGCGCACCATAGCCGCATGTCCGGCCGTACGACTCCGGCAGGAGGATCACCCGCCGCCTACCGCGGACGCGGTACGCCCGCGCCTGCCTGCCGCCCGTGCGGTAGCCGGCTGCGGCGCCGGCGGCACCCCGACAAGCCCGCTCCCGCCGGACGACCGGCGGCGGGCCCGGCGGTCATGCTTTCCACGTCGACGTCCAGCCGAAAGGAACCCCATGTTCATCGACCACCTGCTCGCGGCCCAGGCCGACCCCGTCGCCGCGTACGCCATGACCACCGGCCGGATGTGGTCCCTGATCGCCGCCGGGCTGGGCCTGGCCGGCGTCGCCGTCGGCGGCCTCGGCCTGGCCCGCGCCACCGGCCGCCTCCGCCGCCGCGCCACCGCCGGCACCGGCACCGGCACCGCGACCGTGGCCGCGACCGGGAAGCGGGGGGCCGTCGTCGCCCTGGCCGCGGGGGTGACCGGCATCGTCATCGGCGGCTGGGTCATCGGCGCCGCCAAGGGCGGTCCGGGCACCGGCTACGGCATCGTCGGCGGCTATCTGGACCTGATCCTCGGCCTGGCCGCCGTCGTCCTCGGCGTCCTCGTCCTGAACCGCGCCCGCCGCACGACCTGACCGCCGAACAGCGCGAGTCCCGACCGACTGACCATCCGCCCATCCGCCCATCCGCGACGCCCGTCCGCCCGTCCGCCCATCAGGACGCCGGCCCGCCGGGACGATCCGCCGGGGCGTCAGGAGGGCAGGAGGGCGTGGGAGAGCTGGTCGGCGCTCCAGTTCTCCCACTGCGCCGGCGTCCAGCCGCACTCGCGGGTCATCACCAGGAACAGGTCCGGTGACAGCAGCCCGACGGTGATGTCGGTGGCCCGCTCGGCGGTCAGGCCGGGCCGCAGGGCGTGCAGGCGGTCGAGGATGGCGACGACCTGCCCGTGGGCGGTGTGCCGCTGCTCGCTGTTGACGGCCCACTGGGCGGCCATGTCGGCGTCCGTGGCCGCCGCGTCGCGGACCACGGCCAGGACGGGGGCGACGCGGCCGAGGATGACGCCGCTCTGGTGCACCCACCCCCGCACGACCTCCCTCGGGTCCCGCGACGCCTGCAAGGCCGCGAACCACGGACGTTCCAGCAGCGGCACGGGCTCGTCGTCACCGGCCGAGGCGACGTCGACCACGTGCTTGAGCAGCCCGCTCTTGGTGCCGTAGTGGAAGTACACCGTCTGCACCGAGACCTCGGCCGCGTCGGCGACCTGCTGGAAGGTCGTGCCGGCGTAGCCCCGCACGACGAACAGCCCCTGGGCGGCGTTCACGATCCGGCTTCTGGTCTGGGCCGAGCGCCGCTTGGGGCTCTTGACGTCATCCATCGATTTAGAGTACCACTTTAGAGTAGCACTTTAGAGTGAAGCTACAAAGGGTGGTGAGGCATGACGTCCATCGCGATCCGGCTCCACACGCTGCGGAGACGGCCATGAGCGCGCTCCATCTGCCGGCCGGCGGCGGCGCCGTCCACCCGTTCCTCGGCACCACCATGACCGTGAAGGCGGGCGGGCCGGAGACCGGCGACCGGCTCACCGTCATCGAGCAGGAATGCCCGCCGGGCTTCGCCACGCCCCTGCACGTGCACCGGGACGACGACGAGGCGTTCTACGTGCTGTCGGGGACGGCGCGGATGCACTGCGGCGAGCGGTCATGGCAGGTCGCCGCCGGGGCCTTCGTCCTGCTCCCCCGCCGGGTGCCGCACGCCTTCGCCAACGTCCAGGACGCTCCTCTGCGTCTGCTCCAGCTCACCTGGCCCGCCGGATTCGAACACTTCGCCGCCGAGGTCGCGGCCGGGGACGTCGATCCCGGCCATCTGGCCGAGGTCGCCGCCCGTCACGGCTACCAGGTCATCGGCCCGCCCCCGGACACCGCCGTCCGCCCCCCGGCACACCCCCCACGCCCCGAGGAGTCCTCATGAATGGCGTCCGCAAGACCGCCGGCGTGCTCGTGTCCGCCGTCGTCCTCACGTCGTCCGTCACCGCGACGGCCGGCGCGTCCGCCCTGGAGCAGAAGACGTACGTCTGGCGCGGCTACCTCTCGGCGGGCCAATGCACGATCGAGCCCGGCGCCACCTGGACCCTGTACTCCAACGGCACGGCGCGCCTGGACGCCACCGTCTCCAGCCTCGGCGACGACGACGCCTGGCTGATGTGGGCGCACCTGAAGGACGGCGCCGGCGCCCTGCTCGGCGACATCCGCGTGTACGGCAGCACCAGCACCAAGTTCGTCAAGAACCTGCACGACCGCCGGACCTATCGCTGGATCGCCAAGGGCCAGTTCGACCCCGACCTGTTCGACCTGGTCAAGCGCATGTCACTGAGCAAGCACTGCTGAGCCGCCCGAACGCTCCCGCACCAGGCCCCACCAGGCCCCACCGCACGCGCGCCGACACCTTCGACGAGAGGACGCCCATGAGCCGCGCAGCCTCACCATCCCGAACCGGCACGGCCGCCGCCCTGCTCGCGGCGACCTTCTGCCTCGCCACACCGGCGCCCGCGGCGGCGGCCGGCAGCGCGTGCGACCCGGCGCTGGTGGCGCCGTCCGGCAGTCTCATCGGCGGCCTGTGGCGCTCCAACGGCGGCGAGCGCAGCGTGTACGGCTGCCCCACCACCAAGGAGTACGGATACCCGGACAAGAAGGGCTCCTGGCAACGCTTCACCAACGGCAAGATCGTCTGGTCGCCGAACCTCGGCGACGGCGCCCTGGTCCGCGTCTACCGGAAGGGCCAGAACCTCGTCTTCAAGTGGAGCGGCCTCGGCCGCGACTGGGACTTCTTCAACGTCCGCTGGAGCAAGGACGGCGGCAAGGCCACCCAGGTCCGGACGGGCCGGCTGACCGCCTGGAGCGGCCAGTACGTGATGGCCCCCTACGTACGGGACGGCGTCGGCACCACGACCAACGGCCACGAGGTCAACACGTTCGCCTTCGTCGTCCAGGGCTGCGACCGTGCGACCTTCGGCTCCGACTGCGGCCCCTGGAGCATCCCCACCTCCATCGGCCTCGCCCACTGACCAGCCTCGCCGCGGGGACGGCCGGAAGCGTCGCCCGCGCCCGCGCCGAACGTCCGTTCGCCGCTCATCAGGGCAGGCGGGCGTGTTCGGCTCGGGTGGCGGCGATCCGCTCACGCGCGAGCGTACGGGCCCGTTCGGTGTGGTCGCCGGTGAGCCGGGCGAGGATCGTGGCGAGCGGCCTGATCTGGCCCCAGCCGCCCCAGTGCCCCTCGGGAATCTCGGTGGGGAACACCCAGATCCGGCTGGCGTCACGCGGCCAGGCGCCGTTCTCCGCGTCGAGGATCGCCTCGGTGACCTCGGCGATGACGCTCGCCCGCTGCTGCGCGTCGAGCTGGCCCTCGGGGACGGACGGGACGACCTTGTAGCGAGGTGCGTCCGCGGGTTCTCCGCCGACGTAGACGCCGGCCGGTCGGTGCAGCCAGAGCCAGGAGACGGAACGGCTCACCGGGTCGGCGGGGTCGAATCCCTCGTTGCGGATGAGGATCTCGGTGATGCGGTTCAGCAGGGCCGCCTCGGCGTCCGGCTGGAGCGCGCCGTCGGGAATGTACACGTCGAGCATGGGCATGGTCGCTCTCCTTCTGAGTTTAATTCTTCAACTCAGGCCGGAGTCTACGAGGGCTGAGTACAGCTTGTAAACCCAGATGGGTACACTCACCCCATGGAGACGCGGCGAATCGACCCGGTGAACTGCTCGGTGGCGCGCGCCCTCTCGGTGGTCGGGGAGCGCTGGTCGCTGCTGATCGTTCGTGAAGCGCTGGACGGCGCGCGCCGGTTCGGAGAGTTCCAGTCCCGCCTCGGGATCGCCAGAAATCTCCTGGCGACCCGGCTCGAGACCTTGGTGACCGCGGGAGTGATGCGCCGCGCGCCCTACCAGGATCCCGGGGATCGGCAGCGCTTCGCCTACGAGCTCACCGAGCAGGGCCGGGCGTTGCGACCCACGCTCGTGGCGCTCCTGGAATGGGGCGACACCTACCTCGCCGATCCGCAGGGCCCGTCGGTCATCGTCCGGCACCGGCCCGTCGACGATGCGAGCTCCTGCGACGAGCCGGTCAAGGTCGTCCTCGAGTGCGCCGCGGGGCACCGCCACCTCGCCCCGGAAGACGTCTGCCGCACGCCCGGGCCAGGCGCGCGCTTCGTGGAGAGCTCCTGAGATCCCAGGATCGCACTGTCCCTCCCGCGAGGACGGTGGCGTCAGTGCGACAGCGGCGCATCCGTGGTGTCGACCAGTTCGCAGTCGACCACCGGCCCCTCGGCGACGCGCGCCCAGATCCCGGCGACGTTCCTCTCCTCGCTGACACTGAACTCCAGCACGCCCGTCTGCCCCTCCTTGATCACCTTGGGGTCGATGACGAAGCCGGCCTCATGCCCCTCGGGCGGCGGGAACACCGACAGCGGCGCCTCCTCCTGGCTCAGGAAACGGGCCGCGCGCGGCTCCGGGCCGCACTTCTTGCCGTCGGGCACGTAGCTGACCACCACGTTCGCCCCCAGGCCCCGCAGCTCGGCCTGCAGCCCCTCGGGGTCCTGCGCCTCGCTGATGCTGATGTCGATCAACCCGTCGGACGCCCTGGACACCGCGTACGCCGGCCCCCCGAACAGCAGCGGGACGGCGACGGCCACGGCGGCCGCCAGCGCCCCGACGGGAGCCAGCAGCCCGACCCGGGACGGACGAGTACGGGGCGCCTTCTCGATCTCGGTCATCACGAACTCCTTGAGCAGTTGGCGACGGCCCTCGGGAAGATCACGCTCAACCGGCACGTTCATCGGATCTCCTCCTTGGCAGGGCCTCGGTCACCTGTTACCTGTCGGCTCGTCCCGGCGAGTTCCCCGAATCCTGCGATTTCTCCGCGTTCCCCGGGTTCCCCAGGTTCCCCGCGTTCCCCGTGTTCCGTGAGTCCGTCGCGTTCCGCGAACTCGGCGAGCTTCCTGCGAGCCCGCGACAGGCGGGACCGCACGGTGCCCACCGGCACGCCCAGCGCCTCGGCGGCCTGGGCGTAGTCCAGCGCGGCCCAGACGCACAGCGCGAACACGTCCTGCTCCTGCTTGCGGAGCCTGCCGAACGCCCGCCTGACGGCGGCCAGCCGTTCGGCGTCGTCGATGCGCCCGACCACCTCCTCGGCGAAGTCCGGCACCGACTCGCCCTTGGGGATCCTGGCCAGGGCGTCGTCATGGCGGCGGGCGGCCCTGCGGACGTTACGGGAGACGTTGGTCGCGATGCCGAGCAGCCACGGCCGCAGCGAGCCGCCCTCGGGATCGATCTTCGCGCGTAATCGCCAGGCTTCCAGGAACGTCAACGCCATGACGTCCTCCGCCTCGCTCCAGTTGGCCGTCAGGCGGAAGGCATGGTTGTAGACGGCCTTGGCGTACTCGTCGAAGAGTCGCGAGAAGGCCGCCCGATCCCCAGCTCGGATCCGGGCACGCATCGACATATCCACATATCAGTACTGTCCGCCCACCACCCCGAGTTCCCGAACACCTGCCACATCCTCGGCCGCGTGGTCCTGACCGCCACCGCCGAGCCCCCGCCGGCCCGCGACCCCCGATCGACGCCGTTCGACGGCCACCTGGAGGAACGGACCGATGCCCGCACGCCGCACGGAGAGGGCATCGGCCGATCCTGACGGTCGCCGTCGACGGCCGGCTCCACCGGTGAAGGGCTCCCGACCATGACCGAGGGCCTTCACCGGCGTTTCGTCGCCTTCCGGGTCAGACGCGGCGCTCGTCGACGCCCACGGCGCCGACGCCCGTGCCGAGCCGGCCGCAGACGCCCTGCGACTGGCCCGAACGACCCGGCGGGAGATCGACCCAGTCGCCGACGACGTCGGGCGCCCAGCCGCAGGTGATCACGGCCCGGAACCGCCAGGTCTGGCCCGTCGGGTTGCTGCACATCGCGATGCCGAGGTAGTTGTCGTTGTTGTGGACGAAGGTGTCGCAGTCGAGGACCGTGGCGGCCGACGCGGGCGCGGTGAACCCCAGCGACAGCAGGGCGACGGACCCGGCGACGACCGCCGCGACATGCCTTGTCTTGCGCAATGCCCCTCCTGAACGAATGCTTGCCTGTCACTTACCGTCATGCAGCGTACGCAAAGAGTGGCGGCGGCGGAAGGCGCGGTCTCGTCAGGAGTCGCTTCCCCGGGATGTCGGCGGGGCGGGGCGTTCATGCCGTGTTGGTCGGCGAGGGCCACGATCGTCCGTTCCCCTGCCACGGCTGGTCGCCGAAGGCCGGGGTGAGCTCGTACAGGAGCCGTTGGGGGCCCTGGTAGAAGGCGGCCAGCAGCGGGGGCTCCGCCTCCAGTTCGGCGGCCAGGACGTCGAGCGCGGCGGGCAGGTCGACGTCCGCGGTCGCCACCGCGACGCAGGCACAACCGGCCAGTTCGGCGGCCAGCGGCTGGATCGCCCCCGTGAACAGGCCGGCGATCGGGTGCGGCACCACCTCCTGGCGCAGTGCGTCCATGACGAGGGCGGCGATGCTGTGGAGGTGCGGGAAGCGCGCCGCGGTGGCGATCATCGCCTCGCGCACCGGTCCGGCGTCGGGGCCGGGACGGGCGACCACCCGCAGGTGCCGGGGCGTCAGGGGGAGCCAGGTCCAGTCGATGGTGTCGGCGTCGGCCACCACGACGTCGTCCCGATCGTCGGTCAAGGCCCGCAACGCCGGGACGTCGGCCCCGCCGCACAGCAGAAGCGTCGCCGGGGGCAACATCCGGTCGACGGACGGGAAGAGCGGCGGCGCGAGTGGCGGCGCGGGCGCGAGCCGCGGACGCGCCCCCTCCCCGAGCCCCGCGCCACCAGCCACCCCCAACCGACCCGCCTCCCGCCCCAGAGCCGCGCGACCGGCCACCGACCAGCCTGCCTCCTGACCGAGAGCCGCACCACCGGCCCTCCCCGATCGGCCCGTCTCCTGATCGGCGTCCCCTGGACGGGCCGGGGCGGGCACGAGCCCGGCACCGGCCTGCGGCCACGCGCGCCGTTCCGCCGCTTCGCCGCGCCGGGCGAGCTCTGCGGGCCTGTAGCGCGGGGCCGGCCCTGGGTGTTCGTCACGCAGGGTCGGCTCTGGGGGTTCGTCGCGCGGGGCCCGCTCTGGGGGGCCGTCGCGCTGGGCGAGTTCGGCGGGTTCGTCGCGCCACGGCGGTTCTATCTGGTCGAGGAGCAGGGAAGGGCCGCCGTGCGCGGCCGGAGCCGGTGTGGGGGCGGAGCCGTTCGGTGCCGGTGCGGGGGTGTTCAGGGCGGCGGCGGGGTGGAGGGGCTCGCCTGGCCGCCAGGGGCCGTCGGCGGCGAGCGGGGAGACGGCGGTGGCGGCGGGGACGATGGCGCGGACCAGCGCGACCGCGTCCTCGCCCGCCCCGCACTCCAGGAAGACCTCCGCGCCACGGGCGGCCAGTCCCCGGACGGCCTGGTGGAAGTGCACGGCGACGACCATGGCGTCGGCGGTGACGGCGACGGGATCGTCGTCGGGGGTGAGCAGACGTCCCAGCGTCGGCGAGAACACCGGCCAGCGCGCCGGAGCCGTCCTGACGCCGGGCATGCGCCCTTTCAGGTCGGCGGCCGCGGCGGCGACCGCGGGCGTGTGGGCGGGGTGCGGAACCCGGAGAACGGCGCTCGCCCAGCCCAGATGTCCGGCGATCCGGGCCGCCTGCGGCATCAGCTCGCGCGGCCCCGACAGGATGCACCGCCGCGGCGTGTCGTCGCAGCCGACCACGAGATGGGGATGGTCGAGCAGCGCGACCAGGTGCCGGGCCTGCACGGCCGAGACGTCGAGGGACATCATCGCGCCCGGCCAGCCCAGGCCGGTCAGTGCGCGGCTGCGCGCGCAGGCCAGGCGCGCCCCGTCGCCCGCGCTCAGCACCCCGGCGGCGACCAGGGCCCACAGCTCCCCGAGGCCGTGGCCCACCAGCGCGTACGGCTGGAGCCCCTCCCGTACGAGGGTGTCGAAAGTGGCTAACGACACCGCCATCAGGGCCAGGTAATGGCTCTCGGGGCCGGGCGGGCGGGGGGCGTCCGGGGTGAGGAGGTAGTGGCTGAGCGGTGGCGAGCCGTACTCGGCGGCGGCCGCGTCGATCTCCGCCAGGAGCTCCGGGACGGCCGGCGTACGGGCGGCCAGGGGCGCCAGCACCCCGGCGGCGGGCATGGCTACGCTGCCCGGGAAGACCGCGACGACTTTGCTGCGCATGTAGTCCCTTCCTGGAGGCGGGGCTTTGCGGCGCACGGGAAAGGACCGGCGAAGGGCGCGTTCTTGGCGAACTGATCGTGCCCGTCGCCGGTGTCCGTCCGGCCGAACGACTGATACCGCTCGCACACGATAAGTAGTCGTGTCATTGCGACACGTCACCCTATCGACGGAGAAACTCGCCTATAGCCGTCCGCACCTCTTGCGATCGGGCCCCCGAAGTGTGCACCCGGCTCGCGGCATCACTTTGAGTGATTGGTTAGTCACTTATGGCGGCCGGGATTCTGGGGAGCGCGTCCGTCCTGGTGATACGAACGGGTGGGTCAGTGCGACCCGGGGGGTGCGCGATGGAATTCTGCCCGGACGAGCTCGGCGGCGGCCACGGTGACGACGGACGAGCCGGGCCCGCCGCCGGGCGCGGGGTGCTGCACGGCGCGTTCGCGGTGCTGGAGGAGCTCGCGCGGGTGGAGGAGGCCGGGCTGACGCAGCTCGCCGTGGCCACCGGCCTGCCCAAGGCGACCGCCCACCGGTTGTTGTGCCGGCTCACCGACCTCGGCCTGGTCCACCGCGAGGACGGCGGCCGCTACCGCATCGGCACGCGGATGTTCCGCTGGGGTCAGCGCTGGTCACCGGCCCAGGTGCTGAGCACGGCCGCCGTGCGGCCGCTGCGCCGGCTGGCCGCCGCCGGATGCGCGGTGACCATCGCGGTCAGGGACGGCGACGACGTCATCGTCGTCTCGGGGATCGGCGACCCGGCCGTGGACGAGGTCTTCCGCATGCGTCCCGGCCTGGTGCTGCCGGTGGCCAGCGCCGCCGAGGTCGTGCTGGCGGTGGGCAACCCGGTGTCGGGCCGCCGTCCCGATCCCGGTCGGAGCCTGCCGGAGGGGCACTCCCCGGCCGAGTGGGCGCGGCGGGTCGGCGACGCCCGCGAGCGGCGGGTGGCCTTCGACTTCGAGGCGGCCCTGCCGCCCCTGGGCTGTGTGGCCGCCCCCGTGCGCGCGCCGACGGGGGCCGTGGTGGCCGCGGCGGCCGTCGTGGTGGTCGGCACGAACCGGCTGCCCTTGCTGGCCGACGCCGTACGCGAGACCGCGGCGTGCATCAGCGCCAATCTGGCCCGGGTGCCGGGAGCGGGCCGTGCCCTGAGCCTGCTGGCCGCCCCGGAAGGCCCGCCACCCGGCCGGTAGATCGCCACCGACCGATAGGCCCGCCACCCGACCGGTAGGTCGCCCACCGTCCCAAGGCCATGAGCCATGCACCCAAGAGGCCATGACCGGCGGCCGTCGCCGCCGGTCACGGCCGGGCGGTCCGGCTAGGCGTCGAAGTCGATGACCAGCCGCCCCAGCCGGGCGCGCAGCGGGACGCTGTCGGCGTGCGCGAGCCGCTCGCCCACCGGGATCCGCTCCGGCGCACCACCCCCGGCCGCGTCGATGACGACCGTCTCGTCGGCCGTGCCGGGGTCGGTGCGGTAGCGTTCGCGCTCCTCGACCAGGAGGCGGTACTGCCAGACGATGTCCAGCACCGCCGGCGGGATCACCGCCGACCACTGGTAGCCGGCCCCGGCCGTGCCGCAGGCCAGTTCGGCCTTGATCGGCGTGTCCGTCCAGTCGAGCTCCTCCGCGCTGGTGAAGGGCCGCCGCTGGACGGTCGCGGTGACGCGGTGGCTCGCCGCGACCCCGGGCAGCCCGGCACCGGCCGACGCGCCGAGCTCGGTGGCGGCGGCGGGCCCGGCGAGGACGACGCGCAGCCCCCCGCCGGACACCTCCTCGACCGTCAGCGTCCGGCGCGGCACGAGCTGCGCGAACTCGGCCTGCACCACCGGCGACAGCTCCAGCCCGGCCAGCGCGTGCGGCTGGTAGCGGGCCAGGGCCAGGCGCAGGTACGGGAAGCAGGCCGACGCCTGGCCGGCCGTGCCCAGGTCCACGTCCACGTCGGCGAACCACAGGCGTTTGGCCGCGTCGTACGACGGCTCGTACGCCACGACGGCCCCCATCAGCTCGCGCCCCTCCCCCGACTCGGCCAGTCGCAGCCCGACGGCGGTGACGGGGCCGGGGAAGTTGCCGGGAGCGGGCGGGGGCAGCACGGTCGCGTCCGACCAGACGGGGTCGGTGCCCCACCGGGTCGCCAGCCGGCCGGGCAGCGCGTCGCCCCCGGGCGGGTCGAGGACGACCGCCAGCAACTCGTCGTCGCCGGAGGAGAACCACGGCCGGTCGAGGTGGACCCGGACGCCGGCCCCGTCGCGTACCGACACCAGACGCCGCTCGCGGCGGTCCTCCTGCCGGCTCCATCGGAAGGTGGGCAGCAGGTACGACGGCTTCGGCGGCTCCGGCCGCCTGCTCGCGGGCACCGGCCAGCCCCGCCCGGACGGTCCGGCGCTCGGCTCGCCGGCGCTGGTGACGAGGCCGGGATCGGCGGTGATCGACGGGTGGAAGTACTCGCGGAACCGGGTGGTGGCGGTCGGCCGGTAGGCGACGTTGCGGTGCAGCGTGTCGCCGAAGTCGTGGCGGACCGGGGTGGCCGAGTGCGGCAGGCGCACCTCCTCGCGGTCGGCGGGGGCCAGCTCGACCCGGCCGACGTGGGCGTGCTCCCTGATCCGGCGGGGGGCCGGTTCGGTGACGTCGTCGATCCAGCGCGTCCAGGTGGCGTCGATGTCGACGTGCCCGGTGCTGCGGGGGTGTGCGCGCAGGGTGCCCCGCAGGTCGGCGAAGGTCTGTTCGGGGTCGCGGGCGAAGTCCAGCCCGGCGAGCGCGGGCGGTGACAGCGGGCGTTCGACGGCGTGCACGAGGCGCAGCTCCGTGTACGGGGTGAGCAGCCAGTTCAGCCCGGCCACGGTCTCCTCGGCGATCAGCTCCCGCTCGGCGTCGGTCAGGTCGCGCCAGAAGTCCGAGACGAGCAGGCGCTGCCAGACGGGCAGCAGGGCGAGATCGGCCGCGGTGAGCCGGCAGCTGAGCCGTACGGTCGCCGTCTCGGCCTTGGGCAGGTGGACGGTGAGCCGGCGCGGGACGTCCTGCCATCGCGGCGGCCCGTCCCCCTCCTCGATCCGCAGGGTGAACGGCGCCGCGTCCGGCCAGACGTCGTGGAAGCCGTCGTAGAAGGAGACGGGGTACATGGGCGGCGCGCCCGGCAGGCCGTACAGCGTGACGCCCCTGGCCAGGACGTCGGGCAGGTACGGCAGGATCAGCTCGGCGGCGGTGTGCACGACGAACTCGCCGCGCTTCAGCCCGGCGCCACGCGTCACGGGCAGCTGGGTGACCGGCTCGGGGTCGGCGGCGTCGTGCTTGGCGACCGCGATCTCGCCGAAGAACAGCAGGTCGCGGGTGCGGCGCGGGTCGTCGGCGTAGCTGACCACGGTGTCGAGGAACGTGCCGGCCTCGCGGGCGGCGGCCGTGAAGAACCGTCTGCGCACCTCCTGCGGCCGGTCGCCGCCGATGGCGTCGTCGAACCGGCCGTGCCGCTCGGCCATCTGCAGCGACGTCTTGGGCGGGGCGACGAACCGCTCGTCGTAGTAGACGTACCGGCGGCTCAGCCCGTCGGCGGCGGGCGGGTGGTCGGTGTGGCCGGGGACGTTCTGGCGGTCCAGGGCCCACTCCCAGGCGGGCACGTCCCGTCCGGCGGCCGTGACGGTGCTCCGGATGACCAGGCACTGGCTCGACTCGCCCTCGTTGAACGGCCTGCGCTCGACGATGACGGGCGGCGGCACCGGCTCCCACCGCGAGTACGTGATCGCCCGCGACAGCGCGGACGCGGGCGCCTGCGCCTCCGGGTCCAGGGCGTTGCCCGCCAGGTCCACGACGCGGGCCCGCAGCCGGTAGGTGCGCCCGTACCGGAGCGCCGGCAGCGAGCCGGGCACCGGCGTGAACTTGGTGTCGAGCGGGAAGTTCGCGTCCACCTCCGGATCGGCGACGACCGGCCGGCCGAACCTGTCCAGCGTGCGGCCGGGCAGCGGGGCGGCCAGGCTCCAGCCGTCCCAGCCGAACAGCGCCTGGTGCACGTACAGCTCGTCGGTCCTGGTGGCGTCGCGGGTGACGGCGCTCGCCCGGACCGCGCCCTCGTCGTCGGCGATCCCCTCGATCCAGTACGGCGGCTGCCCGCCGCGGCGGATGAGGTAGGAGCCCCGGCGGCGGCACAGGGAGAGCCAGCCGGTGACGGCGCCGTCCGGGCCGACGATCCCGGCGTCCACGCGGAACCCGCGGACCAGGTGCCCGGCGTGCAGCTCGGGCACCGCGTCGTCCGATCCCCGCTGGTGGGCGGCGTCGTCGCCGATCTGGGCGGCCAGCCAGGCGTCCCGTCCGCGATGGAAGACGGTGAGCCCGGCGCCCTGGAGCGCCGTCGTGCCGGTGCCCAGGTGCTGGGCGCTCGGCTGGCCGCTCGGCCCGCTCAGCCCGTGCATGCGCTCGATCAGCGCGGTGAAGTCGGCCGCCTTGATGGCCGCGCCGTCGACGTCGGCGTCGGTGACCGTCCAGTCGTCGCCGCCGAGGCCGAGCCAGCCGCCCTGGACGGGGTGCCCGGGCGGCGACGCGGCGGTGAAGCGCTCCTCCGGCGCGAAGTCGTAGAGCGTCCACGGCCGCAGCCGGTCGGTGTCGAAAGGCGGGGGCACGTCCTCGAACGCCACCCGGAGCCGTCCGGCGGCGGCGAGCCCCGGGGGCACGGGGACGACGAGGTCGAGGACGAGCCCGAGCCGGCGGCACAGCTCCGGATAGTCGGCCAGGAAGCCGCAGACGCCGTGGAACTCCACGTCGGGCGGCTCCGGCCGGGGCCGCCCGGCTCCCGCGCCCGCCGGGCCGCCGCCGTTGCCGGGGGGCTTGGGCCGGTCGTAGAACCTGACGGCCTCGGCCAGCGCGAACCTCGTCTCGTCGCCCCGGTAGGCCGCGCTCGTCCGGTCGAGGGTGGCCGGGCCGAGCTCGGCGGCGGAGCTCGGGCTCCCGCCGATCATGCCGTCGATGGCCCGGTAGGCGGCCTGGGGGTCGCCGCTGAACCTGCTCATCTCGCCGGCCACCGGGAGTTCGCGGACCAGACCGGTGTACGGCTGACGCCAGGGACGTCGCGGGCGGCCGTCCCCGAGGGCGGCCTCGCCGTTTCCCGGAGGCGTGAGGCGGTCGCTGATCACGGCCTGGCCGATCTGGTCGTACAGCGTGGCGATGCGCTCGTGGACCAGCGCCGCGGGGAACGACCGCAACACCCGCACGCCCGGCGAGCCGCCCGTGACCGCCGCGCCGAGAGCCCCGGCGGCGGCCAGGGAGCGCGACCGCACCGGCGAGGCGGCCGGGAAGAGTCTCCCCCACAGGTCGGAGTCGGGGGCCGGGGATCTCGGGTCGGGGCGCGGGACGACCGGGGCGGCGTGCCCGTCCCACACGACCCGCAGGGCCGGCAGGACCGTCTCGCGCAGCGTCCCCGGCCAGTCGGTGAACTCCGCGACGTCGTCGAGCCGGCCGCGCGGCGCCTCCAGCCGGGGCCCGACGGCGACCGACAGCCGCACCTCGCCCGGCCCGGCCGCCCCGGCCGGCAACGCCGTCCACAGAACCTTGAACGTGCCCATGCGCTCCCCCGTACTCTGTCCGGTCCGTTCGCTCATGTCAGGCCACCGCCGCGAAGGCGCCGCAGTACTCGGCGACCGGGTCCCGTCGCGCGCCGGTGACCGGATCCCGGTACGGCGCCATCATCTGGGCGAAGGTCGCGGCGGAACCGGCCGTCTCCTCGCCGTCCACGACCGCGCCCTCGGCGAGCGCCGCGGCGGCGGTCAGTGACCGGGCGCCGCCGAACCGCTTCTCGCAGCTGATCTCGACGGACTCCTCGAAGAACCCGATCTCGATGGTGATCGTGATCCGCGCCCGGCCGACCGCGTCGCCGCCCTCGTACCCCAGCTCCAGGTAGAGCTCGATGGAGGCGGAGACCAGGCCGAGGACGTCCACCTCGCCGCGGGCGCGGAAGTAGCCGAACAGGACGGCCTGCCCGGTCGCGGCGTCGAGGTGGAAGTAGATCCCGGCCATCACCGACACGCTGCCGCTGGCCACCCCGAAGTCGACGGACGCCGCGGCCCCGAACTCCAGGCCGGCGTCCAGCGCGCGGACCCCGTCGGGCGACAGCACGATCCCGAACCAGCCGCCGCCGCCGAACAGCGAGACGGTGAGCCGGAACGGCGCGTCCCTGCGGCAGAACGCGAACCCGATCTCCAGCGGCCGGGTGCCCGCGAACGGCAGGTCCAGGTAGGCGTTCAGGGAGATGTTCTCCAGGCTGAAGACGCCGATCGCCAGGTTCGGCAGCGGCATCCCGTACCTCGCCAGCACGCCGCGCGGGGAGACGTCGAGCGTCGGCGGGTCGCTGAACCCGTCGAGCGGGATGATCCGGCGCAGCGTCTCGACGAACGACAGCGCCCCGATGAACTCGACGTTCCGGAACGCCACCTCGACGTCGGGCTTCTCGCCGGCCCGCATGGTGAACCTGACCCGCCGGAAGTCCAGCCGCATCGCCTCCAGCACGCCCGGCAGCAGCACCAGGTCGAACTCCTCCAGCGTGCACGTCACGTCGGCGGCCGGGCGGGTGTCGGGCCGCAGCCCGGCGCGCAGGTCCACGACCACGGAGAAGCGGCCCTCGCGCGCCGGGTCGCCGTGGCCGTCGTGCGGGACGAAGACCGGCTGCTCGCCCTCGCGCAACGACCAGGGCTGGATGTCGGGCGTCCACTCCAGCCGGGCGGCGACGGACTCCGGCAGCCGCAGTCCCGCCCTGGCGCTCTCGATCGCCTGCCGCAGCGGCAGCACCCCGGCGGGGGCGTCGTCCCAGATGGCGAGGGCCTGTCGCAGGTGGCCGAGCAGCGTGACGACGGCGTGGTCCACGTCGGCGGGAAGGCCGGCGCCGAGCGCGTCGAGGGCGGCGCCGAAGTCGCGGAAGGCCGCGTCCACCTGGCCGAGGTCGGCCGTCCCCGCGATGAACGCCTCGACGGTGGCGGCGAGGGTCAGCGCGGTGGTCCGTACCCGCCCGGCCGCGGCGGCCACCGCCGGGAAGCGCGCGGCCACGCCGGTGAGCTGGCGTTCGGCGCGGCGCAGGTCGGCGAGGAAGGCGGTGGCGGCGTTGACGGTCTGCGTGACGAACCGCGGCGCCTTCAGCTCCTCGTCCAGGCCGGCCGCCTTGACCAGGGCGGACAGGGGGATGACGCCGAACAGTTTCGCGCCGATCGCGTCGAAGAAGTCCGAGGGCCGGAAGGTGCCGTCGGCGGCCGTCCCGAGCGGGTCGGCCGCCGCGGCGGCGGGTGTTCTGGCGGCGCTGACGGGCCCGGTCAGGCGGGACAGGCCCGCGACGGTGAACGTGGGCGCGGCCAGGCCGCCGGCGCGGTCCCGCTGGTCGTCGAAGTCCATGACCAGCGGGGACGTGCCGGCGACCAGCTCCAGGAAGACCTCGCCGGGGTTGACGGGGTCGCCGGGCCTGTCGGGCGTCCGGTCGAAGGCGGCCACCCGGTAGCGCCGGGCGTACCGGACCGGGCGGGGCCCGGCCGCGCCGGTGAGCCTGCTCACGGCCGGGACCACCGCCGAGGCCCAGCGCAGCACCGGGAGGAAGCCGGGGATCCGCTGGTGGAGCCGGTCGTCGCGGTCCGTCGGCAGGGCGGCCCCCCAGACGAGGGTCGCGGCCTCGACGGTGGTGTCGCCGGGCGCGGCGGGCGCGGCGACGGCGACCCGGGCGCCGTGCAGGGCGGCGCTCAGCCGGTCCGGCGGGGCCTCTCCCGGACCGGGGTCCAGGGCGTTGTACGCCGCTGCCGCCGCCACCAGGTCGGCGCCCTTGTTGAAGTTCTCGGTGAGGAACAGCAGCGGGGTGCTGAACTCGGTCTCCCGTCCGGCCAGGTCGGTCGCGCGCACCTTGAACAGGTACGGGTCCTGGTCGCGGACGGCGGGGAAGAAGGCGTGCTGCCCTTCGCCCACCGGCAGGACGTCGGCGGGCGGGGAGAGGTCGGGGGTGACCAGGGTCAGCAGCTCGACCCGCCGGAACGGGAACAGGGCGTCGAGCCGTTCGCCGTCGTCGTCGCGGCGGGCCGTGCCGGGCGGGAAGTCCCGGACCGGTTCGCGGCAGGTGATGAAGATGCGCTGGGCCAGGTAGGCGGGATGTTCCGGGCGATCTGGGTCGAACTTTCGCTCGGTCACCTCCACCAGGTCCGCGCGGTGCCCGAAGGGGCACAGGTAGCCCGAGTAGAGCACCCGCACGTAGTGGTCGCGGCCCATGGCCGCGCGGTGCCGCCACTGGCTGACGTTGGTGATCGCCGGGCGGGGGTCCCAGCTGCCCAGGGCCTCGAGCCAGCCGCCCAGGGCGGACAGGATCAGGTGGCCGACCTCGACGGGCACCGGCACGTACGGCTGGTGCCCCGGCTCGGTGAACAGCCCGCGGTCGCTGGTGAGGTGGACGAGCGCGGCCCGGTCGGCGGGCGTCAGCGACGTGGGAAGCGGGTCGGGCGGCGGATCGACCGGCGTGTCGCCGGGGAAGTCCCTGGTCCACACGGCCCTGGCCCGTGTGTCGCGCACCCGCGTGTGCCACAGCTCCACCCGGTCCGCGTCGTCGGCGGGGGCCGTGCGGTGGGTCCAGCGCACGTCGGGGGGCGGTGACAGCAGCAGCCGGTACGGCAGCTCGATCGCGGTCCGCGGATCCCCCGCCGGGTCGCGCAGCGGGTCGGCCGGGCCTTCGTCGCCCACCGTGCGCAGCGGCAGCCGTCTCATGGCCTCCAGCAGGCCCTCGGCGGTGTACGGCACCTCGTCCTCGGGCCCCACGACGAAGACCAGCGTGGTGCGCCCGCTGATCCGGGAGACGACGGGAGGCGCCGGACGGGGCCGCACCGGGACGGGATCGGGCAGCCCGGCCCCGGCCGATTCGAAGAACGCCTGCTCCACGATGTGCTGCGCGGCGAACGTGACGACGATCAGCCCCTCGCGCTCCGGCACGGTCCTGACCAGGATCCGGCCGGCCGCCGGGCGCTTGAACGACAGGCCGGGAAAACCGAAGCGCAGATCCGCCAGGTCGGCGGTGCGGACCAGGCGGACCTGCTCCGGCTCCTCCGCGGGACCGGTCAAGGCTTCACCACCCTTTCCCGCTCAGCCGACGAAGGGGGACGCGAAGGCGAACTGCTCCCGGTGGACCAGGTCGGTGACCTGGACGGAGCCCACGGCGCGGTCGAACTGGAAGGGGTTGTTGTCGGGGACGCTCCGCGTGCCGCAGAACGCGGTCTGCCCGTTCTGGAGGTGGATGGCGGTGCACCGGGCGTTGCCGGGGAGCGGGTCGAGCGTGGCGGTCAGGGTCTCGACCTCCACCGCGAAACCCGTGCCGTTGAAGACCTCGGTCTGGGCCTGCTTCCAGGAGGCGCCGGTGCCCCAGATGCAGGCCCGGGCCGACAGGCCGGGGAAGACGGCGCTGGAGACCCAGCTCCCGCACGTCGGGTCGGCCGCGGCCCGGACGCTGCTCGCATCGGCCGCGCCGGCCGCCGTCACCGCCGCCCCCGCCACCACCGTCGCGATGAGGGCCCGGGACAGGGCTCTCGCTGTTCTGTCGTTCATCGTGCTCGTCCTTCCGTGGGACGGTCTGATCGCCCGAGTGATCGTCGCTCTATGTGAGCGATCACTTACAACGCGTCCATGCTGTTGGGGTGGAAGGGCGGCGGGCAACGTTCGGTCCACTCAGTGGACCGGCCGCGCGCGGCGCGTCGGCGCAGCTCACGGGGGTATGGGCCCGGGCATGCCCGAAGGACATCTCATCCACCGGCACGCCGCCGGGCAGCACGCGGACCTGGCCGGGCGGACGGTGCTCGCCGCCGGGCCGCAGGGGCGGTTCGACGCGCGGCCGTGGGACGGGCGGGTGCTGACGCAGGTGGAGGCGGTCGGCAAGCACCTGCTGTACCACTTCGCGGACGCGCCGACCGTGCACGTCCACCTGGGCATGCGGGGCGTCTTCCTGCGGTACGACGATCCGGGGACGTCGCCGCGGCCCGGCACCCGGTTGCGGCTGGCGACCGGCAACGTGGCCTACGACCTGATCGCGCCTTCGCGGTGCGAGGCGCTGACCCGCGGGCAGGTGACGGCGTTGCGGGACTCGCTCGGGCCCGATCCGCTGCGCGCGGACGCCGTGCCGGAGCAGGCCGTGGCCCGGCTGACCGCGTTCGGCGGGCCGGTGGGCGCGGCCGTGCTGGACCAGAAGGTGTGGTCGGGCATCGGGAACGCGTGGCGGGCCGAGCTGCTGTTCCTCGTCGGCCTGCATCCGAACGCCCGCGGCGTCTGCGCCGAGTCCGCCGGGCGGCTGTGGGACACGGCGGTCCGGTATCTCGCTCTCGGCCGGGACGCCGGGCAGGTGGTGAGCGACCCGGACGCCCCCTCCGAGCGCTGGGTGTACCGGCGCGAGCACTGCCGAAGTTGCGGCGCACCCGTGCTGACCTGGCAACTCGCGTCGCGGACCGCATATTGTTGCCCCATGGAACAGCCGGAGCGACCGTGACCGGCCTCCTCGACGTCCGGCGGATCTACGCCGAGCCCGCGGCCGCCGCGCTGCCGCGCGGGCGCGAGATCCTCGCCAGGTTCCCCGGCGCCGAGATCGTCGAGGTCGAGAGCCACCACCGCATCCCCGAGCTGTACGGCGACGAGGCGAACGTGGCCCGCTGGGTGCGGATCAAGACCGAGGCGCTCGTGCTCGGCGTCAAGAAGTCGCTGACCGCCCGGCCCAACGGCCGCTCGGCCGACTTCATCGCGCCCTCCACGGCCAACGGCTGCGCGATGGCGTGCGCCTACTGCTACGTGCCCCGCCGCAAGGGTTACAGCAACCCGATCACGGTGTTCGCCAACATCGACCAGATCACCGGCTACCTGCGGCGGCACGCCTCCCGCCAGGGCGTCAAACCCCGGCCCGACCAGGTCGATCCCCGCCTGTGGGTGTACGACATCGGCGAGAACTCCGACTGCTCGCTCGACGCCACGATCTGCGACAACGTCCGGGACCTGGTCGAGCTCTTCCGCGACCTGCCCAACGCCAAGGCCAGCTTCGCCACCAAGTACGTCAACCGCGACCTGCTCGGCTGGGACCCGCGCGGGCGTACGCGGGTGCGGTTCAGCCTCATGCCCGCCGCCGACTCCAAGCTCCTGGACATCCGCACCTCGCCGGTCGCCGAGCGCATCGACGCGATCGACGACTTCGTCGCGGCCGGTTACGAGGTGCACGTCAACCTGAGCCCGGTGGTGGTCCGGGACGGCTGGCTGGAGGACTGGGCCGAGCTGCTGGAGCGGCTCGACGACGCGCTGTCGCCCGAGGCCCGCGCCCAGCTCGCCGCCGAGGTGATCTTCCTGACCCACAACGACCGGCTCCACCAGGTCAACCTGGGCTGGCACCCGAAGGCCGAGGAGGTGTTGTGGCGGCCCGAGCTGCAGCAGGCCAAACGGTCGGAGACGGGCGGCTGGAACGTCCGCTACCGCAACGGGCACAAGGGCCGCTACGTCGCCGCCCTGACCGGGCTGATCGCCGCCAGGCTCCCCTACTGCCGCATCCGCTACGCCTTCTGACGACTACGCCTTCTGACAGCTACGCCTTCTGACGGGCTGGCCCGGCCTCGGGTCCGGGGAACCACGCGCCGTCCGGGACGCCGAGCCAGTCGTGGGCGGCGGCCAGCTCGTCCACGGCCTGGTGGAGGGCTTGCAGGCCGGGATGGTCGTCGTCGGCGCGCCAGATCATCGTCCAGGGGAACATGGCGACCGGGTCCACGAGCGGGCGCAGGACCGCCCCCGGGATGTCGGGCTGCGTGGTGAGCGTGAGGATGGGCGCGTCGCGGTCGCGGAGGTGCTGGGCCAGCTCGTCGCCGCCGCGCACGTGCGGGTGGGCCAGGGCGGCGTCGACGCCGAAGGGGGCCAGCAGCTGCAGGACGGCGTGCTCCCAGCCGGGCGTGGCGTGGTCGCCGGCGCGGATGCACGGGCTCGCGCCGCGCAACGACTCCAGGGGGATCATGGGCAGCCGGGCCAGCGGGTGACGCTCGGGCAGCAGCACCGCGATGCGCTCGTGGCGTACCGGCCGCCACCGCACGCGGCCGGACGCTCCCAGGCCCGGCGCTCTGACGCCGGGCGCTCCGAGCCCGGACGCTCCGAGCCCGGCCGCTCCGAGGCCGGCCGCTCCGAGCCCGGACGCTCCGAGGCCGGGCGTTCCTGAGCCGAGTGCTTCGGAGCCGAGCGTTCCGGAGCTGAGCATTCCGGAGCCGGGGGGTTCGGGGCTGCGGCCGAAGGTGACGTCCAGGCGGCCGTCGGCCAGCAGAGGCGGAGCCGCTTCGGTGCCGCTGTGGAAGCGGGCGAAGAACTCCACCCCCGGCGCGTGGGCGCGGGCCGCGGCCAGCACCAGGGCAGGGGTCAGACCGGCGCCGACGACGTCGACCGTCAGCGACCTGGGCCGGCCGCGCAGGTCCAGCATGGTGGCGTCGTACAGGGCGAGGATCTCCCGTGCCCGGGTCAGCAGCAGGCGTCCCTCCGGGGTGAGGGCGACCTTGCGGGTGGTGCGCTCCAGGAGCCGGCGGCCCACCCGGTCCTCCAGCTTGCGGACGTCGCGGCTGAGCG
The DNA here is from genome assembly GCF_044459705.1 of Nonomuraea sp. NPDC050227. NCBI lineage: Bacteria > Bacillati > Actinomycetota > Actinomycetes > Streptosporangiales > Streptosporangiaceae > Nonomuraea > Nonomuraea sp. NPDC050227. The sequence goes on along the minus strand of NZ_JBITJF010000004.1, from coordinate 664,723 downwards.
CCTGCTGCGCCACGTACAGGCGCTGGGCGGCCCTGCTGAAGTGCAACTCCTCGGCGACGGCCACGTAGTGGCGCAGCAGGCGGATCTCCACGTCGTCCGGCATGCCACCTTCCTACCTGATTCACACTGCCGGCGCGTGAATCGCGTTCGAACAGGTGTTGGACCCGGACGCCGCGCCACCGCAAGGATCAGGACATGGCCGGACGAGGAACGATCACGCTCTGCTACGGGCTGACGGGCGTCACGAACGCGGTGTGGGCCGCCACGCTGCCCGCCACCGACGCGCGCCTCGGGCTCGGGCCCGGCGGACTCGGCGCGCTGCTCATGGTGCTGGCCGCCGGCTCCCTCGTGGCCATGCCGGTGGCCGGACGGCTGTGCGACCGGTGGTCCGGAGGCGGGCTGCTGCGGGTCTGCGCACCGGCGGCGGCGCTGGCGCTGGCCGGCCCGGCGCTGGCTGCCGGTCCCGGGCCGCTGATGGTCTCGGCCGCTCTGCTCGGGGCGCTCTTCGGCCTGCTGAACGTGGCCCTGAGCGTCCAGGCGGTGGCCGTCGAGCGGGGGCTCGGGCGGCCGATCATGGCCACGGTGCACGGCACGTGGACGCTCGGCGCGGTGGCGGGCGGCGCGCTCGTCACGGCGGCCCTGCGTGCGGGGGCCGACGTGCGGGTGCTGATGCTGGTGGGCGCGACAGCGCTGACCGCCGCCATGGCCGCCGTCGGGGGCGCCGCCATGGCGGCCACCCGGGCCACGGCCGGAACCACCACCGGGACCACGGGTGGGACCACCACCGGGACCACGAGCGAGACCGTCACCGGGGGCACGGCCGGGACCACCGTCGAGGCCACCGTCGGGGGCGCTGCCGGGACCACCGTCGGGGTCACCGTTGGGGGCGCTGTCAGGACCACCGTCGGGGCCGCCCGCGGGGGTGCGGGCGGGGTGCGCGGAGCGGAGGGGCGGGGGGTGGCTCGGCTCAGGCCGGGGGTGCTGGCCATGCTGGGCGTGATCGGCGCCGCCGCGTTCGTCGCCGAGGGCGCCGCCACCGACTGGGCCGGGGTGCACGCGACCCGGGTCCTGGGCGCCGACCCGGCCACCGGGTCGCTCGTCTACACCGTCTTCTTCGTGGCGATGACGCTCGTCCGGTTCGCCGGCGACGCCGTCAGGACGCGGCTCGGCGTCCGCGTCACGATCCGGCTGGCCGGCGCGACCGCCACCGCCGGTTACGGGCTCGTCCTGCTCGCGGGCGTCCTGCCCGTGGGGGCGGCCGTCCGGCTGGGCTGCGCCATGGCCGGTTGGGCGCTGTCCGGCGCGGGCGTGGCCGTGGTCTGGCCGGTCGTGGCCAGCCTGCTCGGCACCGTGGGCGGGGCCGCGCGCGGCCTGTCCGCGGTGACCACCGTCAGCTACGGCGGCGGCCTCGTCGGCCCCGCCCTCATCGGGTACGTCGCCACGACGGCGTCGCTGCCCCTCGCCCTGGTGATCCCGGCAGCCCTGGCGCTGCTCGTGGCCGTCGCCGCACCACCGCTGCTGGACGCGGTCGTCACGACCGCGGCCGCGGCCGACCATCCGGCGGCCCACGTCAGGGCCGTCGCTTCCAGGAGGACATCATGACCGCGACCGTCTCCACGACCGTCTCCACGCTCGACGTCCCGGGCGCCCGCCTGCACTTCGAGGTACGCGGCCAGGGCCCGCTCGTCGCACTCGTCGGCGCGCCGATGGACGCCGGCTCCTTCGCCGCGCTGGCCGACCTGATCGCCGGCGACCACACGGTGCTGACCACCGACCCGCGCGGCATCAGGCACAGCCCGCTGGACGACCCCGCCCAGGACTCCACGCCGCGGCTGCGCGCCGACGACCTGTCCCGCCTGCTGGCGCACGTGGACGCCGGTCCGGCCGTCGTCTTCGGCTCCAGCGGCGGGGCCGTCACCGCGCTGACCCTGGCGCAGGCCCGTCCCGAGCAGGTGCGCGGCGTCGTCGCCCACGAACCGCCGCTGATCGAGCTGCTGCCGGACCGCGACGAGCTGCACCGCCAGACCGACGAGCTCATCGCCGCCTACCTGAGCGGCGACGTCGTCGGGGCCTGGGCGGGGGTCATGGGCCAGGCCGGCATCACGGTGCCGGACGGCGCGCTGGAGATGATGTTCGGCGGCCCGCGCGACCCGCGGGACGTCGCCGACGAGCGCCGCTGGTTCGCCCACGAGCTGCACGCCACCACGCACTGGGCGCCCGACCTGGACCGGCTGCGCGCGACGCCCGGTCTGGTGATCGGCATCGGCGAGGAGTCGGCCGGGCAGCTGTGCGACCGCGCCTCCCGGGCCCTGGGGCAGGCGCTCGGGCTCGACCCCGTCCTGTTCCCCGGCGACCACACGGGCTTCGCCGACGACCCCGACGCGTTCGCCCCCGTGCTGCGGGCGGTGCTGGACCGGCTGCGCTGAATCCCGGCGACGACACAGCAGCCCGACCGCCCCCGGCCCGCCGCCGTCATGCCCCCATGCCGACCGCCTCCCCGCCCGGCGGCGCCGTCACGCCGGCGAACCGACCTGGGGCGGGGGGGGGGGGGGCCCCCCGCGCCCGCCCCCCCCCCGGCCGCCCCCCCCCCCCCCCCCCCCCCCCCCCCCCCCCCCCCCCGCGCCGGGCCGCCGCCCCCCCCCCCCCCCCCCCGCCCCCCCCCCCCCCCCCCA
>NZ_JBITJF010000004.1:0-662043 GCF_044459705.1 Nonomuraea sp. NPDC050227 | reverse complement strand
CTTCCTCACGGGGGGGGCCAACCCCCTGATCCCCGGGGGGGCCGCCACCCCCCCGGCGGGGGCCCCCCCCGCCGCCCCCCCGGGGGGGGGCGCCGCCCGCCCCCCCCCCCCCCCCCGCGCCTCGCGGACGAAGCACAGCGCCACCGCGCCCGCCACGGGCCCGGCGGCCAGGGTGGCGAACGCGGCGGAGAAGGACCCGCCGGCCTGGTAGACCGCCCCCACGACGACCGGCACGGTCACGCTGCCCAGTTGCGCCACCGCGTTCGTCGCGCCCGCCGCCGAGCCGGCCAGCGCCGTCCCCGACAGGCCGGGCACCATGGCGATCAGCAACGGCGAGTACAGGTACGCGCCCAGCCCCGCGAACCCGGCCGTCACCAGGAACGCCGTCTCCGTCTCCATGCGGCCGAACAGCAGCAGGCAGCCGGCGAAGGCCACCAGCACGGCGACCGCCGGGCGTTTGCGCCCCCGTCCGGCCAGGTCGGTGGCCAGGCCGATGACCGGTTTGCCCACCGCGCCCGCCGCCGCGAACACCACGACGACCGTCCCGGCCGCCACCGGGTCGAGCCCGTGCCCTTTCACCATGAGGGTGTTGGACCAGGTCACGAAGCCGTACGTGCCCCACAGCCCGCCGAAGCCGGCCAGGCCGATCAGCAGCAGGTCACGGTCGCGGGCCAGGCCGCGCAGCGACGGGCGCGCGGCCGGCGGCTCACGCCGGTCACGCAGCAGTGTCAGGCACACCAGCGCGAGCCCCATCGACACGATGCCGAACAGGTGGTAGGAGGCCCGCCAGTCGTACCACTGGATCAGCCGGGGCACGAGCACGTTGGCGATCATCGTGCCGAGCGACGAGGCCATGGTGAACACGCCCATCGCCAGCCCGCGCTCCCGCTCGCCGAACCAGGACGCGATGAGCTTGACGCCCGCCGCGAAGTCGGCCCCCGCGCAGAGCCCGATCAGCGCCTGCACCGCGATCCCGGCCCCGGCGGACGGCACGGAGCCGAAGGCGATCATGAAGCCGCCCGCCGTGAACAGCGACCCCGACAACACGACCCGGCTGCCGATCCGGTCGCCGAGCAGCCCGCCGCCGATGTTGGACAGCACGTAGCCGACGTAGTACGCCGTCGCGAACGCCCCCAGCCCCGCCAGCGACACCCCCAGCGCCTCGCCCGCCTGCAGCGACGCGGGCCCCCAGGTGGAACGGTCGACGGAGGTCATGGTGAGCGAGGCCCAGCAGAGCAGCAGCACGACCCACCGCCGCAGGGACCGAGGCTCGACCGACGGTGACAGTGCGTAATCGCTCACGTGCGATGACGCTACTGCCTCACCCTACGCCTTGTGACTCTCTGTACTTGAGCCATGACAATCTGCTACTCTCGGCGGTCCTTCCAGACCACGTCGAGGGGACCTCGAAATGTTCAAGAGAAGACGCGGATCAGCCGGCCTCGTGATCGCCGCCACCGTGGCCGGCGTGCTGGCCTCCACCGTGCCGGCCGGGCCGGCCCGCGCGGCCGCCCCCGTCCCGCTGCCCCACCCCTACCCCGGTTTCGGCCCCGCCTGGCCGGCCCCGGCGGGCACGGCGCACGTCCACAACCCCGCCCAGGCCGCCGCCGGCGGCCAGGGCCCGCTGAACAAGATCGCCTCCGGGGTGTCGTGACCCCCGCATCGGCGCAGGCGCCGGGCGTCGGCGTACGGCGACGCCCGGCCCGTCCGCTCCGCCGGGAACCCTCCGCCTGATCACCCGTAGGGCCGACGCGGCACGGAGATCAGGCGCCGGGCGCTCCCCCGGGCCCGTCGGCGAAGTGCCGCAGCACCATCTCGATCAGCGCGTCGACGTCGGCCTCGACCATCGGCTCGCCGGTCATGCCCATCCGGTGCAGCAAGGTGCCGACGACGACGTCGATGTAGAGCAGGACGCGCTGCTCCGGCTCGCCGAGCGCCTCCTGGAGCGCCAGCCGGTACGGGTCCTGGAACCGGGTGGACAGGACCTCGCGCAGGGCCGGATCGCTGACGGCGTCGCTGAACACGCCCGCGAACGCGTCGCCCGTGCCCGGCTCGCTGATCTTCCCGGCGATCCACCGGATGATCGAGGACATGATCTCGGCCCGGTCGGCGCCCTCCAGCGGCGCCGGGCCGAACGCGTCGAGCAGGCAGTCGACGATCAGCTCGCCCTTCGTCGGCCAGCGCCGGTAGACCGTCGTCTTCGCCACACCGGCCGCGGCGGCGATGCGCTCGACGGTGGCCCGCGCGTAGCCGAGCTCGTGGACGGTGCGCAACGTGGCGGCGAACACCTCGGCGTTGACGCCGGTGCGCGGGCGACCGGGCGGTCTGGCGGAAGTGCTCGCTCGGGACATGCCTGAACGATATCCGATTCCGCTACCTTAAGTATCGATACTTCAGGTAGCGGAATTAGAGGACCCATGACCGGCAGCCGCGAAACGAGCCGGGGACACCGGCCGGCCCCCGAACCGCCCGAGGCCGTCCCGAGCCGCCCGAGGCCGTCCCGCCGCCGGAACCGGGCGCGGGCGGGCTGCTGCGTCCGCACGTCCCGGCGTTCGTCGCCGTCGTCGTGTCGCAGGTGATCGGCGCGGTCGCGGGCCTGGCGCCGCTGCTGGCGGTCGTCGAGGTGGGCCGCGTCCTGCTGTCGCCGGGCCCGGTGGACGCCGGGCGCGTCCGGGTCGCGGTGCTCGCGGGCGTGGCCGGGCTGTTCGTGCGGCTGCTGCTGACGGGCGCGTCGTCGGGGCTCGGACACGTGCTCGACGGCCGGGTGCAGCTGTCGTTACGGCGGCGGCTGGCGGACCGGCTCGGATCGCCGTCGTCTTCCAGGACGTCTACCTCTTCGACGGCACGATCGAGGACAACGTGCGGCTCGGCCGTCCGGACGCCGACGAGGCCGAGGTGCGGGCGGCGGCGACCGCGGCCCGGCTGGACGAGGTGGTCGAGCGGCTGCCCGGCGGCTGGGCGGCGAACGTCGGCGAGGGCGGGGCGCTGCTGTCCGGCGGTGAGCGTCAGCGCGTCTCGATCGCGCGGGCGCTGCTGAAGGACGCCCCCGTCGTGCTGCTGGACGAGGTGACCTCCGCACTGGACCCGGTGAACGAGGCGGCCGTCCACGAGGGCGTCGAGCGCCTGATGGCGGGGCGCACGGTGGTCATGGTCGCCCACCGCATGCGGACCGTCCGGCGCGCCGACCGCGTCGTCTTCCTCGACGGCGGCCGGATCGTCGAGGCGGGCGGCCACGACGAGCTGCTGCGCCGCGGCGGCCGGTACGCCGGATTCTGGCACGTCTCGACGGCCGTCCCGGACTCGATAATGGAGTGAACCTTCTGGATCATGTGCGTACTGTGACGAAGGTGGATCCAGCTGACTTCTACACCGGCCTCGTCGCGGAGCTCTACGGACCGCTGAAATCCGTCTCCCAGGACCCGGAGCCCTATGCCGCCTTCGTCGAGCGCACCGGCGTCCCCGCGCTGGAGCTGGGCTGCGGGGACGGCGATCCCCTGCTGGAGCTGCGCCGGCGCGGCCTGGAGGTCGACGGCGTCGACTCCTCGGCGGACATGCTGGCCCGGCTCCGACGCCGGGCCGGCGACCTGGACGTGTCCGTGACGCTGTTCCACCAGCGCATGGAGAGCCTGAACCTGCCCCGCCGGTACCGGGCGATCTTCCTCGCCGGGCCGACCTTCACCCTGCTCCCCGACGACGCCACGGCGCTGGCCGCCCTGCGCGGCATCCGCGCCCACCTGGAGGAGGGCGGCGTCGCGCTGGTGCCGCTGTTCACTCCCGACCCGGCCCCGGCCGACCAGATCGGCCGGGCGCGCACGGCCGTCGCCCCCGACGGCGCCGACCTGCGGGTGTCCGTCGTCTCCCAGCGACGCGACGAGACCGCCCGGACGCAGACGACCCTCCTGCGCTACGAACGCCACCACGGCCCGGACGTCACCGTCGCCGAACGCCCGTGGGTCCTGCACTGGTACCCCCGCGAGGTGTTCGAGGAGCTGGCCGCGGCCGCCGGCCTGGCCGTGACCGCCGTCACCGACCCGGACGGCGACCCCGCCCCCGCCCACGCCACCGACCTGCACGTCCACCTCGAACCTGCCACCTGACGCGGCGGCGGGCCCGCGCAATGTCGTCGTGCGTCTTCGCGCGTTCGCGGCACGTCCGCCGCGCCGTCCGGGGCATCATGCCCCATGCCGAACACGCAGGCCAGGAGCCTGTTTCCGATCGAACTGGGACGTAACGGGCTGCTGGTCGTCGCGGCGCGGGCGCTGCGGACCTTCGGCTACGGATGCACCAGCGTGCTCCTCGCCGAGCTGCTCGCCCAGGACGGCGACGCCCCCTGGCAGACCGGCCTGCTGCTGGCCGTGGCCGCCGCCGGATCGGTGTTCGCGAGCCTGCTGCTGGGCCTGTTCGCCGACGTGTGGGGGCGGCGCCGGACGCTGGTCGCCTGCGGCTGCCTGATGGCGGTGACCGGGGCCGTGTTCGCGCTCAGCGAGTCCTACCCCGTCCTGATCGCCGCCGCCTTCATCGGGACGATCTCGCCCTCCACCAACGACAACACGCCCTTCTCCGGGGTGGAACAGGCCATCCTCGCCCAGACCTGCGCCCCGGCGCGCCACACGTCCGTCTTCACCTGCTACAACGTCACCGCCCTGGCCTCCGGCGCGCTGGGCGCGCTGGCCGCCGCCGCGCTCGGGCTCCAGACCTGGACGTCGGCCCCCGACGCCGCCTTCGCCCTCTACGCGCTCCTGGCGGCCGGGACCGTGACGCTGTTCTGGAACCTGACGCCGCAGGCCGAGCCGCCCCGGACCGCGCCCGCCGGCCCGGAACGGCGTCGCGGGCGGGTGCCCGGCCAGATCCGGCTGCTGGCCGGGCTGTCCGCCCTGGACGCCCTGGCCGGCGGGCTGGCCGTCCAGGCTGTGCTGGCCTGGTGGTTCGCCCATCGCTTCGGCGCGACGACCACCCAGCTGGGCCTGGTGTTCTTCGCCGCCAACCTGCTGCCGGCCCTGGCCCAGCTCACCGCGCCGCTGCTGGCCGCCCGGCGCGGCCTGCTGGCCACGATGCTCCTCCCCCACACCATGGCCAACCTGCTGCTGGCCTGCATCCCGTTCGCCCCGGACCTGGCCACCGCCGTCGTCCTGCTGCTGCTCCGCCAGACGGTGTCCAAGATCGACGTACCGGCGCGGCAGGCGTTCACGGCCGCGGTCGTCCCGCCGGGGCAGCGTACGGCCGCCGCCAGCATGACCAGCCTGGCCCGCAGCGTCGCCGTCTCGGTCGCCCCGATCGCCGCCACCACCATGCTGACCGGCACGCTGGCCGCGCTGGGCGCTCCCCTGCTGCTCGGCGCGGCCCTGGGCCTGGGCTACGACCTGGCGCTCTGGCGCGCCTACCGCGGCGTGCCCCTGTCCTGAGAAGGACGCCGGTCAGCGCCGTCGCCCGCGGCCTCGGCCGCCGCCCTGCGCAGGGCCCGGAGCAGGTCGGCGTCGAGGCCGGCGACGGCCGGGACCCCGTCGTCGAAGACCGTCACGCCCTCGGGCACGGCCCCCTCGGCCTCGTCGTACGCCGAGACGGTCAGGGACGTCACCGCCCGGTGGACGACGACGCCGGCCGCGAGCGTCCCGCCGAGGACGACGAGTGCGGCCACCAGGGCCGACCGGGTCCGGCGGGCTGCCGTTCGTGCTGGTCCGCTGGGTGTCATGCCGCCAGTCAAGGCAGCGGGCCGTTGCCGGCCCGTATGGGATTTTTCATATGCCGGCGATAGGCCCCGGGCCGTACGGTCAGGGGTATGCGGGTACTGATCGTCGAGGACGAGCCCTATCTGGCCGAAGCCGTCCGCGACGGCCTGCGCCTGGAAGCCATCGCCGCCGACATCGCCGGCGACGGGAACACCGCCCTGGAGCTGCTGAGCGTCAACGCCTACGACATCGCCGTCCTCGACCGCGACATCCCGGGCCCCTCGGGCGACGAGATCGCCGGGCACATCGTCGCCTCCGGCAGCGGCATGCCCATCCTCATGCTCACCGCCGCCGACCGGCTCGACGACAAGGCCAGCGGGTTCGAACTGGGCGCCGACGACTACCTCACCAAGCCCTTCGAGCTGCGCGAACTCGTGCTCCGGCTCAGAGCGCTCGACCGCAGGCGGGGCCACAGCAGGCCGCCGGTGCGCGAGATCGCGGGCCTGCGCCTCGACCCGTTCCGCCGCGAGGTCTTCCGCGACGGCCGCTACGTCGCGCTCACCCGCAAGCAGTTCGCCGTGCTCGAAGTCCTCGTCGCCGCCGAGGGCGGGGTCGTCAGCGCCGAGGAGCTCCTGGAGCGGGCGTGGGACGAGCACGCCGACCCCTTCACCAACGCCGTCCGCATCACGGTCTCGTCCCTGCGCAAGCGCCTCGGCGAGCCCTGGGTGATCGCCACCGTGGCGGGGGTCGGCTACCGCATCGACACGGCGCCCGCCGCCGGGCGCGAGGGGGCGGATCGTGGGTAGGGCCCCGGGCCTGAGCGTGCGGCTCAAGCTCACTCTGAGTTACGCCGGGTTCCTCCTGGTCGCGGGCCTCGTGCCGCTGGGCGCGGTGGGGGTCTACTACCTGCGCGGTCTGCCCGATGACGCCATCTACTCCACCGGCGACTTCCTGGTCAACCGCTCGTCCATCGTGCGGTCGTTCGCCCCGGTCGCGGCTCTCGTGCTGGCGTTCCTGCTGGTGTTCGGGCTCGTGGGCGGGTGGCTGCTGGCCGGCCGGATGCTCGCGCCCCTGACCCGCATCACCGACGCCGCCCGCAGGGCCACCGGCGGCTCGCTCTCCCACCGCATCCGGCTGCCGGGCCGCGCGGACGAACTGCGCGAGCTCGCCGACGCCTTCGACACCATGCTCGTACGGCTCGAAGCGCACGTCGCCGAGCAGCGGAGATTCGCCGCCAACGCCTCCCACGAGCTGCGCACCCCGCTCGCCGTCGCCCGGACGCTGCTCGACGTCGCCCGCACCGACCCCACCCGCGACCCCGCCGAGCTGGTCGCCCGCCTCCACCTGGTCAACACCCGGGCGATCGACCTCACCGAGGCGTTGCTCCTGCTCAGCCGGGCCGACCAGCGGTCCTTCCCGCGCGAGCGCGTCGATCTGTCGCTGATCGCGGAGGAGGCCGTCGAGACGCTGCTGCCCCTGGCCGAGCGGCGCGGACTCGCCGTCGAGACCGCCGGAGACCTGGCCCCCGCCACCGGCTCACCCGCGCTGCTGCTCCAGATGACGACGAACCTCGTGCACAACGCGATCGTGCACAACCTCGCCGGACAGGGCACGGTGTGGGTCACGACCGCCGTGCACGCCGGGACGGTGACCCTCATCGTCGAGAACACCGGCGACACGCTGCCCCCTGACGTGGTCCCCACGCTGGTGGAGCCGTTCCGGCGGGGCACCGACCGCGTCCGCGCCGACCACGCGGGGGTCGGGCTGGGCCTGGCGATCGTCGGCAGCATCGTGCGGGCGCACGACGGGACGCTCGACCTCGTCCCCCGCCCGTCCGGGGGCCTCCGCGTCACCGTGCGCCTCCCGGCGGGCGTCACGGAGGGCACCCTCCGTCGGCGATCGCCCGCCGCCTGAACTCCGTGGGCGTCAGGCCGGTCGATTCGCCGAAGGCCCGGTAGAAGCTCGACCTCGTCTGGAAGCCGCTGGCGTGCGCGACCCTGTCGACGCCCCAGCCGGTGACCAGCAGCAACCGGCAGGCGTGGGCGACCCGCAGCCGGGTGACGTACTGCCAGACGGGCATGCCCAGGGCCCGTTTGAAGGCCAGGGCCGCGTAGGTGGGGTGCACCCCGGCGGCTTCGGCGATCTCCTCGACCGTCAGCCGCTCGGTGTAGCGGCGGGCGACGACGGCCAGCATGCGCTCGGCCGATCCGGCCGCCGCCGCCTCGGCGGGCGCCGTCTCGCGCGGCCCGCCGGTCAGGCGGGCCAGCCGGGCGTGCATCTCCAGCAGGCAGACCTCGGCCACGGCGGGGGCCGGCTCGTGGCGCAGCTCCCGGTCCCAGCGGCTCATGAGGAAACGGTCGTGCTCCCCCTCGGCGGCGGTGCCGTACAGGAACTCTCCCGACAGCGCCCGCTCGACCGCGCCGCGCAGCGGGTCGTGGCCGATGACGGCGCTCAGCGGGACGGTGGCCCACAGGAAGTCCACGCCCTCGGCCGTGAGCAGCCGGTGCGGGTAGCCGCCCCAGAAGACGGCGAGCCGGCCGGGCGGCAGGTCCACCTCGCCGCCGACGGTCGCGTACCTGGCGGTGCCCGACAGGACGAGGTTGAACTCGACCTCGGGGTGGATGTGGGAGCGGGGCATGGGGCCCGACGTCACGTGGAACGCCTGCAGGCCGATGACCTGGGCGAGAGACTGCACACCTTGAGGATATGCGACATCTCGGATCTTCCGGGTGGATGACTGGAATGAGGTCGTCGCGGCAGAGTGGCGGCATCTCACCACCCCCCGGAGGTTCCACCATGTCCGAGCTGGACGACTTCATGTTCGACCTCAACGGCTACCTGATCCTCAGGAACGCCGTGGACGCGGATCTGCTGCGGCGGCTCAACGAGGAGTTCGACGCCTTCCCCCGCCACCTGGCCAGGGGCGAGTGGTACCGGGGCGCCCAGCGCCGCGACTACACCCCCGAGACCGGCTTCGAGCTGCACCAGGCGGTGGCGGCGGGCCGGCCGTTCGAGGAGCTGGTCGACCACCCGAGCTGGTTCGACCTGGTCAGGCACTACGCGGGCGAGGAGGACAGCTACATCCCCGGCGTCTTCGTCGACGAGACGATCGCCTCGATCCGCGAGTCGGGCGGGCACCACCCCGTGCACTCCGGCGGCTACCGCACCGCGCTGCGCTGCGGCTACCGCTACGACCACGGCGTCTTCCGCTGCGGCCAGGTCAACATCATCCTCGCGCTGACCGACATCGGCGAGGGCGACGGCGCGACGATGGTGGTGCCCGGCTCGCACAAGTCGAACTTCCGGCACCCGCTGGGCGGCGACTACGCCAGGGGCGACCGCATGGACACCCTGCCGGGCGCGATCCCCGTCCACCTGGAGAAGGGCGACGCGCTGCTCTTCGTGGACGGGCTCATGCACGGCGGCTCCACCCGGACCAACCCCGGCGAGCGCCGCGTGGTCATCTACCGCTACGGACCGGTATGGGCGGGCAGCAGGTACGGCTACGTCTACGACGAGTCCTGGCTCGGCGGCCTGACCGAGCAGCGTCGCAAGGTGCTCAACCCGGTCCCGCACGTCCACGTCGGCGACCCCTGCCCCGCGGAGCCCGGGGACAGGTGAGCGACGGTCACGCCCGCCCGCGGGTGTGCCAACCTGGAGGCGTGACTGTCGAGTGGTCGCGAGCCAATGCGCTCGCAGCCGTCAGGGCGCGGCCTTCCGGTGTCCCCGGCCGGCGCGTGGGCCCGCAAGGTCGAGTTCCTCCTCATGGAGGAGCTCGACACCGGGCTGGTCCGCCGGAGCCGCCGGACGGTCCGCGACGGCCGGGTCCTGCTGGACACCCGCGACGCTCCGGACGTCTGGCCGACCGGGTACCACGTCGGCGAGGTCCCCCTCGACGACGACGCGCCCGCCACTGATGCCGGGTTCTGGCTGGCCAGGGCGGGGCTGGACGTCGGCGTCCCGCGGCGGCTGATCGCCGAGGCGAGGCTGGCCTGCTGGCTCCAGGCCTACGTCGACAACGACCGCGGGGAGCCCTTCGTCGGCCACGCGGCCGCGTCCTGGGAGGACGAGCGGCACACCATGGCCCGCCTCGACGTGGCGTACGTGCTGCCCGGCGTCCCGGCCGGGGTGCGCCGGGCGCTGGCCCGCCTCGCGGTCCACGAGGTGGCCGAGGCGGGCGCCCTGGGCGTCGTCACCGCGATCGACGTCCCCGAGCTGCGGGAGCCCGGGTTCGGCCCCGCGGACGGCGGCGGACTCGTCCTGCACACCATGAGCGGTGCCTGATCCCGGAGTGACGGGCCCGCGCCCGAGGTCAGCGCACGGGCTCAGCGGCGGGGACAGGCGAACTCGTCGTGCGGGCCCCAGGTGGTCTTCACGTCGCCGCCGTCGCGGCGGCCGCACTCCATGGCCACCACCGGCCCTTGCGGCGTGTCCCGGAGGATGAGGAACCTCTTGTCGGACGGCACGACGGTCACCGCGCCCGACGCGTTGCGGGGATCGCTCGGGTAGACGATCGTCCCCGTCGCGCCGCGCAGGCCGGCGTCGCCGCCGACGCCGAAGGAGGACAGGACCTGCACCGAGCCCCGCCCGCACCCCGCCGCCTTGTTGAGCTGGCAGACGGTGTTGACGGCCGTGGCCATGGTCATGAGGGCGTCGTAGGCGAGCGGCCCACGCCAGTGGTCGTACCAGGCGTCGTGGCCGTAGGCGGCGGAGTAGCGGGCGAGGTACTCCCTGCCCATCTCGTTCGGCGGCCGGCTGGGGAGCGCGTGCGCCGAGTAGTACAAGGTGACGCCGTCGAACGACAGTTGCTGCGCGCGCGTCACCGTGGTGGTGACGTCGGCGCCGGCCAGCACGGTGAGGGCGCTCGGGCACGCGTTCTTGCCCTTGACGGTCTGCAGGAAGTCGCGCAGCCGCTGGGCCCGTCCCGGCCAGAGGACCAGGGTGCGCCGCGGGTCCTTGGCGACGATCGCGCAGGTCTCGTCGGCCAGCGCCGACAGGCTGTACACCGTCTTGCCGCCGGGCTGGGGGCTCTTGTTCGACGGCGAGAACCACAGCTGGGTGCTCGGCCGGAACTCGGCGGCGAAGTCGTCGCTGAGGGTCTTGCTGTAGTCGTCGTCGGGATCGCCGAGGATGACGGCCGAGGCGGCGGGGGCGCAGGTGCCGTCATCGGCGGGGATGACGCCGGCGTTCCTGACGAAGGTCGCGATGAGCCGGGCCTGTTCCGGATTGTCGTAGGAGACCTGGTGATAGAGCGGGTGCGACTGGAAGGTCTCCGAGGTGGCGCCGATGCCCAGCATGGGCAGGCCGCCGTCGCCGAGGATCCGCTGGGCCTCGATCGTCTCCTTCCGGCTCTCGCCCAGCCCGATCACGCCGAGCACCTTCCGGTCCGGCTGGGCCGCGATCCGGCGCGCCATCTCGGGCGCCTTCGCGTACCCGGCGCCGGCCTCCTCGACGTTCACCCGCACGAAGACGTTGCCGTCGTAGTTGCGCCGGCTGTGCGGGGTGGCCTCCGCCATGTCGTTCATCTTCTGCTGGGCCAGCCGGATCCCGCGCAGCTCGGGGAGCACGCCGTTGTACTCGGGATGCTCGAAGGCCGCGACGCCGGAGCCGAGGTACACCACGGTCTTGACGGTGTATCCCTGTTTCTCCTTGGCCTCGACCCTGGCGTTCTCGGCCTCGATCCGCTGCTTGTCCGCGGCGTAGAGGCTCTGCGCCCCGGCGGCGTCCGGGACCGGGGCGGGCGGGCTCGCCGGGCCGGGCGCCGGACGTGCGAGGCAGGAGGTGTCCGGCGGCCGGATCGGGGGCAGCCAGGGGATCGCGAGCACGGCCGCCAGCCCGACGACGGCCAGGCCCTGCGCCACGGCCTCCGTCGCGGCGAGCGCGGGGCTGCCGAGCCGCACGGGGATCCTGCTCCGGCCCGCCAGGGCGGCGGCGTCGAGGCCGCCGGTCCCCTGGATGACGCCCTCCGTCGCGGCGAGGGCCGCCTCGCCGTCGAGAACGCTCGCCGTCCACCTGAGGTCCGGGCCGGCGGCCCCGGCGTCGGACGCCGGCGCGGCGATCACAATCGTGCGGCGTACGCGGGTGTCCCGTACGGCGTCGGCGACGCGGTCGGTGAGCGCGGCGTCGCCGGTGACGAAGAGCACGAACCTGCTGCGGCGACGCCGCCGCCACGGTGACAGCCTGGGGGTGAAGGCGGCCTCCAGGTCGCACAGGAGCGCCCGGAGCAGGGCTCCCTCCTGTTTCGCCCGGTCGGGGCCCCACATGAGCCGGCCGGCTTCCGGGAAGAAGTCGGCCTTGTCATGCCCGATGTGGCCGGGGAACCAGCCGCGGGTCCGGCGGCGCCACGACCAGCGGAAAACTCCGCGGATCGCCCAGCCCGCCAGGATGAACAGGAGAACCTGGAAAAACAACGACAATCCGCCTACTTGGTTGGCACTCCGTACGAAATAGGCGAGATTTGGGTGAAGGTCGTGAAATGCCAGCTCTAGTGCGCCGGTTGCCTGCTCGCCACCCTTTATCGCCTTTAAGACCCGATAACGGGGAAAACGTACTGTGCCCCAGCCGCGTGGCGTCGTGTTCCCCAGCTGGACGACGATCCCGCCCGGGCGGGTGGCCTCGTCGATCTCGGCGTGCGGGACGAGGGGCCGGTCGTCCGCCGTGCGCAGCCGGCGGACGAGCGCCTTGACCACGACGCCGGGGGCGGCCGCCCGGGTGCCCTCATAGATCTTCACGACGAGCGCCGGAGCGGCCCTGCGTGCCGTGACTCTTTCGTCGATCATCGAGGCGAACGCGTCGAAATCGCCGTTCAGGGGAGCCATGCACCCAGTATTGGGGGCACGGGCAATTCGGCCCGCCCGCGATACGAAAGTGAAATCGAACGGTTCGCGACTATCGGCTCTCGCGCAGCAGCGAATGCAGCCCGGCGGTGTCGACGACGTGGGCCGTTCTCGGGAACACGCCGGTCATCAGCGTCCGGTGGAGGTGCGGGTCCGGATCGGCGACGCCGTCCGACAGGACGTGCAGCCGGTAGTCGCGGTCGGCGGCGTCGGCCACGGTGGACAGGACGGCGCCGCTGGTGGTGAGCCCGGCGACGACCAGGGTGGTGATCCCGCGCTCCCGCAACCGCCGGTCGAGGTCCGTCGTGGACAGCGCGCCGACCCTGGTCTTGCGGACGACGAGGTCCCCGGGCTCGGGCGCGACCCGCCGGTGGAAGTCCGTCCCGGGGTCCTCGTGGTGCAGCAGGCGTCCGCGCCCGATGAGCGAGAAGGTCGGGTTGGCGGCCGGGATCGCCGCCCAGTCGGCCTCGGTGAAGCCGAGCCGCACGTGGACGACGGCGGCGCCGTGCGCGCGCATGGCGGCGGCGGCGTCGGCCACCCGGGACAGCAGCGCCTCCTGCTCCTCCAGGCCGGGCAGCGAGGCGAGCACGCCCTGCTGGAGGTCCAGGACGAGCAGCGCGGACGTCCGGGGGTCGAGCTCGGGGGACGTGACGGTCATCGTTGTCTCCTTGGTGATGAGGGGATTCAGGCGTGGGGCGCGGGCACCGGCTCGGGAAGGGCCGCGGCGGCGCGCCGGGGAAGCAGCAGCGGGGTCGCCAGCAGGAGCACGCCGGCCAGGCCGATGGCCGGACGGGGGCCGAGCAGGGCGCCCAGCACCCCCCACGCGGCCGTCAGCAGCGCGGTCGACGCCTTGGTCGTCATCGACCAGGCCGACAGCGTGCGGGTGATCCGGTCGTTCGGGGTGCGTTCGAGGCGGTAGGTGGCCGAGACGGGGTTGAAGACGCCGCAGCAGAAGATGAGCCCGAGTTCGACGCCCATCACCAGCAGCAGCCCTCCGGTGCCGGGCCCCACGAAGGCCAGCCCGAGCGGCCACACCGCGCGCAGCGTCCCGGTCACGACCAGGACGCGGTGCTGCCCGAACCGGGTGACCAGCGGACGGGCCAGCCGCGCCCCGAGCAGCCCGCCGATCGCGGGCACGGCGAAGGCGAGACCGTACTGCCACGAGGTGAACCCCAGCCGGCCGAGCATCAGGACGGCCAGCAGCGCGTCGGCGGCCATCAGCAGCCCGTTGAACAGGGCGGTGTTGAGGAACAGCGGGCGCAGCGCGGCGTCGGCGAGGATGTGCCGCCAGCCGTCGAGCAGGTCGCCGGCGCGCATGCGCGCGGGCTCCCGGCGTGCGGGGCGCGGCTCGCCGCCGCCCGCCGCGCGCACGCCCAGGGCCGACAGCAGGTAGCTGACCGCGTCGGCCACCACCGTCGCGACCGGGCCGAGGAGCGCGATGGCGGCGCCGCCCAGCGGCGGCCCGACGATCGTGGTCGTCCAGGTCGTGGACTCCAGGCGGGCGTTCGCGACGAGCAGGTGCTCGCCCGGCAGCAGCGTCTTGAGGTACGCCCCGGAGGCGGCGCGGAAGGTGATGTCGGCCGCCGCCACCACGACCGAGACCAGCAGCAGCTGGACGAAGGTGAGCACGCCGAGCGCGAACGCGGCGGGGATCGTCAGCAGCGCCGCGAACCGCACCAGGTCCGCCGCGATCAGTACGGGCCGCTTGCGGCGGAACTCCACCCACGGGCCGAGCGGCACCGCCACGGCCGCGCCCACCGCCGCGCCCACCGCCGACAGCGCCGCGACCTCCGCCGGCCCGGCGTGCAGCACCTGGACGGCGATCAGCGGGAACGCGCCGAAGGCGAGCCACGTGCCGAGCGCGCTGGTGCCGTACGCCGCCCACAACCATCCGAACCGGCGGCCCAGCCGGTGCCCGTCCCTCATGTCCCCGACGCTCCTCGTCACTCGCCCGTACAACCGATACGCGATCGGGAGCATCCAATCGGGCCGGTGAGCAGGAGATCAAACAACCGGACGGCCCGATCCGCACAACGGATGGTTGTGTCCGTAAGGTGTGCGCATGGACCTCGACATCGTCCGGACCTTCGTCGCCGCCGCCGAGGCGGGGCAGTTCCAGGAGGCCGCCGCCGACCTGGCGGTCACCCAGCAGGCCGTCTCCAAGCGCATCGCCGCCCTGGAACGCGACCTCGGGGTGCGGCTGTTCACCCGCACCCCGCGCGGCACCACGCTCACCATCGACGGGCAGGCGTTCCTGCCCCACGCCCGCGAGCTGCTGCGGGTCGCCGAGCGGGCGGTCGCGTCCGTACGGGCGGGCAGCCGTCCGCTGCGGGTCGACGTGCTGGCCTCGCGCGGCGCGGGGTCGGGCCTGATGCGCGGCTTCCATCACGCCTACCCCGGCATCGACCTCGACGTGGTGATGTTGTCCGACATCGACGCGGCCGTCTCCGCCATCCGGTCCGGCACGATCGACGCCTCCTTCCGCGCCGTCGCCATGCCCGGCCGGCCCCTTCCCGACGACGTCGAGTCCGCCTGGGTCGTCGACGAGGCCCTCCAGCTCCTCACCGGCCCCGCCCACGCGCTGGCCGACGCCCGTTCGGTGACCCTCGACCAGCTCGCCGGACACCGGATCTGGATGCCCGGCCTCGCCCCCGGCACGGAGTGGACCGCCTTCTACGACGACCTGGTCGCCGAGTTCGGCCTCAGCATCGAGGCGACCGGCCCCAATTTCGGCTCCGACGTGCTCCTCGACACCATCGCCGACACCCCGGCCCTGGCCACGTTCATGGGCGACCGGACCCGGCTCGTCTGGCCCGCCGGTCACGGGCTGCGCCGCATCCCGGTCACCGGCCCCACGCCCGTCTACCCGCACTCCCTCCTGTGGCGCCGCGACAACCCGCACCCGGCGCTGGCCACCCTGCGCGCACACCTCGCCGCCACGGCGGCCGAGCGCCAGGCCGGGACGTGGGCCCCGGCCTGGGCACGGCGGGGGGACGGCCTGACCGCGCCCTCGCCGGTCAGCCCTCCTGAGGCCCTTGGGTGACCCAGTAGTCCTGGAGCAGGGTGTTCTTGGGGCACCACTCCTCCGAGACGGACGTGCCGCCCACCATGGGTGCCACCCGGAGGGTCGGCCCGCCGGGCAGCGTCAGGGCGCCGGCGGGCCCCGGCGCGGTGTCCGACAGCACCTCGGCCGGACTCGGCCGGACCCGTCCGGTGTGGGACGCCGCATCGGCGGCTCTCAGGCCCGCCTGCGCCCCGATAGGGTCATCCGGGCATCTCCGGACAGAAGGATCCCCTCTGGTGAATCTGGGCATCGTCGGGCAGGCCGCGGGGCTGTTCGCCGTCACCAACATCGACGACATCCTGATCCTGGCGTTGTTCTTCGCCCAGGGCGCGGGCAGGCGGGGCGTCGCCGTCCGGATCGTCGCGGGCCAGTACCTGGGCTTCCTCGCGCTCGTGGCGGTGGCCGTGGCGGCGGGCTTCGGGGCGACCTTCCTTCCCGGGTCGCTGATCCCGTACCTGGGGCTGCTCCCCCTCGTGCTGGGCGTCAAGGCCGCCTGGCAGGCGTGGCGGAGCCGCCGCGACGGGGACGACGGCGCCCCGGACGGCGAGCCGCCCGGCGGCCCGAGGACGCTGGAGGTCGCCGCGGTCACCTTCGCCAACGGCGGCGACAACATCGGCGTGTACGTGCCGGTCTTCGCCACCGCCGGACCGGGCGGCACCGGCGGGTACGTCGCCGTGTTCCTCGTCCTGGTCGGCGTGTGGTGCGCGGCCGGACGGCTCTTCGCCACCCGTCCCCTGGTCGCCCGCGCCCTGAGCCGGTGGGGGCACGTCCTGCTGCCCGTGGTCCTGATCGGCCTGGGTCTGCTCATCCTCGTCGAGGGCGGGGCCTTCGGCCTCTAGATCCGGGGAAACTTCGGCGCGGCCCGAACCAAGGGCCGGGCGGGCGCGTCCAACAAGATCACGGCATCGGAAGGGGGTGGCGGATGTTGATCCGCTCGGGCGGCGCCTCGGGGGCGTGGGCATGGTGACGCGCCGACGCGCAGCCCGTCCGGCGCCGCGGATCGACGTGGCCCGCCTGCCCGAGGACGTCGTGGCACTCGTCGACGCCCTCGAACCCGGCGAGAGCCTGGTCCTCACGCGGGACGGCGCGTCGATCGCGACGATCTCCAGCACCGTCGACGTGGTCCAGGGCGCCGTCGTCGGCCGCGGGGCGCCGGACGAGCCCGGCGATCCGCCGCCGGTCGACCACGACAGTGTGACGGTCGTGGCCACCGCGATGGAGCTGTCGAACGCCGCCCGGGTCGCGCTGTCCGACCGGCTCGGGGCCGATTACGTGGTGCTCGACATGCACGCCGCCCCGGCGACGGCCGATGTGCTCCTGGTGCCCGCCGGCAGCCCGCAGCTGATCGCCGGGCTCCGGTCGATGTTCCCGAAGGCCCGCGTGGTCGTCACCGAGATCGAGGACCCGGAGCTCGGGGTCCGGTACCACGGCCCGGTCCGGCGGCTGCTCGACGCCGGCGCGGACGCGTACCTGCCGCCGGCGACCGTCCCGATCCTGGCCAGACAGCTCGGCCATGTCCTGGACCAGGGGCGCGAGCTCACCGGCGGGGCCACGGCACCGCTGCAGATCGCCCCGGCCCCGGCGGCGGACGGCGACCCGGAGGAGCAGGTCTAGCCGGGCGGCGGCTGGGACGGCGGTCCGAACAAGGTGGCGGTGTCGACGGTGGCGACGTCGCCCGAGCCCGTGCGCTGGGGTTCGCCGTCGGCGCCGATGAGCGGCAGGCGGTCCGGGAGCCTGCTCGGGTCGACCGCGCCCGTGCCGGTGATCCAGGACGGGCGCGGCGGCTGCGCCGGTGGCGTCTTCGCCTGGAGGCCGTACCTGGCGGTGATCCACACGTTGCCCGACGGCAGGGAGCCGCCGTTCCAGGCGCCGTCCCAGACGTATCCGAAGGCCAGCGTCGCGTACCAGGCGGTGCCGCAGGGGGCGGGGTTGGACCCCTCGCCGCTCCACATGTACCAGTCGGCGTGAGAGGTGGTGTCGGGGGTGTAGTGCAAGCCGGAGTCCAGGCCCGGGCAGGCGCCCCAGACCTGGTGGGTCAGGTCGTAGACGAGCACGACCTGACGTATCGCGAGATGGCCGGCGGGCACGGCCCATCCACGGCCGCACGGGATGCCGCCGTTCGGCCCGTAGACGTTCGCCGCGGACGTCTGGTAGGAGCCGGCGTTTCTGTCGGAGAGGTCGAGCATCTCGGCGTAGACCAGGAGGCACAGGGAGTCCGAACGGTAGACCCAGTCCTCGTGGTGGGAGCCGTTGTCGGCGGCGTGGGCCGGGGTCGTCGAGGTGGCCGCGACCAGGAGGGCAGCGGCGGCGGCGCACAGGCCGCGGCGGGCCCGCCGGCCTGTCGTGCCGGGCGTCCGGGGGCGTCTTCGCATGTCGTTCTCCTCAGCGGCGAGCGCGGGCCGTTCGCTGCCATGATCGGAGCGCGCCGGGGTGCGCACAATCTCTTCGGCCGGGCACCGAAGAGCTCCCCCGTCAACCGGACGATTGCTTGAAATCGATCATCAGGCGACGATTGGCGCATGCGTCTGAACTTCCAGGTGGGCGACCTCGCGGCCACCCGGTTCGTGGTCTCGCCCCTGACCCACGCGATCTTCGCGGCCTTCAGCGTCCACCATCCCGACCTGACCGAGAAGGGCTCGATCTGGCGGGACATCGCCAGAACCGTGCCGCGCCGGACGCTGCCGCTGCTCGACATCCTCAACCGCGGCGCCTCCCGCGTCACCCTGCATGAGGGGCTGGTCACCTCCGAGGTGGCCCCGCCGATCGAGACCGCCGCGCTCTCCGACGAGCTCGACGCGCTCGCCGCCCTGGACACCCCACCCGAGGAGCGCGAGTTCGGCGGCGACCTGTGGCGCTTCAGCGGGGTGCCGGGACGGCCCGACCTCGACATGGACCCGGCGCGGTTCCGCCGGGCCCTGGCCGACAGCATGTACGTGCTCTTCCACCGTTTCCTCGCCCCGGAATGGCCCGGCATGCGCCGGAGGCTCGAAACCCGCCTGGCCGCCTACCAGGAGACGGTGGCGCGGATCGGGCTCGGCTCCGCGCTCAGCACCCTCAGCCCGCGGCTGTCCTGGGACGGCGGCGGCATGGTCGTCGCGGGCGGGCCGCCGATCACGGTCGATCTCGGCGGACGCGGCCTGCTGCTGCATCCGATCTCCGGCGCCTCGCCCCGCTACCTGGGCATCGCGACCACCCGGGACCGGCGCAGCTCGGTGCTCACGGTGCCGATGCCCGACGGCGGCCGCCAGGTGCTGCCGTCACCGGCCTTCGACACGCTCGCCGCGCTGGTCGGGCGGGCGCGGGCGCGGGTGATGCGGGCCGTCGGCGGACACGGCTGCCGTACGGACGAACTGGCCGGGCGGCTCAGGGTCAGCGCCTCCACCGCCTCCGAGCACATCACCGTGCTGCGCAATGCCGGGCTGATCGCCACCCGCCGCAACGGCCAGGCCGTCCACCACCACCTGACCTCACTCGGCGCCCGCCTGCTGGAGGCCAACGGCTGACCCGGCACGGACGGGCTCACCCGCTCCCGAGGGCGGGCAGCCGACGCGGCGGTACTTGCCGGGGGGCATGCCGTACTGGCGTTTGAAGGCGTTGGCGAAGGCGAACTCCGAGCCGTAGCCGACCGCGGCGGCGACCGTGCTCAGCGCGGCGTCGGAGTCGCGCAGCATGCGCGCGGCCGTGCTCAGCCGCCACCAGGTCAGGTAGCTCAGCGGCGGCCGGCCGACGAACTGGGTGAACCGGCGGGAGAACGCCGCCCGCGACAGCCGGGCGCGGCGGCCGAGCGACTCGACCGTCCAGGGGTGGGCGGGATCGCGGTGGATGCCGTCGAGCGCGGCGCCGACGGCCGGGTCGGCCAGCGCGGCGGCCCAGTTGCCCGCCTCGCAGTGGTCGGCCGAGGCGTCGAACCAGGCCCGCAGGATGTACAGCAGCAGCATGTCCAGCAGCGCCGGGACCACCAGGTCGGCGCCCGGCCGCGGGTCGTCGATCTCCTTGCCGAGCAGCTCGACGGCGGCGCGCAGGTCGGTGTTGCGCCCCAGGCCGGTGGGCAGGTGGATCATCTCGGGCAGCCCGCCGAGCAGCGGATGCGCCCGGCCGGCATCGAGCCGGTAGCCGCCGCAGAGCGTCACGGTGACGGGCCCGGCGCCCTCCAACGAGGCCGAGGCGAACAGCTCGGCCGGGGCGTAGGGGTCGCAGTCGGGCTCCGGGAGGGGCCGGTCGGGCGAGTCGGCCAGCCCGTAGCCGTGGCCGTGGGGGAAGAACAGCACGTCGCCCGTGCCGACCGGGAACGGCTCGCCCTCCGGCGGGATGGCCCAGCACGAGCCGCGCAGCACGACCTGGAACCCCGCCGACCCGGGCGCCGACGGGAAGCGCTGCCCCCACGGCGCCGGCCACTCGACCCGCGCCGAGCGCGGCACGCCGATGCGCATGGAGGCGACCACGTCGCTCAGTACGTCCATGGCCGGAGTCTAGTGCGGAAGACGATCGCGTATGAATCAAGCACTCAGGCTCATTGGACGCCTCGCGTCTGGCTCCTAGGGTTGACGGCATGACAAGAGTCCTGGTCAGCGGGGCGACCGGCACGATCGGCCGTCCGCTGGTGGAGCAGTTGAAGGAGGCGGGCGCCGGCGTCCGCGCGGTGACGAGGGAGCTGACCGACCCGGTCGCGCTGGCGGCGGCCCTCGACGGGGTGGAGGCGGTGTTCCTGCTGTGGCCGTTCGCCTCGGCGGAGGGGGCCCGCGAAGTGCTGGAGCTGATCGGCGCCCGGCGGGTGGTCTACCTGTCCTCGGCCGCCGCGCGTCCGCACGAGGTCGAGATCGAGCGCCTGATCGCCGGGACCGCCCGGGAGTGGACGGTGCTGCGTCCGCACGCGTTCGCGGCCAACGCCCTGCGGTGGGCCGGGCAGGTCCGGACGGGCGTCGTGCGGCAGCCGTCCGGCGAGGCGGTCTTCTCTCCCGTGCACGAGCGGGACGTCGCGGCCGTCGCGGTGCGCGCGCTGCTCGGCGGAGGGCACCACGGCGCGGTGTACACGCTGACCGGGCCGCGGCCGCTGACCCAGCGGGAGCAGGCGCGGCTGGTCGGCGAGGCGATCGGCCGGCCGGTGCGGTGGTCGGAGGAGCCTGCCGAGGAGGCCAGGCGGCGGCTGCTCGGCCTGGGCTGGCCGGTGTCCGCGGTGGACGGCATGCTGCGCGCGCTCACCGAGCCGGGCCCGTGCACCCGGACGGTGGAGGAGGTCGCCGGAGTGCCCGCGAGCGACTTCGGGACGTGGGCGAGCGAGCACGCCGCGGACTTCCTCGGCACCATGCGGGCCGCCCGCCTGCACGAGTACGGCGACGCCTCGGTGATCAGGGTGGAGGAGGCGCCGGTGCCGCGGCCCGGCCCCGGCGAGGTGCTCATCGAGGTGGCCGCCACGTCGTTCAACCCCTCGGAGGTGGGGCTGCGCGCGGGCCTGCTGCGGGAGGTGTTCGGCGGCACCCTGCCGCACACGCTCGGCTGGGACGTCGCGGGCACCGTGCTCACCGGGGCGGGCGACCTCGTCCCCGGGGACCGGGTGATCGGGCTCATCGACGGCGCGGCGGCCGAGTACGCGGTCGCCAGGGCGGACGTGCTGGCCAGGGCGCCGCGGCGGATCCCGCTGACGGCCGCGGCGGCCGTGCCGGTGGCCGGGCTCACCGCCTGGCAGGCGGTCTTCGAGCACGCCCGCATCGGCCCCGGCAGCCGGGTGCTGATCAACGGCGCGGGCGGCGGCGTCGGGCTGTTCGCCGTGCAACTGGCCAAGCACGCGGGCGCGTACGTGGTGGCCACCGCCGGGCCGCGCAGCGCCGCCGCCGTACGGGCGCTGGGCGCCGACGAGGTCGTGGACTACACCGCCGGCCCCCTGCCGGGCGGCAACGACGTGCTGATCAACCTGGTGGCCGACGTGCCCGGCTCGGTGACGGAGCTGGCCGCGGAGTTCGTCTCGATCACCCGGCCGATCGAGCATCCGCGCGCCGTCCACTTCGTGGCCCGCAACGACCCGGGGCAGCTCGCCGAGCTCGTGGCGCTGATCGACGCGGGCGTGGTGGACGTCGAGGCGGCCGTCCGCCCGCTGGAGGCGCTGGCCGACGTGCACCGGGAGGCCGAGCGCGGTCTCGTCCGCGGCAAGGTCACGCTGACGACGGGCGGCTGATCACGCCCGTTCCTCCGGTCACCGGTCCGGGGCTCAGGTCCGGGAGGGGTCCACGGAGAGGAAGTCGCGGACGAGGCGGTCGTAACGGGCGCGGTCGACGTTCCACGCCTCCGTGTGCTCGCCCCGCTCGAACGGCTCGAACCGGATCTCCCACCCCAGCCGCCCGCCCGCGGCCACGAGACCGTACGCCTCCTGGATCGGGTGCTCGGCGTCGGGCACGGTGTGGATCAGCAGCAGCGGCGGCCGGACCCGCGGCGGATGCCGGATCAGGCTGAGCCGGTCCGGATCGACCCCGGTACGCCACCGGACGACCTGGTTCGACAGCCCGGCCAGGAAGCCGGGCAGGTGGTGGTTCCTGACGCCCTGTTCGGCGGTCATGCCGACGTCGATCATGGGGGCGTCCATGACGACCCGGTCGACCAGGGCCGCCAGCGGCGACCGGTCCAGGAACTGCCCGACGACCTGGCCGCCCATCGAGGTGCCGTACAGGACGAACCGCCGCGCCCCCATGGTCTGCGCGTGGCGCAGGGCGGCCTCCAGGTCGCGCCACTCCGAGTCGCCCAGGTGCAGCAGCCCGTCGGGCGAGGCGGGCGCGCCCTGGTCGTTGCGGTAGCTGATGTCCAGGAAGGGCAGCCGCAGCCCGTGCACGACGGGCAGGACCTTCAGCTCCGCCTTGCGCCGCCCGTTCTGGCCGTGGACGGCGACGACCCAGGTGTCGCCCTCGCCCGGCACGTACCAGGCCGGCGCGGGCCCCAGTTCGGTGGGCACCATGATCTCGGTGTAGCCGATCCCCCAGGCCACCTCGGGATCGCCGGGCGGCACGTTGCCGAACCAGCCAGGCGTGCCGACCGAGGGGACGTGGCCGCGCAGCACCTTGCGCGTCACCCGGTCGGCGGCGCCGGGGACGACGTCGCCGAGCATGGCGTACGAGCCGGTCCACTCCAGCCAGTACGTGCCCGGCTTGCCGGTCTCCGGCGTGCGCGTGAGCGTCACCAGGTCGCCCCGCACGGCCAGGACCTCGGTGTTGGCCGCGCCGTGACGGACGACGCCGACCGACTGCTCGCTGCCGAACCAGGCCCCGGCCCCCGCCGCCCCGGCCAGGACGACGACGACCGCCAGACCCGCGATCCACAGCCGCCTCTTCTTCAGTGCTCGCATGTATACAGGGTAAACTATGGGCGTTTACGGCGTATACATCATTGACTCAGGCCGTTCCTTCCAGGAGGTCCGAGAGCCGGTGCAGCCCGCGCGAGATGCGGGCCTTGACGGTGCCGATGGGCACCCGCAGGTGCTCGGCGATCTCCCGCTGGGTCAGGTCGGCGAAGTAGGCCAGCTCGATGGCCTGCCTCTGGGCGTCCGACAGTTCGGCGAGCGCGCGGTCGATCTGGTCGCGGTCGCCGAGGGCGTCGGGCGCCGGCCGGGCGCGTCCCGGCAGATCCCCGGCCTCCTGCAGCGGGACGGTCAGCAACCGCCGCACCCGCAGATGGTCGACGGCGCGGCGGTGGGCGATGGCGAAGACCCACGCGGCCTGGCTGCGCCCGGGGTCGTACCGCCCGCGCGAGCGCCAGACGTCGGCGAAGACGACCTGCAACAGGTCCTCCACCTCCTCGGCGGGTACGAACCGGCGCAGGTAGGAGCGCACGGAGGGAGCGTGCGTGCGGTAGCACTCGCCGAGCGCTTCCTCGTCACTGGTGTCCATGCGCCTGCCCCTCACCGCAAAAACCTATTCAAAACTTATTCATACCGAGGCGCGGCAGGCGGTCACAAGCTCATCGGGGGAAAGGGCGGCTCAAATCAGGGTCGACATGACGCATGCGACGGCGTCGGGCAACGTCGACACCCGGACGACGCCCTCAGGGGCCGGGCCCTGCCAGCCGCGCCCGCCGATGACGATCCGGCAGGCGGGACGCACCTGGGGCAGTGCGGCGAGAGGCGCGGTGTCGCCGGTCTCCGCCCGCTGCGACCAGACGAACACGGCCGCCGGCCCGAGCCGCCGCATCGCGTGCGCCAGCGCCGGGTAGGGGGTGCGGGCGCCGAGCACGCGGGTATGCACGCCGCGTTCGGCGAGCGCGGCGGCCAGGGCGTGCACCGGAAGGCTGTGCTGCTCCTCCTCGGCGCAGGCCAGGAGCACCGGCCGGTCCGACCGCGGCGGCACGTCGCCGGCGAGGCGGTGCAGCGCCGCCTGGAGGTGGCCGGACAGCAGGTGCTCGGCGTCGATGCCGGACCCGGTCGCGTCCTGGCCCCGGCAGACGGCGTCGAGCGCGGGCAGGAAGAGGTGCTCCCACGTCCACACCGCGCCCTGCGCGGCCAGCGTCTCCTCGACCAGGGCGGCGACGGCGCGGCCGTCGAGCATGACCGCGGCGCGGGCCAGCGCGGCGACGACCCGCCGCGGCGCGGGCCGCCCGCCGGGCGGCTGCGGCGTCCGCCGGCCGCCGGAGGGGACGGCCGCCGTCCGCGCGCCGGACGGCGGCGCGGCGGGGGCGTCGGGCAGCGCGAGGGCGAGCCTGGCCGCCTCGGCCGGCACCAGGCCGGTGGCGATCAGGCGTTTCATCTCGGCCAGCCGCCGCACGTCGGCGGCGCCGTAGCGGCGGTGGCCCCCGGGGCTGCGGCGGCTGGGGCCCAGGCCGTAGCGCAGGTTCCAGGTGCGCAGCGTCGGCGCGGGGATGCCGAGGCGCCGGGAGACGGCTCCGATGCCGAATCCCGCGTCCTCCTGGCTGACCGGTGTGTCCTCGTCCATGGTGTTCCCGCTGCCGCTCGACGTGTCCGACTATCTTTTCGCGCTTGCGGGGTCCTTGGGCGCATGGCTGGGCGCGTCCGGCTTGATCCCGTTGTCCGGTGACGTGCAACCGGGCGCACTCCTGGCACGAATTCTGTTCATAGCGACAGAAGGAGCTGCGTGCATGGACACGGTGACCTCGCAGGCCGGGCACGGGCGTGGGACGGCCGGCCGATGAGCCCGGTGGTCGTGGTCGGGGCCGGGCTGGGCGGGCTGGCCGCGGCCGTCCACCTGGCGGCCGCCGGTCGTCAGGTCACCGTGGTGGAGGCGCTCGACGAGCCCGGCGGCTGCTGCGGCACCGCCCGCCTCGGGCCGTACCGCTTCGACACCGGCCCTTCGGTGCTGACCATGCCGGGCGTGCTGGCCGAGGTGTTCGGCGCGGCCGGGCAGGAGCTGCGGCACTGGTTGCCGTTGCGCCGCCTGGACCCGTCGTACCGGATGGTCTTCGACGACGGGTCGCGGCTGGACGTCCTGCCCGAGCGCGAGGCGATGGCCGAGCAGGTGCGGACGGTGTGCGGGCCCGCCGAGGCGGCGCGCTACGAGCGTTACCGCGCGCTGCTGGACGAGCTGTTCCGGGTGGAGTGGCCGGCGTTCATCGACGCGGACGTGAGCCGGCTGCGCGCCCTGGCCCGGCCGGCCGCGCTGCTCCGGCTGGCCCGGCTGGGCGGCTTCCGGCGGCTGGACCGCCTGGCCGCCCGGCACCTGCGCGACCCCCGGCTGATCAAGGCCCACACCTTCCAGTCCCTGTACGTGGGGCTCGCGCCGCAGCGCGCGCTCGGCATCTACGCCGTCATCGCCCACATGGACACCGTCGGCGGCGTGTACTTCCCGCGGCGCGGCGGCATGCACGCCATCCCCTCGGCCATGGCGGCCCTGCTGGCGAAGCTGGGCGCCGACCTCCGCTACGGCGTGCGCGCCGAGAAGGTCGAGACGGACTCCGACGGCGTCACCGGGGTGCTGCTGGCGGGCGGCGAGCGGCTCGCGGCGCGGCAGGTGGTCGTGGCCTGCGACCGCCTGGCCGCCCGGCGGCTGCTGCCCGGCGCGGCGGCCGACTGGCGGTTGCGCCGCCCCCACCACTCCCCCTCCTGCCTGGTGCTGCACGTCGGCCTGGACCGTCCCCTGGACGGCCAGGCCCACCACACCCTGCATTTCGGACGGGCCTGGCGGGAGACCTTCACGGCGCTGGCGGCCGGCCGGCCGCAACCCGATCCCAGCCTGCTGATCACCCATCCCGAGCCGGACGGCGAGGCCGCGCCGCCCGGACAGGCCACGCTCAGCGTCCTGGAACCCGCGCCCAACCTGCGGACCGCCGACTGGGACCGGTTGCGGCCCGAGCTGGAGACGCGGCTGCTCGGCCGCCTGGCCGCGCTCGGCCACGGCGACCTGTCCGGCGCGCCCCGGCTGGTGCTCGACCCGCCCGCCTGGGCGGCGCGCGGGCACAGCGCGGGCACCCCGTTCGCGCTGGACCACCGCTTCACCCAGACGGCGTGGCTGCGGCCCTCGGCCGTCGCCCGGCGGGTGCCGGGACTGCACTTCGCCGGCATGTACACCGCGCCCGGCGTCGGGATCCCTCCGGTGCTGATCTCCGGCCGGCTCGCCGCCGAACGCATCTTGAAGGAGGCCCGTTGACGCTCACCGCCAGCTACGAACGCTGCCGACAACTCCACGCCCGCTACGGCCGCTCCTACTACCTGGCCACCCGCCTGCTGCCCCAGTGGAAACGCCGGCACGTGCACGCCCTGTACGGCTTCGCCCGCTACGCCGACGAGATCGTCGACTCCTTCACCATGGCCGGCGACCGCGCCCGCGCGCTCGACGACCTGGCCGCCAAGGTCGAGGCCGGGCTGGCCGGGGCGGCGACCGGCGATCCGATGCTGCCCGCGTTCCTGCACACCGTGCACTCCTTCGGCATCGACCACGGCGACGTCCGCGCCTTCCTCGCCTCGATGCGCGCCGACCTGTCGGTGCGGCGGTACGCGACCTACGACGATCTGCTGGGGTACATGTCGGGATCGGCCGCCGCGATCGGCACGATGATGCTGCCGGTGCTGGAGCCGGCGCCCGGCCACGAGGAGGCGGCCCGCGAGCCGGCCAGGCAGCTCGGGCTGGCCTTCCAGCTCACCAACTTCCTGCGCGACGTCGCCGAGGACTTCGCCCGCGGCCGGGTCTACCTGCCGATGGAGGATCTGGACAAGTTCGGCGTCGTGCCCGGCATGCTGGGCGAGCGGCGGACCCGGCGGGCGGTGCGCGACCTGCTGGCCTTCGAGGCCGGGCGGGCCCGCGAGCACTACCGGGCCGCCGACGAGGGCATCGGCCTGCTCGTCGCCTCCTCGCGGCCGTGCGTGCGCGCCGCCTTCGAGCTGTACGGCGGCATCCTCGCCGAGATCGAGCGCCGCGGCTTCGACGTCCTGGCCGGGCGGGTGCGGGTGCCGCGCCGCCGCAAGGCCGCCGTCTTCGCCCGGCATCTGCTGGCCTCCGCCGGGTCGGGCCGGGCCGAGCGGCGCGTCCGCGTGGAGCTGCCGTGACCGGCGCGGCCCCCGTGGTCCTGGACGCGATGGGCGGCGACCACGGGCCCGCCGAGGTGGTCGCGGGGGCGGTGCTGGCCTGCCGGGAGCACGGCGTGCCGGTCGTCCTGGCCGGCCCGGCGCCGCGGCTGGCCGAGGAGCTGCGGCGGCACGCCGCCGCGGACCAGATCGCGGTGGCCCACGCCGAGGAGGCCGTGCCCATGACCGAGCGGGGAGCGGGCGCGACCGCGCTGGCCGCCTCCAGCCTGGCGATCGGCTGCGACCTGGTCGGACGGGGCGAGTGCGGGGCGCTGGTGTCGGCCGGGTCCACCGGCGCGGTGGTCGCCTGCGCGGTGCGCGGCATCGGCCGGGCGACCGGCGTGCTGCGGCCCGCGCTGGCCGTGGCGCTCCCGTCGTTGCCGGGCGGCGCGAGCGTGCTGGTGGACGCCGGCGCGATCACCGATCCGAGCCCCGCCATGCTGGCCCAGTTCGCGCTGCTCGGCGCCGGGTACGCGCGGGCCGTGCTGGGCGTGGCCGACCCGGTGGTGGGGCTGCTGTCGATCGCGGCGGAGCCGGGCAAGGGCAACCGGCTGGCCCGGCAGGCCGAAGAGCTGCTGGGCGAGCTGCCGGTGCGCTTCCACGGCCCGGTCGAGGGGCACGACGTCCTGGCCGGCACGGTGGACGTGATCGTCACCGACGGCTTCACCGGCAACGTCGTGCTCAAGAACGTCGAGGGCTGCGTGCGCACGGCGCTGACCATGGTGGCCGACGCCGGCATCGCTCCACCCGACCGGCTCGCCGAGGTGGCGCGCCGCTACGACCCGCAGACGCACGGCGGCGCCGTCCTGCTCGGCCTGCGCGGCACCGTCGTGGTCGCGCACGGCTCCTCGCGGGCGGCCACGATCGCCCGTGCCTGCGTGGTGGCCCACACGCTGGCGGGGCGGGACCCGGCGGCCGGGATCGCGGCGACCGCTGTCACGGCGGCGGGATGAGGGGGTCAGCCCAGCGGGTCGCGCCCGTCCCAGCGGCCCTCGCTGGCATAGGGGACGAAGCGGGCGAACAGCTCTTCGGCGTACCAGTCGCGGGCCCGTACCCGCTCGACGACCCGCCGGTGGGCCTGGCCCCGGAAGGCGAAGTCCCGTACGGCCCGCCGGTCGCGCCACAGCGAGAAGGTGGCCTGCCGGGCGAGCGGCCACTCCCCCATGCCGACCGAGGCCAGGCAGCCGTCCTGCCGCCGCAGCAGCTCCTCGACCGGCGGGACCGACCGGTAGAAGGCGACCAGCCGGCCGGGCCGGATGGACGCCCTGGTGAGCACCGCCACCGGGCCGGGCCCGCCGTCGTCGCGGGCCGGCGCGCCGCCGAACGGGTCGCGGCCGCCCCACGCGCCGCGCGAGGCGAGCGGGGCCAGCCGGGTCTGCCAGTACTCCGCGGACTCCGTCCGCCAGCGGGCGGCGATCGGCGAGTCGCGCAGGAACTCCGCCAGGTCGCTCTCCCGCCGCCAGACGGCGAACAGCGCCCAGCGCCGCAGGTCGGCGCCCAGCGACATCGAGCGTCCCCTGCCGGTGCCGAGCAGCCGCCAGAAGATCGGGCCGCCGGGGCGGCGCAGCAGCGGCCGGTCGAAGGCCATGTGCTTCATCGCCCCCCTGCCGCCGTACCGGACGAGGTGGAACGACGCGATGGTTGAGGTGCTCGTGTCGGTCGTCATCGGCTACCTGCTGGGGTCGGTGCCGGTCGCGGTCCTGACGGCGCGGGCGCACGGCGTCGATCCGCGCGACGTCGGGGACCGCAACCCGGGGTACTGGAACGTCAAGGAGCAGCTCGGGCGGTGGGCGGGCGTGCCGGTGTTCGCCGGCGACACGCTGAAGGGCGCTCTGGCCGCCCTGGTCGCGCTGGTGATCGGCGGCGGCCACACCGCCGCCTTCGGCGTGGTGTCGGGGGCGAGCGTGGCGCCGGTGTACCTGGCGGTGGCGGCGGCCATGGCGGGGCACGCGTGGCCGCTGTTCGCCGGCTTCCGGGGCGGCCGGTGCGTGCTCACCTTCGCCGGCGGGGTCGCGGTCATCTGCCCGCCGGCGTTCGGGCTGGCCGTGGCGGCGCTGACGCTGGTGGCGCTGGTGACGCGGTCGTTCGCGGCGGGCGCGCGCCTGGCGGTGTTCGGGGTGCCGTTGCTGCAGCTGCTGTTCATGCCGGCCGAGCTGGTGGCGGCCACCGGGGGGCTGATGTGCCTCATCGGGCTGCGTTTCGGGCAGGCCGCGCTGGCCGGCCGCCGCCGCTCGTCCCATCGCTGACGCCCCCGCTTGCGTCGCCGTAGGTGCGTCCCCGCCAGCTGCGCACCGGGCGTACGGTGGCCTGCGTCAGGCGGAACGCGGCGGCCGGGTCCAGCAGCGGCGACAGCAGCAGCCCCACTCCGGGCCGCCGGTAGCTGCCCCGCAACGCGGCCGTCAGTGACACCCGCAGTCCCAGCA
Organism: Nonomuraea sp. NPDC050227; assembly: GCF_044459705.1. Lineage (NCBI taxonomy): Bacteria > Bacillati > Actinomycetota > Actinomycetes > Streptosporangiales > Streptosporangiaceae > Nonomuraea > Nonomuraea sp. NPDC050227. Next base: position 632,566 of record NZ_JBITJF010000004.1, on the reverse strand, counting down.
GCGCCAGGTCCAGGCCGGTCGGGCGGCCCGCGGCCAGCCGCAGCACGGGCAGGGCCGCCGTCAGCCAGATGACCGCCAGGTCGGCCGCCTGCCGGCCGGGGCCGGTCACGTCGGCCAGCGGCAGCGAACGGCCCCACTCCCGCCACAACTCGCCCGCCGAGTCGTGCATGTCGACCTCCAGCAGGCCGCCGGCGTCCAGGAAGCCCACCGACCAGCCCTGTGCGGCCAGGCGGCGGGCCAGCGCCACGTCGTCGGTCATCCGGTCGTGCACGAGCGCGAAGCCGTCCGCCTCGGTCATCCGGGACCGCCGGAAGGCCATGCACTGGCCGTTGGCGATCACCCGGTGCGGCGGCGGCGGGCTCGGCGGGCCGACGGGGCCGAAGCGGTAGACCAGCGTCGCCAGCATCGAGGCGTGCAGGGCCTGCTCCAGGGCGCCGTCGCAGACGAAGCGCGGGCCGGCGCTGACCAGGTCGTAGCGGTCCAGGGCCGCGGCCAGCGCGCCGAACAGGCCGGGCGCGGGCTGGACGTCGGCGTCCAGCGTGACCACCACGCCGGCGCGGGCGGCGGCCACCCCCTGCCGCAGCGCCCACTGCTTGCCGACCCAGCCGGGCGGCAGCGGATCGGCGGTGACGACGGTGGCGCCCAGCGACGCCGCCAGCCTCGCCGTGCCGTCCCGGGAGCCGTCGTCCACGACGATCACCTCGCGGACGCCGGGGGCGGCCAGCGCGGCGCGCAGGCACGGGCCGATCCTGGCCTCCTCGTCGCGAGCGGGGATCACCACGGAGACCGGCTCGCCCGCGACCGGACGGGGCCGCAGCGCGGGCAGCCGCCGCCGCCCCCGCGCGAGCCGGGCCGCCACGACGGCCGCCGCCACGCCCTGCGCGACGGTGAGCGCCCTCATCGCGAACCGCCCGCGAGGTCCTGCGCCACCAGGCCGGCCACGATGCGGGCGCCCAGCGTCACCATCGGCAGGCCCCCGCCGGGGTGGGCCGAGCCGCCCACCAGGTACAACCCGCGTCTCGGCCCCCGGTTGCCCGGCCGGGCGAAGGACGCCAGCCTGCCCCGGTAGGCGCTGCCGTAGATCGCGCCGCCCCAGGAGCCGTACCGGTCCCGCAGGTCGGCGGGGGTGAGGACGTCGACGAAGCGCAACCGGCCGGCCAGGTCGCAGCCGCGCCCGGCCAGCCGCTCCAGCACCAGGTCCCGGTATGCCTCGACCCCGATCCCCCACCGGGCCGGATCCCGGGCGGGCACGTTGACCAGCATCGTCCAGTTCTCCGCCCCGCCGGGGGCCTGGGAGGCGTCGTCCACCGCCGAGCAGCCGACGTAGACCGTCGGGTCGAGGGGCGGACGTCCCCGGTCGAAGATGTCGGCGAACTCGCGCTCGTAGTCGGCCGAGAACAGCACCGAATGGTGCGGCAGCCCCGGCGTGCGGCCCTCCACCCCGGCCAGCAGCAGGAAGGCCGAGGAGGAGGTGCCGAGCCGGGCGATCCGGCGCAGCCGACGCCGGTCCGGCGACAGGCGGCCGTACAGGGCGGCGGCGTCGGTGCCGGCCACCACGACGTCGGCCCGCACCCTGCGTCCGCTCGCCAGCCGCACCCCGGTGACCTCGGACGCGTCGGCCTCGACGGCGGCGACGGGCTCGGACAGGAAGATCTCCACCCCGGCGGCCTTCAGCAGCAGCGCCAGGTCGTCGGCCAGGCGAGCCAGGCCGCCGGGCGCGTACCAGACGCCCTCCCCGTGCTCCAGCGCCGGGACGCAGCCCAGCGCCGCCGGCGCCCGGTACGGGCTCGACCCGGCGTACGTGGCGTAGCGGCCGACGTACTGGCGCAGGCGGGGGTCGCCGAAGTGACGCCGCGCCAGCCCGGCCAGGGTGCGGGCGGGGGCCACCGCGGTCAGGTCCGACAGCCGCGGCCGTCCCTGCCGCCGGATCGGCGGACCGGCGAACACGGTCCGCTCCGCCGCCCGCAGGCAGCCCTGCGCCCACTGGTGGAAGGCCGTCCAGGCCCGGCCCTCGCCCGGCGCCAGCCGCTCCACCTCGGCGGCCATCCGCGCCGGGTCGCGGTGGGCGTCCAGGACCGTGCCGTCGGCGAAGCGGTACCGGCACAGCAGGGCGGGCTCGATCAGCTCGCGCTCCAGCCCGAGCTCGCGCAGCACCCGCGGCATGGTGAGCAGCGAAGGGCCGAGGGAGAAGGTGAAACCGTCACGGCGATGCTCGGCCAGCTTGCCGCCCAGCCGCGGCAACTGCTCGTACAGCCGCACCTCGTGGCCCTGGCGGGCCAGCAGCAGCGCGCACGCCATGCCGCCCATGCCGCCGCCGATCACCGTCACCTCGGCCATGACCGCCTCCAGGCCGGCGCGGCGAACGCGCCCATCGTGATCCCTCCGGCGGCGGCGACCAGCAGGTCCGGCGGCCGGAACACCGCCGCGAAGCCCACCGTCTCCATCACCGCCATGACCGTGTACAGCGCCAGCAGCCCGCGCGCCGGGGCGCCGGCCCGGACGATCCGCCCCACGACCACCATGACCAGCGCCGACACCAGCAGCCAGCCGGCGAAGTTGCTCAGCGGCACGCCGCGGTAGAAGCCCTCCCGCGCCCACGTCCACAGGCCGAGCCGGACCATCTGGGGGTCGAGGAACAGGTCCCACGCCGTCAGCGCGCCCGCGCCCGCGCACACCCGGGCCACGCCGCCGGACGGCACGACCGCGACCGCCACCGCGTGGGCCGCCAGCCCCATGCCGCCCCACGCCAGCACCACCACCACGGGAACCCCGGCCACCTGCGGCCACAGCGCGTCGCTGTAGTTGTAGGAGCCGAACGGGAACCCGGTCAGCAGCCCCGCCAGCTCGGCCGCGTACCCGGTCAGCGCCGCGCCGGCGAAGGCGGCCGCCGCCCTGGCCGCGCCCCAGGCGTCCGCGGCGAAGGCCAGGGCGCACGCCGCCAGCAGCACGACGATCACCCCGGTGAGCCGTTCGGGCCGCGCGGCCAGCCCGGACGCCACCTGGCAGCCCATCATGGCCAGCACCGACAGCACGCCGAGCGCGCGTGCCGGCCGCAGCGCCGATCTCAGGGCCGCGCCCGTCAGCTGCCGGCCTGGTGTGCCTTCCACATACCTGTGTTTCGCACGTGCCGCCCGCGGGGTTGCACGGGCCGCGAGCCGGTACGGGACGAAGAGGATCTTTGTCGCGTTCCCCGCACACGACGGGCGCCCGCTTTGAAATGCTGGGACCGTGAGCCGGCGGACGAGGACATGGTGGTTCTGGGCGGGCGTGGCGGCCGGGATGGTCATGCTGGTGGCCGCCGCGCTGCGGCTGTGGACGCTCTACCCGGGCGACGTCGACCCGGTCGGCGCCGGGCTGGGGCTGGCCGGGACGGGCATCGCCGCGCTGTCCTGGTGGCAGGCGCAGCGGCTGGCCGACACCGACGTGCAGGCGGCCGCGATCCTGCTGGCGGGGCGGGTGCTGGCCGAGGAGCGGGCCCAGCGGGCACAGCTGCTGGGCCGCAAGGGCAGCGACGCGGTCATCGACGTCGACTTCTCCTTCCATCCCACCGGCGGCTCCGTCTCCGCGCCGCCGGCCGGCAGCCTGAAGCAGGTGGCCGCCTACTTCCGCGAGCTGGGCGGCCCGGGGCGGCTGGTGATCACCGGGGTGGCGGGTTCGGGGAAGACCGTCCTGGCCATCGAGCTGATCCTCCGGCTGCTCGACGGCCGGCGGCCCGACGACCGCGTCCCGGTGCGGATCTCCGCGGCGAGCCTGGATCCCGACGTGCCGGTGCGGGACATGCTCGCCCGGCACCTGACCGCCGCGTACGGCCTGAAGCCGGTGACCGCGCGCACGCTCGTGGCGGCGGAGCGGATCCTGCCCGTCGTGGACGGGCTCGACGAGATGGACGACACCGACGAGCCGGGCTACGGGTCGCGGGCCGCCCGGGCGCTGCGCGCCCTGGAGGAGTACGAGCACGGGTTGGACCGCTGCAGCATGGTCCTGACCTGCCGCACCGACCAGTACGACGCCCTGGCCGCCGACCGGGCCGTCCCCCGCGGGATCGTCCGGGTCGACGTGGGCAAGGTGGGCGGCGACAAGGCGTGGCGGTTCATCCAGGCCGTCACCGACCAGGAGGACCCCGACCGCTGGCGGCCGGTCCTCGACGCGCTGACCCGCGACGGCCACGTCCTGGCCGAGGCGCTGAACACGCCGTGGCGGCTGACCCTGGCGGTCAGCGTCCACGAGCAGCGCGACCCGGTCACCGGGCGCTACGTGCGCTCCCCCGAGGTCCTCACGCGCTTCGCCGACCAGCAGGCCGTACGGGAGCATCTCCTCGGCCTGTTCATCCCCGCCCGCCTGGCCGCGGCGGACCCGGCGGGCAAGGGGCCGGACGCCCGGCAAACGCACGCCTACCTGGCCGTCCTGGCCGCCCATCTGCGCGCGAACGCGGGCCGGCCGCCGCTCCACGGGCGCGTGTTGTCCGGCACGGATCTCGTCCTGCACCGGTTGTGGCCGCTGGCGGGCGACCGGGCGCGGTTCTTCGGCGCGCTGGTGGCGCTGGCGACCTGCCTTCCCGGGGTCGCCGCCGTCGTCGTCGCCGCCGTCGCGGTGTTCTCGCGGGTGGAGATCGTGGACGGCCGGATCTCGGGCGCGACGGTGATGGCCGTCGCCCTTCTCCTGCTGCCCGGCACGGTGGCGGTGCGCCTGCTGACCGAACCGGTCACGGCCTATCGGCAGGCGTGGTCCACGGCGGACGAGGACGGCCTGCTCCGGTCCCGCGGCGGACAGAGCCGCAGGCGGAGCGTCGTGGACGGCGTGCTGGCCGCCCTGTACGGCTGCCTGACGAGCGCGGCGGTCATCATGGAGTTCGGCGCCGCCCTGCCGCTGTGGGTGCCGATCGTCTTCGGCGTCCTGGTCGGCGTGGGGATGGCGAGCGGCAGAGACGTGACGCTGGGATACGCCGGCTCCTGGGACGGCGTCGACCCCAGGACGGTCATCCGCAACGACGTCGTCTCGACGCTGGTGGCCGCGCTCACCTTCGGCCCCGGATTCGGGTTCATGCTGGGCATCTGGTTCGTGAAGCTGCTGGACGGGATCCCGGTCGTCGCGGCGGTCGCGGTGGCCGCGGTGTTCGGCATGTCGCTGGTGGCGTCCTGGTCGCCGCTGCTGGCGCGCCGCTACCTGGGGCTGCTGCTGGCCACGCGGGGCCGGCTGCCGTGGCGGCTGGGACGGTTCCTGCACCGCTGCTACGACGCCGGGCTGCTGCGGATCTCCGGGATCGCCTACCAGTTCCGGCACCGCGAGCTCCAGGACTACCTGGCCACGCACCCCCAGGCCCCCACGGCGGCCCCGGTCCCCTGCCTGGAGGGAGAACCCTCATGACGACTCCTGCGAGCGCCACACGCCCACGATGAGCGCGAGCGCCGACGTCACGACGATCAGATCGAAGATCACCTGCACGACGACCAGGGCCTTCGCCCCCTGCCCGAGCGGGACGACGTCGCCGTAGCCGACCGTGCCCAGGGTGATCACCGAGAAGTAGAGCGCGTCCACCCGCGTGCGCAGGCCGTGGAACTGCGCGGCCATCAGGAAGTACAGCGCCGCGAAGAAGACCACCACGACGGTGACGACGGTCAGCAACATCGCCAGCTGCTCCGCCAGGGACCGTCCGGGCCGCAGCGCGCGCCCCACCTGCCGCCCCAGCAGCCAGGCCAGCACGATCACCCCGGCCAGGCAGCCCAGCACGCGCAGCTCGGGCGAGCCGTCCTGGAGTTTCTCGGTCGGCAGCGGCACGACGAAGTAGACGCCGGTGATCAAGGCGGCGGCGACCGCGCTCCGCACCCATGCCAGCACGCCGGCCGGAGAAGCACACATGAGAGGAACGTTCCTCGGACCGGCGGCCGCATCGCCGGGAATGCTCTTTCTTGGGGCTCTCCTTGCCCTCATCGCAGACTGCCGAGGGCAGGACGCTCACATGGCAGACCTTCCCTTCCAGGACCGGACGGACTTCGAGCACGCCGATCGCGGCTTCGTCGCCAGGCTGACCCCCGGCGTGGTCAGGACGTCCGGGGGCGAGGTCGTCTGGGACAACGACGTCTACGACTTCCTGACCGGCGACTGCCCGCCGACCGCCCACCCGAGCCTGTGGCGGCAGGCGCAACTGTGCGCCCGGCAGGGCCTGTACGAGGTGACCGACGGCATCTACCAGGTGCGCGGCCTGGACCTGTCGAACATGACCCTCGTGGAGGGCGACACCGGCGTCGTCGTCATCGACCCGCTGGTCTCCGCCGAGTGCGCCGCCGCCGCGCTCGGGCTCTACCGCGACCATCGCGGCGACCGTCCGGTCACCGGGGTCGTCTACACCCACAGCCACGTCGACCACTTCGGCGGCGTGCGCGGCGTCACCGACGGGAACGTGCCGATCGTGGCGCCCGCCGGTTTCATGGAGCACGCGGTCTCCGAGAACGTCTACGCCGGCAACGCCATGAACCGCCGCGCCCTCTACATGTACGGCCAGCTCCTCCCCCGGTCCCCGGAGGGCCAGCTCGGCTGCGGGCTGGGCATGGGCACCTCGCAGGGCACCGTCTCCCTGATCCCGCCGACCCTCGACGTCACCCGCACCGGCCAGGAGGAGACGATCGACGGCGTCCGCGTCGTCTTCCAGCTCACGCCGGGCACCGAGGCCCCCGCCGAGATGAACTTCCTGTTCCCCGACCACCGTGCCCTGTGCCTGGCCGAGAACGCCACGCACAACCTGCACAACGTGCTCACCCTGCGCGGCGCGGTGGTCCGCGACGCCCGGGTGTGGGCCCGCTACCTCACCGAGGCCGTCGAGCTCTTCGCCGACCGGGCCGACGTCGCCTTCGCCTCCCACCACTGGCCCACCTGGGGCCGGGACGACATCGTCACCTTCCTGTCCCAGCAGCGCGACCTGTACGCCTACCTGCACGACCAGACCCTCCGCCTGCTCAACCAGGGCCTGACCGGCCCCGAGATCGCCGAGGTCATGCAGGTGCCGCCCGCGCTGGAGCAGGTCTGGCACACCCACGGCTACTACGGCTCGGTCAGCCACAACGTCAAGGCCGTCTACCAGCGCTATCTCGGCTGGTTCGACGGCAACCCCGCCCACCTGTGGGAACACCCGCCCGTCGAGCTGGCCCGCCGCTACGTCGAGTCCTTCGGCGGCACCTCGGCCGTGGTGGCCCTGGCCGGCCGCTACGTCGAGGAGGGCGACCTGCGCTTCGCCGCGACCCTGCTCAACCACGCCGTGTACGCCGACGGCAACGACGCCTCGGCCCGCAGGCTGCTGGCCCAGGTCTACACCCGGCTCGGCCAGGGCGCCGAGAACGCGACCTGGCGCAACTTCTACCTCACCGGCGCGGCCGAGCTGAAGGACGGCCCCGCACCGGGCGCCACCGACACCACCTCGCCGGACATGCTCGCCGCGCTGTCCAGCGAGCAGCTCTTCGACTCCCTGGCCATCCGGGTGAACGGCCCCGACGCCTGGAACGAGCGCTTCGCCATCGACTGGCACCTCACCGACCTGGACGAACGCCACCGGACCACGATGTCCAACGGCGCCCTCATCCACCAGCGGTCACCCACGGGCGACGGAGCCGACCTGACGCTGCGCCTCACCCGGCTACGCCTGCTCACCCTGCTCTCCGGCGACGGCGACGGCGACAGTGACGGTGAGCGTGACGGCGGCGGGCTCGACCACGACGGCGACCTGACCGTCCTGCGACGCCTGGCCTCCCTGCTGGAGCAGCCCGAGCCGGACTTCGCCATCGTCACGCCCTGATGACCCGAGCGCCGCGCCGCGGCTCACGGCGGGCGGATGAGGCCCCGCTTCGAGGCCGCCGCGACGGCCGCGGTGCGGGAGTCCACGTCCAGCTTGGTGTAGATGTGCGCCAGGTGGGTCTTGACCGTGGTCTCGCTGAGGAACATCACCTTGCTGATCTGCCGGTTCGACAGGCCGGCGGCGACGTGCCCGAGCACCTCCAGCTCGCGCGGGCTGAGCGTGGCGTCGGGGGCGCGGACCCGGCCCAGCAGGCGGGCGGCCACGCTCGGCGCCAGAGCGCTGGCGCCCGCGGCGGCCGACCGGATGGCGGCGTGCAGGTCCTCCGACGGGGCGTCCTTGAGCAGGTAGCCGGTCGCGCCGGACTCGATGGCGGCCACGATGTCGGCGTCGGTGTCGAACGTCGTCAGCACCAGGACGCGGGGGCCGTCCAGGGCGACGATCCGGCGGGTCGCCTCGCTGCCGTGCATGCCCGTCCCCAGTTGCAGGTCCATCAGCACGACGTCGGGGGCGAGCGTGGCGGCCAGCCGCACGCCCTCCTGCCCGGTGGCGGCCTCGCCGACCAGGTCGAAGTCGGGCTGCCCGGCGAGCATGGCGCGCAGGCCGGAGCGGACCACGGGATGGTCGTCCACCAGGACGATCCGGATCACGGCCCCTCCAGCGGCGGCAGCGGCAGAGTCGCCACGACGGCGGTGCCCTCGCCGGGGGCCGACTCCACGGTGAGGCTGCCGCCCAGGGCGCTCACCCGTTCGCGCATCGCGCGCAGGCCGTAGCCGGCCGAACGCCCGGGGTCGAACCCGCGGCCGTCGTCGTACACGTCCAGCATGACCACGTCGTCCAGGTAGGTGAGGGTCACCCCGGCGTGGCCGGCGCCGGAGTGGCGGCTGACGTTGCCCAGGGCGCCCTGGGCGACGCGCAGCAGCGTCGCGTCGTAGTCGGCGGGCAGCGGCGCCGGGGTGCCGGAGACCTCGAAGCGCGCCTGGATGGGCGTGCCCGCCACGGCGGAGTCGCCGGCCCTGCGCAGCGCGGCGGCCAGCGACGAGTGCCGCAGCGCCGCGGGGGCCAGGCCGCGGACGAAGTTCCTGGCCTCCTCCAGGTTCTCCTTGGCCGCGTCCGCCGCCTCGGTGATGCGGCGCTCGGCGGCCGGGAGGTCGTCGGCCAGGTCCCGCCGGGCCGCCCGCAGCAGCAGGATGATGCTGGACATGCCCTGTGCCAGGGTGTCGTGGATCTCTCTGGCCAGGCGTTCCCGCTCGGCCAGCCGTACGGCGTCGCCCTCCGCCTGGAGCAGTTTCCCGCGCGTGCGGACCAGGTCGTCGATCAGCAGGCGGCGCTGCTCGCTCTCGGCGTGCAGCGCCTTGTAGACCATCGCCATCAGGGTGGCCACCGCCGCGCCGATCGTCGGGCCGATGACCAGGGCGGCGGTCAGCCGTCCCTCGTGCCAGGCGGCGGCCAGCACGGCCGCGACGGTCAGCGCCGCCACGCCCGGCAGCGCCACCGCCAGCGGCAGCAGGTGCAGGTAGGCGAAGAAGAGCGGGAAGGCCAGCCAGACGAACTGCGGCGCGGCCAGCGCGAGCAGCGCCCACCCGGCCGTGGTCAGCACCAGCCAGATCCGGCCCAGCAGCAGGTGCGTCGGCCCGCCGAAGTGCGGCAGCCGCGCCTCGATGGTGATGCCCGCCGCGTAGAGGACGCCGAGGAGCGCTCCGCCCAGCGTCGGCGCGAGCCGTCCGGTCCCGGCGACGCCGGCCAGCGCGATCGTCAGGAGGGTCGCGAACGTGCCGTGCACGGTCCAGCGGAGCAGGCGGAGGGCGGGCGGGAACGGATAGTCAGACATCTCTCACCAAGCGTATGCGACGGCCCTGCGCCACAAATCGTCCGAAAGAAGTATTACGGGCGGACCGCATGCACGATGCGCGGCCGATCCGGCGGCGCGCACGCTGGAGCACGTCAACATGACCTTCAACCGCAACGGGGGACGCGCCGTGTTCGTGGCGCTCAGAGACCTGCGCTTCGCGAAGGGACGGTTCGCTCTCATGGGCGCCGTCGTCTTCCTCATCACCCTCCTGGTGACCATGTTGTCCGGCCTGACCGCCGGGCTGGCGCGGGAGAACATCTCGGCCGTGGAGGGCCTGCCCGCCGGGCACCTCGTCTTCGCCGGCGGCGGGAAACCGTCCTTCGCCGACAGCCGCGTCGCCGACCGGACCTGGCAGGAGTGGCGGCGGGCGACCGGCGACGCCGCCGAGCGGCTGGGCGTCTCCATGTCGCGGCTCGGCTACGGCGGCGACGGGAGCGCGGGGGTGGCGCTCTTCGGCGTCCAGCCGGGCGGCGCCCTCGCCCAGGGACGGCCCGTGGACGCCGGGAAGGTCGTCCTCTCCGCCGCGCTCGCCGCCGACACCGGGGTGGGCGCCGGGGACACGGTGCGGATCGCGGGCCGGGACTTCACCGTGTCCGGCGTCGGCGGCCAGGCGTCCTACAGCCACACGCCCGTCGTCTGGCTCGGCATCGGCGACTGGGAGCAGATGGGCCGCCAGGCCGGAGCCGACAGCGTGGCGACCGTCCTGGCGCTGCCCGCCGGTGACAAGGCGCTGCCTGCCGGCGGCCTGGCCGCGGCCGACGCGCGGCTCGGCACCACGACGGTCCCGCTGTCGCAGGCGCCCGCCGCGATCGGCTCGTTCTCCTCCGAGAACGGGTCGCTCCAGCTCATGCGCGGGTTCCTGTTCGCGATCTCGGCCCTGGTCATCGGGGCCTTCTTCACCGTCTGGACGATCCAGCGGCGCGGCGACGTCGCCGTGCTCAAGGCCCTGGGCGCGAGCTCCGGCTACCTGCTGCGGGACGCGCTCGCCCAGGCGGTCATCGTGCTGCTGGGCGGCGCGGGCGCCGGCGGCCTGCTCGGCGCGGGCCTCGGCGCGCTGGCCGAGGGCACGGTGCCGTTCGTGTTGTCGGCGGCCACCACCGTGGCGCCGGTGGCCGTGCTGATCCTCCTCGGCGCCGCCGGGGCCGCGCTGGCCATCCGCAAGATCACCTCTGTCGACCCGCTGACCGCCCTGGGAGCCTCCCGATGACACTCAAGCTGACCGACGTCGTCCTGACCTATCCCGACGGCGACCGCACGCTGACCGCGCTCGACCACGTCAGCCTGGCCGTCGCGGCGGGCGAGTTCGCCGCGGTGGTCGGCCCGTCCGGCTCGGGCAAGTCGAGCCTGCTCGCCGTCGCCGCCACCCTGATCACGCCCGCCGCGGGCAGCGTGATCATCGCCGGGCAGGACGTCTCCAGAGCCGGTCAGGCGGCCCGCACCAGGGTCCGCCGCGACCACGTCGGCATCGTGTTCCAGCAGGCCAACCTGCTGCCCTCGCTCACCGCGCTGGACCAGCTCCTGGTGATGGCGCACCTGGCCGGCGAGTCCCCGCGCGCGGCCGGGCCGCGGGCGCGGGAGCTGCTGCTCGCCGTCGATCTGGGCGGCAAGGAGCACAAGCGCCCGCACCAGCTGTCCGGCGGCGAGCGCCAGCGCGTCAACATCGCCCGCGCCCTGATGAACTCCCCCGAGGTGCTGCTGGTGGACGAGCCCACCAGCGCGCTCGACCACCACCGGGGCGAGCGGATCGTCTCCCTGCTGGCTGACCTGACCAGGCGCAACGACCTGGCCACCGTCATGGTCACACACGACCTGGCCACCCTGGACCAGGTGGACACCGTCCTGTCCATGGACGACGGCAGGCTCGGCGAACGCGCCGCCACCCGGGTCGCCTGACCGGGCCCGCGCCGCGAGCACCGGCCGGGGTCAGCCGCGCGGGGTGAACTGGTCGAGGTCGTAGATGCCGAGCGCCTTCTCGATGTCGGCCACCTGCGCGACCACGCCGGTGAAGCCGGCCGCGCCGAATCGGCGGTGCTCCTCGTCCTCGAACGTCTCGGCCAGCTCGGCGAACTCCTTGGGCGGGATGACGGCCCGCATGGCGGGGAAGACCACGGTGTCCTCGCGCGCCTCGTGCGGCTCGTACATGCGGACGAAGGCGGCCAGGTCGGCGGTCAGGCCGCGGCGGACGCTCTGGGGGACGGGCCGCGCGGTGGCGTCCAGGATGCGGCCGGTCAGGACGCGTCCGCGCCGGTGCTGCCGGATCAGCACGGGCACGACGTCGGTGAGCCGGCCCGCCCCGACCAGGCGCGGGAAGACGTAACGCTCTTCCAGCCGCTCGTGGTAGTCCTCGATGAACGTGCGGATGATCCCGGCCCCGGCGTGCAGGGGGCCGACCGGCACCCGCTCCCCGGCGCCGATCCGCCGGACGCCCTCCCGGTAGACCAGCAGGACGCGTTTGAGGACCCCGTGCTCGCGCATGAGGTCCTCCGGCGGCGTGACCGGCACCTCCCCGGCCTGCTCCGGGCCGGGAGCGGGGCCGGCCGTCGCGGCACTGCGGGCCGGCCGCGCGGTGTCGCAGCCGGTCAGCATCGCCGAGCCGCAGGCCAGGGCGACGGGCAGGGCGACCGGCAGGGCCAGCATCTCGCGACGGCGCACGCTCGCCGGCCCGCCGCCTGCTTCGTCCCGCATCGTCCGCCCCCGTTCCCGAGCCGCCCCTCCCAGGTGCTGCCCGTCGGCGGCGGTCCGACGCGAAGGCCCGGGTAATCCTTGTGTCGGGAACGCGTCTACCTGCGGGCTACCATTCCTCGTTCCATGCCTCGTCAGGGTCGGACCACTCCTGCGGGTGCGGGCAGGCGAAGGCCGATTTGTGACAGACGTCGTGCCAGCCCGGGTGCTCCTCGCAGTGGTCCCAGCACGGGTGCGGCTCGTGGCAGTGGTCCCAGTACGGATGCCCGCCGTGGCAGTGCTCGGGACGGGACGGCGTGGGCTTCGGCGTCGGCGTCGGAGTGCGTGTCGGGGTCGGCGTGGGCGTGACGGTCGGCGGGACCGTGGGCGTCGGGGTGACCGTCGGGGTCGGGGTCACCGTCGGAGTGGGTGTCGGAGTCGGTGTCGGAGTGGGCGTGGGCGTCGGGGTCGGGGTCGGCGCGGGCGGGCGGTTGTAGACGGTGCAGCTGACGGCCGCGTCGCTCGGCACCTCGACCGTGAAGCCGAGGCCGCCGCTGTTGGTCACCGGCACCTCGACGCCGGTGTCGATCAGGCGGCAGACGGCGTTGCGCCCGTCCTGGGTGACCAGGGTGTGGTCGGGGTGCTGGGCCTCGGTGACGGTGACGTCGGCCGACGCGGTCTGGCTGAAGGTGAGGTCGAAGTTGACCGACCCCGTGCCGTCGCCGGTCGTCGACTCGGTGGCGGGCAGCCCGCCGATGCCCGGCGTGGTGGTCTCGGCGGTGAAGTCCCAGCCGGGGCCGGCCGGGGTGGCGCCGGTGACGTCCTCACCGGTGTTGCCGGACGGGACGAGCTGCTTGATCACCGACAGCGACCCCTCGCACTGGGCGCGGACGATCTCCCGCAACGCCTGCCCGGCGGCGGCGTAGTCGCTGGTCTGGAAGTAGTCGGCGGCGGCCGCGTTGGTGCCGTCGAAGGCCGTGGTGCCGGAGATGGCGCGCAGGTTGAGCGCGGTCAGGCCGGTCACGCCGTTGCCGACGCCGACGGCCAGGACGCGGGTGCCCTCGGCCTTGACCGCGTTGGCGGAGAAGATCCCGGCCTCCACCTCGGCGATGCGGGTGTTGCTGCCGTCGCCGAGCAGGGTGTCGTAGTAGGTGGGGTTGCCGTCGGTGAGCACCACCAGCAGGTCGTAGCGCGGCGCGGCCTCGGCGACCGCCCACAGGCCGCGGTCCCAGTTGGTGCCGCTGCCGAGCTGCCAGTCGGCGTACTGGTTCTTGAACGCCTCGGCGCCCGCCTCGGTGGACACCGGCATCAGGTCGGGGTTGTTCGTGGTGCCGGCGCTGGGCGAGTTGCGGTCGAAGGTGAACAGCGCCATCCGGGACGGGGTGCCGGTCAGCGCGTCGGTGAAGGTGTCGGCGGCCGCCTTCAGGTCGGGCAGCGCGCTGCCCACCGAGGCTGACAGGTCGAGCAGCAGCGCGACGTCGAGGCCGCAGGTGAGATCGGGCCGGGGGTTGACCCGTGACTGCTGCCAGATCCCGGTCGAGGCGGTGGCGTCCGCGCGGGTGTCGTTGATCATGAAGTCGCTGGTGGAGGAGTACGTGGTGCCGCTCTCCAGCGCGGGGGTCTGGAAGACGTACGGCGTGGCGACGGAGTTCGACCCGCTGCCGCGGCCGGTGCGCAGCTCGGGGTTGGTGTACCAGCCGGCGGGGGCGGACAGCTGCTTGACGTAGAAGCGGGCGCCGGCGTTGTCACCGCCCGGCTCGGTGCCGGGGACGACGAAACTGCAGTCGCCGTCGTCGTCCGAGACGCACACGCCCCAGTCGGCGTCGACCGGGACGGCCGCGTCGGGCGTGGTGAACAGGCCGAGCTCGACCCCGGCCAGCGGCCCCACGGTGGTGTCGCCGGTGCGGTCGCCGCCGGTCCGCACCGTCACCACCGAGGTGTCCGGCGACGGATCGGGCACCACCAGCGGGGACGACGGGACCGCGAGCAGCCCCGCGCACAACACTTTCGCCATCCTGCCGGCGACTATGCGAACACTCTTCATCTTCCCCCCAGAGCGATCCGATCACTACGGACTGTAACCAGGAGTGGATCAAAGGGCGCTTCCGCCGTCCCCGGCCGCGCGATCAATGCCGACCGCACCTTGGGACGCGCTTGACCTGGGACGGGCCCCCGTCAGCCCGCCGTACGGTCGCTGATCCAGCGGGCGGCGAGCAGACCGGAGACGGCGGTGAGGACGGCGCCCGCGACGACCGTGGCGCCGAGGCCGAGCACGTCGGCGAGCACCCCGGCGACCAGGGCTCCCGCCGCGTAGCCGACGTCGCGCCAGAAGCGGTAGGCGCCCAGGGCGTTGGCCCGCCAGGAGGGGTGGGCGTGGTCGGAGACCGAGGCGATGAGGGCGGGGTAGACCATGGCGGTGCCGAGCCCGAGGACGACGGCGGACAGGACCCCGGCGAGCAGGGCGTCGCCCAGCGGGGCGACGGCCAGGAGCAGCCCGCCGGCCTGGACGAGCATGCCGGTGACGATGAGGGGTTTGCGGCCGAGGCGGTCGGCGAGGTGCCCGGCGGGGATCTGGCCGACGCCCCACAGCAGCGGGTACAGGCCCTTGATCAGGCCGACGGCGGCCAGGCCCAGGCCATGCTCGGTGAACAGGAGAGGGAAGACGCCCCAGGTGAGGCCGTCGTTGAGGTTGTTGACCAGGCCGGCCTGGCTGACGCCGCGCAGCGAGCGGTCGCGCCAGGACGTGCGGGCGAACGCGGCCGCCGGACCGATGTCCCCGCCGGCGGGCCGGGGGTGCCGGTCGAGTTCGAGTGCCACGTGGGCGGCGGTGTCGCGGACGGCCAGGGCCAGGGCCAGCCCGGCCGCCACGAAGACGACGCCGACGAGCTCGGGGACGGGGCGCAGGCCGTGACGGGTGGCGAGGTAGCCGGTGAGCAGGGCGGTGGCGCCGACGGCGGTGTACCCGGCGGCCTCGTTGAGGCCGGTGGCCAGCCCCCGCCGCGCGGGCCCGACCAGGTCGATCTTCATGTTGACGGTCATCGACCAGGTCAGGCCCTGGTTGAGGCCGAGCAGGACGTTCGCGGCCACGATCCACCCCCAGGAGGGCGCCCAGGCCAGGACGAACGGGACGGGGATCCCGATCAGCCAGCCGGCCACCAGGAGCTGCTTGCGGCGGAACCGGGCCGTCAGCGCTCCGGCGGCCAGGTTGGTGACCGCCTTGGTGAGCCCGAAGGCGACGATGAAGGAGAAGACGGCGAGGTCGCTGGTCAGGCCGAAGGCGTGGGTGCCGATGAGGGGCACGGTGGTGCGTTCGAGGCCCACCAGGCCGCCGACGGCGATGTTGACGACGACCAGCAGCGAGAACTGCAGGGCGTTCGCCCGGAGCCCCAGGCGTACGGGGGGTCGGCCGGCCGGGGCGGGAGCGGAGGTGTTCTGCACGGCGAAGGTCCCTTCGCGCCTGGATTGCCGGGTGGATATGTCCAGGTCACCATACCCCCCCAGGTATCCTGGGCAATACCACAGGGGGTATTTGACATCCTCTCCGCGGAGAACCTACTGTCGGACAGGTGATACCCCCCGGGGTATCAACCCACTGGCCGCGTTCCTCACGAAGGGATTGCCGTGTTCTTCACCCAGTACTACCTGGACTGCCTCTCGCAGGCGTCGTACATGATCGCCGACGAGGGGACCGGCCGCGCGGTGGTCGTCGACCCGCGGCGGGACGTCTCCGAGTACCTGGCCGACGCCCGCGCGCACGGCCTGACCGTCGTCGGCGTCGTCAACACCCACTTCCACGCCGACTTCGTCGCCGGCCACCTGGAGCTGGCCGACAGCACCGGCGCCTGGATCGGCTACGGCCGCCGCGCCGAGACCGAGTACCCCATCCGCAAGCTCGGCGACGGCGAGCGCATCTCCCTCGGCGACGTCACCCTGGAGATCATGGAGACGCCCGGCCACACCCCGGAGTCGATCAGCGTCCTGGTCTACGAGCACGCCGAGGACCCCGTCCCGTACGGGGTGCTGACCGGCGACGCCCTGTTCATCGGCGACGTCGGCCGCCCCGACCTGCTCGCCTCCGTCGGCGTCACCCCCGGGGAACTGGGCGCGATGTTGTACGACAGCGTGCAGAACAGGCTCATGGGCCTGCCCGACGCGGTGCGGGTCTTCCCCGCGCACGGCGCCGGCTCGGCCTGCGGCAAGAACCTCTCGGCCGAGAAGCAGTCGACCATCGGCGAGCAGCGGGCCACCAACTACGCGTGCGCGCCGATGGACCGCGAGACCTTCGTCGCGCTCGTCACCGCCGGGCAGCCCGCCGCCCCCGGCTACTTCGCCTACGACGCCGATCTCAACCGCAGGGACCGCGCCCGCTACGACGCCTCGGCGGCGCCCGTGCCGCTGACCCTCGACGGGTTCACTGAACTGAGGGCCGCCGGCACGGTCGTGGTGGACGCCCGCGACCCGCAGGACTTCGCCGCCGGGCACCTGCGCGGCGCGGTGAACGTGCCCGCCGACGGGCGCTTCGCCGAGCAGGCGGGCACCGTGCTCGACCCGGACGCCGAGCTGGTCGTCATGGCGCCGCAGAACCGCGAGGAGGAGGTCGTCACCCGCCTGGCCCGGATCGGCTTCGACCGCGTCGCGGGCTACCTGCGCAACCCCGACGACGCGCTGGTGGCCCTCGCCTCCGAGGTCGCCCCGGCCAGCCGCCTGACCGCCGCGCAGTTGCGCGCCGCGCTCGCCGGCGACGCCCCGCCCGTCGTCGTGGACGTGCGCACCGCGGGCGAGCGCGAGGCGAACGGCTTCATCGACGCCGCGCTGCACATCCCGCTGAGCGAGCTGCCCGCGCGCAGCGGCGAGCTGCCCGCCGACCGGCCCGTCGTGCTGCACTGCGCGGGTGGTCACCGCTCCTCCGTCGCGGCGAGCCTGCTGCGGCACCGCGGCTTCCAGGACGTCTCCGACGTGCTCGGCGGCTACGCCGCGTGGGCCCTGTCGGCCGAGCCGGCCGGCGTCTGACCGAACTGTCCCCTTTCCCCCGTCCCATACGCATGTCTACTCGATACCCCCAGAGGTATCGGCGAAGGAAAGACCCATGAACACCTCCTCCGTCCTCACCCCCACCGTGCTGCAGCGGCTCGTCCAGGAAGGGCGGGCGCCGCGCCTGCTCGACGTGCGCACGCCCGGCGAGTTCCGCACGGCGCACATCCCCGGCTCGTACAACGTGCCGCTGAACACCCTGCGCGAGCACCGGGCCGAGCTGCTGGCCCACCTGGACGAGGACGTCGTGCTCGTCTGCCGCTCCGGGGCGCGGGCCGCGCAGGCCGGGCAGGCCCTCGCCGAGGCCGGGCTGCCGAACCTGCGCGTCCTGGAGGGCGGCATCGTCGCGTGGGAGACGGCCGGCGCGTCCCTGGAGCGGGGGCCCGAGCGGTGGGACATCGAGCGCCAGGTGCGGCTCGTGGCCGGTTCCGTCGTCCTGGTCACCGGTCTGGCCGGGATCTTCCTGCCCGGCGCGCACCTGATCGGCACCGCGATCGGCGCGGGCCTGACGTACGCGGCCGTCAGCAACTCCTGTGCCATGGGCGTCCTGCTGTCCCGGCTGCCCTACAACCGCGGGCCGCGCACCGACATCCGCACGGTGCTCGCGGAGCTGCGGAGCACCCCGTGACCGTGCTGATCGTCGCGGCGTCGCTGCTCGTCGGGGTCAGCCTCGGCGTGCTGGGCGGCGGCGGCTCGATCCTGACCGTGCCGATCCTGGTCTACCTGGCCGGGCAGGACACCAAGGAGGCGATCGCCACCTCGCTGTTCGTCGTCGGCGTCACCAGCCTGGCCGCGCTGGTCCCGCACGCGCGGGCCCGGCGGATCCGCTGGCGGACCGGGCTGCTCTTCGGCGCGTTCAGCATGGCCGGCGCGTACGGCGGCGGACGCCTGGCCGAGTACGTCCCCGGCACGGCGCTGCTCGTCGCCTTCGCCCTGATGATGCTGGCCACGGCGGTCGCGATGCTGCGCAGGCCCCGCAACCCCAGGAAGCGGGCGCGGCCCGCCCACGGCGACCTGCCGCTGCCGCACATCGCGGCGGAGGGCCTGGTCGTCGGGGCGGTGACGGGGCTGGTCGGCTCCGGCGGCGGCTTCCTCGTCGTCCCGGCGCTCGCCCTGCTGGGCGGGCTGCCGATGGGCGTCGCGGTCGGCACCTCGCTGCTCGTCATCGCGATGAAGTCGTTCGCCGGCCTCGCCGGGCACCTGGCGGGCGTCGCGATCGACTGGCGGCTCGCCCTGATCGTGACGGCGTCCGCGGTGATCGGCAGCCTGGCCGGCGGCCGGCTCGCGGGCCGCATCCCGCAGGACGCGCTGCGCACGGCGTTCGGCTGGTTCGTCGTCGTCATGGGCGTGTTCGTGCTCGTCCAGCAGGCCGGCGCCGCCGTCTGGAGCCATCCGGCCACGTGGGCGGGGGTCGTGGCGGTGCTGGCCGCCGTCCTCGCCGCCCGCCGGTGGCGCGCCTCAGGCGCCGGCTGACGGGCCGGAGGACGCCGGCTCGTCGCGCACCTGGGCGGCCGTGACCGCCACGGTGGTGACGATGTCGGCCACGGTGGCGCCCCTGGACAGGTCGTTGACCGGCCGGCGCAGCCCCTGCAGCACCGGCCCCACCGCGACCGCCCCCGCGCTGCGCTGGACGGCCTTGTACAGGTTGTTGCCGGTGTTCAGGTCGGGCACCACGAAGACGGTGGCGTGCCCGGCCACCTGGCTGCCGGGCATCTTGGCCCGCGCCACGGCCGGGTCCACCGCGGCGTCGTACTGGATCGGCCCTTCCACCTGGAGGTCCGGGCGGCGCTGACGCACCAGCTCGGTGGCGGCGCGCACCTTGTCGACCTCGGCGCCCGCGCCCGAGGTGCCCGTCGAGTACGACAACATCGCGATCCTGGGCTCGACGCCGAACATCGCCGCGGTGCGGGCCGAGGCGATCGCGATGTCGGCGAGCTGCTCGGCGGTGGGGTCGGGGTTGACCGCGCAGTCGCCGTAGACCAGGACCCGGTCGGCCAGGCACATGAAGAACACGCTGGAGACCAGCCCGAGCCGCAGGATCTCGAACGCCGGCCTGATCGTGTGCGCGGTGGTGTGCGTCGCGCCGGAGACCATGCCGTCGGCCAGGCCGGCGTGGACCATGAGCGTGCCGAAGTAGGAGACGTCGGTGACGGTGTCGCGGGCCAGCTCGACGGTCATCCCCCGGTGCGCCCGCGCCTCGGCGTAGGCGTGCGCGAACCGCTCGCGCAGCTCCGGGTCGAACGGGCTGAGCACCCTGGCCGCGGCCAGGTCGAGACCGAGCTGGGCGGCCTGGACCCTGATGCGTTCGGCGTCGCCGAGCAGGGTGAGGTCGGCCACGTCCCGGCGCAGCAGGATGTCGGCCGCGCGCAGGATGCGCGGCTCCTCGCCCTCGGGCAGCACGATGTGCCTGCGCCGGGCGCGGGCCCGGTCCAGCAGCTCGTACTCGAACATCAGCGGCGTGACGACGTCGGTCTTGGCGATGTCCAGCCGTTCCAGCAGCAGCGGGCCGTCGACGTGCTCGGCGAACAGGCGCAGCGCCGCGTCGATCTTGCCGCCCGCCTCGGGCGTGAACCGCCCCTCCACGGCCGACAGCCGGGTCGCGGTGTCGAACGTGTCGTGACCGGTGGCGATCACCGGCAGCGGGATCTCCATGCCGCGCAGCAGCCGTTCCACCGAGCCGGGCAGCTCCGTGCCGCCGGTGAGCACCACCGCCGACAGGGCCGGGAAGCCCGGCGAGGTGTGCGCGGCGATCAGGCCGGGCAGCAGCGCGGCGGCCCGGTCGGACGGGATGATCACCGCCGCGCCCTCGGTGAGACGCTCCAGGATGCCGGGCAGCGACATCGCGCCCACCATCAGCGCGCTCGCCTCCCGGCCGAGCCCGTCGCGCTCGCCGAGGAAGAACCAGCCGTCGCACGCGTCGAGCAGGTCGGCGACCGTCGGCGCCCGCAGCGAAGGGGTCTCCGGCAGCACGAACACGGGCGTCGCATGGCTGAACGCGAGCGGCCCGCCGGTCGAGCGGGTGACCACGACCGCGAGCTCCTGGGCGTGATGGTGGGCCAGCTCCCTGGAGGACACCTCGACCGCCGCGGCGGTGCGGGCGGCCGTCCGGCCCCTGCCGCTCACCACGTTGATCACGGGAGTGCCCAAATCGGCGGCCAGCCGGGCGTTGAACCCGAACTCCGTCGGCGCGCCCACGTCGGTGTAGTCGGTGCCGACCACCACGACCGCGTCGCAGCGCCGGGCCAGCGCGCGGAAGCGGGCCACGATGTCGCCGGCCGCCCGCTCGACGTCGGCGTGCACCTCGTCATAGGTGACCCCCGCGCACGCCTCGTAGGGCAGGGCGAGCTGGAACCGGCTGCGGATGGTGTTGACCAGGCCGTCCTCGCGTCCGGCCCGTACCACCGGGCGGAACACGCCCACGCTTCCCACCTGCCGGGACAGCAGCTCGACCAGGCCCAGGGCGACGGTCCCCTTGTTGCTTCCCGCTTCGCCGGCGGCGACGTACACAGCTCGTGTCATGACACTCATTCTCGACGCCCCCGCCGGGTCCGGAACGCCATCGGGCCCGGATCAGTGTCGTACGGCACCAGGGGAAGTGACCAACGTCCCTGTCTTGGGGGGAGGGCAGGTGGGTAGCGTCCTCGGCGTGATGAACCCGTGGACGCTCACCTACGAGGGATTCGCCCCGGGCTCGGCCGGGCTGCGGGAGGCGCTGTGCACGCTCGGCAACGGCCGCTTCGCCACGCGCGGCGCCACGCCCGAGGGCCGGATCCGCACGCCCGGCACCTACCACGCGGGCTGCTACGACCGTCTGGCCTCGCAGGTGGGCGGCCGGACGGTCGTCAACGAGGACCTGGTCAACCTGCCCGACTGGCTGCCGCTCGGCTTCGCCACGCCCGGCCAGGACTGGTTCAGCCCGGAGCTGGCCGACCTGCTCGGCTACACCCAGGAGCTCGACCTGCGCCACGGGGTGCTGCGGCGGGAGCTGCGCTGGCGCGACGCGCGGGGCCGGGTCACCCGGGTGCGGCAACGCCGCCTGGTCTCCATGGCCGATCCCGCCCTGGCCGCCCTGGAGACGACCTTCACCGCGGAGAACTGGTCGGGCCCGCTGCGCGTCCGCGCCGGGCTGGACGGGCGCGTCACCAACAGCGGCGTCGAACGCTACCGCGACCTGCGCGGCGACCACCTGACGGAGCACGCCACGGGCCACCGCGACGGACTGACCTGGCTGACCGCGACCACCCGCGCCTCCCGCGTCACCGTCGCGCTCGCCGCCCGCGCCGACGCCCCCTCCCCCGGCTCGCCCTCCATGGAGCCCGACCACGTCGCCAGCGAGCACGTGCTGACGGTGACCGAGGGCACGCCGGTGACGTTCACGAAGGTCGTCGCCCTGCTGACCTCGCGCGACCCAGCCGTGCACGACCCGCTGTCGGCCGCCCTGCGCCGCGCGGCCACGGCCCCGGGCTTCGCCGAGCTGCTGGCGGCGCACGCCGCGGCCTGGGAGCGGCTGTGGGAACGGGCCGAGCTGAACGTGGACGGGCCGGAGCTGTCGCAGATCGTCCACCTGCACATCTTCCACCTGCTCCAGACCCTGTCGCCGCACACCGCCGACCTCGACGCCGGGGTGCCGGCGCGCGGCCTGCACGGCGAGGCGTACCGGGGGCACGTGTTCTGGGACGAGCTGTTCGTCCTGCCCTGGCTCAACCTGCGCTTCCCCGAGATCTCCCGCGGCCTGCTGCGCTACCGGTGGCGCCGCCTGCTCGAGGCCCGCGCGGCCGCCCGGTCGGCCGGGTACGAGGGCGCGATGTTCCCCTGGCAGAGCGGCAGCGACGGCCAGGAGGAGACCCAGACCTACCACCTCAACCCCGCCTCGGGACGCTGGCTGCCGGACGTCTCCCACCTGCAGCGCCACGTCGGCCTCGCCATCGCCTACAACGTGTGGCAGTACCGCCTGGCCACCGGCTCCATGCCGTCGTGGTGCGCCGACCTGCTGATCGCCATCGCGCGGTTCTTCGCCTCGCTGGCCGTGCTCGACCCCGTCTCCGGCCGGTACGAGATCCGCGGCGTCATGGGCCCGGACGAGTACCACACCGCCTACCCGGGCGCCGCCGAGCCGGGCCTGGCCAACAACGCCTACACCAACGTCATGACCGTGTGGCTGCTGCGGCACGCCCTCCGGCTCGGCGTGGCCGGCGCGCGGGAGGCGGCGCGGTGGGAGGACGTCACCCACCGCATGCGGGTCGACTTCCACGACGGCGTCATCAGCCAGTTCACCGGCTACGCCGGGCTCGCCGAGCTGGACTGGGAGCGGTACGCGGGCGTCCGCCGCCTCGACCGCGCCCTGGAGGCCGACGGCGACGACGTGAACCGCTACAAGGCGTCCAAGCAGGCCGACACGCTGATGCTGTTCTACCTGCTGGGCGCCGACGAGCTGCTGGCGATCCTCGACGGGCTCGGCTACCCGGCCGACCCCGGCCTGATCCCGCGCACGACCGCCTACTACCTCGACCGCACCAGCCACGGCTCCACGCTGAGCGCCGTCGTGCACGCCTGGGTGTTGTCGCGCTGCGACCGGGCGCGCTCCTGGCAGTTCTTCGCCGAGGCGCTGGTCGGGGACGTGCACGACGTCCAGGGCGGCACCACCGCCGAAGGCGTGCACCTGGGCGCGATGGCCGGGACGGTGGACATGCTGCAACGCTGCTACCTGGGCCTGGAGCCGAGGCCCGAGGGCCTGTTCCTCGACCCTCTGCTGCCCGGACGGCTCGGCACGCTCTCGTTGCCGGTCCTGTTCCGCGGACGCCGGATCACCATCGAGGCCGGCCACGACGGCACGCGGGTCGACGGCGTCCCCGTGCCGGGCGGTGCGGGCCTCGTCCTCACGGAGAGAGAGATGATCATGACGAACAGTGGCGACTTCGGACGCCGGGTGGCTCACCACCGCGACCGGCTGGGCCTCACCGTCGACCAGCTGGCCGAGCGCGCCGACATGTCTCCCGGGTACGTCGCGTACCTGGAGGGCCACCTCGGCATCCCGGACAGGAACACGGTGACCCGCCTGGCCACCGCCCTGGAGACGACCCCGCAGGACCTGCTGGGCGGTGGCCGCGACCGCCCGCCGGGCCCCGGCGCCGGCCCGGACGAGCCGGTCCTGGAGGTCCTCGACCCCGAGGAGTGCCTGCGCCTGGTCGCGCCGGGCGGGATCGGGCGGATCGCGTTCAACGGCTCGCACGGGCCCACGGTGCTGCCCGTCAACTACCGGCTGCACGAGGGCGCCGTGCTGTTCCGCACGTCCCGCGGCGGGCCCATGGACCAGGACCTGCGCACCGGTCTGGAGGGCGTGGACATCATGATCGGCTTCCAGGTGGACCGGATCGACGAGGTGCGCAAGGAGGGCTGGAGCGTGCTGATCCAGGGGCCCGCCCACCACGTGCCCGAGGACGAGGTCGCCAAGCTGGCCGACGCGGGCGTCACGCCCTGGGCGGGCGGGGAGCGTCATCTCTACATCCGGGTCGTGCCGCACCAGGTCACCGGCCGCCGGATCCACGGCCTGTGAGCCGGCCGCCGCCGTGGACCCGCGTCACACGGGGGCGGCGGGCCGCAGCAGCGCCTGTTGCAGCGCCCTGCCGAGGTCGGCGTCGGTGATCATGCCGGTGACCGCGCCGCCCTCGACGACCACCGCCGACAGCCCGCCCACCCGGGACGGACGTTCCAGCAGGGCGGCCGCGTCGTCGTCCGGCGACAGGATGCGCGGCGGCTTCTGGGCGGCGACCAGCGTCTCCACCCTGGTGTCCCCCCTGCGCTCGGCGGGCACGGCGAGCAGGGTCTCCAGCGAGACCACGCCGAGCGGCGCCCCGTCGAGCCCCACGACGGGGAAGACGGACTGGTGCGAGCCGAGCACCACCGCGTCGACCAGCCCCTGCACGGTCAGCCACGCGGGGGCCAGGTCCGGCGTGGCCGTCATGACGTCCCGCACCAGCACTCCCCCGAGGCCGCGCCGGGCCGCCCTGCTCATGATCTCGCCGCGGGCGGCGCCCGCGATGTACCAGCCGGTGATCACCACCCACATCCCGCCCAGCGGGTTCCACACCCAGATCACGACGAACCCGGTGAAGGTCAGCGCCATGCCGATCGCGTAACCGGCCCGCGCGGCGCCGGCGTCGGCGCGGGCGCGGTCGCCGTGGCGGCTCCACATCAGGCCGTGCAGCACCCGCCCGCCGTCGAGCGGGCTGCCGGGCAGCAGGTTGAACACGCCCAGGACGAGGTTCATCATGGCCAGCCACGCCGCGGCGGCCCTGGGCACGCCCGGCGGCAGCACGGCCGTGACTCCGAGGGCGAGACCGCCCAGCAGCAGGCTCGCGGCGGGGCCGGCGGCCGCCGTCACCACCTCGGCCCCGGGCGTCCGCGCCTCGTCGCGGAACTGCGTGACGCCGCCCAGCGCCCAGAGGGTGACGGACTCCACCTCCATGCCGCACCGCTTGGCCACCAGCGCGTGCGCCAGCTCGTGCGCGAGCAGGGACACCATGAGCAACAGTCCCGTGAGCGCGCCGGCGACCCAGTACGTCGTCCGGCCCGCGCCCGGGGCGGCGACGGCCAGGACCCCGGAGCCCAATCCCACCGCCACGAGCGTGACGATGGCCAGCGCGGACCAGTGAGCGCCGACGGGGATGCCCGCCACCCGTCCGAAGCGCAGGGTTTGCCTCATACTTCCAGCTTGCATGCTTCTCGACCCTCCTGACCAGGGACGACCTCTACGGGCGGACCACCGCGACGGCGCAGCGGGCGTGGTGCAGCACTCCCCTGCTGACCGAGCCGAGCACCAGCGAGCCGAACGTGCCCCGCCCGTGGGAACCCACCACGATCAGATCGCAGGGGGCGCCGGTGAGCGCCTCGACCGGATGCGCGCTCTGGACGTCCTCCACGACCGTCACCTCGGGACACCTCTCCCGCCATCCGGCCGTCCGGGCGCGGACCGCCTCGTGCTGGGCGGCGCGGACCTCGTCCAGGTCGTAGGCGATCTCGGGGGCGAAGGCGTGCACGGGGATCTGCCAGGCGCGGATCAGGCGCAGCCGGGCGCCGCGCAGCCTGGCCTGCTCGAAGGCGTAGCCGATGGCCGGCTGGCAGACGTCGGAGTCGCCGATCCCGACGCCGATCTCGCCGACCGGCCCGCCGCCCTCGGCGCGCACCACCACCACGGGACAGGCGGCGTGCCCGGCCACGTGCGTGGTCACCGATCCCAGCAGCGCGCCGGCGAAACCGCCCAGCCCCCGGTTGCCGATGACCAGCTCGTCCGCCTGCCGCGCCTGATCCAGCAGGACGGCCGCGGGCGTCCCCTCGACGACCTCGGCGTGCAGCCGCACCGACGGCTGCCGGGCGCGCGCGGCGGTCTCGGCCGCCTCCAGCACCTTGGCCGCCGCCAGCAGCAGGTAGTTGCCCTGGCCGTAGTCGGGGAACCTGGTGACGGCGTACGGCTGCCGGTCCAGGGCGTGCACGATCCGCAGCTGCGCGCCCGTCCGCGCGGCGTCGTCGGCGGCCCAGCCGACCGCCGCGGCGGCGGGGGCCGAGCCGTCGGCTCCCACCACGATCACACCGGCCATGACGCCCCCTCGTCCGACACTCCGAACACCTCCGGTCCCGTCATCCCTTCTCCGCGCGCGGCCGTACCACCGCCACCGGGCAGGCCGCGTGATGCAGCACGCCGTGGCTCACCGAGCCGAGCACCGCGGAGGAGAAGCCGCCCCGTCCGCGCGAGCCGACCACGACGAGGTCCGCGGCGGCGGCCGCCTCGGTGAGCGCGGCCACGGGGTGCCCGCGCACCTGCTCGTCGGTGATCTCGACGTCGGGGTTCTCGCTCCGGCACGGGTTCACCCGCGCCTGGGCCGCCCTCGCCTCCTCCTGGAAGGAGTCGGCCAGCAGGTGGCTGTAGGCCGCCCAGTACGGCGAGACCGCGGGCGCCTGCCAGGCGTAGACCACGTGCAGGCGGGCGCGGCGCGCACGGGCCTGCTCGACGGCGTACGCCATGGCCTGGCGGGACCCCGCCGAGCCGTCGTCGCCGGCCACCACCAGGTCGTGCCGGACGGCGACCACCCCGCGGACGACCACGACGGTCCCCGCGGCGTGCCCGGCCACCGCCCGGCCCACCGACCCCAGCACCATGCCGGCGAAGCCGCCCATGCCCCTGCTGCCCAGCACCAGGCTGTCGGCCGTGGCCGATTCGACGATCAGCGCGTCGATCACGTTGCCCGCCAGCATCTCGGCTGTGACCTCGACGCCCCCGCCGATCGCGCGGGCCCGGCCGGCGGCCGCCTCCAGCGCGCCCAGGCAGTACCGGGCGCCGTCCACGCCGAGCACCCACTGCTCGCACACGTGCACGAGCCGGAGCGGCAGCCCTCTGCGCTGGGCGTCGCCGGCGGCCCATTCCACCGCGGCGGTCGATGACGCGGAGCCGTCCACCGCGGCCACGATCCGTCCGCGCATCTTCCCTCCTTCGCGCCTTCGACGTCCCCATACCCGCCATAACGGATACAAGGGGCGCAAACACACCAAAAGTCGCCGCTGTCCCCTCCAACTTCGGGACCCGGCGCGCGACGGGCAAGCAGGCTAGGCCAAGACTTTCCTCCCCTGTGGGGCTCGTCCCGCCGGTCCAGGGAAGGCTCATCCGCGCAGGTAACCGGACAGAATCCGCTCCCGGAGGCGGCAGTGATCGACGCCCACGCCGGCCGGCCCGTGCTCGTCGGGTACGACGACTCGACCGAGAGCCGCCACGCGCTGCACTGGGCGGTCGCCGACGCGCGCCTGCGCGGGCTGCCCGTCCTGGTCTGCCACGCCCTGCACTGGCCCTACGCCCCCAGACCCGTCGCCCAGGAGATCATGCGGCACGTCGAACCGGTGGCGCTCGGCGTCGTGGACGAGGGCGTCCGGCGGGCCAGGGAGCTGGCGCCGGAGCTGGACGTGCAGCCGCTCCTGGGCCGGGGCACCCCCTCGGCGGTGTTGCTGGAGGCCGCGCGCGAGGCGGAGCTGACGGTGCTCGGATCGCGCGGGCAGGGCGGGTTCGAGGGGCTTCAGGTGGGGTCGGCCGCCGTCCAGGTGCCCGCGCACAGCGTCACGCCGGTCGTGGTCGTCCGGCCGCCGCTCCAGCCGCCCACCCGCCAGGACGTCAGGATCGTGGCCGGCCTGGACGGCTCACCCGCCAGCCTGGCCGCCTTCGACCTCGCCCTGGACGAGGCCGCCCTGCGCGAGGGCACCGTGACGGCCCTGTGCTGCTGGGCCGACTGCGGGTCGTCGTCCTGGCAGGAGCCGCTGCCCTTCGTGGACTCGCACGCGCTGCGCAAGGGCGCGGAGAACCGCTTCCGCGAGGTCGTCTCCCACCTGGCCCGCAGACGCCCCGAGGTGACGGTGGTCACCGAGTTCCTGACCGAACGCCCCCAGCGCGTGCTGATCGAGGCCTCCAAGGACGCCACGCTCCTCGTGCTCGGCAACCGGGGGAACGAGGCCCCTCCCTGCCTGCTGCTCGGAGCGGTGACGCAGGCCGCCCTGCTGGAGTCCAGGTGCCCGGTCGCGGTGGCGCCCGCGGCCGTGCTGAACCCGCGGCTGCCGCCCGCGTCCGGGTGACGCGGGGAGCTCAGGGGCGGTCGCCCGGCACCACCGCGACCGGGCAGGGCGCGTGCTGCGGCAGTGAACTCGCGGTGCCGAGATGCGCGGCCCGCGGCCGGCCGACCACGACCAGCGTCGCCCGCTCGTGAGGCTCACCCTGCTCGACCTGGACCTCCGGACGGCGAGCCGCCCACTCCCCCAGGTCGGCGGAGGCCGCGAGCGGCAGCCCGCGCAGGGCCGCCTCGGCGAACGCGAACTCGACGACCGCCGCGTCCGGCTCCCGCTCGGCCAGGACGACCGGGCCGGGACGGGTGGCCTTGGGCAGCGGCCCCGGCCCGCGTACGACGATCACCGGGCACTCGGCGTGCGCGGCGGCGTACCCGGCCACCGAACCGACCACCACCCGGGGCAGCGCGCTCAGCCCCCGCGAGCCGACCACGACGAGCGTGGCGTCGGCGGACAGCTCCACCAGCCGCTGGGCGGCCGGGCCCTCGTACAGGTCGGTCTCCACGCGGACGCCCGAGCTGGTGGAGCGGGCGCACTCGGCGCCGTGCCACAGGACGTGCTCGGCCGCCTTGCGCAGGTGGGCCTTGGCCTCCTCCTCCGCCTCGCCGTACGGCCATTGCCAGGCGTGGACGACGGTCAGCGGCAGGTTCCTGAGCTCGGCCTCGTCCAGCGCCCAGTCCAGGGCCTGGACGGAGAAGTCCGAGCCGTCGTAGCCGAGCACGATGCGATCCATGTCCGTGATCCCTTCAGACGTCGCTGAAAGTCAGCCTCGGTCCCGCGAGGCCGGCCACCCGTGGTGCGGCGGCCCGTCTTGACGGGACCTTGGCCCTCCTTTTCCGGCCGCGCGGGCCGGCGTCCTTCGCGCGTCACCAGGTCCAGTCGCGGACGGCGGGGGCGTCCTCGCCGTGCTCGCGGGTGTGGGCGCGGGCCGCCAGCCGGGCGTCGGCCATGCGCTGGCGCAGGTGCGCCTGGGTGGCGCCCAGGCCGGGCACCCGGTCGATGACGTCGATGACCAGGTGGTAGCGGTCGATGTCGTTGAGCATGGCCATGTCGAACGGCGTGGTCGTGGTGCCCTCCTCCTTGTAGCCGCGCACATGGATGTTGGCGTGCCCGGTGCGGCGGTAGGTGAGGCGGTGGATGAGCGAGGGGTAGCCGTGGAAGTTGAAGATGATCGGCCGGTCCACGGTGAACAGGGCATCGAACTCGGCGTCCGGCATGCCGTGGGGGTGTTCCGACGGCGGTTGCAGCCGCATCAGATCCACCACGTTGACCACCCGCACCTTCAGCTCCGGCAGGTGCTCGCGCAGGATCGCCGCGGCGGCCAGCGTCTCCAGGGTGGGCACGTCGCCCGCGCAGGCCAGCACGACGTCCGGCTCGGCCCCCTCGTCCGAGGACGCCCAGGGCAGGACGCCGAGGCCGCGGGTGCAGTGGGCGACGGCCTCGTCCATGGTGAACAGGTCCAGCACCGGCTGCTTGCCCGCCACGATCACGTTGACGTAGTCGCGCGAGCGCAGGCAGTGGTCGGCCACCGACAGCAGGGTGTTGGCGTCCGGCGGCAGGTAGACCCGCACGACCTCGGCCTTCTTGTTGACCACGACGTCGAGGAAGCCGGGGTCCTGGTGGCTGAAGCCGTTGTGGTCCTGCCGCCACACGTGCGACGAGAGCAGGTAGTTGAGCGAGGCGACGGGCCGCCGCCAGGGGATCCTCTTCGCCGACTGCAGCCATTTGGCGTGCTGGTTGAACATGGCGTCGATGATGTGGATGAACGCCTCGTAGCAGTTGAACAGGCCGTGCCGGCCGGTCAGCAGGTAGCCCTCCAGCCAGCCCTGGCACAGGTGCTCGCTGAGCACCTCCATCACCCGGCCGCCCGGCGCCAGGTTCTCGTCCGTGGGCTCGACCTCGGCGTTCCAGGCGCGCGTGGTCGTCTCGAAGACGGCCTGCAGCCGGTTGGAGGCGGTCTCGTCCGGGCCCATCAGCCGGAAGTCGTGCGGGTTGGCGGCGATCACGTCCCGCAGGAAGGCGCCCAGCACCCGGGTCGGCTCGGTCGACTGCGCCGCGGGCGACTTGACCTCCACCGCGTGGTCGCGGAAGTCGGGCAGCGCCAGCGGGCGCAGCAGCTCGCCGCCGTTGGCGTGCGGGTTCGCGCTCATCCGCAGCGGCCCCTCGGGGACCGTCCCCAGCAGGACGGGCGCCGGGCGGCCCTCGGCGTCGAACAGCTCCTGCGGCCGGTACGAGCGCATCCACTCCTCCAGCATGGCCAGGTGCGCCGGGTTGTCGCGGACGCCCGACAGCGGCACCTGGTGGGCCCGCCAGGTGCCCTCGACCGGCTTGCCGTCCACCTCGCGCGGGCCGGTCCAGCCCTTCGGCGTGCGCAGGACGATCATGGGGAGGCGTTCCAGGCGGCCTTCCTTGTAGGCGGCGATCTCGTCGAAGACGGTGTCGAGCGTGCGCGCCATCTCTTCGTGGTCGGGGCCGACGAGGTGGGGGCGGTAGCCGTACCCCTCCATGAGCTTGACCAGCTCGTCCTGGGGGATGCGGGCCAGCACGGTCGGGTTGGCGATCTTGTAGCCGTTCAGGTGCAGGATCGGCAGGACGACGCCGTCGCGGTAGGGGTCCAGCAGCTTGTTGGAGTGCCAGCTCGCGGCCAGCGGGCCGGTCTCGGCCTCGCCGTCGCCGACGACGCAGGCGACCACCAGGCGCGGGTTGTCGAAGGCCGCGCCGAACGCGTGCGCGAGCGAGTATCCCAGCTCGCCGCCCTCGTGGATGGAGCCGGGCGTCTCGGGCGCGACGTGGCTGGGGATGCCGCCGGGGAAGGAGAACTGCCGGAACAGCCGGCGCATCCCGGCGGCGTCCTGGGAGACCTCGGGGTACTTCTCCGAGTAGGAGCCCTCCAGCCAGGCGTGCGCGACGGCGGCGGGCCCGCCGTGGCCGGGACCGGCGACGTAGATCATGTCCTGCCGGCGTTCGGCGATGATCCGGTTGAGGTGGGCGAAGCAGAAGTTCAGGCCCGGGGTGGTGCCCCAGTGGCCGAGCAGCCGCGGCTTGACGTGCTCGGGGCGCAGCGGCTCGGTGAGCAGCGGGTTGTCCAGCAGGTAGATCTGCCCCACGGACAGGTAGTTCGCCGCGCGCCAGTAGGCATCGATGTGCTGCATCGTCGTCATGATGACGATGATTTCCGGCTGCGCTCCCGCGCCCTAGGGACCTTGGTCCCCTTCTCGGGGGGCGGAGGGCGGACGTCCGGCGGCGAGGGCGGCGGCCACCGTGCTGAACCGGTGGGCCCTGCGGTGCGTCGGATGGGCGGCGGTGCGCCCGCCGCCGGCCAGGGTCTCCGGCGCCGCCCGGTAGAAACGGCGCTTGGCCAGCTCGACGAGGGCCAGGTAGGCGACCACCATCAGGCCCAGCACCGCGAAGAACGGGCCGGGCAGCGGCTGGAAGCCCAGGGCGCCGGCGAGCGGGGTGACCGGGATGACCGCGCCGAGCACCACGACGCTCAGGGCGGCGACCGTCAGGGGCAGGCTCGGACGGCTGCGGAAGAACGGCACCCGCCTGGTCCTGATCGCGAAGACCACCAATACCTGGGTGGCCAGGGACTCGACGAACCAGCCGGTGCGGAACAGCGGCGGCCCGGCGTGCAGGACGCCGAGCATGACGGCGAAGGTGGCGAAGTCGAACAGCGAGCTGACCGGCCCGAAGAACAACATGAACCGCCGGATGGACGCCACGTCCCACCGGGACGGGCGCCGCAGCTGCTCGGGATCGACGTTGTCGGTGGGGATGGCGAGCTGGCTGGAGTCGTAGAGCAGGTTGTTGAGCAGGATCTGGGACGGCAGCATCGGCAGGAACGGCAGGAACGCCGAGGCCGCGGCGGCGGAGAACATGTTGCCGAAGTTGCTGGACGTCCCCATCAGCACGTACTTCATGGTGTTGGCGAAGATCTGCCGGCCCTGGATGACGCCGTCGGCCAGGATGGCGAGGTCCTTCTCCAGCAGCAGCACGTCGGCGGCGTCCTTGGCGACGTCGGTGGCCGCGTCGACGGAGATGCCCACGTCGGCGGCGTGCAGCGCGAGCGCGTCGTTGACGCCGTCGCCGAGGAAGGCCACGTCCAGGCCGTTGCGCCGCTGGGCCCGCACGATGCGCGCCTTGTGCTCGGGGCTGACCCGGGCGAACACGACGGCCTGCTCGATGAGCGCGGCCAGCCGGGAGTCGTCGGCGGCCTCGACGTCCTGGCCGGTCAGCACCCGCCCGCCGGGCAGGCCGAGATCGGCGCACAGCTTGGCCGCGACCGCGGGGTTGTCCCCGGTGAGCACCTTGACGGTGATGCCGAGGCCGGCCAGGCGGCGCAGCGCCTGCTCGACGCCGGCCTTGGGCGGGTCGAGGAAGACCAGCAGGCCGCGGAAGGCGAGGTCGTGCTCGTCGGCCTGGCTGAGGGTCGTCCGGCGGGCGGCGTCGCCGGTCAGCCGCCGGGTGGCCACCGCCACCACCCGGTTGCCGGCGGCGAACTCGGCCTCCAGCACGGCCCTGGCCCGGTCGGCGACCGGGGTGCAGCGCGCCAGCACGGCCTCCGGAGCGCCCTTGGTGACGATCATCCGGCCGTCGTCGTCCTCGACCAGGACGGAGGCGGTTCTGCGTTCGTGGTCGAAGGGCACGACGGCCAGCCGCCGGCCGGGCGGTCCGGGCCGGAGCGCGGCGGCGGCGGGCGCGTCCCACAGGGCGACGTCCAGGGGGTTGCCGCTCGCCGAGTGGCCCGGTTCCCCGTCCTGGCCGCTGACGACGGCCTCGTTGCAGAGCAGGCCCAGCTCCAGGACGCGGTCGTCGGGGCTGCCGTCCGGCCCGAGTGAGCGCGTGAAGCTGATCCGCCCCTCGGTCAGGGTTCCGGTCTTGTCGGTGAACAGCACGTCGACGTCGCCCAGGTCCTCGATGCAGACCAGCCGCTTGACCAGCACCCGGTGCCGGGCCAGCCGGTGGGTGCCGGCGGCCAGGCTGGTCGAGACCACGGCGGGCAGGAGCTGCGGGGAGATGCCGACGGCGATCGCCAGCGAGAACAGCAGCGCGTCCAGCACCGGGCGGTGCAGCACGAGGTTGACGACGAAGATCCCGGCGGTGAGCGCGGCGGCGACGCGCACCAGCAGCATGGAGAACCGGCGCAGCCCGATCTGGAACTCGGTGTCCGGATGACGGTCGCCGAGCCTGAGCGCGATGCGCCCGAACTCGGTCCGTCCGGCGGTGGCCACCACCACGCCGGTGCCGGACCCGGCGTGCACGACGGTGCCCATCAGCGCGCAACTGGCCAGCTCGGCCAGCGCGCGGTCCGGGCCGACGGGCTCGACGGCCTTGGCCACCGGCAGCGACTCGCCGGTCAGCACCGACTCCTCGCACTCCAGCCCCGCCGACGACACCAGCCGCAGATCGGCCGGGACGATGTCGCCCAGCCGCAGCGTGACGACGTCGCCCGGGACCAGCGTGACCACGTCCACCAGCCGGGGACCGCCGTCCCGCAGGGCCAGGCAGCGGTGCCGGATCTGGGAGTGCAGCGCCTCGGCGGCCTTCTCCGCCCGGTACTCGTTGAAGAAGCCCAGCCCGACCGACACCGTCAGGATCACGCCGATGATGATCGCGTCCGTCGACTCGCCGAGGAAGAACGACGCGGCGGCGGTGACCGCCAGCAGGATCAGCAGGGGCGAGCGCAGCTGGCGGGCCAGCACCGCGACCCGCCGGGCCCGGTGGGTGCGCAGGGAGTTGGGGCCGACGGCGGCCAGGCGGCGCTCCGCCTCGGCCTGGCTCAGGCCGCCGCCGGTGCCGCCCAGCCGGGCCATGACGTCGTCGACCGGCAGCGCGGCCGCGACCGCGACGTCCAGCCCGCCCTCTCCGGTCATGTCACTGTCCGAGCCGTCCCGCCCGGCCTCCCCCTGGTTCTGGTAACCGTCCCGTCGCCAAGACAAAGGCAAAGGCGCTCCACGCCCGTCCCAACGCCCATCCGACGCCCGCGCCGACGCGGCGACGTGCCGTCAGTCCCGCGGCCGGACGACCGCCACCGGGCAGCGGGCGTGGTGCAGCACGCCGCGGCTGATCGACCCGAGCAGCGCCGACCCCAGCCCGCCGCGCCCGTGCGACCCCACCACCAGCAGGTCGGCGTGGTCGGAGGCCGCGGTGAGCGCGTCCACGGGGTGCGCCGACGGAGTCTCCCGCACGACGACGACCTCGGGGTAGTCGGCGGCGAACACGTTCACCCGATCGTCGACGACCTGCTGCTGTGCGGCGCGGACCTCGTCCATGGCGTAGGCGGCCTCCGGCGCGAACGCGTGCACGGGCAGCTGCCAGGCGTGCAGCACCCGCAGCGTGGCGGCCCGCAGCCGGGCCTGCTCGAAGGCGTGGGCCAGGGCGGGCTCGCACTCCGGCGAGTCGTCCACCCCGGCCACCACCTCGCCGCGCACCTGCTGCCGGTCGCCACGGACCACCACGACGGGGCAGCGGGCGTGCCCGGCGACGTGCGTGCTGACCGAGCCCAGCAGCGCGCCGGCGAACCCGCCGAGGCCGCGGCTGCCGAGCACGATCTCGGCGGCCTCCTTCTCCTGCCCGCGCAGCACGACCGCCGGCAGGCCTTCGACGTCCTGCGTCGTGACCTCGACGGACGGCTGCCGTTCCCGGGCCAGCGCCTCGGCCTCCCGCAGGATCCGCTCGCCCTCGTCCGCCGGCAGGTCGGGCGCCCAGCCCGGGGAGAACCGGCGGATCTGGTACGGCGTGCGGTCCACGGCGTGCACGATCCGCAGCGGCAGCCGCATGCGGAAGGCGTCGTCCGCGGCCCATGCGACGGCGGCGCGCGAGGCCGCCGAGCCGTCGACTCCAACAACGATCATGATGTTCCCTCCTTCGTCACCTCCCATGAGACCCGGCCTCCCGCCGTCCCTCGCAGAGCCGAAGGTCGGCCGGGCCAGGGCCGAAGGGCCTTCCCCGATGCCGTCCGGCGAACGCGGGCGGCCTCGACGGCGTCCCCCCGTCCGTCGCCGCGCCCTGCACCACGACCACGGGACACGGCGGCAGCCGCAGGCACGACAGCAGCACCGCGCCCAGCCGCCCGTCCCCGGCGGGCCGCGCGGCGGAACCGAGCACCAGCAGGCCGGCCCCGCGCGCCTGGTCCGCGAGCGCCGTCTCCGGGCGGCCCCGCACGAGCCGCGCCTCGACGGCGACGCCGGGGAACCGGTCCATGACCAGGGCCACCGCCTGATCGAGCGCGGCGCTCGCGCGCGCCTCCTCGAACCCGGCGGGCCGGGACGGGCAGGGCGCGTACGGCGCCCTGTGCTCGATCGAGGGCTCCCAGGCGTGCACCACGACCAGCCGCGTCCCGCGACGGGCCGCCTCGTCGGCGGCCCATAGCAGCGCGGCCGCGCAGTCCTCGGTGCCGTCGGTCCCGGCCACGATCAGGCGAATGCTCATATCTCCACGATCCGCCCGCGCGACCGGGGCGGAACAGGGCCGAAAGCCCCGCTTGCGGTGACTTTCGGCCCTGCCGCCGTCCGGCTGGTCTCCGGAGGCTGGAGGGGCGGGGAGACCTGCACGTTTACCGCCCTGAGCAGGGCGAAGACTAGATCCTGAAGACACCTCGCAGCGACTCCGCCGGCCCGAGGGCCACCGCGGGCAGGAAGGACACCCACGTGACGCCCTCGTCCTCTGGCCTGTCATCGGCGGAGGCAGCCGTCCGCCTGGAACGCGACGGCCCCAACCTGCTCCCGCGCAAACCGCCCACCCCGCTGTGGCGGCGCGTCGTCACCCAGCTCCGCGATCCGCTGATCATCGTGCTGCTGATCGCGGCGGCGCTGACCGTCGGCACCGGCGACTGGACGGACGCCGCGGTGATCGCGCTGGTCATCGTGGTCAACACGGCCGTCGGCGTGACGCAGGAGGTGCGCGCCGACCGCGCCATCACGGCCCTGGCCGAGCTGGCCACCCCGGAGGCCCGCGTGGTGCGCGACGGCCACCAGCGGCAGATCCCGGCCGGTGACGTCGTGGTCGGAGATCTGCTGGTGCTCGCCGAGGGCGACATCGTCCCGGCCGACGCCGAGGTGGTGGAGT
The DNA here is from genome assembly GCF_044459705.1 of Nonomuraea sp. NPDC050227. Classification (NCBI taxonomy): domain Bacteria; kingdom Bacillati; phylum Actinomycetota; class Actinomycetes; order Streptosporangiales; family Streptosporangiaceae; genus Nonomuraea; species Nonomuraea sp. NPDC050227. Next base: position 596,579 of record NZ_JBITJF010000004.1, on the reverse strand, counting down.
CGGCGTCACTGCTGGTCGACGAGTCGGCGCTGACGGGCGAGTCGGTCCCGGTGGACAAGGACGCGGGCGCGGCGGTCTCCTCGGGCACCGTCGTGGCCCGCGGCAGGGGCCGGGCGGTGGTCACCGCGATCGGCGCGGCGAGCGCGAGCGGGCGCATCGCCTCCCTCATGGTCAAGGGCGCCGGGCTCACGCCGCTGCAGCGCCGCCTGGTCGGGGTCGGCCGGCTGCTGGCCGGTGTCGCGGTGCTGCTGTCGGCGCTGGTGCTGGTCCTGGGCCTGGTCCGCGGCCAGCCGGTCGAGCTGATGGTGGTGACCGCGATCAGCCTGGTGGTCGCCGCCGTGCCCGAGTCGCTGCCCGCGGTCGTGACCCTGAGCCTGGCCCTGGGCGCCCGCCGGATGGCGGCCCGTGACGCGCTCGTCCGCAACCTGCCCGCCGTGGAGACGCTGGGCTCGGTGACCGTGCTCGCCACCGACAAGACGGGCACCCTCACCGAGGGCCGGATGGTCGCCCGGCACCTGTGGACCCCGGCGGCCGAGGCCGCGGTCACCGGCTCCGGCTACGCGCCCGACGGCGGCCTCGCCCCCGGCCGGGACCCGGACGAGTTCGCCGAACTGCTGACCGCCGCGGCGCTGTGCAACGACGCCCGCCTGCGCCCGCCCCAGGAGAGCGGGGAGGAATGGACGGCGCTGGGCGACCCCACCGAGGCCGCGCTGCTGGCCGCCGCCGCCCGGCTCGGCCTCGACCGCGCGGGCCTCCAGGAACGGTTCCCCAGAATCGCCGAGCTGCCCTTCGACAGCGACCGCAAGCGGATGAGCACGGTGCACCTGCTGCCGGGCGGCGGCGTCCGCCTGATCTGCAAGGGCGCCCCGGAGGCGCTGCTGCGCCCGGACGTGCTGACCGACGACCCGGAGCTGCCGGCCCGCGCCGCCGAACGCGCCGACCGGTTCGCCCGGGACGGCTACCGCGTGCTGGCGGTCGCCGCCGCCGACCTCGACGCCGTCCCGCATCCCGTGCGGGAGGACGGGCTGAGGCTGCTCGGGCTGGTCGCGATCCTCGACCCGCCACGTGAGGCGGCGGCCGCGGCCGTGGCCGACTGCGCGCGGGCCGGCATCAGGACGGTCCTCATCACCGGCGACCATCCGGGCACCGCCCGCGCGGTCGCCGCCGACCTCGGCATCATCCGCGTCGGCGACCGGGTCGTCGACTGCCGCGAACCCGGCGCATTCGACAACGGTCCGGCCGGCGTCTACGCGCGGGCCACCCCCGAGCAGAAACTCGACATCATCGAGAGCCTGCGCACCCGGGGCGAGGTCCTGGCGATGACCGGCGACGGCGTCAACGACGGCCCCGCGCTGCGCCGCGCCGACATCGGGGTGGCCATGGGCAGGCGCGGCACCGAGGTGGCCCGGCAGGCCGCCGACCTCGTGCTCGCCGACGACAACCTGGACACCGTCGTGGCGGCCGTCGAGGAGGGCCGCCGGGTCTACGCCAACATCCGCCGGTTCCTGGTCTACGGCCTGTCGGGCGGCGCGGCGGAGATCGCGGTGATGGTGCTGGGCCCGTTCCTCGGGTTGCCGCTGCCGCTGCTGCCCGCGCAGATCCTGTGGATCAACCTGCTCACCCACGGCCTGCCCGGCGTGGCGCTGGGCGGGGAGCCGACGGTGCCGGGAACCATGTCGCAGCCGCCGCGTCCGCCGGGTCAGAGCATCATGGGGGCGGGCCTGTGGCAGCGGGTCGTCCGCATCGCCGTGGTGCTCACGGCCGTCACCCTGGGCGTCGCCGTCTGGGGGTCGATGACCGGGCGGCCGTGGCAGAGCATGGCCTTCTTCGCCCTCGGCGCCACCCAGCTCGGCGTGGCGCTGGGCACCCGGACCCGCCCCGGCACCCTGGCCAACCCGATGTTGCTGCTCGCCGTGGGCGGCGCGTTCGTCCTGCAGCTGGCCGGGATCTACCTGCCGCCGCTGCGCGAGCTGCTCGGCACCCGGCCGCTGTCGCCGGGTGATCTGCTGGTCGTCGTCGCACTGTCCACGCTGGGCTACGCCGCCGCCCGCCTGGACCGGATCCTGCACCCGTCCCCGACGCCCGCGCAGGACTGAGAACGGCGCCCGGCGGAAACCGCCGGGCGCCGTTCTCAGCGGGCCGTCAGGACGCGGGGACCGGGAAGGACGCCGCCAGGCTCTCGCCCCACTGCCTGGCCCGCTCCAGCTCGCCCGGCACCAGCGGCCCCTGCGTCCCGGTCACGTAGAAGCTGCACGGCGGCACGGCGAGCCGGACGCCGAGGCGGCGCAGCCGCTTGGCGACCGCCCGGCCCGCCGAGCCCGGCAGGCGGGGCTTGGCCACGCGGGTGTCGAACGCCGCCGAGCAGAGCCCGGCCGACGACGTGCCGAGCGTGGCCAGCCACTCGCGCACGCCCCTGCCGCGCGACACCAGCGGCCCGGCGGCCTGCTGGGCGGCGGACTCGCGGGTGGAGGCCCGGCTCATGGAGAAGGCGTGCGTCGGGCCGCCCACCACCAGGAGGGTGACCTCGTCCCCCACGTGCGCGGGGGCCGAGCCGACCTCCGCCACCTCGGCCCGCATCCGGGTGGCCAGCCCCTCGGCCACGGCCTGGGCGATCCGCTCGGTGTTGCCGTACATGGACTCGTAGACGACCAGTGCCTTCATCTCACGCCTCCCGCCGTTCCGGCAGGATGGGTTCGAGGTGGAACATCCCGGTCACCACCTCGCTCGGCTCGGGCCGCGGCTCGATCCGTCCGGCGACCGCCGACAGGACGTCCCGGGCGGTGATCAGGCCCACCAGGCCGTCGTCGGACAGCACGGGCACGGCGTCCACGTCGGCGTCCAGCATGGCGGCGGCGACCCTGCTCAGCGGGGTGTCCGGCCCCACCCGGGGCGTGCGCGCGCCGCCGAGCAGGTCCCGCACCTCGCGGCCGGCCTGCTCCTGCGGCCCGCCGGACCAGGACGCGGCCAGGCACTCCCTGGTCAGGATGCCCAGCAGCCGCCCTCCGTCGAGGACCGGCAGGTGGTGCACGCCGGCCCGGCGCATCAGCTCCCACGCCATCAGCGGCGACTCCTCGGCCTTGACGGCCACCAGGACCCGGCTCATGACCTGTCCCGCCGTCGGCGACCCGTTCATGACCTGTCCAGCCGTCGGCGACCCGTTCATGACCGCTCCTCCGCGTCCGGCCGGACCACGGCGACCGGGCAGGTCACGTGGTGCAGCACGCCGTGGCTGACCGAGCCGAGCACGGCGGAGGCGAACCCGCCCCGGCCGCGCGAGCCCACGACGACCAGGTCGGCCGATCCGGCCGCCTGCATCAGGGCGGTGACCGGGTGGGCGCACGGCTGCTCGTCGGTGATGACCAGGTCCGGGTTGGCCTCCCGCCAGGGCACGACCCGCTCGCGCGCCGCGCCGGTCTCCTCGCGCATCAGGTCCTCGATCAGGCTGTTGTACGTGACCGCGTACGGGGAGAAGACGGGCATCTGCCAGGCCGAGACCACGTGCAGCCGGGCGCCGCGGGCCCTGGCCTGCTCGACGGCGTACTCCATGGCCGCCTGCGCGTCCTGCGACCCGTCGTAGCCCACCACCACCCTGCCGTGCTCGGCGGGGGCGGCGGGGGCGCGGACGACCACGACCGGCCCGGACGCGTGCCCGGCCACCGCCAGGCTCACCGAGCCGACCGTCATCCCGGCGAACCCGCCGAGCCCCCGGCTGCCCAGCACCACTCCGCCGGCCGTCGCCGACTCGCGGATCAGCTCCCCGGCCACGTTCCCGGACAGCAGCTCCGTCGTCACCTTGACGTCGCCGGCCAGCGCGCGGGCCCGGTCGGCGGCCTCCTCCAGCAGGCGGGCGCAGTGCTCGGCGTTCGCTTCGTGCAGCCACTGCGGGCCGACGTGCACGAGACGCAGGTCCAGGCCCCGCCGCCGCGCGTCGGCGGCCGCCCATTCCACCGCTCCGGTCGCCGGGACGGACCCGTCCACACCGACGACGATGTGAGTGCTCATCGCGCATCTCCTTCACCGGTCGAAGCTCTCACCCTCAGGCTCCTACGGGCGGCGGCGCGGCGCCGGAGGAGGAAGTCCCGCCCGGCAGGGCCGTTGGTCCTCATCGGCGTCGCGGGGAGACGATCTGGCACGATCCGGTCACGCCATCGGCTCACCCTCCCCACGCTCTGTAGTGTCGATGAGCGCCCCCTCCTCGCGCAGTAGCCCGCTCAACGTGAGGACGTCCTCATGACCGAAGAAGCGGTTCCCCCCGTCTCAGCGCCCGCCGCTCCCGCCCGCACCGGCGACCTGCTGGAAAAACCCCAGCTGGCGGAGATGTTCGCCCTGGCCAAGAAGCTGGACGGCACCTGGCCCATCTTCGCTCGGAGCCTGGATCCCGCCGACGACCCGGCGCTCCTGCGCGGCCGCTACCGGGCGGTGGCCGCGTCCACCGCCCGGTGGTCGGTGCGGCGCAAGCACGTCGAGGACTGCGTGGCCGCCTGGGTCCTGCTGCCCATGCTCGGCGCGGCCGTCGTCTTCGTGGTCTCGGTGTTCTCCGTCACCTCCGTGCCGAAGATCTTCCTGGCCGTCGTGGGTCTCACGGTCTTCATCTGGGTCTCCGTCTGGATCGAGAACCGGCGGCATCGCCCGCTCTTCCGCTACCTTCTCGACCCGCTGATCACCATGCTGGGAATCGGCTGCTTCCCGGCCGCCCTGTACCTCCGCCACGCCACCGGCCCGGCGTGGGCGGTGGACCTGGCGAGCCGGGGATGGATGCCGATCCCCCAGAGCATCGGCACCGTCTGCTGCGCCCTGGTCCTCGGGATGATCCCGGTCAAGGCGGTGATGTGGCAGTGGGACCGCGAGTCCCGCGCCTCGCCCACCGAGCCGCTCTTCGAGCAGCTGGCGGCCATCCTGGCCCGCGCCGAGCCCGACCGCCGCGGGCAGCTCCCGCCGGGGACGCGCAGGGAGATCCTCGCTCTCCTGGGCAAGGTCTCCTTCCTGCTGCGGGTCGGCATCCCGACCGCCGCCCGGGGCGGGACGCCGCTGACCAGGGCCGTGGTCCGCGCCCGCGCGGTCGAGGCGTCCAGGGCCGTCATCGACCTCCAGTTGTGGGTGGCGCTGCCGTCCCCGACCGCCTACGACGACCTCCGCACCCGCGTCGCCGAGCTGACCCGCACGGTCATCACGGGCGAGTACGACCGGCTCCCCACCCGCGACGCCACCCCGGAGGAGACCCGCCGGACGTGGCACGCCCGCGTCCTGGAGACCGTCCGGACCCTGGTCATCGCCCTGCTCCCGGTGGCCGGCCTGGTGACCGCCGACCGGCTGGGCCTCAGGCTCCCGGCCCCCTTCGACGACGGCGCCATGATCGCCGTCGTGGCCTGGGCCGTCGTGCTCCTCCTGGGGTTACTCGACCCGAACTTCGCCTCCCACCTGGCCGCCGCCCGTGACCTGACCACGCTCCCGACGTTCAACCGGAACACCGACAAAGGCGCGTAGCGCGGCCCGGTCCGGTCAGGAGGACGTCAGCCGCGCGAGCGTCTGGTGGGCGATCTCCCACTCCTCGTCGGTGGGGATGACGAGCACGGGCACCTCGGCGCCGGGCAGGGACACCGCGCGCTCGCCGGACGCCCCCGCGGCGTTGAGCACGGGGTCCACCGCGATGCCGAGCCGCTCCAGCCCCGCCAGGCAGGCGGCGCGGGTGGCGGCGTCGTGCTCGCCGACGCCGCCGGTGAGCACGATCGCGTCCACCCGGCAGCCGAGCAGCGCGTGGTAGGCGCCGACGTACTTGCGGATGCGCCGGGTGTAGATCTCCAGGGCCAGCCTGGCCTCGTCGTCGTCGCGGGCGCGTACCTGGCGCATGTCGCCGGACCCGGTGAGCGCGAGCAGGCCGCCGCGGTGGCTGAGCTCGTGCTCCACCTGCTGGGCGTCCAGGCCGCCGGTGCGGGCCAGGTACGCGGCCAGGGCCGGGTCGACGTCGCCCGAGCGGGTGCCCATGACCAGCCCTTCCAGCGGCGTCATGCCCATGGAGGTGTCGACGCTGCGCCCGCCGGAGATCGCGGTGGCGCTGGCGCCGTTGCCGAGGTGGAGCACGATCAGGTTGAGCCCGGCGAGGTCGCGGCCCAGGACGGCGGCGGCGCGGCGGGAGACGTACGCGCACGAGGTGCCGTGGAAGCCGAAGCGCCGCACGCCCCGCGCCCGCCACTCGCGCGGCACCGCGTACGTGTACGCCTCGGGCGGCAGCGTGCGGTGGAACGCGGTGTCGAACACGGCCACCTGCGGCACGTCAGGGAACACCTTGAGCGCCAGCCGGATGCCGGTCAGGTTGACCGGGTTGTGCAGGGGCGCGAGCGGGGCCAGCTCCTCGATCGCGGCGATGACGTCGTCGTCGATGAGCACCGCTTCGGTGAACCGGGTGCCGCCGTGCACCACCCGGTGCCCGACCGCGACCGGCGCCGGCTCGGGCCCGGCAGCGGCGAACGCCGCCAGCATCGCCTCCAGCCCGTCCCCGTGGCTGGGGAAGGGACGTTCCCGGACGTACGGCGGCCCGTCCCCGCCGTGGTGCGTGATCCGCCCGCGGTCCTCGCCGATGCGCTCGACCAGCCCTCGGGCGGCGCGCTCGCGGGTGTGCGGATCGACGAGCTCGTACTTGATGGAGGAGGATCCCGTGTTCAGCACGAGAATGGGGTCGGCCATGCCCATGACCCTAAGTCCGTTCCGGGGGTCGGGTGGCGGCACGGATCTCGTTCGGGACTTCCGGCCCTACCGGCCCGGCCGCGTCCCGCGTTGTGATGGGAGAGCCACGAGGCCGCCACCCCGCGCGGAGCGGGCCGTGGGGCGACCGTCGTGGCAAGCTGACCTGGAAGACCGACGACTGCGAGTGGGAGGCCAGACAGCGATGCTCGTCCGCGAGGTCATGAGCGGCCCGGCCGTCACCGTCCGCGACACCGATCCGGTGCGGCGAGCCGTGCGGGTCCTGCACGGCCACGACATCACCGCCGCGCCCGTCGTCGGCGACGACGGGCGGCTCGTCGGCGTGGTCAGCGAACTGGACCTGCTACGGGGGGAGTTCGAGCCCGATCCCCGCGCGACCGTCCGCCCGGCCGCGCCGGCCGACGAGCCGCCGCCCCGCCAGGTCATGGACGTCATGAGCCGCGACGTCGTCACGGTCACCGAGACCACCGACGTCACCGTCGCCATCGATCTCATGGTCCGCGAGCGGGTCAAGAGCCTGCCCGTCGTGACCGGCGGCCGGATCGCCGGGATGGTCAGCCGCCGTGACCTGATGGCCATGCTCGCCCGCCCCGACGAAGACCTGCGCCATGCGGTCGAGGCCGCGTTGCGCGAGCAGTACCCGGCGGGCCCCACCTGGGACGTCGCCGTCCGCGACGGCGTGGCCGAGCTGCGCGGGCCGTCCCGGCAGCAGGCCGACCACATCGCCGGCGTGCTGGCCCGCACGGTGCCCGGCATCGTCCGGGTCAGACATGTCCGGCCGTCACCGTGAAACGGGCCGTCGCTGTGAAGACCGGCCGTCCATGACGTGGTCGCTTTCTCGGCCGGGTCAGCCGACCAGCACGCCGTCACCGGCGTCCCCCATCCCGCCGGACGCCAGGGGTAGGAGGACTTCCCCGCCGTCGTCATGGTCTCGCCCGGCAGCCCGCCGAGGCCCAGCAGCAGGACGCTGGCGACGGCACACGACACGATGTGGATCACCCGCACAGTCCCAGCATGCCTGCCGAGCCCGACCGATACCGCGAAACCGACAGATCACCCAGCCGCCGCCACTTCAGGACGCCCACCCCCGCAAGGGACTCGGTGGCCGGCCCGGGGTTGTGATCCGGGTCGTTTGTGTCCGCCCCAGGGGCAGGGTCCATACTCGGGCGGTGTCCGATCTGATGACCACTGGACAGTTCGCCGCGCGGTCCAACCTGACGCTCAAGGCGCTGCGGCTCTACGACGCCAAGGGGCTGCTGCCGCCCGCCGAGGTCGATCCGCGCACCGGTTTCCGCCGTTACGGCCGGGCGCAGCTCGCCGTGGCCCGGCGCATCACGCTGCTGCGCGCCATCGACATGCCCCTCGCCGAGGTCGGCAGGGTGCTGCGGCTGGACGGCCCCGCGGCGGTCGAGGCCATCGCGAAGCACTGGAGTCACCGCGAGGAGCAGTGGCGGGCACGTCAGTCGCTGCTGGCCTACATCCGGCAGGTCTTCCTGGAGGAGGCGACCCCCGCGTACGAGGTGCGCCTGCGGGACGTGCCCGAGCAGCGCGTGATCTTCATCCACGGCCATGCGCGCGCCTCCGGCCTGGCGGACTTCATCACGGACGCCTCGGCCGCGCTCTTCGCCCACCTGGGGGCGGCCGGCGGCTGCCTGTCCGGGCCGCCGTTCGCCGTCTTCCACGGCACGGTGGGCGAGGACTCGAACGGCCCGGTGGAGGTGTGCCTGCCGACCGGGAGCCCGATCGAGCCCGCCGGCCGGATCGGCGTCCGGCTGGAGCCGTCCCACCGGGCCGCGTACGTCGAGGTCAGCAAGGAGCGGTCGCACTACCCGGCGATCCTGCCGGCGTACGACACGCTCAAAGCCTGGCTGGACGACCACGGGCTGGCCCCGGCGCTGTCCATGCGCGAGATCTACCACCCGAACCGGGAGACGGCGGCCCCGGCGGAACACGTCACCGACGTCGCGGCCCCGTTCGCGCCGCCCTCCTGAGCGACGGCCCTCGGCGCGGCTCGGGCCGGACCGCGTGGCCGACGGCGTCCAGGCACAGCCCGGACTGCGTCCCCGTGATGGTGACGTCGGAGTTTCGCTTCATGGTTCCGCCCGTTCGTGTGTTAACGCCAACAAGTCGCGGTGCCGGTGGGACGGAGGAAATACGAGCTGGACGACCCCGTCAAGAGCCCCGAAGCCCGAAGCGGCCGAAAACGCGCTCCCACCTCGGACCGGCCGCCACCCGTCCCCGTGAAACTTTCACGACCCGTCGGCCGAAAACTTTCGACAGGTAGCGGCCCAGGATGACATGCCCACACCAGCAAGACGGCTCCGAAAGTTTTACCAGAATCTTGACAACTTTCGGCGAGATCCACACACTGAGTGCCCGAGCCCGGCTCTCCCATCCGCTCCCGAACGCCCTGGGCGCATCCCTCCGAAGTGCGTCCGCACGACCTTCCCCCCATGATTCGCGTACGGAGGCTCCAGCATGCGTGTCAACGCCATGTCCCCACCGACCGCCGGACGGCCGCCCGGCGCGCGCCGCCGGGCGCTGATCACCGGCGCACTCGGCGCGCTCGGCCTGCTCACGGCCCTGGCGACGGCGATTCCGGCCGATGCCGCGGCGAGCACGCTCGGCGCGGCCGCCGCGCAGAGCGGCCGCTACTTCGGCACCGCCATCGCCGCGGGCAAACTCGGCGACTCCGCCTACACGACGATCGCCAACCGCGAGTTCACCATGGTGACGGCCGAGAACGAGATGAAGATCGACGCCACCGAGCCCAACCGGGGGCAGTTCACCTTCACCAACGGCGACCGGGTCTACAACTGGGCCGTGCAGAACGGCAAGCGGGTTCGCGGCCACACCCTGGCCTGGCACTCCCAGCAGCCCGGCTGGATGCAGTCGTTGTCGGGCAGCTCGCTGCGCCAGGCGATGATCGACCACATCAACGGCGTCATGTCCCACTACAAGGGCAAGATCTACGCCTGGGACGTGGTCAACGAGGCCTACGCCGACAGCGGCGGCGGCCGGCGCGACTCCAACCTCCAGCGCACCGGCAACGACTGGATCGAGGTGGCCTTCCGCACCGCGCGCGCCGCCGACCCGGCCGCCAAGCTGTGCTACAACGACTACAACATCGACAACTGGACCTGGGCCAAGACGCAGGGCGTCTACAACATGGTCAAGGACTTCAAGGCGCGGGGCGTGCCGATCGACTGCGTCGGCCTGCAGTCGCACTTCAACGGCAACAGCCCGTACAACAGCAACTACCGCACGACCATCCAGAGCTTCGCCGCGCTCGGCGTGGACGTGCAGATCACCGAGCTGGACATCCAGGGCGGCTCGGCCACCACGTACGCCAGCGTCGTCAACGACTGCCTGGCGGTGCCGCGGTGCGCCGGCATCACCACCTGGGGCGTGCGCGACACCGACTCCTGGCTCGGCTCCGGCGCCGCCGCGCTGCTCTTCGACGGCAACGGCAACAAGAAGGCCGCCTACACGGCGGTGCTCAACGCGCTGAACGGCGGCGGCACGTCGCCGCCGCCCGGCGGCGGCGCGGGGCAGATCAGGAGCACGGCCGCCGGCCGCTGCGTGGACGTGCCCAGCTCCAGCACCACCGACGGCACGGCCGTCCAGCTCTGGGACTGCAACGGCCAGAGCAACCAGCAGTGGACCCAGACCTCGGCAGGGGAACTGAAGGTCTACGGCAACAAGTGCCTGGACGCCGGAGGCACGGGCAACGGCGCCAAGATCCAGATCTACTCCTGCTGGGGCGGCGACAACCAGAAATGGCGCGTCAACACCGACGGCACGATCGTGGGCGTGCAGTCCGGGCTGTGCCTGGACGCCGTGGGCGGCGGCACCGGCAACGGCACGGGGCTGCAGCTGTACACCTGCTGGGGCGGCAGCAACCAGAAGTGGACCTACAACGCGGGCGCCGCGTGAGCGTCGCCCGCCCGTCGCGCCGGGGCCCGGCGCCCCGGCGCGACCTCGCCCGCTGACCACCCCTCCCCCGGCCCGGCGAGGCCGGGGAAGGGGTCCCGGGTGACGCCCGTGAAACTTTCATGGCGACGGGCCGTCTCCGTGGAGAGAGAACTCCAGGCGGGAAGGCACGCACAGGACGAAGCCCGGCTCGGCCGGCAATCCCCTCATTGACACCGGAACGGACCGTCGGTTGTACTCCCTCACTACGGAGTAGTCCATCGGCAAGACGATGTTAGCGCTAACACCCCTCTTCAGCCAAGGAGCCCCGGTGACCGAGTCGACCAGTTGTTAGCGCTAACAACTCACGCCGAAAGACCAGGCCACGGGCTTTCGAAAGAAGGCCCTGACCTGCTGACCCCGTGACCGGCCCACGGCCGTTCACCGCCCCCCATCCCAAGGAGCTACGCATGTCCTTGAGCCGCCGTCAGCTCTTCCAGGCCACGGGCGCGACCGCCGCGCTCTCCGTCGTCGGTCAGCTGGCCGGTGCGTCCCCCGCCCTGGCCGCAGTCCCCTGGAGCAGGCCCGACCTCGGCGTCTCAGCCTACGAGTTCGACCTCGGCCAGGTCCGGCTGACCTCCGGCCGCCTGCTGGACAACCAGAACCGCGCCCTCGCCTACCTGCGCTTCGTCGACGTCGACCGGCTGCTGTACGTCTTCCGCGCCAACCACCGGCTGTCCACCGGCGGCGCCGCGCCCAACGGCGGCTGGGACGCGCCCGGCTTCCCGTTCCGGTCGCACGCGCAGGGCCATTTCCTGACGGCGTGGGCGCAGGCGTACGCCGTGCTCGGTGACACCGCCTGCCGCGACAAGGCGCGCTACATGGTGGCGGAACTGGCCAAGTGCCAGGCGAACAACCCGGCCGCCGGGTTCACCGGCGGTTACCTGTCCGGTTTCCCGGAGTCGGACTTCACGGCCCTGGAGAACCGCACGCTGACCAACGGCAACGTGCCCTACTACTGCGTCCACAAGACCCTGGCCGGGCTGCTGGACGTCTGGCGGCTGACCGGCGACACCCAGGCCAGGACCGTGCTGCTCGCCCTGGCGGGCTGGGTGGACGCCCGGACGTCGCGACTGTCCGCCGCCCAGGCGCAGGCCATGCTCGGCACCGAGTTCGGCGGCATGAACGCCGTGCTGACGGACCTGTACCAGGCGACCGGCGACCCCCGCTGGCTGGCCACGGCCCAGCGGTTCGACCACGCGGCCGTGTTCGACCCGCTGGCCGCGAACCAGGACCGGCTCAACGGCCTGCACGCCAACACCCAGGTGCCCAAGTGGATCGGGGCGGCCCGCGAGTACAAGGCGACGGGCGCCACCCGCTACCGCGACATCGCCGTCAACGCCTGGGCCATCACGGTCGGCGCGCACACGTACGTGAACGGCTCCAACAGCCAGGCCGAGCACTTCCGCGCGCCCGGCGCGATCGCCTCCTACCTGACCAGGGACACCGGCGAGGCGTGCAACACCTACAACATGCTCAAGCTGACCCGGGAGCTGTGGCTGCTGTCCCCCGACCGGGCCGACTACTTCGACTACTACGAGAACGCCCTGCTCAACCATCTCCTCGGCCAGCAGAACCCGGCCGACGCGCATGGGCACGTCACCTACTTCACCCCGCTCAACCCCGGCGGACGGCGGGGCGTCGGACCGGCCTGGGGCGGCGGCACCTGGAGCACGGACTACGGCACGTTCTGGTGCTGCCAGGGCACCGGGATCGAGACCAACACCAAGCTCATGGACTCGATCTACTTCCACGACGACACCACCCTGTTCGTCAACCTGTTCGTGCCCTCCGTCCTCGACTGGAGCCGGCGCGGCATCACGGTCACCCAGACCACCTCCTATCCGGTCAGCGACACCACGTCGCTGCAGGTCACCGGCGACGTGAGCGGATCGTGGACGATGCGCGTCCGGATCCCGGCCTGGACACAGGGCGCGACGATCAGCGTCAACGGGGTCCGGCAGGACATCGCGGCCGCGCCGGGCGGCTACGCCGGCCTCACCCGGTCGTGGTCGTCCGGCGACACCGTGACCGTGCGCCTGCCCATGCGGGTGGTCATGAAGGCCGCCGCGGACAACCCCGGCGTGCAGGCCGTGACCTACGGCCCGGTCGTGTTGTCGGGCGACTACGGCGACACCGTCCTGTCGTCGGCCCCGGCCCTGAACCCCTCCTCGATCACCCGGACCGGCGGCTCCTCCCTGGCCTTCACGGCCACGGCCGACGGCGCGCCGGTGCGGCTCGGCCCCTTCCACGACGCCACCGGCCACAACTACGTCGTCTACTGGAACGTCCAGGGCGGGGCCGGCACGGCGAGCTTCCGGCTGGTCAACGCGGCCAGCGGGCTCGTCCTGGGCATCAGGGACATGTCCACCGCCGACGGCGGCGCGGCCCTGCAGTGGGCCGACAGCGGCACCGCCGACCACGACTGGGTCCTGATCGTCGACGGGAACGCCCTGCGGTTCCGCAACGCGCACAGCGGCAAGGTGCTCGGCGTCGAGAACATGTCGACCGCCGCGGGCGCCCGGGTGCTCCAGTGGGGCGACACCGGCACCGCCGACCACCGCTGGACGGTCAGCGACGCCGGCGACGGCTCCATCAAGATCCGCAACGTCCACAGCTCCAAGCTGCTCGGCATCCTGAACGGCTCGACCGCGAACGGCGCCCAGGTGGTCCAGGACGCCGACGACGGCAGCCCGGACAACCAGTGGCGGTTCCTGCCGAACGGCGCGCGGCGCCTGCAGAACGTGGGCACCGGGATGGTGCTCGGGGTCACCGGCATGTCCACGGCCGACGGCGCGCCCGTCGTCCAGTGGGGTGACAACGGCACCGCCGACCACCTGTGGACCGCCGTCAACGACACCGGCGGCTACCTGCGGCTGCGCAACTCCCACAGCCAGAAGGTGCTGGGCGTGGAGAACATGGGCACCGCCGCCGGGTCGCGGGTCGTGCAGTGGGCCGACAACGGCACCGCCGATCATCGCTGGCGGCTGCGCCACGGGTCGGGCGCCGCCTTCCGCGTCCAGTGCGCGGGCGGCGGGCGGGTCCTCGGCGTCGCCGGCGCGTCCCAGGGCGCGCAGGTCGTGCTCGCCGACGACAACGGCTCGGACGACAACCTCTGGAGGTTCCTGTGAGACGTGTCCTCGCGGCTGTCTCGGCCCTGCTTCTCGTGGGCGTGCTGCTCATCGCCCAGGAGGCGTCGGCCGCGACGGTCGACACCAACGCCTGGTACGTCCTGGTCAACCGCAACAGCGGCAAGGCCCTGGACGTCTACAACCTGTCCACCGCCGACGGCGGCCGCATCACCCAATGGACCAGGAACAACCAGAACCAGCAGCAATGGCAGTTCGTCGACTCAGGCGGCGGCTACTACCGCATCAAATCCCGCCACTCCGGCAAGGTCCTGGACGTCTACAACTTCTCCACCGCCAACGGCGGCCCCATCGTCCAATGGACCGACCTCAACGGCACCAACCAGCAATGGAAACTCACCGACAGCCCCGACGGCTACGTCAGACTCATCTCCCGCCACAGCAACAAGGCCCTGGAGGTCCAAGGAGCCTCCACCGCCGACGGCGCCGACATCGTCCAGTACGACGACTGGGGCGGCGCCAACCAGCAATGGCAACTCGTCCCGGTCAACGGCAACGGCGGCGGCAATTACGCCAACCCGGTCGTGTGGCAGGACTTCGCCGACGGCGACATCGTCCGGGTGGGAGACGCCTACTACTACTCGGCCTCGACCATGCACTACTCGCCGGGCGCGCCGATCCTGCGTTCGTACAACCTGGTCGACTGGGAGTACGCCGGGCATTCCGTGCCGAGGCTCGACTTCGGCTCCGGCGCCTACGACCTCAACGGCGGCCGGGCGTACGTGAAGGGCATCTGGGCCTCGGCCTTCAACTACCGGCCCGGCAACGGCACCTTCTACTGGCTCGGCTGCGTCGAGTTCAACCGGACCTACGTCTACACCGCCTCCGCCGTGGACGGCACGTGGACCAAGCGCTCACAGATCAACAACTGCTACTACGACGCCGGCCTGCTGGTCGACTCCGACGACACCATGTACGTCGCCTACGGCAACAGCACCATCAGCGTGGCCCAGCTCTCGGCCGACGGTCTCAGCCAGGTGCGCGCGCAGCAGGTGTTCCAGACGCCGAGCAACGTCGGCACCCTGGAAGGGTCCCGCTTCTACAAGCGGAACGGCTACTACTACATCTGGCTGACCCGCCCCGCCAACGGCCAGTACGTGCTCCGCTCGACCTCGCCATGGGGCCCGTACGAGATGCGCCAGGTCCTGCTCGACCTGCCGGGCCCCGTCGCCGGCGGCGGCGTCCCGCACCAGGGCGGGCTCGTCCAGACGCAGAACGGCGACTGGTACTACATGGCGTTCGTCGACGCCTACCCCGGCGGACGCGTCCCGGCCCTGGCGCCGATCACCTGGACCGGCGACTGGCCGGTCGTGCAGACCGTCAACGGCGGCTGGGGCGTGAACTACCCGAAGCCGAACATCCAGACCAGCCGGACCGTGACGTCCATGATCGGCCCGGACGCCTTCACCTCGGCCACGCTCGGCCCCCGCTGGGAGTGGAACCACAACCCCGACACCAGCCGCTTCTCCACCGGCAACGGCCTGCGCCTGCAGACCGCGACCGTCACCGGCGACCTCTACGCCGCCCGGAACACGCTGACCCACCGCATCCAGGGCCCGTCCTCGACGGCGACGATCGAGCTCGACCCCTCACAGATGGCCGACGGCGACCGCGCCGGGCTGGCGATGCTGCGCGACCAGTCGGCCTGGATCGGCGTCAAACGCGACAACGGCGTCAGCCGGGTCGTGATGACCAACGGCCTGACCATGAACGGCTCGTGGCAGACCACCGGCACCGGCGCCGAGGCGGCGAGCGCGAACGTCCCGGGCGGCCGGATCTGGTTGCGGGTCACCGCCGACATCCGGCCCGGGTCCGGCCGTCAGGCCCGTTTCTCCTACAGCACCGACGGCAGCGCCTTCGTGGGCCTCGGCCCGGCCTTCACGCTGAACAACGCCTGGCAGTTCTTCATGGGTTACCGCTTCGGCATCTTCAACTACGCCACCAAGTCCCTCGGCGGCGCGGTCACCGTGCGCCGCTTCGACCTGACCACCCCCTGACACGGCATCGGAGCACATGGTGAAACTCAGTCCCCTGACCGTCCTCGCGACGGTGGCCGCGTTACTGGCGAGCCTGCTGGTCGCCGTCCAGCCCGCCGACGCGGCCACCGTCGACACCAACGCCTGGTACGTCCTGGTCAACCGCAACAGCGGCAAGGCCCTGGACGTCTACAACCTGTCCACCGCCGACGGCGGCCGCATCACCCAATGGACCAGGAACAACCAGAACCAGCAGCAATGGCAGTTCGTCGACTCAGGCGGCGGCTACTACCGCATCAAATCCCGCCACTCCGGCAAGGTCCTGGACGTCTACAACTTCTCCACCGCCAACGGCGGCCCCATCGTCCAATGGACCGACCTCAACGGCGCCAACCAGCAATGGAAACTCACCGACAGCCCCGACGGCTACGTCAGACTCATCTCCCGCCACAGCAACAAGGCCCTGGAGGTCCAAGGAGCCTCCACCGCCGACGGCGCCAACATCGTCCAGTACGACGACTGGGGCGGCGCCAACCAGCAATGGCAACTCGTACGGACGGACGGTGGCAACCCCGGCATGTGTGACCTCCCCTCGACCTACCGCTGGACCTCGACCGGCCCGCTGGCGACCCCGAAGGCGGGCTGGGTCTCGCTCAAGGACTTCACCGTCGCCCCCTACAACGGGCGGCATCTGGTCTACGCCACGACCCACGACACCGGGACGAAGTGGGGGTCGATGAGCTTCAGCCCGCTCGCCAACTGGTCCGACATGGCCTCGGCCACACAGAACACGATGTCCTTCTCCGCCGTCGCCCCCACGCTCTTCTTCTTCGCCCCCAAGAACGTCTGGGTGCTCGCCTACCAGTGGGGCGGGCCCGCCTTCTCGTACCGGACCTCCACCGACCCCGCCAACCCCAACAGCTGGTCGGCGCCGCAGACGCTCTTCTCCGGCAGCATCTCGGGGTCCGGGACGGGCCCCATCGACCAGACGGTCATCGGCGACAACACTGACATGTACCTGTTCTTCGCCGGGGACAACGGCAAGATCTACCGGGCGAGCATGCCCATCGGGAACTTCCCCGGCAGTTTCGGCACGGCCTCGACCGTGGTCATGAGCGACACGACGAACAACCTGTTCGAAGCCGTCCAGGTCTACAAGCTCCAGGGCCAGAACCGGTACCTGATGATCGTCGAGGCGATCGGCGCGCAGGGCCGCTACTTCCGCTCGTTCACCGCCACCAGCCTGAACGGTTCCTGGACGCCCCAGGCCGCGACCGAGGGCAACCCGTTCGCCGGCAAGGCCAACAGCGGCGCCACCTGGACGAACGACATCAGCCACGGCGAGCTGGTCCGCACCGGCGCCGACCAGACCATGACCGTCGACCCGTGCAACCTGCAACTCCTCTACCAGGGCCGCAGCCCCAGCTCGGGCGGCGACTACGGCCTCCTGCCCTACCGGCCGGGGGTGCTGACACTGCAGCGCTGACGCCGTGAGCCGGTGACCCTCGCGGCTCCCACCTGAAATGCCACGGGCCCACCCCTCCGCCGAGGGGTGGGCCCGTGACGGGTCCGAGCTACCTGAGCCAGGCGTTGCGGCGGACGATCGGCAGGTTGCCCAGCCCGAGCGTGCCGCCCGCGCCGGTCATGGCCAGGCCGATCAGGACGATGGCGTAGACGATGTGCTCGTCCAGGAACGGGTTGTTGGCCAGCGGAAGCTCGGCGGCCCACATCAGGGTCAGCATGAGCGTGCCGGCGACCGCCGCGATCCGGGTGCCCACGCCCAGCACCAGCGCCAGGCCGATGCCGGCCAGGCCGGCCATGAACAGCCAGTCCACCCACGCCTGACCGGCCAGGGCCGAGAACAGGCCGCCCAGCGCGTTCTCGCCGGTGCCCTTGAGGAAGCCCGTCGTCGGGCTGCCGCCCGCGATCCACGCCTTGCCCGCCGGGGTCGCGAACCCCCACCCGAACGTCTTGTCCAGGAACGCCCACAGGAAGATCCAGCCGATCGCGATCCGGGCGACGGCCCAGACGTAGTCGACCGGGGTACGCGCCGCCTGCACGGGGGCGACGTCCATCACGGGCCGGTTGATGGTGGTGGCCATGGCGGGCCTCCCTTTCGGTGGGGGGTGTACGTCCTTGTCTCACCCCCATTCCACTGCGGGCGTCCGCTCCCGGTCAGTGTCGTACGCCCCTCGCTGGAAGGACCTTGGTCCTCAGGGCCGTCCGTTCCGTGGCCGCCCGGCCGGGCCCGGTCCTTCGGCTGCCGGAGGTGGGACTTTGGGCCCTATCCCGGTGGCCGGCGTTCTCGTAGCTTCGCTTCGGGGGCATCGTGCTTCCGCTGACGAACGCCGGCCACCGGCCGCCCGCCGAAGGTAAGGAGACGGACATGGTTTCTCAGGCGCGGCCTGGCACGGGCAGGCGGGCGGTGCTGAAGGTCGCCGGCGACCTGGACCTGGCCACGCAGGCGGGGTTCCGCGCCCGGATCGCCGCCGCCCTCGCCGAGCAGGGCACGCGTCTCGTCCTCGACCTCAGCGGGGTGACCTTCATGGACGCCCGCGGGCTGGCCGCGCTGGTGGCCGCGCGCGACCTGGCGGCCGCCCGCCACGGCAGCCTCCGGCTGACGGGGGTGACGCCGGCCGTCCTGCGATTGCTGGAGGTGACCCGGCTCGACCGGACGTTCTCCCCGGTCTCCCTCGCGGACGTCCGCCCCGCCGCGTGAACGGCGCTCAGCTCCAGATCGCCGCTATCGCAGGCCCGTGAGCAGGGCGTCGGCGAGGAAGCCCGCGTCCGCCTCCGGCTGGATCAGGGCTAAGGCTGCGGGGTCCGCTGCTGCGATCTCACCCGGGCGGTGAAGGCCTCGATGGCGTCCACGAGCGCCTCGAAGCGGACCGAGTGGTACAGGTCGAAGGCGTGGTTGCCGCCACGCAACTCGGCGTAGACGACGGGGGCGGCCGACGTACGGCGGAGCTGGTCGGCGAAGTGCCTGGCCTCGGCCACCGGCACCAGCGGGTCCAGATCGCCGTGGGCCACGAAGAACGGCGGCGCGTCCGCGGTGACGTGGGCCAGCGGCGCGGACAGCGGGTTCCCGTCGAAGTAGGCGCCGTACCAGCCGTTCAGGTAGACGGCGCCGGTCACGGAGGTGTCGGCGTGCTCGAAGCCCGGCTGGTAGGCGGGGTCGTTGGGGGTGAGCGCGGCCAGCGCCGCCATGTGCCCGCCCGCCGAGCTGCCCGCGACGAACAGCGTCGAGGGGTCGGCGCCGTACTCGTGGCCGTGCTCGCGCACCCAGGCGATGACCTTCTTGAGGTCGATCAGGTGGTCCGGGTGCTGGGACTGGGGCCGCAGCCGGTAGTTGGCGCTGACGCACACCCAGCCCTGGGAGGCGAGCCGGTAGAGCAACGGCAGCGACTGGCTGTTCTTGTGGCCGCTGTCGTAGTGGCCGCCGTGCAGGTGGATCATGACGGGCGCGCCCTGCGGACGCGAGCGGTGGTGGTAGACGTCGAGCAGGTTGCGCCGGCCTGCTTCGCCGTAGGAGAGATCGGCCACCCGGCGGACGTCCGCGCGGCGCTTGAGGATGGGCAGGAACAGGATGCGACCCCACGGCGGACGACGGCGCAGCCCGGCGGCGAGGTCGGCGTCGATGGCGGCGCGCCAGCCCGCGCCCAGGCCGGCGTCCATCGCGCGCCAGATCCTGGCCCGTTCCCCCAGGCCGCGGTAGGCGATGACGGTGAGCCCGATCGTCGTCACGGCGGCCAGGGCGACGACGGCCCAGCCGCCCGCCGTGTGGATGTCACCCTCGGCGAACGCCAGCGCCGTCGGGGCCAGCAGCAGCCAGAAGAAGGCCGCGAACGGCAGTTCGTTGGCGGCCAGCCCGAAGAAGTAGCTCACCCGGCCGAGCGCGCTCCACCCCGGCAGCGGCCGCAGCGCGAACAGCGTCCCGATCGCGACGAGTGCCACAGGGATCAGATATCCGACGGGCACCGAACCTCCAAAGCCGCACGTCCTTCGAACGCGCCAAGCCTCTCCCACCCGGCCGCCTCGCATCTACGACGAATCCGGTAACGTCCTTTAACCCTGAGATGAAGAATGCGGAGGCTCGCCCGTGGAGATGCGGGAGATCGAGATCTTCCTGACGCTGGCCGAGGAGCTGCACTTCAGCCGTACGGCCGAGCGGCTGGGGATCAGCCCCGCCCGCGTCAGTCAATCGATCAAGAAGCAGGAGCGGCGCATCGGCGCGCCCCTGTTCGACCGCACCACCCGAGCGGTCCGCCTGTCCCCGCTCGGTGAGCAGCTGTACCAGGCGCTCAAGAGCGGCCACCGGCAGATCACGCAGGGGATCGCGACCGCTCAGGCCACCGCCGACGGCACCGCGGGCACCCTGACCCTCGGCACGGTCGGCCCGCTCTCCACGCAGATCAAGGACGTTCTCGACCTGTTCCTCGCCCGCCACCCGAACGCCCGGCTCCAGCACCGCGAGATCCAGCCCGCCTCTCCGCTGGACCTGCTGAAGTCGGGCGAGGTGGACGTGGCGCACCTGTGGCTGCCGATCCGCGAGCCCGACCTGACCGTCAGACCGACCTCGCACGCCTCCGACGTGGTGTTGATGGTCTCCGCCGACCACCCCTACGCGGGACGAGACTCCATCTGCCTGGAGGACCTCGGCGACTGCACCGTGGTCGAGGGCCAGTCGATCCCCTCCTGCATGGAGGAGATCTTCAACCCCTACCACACCCCTTCCGGCCGTCCCGTCCGCCGCGGGCACAAGGTCACCACCTGGCAGGAGACCCTCAGCGCCGTCGCCACGGGTCAGGCCACCGCCGGGGTCACCGCCGAGGCCGCGGCCTTCTACCCCTGGCCCAGCCTCGCCTTCGTCCCGATCCGCGACGCTCCGCCGTGCCGGTGGACGTTCGCCTGGCGTACGGCGGCCGAGACGCCGCTCATTCGCGCCTTCGCCCGAGCAGCGGCCGACGCCTCATGAAGGAGCGAGCTCAGGACAGCGGCACCTGCAAGGGGCGCCAGGTGGCCACCTTGACGGTCAGCGCGTCAGCCTGGGCGGGCAGGGCGTACAGCGACCAGAACTCCTTCGTCTCCCCCGCCTCGAAGCTCGTCGCCGACAGTGCCACCCCGGAGGTGTTCGTGCACGCGCAGTACGTGCCCGGTTCCTCGCCCTTTGCCACGATCACGCGGGCCGGGCGGTACAGGCGGCGCGCGGCGGGGTCGCTCACCTGGATGTTCGTCGCCGCGTGGTGCTTGAAGGCGTTCCAGTCGTCGGCCCAGCTGAGGTCGTGGTACCACGCCTCGGCGTCACCCCGGTTGGTGATCGTGTAGCGGAGCAGCCCCAGGTCACCGGGCATCCGGCGGAAGGACGTCACCTTCAGGTCGAAGGGCACCCCCTTCGCGCGCACGGTCGCCGTCGTCCCCTCGCCCTCGGGCAGCGGGGACGCGGTGGTGCCGGCGGCCGGCACGTCAGTCGGCGCGGGCTTGGCGAACGTGATCGTCACCCGGCGGTTGCGGCGCCGTCCCTCGTCGGAGCTGTTGCTGTACAGCGGACGGCGGGAGCCGTATCCGCGGGCCCTGAACGTCACCTGGTCGCGCGTGACCAGAGGCATGAGGGCCCGGCGCACCGCCTCCGCGCGGCGGCGGGACAGCGGCTCGTTGACGGCGTCGGTGCCGGAGGAGTCGGCGTGGCCGTCGACCTCGATCGTCGGGTCCGCGGACGTGTCGATGAGCTTGGCCGCCTTGGCCAGCACCGTGCGGGCGCGCGGCGTGAGCGTCGCCTTGTTCAGCGCGAACAGCACGTCGGAGGAGAGGCTGACCCTGAGGTCGGCGCCGTCGTCGGTCGTCTCCTCGGTGCGGTCGAGCGACTGGGACGGCGTCTCGATGAGGTGGCTGACGGTCTCGACCTGGGACGCGTCAGGGTCGGGCAGTCGCTGACCGGGCGGCGGCACGGGCGGGTCGTCGCTGATCGGGACGTCGACCATCGGCGGGCCGATCGGTGTGACGATCGTCGTGGTCGCCGGGTTGCCGGACGGCGCGGGCAGCACGGCGTAGACCGTCAGCGACTCGCCGGGGTCGATGATCGCTTCGAGGTCGTCGCGGTCGGGGTCGCTGCACAGGCATTCGCCGTCGGCGGGCTTGTAGGGCAGGAGCCATCGATGGGCCGGGGCGTCGAGCACCGCGATGCCGGCGGGCCCGCGCCACTTGAGCGGCCGCATCGGGTCGGCGAGCGGCGCCTGCCAGTGCAGCGGCTTGCCGGTGCCGGCGGACAGGCGCAACTGCACGATCAGGTGCTTGCCGCCGACGCGGTTGAGCCCGACGAGTTCGGCCTTGTAGTTCGGCTCGACGGTCCCCTGGACGGTGGCCAGCGCGGGCCGGGTGTCGCCGCCGCCGGACGTCGCGCTCACACTCGCGGAGGGCGAAGGAGCGCCGGCCGAAGGCGCGGGAGGCGGTGCGGTGGTCCCGCTCGCCGAGGGCGCGAGCGGTGGTTGACCGCATCCGGCAGCCGTCAAGGCGAGGGCGGCCAGAGCCATGATCCGGATACGCATGCCGGGCATTGTGCCATGACCACCTCAAAGGCGATCAGTCAAGGACATCGTGGACGGACGCCCGCTCCTCGCCGAGCGCCCCCATCGCGCAGCCCGGTCACGGGTGGCGCAGCGCTCCCCCGCTCTACCGCCGCGGCGGAACACTGACCAGGTCGTCGTGGTCGGCGGTCACCTCGCCGGTGACGTCGACGACGCCCTCGACGGCGCGCACGGCCTCCACCGCCGCGATCGCCTGCGACCGGCGTTCCACGCGCCCGCCGAGCTTCACCACACCCTGCTCGATCTCCACGGAGATCGCCCCGGACGCCGGGAGCACGGCCCGGACCTCGGCCTCCAGCTCCGCCCGCGGACGGGCGAAGACGCGCAGCACGTCGCGCTGGTGCAGGGTGCCGACGATGCGCCCGCTCGCCGGGTCGATCACCGGGAGCTGCTTGATGCGCCGGTCGTGCATGATCCGGGCCGCCTCGCGCACGGAGGTGCCCGGCGTGACGCTGATCGCCGGGGTGGACATGAGCCGGCCCGCGGTGACGGCCGTCGCCCGGTGGTGCTCGTCCCGCCGGCGGTGGGGTTCGTACATCGACACGCTGTGCCGTACCGGGTCGATCTCCTTGAGCAGCAGGTCGTCCTCGGAGACCACGCCCACCGGGCGCCGGTCGGCGTCTATCACGGTGACCGCGCCCACCGCGTACCGTTTCATCGCGTTGAGGACGTCGGCGAACGACGCGTCCGCCAGCACGGCGATGGCCACCCGGCCCATGACGTCCTTGACCTCGATCGACATGGTGTACCTCCTTGCCCTTCTCTCTCCATCCTGCTCCTGTCCGGACCGGTCCACGCAGGAGCGAACGTCCCGGGCGGCGGGGCCGAAGGCACTCACGTGACGGGGCTTTCGTCCCTGCGCGCCCGGCACGGCCCACGGTGACGGCGGAACGCCCACCCCGGGGTGCGGGGTGGGCGTCCGCGTCCGGGCACTACCTGAGCCAGGCGTTGCGGCGGACGATCGGCAGGTTGCCCAGCCCGAGCGTGGCGCCCGCGCCGGTCATGGCCAGGCCGATCAGGACGATGGCGTAGACGATGTGCTCGTCCAGGAACGGGTTGTTGGCCAGCGGAAGCTCGGCGGCCCACATCAGGGCCAGCATGAGCGTGCCGGCGACCGCCGCGATCCGGGTGCCCACGCCCAGCACCAGCGCCAGGCCGATGCCGGCCAGGCCGGCCATGAACAGCCAGTCCACCCACGCCTGTCCGGCCAGAGTCGAGAACAGGCCGCCCAGCGCGTTCTCGCCGGTGCCCTTGAGGAAGCCCGTCGTCGGGCTGCCGCCCGCGATCCACGCCTTGCCCGCCGGGGTCGCGAACCCCCACCCGAACGTCTTGTCCAGGAACGCCCACAGGAAGATCCAGCCGATCGCGATCCGGGCGACGGCCCAGACGTAGTCGACCGGACGGCGGCCGGCGGCGGTGATGCTCGGGTAGGTGACGGGCCTGTCGATCGTGGCGGCCATGACGATCCCCTTTCAGCGATGGTTCGTCGTTCTCTTCCGCGCCTCCATCGCACCGTTTTCCGCGCGCCGCGGGCAGTGTCCTACGACCGTCGGTCGAAGGACCTTGGTCCTCACCGCCGTGCCGCCGCGGTGGTCGCGACCCCGTCTTCGGTGCATCGCCCAGGCGCCGCCGCCACACCCCGTAAATGACGAAAATATGGCCATTTACCGACGCCGAAGTGACCGGGCCGTAATGGCACCTTTCTCCCGAATTTTCCCACGGAAAAACGTGTGGATCTTGTGTCTTGACCTGGGTGATGGCGCGTGTAAGGCTTCGAGCCAAATGATCTAGCGCCCGCGATCTGCCACGAAAGGCTGGGGCTTAATGGCGCATTTATCCTCTCTTCGTACCGTCAAGAATTCTCTCCTCCAACTGGAGGTCGAGGACGCCGAGGCCGCCTCGCTGGCCTCCTGGACCGGCCACGTCCGCTACACCCCGAAATACGGGTCGCGGAAGACCACCGCGGAAACCTGGGGGCTCGAACTCGCTCCCCTGTCCTCCCTCACGGCAGGCGTCAACTCGGTCCGCGGACGCGAACGAGAGCGCTTCTCCCTGGCGGGCGGCGAGGTCGTCGTCTACGACTGCGAGGACCCGTCCGACGCCAGGTGGGCCGCCTGGCTCGGCCCCTGGCACATGGCCCACGGGCTCTTCTACTCCCCCGAGTGGGAGTCGGCCGACATCGTCGACATGTTCAGCCGCGTGACGTGGCAGGACACCCCCGAGGGCATGATGGCCGACGGCGGCAAGCGGTTCGACGTCTCCATGGAGCTCTACGCGATCTCGATCGCGGGTGTCGGCACCATGACGGTCGAGCCGAAGCAGGCGGGGATCAACCGCATCCCCAAGTGGCGGGGCTACGGGGCGCCCTCGGGCGAGCTGTGGCGGCTGCCCGCGCCCCCGTCCGACTCGGTGGCCCCCTTCCTGCTGGTCACCGACACCGCCATCGTCACGCTGCATCCCTGGAACGCCCCGAGCTACAACAAGGCGGGCGTGGCGGCCCGCTCGGGCGCGGGCACCCCGGAGACCGCGGCCGACTTCCTGAACAAGGTCAAGCGCGTCGAGTGGCGGGCCTGACGTGGAACCGCTGACCGCGGTGGTCATCATCCTGGCCGTCCTGGTCGCTCTGCTGTTCGCGGCGGGGGCCGGACTCTACCGGCGGGTACGCGAGCTGGAACTGGCCACCTACAACGGGGTCGGCGTGCGCTTCGCCGCGGCCGGGTCCGAGGCCCAGGCGAACGGGCTGGGCGTGCCCGGCGCCACGACCATGGTCATCAAGGTCAACCGTCGCTGCCCCATCTGCGACGACGTCCTGCGCGCCGCCGCCGGGATGGCGCCCGGCCTGCCCTCGGACCTGTCGTTCACCGTGTTGTCGGACGACCCCGGGTTCGACAAGTCCCTGCCCGATTCCATCCGGGTGATCAAGGACCCGGCGATCTGGCGCGCGGCGAGCGTGCCCTACAGCCCGGCCCTGCTCGTCGTGGACGAGAACGGCGTCGTGGTGTTCACGGCTCCGGTGGGGTCGGGAGAGGCGCTCACGGAGATCGTCGACCGAGCGGTCGCGAACAGAAAGGGAGTGAAGCTGTGAAGGCCGAGAAGCGGACCTCGATACTCGATCAGATACCCAGCGCCGAGGAGATGCCCGCGCAGGCGTTGCCGACGCGGGTGGGCGCCACGCGCGAGGGCTGGAGCAGGCGGCGCGTGCTCGGCATCGCCACCGGCGCCGCCGTGGCGACCGGGCTCGGCGTCCTCGACCTGCTGCCCTGGTCGAAGCCGCGCGGCGCGACGGCCGCCGCCTACACCGCGTGGGAGACCTGCCACGGCTTCGCCGACGCCGGTTCCGTCTGCGTGCCGTCCTCCGCGCTCTACTCGGGCAACTGCTCCGGCTCCTGGCACCGCAACGACGGCGCGTCCGGCACCTGCTACAACCTCCGCTACACCCACAACCCCTCCAGCTGTGACGGCAACAACGCCTGGAAGTGGTACGGCGGCGGCACCACCAGCACCCGCCGCATGTGCTCCGACGGCTGGTACGAGTACCACGACTGCGGCGGCGGCAACGTCTCCCGCTTCTCCATCTGCCGTACGGCGATCTGACCCGAGTCCATGAGCGACTCCGCCACCAGAAAATCCGTCCGCCTGCTGGTGCCCGGACTGGCACTGATCGCGGCGGCGGAGGCCCTGGTGCTGTGTTCGAGGGTTGCGGGCGCGGACACGAAGGGCTTCACCTGGCTGGTGGCCGCCCTCGTCGCCGGCTTCTCCCTCTCGGGCTCCGTTTGAAGCCTGAACAGCGCCTGGGTGCTGTCCTCGTCGGTCCGGCGGGGTGCTGATGTCGCCGGCTTCATCGCCGGATTGTTCGTGGGAGCGGGCGCCGTCACGTTCGTGCTGGTGGTCGTCGGCTCCGTGCTGCGGGCTCCGTTCCCCGCAGTGGTTCTGCAGATCATGGTCGCCGCGGCTGCGGTGATCTTCCTGCTGCGCGAGCTGGACGTGTTGTCCTTCCCGTTGCTCCAGAACGCGCGGCTCGTGCCGCAGTTCGTCACCAGGATCCCCTTCTGGGGCGCCGTGCAGTTCGGCGCCGAGATGGGCACGGGGATGCGCACGTACTCGCCGACAGGGCTGCCGCACATCATGGCGGTGGCGATCCTGTTCCTGGCGTCCTGGCAGGAGGCGCTCCTGGCGGGCGCCGGCTTCGCGGCGGCGCGGGCGATGATGCTCCTGACCTTCGCCCTCGCGCGGGACCGGATGGAGGCGGACACGGCGTTCTATTTCACACTGCCGAAGATGAAGGTCCTGTTCGTCGTGCTCGCGGCGCCCGTGGTGGCGATGCTGGTGATCGGATGATCGCCCTCGTCGCCCGCTACGGGCTGGGTCTCGTCCTGGTGCTGGCGGTGCTCGGGAAGGCGCGCGACCTCGGCGCCTTCCGGAGCGGCCTGGCGGCCTTCGGGCTCCATGGACGGGTGGCCCGGGCGGGCGCCTTCACGGTGGTGACCGTGGAGGCGCTCGTCGCCCTCGCCGCCTTCTCCCCCGTCGCCGGCGACGTGCTGGTGGGGGTGGCCGGGACGTGTCTGGGCCTGTCGTTCACGGTGGCGCAGACGTATCTTCTGGTCATGGGCGAGCAGGCGGCTCCCTGCCTGTGTTTCGGCGCCGCGGAGCGGGCCTCGGCCCGCACGTTCGGCCGGGCGGCGCTGGTCCTGCTGATGGGGCTGGCGCTGTGGGGCGCCGCGGTCTGAGAACCGGCCAGGCCCTCCGCCGGCCTCGTCGGGTGTTGCAAGTGAGGCGTCCACGACGGAGGGTTGGGCCGGTGACCGACGACGGGTTCGGCGAGAAGGTCATGAGCGATCGGCTGCCCACGTGGCGACGGCCCCGCGGGCCGGCGTTCGTCCCGCGCAGGGCGCTGGTCGCCGGGTCGGCCGCCGTCATGGTGGTCGTCGGCGCTCTCGCCGTCTTCCAGGCGCGTTCGCCCGCCGGTCCGGACACCGGCGTGACGGTGGCCTCGCCGCCGCACGTCGTCCGGCCGCCCGCCCAGGCGCCGGCGCTGCCCGTCACCGGCCCGGCCGGGCGGGGCCTCCTGGTGTACACCGCCTGCCAGTCGCAGTGCCCCACCTTCCTGCTGCTCGCCGACGGCCGGCAGTTCCTGCTGGGCGCGCGGACCGTCAGCCCGCCGGGCAACATCACGCTCTCCCCCGACGGGCGCTGGCTCGGGCAACCCGTCAGAGGCGGGTACGAGGTCAGAGACCTGCTGGGCGTCGCGGTCCACCGGCTCGAACCGCCGGCCGGCGGCGGCGCGGACAGCGCGTACAGCCCATGGGCGTGGTCGGCGGACTCCCGGCGGCTGATCGTCGGCTACCACGCCAGCGGGGACGTGCGCTCCTACCGGACGCTGGAGCTCCCGAGCGGCCACGCCCGCGAACTCGACCTGCCGCCCGGACGGGAGCCGGTCGGCCTGCCGCCGTCGGGCGAGCCGCTCCTCCTCGACATCGGACGGCACGACAGGCCGCCGCTCGACCGGGTCACGCTGGAGCACGCCGGCACCGGCCACACCCTCACCCTGACGTCCGGCGCGGGCGTACTCAGCGACACCGACCACGGGCTGTCCGTCCAGGTGAGCGGCGAGCGGATCTTCACCCTGGAGTACTCCGGCGACCGGATCACGGTCCTGGAGTTCGACGTCACGGGACGGCAGGTGGCCCGCCTGCCGCTGCCGGCCGGCCGGTTCCCGGTCGGACCGGTGGACGGCGGCTTCGCCGTCGTCCAGGTGCCCCAGGACCAGGTCCGTGGGCGGCAGGAGCTGGCGGTGCTCTCCCCGTCGGGCAGT
The DNA here is from genome assembly GCF_044459705.1 of Nonomuraea sp. NPDC050227. Lineage (NCBI taxonomy): Bacteria > Bacillati > Actinomycetota > Actinomycetes > Streptosporangiales > Streptosporangiaceae > Nonomuraea > Nonomuraea sp. NPDC050227. The sequence continues at coordinate 568,390 of NZ_JBITJF010000004.1, read as the reverse complement.
CGGCCGCTGTTCGACGTGCCCGGCCTGGCGGCCGTCGTCCTGCCGGGCGGGGCCCGGCACTAGGCGGCCGCGGGGTTTCGCCCGGCGTCGGCGTTCAGGGACGGATGACGACGGTGTGCCCGGTGTGCTCGATCAGCTCGCCGACCACCGGGGCGCCGGGGATCTCCCCGGCTACCAGCAGCCCCCCTGAGGTCTGCGCGTCGGCGAGCAGCAGCAGGGTCTCCTCCGGGACGTCGCCGGGGTCGAGATGCGGGGCCACCCAGTCGAGGTTGCGCCGCGAGCCGCCGGGGACGAACCCCTCCTTCACGGCCTGCGCCGCGCCGTCCAGCATCGGCACGGCCGAGGCGTGCAGCACGGCGGTGACGCCGGAGGCGCGGGCCAGCTTGTGGAGGTGGCCCAGCAGGCCGAAGCCGGTGACGTCGGTGGCGCAGCGGATCCCGGCGGCCACGGCCTGGCGCGAGGCGTCCGCGTTCAGCCGGGTCATGGTCTCCACGGCGTGCGGGAACACCTCGCCGGTGCTCTTGTGCCGGTTGTTGAGCACGCCCAGGCCGAGCGGCTTGGTCAGGGACAGCGGCAGGCCGGGGCGGCCGGCGTCGTTGCGCAGCAGCCGGTCGGGGTCGGCGACGCCGGTGACGGCCAGGCCGTACTTGGGTTCGGCGTCCACGACGCTGTGCCCGCCGGCCAGGTGGCAGCCCGCCTGGGCGGCCACCTCCGCGCCGCCCCGCAGCACCTCGGCGGCCAGGTCGTAGGGCAGGAGGTCGGGGGGCCAGCACAGGAGGTTGAGCGCGACCACGGGCCGGCCGCCCATGGCGTAGACGTCGGAGAGGGCGTTCGCCGCGGCGATGCGGCCCCAGTCGTAGGGGTCGTCGACCACCGGGGTGAAGAAGTCGGCCGTGCTGATGAGCACGGATCCGTCCTGGGTGCGGACCACGGCGGCGTCGTCGCCGGATTCCAGCCCCACCACGAGCTCCGCCTCGGGATCTCGGGGGAACGGCATGCGTGCGTCGCCGAGCAGCGATTCCAGGTCCGCCGCGGGGATCTTGCAGGCGCAGCCGCCGCCTCGGGCGTACTGCGTGAGCCTCTTCATGATCACACCTTAGGACGATCACGGCCGTCATGATCGCTTTTCTGGCGGTTGATCATATGATGCCTGATCGGCCCCGGTACGAGACCTGGAGACACCGTGCTTCTCACGCCGAACGGACGTCCCTAGCATGACCGACCATCGTCGATCCATCCCGCGGACGGACACGCTGCTCGCCGACCCCCGGCTGGTCGAGGCCCGACGGCGGTTCGGCCACGCCCAGGTCAAGGCCGTGATCGTCGCGGCGCAGCGGCGGGCCAGAGAGGGCGAGCTCGCGCCGGAGGACGTCCTGACCGCGGCGCTGGCGGCCCTGCCCGCCTCCGCCGCCGGCCTGCGGCCGGTGATCAACGCCACCGGCGTGCTGCTGCACACCAACCTGGGCCGCGCCCCGCTGTCGGACGCCGCCCGCCAGGCGGTGCAGCTGGCCGCCGGGGTCACCGACGTCGAGCTCGACCTCGACACGGGCGACCGGGGCAGACGGGGACGTACGGCGCTGGCCGCCCTGGCCGCCGCCGTGCCCGCGGCCGAGGCGGTCCACGTCGTGAACAACAACGCGGCGGCGCTCGTGCTGGCGGCCACCGCGCTGGCGGCAGGCGGCGAGATCGTGGTCAGCCGGGGGGAGCTGATCGAGATCGGGGACGGCTTCCGCCTTCCCGACCTGCTCGTCTCCACGGGGGCCCGGCTGCGCGAGGTCGGCATGACCAACCGCACCGCCCTGGCGGACTACGCCGACGCGATCGGGCCGCGGACGGGCCTGGTGCTGAAGGTGCACCCGTCCAACTACCGGATCGAGGGGTTCACGGCCGACGTCCCGGTGTCGCGGCTGGCGGCGTTGTGCCGGGAGCGGGGTGTCCCCCTCGTCGCCGACGCCGGCTCGGGGCTGCTGGCCCACGAGCCGCTGCTGCCCCGCGAGCCCGACGTCACGAGCTGGTTGACCGAGGGCGCGGACCTCGTCACCACCAGCGGGGACAAACTGCTCGGCGGCCCTCAATGCGGGCTGCTGTTCGGCCGCGCCGACCTCGTGGACCGGCTGCGCCGCCATCCCCTCGCCCGCGCGCTGCGGGTGGACAAGATCACCCTGGCGGCGCTGGAGGCCACGGTCGCGGGCCCGCCGACGCCGATCTGGGAGAGCCTGCACGCCGATCAGGCCACGCTGCGCTCTCGCGCCGAGGACCTGGCGGCCCGGCTGCGCGACAAGGGGATCGACGCCGAGGCCGTCGACAGCCGGAGCGTGGTCGGCGGCGGGGGCGCGCCCGGGGTGTCCCTGCCGAGCGCCGCCGTCGCGCTGGACCGGCGGGCGGCCGCCGCGCTGCGCCGGGCGCAGCCGCCCGTGCTCGCCCGGGTGGAGAACGGCCGCTGCCTGCTCGACCTGCGCGCGGTGCCGTCCGGCCACGACGGGACGCTGCTGGCCGCCGTCCTCACCGCGTGGCCGGAGGGCTGACCGGGCCCGCCGTGGACGACCGCGGCGGCGCCGCGCCCGGGTAGCTCCGTGCCACCAGGGCCGCGTCGTGTCCCACCCAGCCGAGCAGGGCGGAGCCGCGGTTGCGCTGGAAGGGCAGGCCGACGTACGTCAGGCCGGGCACCGGGCTGATGCCGCCGGTGTGCAGCGGCACGCCGTCGGCCAGGGCGCCGGGCACCCGCAGCCAGCCGTAGTCGGGCCGGTAGCCGGTCGCCCAGATCACGACGGACGGCGTGACGGTCTGCCCGCCGGCCGTCCGCAGCCGGCCGCCGTCGGCGGAGACGACGCCGTCGACGACGCGGACGCCCAGGCGGCGCAGTCGCCCGGGGCCGACGCCGATCAGCGGGTCGCGCTCGCGGACGAGGCGGCCGAACCGCCCGCCGGCCGGGGCGGTGACCACCCCGAGGGCCCGCAGCCAGGCGAAGACGTCGCGGCCGAGGACACGCTGGGGCAGCACCGGCTGACGTTTGCCGACCGCGAGCGTGACCTGCCGGTCCCGGCTCAGCTCGGCGGCGATCTGCAGGCCGGAGTTGCCGCCCCCGCGTAGTCCTCCAGGTAGCCGGCCACCTCGTCCTTGCCGGGGTGGCGGTCGCCGTCGCCGGGCAGCGGCAGGCCGGGGAGCGAGCTGAGCCGGGCGGGGGTGAACAGGCGCAGGGAGTCCCAGCGCCGCCGCCAGGACTCTCCCACGCGGGAATGGGCCTCAAGGAGGAGCACGTCGTGCCCGGCCAGGCGTAGTTCCCGGCCTGCGGCGAGCCCTGCCTGACCGGCGCCGATGATGATGATCACATGGACCAGCCTGGCCTGGCCGGGGCCCGGCGGGCTTGAACGAACCTGCTAACCCTCCAGCCAGCGCACCCCGGTGGCCAGCGCCGAGGGCGCGTCGCCCATCATGCGGCGCACGGTCCGGGTCAGGTGGGCGGCGTCGGAGAAGCCGGCCGCGTGCGCGGCGGCGGTCAGCGTGGCTCCCCGCGACAGTGAGGAGAGCGCGGCCCGCACCTCGTGCGCCGGCCCGGTGCCGCCGCGCAGGACCAGGCCGTCGCCGACCAGGAGTTGCACGGCGTGGTGGGCGTGCATGCCGCCCGCGCCGACGTGTCCGGCGTAGTAGAGGCGGCCGGGCGTGATCGCCGCCCATCCCCGCCGCGGGCTCGGCGTGTTCACGGGCCGCCATGGTGATCGATCGCCAAATGGCGATGATGCCATGCGATCGGCTATGCCCGACGACCGAGCGAATGTCAGCGGCTATAGCCTATGTTGGTCAACATAGAGACGAAGGAGCTCCCCCATGCGTTGGGTGACCTACGCGACCGGCACCGGCGACCGCGTCGGCGTGCTCGGCGAGGATCTGATCCACCCCGTCGCGCCCGGTGTCCGGCTGCTCGATCTCCTCGGCGGCGGCGCCGAGGCGCTGCGCGCGACGGGCGAGCAGGCGCTCGCGTCGTCGGCGGAGACGGTTCCGCTGGCCCAGGCGAGGCTGCGGGCGCCCGTTCCGCGCCCGCCCTCCATCCGCGACTGCCTGTGCTTCCTCGACCACATGCGCAACTGCCGGCAGGCCGCCGGTCAGCCGCGCACCCTGCCGGACGCCTGGTACCAGGTCCCGGCCTTCTACTTCGCCTGCCCCTCGACGGTCGTCGGCCCGTACGACGACGTGACGATCTCGCCGGGCAGCGCCTGGTTCGACTTCGAGCTGGAGATCGCCGCGGTCATCGGCCCGGGCGGCCGGGACCTCACGCCGGAGGAGGCCGAGGAGCACATCATCGGCTACACCGTCTACAACGACTGGTCGGCGCGGGACCTGCAACTGCGGGAGTCCCCGCTGGCGATCGGCCAGGCCAAGGGCAAGGACGGCGCGACCACGCTCGGCCCGTTCCTGGTCACCCCGGACGAGCTGGCGCCCTACCGCCGCGACGGCCGGCTCGCCCTGCGCGTCGAGGCCGCCGTCAACGGCGAGATCGTCGGCTCGGGCCGCACCGACGGCATGGACTGGAGCTTCGGCGAGGTCGTCTCCTACGCCTCGCGCGGCGTGGACCTGCTGCCCGGCGACGTGTTCGGCTCCGGCACCGTGCCGGGCTGCTGTCTCGTCGAGCACCTGTCGATGGCCGACCCGTCCGCGTTCCCCGGCTGGCTGGGGGACGGCGACGTCGTCGAGCTGACGGTCGAGGGGCTGGGCCGGACCCGTCAGACCGTCCGGGCGTCAGCCAAGCCGTACCCGTTGACGCCGCGGCACGACCCCGACCGCCGCCCGCCGCGCCCGCGCGTCAACAACGCCCGCTCCAGGCTGCCCTACACCCGAGGTCTGCACGAGGTCGGCGCGGGCGTGTGGGCCTGGCTGCTGCCCGACGGCGGGTACGGCCTGAGCAACGCCGGGCTCGTCACCGGCGAGGGCGCGTCCCTGCTGGTGGACACGCTGTTCGACCTGCCGTTGACGGCCGAGATGCTGGCCGCCATGCGGGAGGTCACCGACCGGCATCCGCTGACCCACGCCGCCATCACGCACTCCAACGGCGACCACTGCCACGGCACCCAGCTGCTGGGCGAGCGCGTCGACATCGTCTCCGCGGCGGCCACCCGCGCGGAGATGCGGCACGAGATGCGCCCCGACCTGCTGACCGCCGCCCAGGTGATGGACATCGGCCCGGCGACGCCCTACTTCCGCGAACGCTTCGGCGCTTTCGACTTCAGCGGCATCCGCCTGCGGCTGCCCACCCGGACGTACGACCGGGCGCTCACCCTCGACCTTGGCGGCCGGGAGGTGCGCCTGACGGACCTCGGCCCCGCCCACACCAGCGCCGACACCGTCGTGCACGTGCCGGACGCGGGCGTGCTCTTCGCGGGCGACCTGCTGTTCGTCGGCTGCACGCCGATCGTGTGGAGCGGCCCGATCGCCAACTGGATCGACGCCTGCGACAGGATGCTCGCCACCGGCGCCCACACGATCGTCCCCGGCCACGGCCCGGTCACCGACCCCGACGGGATCCGCGCGGTGCGCGGCTACCTCGCCCACGTGGTCGACCAGGCGGACGCCGCCCACGCCCGCGGCCTGTCCTTCCCCGAGGCGGTCGGCGCGGTGGACCTGGACGAGTACGCCACCTGGCTGGACGCCGAGCGGATCGTGGTCAACCTGCACCGCCGCTACCGCGAGCTCGACCCCGCCGCCACTCCCCCGCTGGACCAGATGACGCTGATGGCCATGATGGCCGAGAGGGCGCTCGCATGAGGCCGCCGGAGACCGCCCCGGGAGAGGGAGCGGCATCCCCCTCGCGAGGGAGCACACCGGACGGCTCCCGGGAGAGGCTGGCAGGCATGAGCACCTCCTCCCCGCTCGCGACGGCCACACCGCCGGACCGGCTCACCATCTGGGCCGGGCGAGCCATGATCTTCATCGCCCTGGCGCACACCGCCGTGTTCGCCCCCCTCGCCCCCTGGGCGAGCTGGCTCGCCGGAGACCTGCGCAACGGCCTCGCGGACGGCGACTCGCAGGCGGTCTTCTGGGCGCTGCCCGGCGGGTTCGTCGTGGTGCTGGCGCTGCTGGGTCTGCTGGTGGCGCGGGCGGGGCGGCAGGGGCAGCAGGTTCCCGGATATGTCGGGTGGGCGATCCTCGTCTGGGGGGCCGTAGGCGTCGGCCTGATCGGAATGAGCGGTTTCATTACCGCGATCGTGCCTTCCGGGCTGCTCATCGCGGCGAACGTCATCGCGGTGCGGGAAAAGCGCGACCGGCGTGCCGTGCGCGGCGGCCATGACCGCGCCGACGGCATCACTCGACGTCAGACCTCCTGAGAGGGCGCGATGGCCCGCCGTCGTTCCGGCGGGCCCGTTTTTCGGACGTGTCGTTATCGGGTTTTCGCTTATTTGGCCGCTTAACGGCCTTGAGGCGACATAGTAATTTTCTCGAATGCCTCAATCACGTGGTAGGCGACGGCCGGTCATCGCACGATGGCTGGCCGTCCTCGTCATCGCCGCCGTCGCCCCGGCGGGACCGGGCTCATCGACCGCGTACGCGTCGGGCTCACAACCGCCCGAGAACGCCGTCGTCGTCTGGGACCGCAACGCCCAGACCGCCATCTGGGACGTCGCCGGCCAGCAGCCGCAGGTCCAGGCGCGCAGCTTCGCCATGGTGCACGGAGCCGTCTACGACGCGGTGAACGCGATCGCCGGCACCCCCTACCAGCCGTACCTGACCGCGCCGCGGGCCGACGGCGGGGAGTCGACGGAGGCCGCCGTCGCCACCGCGGCCTTCCGCGTGCTGAACAAGCTCTTCCCCGCCCAGCAGGCCCGGCTGACGACCCAGTACGACGAGTACCTCGCCACGATCGCCGACGGCGGCGCGAAACGACGCGGCGTCACCGTGGGCGAGCAGGCGGCGGCCGCGATGATCGCCGCCAGGGAGAACGACGGCGCGTTCGGCGACCAGACCTGGCCGATCGGCACCCAGCCCGGCCAGTGGCGGCCGACGCCGCCCACGAACGCCTCGGACGGGGCCTGGGTCGGCGACCTCAAGCCGTTCCTCATCCCCAGCGCGTCGATGTTCCGCACCTCGGGCCCGCCCGCGCTGACCAGCTCCCGCTACGCCAAGGACGTCAACGAGCTGAAGCGGATCGGCGGTGCGGACAGCACGGTCAGGACGCAGGACCAGACGCAGGCCGCGATCTGGTGGCACGACCGGCACCTGGCCGAATGGGAGATCAAACGCCAGCTCGCCACGACCCGGCGGCTGAACCCGCTCCAGGCGGCCCGCATGTTCGCCATGGTCGACCTGGCCGAGGCCGACGCCACGACCGCCTGTTACAACGAGAAGGCGGCGTGGGCCTTCTGGCGGCCGGTGACGGCGATCCGCCTGGCCGACACCGACGGCAACCCCCGCACCACGGCCGACCCGGACTGGACGCCGCTGCTCGTCACCCCGCCGCACCCGGACTACACCTCCGGGCACACGTGCTTCACGGCGGCCAGCATGTCGGCGCTGGCCCACTTCTTCGGCAGGGACGACATCCCCTTCAGCGGCTACAGCTCCGACTCGGGCACCACCAGGAGCTTCCGCGGCTTCTCCCACGCCCTGGCCGAGGTCGTCGAGGCCCGCGTGTGGGGCGGCATCCACACGCGCACGGCGGACGTGCAGGGCGCGAAGATCGGCGCCCAGGTCACCGCCTACATGGTGAGGCACTACTTCCGGCCGAAGCGGTGAGGCCGGAGGTAGTGAGTCCGGGCGACCCGCCCGCCCGCCGCTGAGACCGGAATCGCAGTGATCTCGAGACCTCCTCGTGCTCGTCGCGCACGGGGAGGTCTTCCTGATCCCGGCCCTGACAGGACGGGGGCCGACGGCTGTCAGCACCCCGCGAGGCCACTGCCAGCGGGATGACCGCCGATCTGACCGATATGGAGAATCGGACCCGACTCAATCAGTCAATAGGGACAGGGACCCCTTCAAACGACAGGACCGAAACCCTAATTACGGGCATTCCATAGAGGGACAAGATCATCACGCAGGGTGGCAGAACCCCAGAACGCGAGGGCAGGCAGAGATCATCCGCCCAGCCGGGGAGGTCCACCGCCCGCAGACGCACCCGCCGGAAGCGGGTTTTGTCGATGGCCGAAACCAGCATTCCATCGTTGGTTTAAATTTCATCCCTTGACTGACTTTCGGACAAAATAATAGGAATGGCGTGGCTTCAGCCGTGAGCCGCCCCTCGCCAGGTCGAACCCTGACGAGCGGCCCATATTTCCTGCTGCCCGCGCGACGACCTCGCCCGGCGCGGCAGACCTGCCGGAGGGTGACTTCGCGTCGCGATGCCAGAAGAACAGCCGCTGTCCGAGACACCGTTCGCCTCGCTGACGCGATACCCGCCCGGCGCTCGGACCCTCTTCTGCCTCCCCTACGCCGGTGGGGACGTCACCGCCTTCTGGGCGTGGCGGCAGGCGTTCGACGGCGTCCTGGACGTGCGGGTGGCCATGCTGCCCGGCAGGGAGGGCCGGGTGGCCGAGCCCGGAGCCCTATCCCCCGAGCTGATCGCCCGGTCCATCGGCGCCGCCGTCGCCCGGCAGCGCACGCCGTACTCGATCTACGGGCACAGCATGGGCGGCCGGGTCGCCTTCGAGGTGGTCCGCGAGCTGCGGCGGCTCGGCGTGCGGGCGCCCGAATGCCTCTACGTCGGCGCCGCGCACCCGCCGGAGCGCCAGGAGACGCTGGGACGGTGGACGGGCCTGGGCGACGAGGACCTGGTCGACGAGCTCATCCTGCGGCTCGGCGCGCCCGCGGAGTTACGCACGCAGCCCGAGGTCAAGGCCCTGCTCATCCCCGCGCTGCGGACGGACATGGAGTGGCTGCGCCGCTACCGCTTCACCCGCCAGGAGCCCCTGGACGTGCCCATCGTCGCCTTCGCCGGCGCGCACGACCGGGAGGTCACCCACCCCACCATGCTCGCCTGGGCCCGCCACACCTCCTCGACCTTCCGCCTGCACACGCTCGACGCCGCGCACCTCTTCCTCGCCACGCACGGTGAGGAGGTGGCGCGGACGATCGCGGCCGGCCCGGAGCGGAGCCTGGCCGCGGACGAGGTGCACGTGTGGCTGGCCGACCTCGACGAACTGCCCGAGATGTGCGCGTCCCTCGACGAGCTGTCGCCGCGGGAGGCGGCGCGGGCGGCCAGGTTCCGGCAGGAGGACGGCCGCCGCGGCTTCGTCGGCAGGTCGGTGCTGCTGCGGCGGCTGCTCAGGGAGTACGGGGTCGAGCCGGGCCTCGCCGAGCCGCCCGGCCGGTCCGGCGGCCTGCCGTACGGCGGGACCGAGCTGACCTACAGCGTCGCCCGGTCGGGCGGGCTCGTGCTGGTCGCGCTGACGACCGGCCGGGAGGTGGGCGCCGACCTGGAGCGCTTCCGCCCGCCGGCGGACGAGCAGACGTTCTTCGAGCGGATGCTGGACGAGCGGGAGCGCGACGAGTTCGCCGCGCTGCCCGAGGAACTGCGGTTGCACAGCGCGTTGCGCACGTGGACGGCCAAGGAGGCGCTGCTGAAGGCGTCCGGTGACGGGCTGCGGGTGGATCCGGCGCGGTTCGGGTTCGCCGGGCAGCGTCCGGGCCGGACGTGGGTGCCCGAGGCGTCCCCTGAGGCGGGCCCGGAAGTGGACGCTGAGGCGGAGTGGCTGGCGGGGTGGCGGGTGACGCACCTGCCGCTGGGCCGGGCGATGGCCGCGATCGCCCTGCGCGCGCCGAGCTTCCTGCTGCGTTTCGAGACGGTACGGCAAGGCCGGCTGGTACGGCCGGGTGTGGAGGCCGCAGGATGACACTCCTCAGCAGTCTGATCACGGCTCAGGCCGCGCGGACCCCGGACGCCCCGGCGGTCCGGCAGTGGGAGAACGTGCTCACCTACGCCGAGCTGGTCGAGCGGGCGTGGGCGCTGGCGGCCCGGCTGCGCGAGCTCGGCGTCGGGCCGGAGTCGCGGGTGGGGTTGTGCACCCGCCGCACGCCGCTGATGCCGGTGGCGGTGCTGGCCGTGCATCTGGCGGGCGGGGCGTACGTGCCGCTGGACCCGGGGCATCCGCGCCGGCGGCTGGAGGAGGTGCTGGCGGACGCCGGGATCGCGGTGGTCGTCGTGGACGAGCGCGGCCACGAGCTCCTGGACGGCTGCGCCGCCACGCTCGTCGACGCCTTCCAGCCGGGGCCGGCCGAACCCCGGGAGAGCGGCGCCGTCGCGGCCAACGCGGCGTGGGTGATCTACACCTCCGGCTCCACCGGACGGCCCAAGGGCGTGGTGGTGAGCCACGCCAACGCGGTCTTCTTCGTCACCGCGACCGTCGCGCGCTTCGGCCTGGACGCGAGCTGCAGCTCGATGGCCTTCTCCGCGCTGGGCTTCGACGCCTCGATCATGGACATGGTGCTCCCGCTGACCGTCGGCGGCTGCGTGCAGCTCGTGCCGGACGAGGACCGCGTGGACCCGGCCCGGTTGCAGCACTTCCTGGAGGGGCACGACGTCACCTGGGGTTACCTCCCGCCCGCGCTGCTGCCGCTGGTGGACCCGAGCCGGCTGCCGCACCTGCGGGACGTGGTGACGGCGGGCGAGCCGCCCCCGCCCGAGCAGGTGGCGCGCTGGTCGGCGCACACCCGTTTCCACAACCTGTACGGCCCGACCGAGCTGACCGTCGTCGTGGTGGGCGGCGAGTTCCACGGCGTGTGGGAGCGTCCGCTGCCGATCGGCCGGCCTTTGACCGGCTGCCGGGCGTACATCGTGGACGAGGACATGAACGAGTGCCCGCCGGGCGTCCCCGGCGAGCTGCTGATCGGCGGCCCGCAGGTCAGCCGCGGCTACCTGGACCGGCCCGCGCTGACGGCCGAGCGGTTCGTGCCCGACCCGTTCTCGGACGAGCCCGGCGCGCGGCTGTACCGGACCGGCGACCACGTGGCGTGGCAGGAGGACGGCCAGATCGCGTTCATGGGCCGCCTCGACCGCCAGGTCAAGGTCCAGGGGCAGCGCGTGGAGATCGGCGAGGTGGAGACGACGCTGCGCGCCCATCCCGGGGTGCGGCAGGCGGTGGTGGACTTCGCGGGCGAGCTGGTCGCCTACGTGACGCCCGAGGACGCGCCCGACCTGGCCGCCCTGCGCGAGGACCTGGCGGTGCGGCTGCCGCCGTACATGCTGCCGACCAGGCTGGTCCGGCTGCCTCTCCTGCCGCTGAACGCCTCGGGCAAGGTGGACCTGGCCGCCCTGCGGGCGCAGTCGCAGCGGGAGCGGGGAACGGCGAGCGGGCTGGCCGGGATCTGGGCGCGGGTGCTGGAGGCGCCCGTCCCGGACGACGAGGACGACTTCTTCCAGCGCGGCGGCCACTCGCTGCGGGCGATGCGGCTGGTGGCCGCGGTGCGCGCGGAGCTGGGCCGGGTGGTCTCGGTCCAGGACGTGTACGAGGGCCGGACCTACGGCGCGCTGCGCGCGCTGGTGGCGGGCGCGGAGCGGGCGTCCGCCGCCGCGCCGCCCACCGGCAGCCCGGCCGCGTTCTCCCCCGCCCAGCGCCGGATGTGGTTCGTCGAGCAGCTGGCGCCCGAGTCGGCCGCGCACAACATCGCGATGGCCGAGCGCATCCGGGGGCCGCTCGACGTCGCCGCGCTCCGCCGGGCGCTCACCGCCGTGGTGGCGGCCCACGAGGCGCTGCGCTGGCGGGTGGCCTCGCGCGACGGGATCCCCGACGTGACGGTCGCGCCGCCGCGCGAGGTGCCGCTGCCGATCGACGACCTCTCCCCCGCCGAGCTGGACGCGGCCCTGCAGAAGGAGGCGCGGGAACGCTTCGACCTGGCCGCCGGGCCGCTGTTCCGGGCGCGGCTGCTCCGGCTGGCCCCCGACGAGCACGTGCTCTGCCTGACCGCGCACCACCTGGTGTTCGACGGCTGGTCGCAGGACGTGCTCTTCCGCGGCCTGTCGGCCGCCTATCGCGGCGAGCCGGTCGAGGCGGGCGAGCACACGTTCGCCGACTACGTGCGCTGGCTGCGCGCGAACGGCGACGGCCAGGCGCTGGGCTGGTGGCGCGAGCGCCTGCACGATGCCCCGCTGGTGCTGGACCTGCCCAGGGACGCGGCCAGGCCGCCCGCGCAGACCTTCCGCGGCGCCGCCGTCCGGGGCGAGGTGGACGCGGAACTGGCCGGCCGGGTGGCCGAGCTGGCGGCGGAGCTCGGCACCACCCCGTACGCGGTGCTGCTGGCCGCCTTCGGACGCCGCCTGGCCACCCTGGCGGGACGGGACGACCTGGTGGTGGGGGCGGCCTACGCCGACCGGCCGCACGTGGCGTTCGAGTCGCTGGTGGGGATGTGCGTGCAGGTCCTGCCGCTGCGGCTGCGCCCCCGGGGCGACTTCGCCGGGCAGGTGACGGCGTGCGCGGCCGAGCTGAACGCCGCGATCAGGCACCGGGACGTGCCGCTCGGGCAGCTGCTGGAGTCGCTGCGCCTGCCGCGCGACCTGAGCCGCAACCCGATCACGCAGGTCATGTTCAACATGTACAACTTCGCGCAGGCCCATCTGGACCTCGACGGCTGCGCCAGCGAGACGCTGCGGCCGGGGCTGCCCGGGGCGCTGTTCGACCTGACGATGTACGTGGGCGAGCAGCGCGGCGGCTACGCGCTGGAGCTGGTCTACAACCCCGACCTGTTCTCCGCCGAGCGCATGACGGCGCTGGTCGACGGCTATGTCGAACTGCTCCGCGAGTCGCTGACCGGGCAGCTGCGACCCGAGCCCCCCGACGCCGCGCTGCCGGCCTGGGACGGGCCCGGCCTGCTGGAACTGGCCGGCGACGCGCACGCCGGGGCGCGGCGGCGGACCGAGGCGGCGCTGCGCGGCGCCGGGGTCGAGCCGGGGGCAGTGGTGGCCGTCGTCGCCTCCCGGGTGCCCGAGCTGCCGGGGATCCTGCTCGGCGTGCTGGCGGCGGGGGCACGGTGGGTGGTGATCGACTCGGCCTATCCCGCCGCCGTCCAGGAGCGGCAGATCGCCGCCGCCGGAGCGCGGGCCGTCCTGCGGGACGACGCGGTCGAGCTGCGCGAGGGCGGCGCCCTGCTGCCGGGTCCCGGCTACCTCTCGATGACCTCGGGCACCACGGGCGCCCCCAAGGCGGTGGTCACCGGCGAGCGGCCGCTGGCCCATTTCCTGTCCTGGTACGTCCGCACCTTCGCCGTCGAGCCGCACGACCGGTTCGCGCTGCTGCACGGGCCGGCCCACGATCCGGCGCTGCGCGACATGTTCGTGCCGGCCGTGGCGGGCGCCGAGCTGTTCGTGCCCGAGCACGAGCTGGCCCGCGATCCCGGCAAGCTCGTCACCTGGCTGCGCGAGCACGCGATCACCGTCCTGCACCTGACGCCGCAGCTCGCGGCGATGCTGGCGGGCACCGGCGGCACGCTGCCCGACGTGCGGCTGGTCGGCGTGGGCGGTGACCTGTTCACCGGCGTCCAGGCGGCCCGGCTGCGCGCGCTCGTGCCCGATGCCCGGATCGTCGCCTTCTACGGCACGACCGAGACGCCGCAGGCGCACGCGTGGCACGAGCTGGCGGAGCCGTACCCGGAGGTCGTGCCGATCGGGCGGCCCGTCGAGGGCAGCGAGATCATCGTGGTGACGCCGGACGGCAGGCGGGCCGGTGTGGGCGAGCTCGGCGAGGTGGTCGTCCGCAGCCGCCACCTGGCCGACGGCTACCTGGATCCGGCGCTGACCGGCCGGCGCTTCGCCGGCGACCGGTTCCGCACCGGCGACCTCGGCCGGCGCAACCCCGACGGCACGATCACCCCGGCGGGGCGCGCCGACGACCAGGTGAAGGTGCGCGGCTTCCGGGTCGAGCTGGGCGAGGTGGAGGCCGCGCTCGCCGCCTGCCGGGACGTGCGCGCCGCCGCCGCCAGGGTCGAGGACGGCACGCTCGTCGGCTACGTGGTGCCGGCCCGGCCGGGCCTGGCGGCGCACCGCCTCCTGGACGAGCTGCGCGGCGCGCTGCCCGAGCACGCCGTCCCCAGCGAGGTGGTGGCGCTGCCCGCGCTGCCGCTGACGCCCAACGGCAAGGTGGACCGCGCCGCGCTGCGCGGCCGGCCGGTCGAGCAGCCGAAGGCCGGCGGCGGCCTCCACGGCCCCACCCAGAAGACGGTCGCCCAGGTGTGGCGCGCCGTGCTGGGCGTGCCGCGGCTCGGCCCCGACGACAACTTCTTCGAGATCGGCGGCCACTCGCTGGCCGTGGCGGCGGTCCAGGCCCGGCTGCGGGCGGCGACCGGCCGCGAGATCCCGATCACGGAGCTGTTCAGGCATCCCACGATCCGGACGCTGGCCGCTCATCTCGATGGAGCGGGCGGCAGTCCGGGGCTGGACCGGGCGGCGCGCCGCCTGGCCTCACGGCGAGACAGGTTGAGGAACCGCAACGAGAAGGGGATTGCCCCATGACGGACGAGCCCACGGCCGAGCCGATCGCGATCATCGGCTTGTCGTGCCGAGTCCCGGGAGCGGGTGACGCGCAGCAGTTCTGGCGCAACCTCGCCGACGGCGTCGAGTCGCTGACCACGTACACCCTGGAGGAGCAAAGGGCGCTGGGCACGGCGGAGAGCCTGCTGGCCGACCCGAACTTCGTGCCGGCCGCCATGACGCTGGACGACTACGAGGGCTTCGACGCGGCGTTCTTCGGCATGTCGATCAGGGAGGCCGAGGTCCGCGACCCGCAACACCGGCTGTTCCTGGAGCTGTCGCACACGGCGCTGGAGGACGCGGGCTACGACCCGTTCCGCTACCCGGGCGAGATCGGCGTCTACGCCGGGACCGGGACGGACACCTACCAGTGGCGCAACATCCGCAGCAACGCCCAGGCCCACAAGAACGCCGGCTGGCTGGCGGTCATGGTGGGCAACCACGTCGACTACTGCGCCACGCTCACCTCCTACAAGCTCGACCTGCGCGGCCCCAGCTACACCGTGCACACGGCGTGCTCGACCGCGCTGGTGGCCTTCCACATCGCGTGCGAGGCGCTGCGCAACGGCGAATGCGACATGGCGCTGGCCGGCGCGGCCATGCTGGACCTGCCGCAGGGCGAGGGCTACATCTACGACCAGGACGGCATCGTCTCCCCCGACGGGCACACCCGCTCCTTCGACGCCGACGCCGGCGGCACGACCTGGGGCAGCGGCGGCGGCGTCCTGGTGCTGAAGCGGCTGTCGGAGGCGATCGAGGACCGCGACAACATCCGCGCGGTGGTCCTGGGCAACGCGATCAACAACGACGGCGCGGGCAAGGTCGGCTTCTCCGCGCCCAGCCTGGACGGCCAGGCCGCGGTGATCGCGCAGGCGCTGGGCGTCGGCGGCGTGGACCCCCGTACGGTCACCTACGTCGAGGCGCACGGCACCGGCACGGCGCTCGGCGACCCGATCGAGGTGGCCGCGCTGTCCAGCGTGTTCGCCCAGCACACGAGCGACACCCAGTGGTGCGGCATCGGCTCGGTCAAGAGCAACATCGGCCACCTCGGCCAGTCGGCCGGCATCCCCAGCCTGGTCAAGACGGTGCTGGCGCTGGAGAACAAGCTGATCCCGCCGACGTTGCACTTCAAGAGCCCCAACCCCAAGATCGACTTCCCGGCGAGCCCGTTCTACGTCGTCTCCTCGCCGACGAAGTGGGAGCGCGACGAGTTCCCGCGCCGCGCGGGGGTCAGCTCGTTCGGCATCGGCGGCACGAACGCGCACGCCGTGCTGGAGGAGGCCCCGCCGCGCCCGTCGCTGCCCCGTGAGCGGCCCGCGCACCTGCTGAAGCTGTCGGCCAGGACGGAGTCGGCGCTGGCCGCCGCGCGCGAACGGCTGGCCGCGCACCTGGCCGCGCACCCCGAGACGGACCTGGCCGACGCCGCGTTCACGCTGCGCGTGGGCCGCCGGGAGCTCAAGCACCGGGCCGTCGTCGTCGCCACCTCGCCGGGCGACGCGGTGGCCGCGCTGTCCGACCCCAGGCGGACCGTCACCGGCGCCAAGCCGAAGCGGCCGGCGCAGGTGGCCTTCCTCTTCTCCGGCCAGGGCGCCCAGTACGGCGGCATGGCCGCGGAGCTGTACCGCAACGAGCCGATCTTCCGCGAGGCGGTCGACGAGTGCGCGGCCGTCCTGGACGTGCGCGAGGAGATCTTCGCCACCGGCGAGGAGGCCGACGAGGCGCTGCGGCAGACCTCGCTCACCCAGCCCGCCCTGTTCACGGTGGAGTACGCGCTGGCCAGGCTCTGGCTCTCGCTGGGCGTCGAGCCCGCCGCGATGATCGGCCACAGCATCGGCGAGTACGCGGCGGCCACCATCGCCGGCGTCTTCACCCTGCCCGACGCGATGCGGCTGGTCGCGGCGCGCGGCCGGCTGATCCAGGCGCTGCCGCCGGGTTCCATGCTGGCCGTGCAGCTCATGCCCGACGAGATCGCGCCGATGCTGCCCGACGACGTCTCCGTGGCCACCGTCAACGGCCCCGGCACGTGCGTCGTGTCCGGCCCGTCGGAGTCGATCGCGGAGCTGGCCGAGATGCTGGAGGAGGAGGGCATCGGCTGCACGCGGCTGCGCACCTCGCACGCCTTCCACTCGGCGATGATGGAGCCGATGCTGCGCGAGTTCCGCGAGCTGGTCGCGGCGGCCCGCCCGGCCGCGCCGAGCCTGCCGTTCCTGTCCAACGTGACCGGCACCTGGATCACCGCCGCGGAGGCCACCGACCCGTCCTACTGGGCCAGGCACGTGCGCGAACCGGTCCGCTTCGGCGACTGCGTCTCGACGCTGCTGGCCGACGGCGAATGGATCATGATCGAGTGCGGGCCGGGCCGGCAGCTGTGCGGCCTGGCGGGCACCCAGCTGGCCGCCGGCGCGATCGCCCCGCTGCCGTCGCTGCCCGGCCCGCGCGACCGGGCCGGTGACGTCGCGGTCTTCTCGCAGGCCGTGGGCGCGCTGTGGGTGCACGGCATCGAGCTGAACGACTTCGGCGCCCCCGGCTTCCGCGTCTCGCTGCCGGGTTACCCCTGGGAGCGGCAGCGCGCCTGGATCGACCCCGACCCGCAGGGCGCCTTCGCCGGCGGCGTCGCCCACCCGCAGCAGGCCGACGGCCCCCTGCCGCCCGAGCGGTGGTACGGCGTGCCCGTCTGGCACCAGGCGCCGGCCCGTCCGGGGACGCCGTCGCCGGTCACGCGCTGCCTGGCCTTCGTGGACGAGGACTCCGCCGCGCTGGCCGACGCGCTGCGCGCCTCCGGGGCCGAGGTGCTGGAGGTGCGGCCGGGCGCCGCGTTCGGCGCCTTCGACGGGCACTTCACGGTGCGGCCGGCCGTACGGGAGGACTACGACGCGCTGCTGGAGGCGGTCGGCGAGATCCCCGAGCGGGTCGTGCACGCCTGGGCGCTCACCGGCGGCGGCGAGCAGACGTGGGCGGCGCAGGACCGCGGCTTCTTCGGCGTCCTGGGTCTCGTGCAGGCGCTGTCGGCGGCCCAGCCGCCGGGCGGGGTGCAGCTCGACCTGGTGACCGCGGGCACGATGGACGTCGTCGGCGGCGACCTGACCAGGCCGGAGCACGCCACGCTGGCGGCCTTCGCCCGGGTCGTCCCGCTGGAGACGCCGTGGCTGCGCGTCCGCCACATCGACGCGCCGGACGGGGACGCGAACCGGCCGGCGGCGGTGCGGGGCGTCGCCGCCGAGCTGGGCCGCGCGGCCGAGCCCGGCGAGGCCGGGCTGCTGGCCCCGGTCGCCCTGCGCGGCGGGAAGCGGTGGCTGCTCGGGTACGAGCAGGTGGAGGTGACCAGCGAGCCGGGCGAGCCGCGCGACGGCCAGGTGTACGTGATCACCGGCGGTCTGGGCGGCATCGGCGTCTCGCTGGCCGAGGACCTGGCGGCGCGGGCCCGCGTCGGCATCGTCCTGCTGTCCAGGAGCGGGCTGCCCGACGGCCCGCCGCGGTCGGCCCGCGAGGCGCGCGCCGCCGAGGCGATCGGCCGGATGGAGGCCGCCGGGGCGCGGGTGCTGACCCTGGCCGCCGACGTGACCGATCCGGCGGACATGCGCCGGGTCAGGGACGAGACGCTCGCCGCCTTCGGCCGGGTGGACGTGCTCGTGCACGCGGCCGGCCTGCCCGGCGGCGGCATGGCCCAGATCAAGGAGCGGGAGGCGGCCGAGGCCGTGCTCCGGCCCAAGCTGCTCGGCACGCTGGCGCTGCAGGAGGCGTTCGGCGACCTGGAGCTGGAGGCCGTGGTGCTCTGCTCGTCGATCACCGCGGTGGCCGGCGGGTTCGGGCAGATCGACTACTGCGCGGCCAACAACTTCCTCGACGCGCACGCCCGCGCCGGACGAGGCTGGAACGCCGCCCAGATCGTCAGCGTCAACTGGGGCAGATGGCTGGAAGTCGGCATGGCGGTGGAGACCGCGGCGCCCGCCGGATTCGTCGCGTTGCAGCGCGGCGACCGGATCAAGGCGCTCGACCACCCGGTCCTCGACGCGCGGCACGCCGGCGAGATCGGCGGGCTCGACTGGTGCAGCGGCACGCTCTCGCCCGGCACGCACTGGGTGCTGGACGAGCACCGCATCGCCGACGTGCCGGTGCTGCCCGGCACCGGCCACGTCGAGCTGGCCAGGACGGCCGCCGAGGCGGTGCTGCCCGACGGCGGGCTCGTCGAGCTGCGGGACGTGGTGTTCGTCGAGCCGCTGTCGGTGGCCGACGGCGCGACCGCCGAGGTACGGGTGCTCTTCACCCCGGAGGCGGACGGCGCCGAGTTCCAGGTGCAGAGCATCATCGGCGGCTCGCACCGCACCCACGCCAGGGGCACGGCGGCCAAGGTGAGCCCGCCGCCCGCCGACCGGGTGGACCTGCGCGCCATCATGGACCGCTGCGTGTCCTCGGCGGACGAGCAGGGCGGCGTCCCGCTGTCGGGCCTGCTCACGCTGGGCGCGCACTGGCACCGGACGCTGACCGCCACGCATGTCGGCCAGCAGGAGGCGCTCGGCCTGTTCGAGGCCAACGACGCGCTGATGGCCGACCTCGACCGGTGGGGGCTGCACCCGGCCCTGCTCGACGCCGCCACCACCTTCAGCTGGGTCGCGGTCGAGGGCCACTACCTGCCGCTCGGCTACGGCCGCATCACCGTGTTCGGCAGCCTGCCGGAGGCGTTCTGGAGCCATCTGCGCATCACCAGCACCGACACCGACGAGGTGCTGGTCGTCGACGTCACGTTGATCGCGCCCGACGGCACGGTGCTGGTGCAGATCTCCGACTACGTCCTGCGCAGGATCGACACCGAGGCCGTGGTCTCCGGGGTCCGCTCCAGCGCCGGGTCCCAGGTCGCCGCCCCGGCCGCGGCCGCGTCACCGGCCGGCGCCGACGACGCGGCCGGCATCAGGCCGGCCGACGGGGCCCTGTCCCTGCGCAGGCTGCTCGCCGCCCCGCTCGGCCCCCAGGTCGTGGTGGCGGCCAGCACGGTGGCCGAGCTCGTCGCCGGCGTCGGCTCGCTGACCCAGGAGACCGTCGAGAGCGAGCTCGATCCGGCGGCGGTCGCCGACCGGCAGGACAAGGCGCCCGCCGAGGGCTACGTCGCGCCGCGCAACGACGCCGAGGCCACGATCGCCCGCCTGTGGGGCGAGGTGCTCGGCGGCGACCACATCGGCGTCGACGACGACTTCTTCGAGCTGGGCGGCAACTCGCTCATCGCGGTCCAGCTGATCGCCCTGATCCGCAAGGAGCTCGGGGTCCGGCTGCCGATGCGCAACCTCTTCGAGGAGCCGACCGTGGCCGGGGTCGCGGCCCTGATCGACGCCGCCACGGCCGCCGCCCCCGAGCCCGCCCCCGCCGGGCCCGCCGCCCAGACCATCCCCCGCCTCCCCCGGAGTTCCGCATGAGCGCAGAGACCAGCACAGAGACCGGCACGGACACCAAGGTCGTACGCAACGACGAGGAGCAGTACTCCATCTGGCCCGCCGGCCGGGACAACCCCTCCGGCTGGTACGACGCCGGTTTCTCCGGCACCAAGGACGCCTGTCTGGCGCACATCGAGCAGGTGTGGACCGACATGCGGCCGAAGAGTCTGCGAGAGGCCATGGACAGTGAGTGATGCCTTCCCCGCATCCTCCGGCCAGGAGCGGATGTGGTTCCTTTCGCGCTTCGAGCCCGATCTGGCCGTCTACAACATCGGCATGGTCATGCCGATGGCGGCCAGGCAGCCGGTGGACCCCCGCCGGCTGGAGCGGGCGATCGATCTGGTCGTGCGGCGTCATGAGGCGCTGCGCACCACGTTCGACTTCCGGGACGGGCAGGTCGTGCAGATCGTCCACCCCGGCGCGCCGCCCACGGCGCTGACCGAGACGGACCTGAGCCACCTGCCGCGGGCCGCCGCCGAGGCGGAGCTGGCCCGCCTGGCCAGGGCGGACGCGGTGCAGCCGTTCGACATGGAACGGGCGCCGCTGTACCGCGGCAGGCACGTCAAGCTGTCCGAGGACGACCTGCGGCTGGCCGTCGTCTTCGACCACACGATCTTCGACGGCGTCTCCTCCATGGTCTTCATGGACGAGGTGGAGGAGTGCTACGACGCGCTCGGCGAGGACCGGCCGCCGAAGCTGCCCGAGCTGCCGATCCAGTTCGCCGACTTCGCCGTGTGGCAGCGCGGCAGGTTGTCCGGCGAGTTCCTGGAGACCGAGCTGGTGCACTGGCGCGAACGGCTGGCCGGGGTGCCCGCCGACCTCGCCCTGCCGGGCGACCGGCCGCGGCCGGCCCGCCGGAGCTACCGGGGCGGGATCCGGCTCGGCGCCTACTCCCCCGAGCTGTCGGCGGGCGTGGAGCGGCTGGCCAAGGAGCTCAACACGACGTTGTTCACGGTGATGCTCACCGCGTACGCCGCCGTGCTGTCGCGCTGGTCGGGGATCGACGACATCGTGGTGGGCACGCCGGTCGCGGGCCGGCTGCTGCCCGAGATCGAGCCGGTCATCGGCATGTTCGTCAACGCGGTGCCGCTGCGCGTGGACCTGTCGGGCGCGCCCAGCTTCCGCGAGGCGGCCGGGCGCGTGCGGGCGACGGTCGCCGAGGCGCTGGACCACCAGGAGCTGCCGTTCGAGCGGCTCGTGGAGGACCTGCAGCCGGCCCGGGACCTGAGCGTGCCGCCGCTCTACCAGGTGATGTTCAACCTGGCGATCCGCACCAACGAAGGGCAGATCGCCAACGGCACCGCCAAGGTGGACCTCCAGCTCGACGTCAACATGCGCGACGGGGTGCTGCACACCCGGCTGGAGTACGCCACCGACCTGTTCGACCCGGAGACGATCGAACGCTTCGAGGCGAACCTGCGCACGCTGGTCGAGGCGGCCGCCGCCGACCCCGGCCGGGCGGTCCCCGAGCTCCCCGTGCTCGCCGCGGACGAGCGTGCGCGCGTGCTGGCCCTCGGGGACGGCGGGCCGCCGGCCGAGCCCGGCACCCTGCACACGTTGATCGAGGCCCGGGCCGCCGCGACCCCCGACGCCCCCGCGGTGGTCTTCGGCGACGTCACGCTCACCTACGCCGAGCTCAACGGCCGCGCCAACCGGCTGGCCCGGCGGTTGCGGCAGATCGGCGTGGAGCGCGGCCGGCCCGCCGCGGTCTGCGCGGAACGCTCGCCCGAGCTGGTCGTCGCGCTGCTCGCGGTGCTCAAGGCGGGCGGGGCGTACGTGCCGCTGGATCCGGAGTACCCGCGGGACCGGCTGGAGTTCATGCTGTCCGACTCCGGCGCGCGGGTGCTGCTGACCCAGCGCCACCTGCCGTCCTTCGGGCCGGTCGAGACGGTGCTGCTGGAGGACGACCACGACCTCGGCTCCGGCGACCTCGACCCGGTGACCGGGCCGGACGACGCCGCGTACCTGATCTACACCTCGGGCTCGACCGGGCGGCCGAAGGCCGTGGTCAACACCCATCGCGGCATCGTCAACCGGCTGGCCTGGATGCAGGAGACGTTCGGCCTGACGGCCGGCGACGTGGTGATGCAGAAGACGCCGACCAGCTTCGACGTGTCGGTGTGGGAGTTCTTCTGGCCGCTTCTGCAAGGCGCTTGCCTCGTGCCGGTGCGGCCGGGCGGCCACCGCGACCCCGCCCACCAGCGTGACCTGGTCAAGCGGCACGCGGTGACCACGATGCACTTCGTGCCGTCGATGCTCGCCCTCTTCCTGGAGGAGGCGAACATCGAGTCGTGCACGTCGCTGCGGCGCGTGGTGTGCAGCGGCGAGGAGCTGCCGCCCAGGACGGCGGCCCGCTTCTTCGAGCGCCTGCCCGGCGTGGAGCTGCACAACCTGTACGGCCCCACCGAGGCGGCCGTCGACGTCTCCTGGCACGCCTGCCGGCCGGGCGAGACGGTGATCCCCATCGGCCGTCCGATGCCCGGCTGCCGCCTGCACGTCCTCGACGAGCGCCTGGAGCCGATGCCGGTCGGCGTACCCGGCCAGCTGCACATCGGCGGCGTCCAGGTGGCCCGCGGCTACGCGGGACGGCCGGGGCTGACGGCCGAGCGCTTCGTCCCCGACCCGTACGGCCCGCCGGGCGCGCGGCTGTACGCCACCGGCGACCTGGCCCGGCTGCGCGCCGACGGGGAGCTGGAGTTCCTCGGCCGCATCGACGACCAGGTCAAGGTGCACGGCTGGCGGGTCGAGCTGGGCGAGGTCGAGGCGGCGCTGGCCGCGGACCCGCGGGTGCGCGGGGTCGCCGTCGCCCTGCGCGACGACGCGCCGGGCGGCCGCGGGCTGGTGGCCTACGTGGACTGGACGGGCGAGCCGAGCCAGTTGTCGCACGAGCTGCGCACCGGGCCGGCCCGCACGTTGCCCGCGGCGCTGGTGCCGCAGGCGTTCGTGCAGGTCACCGAGTTCCCCTTGGGCCCCAGCGGGAAGCTCGACCGGGCCGCGCTGCCGCCGCCCACCGGGCCCGGCCGCAGCGATCTGGGCACCACCTACGTCGCGCCGGAGACGCCGCTGGAGGAGGAGCTGTGCGCGCTCTGGGGCGAGCTGCTCGGCCGTGACCGGGTGGGCGTCGAGGACGACTTCTTCGCGCTCGGCGGGCACTCGCTGCTGGCCGTCCTGCTGATCACCCGGTATCGGGAGGCGTACGGGATCGAGATGGACCTGCGGGTCTGCTTCGAGCTCACCACGGTCGCCGAGCACGCGCTGGCCGTGCTGGAACTCCAGCTCGGCGACGTCGAGCTGGACGATCTCCTGGCGGAGGACGCGGACGGATGAGCGAGGTGAGAGGGCGGCTGGCCCGCCTCAGCCCGGAGCAGCGCGCGGCGCTGGAGCGCAGGCTCCAGCGGCAGCCGAAGGCCCGGCCCGCCGGGATCCCCCCGCGCAGCGATCCGGACGCGCCGGCGCCGCTCTCCTACGGGCAGGAGCGGCTCTGGTTCCTGCAGCGGCTCGACCCCGCCGACGCCTCCTACAACATGTACATGGTGCAGCGGCTGCGCGGCGAGCTGTCCATCCGCGACCTGGCCGGGGCGCTGGCCACCGTGGCGGCGCGGCACCCGATGCTGCGGGCCCGCTTCCCCGCGGTGGAGGGCGGCCCGGTCCAGGTCGTGGAGCCGGAGCTGAGGCTCGATCCGGTTGTGGTGGACCTGGCGGACCTGCCCGCCGCCGAACGCGAGGCCCGCGCCACGGCGATCGTGGCCGAGCTGACCAACACGCCGTTCGACCTGGCCACCGGGCCGCTGGTGCGGGTGCACCTGATCACGCTGTCGGCGACCGATCACGTGCTCTGCCTGGTCCTGCACCACCTGGTGGCCGACGGCTGGTCACTGAAGATCATCTTCTCCGAGCTGGCCGCCTGCTACACCGGGAACGCGGCCGGGCTGGGCGTCCCGTCGATCGACTACCGCGACTTCGCGGCCTGGCAGCGCGGCCGCGAGCCGTCGCGGGAGTCGCTGGACTACTGGCGCGCCAAGCTCGACGGCGTGCAGCCGCTCGACCTGCCCACGGACCGGCCGCGGCCGGCCGTACGGGTGGCCGACGGCGACTACTGCGCGCGGCGCATCGGCCCCGAGCTGACGGCCCGGCTGGAGCAGCTGGCCAGGGACGAGCGCGGCACGCTGTTCATGGTCCTGCTGGCCGCCTACCAGCTCCTCCTGGGCGCCCACTGCGGCGCCGACGACCTGACGGTCGGCTCGGTCATCGCCGGCCGCGACCGTCCGGAACTCCAGGACGTCGTCGGCTTCTTCCCCGAGACGCTCGTGCTGCGCGGCGACCTGTCCGGCGACCCGTCCTTCCGCACGCTGCTCGCGCGGACCAGGGCGACGGTGCTGGACGCGTTCGCGCACCAGGACATCCCCTTCGAACGCCTGCTCAACGACCTCGGCATCCGCCGCGACCTGAGCACGACGCCGCTGTTCCAGGCCATGTTCGTGATCCAGGACAAGGGGGCCGGCGCCCTGCCGCTGCCCGGCGTCGAGGCGGAGATGTTCGACCCGGGCGCGACCCAGGCGAAGTTCGACCTGATGCTGGACGTCACCCAGTTCGACGGCTCCCTCTGGGCGATGTTGTCCTACGCCCGCGACCTGTTCGAGGAGGAGACCGCGACGCGGCTGCTGCGGCGGTGGGAGCGGGTGCTGGAGGCGGTCGTGCGCGACCCGGGCGCGCCGCTGTCCGCGCTGCGCGCGGCCATGCTGCTGCCCGAGGACCGGCCGCCGGTCCTCGACACCCCGCAGCCGCCCGCGCGCGACGTGCTCGACCTCTTCCGGGAACGCGTCCGGCTGGCGCCCGGCGCGACGGCGGTGAGCCACGGCGACCGCCGGGTCACCTACGCCGAGCTGGACGCCATGGCCGCCGCGCTGGCCGGACGCCTGGCCGCGGCCGGGGTCGGCCCGGACACGGTCGTGGGCCTGCGGGCCGGGCGCTCGGTGGAGCTGATCGCCGGGATGCTCGCCGTCGGCCGGGCGGGCGGCGCCTACCTGCCGCTCGACCCCGCCTACCCGCCGGAGCGGCTGCGGTGGATGGCGGCGGACGCGGACGCGGTCCTGGTGCTGGACGAGGACGATCTCCGCGAGTCGCCGCAGGCGCCGCACGCCGAGGTCGCGGGGCCGGGCTCGCTGGCCTACGTGATCTACACCTCGGGCTCGACCGGGCGTCCCAAGGGCGTGGAGGTGCCGCGCGAGGCGCTGGCGTCGCGGGTGGGCTGGATGCGCGGCCACTACGAGCTCGGGCCGGGCGACCGCGTCCTGCAGTTCGCCTCGCCGAGCTTCGACACGCACGCCGAGGAGATCTACCCGGCGCTGGCCGCCGGCGCGGAGCTCGTCCTGTGCCCGGACGAGCCGCTGCCGGACTTCCTGAAGACGCCGGAGGGCGCCGCGCTCACCGTGCTGGACCTGCCCACGTCGTACTGGCAGGAGCTGGTGGCCATGGGCGTCGAATGGCCGCCCGGCCTGCGGCTGGTCATCCTGGGCGCCGACCCGCTGCCCGGCCCGGCGCTGGCCGCCTGGTACGCGTCCGGCCCCCAGGGCGTGCGGCTGGTCAACAGCTACGGCCCCACCGAGGCCACGATCATCGCCGCCACCGCCGACATGGACCCCTCGGAGGCGCTGCGCCGCCCGGCCGTGGGCGTCGCCCTGCCCGGCACCACGCTCCAGGTGCTGGGCCCCGACGGGCTCCCGGTGCCGGCCGGCGTCGCGGGCGAGCTGCACATCGGCGGCAGCGGCCTGGCCCGCGGCTACCGGGGGGGGCCCGCCCGCACGGCCGAGCGTTTCGTGCCCGGCCCCGGCGGCTCGCGTCTCTACCGCACCGGCGACCGGGCCCGCTTCCGCCTGGACGGCGGCCTGGAGATCCTCGGCCGCCTGGACCGGCAGGTGAAGGTGCGCGGTTACCGCGTCGAGCCGGGCGAGGTGGAGTCGGCGCTGCTCGCCCACCCGTCGGTGCGGCAGGCCACGGTGGTGGTCCACGAGGACCGGCTGATCGCCTACGCCGTCCACGACGCCGGGGACGACGCGTTACGCGAGCACCTCGCCGCCGAGCTGCCCCCGCACATGGTGCCCAGCGCGATCGTCTCGCTCGACCGCATCCCGCTGACCCCCGGCGGCAAGGTCGACCGGGACGCGCTGCCCGCGCCGGGCCGGCCGCGCGGCGCCGGCTACGAGCCGCCCGCCGGCGCGGCCGAGGAGCTCGTCTGCCTGGTCTGGGCCGAGGTGCTGGGCCTGGAGCGGGTGGGCGCGCTGGACGACTTCTTCCAGCTCGGCGGCCACTCGCTGCTGGCCACCAGGACCACGGCCCGCATCGCCGCGGCCATCGAGCTGGACGTGCCGCTCAAGCTGGCCTTCACCCACCCGACGCCCCGCCTGCTGGCCGCGGCCCTGGAACACCTGGCCGAGGAGGCCGACGAGCGTGGATGAACGGCAGGCGCGCGTGCAGGCCCGCTTCCGCAAGGCGATCACGGGCCTGGGCGCCGCGGAGCAGATCCCGCGACGCGCCGAGGGCAGCGATCCGCCGCTGTCGTTCGCGCAGGAGCGGCTGTGGTTCATGGAGCAGTTCGCCCCCGGGACGAGCGCGTACGTGCTGCCCGTGTCGGCCAGGCTGCGCGGACCGCTCGACGCCGGACGGCTGCGGGAGTCGCTGGACGCCGTGGTCGCCCGGCACGAGAGCCTGCGCATGACCTTCCCCGCCGGCCCCGACGGGCGGCCGCAGGTGCGGGTGGCGGACCGGTTGCGGGTGCCGCTGCGCGTCGTGGACGTGCCGGACGAGGCGGCGGCCAGGCAGGTGCTCAGCGCCGACGCCGCGCTCCCCTTCGAGCTGGCGGACGGCCCGCTGCTGCGCGCCACCCTGGTACGGCTCGCGCCCGACGACCACGCGCTGCTGGTGGCGGTCCATCACATCGTCGCCGACGGCTGGTCGGCCGACCTCATCCTCCGTGAGCTGCTGACACCGCCGCAGAGCGGGCCGCCGCTGGGGTACGGCGACTACGCGTCGTGGCAGCGGGAGCGGCTGAGCGGCGACCGCCTGGCCGGCGACCTGGCGTTCTGGCGCGCCGAGCTGGACGGGATGCAGGTGCTCGACCTGCCCCTGGACCGGCCGCGCCCGCCCCGGCAGAGCTTCCGGGGCGGCTGGCACGACGTCCAGATCGACGTGGCGGCGTTCGGCGAGTTGTGCCGGGCCGAGGGGGCGACGCTCTACATGGGGCTGCTCGCCGCCTTCCAGGTGCTGCTGGCCCGCTGGTCCGGCACGACCGGCTTCGCGGTGGGGTCGCCGGTGGCCGGACGGACCAGGCCGGAGTTCGAGGACATGGTCGGGCTGTTCGTCAACCTGCTGCCGCTGCGGGCGCGGCTGGCGGGCGACCCCGGCTTCGCCGAGCTGCTGCGCCGCACGCGGGACGGCGCGATCGAGGTCTACGGCCACCAGGAGCTGCCCTTCGAGAAGCTGGTCGCCGAGCTGGACCCCGAACGCGACGTCAGCCGCCCACCGCTGGTCCAGGTGCTGTTCGCGCTGCAGAGCTATCGCGGCGACGGCGAGGGCTTCGAGCCGGACAGCACGACCACCCGGTTCGACCTGGAGCTCTACGCCGCCGAGCGGGGCGAGCAGTTGGAGGGCCGCTTCGTCTACAACGCCGAGCTGTTCCGGCCGGAGACGATCGAGCGGCTGGCGCAGCGGTTCGCCGCGCTGTTGCGTGCGGTGGTGGCGTCCCCCGACGTGCCGGTGGGGCGTCTGGACATCCTGCCGGACGAGGAGCGGAAGCAGCTCGCGCGGTGGAACGCCACCGAGCGGGAGCATCCGGGCGGCACCCTGCACGAGCTGGTCTTCGAGCAGGCCGAGCGCACGCCCGACGCGACGGCGCTGGTCTTCGAGGGCGACCGGCTGACCTACCGCGAGCTGGCCGAACGGGCCCGCGCGGTGGCGGCCGGGCTTGACGTGCGAGTGGACCAGCCGGTCGGCGTCTGCATGGAACGCGGCCTGGACCTGCCCGTCGTGCTCCTCGGCGTGATGGCCGCGGGCGGCGCCTACCTGCCGCTCGACCCGGCCGATCCCGAGGAACGGCGGCGCGGCATGCTCGCCGACGCGGGGGCCGCGACCGTGCTCACCGCCGCGGGCTCCGGAGGCGGGTTCACGCCGCCGTCAGTCCGCGAGGACAACCTGGCCTACGTCATCTTCACCTCCGGCTCGACCGGGCGGCCCAAAGGCGTGGGCGTCTCCCACCGCGCGATCGTCAACCGGCTGCGCTGGATGCAGGACACCTTCCAGCTCACCCCGCAAGACCGCGTCCTGCACAAGACACCCACCACCTTCGACGTCTCGGTCTGGGAACTGTTCTGGCCGCTCATCACCGGCGCGACCATGGTCATCGCCCGGCCCGGCGGGCATCGCGACACCGCCTACCTGCGCGACCTCATCAAGACCGAGAACATCACCACGACGCACTTCGTCCCGTCGATGTTGCAGGCGTTCCTGGAGGAGGAAGGGATTCGGCTTCCGCCCCGGATCATCTGCTCCGGCGAAGCCCTCCCACCCCATGACCTCCCAGGACTGCACAACCTGTACGGCCCCACCGAAGCGGCCGTGGACGTCTCGTGGCACGCCTGCCGACCGGGCGAAACGACCGTCCCCATCGGCAGACCGGTCGACAACACCACCCTGCACGTCCTCGACGCACACCTCCAGGACGTCCCCATCGGCACACCAGGCGAGCTCTACATCGGCGGCATCCAACTCGCCCGCGGCTACCTCGGCAAACCCGCACTCACCGCCGAACGCTTCCTCCCCGCACCCAACGGCGGACGCCTCTACAAAACCGGCGACCTCGCCCGCTGGCTACCTTCAGGGGAACTCGAATACCTCGGCCGCACCGACCACCAAGTCAAGATCCGCGGCATGCGCGTGGAGCTGGGCGAGATCGAGGCCCTGCTGCGCGAGCAACCCGGCGTGACGGCGGCGGCGGCCAAGCTGGTGAACGGCCGCCTGGTCGGCTACGTCGTCGGCGACGTCCCCGACCTGTCCGACGCGCTGCCGGATTTCATGATCCCGACGGCGTGGGTGCGACTGGACCGCCTGCCCGTCACCGCCAACGGCAAGCTCGACCGCGCCGCCCTCCCCGCGCCCGACCGCCCGGCCGACCTGCCGTGGGAGCCGCCGCGCGGCGCGGCGGAGATCGCCGTCGCGCAGGTCTGGCAGGAGGTGCTCGGCCTCGACCGGCCCGGCCGGCACGACACCTTCTTCGCCGTGGGCGGCGACTCCATCAGCAGTCTCAAGGTCGTGGCCCGGCTGCGCGCCACCGGCTACGACGTGGAACTGCAGCAGCTGTTCACCCATCAGGCGGTCGCCGAACTGGCCGCCGTGCTGCGGCCGCGGCAGGCCGTACCGGAGACCACGGCGGGAGCCTTCGACCTGCTCAGCGTGGCGGACAGAGAGAGGCTCACGCGATGATCATCGACGCCTACCCGCTAAGCGCCCTCCAGGCCGGGATGCTGTACCACAGCGAGCTGGACGGCGTGACCTTCCACGACCACACCACGCTCACGCTGCGCGGCACGTTCGACGAGGCGGCCCTGGTCAGGGCGCTGGACGAGCTGTCGGCCCGGCACGAGGCGCTGCGGACGTCCTTCGACCTGACCGGGTTCAGCGAGCCCGTCCAGCTCGTGCACGACCGGGCGGAGATCCCGCTGACCGTCTCCCGCGGCGAGCCGGAGTACGGGCCGTTCGACTGGACGCGGGCTCCCCTGCTCCGCGTCCACGTGCGGCCCGAAGCCGACCGGTTCGCGCTGACCGTCTACTTCCACCACGCGATCCTCGACGGGTGGAGCGTCGCGAGGCTGGTCAGCGAGCTGCTGGAACGCTATGCGACCCCCGGGCTGCCGGTGGAGCCGCCGGCGGCGCGCTTCCGTGACCTGGTGGCGGCGGAGAAGGCGATGCTCGCCCGGCCGGAGGCGGCGGAGTTCTGGCGGGAGGCGATCGCCGAGGCGCCGGAGGGCCGGTTGCCCCGGATGCCCGGCTACCCCACCGGCGGGCCGCGCGAGGTCGCGGTGCTCGCCACGGCGCTCCCCGGCGAGCTGGCCAAGGCGCTGGCCGAGCAGGCGGCCGCCGCCCGGGTGCCCCTGCGGTCGGTGGTGCTCGCGGCGCACGTGCGCGTCATGGCGCTGGTCACCGGCGATCCCGACGTCCTGACGGGGATGCTCACGCACAGCCGTCCGGAGAGCGAGGCCGGTGACGAGGTGCTCGGCCTGTTCCTCAACACCGTCCCGCTGCGGGTCCGGGCCGACGCGCCCGACCTGGTCCAGCGGGTCTTCCGGGCGGAGGTGGCGGCGCTGCCGTACCGGCACTTCCCGCTCTTCGAGATCCAGCGGGCCAGCGGTCGCGCGCGGCTGCTGGACACGCACGTGGACTTCCGCGACTTCCACGTGAACGGCGCCGCCGCCACGCCCATCGAGGGCCAGGACTTCTTCGAGCAGACCGACTTCGCCTTCAGCACGGCCTTCGTCCGGACGCCGGGCCAGGGGCTGACGCTGACCATCTCCTACGACACCACGCAGTTCCCCGCCGACCAGATCGCGGCGATCCGGGACCACTACCTCCGCGCCCTGTCCGGAGAGATCGGCATCTCGCCGCAGGACGCGGCTCAGCTCGCGCGGTGGAACGCCACCGACCGGGAGCATCCGGGCGGCACCCTGCACGAGCTGGTCTTCGCGCAGGCCGAGCGCACCCCGGACGCGACGGCGCTGGTCTTCGAGGGCGACCGGCTGACCTACCGCGAGCTGGCCGAACGGGCCCGCGCGGTCGCCGCCGGACTCGACGTGCGAGTGGACCAGCCGGTCGGCGTCTGCATGGAACGCGGCCTGGACCTGCCCGTCGTGCTCCTCGGCGTGCTGGCCGCGGGCGGCGCCTACCTGCCGCTCGACCCGGCCGATCCCGAGGAACGGCGGCGCGGCATGCTCGCCGACGCGGGGGCCGCGACCGTGCTCACCGCCGCGGGCTCCGGAGGCGGGTTCACGCCGCCGTCAGTCCGCGAGGACAACCTGGCCTACGTCATCTTCACCTCCGGCTCCACCGGACGGCCCAAAGGCGTGGGCGTCTCCCACCGCGCGATCGTCAACCGGCTGCGCTGGATGCAGGACACCTTCCAGCTCACCCCGCAAGACCGCGTCCTGCACAAGACACCCACCACCTTCGACGTCTCGGTCTGGGAACTGTTCTGGCCGCTCATCACCGGCGCGACCATGGTCATCGCCCGGCCCGGCGGGCATCGCGACACCGCCTACCTGCGCGACCTCATCAAGACCGAGAACATCACCACGACGCACTTCGTCCCCTCCATGCTCCAAGCCTTCCTGGAAGAAGAGGACGTCCAACTCCCGCCCCGGATCATCTGCTCCGGCGAAGCCCTCCCACCCCATGACCTCCCAGGACTGCACAACCTCTACGGCCCCACCGAAGCAGCCGTCGACGTCTCCTGGCACCCCTGCCAACCCGGAGAAACGACCGTCCCCATCGGCAGACCGGTCGACAACACCACCCTGCACGTCCTCGACGCACACCTCCAGGACGTCCCCATCGGCACACCAGGCGAGCTCTACATCGGCGGCATCCAACTCGCCCGCGGCTACCTCGGCAAACCCGCACTCACCGCCGAACGCTTCCTCCCCGCACCCAACGGCGGACGCCTCTACAAAACCGGCGACCTCGCCCGCTGGCTACCTTCAGGGGAACTCGAATACCTCGGCCGCACCGACCACCAAGTCAAGATCCGCGGCATGCGCGTCGAACCAGGCGAGATCGAGGCCGTCCTGCGCGCCCAGCCGGGGGTCCGCGACGCGGCCGTCACCGCGCACGGGCACAGCCTGGTCGGCTACGTGGTGGGCGACGTGCCCGACCTCCAGGACGTCCTGCCCGACCACCTGATCCCGCGCCGGTGGGTGAGCCTGGACGCCCTCCCCCTCACCCGCAGCGGCAAGCTCGACCGGGCCGCGCTGCCCGCGCCGGAGACGGCGGGCGGCCGGCCGTACGTGCCGCCGCGCGACGAGGTGGAGGCGCGCCTCGCCACCCTCTACGAAGAGGTGCTGCAGGTGCCCGCGGCCGGGATCCTGGACGACTTCTTCGAGCTCGGCGGCCACTCGCTGAGCGCCCTGCGGCTGGCCGCCCGCATCCGCCAGGAGCTGGGCCGGAGCCTGCCCGTGGGCACCGTGCTGACCGCGCCGACGATCAGCAAGCTGGCCAGGGTGCTCCGCCAGCCCGAGGACCTGGCGCCGCCGAGCCACGTCGTGCCGCTCAACCCGGACGGCGACCGCACGCCGATCTTCTTCATCCACGCGCTCGGCGGCCAGGTCTTCCGCTACCACCCGCTGGCCCGCCGCCTCGGCCCCGACCAGCCGGTGTACGCCATCGCCGCGCGTGGGCTGGTGCCCGGCGAGGAGCCGCACGCCACGCTCGCCGAGATGGCCGACGCCTACGTGGCCGACCTGCTGGAGGTGCGGCCGACGGGGCCGTACGTGCTGGGCGGGTTCTGCATCGGCGGAAACATCGCCCTGGAGGTGGCCAGGCGGCTGCGCGAGCGCGGCGAGCAGGTGCCGCTCGTCGTGCTCCTCTACGCCAACGCCGAGGAGCCCGTGGCCGAGGCGTCGCTGGAGGACGACACGGTCCTGCTCTTCCACGCGCTGGCCGGCGGCCCCGAGGAGACCCTCGGGCTGGACCCGGCCGAACTCGCCGCCCGGCCGCCGGAGGAGCAACTGCTGACGGTCATGGGCGCCGCCTCCGCCGCCGACCGGCTGGCGCCGGACACCGCCGAGGTCGAGCAGGCGCGCCGCTACCTGGCCGTGTTCCGGGCCAACGCGCACGCGGTCGGCGGCTACCGGCACGAGCCCTACGACGGCGACGTCGCGCTCTTCGCGCCCAGGCGCGAGGACGGCAACTGGCCCTCCGTCGCCAAGGGGCGGCTCGCCCACGTCGCGATCCCCGAGGAACGCGTCCCCATCCTGTACGAACCCCTGGTCGCCGGAGCGGCCACCGAGATCAGAAGGTGGATGGATCATGGCATCCCCGACCAGTGAGCAGACGAGCCTCTGGAAGCACCCCGACTTCCTGCGGCTGTGGGCGGGCCAGAGCCTGTCGCAGTTCGGCTCGGCGATCAGTCTCTTCGCGTTCCCCGTCATCGCGGTCACCGTCCTGAACGCCTCCGAGGCGGAGATGGGCGTCGTCGGCTTCCTGCTGCGGCTGCCGATGGTGTTCTTCCTGCTGTTCGGCGTGCTGGCCGACCGGGTGCGCAAGCGGCCCATCCTGATCTGGACGGACGTGGCGCGTTTCGTGCTGCTGATGCTGATCCCGGTCGCGTGGTTCGCCGACCTGCTCACGCTGACCTGGCTCTACGGCGTCATCTTCGCGCTCGGCCTGCTCAGCACGCTCTTCCAGACGGCCTACCGGAGTTACTTCCCGTTCCTGGTGCCGCGGGAGAACTTCATGGAGGGCAACTCCAAGCTGCAGCTGACCGAGTCGGCCGCCCAGACGTTCGGGCCCGGCCTGGCAGCGGCGCTGCTGAAGGTGCTCGCCGCGCCCGCGCTGCTGATCATCGACGCGGTGTCGTACCTGGCCTCCGCGATCGCGGTGTCCCTGATCAAGCGGCCGGAGGCCCGTCCGGAGCCGGACGACACCACTCCCGCGCAGGTGCACAAGGCGATCTGGCAGGGCATGGGCTGGGTGATGCGGCACGAGCTGATCCGGCCGCTGGCCGTCTCCTCGGCCGTGTACTCGCTGTTCATCCTGGGCTCGATGAACTCCATCTACGCCCTGTACGTGATCCGCGACCTGGGCGTGCCGGCGGGCTGGTTCGGCAGCATCCTGGCCGGCGGCGGCGTGGGCGCGATCATCGGGGCGCTGGTCGCCGTCAAGGTGATGCGGCGTTACGCGATCGGCAAGGTGCTGGTGTGGTCGATGGTGTACGGCAACCTGGCGCTCTTCCTCATCCCGCTGGCCGTCGGGCCGGTCTGGGTCTCGGTGGCGATGCTCGTCGTCGCGCAGCTGGTCAGCGGCGTCAGCTCGCAGATCTTCTTCGTCACCAACACCAGCCTGGTGCAGACGGTCACCCCGCCGCACCTCCAGGGCCGGGTGGTGGCCTCGATCTACTCGCTGGGCCTGATCCCCGCCCCGCTGGGCGCGCTCGGCGCCGGCCTGCTGGCCGGCGCCGTGGGGACGCGGACGACGCTGTGGGTGGTCATCGCCATCGGCGCTCTGGTGCCGATCGCGGCGATGGCCTGGTCGCCGCTGGCCAAGCTCATCGGGATGCCGGAGCCAGACTCGCAATGAGCCGCAGCTGACGGCTGCGCAGCCGCCGGGTGGGCGTGACCAGGCCGACGATCAGCGTGGTCGCGCCCGCCTCCTGGTAGGCCGCCATCCGCTCGCGCACCTTGCCCGCGGGGCCGCACATGGTCATCGCGTCCACGAGCGCGTCGGGCAGCATCGCCATGGCCTCGCCCTGCCGTCCGTCCAGGAAGGCCTCCTGCATGCGGGCGGCCTCCTGCTCGAAGCCGAGCGTGGCGGCCAGGCGGTTGTAGAAGTTGGTCCGGCGCGAGCCCATGCCGCCGAGGTAGAGGGCGAGCATGGGCCGCATCATGTCGTAGGCCAGCTCCTGGTCCTCCTCGACGAGCGTGAGCACCATGGGCGCGACGTCCAGGTCGGCGCCGCTCAGGTGCTTGGCCATGCGGGCCAGGTGGTCGGGCGGGAAGTGGATGGCCAGCCAGCCGTCGGCGAGCTCGCCGGCCAGCGCGACCGTCTTCGGGCCCATCGCGGCCAGGTAGACCGGCAGCCGCTCCTGCACCGGCGCGACGGCCAGCGTCAGCTCCTTGCCCTCGCTGCCGGGCAGGGGCAGCGTCATCGTGGGGCCCTCGTGCCGCACCGGCTCGCCGTCCAGCGCCTTGCGCACCACCTGGAGGTAGTCGCGGGCGCGGGCCAGCGGCCGGTCGAAGCGCTCGCCGTGCCAGCCCTCGACCACCTGCGGGCCGGACGGGCCCACGCCCAGCCGGGCGCGGCCGCCGGAGACCTGGTCGAGGGTGGCCGCCGTCATCGCGGCGACCACGGGCTTGCGTCCCGACATCTGCAGCACGCCGGTGCCGAGCGCGATGCGCTCGGTCTGCCCGGCGATCCAGGCCAGCAGGGTCGCCGGGTCGGTCCCGTAGGTCTCGGCCGCCCACACGGACGAGTAGCCCAGGGCCTCCGCCTCGCGGACCAGCGCCAGGTGGTCGGCGGGGCCGAGGCCCGCGCCGCCCCAGTAGCTCATGCTGTAACCGAGGCGCATCCCATCTCCTCAACGATCGCGGCGGCCAGGGCGTCGGGGGTCTCCTCGGCCAGCCAGTGGGTGGAGTCGAGCTCCTTCAACGCGGGCCGGTGCACGCTCTGCCGCCGCCAGCCCAGGAGGCCGCCCCGGGTCAGCGAGGCGTCCCTGGCTCCGTACAGGACGGAGATCGGCACCGGCAGCGGCGGCCCCGGCCGGTGGTGGTAGCCGGCCAGCAGCCCGAAGTCGGCGCGCAGCGCCGGCTCCAGCACCGGCCAGAGCGCCTCCCGGTCGGCCAGCTCCGGCGGGACGCCGCCGAGCTCGATCAGCTGCTCCCAGAACAGCCACGACGGCAACGACGGCAGGCGGCGCAGCAGCAGGGTCACGTCCGGCGCGGCGAACGAGCCCACGACCAGCCGTTCCGGCCGCCCGCCCAGCTCGACCACGCGCCGGCAGACGAGGAAGGCCAGCAACGCCCCGCTGCAGTAGCCGAACAGCGTGTACGGCTCACGCCACCCGGCCAGGTCGCGCGCCAGGTCGTCGACCAGCCCGTCGAGGTCGGTCCGCGGTTCTTCGGCGAGCCTGGCCTGGCGTCCCGGCAGGTTGACCGACCACAGGCCCACCTCGGGCGGGAAGTGCCCGGCGAGCTCGCCGAGCGAGGCCGGACCGCCGCCCGCGTGCGGGAAGGCGACCAGCGCCCGCTCCCCCTCCTTGACCTGGACGTACCACGGCGTCATCGGGCTTCCCCCAGGTGCAGGGCCAGTTCGGCCGGCGTCGGATGGTCGAACACGGCCCGCACCGAGACGGCGCGGCCCGCCAGCTCCTCCAGCGGGCCGATCAGCCGGACGGCCAGCACGGAGTGGCCCCCGTTGAGGAAGAAGTTGTCGTGCGGCCCGAGCCCGGGCCGGTTCAGCGCCTCGCTCCACAACGCCACCACCTGCCGGACCAGCCCGTCGCCCGCCTCCCGCACCGGGGCGCGGCCCTCGTCGGGCACCTTCAGGTCGCGGTAGGCGATCTTGCCGTTGGCCGTGGTGGGCAGCCTGCCGACGACGATGTACCGGGTGGGGACGGCGTAGTCGGGCAGCCGCGTCCTGGCGAAGCGCCACAGCTCTTCCTCGGTGGTCTCGCCGGTGACCTCCAGGAAGGCGGCGAGCCGTCCGTCGGTCTGCGGGTCGCCGTCGAGGATCACCGCGGCCGTGCGCACCGCCGCGTGCTCGTGCAGCGCGGCCTCGACCTCGCCGAGCTCGATGCGGTGGCCGCGCAGCTTGATCTGCCGGTCGTCGCGGCCGAGCAGCTCCAGCGCGCCGTCGTGGCGGATGCGCGCCCGGTCGCCGGTCCGGTAGAACCGGCCGTACCGGTCGTGATGGCCGAAGCGCTGCGCCGTCAGCTCGGGCCGGTCGAGGTAGCCCGCGCTCACCCCCGCGCCGGCGACGCACAGCTCGCCCGGCACGCCCGGCGGCAGCTCGCGGCCGGCGGCGTCGGTGACGAAGATCTGGGTGTTGGCCAGCGGCTCCCCGGCGGGGACCGGGTCGAGCGGCGGGTCGCGCAGCTCGGCGGCGGTGGACCAGATGGTCGTCTCGGTCGGCCCGTAGACGTTGAACACCCGGCAGCCCAGCTCCAGCAGGTCCCTGGCCAGGGCGGCGGGCATCGGCTCGCCGCCGCACAGCACCGTGCGCCCGGCCAGCTCGCGCCCGGCCTCCGGCGCGATCAGCCGCCACGCGGTGGGGGTGGCCTGCACGACCTGGACGTCGCTCGCGGCGATCAGCTCCAGGAACCTGCCCGGCTGCACCTGGTCCTCGTCGGAGGCCACGACCACGGTGCCGCCGGAGGCCAGCGGCAGCAGCAGCTCCAGCCAGGAGATGTCGAAGGAGGTGGTGGTGGACCACAGGACGCTGGTGGGCGCGCCCAGCCGGTCGGCGAAGTCGAGCACGAGGTTCGTCAGGTTCGCGTGGGTGACCTGCACGCCCTTGGGCTGCCCGGTGGAGCCGGAAGTGTAGATGACATAGGCGATGTCCCCGGCCCCGGCGGGTCCGGGCTCTCCCGGCGTGCCGGGCATCGGCACGACCGGCGTCCCGCCCGCCCAGTGCGGACTGCCCGCCGCGACGACCAGCCGCGCCCCCGAGTCGGCCACCTGGAAGGCCAGGCGCGACTCCGGTTGCCGCACGTCCAGCGGCAGGAACGCGGCTCCCGCCTGCCACACGCCGAGGACCGCCGCCACCAGGTCCGCCGAGCGTCCCAGGGCCAGGGCGACGACGTCGCCGTCGCCCACCCCTCGCTCGCGCAGCAGGTCGCGGACCGCGGCCGCGCGCCCCAGCAGCTCGTCGTAGGTGACCTCGTGCCCGCCCTCGCGCACCGCCACGGCCGGGCCCGGCACGATGCGCCCGGCCAGCGTGCCCGGCCAGGCACGGCCCGTGTCGTTGACCCGGTCGAGCAGCGCCCGGTCGGCCGGGGAGAACACGTCCGGCACGCCGCCGCGCGCCGCCTGCCGCACCACCGCGCACAGCCTGGCGGTGAACGCCGCGATCTCGTCCTCGTCGTGCACCTCGGTGCTGTGCACCATGCGGACGGTGAGCCGGTCCGGCTCCTGGATGACGTTGCACTGCATGTCCAGGCGGCTGCGGTCGATCAGGTTGTCGACGTATCCGGGCACCTCGCCCTGGATGTGCACCTTCTCGTCGCTCCAGGGCCGGTAGTTGAACATGTGGCGGAACAGCGGGACCCGCCAGTCGTCCGTGCCGTGCCCGCGGCGGGTCAGCACCGCCTCCACCGAGGCCCCGGCGTGCTCGACGCCCTCCGCGAACGCCTCCTCCACGCGCCTGGCGACCTGTTCGAAGTCGTCGTCCAGCTCGACGTGGACGCGCAGCGGCAGGGTGCTCACGGCGTAGCCGACGCGCCGGTGCTGCTCGCCCGTCTTGGTGCTGACCGGCATGCCGATCACCAGGTCCGGCCCGGCGCCGTGCCCGCGCAGCGTCAGCAGGAAGGCGGTGGCCAGCACGATGTTGCCGGTGGTGCGCAGCCTGGCGCGCAGCTCGTCCAGGGCCGCCACCGTCTCGGCGTCCACCTGCCAGGAGCAGGTGTGCCCGGCGAACGTCGGACGGCCCGGCGAGTGCCGGCTGCCCGGCAGCACCATGGCGCCGGGGTCGACGCCGTCGAGCCGGTCCAGCCAGTAGCCGATCGACTCCTCCGACGGCTCCCCCGGCTCCAGCATCGGCGCTGGCCCCGCCAGCTCCGGAGGCAGCGAGCCGTGCCCGGTCTGGCTGTCGTAGAAGCGGCCCAGCTCCTCCACCAGGAGCTGCATGGAGGTGCCGTCGATGATGATGTGGTGGCCGGCCAGGCACACCACGGTTCCCGCGCCGTCGGGCAGGGTGAAGTGTCCCACCCTGATGAGCAGGTCGCGGCCCAGGTCGAAGGGCTCGTCCAGGAAGGCCCGCAGGTCCGCGACCAGCGTCTCCTCCGTCGTGGCCCGGGTCTCGACCTTCAGCTGGGCGTCCTGCGGGGCCACCAGGTGCCGGACGGGCGTCCCGTCCACCACGGGGAACCGCAGGCGCAGCGCCGGGTGCCGCTTGACCAGCCGGTTCACCGCGATCTGCAGCGGCAGCCGGCGCAGCGGCGTCTCGAACCTGAGCGCCACCGCCA
This sequence comes from Nonomuraea sp. NPDC050227, assembly GCF_044459705.1. Lineage (NCBI taxonomy): Bacteria > Bacillati > Actinomycetota > Actinomycetes > Streptosporangiales > Streptosporangiaceae > Nonomuraea > Nonomuraea sp. NPDC050227. Next base: position 529,590 of record NZ_JBITJF010000004.1, on the reverse strand, counting down.
GGTTCGACACGCCGCTGTCCGGCGCGAGCTGCTCCAGCACCCAGAACGAGTACGGCACCGCCGACAGCGGGCGCGGCTCCTCCACGGAGGCGGGCAGCTCCGGCTGCGGCCTCGGGATGGGGACGCGTTGCAGCGGATGATCGGGGTCGAGCGCGGCCCAGTCCACCCGGCCGCCGCCCGTCCAGAACCTGGCCACGGCGGCCAGCAGCCCCGCCCGGTCGGGACCCGCCTCGACGTCGGCCCCGGCGTTCGCCCGCGTGAGGGCGGCGAGCGTGTCGTGCGGCGAGGGGTCGTCCGCGAGGGCCACGGGGTCCGGGACGTCCGGCAGCACGCCCCAGGCGGCGAGGGTGGCGGCCAGCCCGTAGGCGGCGGTGAGGGCGGGTGACGCCTGGACGCCGCGGGCTTCGAGTGCCTCTTCGCACATGTCCACGGCCTGGGTGAACACCGGCTCCACGCCGTACAGGCCGGCTGGCTCGGCGGAGAGGGTCGGACGGACCGGCTCCTGCTCGTAGGCGTGCTCCCGGCCCAGGGCGAGGGCGGCCTCCGCGGCGCTCCGGCAGACCACCGCGCCGCGCACGGGGTGGTGGACGCGTCCCTGCTGGAGGGTGCCCGCCACGTCGGCGTAGCGGTCCTCCGGCAGCCCTGCGAAGAAGCCGGCCAGGCCGCGCCGTGCCGACTCGGCCTCCTCGCGGGTGCGGCCGGACCACACCACGACCTGCGGACGGCCGTCGCCCGGCGCGTGCACCGGCGGATAGCCCTCCTCGACCGCCAGGTCGTCGGGCCAGATCACCCGGTGCACCAGGTCGCCGTCGAGCAACGCCCGGTCGAGCAGCCGCAGGACCAGGGTGCCGCGCAGCGTTCCGGGCGGCAGCTCGCCGGCGTCGGTCACGGCGAGCTCGCACTCCCCGGCCAGCAGCGCCGCGCAGGCCTTGCCCACCCCGCCGTACAGCCGGACGACCTGCGCTCCGGGATCGTGCCCGGCCTCCTCGGCGGCCCCGGCCTCCAGCGGGAAGCGCCCCACCGCGATCACCGCGACGGGCTGTTCGTGCGAGGTCACCGACCTTCCTCGCGGATCCTGGCGCGCACGTCGCGGCGGCTGCCGCCCAGCGGACGGCGGCGGACGCCGTCCTGCCTGGCGGGGGCGGGCGCCTGGCCCTTGGCGATCAGCTGCGAGAGCGCGCGCAGGTTCGGGTGGGTGAACATCGCGGTGACGGGCAGCTTCAGGCCCAGCGCCTCGGTGATCTCCTCGTGCAGCTCGACCAGCGCGAGCGAGTCGAAACCGGCTTCGAAGAAGTTGAGGTCGGGATCGAGGGCGCGGCCTAACCTGCGCTCCACGAGTGATGCAACCGCGTCGGCCTGGGTCATCCGGCGTCCTTCGTCTCGCCTGCGATCGGACGGGATCACCGTCCGCCTCCCAGCATCCTTCCCGAGCGCCGTAATCCACCACAAGCCCGTATTTATCGGGATTTCGGTCACGCAAAAAGTCCGCCGAGCCGCCGCGCCGGGCCTGACATGGCGCTACGCGGCCGACGAGCACGCACCGAGCAGGGACGCTCGCCGACCGTACGCGCCGGAGCGGCGGCGGGCTTCGTCACCCCCCGGCAAGCTCGGCCCTGAGGCGGTCGGCGATGTCGGCCCTGAGGGCCTTCTTGTCGATCTTCCCGACCTTGGTCCAGGCGAGCTCCTCGACGACGACGAGCCGTTCGGGAAGCTTGAAGCGGGCGACCTCCGCGCTCTCCATCCGCGCCCGGATCTCCTCCAGCGTGACCGTCGCCCCGGCCCGCGGCACGACGTACACGCACACGCGCTCCCCGAGCACGGGGTCCGGCATGGCCACGGCGGCGACCTGGCTCACGGCGGGCAGCCGGTACACGAGGTTCTCGATCTCCTCGGCCGAGATCTTCTCCCCGCCCCGGTTGATCATGTCCTTGTCGCGGCCGGCCACCACGAGGTTGCCCTCGGGGGTGCGCAGGCATATGTCACCCGTGCGGAACCAGCCGTCGCCGGTGAAGGAGCGGGCGTTGTGCTCCGCCGCCCGGTAGTACCCGCGAGGGGTGTACGGCCCACGGGTGAGCAGCAGCCCCGGCCGGCCGTCCGGCACGTCCCGGTCCTGCTCGTCCACGATCCTGATCTCGTCGGCGGGGCACAGCGGACGGCCCTGCGTGCCGCACACCGTCTCCACGGGGTCGTCGAGGCGGGTGAAGTTCAGCAGCCCCTCCGCCATGCCGAACACCTGCTGCAACCTCGCCCCCAGCACCGGCTCGACCTGGCACGCCAGCTCGTCCGCGAGGCGGGCGCCGCCGACCTGGACGACCCGCAGGGTGGCGAGCTGCCCGGCGCCGTGCCGCACGGCCCGCTCCAGCCAGCGGCCGGCGACCGCGGGCACCACCGCGGTGTGCGTGACGCCTTCCGCCTCGATCGTGGCGAAGGCCCGTACGGGCTCGGGCGAGGGCAGCATGACCACCCGGCCCCCGGCGAGCAGGACGCCCAGGATCCCCGGGCAGGCGAGCGGGAAGTTGTGCCCGGCGGGCAGGCTGACCAGGTAGACCGAGTCCTTCGTGACCCCGGCGACCTCGGCGCTGGCCCGGGCGTTGTAGGCGTAGTCGTCGTGGGTGCGGGCGATGAGCTTGGGCAGGCCGGTCGTGCCCCCGGACAGCAGGAAGACGGCCACGTCCCGGGAGGAGGGGGCGGGCAGGTCGAAGCCGGTCCGGCCGGTGGGCGGGCCGCACAGGGCCCGCAGGTCGACGCTTCCCGGCGCGACGTCGTCCCCGGCGACCAGCACCCGCCATCCGGCCCCGGTGGCGGCGCGCACGTCGGCCGCGAGGTCGTGGGCGAGCCGCTGGTGGTCGAAGTCCCTGCTCCGGTCGGGGACGGCGATCGCCACCGCCTCGGCGTGCACGGCCAGATACCTCAGCTCGGCCCGGCGATGGGCGGGCAGCGCCATCACCGGCACGATGCCCGCGCGCAGGCACGCCAGCAGCAGGACGACGAACTCCCACGAGTTGCCCAGCTGCATGACGATCCGCTCGCCCGGCGCGAGGCCGAGGTCGCGCAGGCGGACGGCGGCGGCGTCGGCGCGATCGGCCAGCTCGCCGTACGTGAGGCGCAGCCCCGGCCCGTCGACCAGCGCGGTGGCGTCCGGATGGCGGTCGGCGGCCTCCCGCAGCAGGGTGCCGATCGCGACCCCGGCCCAGTAGCCCTGCTCGGTGAAGCGGGTGACGTCGGCGTCGGGCCAGGGCACGGTGTGCTCAGTGATCGGGGTGGGCATCGTCGGCCTTCCTGGTGAGGATGACGGCGTCAAGCGCGATCAGACCTCGCCGCGTGAGCCGGAGCGGATTGACCTCGATCTCGTCCAGGAGCGGGTTGGCGACGAGCAGGTCGCCGAGCCTGGAGACGATCGTGCCGAGGTCGTCGGGGTCGAGGACGGGGCCGCCGCGCCACCCGGCGAGCAGGGCCCGCCCGGCCAGTTCTGCCGCCATGCCGGCGGCTTCGCCGGGAGACAGCGGGGCGAGCCGGACGGCGACGTCGGCCAGGGCCTCGGCCACCGTGCCGCCCAGCCCGACGAGCACCACGGGCCCGAAGACGGGGTCGCGCCGCGCGCCGACGACCAGATCGATCCCGGCCGGCGCCATGGCCTCCACCAGGTAGCGGCGCGCGCCCGCCGCGTCCAGCGCGTCGAGCGCGGCGTCCAGGCCGGCGGAGGTGGACACGCCCAGGTGCACGCCGCCGATCTCCGTCTTGTGCAGGACGTCGGCGTCCAGCAGCTTGACGGCGACCGCCGTCCCGAGGGAGTCGAAGGCGGCGTGGGCGGCGGCCCGGTCCGGGCAGGCGTGGCGGGGCATGGTGGCCACGCCCAGCCGTCCGAGCAGGGCCTTGCCGGCGTGCTCGTCGTACCGGGCGGCCGGGACGGCCGGCGCCCGCCAGGGGGCGGAGGCGGCCGGGCGGGCCGTCCGCGCGCGGGCGTCGGCCAGCAGCGCGGCGGTGGCGGCGGCGACGCCGCGGGCGTCGGCGGCCACCGGGACGCCCGACCCGCGCAGGGCCATGCGGTCGCGGACGACGGCGTCGCCCGTGCCCGCCAGCCCGAGGACGACGGGGACGCCCCCGGCCAGGCCCTCGGTGACGGCGGCGACGACGTCGACCGCGTCCGGTTCGTGCAGGACGTACCCCGCGATGACGTGGACGCCGGGGTCGGCCCCGGTGGCGGCGAGCACCGCGCCCAGCTCGGGCCCCGGACGGCCGGTGTCGACCGGGTTGCGCTGGAAGGTCAGCGGCGGCAGCAGCCCGGCCAGGGTCTCCCGGGTGCCGGGGGCGAGCTCGGGCACCCGGATCCCGCGTCCGCGCAGGTCGTCGAGGAGCAGCAGGCCCGGACCCGCCTGGGCGGTCACGACACCCACCCCCGGGTCGGCGCACGGGCGGGCCCGCGTCACCGCGAGCGCGCCGACGGCGTCGACGAGTTCGCGTTCGTCGTCGACGAGGACCGCCCCCGCCTGGGCCAGCGCGGCGCGCGTGGTGCGCCAGGAGGTCGCCAGCGCCCCCGTGTGCGAGGCGGCGAAGGCCCCGACGTCGTGGCGGCCGACGACCAGGGCGACGACCGGCCGGGTCGCGGTGAGGCGGCGCACGCTCTCGACCAGCCGGGGCCCGTCCGCCACCGACTCCACGTGCAGCGCGACGGCCGTGGTGCGGGGGTCGCCGGCGAGGTGGTCGAGGACGTCGGGGGCGGTGACGCCGGCCGCGTTCCCGAGGCCGACGGCGAGACTGACGCCGTGCCCCGCCTCGGTCAGCGCGAACGCCAGGGCGTGGTTGACGCCGCCGCTGGCGGCCACGACGGCGACGGCGCCCGGCCGCACCCGGTGGGCGCCGGGGACGAAGCTGGCGGTCAGCCGCGCGTGCGGGGCCAGGAAGCCGCTGGTGTTGGGGCCGAGGAGGCGCAGGCCCGAGTCCCGGGCGATGGCGGCGAGCCGTCGCTGGTGCTCGATCCCGGCGCCGCCCGCCTCGGCGAACCCGCCGCCGCACACGACGGCGGCCCGCACGCCCGCCTCCGCCGCCTCGGCGAGCACGCCGGCGCACGCCGGGGCGGGCACGCAGAGCAGCGCGAGATCGACGGGGCCCGCCGCGGCGGCGGCGCCGACGGACGGGTGCATGGCGTCGTCGCGCGCGTTCACCAGCGCCAGGAACCCGCCGAAACCGGACAGCGAACGGGCCATGGCGGCGCCCAGTTTGCCCGGATCCCGGGACGCGCCGACCACCGCGACACCCCGGGGCCCGAACAACGGGCCCAGGTCGCCCATGAGAGCACCCGAACCGGGTCCGAGGCCGTCCACGCGAGCACGCGGACCGGATCCCAGGCCGTCCATGAGAGCACTCCGATCGGAGCCGAGGCCGTTCATGACAGCACTCCGACCAGGTCGGCGCGGCCGGAGAGCACCATGGTCAGGGCCCGGTCGCGGTCGGGTTCCGGTTCGATCAGCAGTGCGGGCAGTCCCGCGCGCATCCGTGCCTCCTCGCACAGCCGGGTACGGGTCAGGGCCGTGCCGCCGTGCACGGCGACCAGGGTCGCGCCGGCCGCTGCGAACCCGGACAGGTCGGGCAGCCCGTCCTCGGTGTCCGGCGCCTCCACCAGGGCGCCCCACGCGCCGGGCAACGGCGTCGCGGAGAGCGGCAGCTCGTTCTTCCCCCGGACGGCGGCGGGCGCGCCGTCCGCGCCGGGCAGGACGTCGAGCAGCCGGCCGGACGCCGACCACCCGGCGGCCTCGAAGCCCGTCTCCAGGGGCGCGGCGCCGTGCAGGTCCCGCCACCGGCGATGGGCCGACGCCACGAACCCCGGCGCGCGTCTGGCCAGGCGCGCGTCGGAGATGCTGCGGGACAGGAAGTGGTAGGCGAACTGCCACGGCTCCAGGGCGTCGTGGTAGCCGCCGAAGCTCTCCCACCAGGCGAGGCTGGGCCGCGCCGAGTCCTGGATGTGCCGGACCGGCGGCTGGGCGGCCCGCTCGTAGCTCGCGAGCGCGGCCGCCAGGTCGCCGGGGTGCCCGGCCAGCGCCCGCGCGAGCGCGACGGCGTCCTCCATGGCCATCTTGGTGCCCGAGCCGACGGAGAAGTGCGCGGTGTGCGCGGCGTCGCCGAGCAGCACGACGGGCCGCGGGGCCGTGGTGTGCCAGTGGCGGGTGCGGCGGGTGCGGAAACTGGCCCACCGGGAGTTGTTGGTGAGCAGCCGGCCGCCCTCGATGTGCTCGGCGAACAGCGTCTCCAGGTACGCCTTGGAGCGCAGGTCGCTCACCCCGGGCGGCCGGCTCTCGTCGAACGCGTCGAGACCGGCCCGCCGCCAGGACGCCTCGTCGGTCTCCACGATGAACGTCGACATGGCGCCGGAGATCGGATACCCGTGCACCGCGAAGACGCCGTCAGGGCCGCGTTCGTGGACGAAGGTGAGCCCGTCGAAGAGGTGGTCGGTGCCGAACCAGATGAACTTGGCCGCGGCGGTCTCCACCTGGGAGCCGAGGCCGGGGCCGAGCTCCTCGCGGATCCGCGAGGAGGCCCCGTCGGCGGCCACCACCAGGTCGTAGCCGGCCAGGTCGGCGAGCCCCACCTCGGTGGAGAACCGCAGGTCCGCCCCGACCGCGCGGGCCCGTTCCTGCAGGAGCAGGAGGAGCGTGCGCCGGACGACCGCGGCCATGCCGTTGCCGCCGCACCTGATCCGCTCGCCCTTCAGCCGGACCTCGATGTCGTCCCAGTGCCTGCCGTGCTCGGCCAGGGCCGCGCGCAGCACGGGGTCCGCCTCGTGGATCGCCTCCAGGGTCCGGTCGGAGAAGACCACCCCGAAGCCGAAGGTGTCGTCGGCGCGGTTGCGCTCGAAGACGGTCACCTCCGACGACGGGTCCGCCTGCCGGATCAGCGCGGCGAAGAACAGCCCGCCGGGCCCGCCGCCGGCCACCGCGATGCGCATGGCCCGCTACTCCCTGGTCGCCGGGCCGAGGATCCGGCCGAGCACGGCGCTCAGCGCCGCCTCCGGATCGTCGGCCATCGACGCGGACCGCCAGGCCACCATGTGGTCGGGACGGACCAGGAGCACCCCGTCGTCCCCGACCTCGGACAGGGCGCGGTAGTCGCCGTAGCTGTCCTCGTAGTCGCAGCCGCGGCCGATCGACCGCACCCGGACGGGCACGCCCAGCCGCTCGGAGACGCGCTCGGCCGCCTCCCGCCAGGCCGCGCCGCCGATGCCGGTGAGCAGGGTGAACCGGCCCCGGCCGCACAGGTCGAAGGTGGAGACGCGCTGCTGGTCCCTGGTCAGCCACACGTGCGGCAGGTGGCGTCCCGGACGGGTGGAGGCGAAGTAGTAGACCTCCTCGTCCCGCGGCGCGGGCTGCTCGGGCGTGCCGTCGGGCACGATCGCGCCGGACGTGTAGTGCTGGTTGGTCTCGACGCCGTGCGTGTTGAAGCACATGATCGTGGCCTGCATCGCGGCGTCGAACGCCTGCCGCCGCTCACCGCCCTCGGCCGTCGGCAGCAGCAGGCCGTCGAGGGCGGCGCGCAGCTCCTCCGCGCCGGAGGCGGGCGGCAGGCGCAGCGCCATGAAGAGCTGCGGCATCAGCCCGTCGCTGCGCTTGGCGCGCTGGACGATCTGCCTGGCGACCGGCAGCCGCTCGTCCCGGTAGCTGTCGAGCAGCGCCGGGGCGGCCTCGCCGCGCACCACCATGGCGAGCTTCCAGCACAGGTTGTAGCTGTCCTGGATGGAGGTGTTGGAGCCGAGGCCGTTCATGGGCGAGTGCCGGTGCACGGCGTCGCCGACGCAGATGACCCGGCCCGCCATGTTGTCGGTGGCGTAGACGTCGTTGACCGCCCAGGTGGAGATCGACTCGACCTTCACCGGCACCTGGTCGTCGCCGATCAGCTGGTGGGCGATGCGGACGCCGTCCTCCTCGGTGAGCGTGGGCTGACCGGCGTTGACGTCGTAGCCCCACACGCCGACCCACTTGGTCCACGGGCGCACCATGCGCAGCACGCCGATGCCGTTGCCGTCGTGGCCGACGCCCGGCTGGACGAACCAGTACATGTCACCCGGACGGTGTTCGACGAAGCGGGTGAGGTCCGCCTCGAACACCACGTTGATCGAGCCGCCGAGCCCCATCTTGCCGACCAGCGGCAGGCCCGCCTGCGCGGCGACGGTCGAGTTGCCGCCGTCCGCGCCGATCAGGTACTTGCTGCGGATGCCGTACTGCTGGCCGGTCAGCCGGTCCTTGACCAGGGCGGTCACGCCGTCGTCGTCCTGCGTGAACGTCAGCAGCTCGGTGTTGAAGCGCACCGACGACCCGCGCGCGGCGGCCGCGTTGACCAGGATGGGCTCCAGCACGTGCTGCGGCAGGTCGCACACCGAGCACGGGCTGGCGAGGTCGTGCTCGGCCTTGAAGTGCGGGTGGGTGTACCACGTGCGCAGGCGGCCGAGCTCCTGGCCGGCCAGGCTGGTGGCGTACACGTGCTCGCCCATCAGGTGCTGCGGGGTGGCGTTCCTGGTCACCTCGCCCTCCAGCCCGAGGTCGCGCAGCACCTCGACGCCGCGCTGGTTGGTGATGTGCGCGCGAGGCGTGTTCGAGACCCCGGCGTACTTGTTGAGCACCACGTTGGCGATGCCGTACGTCGACAGCAGCGCCGCGGCGGTGGCGCCCGCCGGGCCGGCGCCGACGATCAGCACGTCCGTCTCCACGACGGGGGTGAGGGTTTCCATGTCAATGGCTCCTAGAAGGGAGGGACGTCAGTGCCGGTGGCCCCAGAGGTCGGGACCGGGGATCTCGGTGACCTGCCAGGTCGCGTCGTCGATGAGCACGCCGCCGCTGCCGAACTCGGTGTGCACGCCCACCGGGGACTCGGCGTAGAAGGAGAACATCTGGTCGTTGCTGTGCCGGCCGAGCGTCATGGTGACCGGGACGTCGCGGTCCAGCACCAGGTCGTAGGTGCGCCCGACCTGGTCCATGTCGGGGACCTCCAGCATGAAGTGGTGCAGGAACGGCTGGTGGATGCCGAAGAACGGGCCGTCCACGAAGGCGATGCTGTGGTGGCGCGGGTTCGTGTGCAGGAACGTGGCCTGGAACGGCCTGCGCATCGTGTCGCTGATCTTGAAGCCCAGGACGTCGGTGTAGAACCGCTGCTGGGCCGCCACGTCCGGGCTGGCCAGCACCACGTGGCCGAGGCCGAGGTCGCCGGTGACGAACCGCTCGATGTCGCGCGCCGAGGTGAACTGCCCCTCGCCCGCCGAGGCCCCGTGGAACAGCTCGACCCGGTTGCCCGCCGGGTCGAGGAAGTGCGCCATGCCGGCCACGCGGCGGATCTCCAGCTCGCGCTGGGTCGCCTGGCAGGCCACGACGCCGTGGTCGCTCAGCTCGTCGAGCGCGGCGCTCAGCGCGCCGGCGTCGGCGACCTCCCAGCCGTAGTAGGCGCCGCCGTCCTGCTCACCGGCCTCGACGGTGATGCGGTGGTGCACGTCGTCGATGCGGAAGTGGGTGGCGCCGTCCTCCCCCGCGACCCGCTGCATGCCGAGGATGTCCGTGGCGTAGGCGGTGAAGGCGTCCGGCTCGCGCGCGGACAGGCCGAGGTAGCCGAGCTGCTTGATGTCCATGCCTGATGTCTCCTGTCGTACGAGGTCAGAACGCGTCGGTGAGGAAGCCCCGCAGCAGCGCCGCGTACTCGGCGGCGCGCTCGATCTGCACCCAGTGGCCGCAGTGCGGGAAGATGTGCAGCTGCGCGTTGGGCAGGTGCTGCTGGAGGAAGACACTGGAGTCGGGGGTGACGAACCGGTCCTCGCGGCCGTGCACGACGAGGAACGGGTGCGGCATCCGGCGCAGCGCCGACGGCGGCACGGCCATCTCGGCGGGCGAGGAGGAGAAGAAGCGCTCGAAGGAACGCCGCACCTCGGGCCGCATGACCTCCTGGTAACGCGTCTCGGTGATCTCCGAGATCGACGTGCCGAGCGCGTCCTCGTCGTAGACGAACCACTTGGTGAGGTTCTCCAGGGCGCTGATCGTCGGGTCCTTGTAGAAGGACACCATCCGCATGACCTCGGGCGTCGGCTGCGAGTGCCCGCCCGCGCTGCCCATCAGCGAGATCCGGTCGAAGCGCTGCGGCGCCGTCATCACCAGGTGCATGGCCAGGGCGCCGCCCATCGAGTTGCCGACCAGGTGCGCCCGCTCGACGCCGCGGGCGTCCATCAGGGCGAGCACCTGCTCGACCCGCATGCGCATCCAGCCGGTCAGGCTGCCCGGCATGTCCTCGGGATGGTCGGTGCGGCCGTAGCCGACGAGGTCGGGAGCCAGCACGTGGTAGTCGTCGCTGAGGGCGGGCATGAAGCCGCTCCAGTTGGACACCGCGTTGGCGCCGGGGCCGCCGCCGTGCAGCAGGATCACGGTCTCGCGGTCGTCGTCGCCGCTTTCCAGAAAAAACGTGGAATAGCCGTTGGTCTCGACGGTGCGCTCGGTCACTGGAATGGGTTCCTTCCCGTGCTGTACGGGCATTGCCCGGCATGATCTGTTGATCGGGCGGACGGCTGTGATCGGCCCGCGGGGCGACGGCGGGGCTTGCCACCCGCACCCCTCGCATTGCTAACTTGTGCGCTGTCGCACCACCGTAGACGGACACCACGTTGATGCGCTTCGTACGATCTGTCGTTAGTTGTCGGCGCCGATCCGACGCTGTGTCGCAGGAGAGGAGCAACCCCGGTGAGCCTTGATGACGCCGTGCAAGATCTGGCCGATCGCCTGGGCGTGGCGCTCGTGGTGGTCGATCAGGACCTGAGGATCGCGGCGTTCAGCGTCCACGACACCGACGCGCGGCTCGCCCGGCTGGCCCGGTTGCTCGCCGGCTCGACCGCCCCGCTGACGAAGCCGCTGGTGGAGCAGCATCGGCTGCGCCAGGCCAGGCACGGCGTGCGGGTCCCCCAGGACGACGGCGAGCTGGTCGTGCTGCCGTTGCGCCATGAGCAGCAACTGCTCGGCTACGTCTATTACGTCGAGGACCGGGAGACGCCGCGCGCCGACGACCTGGCGCTGCTGGAATCCGCCGCGCCGGAAATGGGCGCGCTGCTGTCGCTGCGCATCTCCGACCGCCGGCACGGCACCGAGAATTCCCGGCAGCTGCTCGCGGAATTGCTCGGAGAATCGCCGGAGAAACGTGCGGAGGCGGCCGGGAAACTCGTGCGGGACAATCTCATCGACGATGTCGAGCATTATTCGGTGCTCGTTCTCCGGGCCCCCGAATCGGCGCCCAGATCCATTACCCGGCTGGCCGTCGAGGCGACTCTTGAATTCACCACGAGATCGACGACGGTGAAAATAGTCGGCGCCGTTCTCGGGGCCGAAGGAATTGTTCTCTTCCCGCGTCCGGTGAATCGCGACAGGCTGGAACGCGCGCTCGCCGGGCCGGGTCTGGAGGCGGTCGTGGCGGGCGTGGGCGGCGTGCAGCCGTCGCTGGCGCAGGCGGTCGAGTCCTACCACGAGGCGCGGCTCGCCCAGCGTGCCTCGCGCCTCGATCCGCAGCGGTACGGCAAGCGCGTCTTCTGGGACGAGCTCGGCCTCGACCGCCTGTTCCTGCAACTGCCGCTCGACCGGCTGACGCCGAGCCAGTTCCCCGACGGCGTGCGGCGCCTGCTGGACGCGCCGCACGGCGTCGAGCTCGCGGCGACGCTGGAGGGCTACCTCGACAGCGGCGGCGAGATCCAGAGCGCGGCGCGGCGGCTGCGCATCCACCGCAGCACGCTCTACTACCGGCTCGACCGCGTCCGCGAGGTCATCGGCTGCGACATCACGGACGGGTCGATCCGCCTGGAACTGCACGCCGGTCTCCGCATCGCCCGCCTCGCCGGCCTGTGGCCGCACGAATGAGCCCGGCGGCGCGATGGGCGCCGCCGGGCGCCGGGCAGCAGCTTCTTGGCGACCTGGCGGAGACGGCCGACGTCTGCTGCGAGACCCGCAGCGTCCCCGTCCTGCCGCCGGGCCGCGGGCGGCGCGGCCTGCTGAGCGGGCTGTTCGGCGCGTCCAGGGCGGCCGGGCCGGAGGTCGGGCCGTTCACCACGGCGGCCGTCGTCACGCCGGGCGTGATCGTGATCGCCACCGTCACCGACCGGGGCACGCAGGTGCGGCTGGGCGCCAGGCTGGCGGACGTGTCATTGCAAGACGCCGACCCCGCGCTGTATGGACGGGCCACGGGGGTCGACGTGCAGGCGCGGTGGTTCGGGTCGTCGGACGCGAGCTCGTACCTGCTGCCGCTCGACACCGGGCCGGCCGGGCAGGCGTTCCTGGCCCGGCTGCGCGAGCTGACCACCGAGGCCCGACACAGGTGAGCGGTCGGCCTCCCTTGTGTCAGTCGTCGAGGGCCTGGTAGAGGGTGGTCCAGAAGTCGTTCATCAGGTGGGCCGGGTTCGGGACGGAGTAGCCGAGCTGGCAGAGCAGGATGCCGGTGAGCCCGTTGACCGGGTCGGCGTAGGCCGAGGTGCCGCTGCCGCCGTCCCAGCCGAACTGGCCGACCGGGGCGTAGTCACCGCGGTAGGTGCGCACCGCCATGCCCATGCCCCAGCCGCCCTGCTGTCCCTGGCCGAAGGAGATGTGCACGTTGTTCCTGGCCAGGGCGGTACGGGCGTCGTTCTGCTGCGGAGTGAGCCGGTTGGTGGTCATCAGCTCGACGGCGGGCCGGGACAGGACGCGGGTGCCCCGGTGGGTGCCGCCGTTGAGCAACATCCGGAAGTAGGCGTGGTAGTCGTCGGCCGTGGAGACCAGGCCGCCGCCGCCTCCCTGGAACGCCGGCGGCTTGCTCCACCGTCCGCCCTCGGGCTCGTCCCAGACGAGGAACTCGCCGGTGACCGGGTCGGGGGCGTACAGGGCGGGCAGCCGGTCGATCTGGTCGGCGGGCACGTGGAAGCCGGTGTCGGTCATGCCGAGCGGTTCGAAGACGCGCTCGCGCAGGAACTCCTCGAACGGCCGGCCGGTGACCCGGGAGACGAGCACGCCGACCAGGTCGCTGCTGATCTGGTACTGCCACTGCTCGCCCGGCTGGTACATCAGCGGCAGCTCGCCCAGGCGGCGCATCCACTCGTCCGGCTCGGGCATCTCGACCGGCAGGTTCGGGGTGAGGCCCCGCTCGAAGATCGCGTTCATGATCGGCTTGCCCAGCGCGGTGAAGTCCATGCCGAGCCCGAAGGTGGAGGTCAGCACGTCCCGCACGGTGATCGGCCGGTGGGCCGGGACGGTGTCGTCCAGCGGCGCGCCGGGGCTGGTGAGCACGCGCCGGTCGGCCAGCTCGGGCAGCCACGGGTCGACCACGTCGTCCAGCCGCAGCCGGCACTCGTCCACCAGCACCATGGCCGCCGCGATCGAGACGGGCTTGGACGTGGAGGCCATCCGGAAGACGGTGTCGCGGCGCATGGGTGCGCCGCCGTCGTGCCGCATCGTGCCGATCGCCTCGACGTGCGTCTCCTCGCCGCGGCTCACCAGGGCGACCAGGCCCGGGATCCGCCCCGAGTCGACGTGCCGGGCCAGCACCTCGCGCAGCCTGCGCAGCCCCTGCTCGGAGAAGCCGTTCCCGCCGATTGCCATGATCGTGTCTCCTTGTCGCGGTGGTCGATCCGCCGGATCCGTCCGGTCCGGCGTCCATGGGTCAACCCTCGCGAAGAGCCCTGACACGGGGCCGTCACCGCACTGACGCCGCCGCTGACACGACCGTTGCCGGCATGCCGATGCCGCCGGGGGTGAGCCGGCGGCAGAGAGGTGTGTCGTGCTGAGCGGTGTGACGCTAGCGCTTGACGGAGATCAGCCGGTCCACGGCGAACGGGACGATCTGCGGCTGCGCCGCCGTCGTGCGCGCCGCGCTCTGACCGCAGAGCCCCAGCAGCAGGTGGTCGACGGTGGCGTAGTCGATCGGGCTGATCACGATGTTGCCGTTCTCGTCCAGGCTCTGGTACTTCGTGCGGTTGACGCCCATGGAGAGCTGGCGGGCGCCGTCCGGGCTGGTGTAGGAGTCGGTGGCCATGCCGAAGACGCCGCCGCTGTGCCCCCAGAACCGGCCGCACGGCAGGTCGGTGGCGTAGATGCCGAGGCCGTAGGCGCCCGACACGCCGGCCACGGGCACGGTCTTCTGCATCTCGGCCAGCTCGGCCGGGCCGATCAGCCCGCCGCGCAGCAGCACCCGGTAGAACTGGTTGAGGTCGTCCATCGTGGACACGACGGCGCCCGCCGTGGTGATCCACGACATGTTGTAGACGCTGTAGTCCTTGGGCGGGTCGATGAAGCCGAACATCGACTCGTACGCCTTGGAGTGCGGGCCGGGGATGACCGGCGTGCGCGGGAAGGACGTGTGCCGCAGCCCCGCCTTGCGGATGACGTTGCGGGTGATGTACTGCTCGGCGTTCTCGCCCGTCACCTTCTCCAGGAGCAGGCCGGCGATCAGGTAGTTGGTGTTGGAGTAGATCCCCGGCGTGGCGCCCGGCTCGCCGGTGGGCGTGGCGGCCAGGCCCAGCTCGACCAGCTCCCGGCGGGAGAAGGTGCGGAAACGGTTGTCGTCGAGGCTCTCGAACGTGCCCTGGAGCAGCGAGGGGAAGGCCGGGCCCACGTGGTCGGCGATGTGGCTCGTGTGGTTGAGCAACATCCGCACGGTGATCTTCTGGCCGCGCTCGCCCGGCACCACGTCGGGCAGGTAGCGGGCGATGGGGGCGTCCAGTTCGACGGCGCCGCGGGCCACCTGCTGGAGCAGGGCCACCGCGGTGAAGGTCTTGGTGATGCTGCCGACCCGGTGCACCATGCCGGGGCGCACGGGGCGCTTCGTGGCGACGTCGGCCACGCCGGAGGCGCCCCGCCAGCTGCGCTCGCCGTCGCGGACGGTCGAGTAGATGCCGTACATGCCGGCCTCGTGCACGGCGTCCAGCGACTGCCGCAGCGCCTGCCGGTCGAGCCCGGTCTCCCGTGCGGGGGCGGCCTGGGCGGGGCTGGCCGCCAGCACCATCCCGGCGGTCAGGGCGACGGCCGAGGCGTTCTTTCCAAGCGTCCGGATGTTCATGGCGTAAGCATGATCCAGACGCGGTTCCGCGGTCAGTCGCGGCTGTCATCGGCTGCGCATGACAGGAGTCATGAACCGTCCCGCCGCCCGTGCCGGCGGGCGGGCGCGTCAGGACGCTCGGCGGGCCTGTCCGAGGCCGCGGACCAGCTCGGCGAGCGTTTCCTCGTCGGAGCCGAACGTGATGCGGACATGCGTGTCGGGAGCGTGCATGTCGGCGCCGCGCACGGTCGCGATGCCGTTCCGCAGGAGTGCGCGGTCGATGGCGGCCGGGGTCTCACCAAGGCGTGAGCAGTCGGCGAGCAGGAAGGCGCCGCCCGTGGGCCGTACGGGCGGCGGGAAGCCGCTCGCGGCGAGGCCGTCGCAGACGAGGTCGCGCTTGGCCTGGTAGGTGGAGAGCGCCAGGTCGAGCCAGTCGCGTGGGCCGGTGAGTGCGGCGACCGCGGCCCGCTGCGGAACCACTCCGCAACACACCGCCTCCCACTCGAAGCGGCGGTTGAGCGCGTCGATGACGGGTGGCGGCGCCAGGACGTAGCCGAGCCGCCAGCTCGCCAGCGCGTAGTACTTGCTGAGGCTGGTGACGGTGACCAGGTGCGGCCAGCGGTCGGCGAACGCCTCCACCGGGTGGTAGCGGTGGCCGTCGTACGTGAAGTGCTGCCATGAGTCGTCGGAGATGACGAGGAGCCCGTGGCGGGCGGCGAGGTCGACCACGGCCGCGAGGGTCGCGGCGTCGGGGAGATAACCCGTCGGATTGGTCGGATTGCACAGCAGCACGGCCCGGCTGCGGCTGGTGACGGCGGCCTCCAGGCCGGCCAGGTCGAGCGCCCAGCCGTCGCTCTCGCGGGACGGGACGCCGACGGGCGTGGCGCCGGCCTCGCGGATGGCGCCGTCGAAGAAGTAGGTGGGGGTCGGCACGATCACCTCGTCGCCCGGTGCGAGCACCGTGCGCAGCACGAGGGAGAGCCCCTGCATCGCTCCGTGGGTGATCAGCAGGCGGCGCTCGGGATCGACGCGCAGGCCGTGCTCGCGCTCCAGTTCGGCGGCGATCGCGGCGCGCAGTTCCGGCAGGCCGCGGGTGTCGCGCGGGTCGGGAAGGTCCATCGCGCCCGCCACCGCCCGCCGTACGTGCTCGGGCATGGGCAGGATCGGGGCGCCGACGAGCGGGAGCATCCGCACACCGTCGCGTGCGCCGCGCTCCGCGCGGGCGCGGGTGCTCATCGCCCCCAGCGCCGGGAAGTCGCTCGCGGCGGGAAGGGACCAGGAGTTTCGCTGCATGGAACGAAGCATCGCACATTGAGATATCAACAACAAGAATAAATATCTCTACCCGATGCATGGCGGCCGAGCTGCTGTATCAACACTGTGAATTGGTATTCTGGCGCGATGTCCGACATCCATGGCGTGGTCAGCGGAACGCCGCACATCCCCGCGCTGCTGCTGGTCGGCACCGACGAGACCGGCCTCGACCGCACGAGCCAGGCCTACCGGGCGATCAGGCGCCAGATCATCGACCTGACGCTGCCGCCCGGCAGCAGTTTCACCGAGACGTCGCTCGCCGAGCAATGGCGGATCAGCAAGACGCCGGTGCGCGAGGCGCTGGCCCGGTTGCGGCGCGACGGGCTCGTGACCGCCCTTCCGCGCGCGGGCTACGTCGTCAGCCCGATCACGCTGCAGGACACCGACGCTCTGTGCGCGCTGCGGACGCTGCTGTCCGGCGAGGCGGCCGCCGCCGCGGCGCGTCTCGGAGTCACGGCGCCGGCGCTCGAACGACTCGAAGCGCTGTCCAAGGTGCCCATCGCGCTCGCGGCGGGCGAAGTGGAACAGGAGGAGTCGCTGCAGGCCGGCATCGAGTTCGAGGGCATCATCGCCAACTTCAGCGGCAACCCTCGCCTCGGCAAGGCCATCGTCGACGTGCTCGACGAGCTGGAACGGGTTCTGCGCATGGCCGCGTTGATCGATCCCGGCATCGCGAGCCCGCCCGGCGAGCTGGGGGCCGTCTACGAGGGGCTGCGCGCGCGTGACGCGGACGCCGCCCGGGACGCGATGCGCGCGCGGTGCGAGCGCGTGCGCCGCGACCTGCTGCAGGTGCTGGCGAAGAGCACGTCGGTGAGCCGGGCGCACATCGAGCTGCCCGGGTCGCGCCCGCGGGCGTAGCCCGCGGGCGGGCGGGGGCCGCGCCGGGCGAGGGCCGGGCCTCCGGGGTGCGGCGCGAGGCCGGTCGGAGGCCGGGCCGTCCGGTCAGACCGCCGTCGGGAAGGAGAGGTCGCCGCGGTGGCGCGGGCCGTCCTCCCGCTCCTCCGGCCACCGGCTGGTGACGGCCTTCGCGCGCGTGTAGAACGCGACGCCCTCCGGACCGTGCATGTGGTGCGCGCCGAACAGCGACTGCTTCCAGCCGCCGAACGAGTGGAACGCCATGGGCACCGGGATGGGCACGTTGACGCCGATCATCCCGACCTGCACGGAGCGCTGGAAGAGGCGCGCCGCGTGGCCGCCCCTGGTGAAGATCGCCGTGCCGTTGGCCAGGTTGTTGCCGTTGATCAGGTCGATCGCCTCTTCGAGCGAGCCGACCCGCACGACGACGAGCACCGGGCCGAAGATCTCGTCGCGGTAGACGTCCATCTCGGGCCTGACGTGATCGAACAGCGTCGGCCCGACGAAGAAGCCGTCGCCCCCGAGGTCGAGCTCGCGCCCGTCGACGACGAGCTCGGCGCCCGCGGCGACGCCGGAGTCGATGTAGCCCCTGATCCGTTCCAGCGCCTCCGCCGACACGACCGGCCCCATCTCGGACTCGGACTCCAGCCCCGGTCCGACCTTGATCGCCTGCGCCTTCTCGCGCATCAGCTCGACGAGCGGCTCGGCCACGTCGCCGACCGCGACGGCGACCGAGATCGCCATGCAGCGCTGGCCCGCCGAGCCGTACCCGGCCGCGACCAGATGCTCGGCGGCGTGGTCGAGGTCGGCGTCGGGCAGCACGACGGCGTGGTTCTTGGCGCCGCCGAGCGCCTGGACGCGCTTGCCTCCCGCGGTCGCGCGCTCGTACACGTACCGCGCGACCGGCGTCGAGCCGACGAACGACACGCCGTCGATGTCCGGGTGGTCGAGGATCGCGTCGACCGCGACCTTGTCGCCGTGGACGACGTTGAAGACGCCGTCGGGCAGACCGGCTTCGGCGTAGAGATCGGCGATGAGGTTGGCCGCCGACGGGTCGCGTTCGGAGGGCTTGAGCACGAACGTGTTGCCGGTCGCGATCGCGATCGGATGCATCCACAGCGGGACCATGGCGGGAAAGTTGAACGGCGTGATCCCGGCGCAGACGCCGAGCGGCTGCCGGAACGAGAACAGGTCGACGTCGGTCGAGACCTGGTCGGAGTACTCGCCCTTGAGCAGGTGCGGGATCCCGCAGGCGAAGTCGATCACCTCCAGGCCGCGGACGAGCTCGCCTCTGGCGTCGTCGAGGACCTTGCCGTGCTCGGCGGAGACCAGCCGCGCGAGGTCGTCGAGGTGCTTGTCGACCAGCTCGCGGAAGGCGAACATCAAGCGCGAGCGCCGCATGACCGAGGTGTCGGCCCAGCCCGGCAGGGCGGCACGCGCGGCCCGTACCGCGGCGTCGACGTCGGCGGGCTCGGCCAGCAGCACGTCGGCCTGATGCGCGCCGGTCGCGGGGTCCCATACCGGGGCGGTGCGGCTCGACCGGCCGGCGGTCTCGCGGCCGTCGATCCGGTGCCGGATCATCCTGACTGTCCCTGTGCTCACAGAAAGCTCACCTTCTCGTGGGGTGCTGGTTGCGGGTGTTCGGCGGCGCCGCGTCAGACGATCAGGTCGCCGCCGTTGATGTCGATGGCCGCCCCGGTGATGTACGCCGCGCGGTC
Source organism: Nonomuraea sp. NPDC050227 (assembly GCF_044459705.1). NCBI lineage: Bacteria > Bacillati > Actinomycetota > Actinomycetes > Streptosporangiales > Streptosporangiaceae > Nonomuraea > Nonomuraea sp. NPDC050227. The sequence continues at coordinate 510,700 of NZ_JBITJF010000004.1, read as the reverse complement.
CGAGGCGAGGAAGGCGACGAGCTCGGCGACCTCCCAGGGCTGCCCGACGCGGGGCACCGGGAACGACCGGGTGGCGCGTTCGAGCGCCTCTCCGGGCAGCAGCGCGCGGGCCATCGGGGTGTCGATGAGTCCCGGGCAGACGGCGTTCACCGTGATCCCGTCGGGCCCGTAGTCCTTCGCCAGGTGCCGGGTGAGCCCGAGGACTCCGTGCTTCGCCGTCGTGTAATGGGCGCCGCCCGCGGTGCTGATGGTCTTGCCGGCGGTGGAGGAGAAGTTGACGATGCGGCCCCAGCTCCGGGCGCGCATCGCGGGAAGCGCCTGCTGGCAGCACAGGACCGTCCCGAGCACGTTGACCGCCAGCACCTGGTTCCACTCGGCCCGGGTGATCTCCTCGAACGGGGTCGGCGGTGCGACGCCCGCGGCGTTGACCAGGATGTCCAGCCGCGACAGCTCCGCCAGCAGCGCGGCGAACGCCCGCTCGACCTGGTCGCCGTCCGTGACGTCCACCGCGAGCGACCGGACGCGGTCCGCCGGCACGGCCAGCGTCGCCGCCAGCTCTCCCGGGCCGGGCGCGGCCAGGTCGAACACCGCCACGGTCGCGCCGCGGCGGGCCAGCGCGTGTGCCGCGGCCAGGCCCATGCCGCGGGCCCCGCCGGTCACGATCGCGACCCGGCCCGCCAGCTCCCGGCCGTCGGCGCTGGTCGGCGCCCGCAGCCCCTCGGCGGTGCTCATGAGCCGGCCAGGACGGCACGCGCGCGGCCGAAGGCGGCCACCGCCCGTTCGAGCTGGCCGGCGGTGTGCGCGGCCGAGACCTGCACCCTGATCCGCTCCTCGCCAGCCGGGACGACCGGGTGGGAGAGCGCGAAGGCGAGCACGCCCTCGCGGCGGAGCGCCGCCGCCACGTCGCGGGCCAGCGTGCCGCCGCGCAGCATCACGGGGATGATCGGATGCTCCCCCGGCGGCACCTCGTAGCCGAGGTCGCGCAACGCCCGGCGCAGCCAGGCGGTGTTGGCGGCCAGGCGTTCCCGCAGGTCGGGACGCCGTCGTGCGATGCGGATCGCCGCCAGCGCCGCCACGGCCAGCGCGGGGGCCATGGCGTTGGTGAAGATGTAGGGCCGCGAGACCTGGCGCAGCGTCTCGACCAGCGCGCGGTCGCCCGCGACGAAGCCGCCCGCTGCGCCGCCCAGTGCCTTGCCGAGCGTCCCCGTCAGCACGTCGACGCGTCCCTTCAGTCCGAAGTGCTCGGCGGTGCCGCCGCCGGTCGTGCCCAGCACCCCCGTGGCGTGCGAGTCGTCGACCACGAGCACCGCGTCGTGGCGTTCGGCCAGCTCGCAGAGCCGGGGCAGCGCGGCGACGTCGCCGTCCATGCTGAAGACGCCGTCGGTGACGATGAGGCGGTGGCGAGCGCCGGCGAACTCGATGAGGTGGCGTTCGAGCTCGTCGAGGTCGGCGTGGGCGAAGACGCGCCGCCGGGCCCTCGTGAGGCGGATGCCGTCGATCAGGCTGGCGTGGTTGAGCGCGTCGCTGAGGACGACGTCCTGCGGGCCGAGCAGGGCGTCGAAGAGGCCGAGGTTCGCGTCGAAGCAGGAGTTGTGGAGCACCGCGTCCTCGGCGCCGACCAGCTCGGCGATGCACGCCTCCAGCTCGCCGTGGACGGCCCGGGTGCCGCAGAGCACCCGGCCCGCCGCCACCCCGAGCCCCGTCTCGCGCAGCGCCCGCCGGGCCGCGTCGAGGACCTCCGGGTCGCCGGCGAGCCCGAGATAGTCGTTGGAGGCGAAGTTCACCAGCCACTCCCCTCCCACGCCGAGCGCCGGCCCCTGGACACCCGAGACCACGAGGTCGCGGCGCAGCCCGGTGGTCGCCCGGCGTTCGTCGAGCTCGGCCCGGAGCCGGTGCAGCAGCGCGGCGTTCACGCCCTGCCTCCCTGCCGGTCGGCGGCGGTCATGACAGGCTCCCGTCCAGCCGCTCCATCCGGCGTCCCGCGGTGAGCAGGACGGCCAGCCCGGCGGCCATGATGATCGCGATGGCCAGCAGCGCGTACGTGAAGCTGCCGGTCGCGGACGCGATCGTCCCGGTGAAGTAGGGACCGATGAATCCGCTGACGTTGCTGACGGAGTTGATCAGGGCGATGCCGGAGGCGGCGGCCGCCTCGGTCAGGCCGATCGCCGGGATCCGCCAGAACTGCGGCATCGCGGTGATGATCCCGGCGACGCTCAGGCAGACGGCGAGCACGAACAGCGTGCCGCTGCTGGTGAAGGTCGCCAGCAGCAGCCCCGCCGCGCCGAGCGCCATCGGGACGGCCGTGGCCGTGACCGCCGTCCAGCGCGCGGCCAGGCGAGCCCAGGTCAGGAGGGCGACCGCGGCCACCACGTAGGGGATCGCGGACAGCAGCACGCTGCTGACGTCGGCGGACTCACCGACGCTCTGCGTGAGGGACCTGATCATCGTGGGCAGGAAGAACTGCAGCGGATAGAGCCCGAACGCGATCGCGAACCACGTCACGGCCATCGCCCACACCCGGCCGCTGGTCAGCGCCTGGCGCAGCCCGGTGAGCGCCCCGCGGGCGCGCTGTTCGGCGGCTTCTGCGGCCAGGACGTTCTCGATGGCGGCCTTCTCCTCGTCGTCGAGCCAGCGTGCGTCGGCCGGGCGGTTCGGCAGGAAAACGAAGATCAGGACGCTGACGACGACCGTCAGGATGCCCTCGACGAGGAACAGCGCCCGCCAGCCCGCGATGCCGAACAGGCTCTGGCCCCACTCCAGCAGCGCGGCGGCCAGCGGAGAGCCGATGATCGAGGACAGCGGGATCATCACGATGAAGGTCGACAGCGCCCAGGAACGCTGGCGGCGCGGGAACCAGAACGTCAGGTAGAGCAGGATCCCGGCGGCCAGGCCGGCTTCGGCGAACCCGAGGAGGAGCCGCGCGGCGAACAGTGTGGCCGGGGAGTTCACGGCCGCGGTCGCCGCGGTGACCAGCCCCCACGTGATCATGATGCGGGCGATCCACTTCCGCGCGCCGAACCGGCTCAGCATCATGTTGCTCGGCACTTCGAACAGGACGTAGCCGATGAAGAACAGTCCGGCGGCCAGGCCGATCTGGCCGCTGCCGAGGCCCAGGTCGCGGGACATGGGCGCGGCGATGTAACCGACGTTGGCGCGGTCGATGTAACTCGCCACGTAGGCGAGGCCGACCAGCGGCATGATGCGGACGCCCACCTTGCGCCAGGTGCGCGGTGAGACGGTGCTCGGTGGGGTCGCGACGGGTGAACTCATGGGGGGTTCCAATCGGTGTGGGGGGTGTGCGGCGGCTTCAGCGCGCCTGGCCTCGCAGCCTGGCGGTGGCGTCCCGGTCGATCGCGCCGTCCGCGGTGATCACGACGCCGTAGTCCCGTTCGGCTCCCTCGTGGGTCACCTTGCCGTCGAGGACGTCTTCGAGGACCAGTTCGGGGACGCGTTCGAAGGGGACGCCGTGCCCGCCGCCGCCGGCGGTCACGTGCCGGTGGCGGGTCCCCGCGGTCATCTCGAAGTGCGGTTTGGACTCCAGCACCCGTTCACCGGGACCGCCGGGGTCGAGCATGTTGAGCGAGGGGGTTCCCGGCGCGCCGCCGGCCAGTCCGTACGGCAGGAATTTGCGCCGGTCGGACCTGATCTGCACCTTGGCCTCGGCCGCCAGCAGCGTCATGTCGCGGAAGGTCGCCAGGCCGCCACGCCAGCGGCCCGCTCCGCCGCTGTCGGGGAGGTAGCCGTAACCGTCGATGCGGAGGTGACCGGAGCGTTCCAGCTCCTCGACCGGCGTGTTGGTCAGGTTCGCGCCCAGAGAGCTGATCCCGTCCACGCCGTCGCGGTCGGGACGCGCGCCCCACGCGCCCGCCAGCGGGTCCCACAACACCATGGACTCCCCGTCCGGCCCGACGAGGCCGATCGCGATCCCGTCGGGCCCGCCTTCCCCGGCGGCCGGCACCCGGGCGGGGAACACCGGGGCGAGCGCCCCGAGCACGGCGTCGATGATCCGGAAGCCGACGAGCCCGCGGGCGCCGCGCGCGGCCGGCCGCCGGCCGTTGAGGATGGAGGCTTCCGGGATGACGAAACTGAACGGCCGGTAGAAGCCGCTGTTGGCCGGGATGTCGGAGGCGAGCACGCCCTGCAGGGCGGCGTAGGCGGCGGAGCGGGTGAAGGAGGCCGTCGCGTTGAGCGCGGAGTCCACCTGCGGCGAGGAGCCGGTGAAGTCGAGCTCGATCCCCGACCCGGACAGCGTGACCTTGACGCGGATCGGGATCGGCCCGGACCCCAGACCGTCGTCGTCGATGTGGTCGAGGAACTCGTAGGCGCCCGGGACGGCCTCGGCGAGCGCGGCGCGCAGCAGGGTCTCGGAGTAGTCGAGCAGCTCGTCGACGAGGGCGGCGAGCCCGTGGACGCCGTGCCGCGCCGCGAGGGCGCGCAGCCCCTCGGCTCCGGTGTGGCAGGCCGCGAGCTGGGACTCGAGGTCGCCGCGCAGCAGCTCGGGCTCGCGGACGTTGCGCAGGATCAGCCGCAGGAACGTCTCGTTGACCGTGCCGGCCTCGACCAGGCACGACGGCGGGATCTGCACCCCTTCGGCGAAGATGCTGGTCGACTGCACGGCCATCGAACCGGCGGCCCACCCGCCGACGTCGGTGTGGTTGACGACCGTGACCGCGAAGCCCAGGAGGTCCTCCCCGGCGAACACCGGGGCGACCGCGAAGATGTCGGGCAGGTGCATGCCGCCCAGGGACGGGTCGTTGAGCAGGTAGACGTCTCCCGGACGGATCCGGTCGCCGAACTCGTCGAGGATCGCCTCCATCGCGTCCGGAATGGACCCCAGGTGCACCGGCAGGGTGTTGGCCTGGGCGATCACCCGGCCCCGCGCGTCGCACAGGGCGGCGGAGAAGTCCATGCTGGACGCCACGAGCTGCGAGTGAGCCGTGCGCAGGATCGTGATCGCCATCTCGTCGGCGATCCCGGTGACGGCGTTGCGGAAGACCTCGAAGGTCACGGCGTCGCGGATCATGAGGCGCTCCAGGTGATGACGATGTTGTTGAGCCGGTCGCGGTGCACCCGGGCGCCGGGCGGGACGAGGGTGGTGGCGTCCATGTCCTCGATGACCATCGGCCCCTCGACCGGTTCCGGGCCGAGATCCGACCGGCCCACGACGGGCGTGGGCACGGTCCGGTCGAACCGGCATTCGCGGACGGCGGGCTCGCCGCCGGGGGCGAGGGGCAGGCTCAGCACGTCCGCGATGGACACCTGGGTGGGGAGCCGGCCGCGTACCCGGAGGTTGACCAGCTCCACCAGCTCGTCCGTGCCGGCCCGGCCGTAGGTGCGCCGGTGCTCGGCGTGGAAGCGGGACCGCGTCTCGGCGAGCAGATCCTCGGTGAGGTCGCCGTCGGGCACCCGGATCCGCAGTTCGAACCGCTGGCCGCGGTAGCGCATGTCCAGGAGCCGGTCCACGACGGCGTCGGCGCCCAGCTGGTCGCGTACGTGGGCGGACAGCCGCGCGAACTCCGCGGCGAGCGCGCCCACGTCGGCGAAGCCGGCCCGGTACGGGGTGAGCTCCTGGCGTTCGGTGTCGGCCACGAGCAGGCCCAGGCTGCTGAACAGTCCCGGATGCACGGGCACGATCACCGTCGAGATCCCGAGTTCGCGGGCCAGCGCGGCGGCGTAGAGAGGGCCCGCGCCGCCGAAGGCGACCATGGTGGCCTCCCGCGGGTCACGCCCTCGTTCGCTGGTCACCGCCTTGACCGCGGTCGTCATGCTCGACACCGCCACCTGGTACGCGCCGCGCGCGGCGCCCGCCACGTCGTCGCCGAGCTGCTCGGCCACCGGTGACAACGCCTTCACGGCCAGCTCCGGGTGGATCGCCACCCGGCCGCCGGCCAGCGCGTCGGGGCTGAGGTAGCCGAGCGTCACGTTGGCGTCGGTCAGGGTCGGCAGCTCGCCGCCCTGGCCGTAGCAGGCAGGGCCGGGACGCGAGCCGGCGCTGACGGGCCCCACGTGCAGGGCGCCCGCCGCGTCGACGGAGATGATGCTGCCGCCGCCGGATCCGACCTCGGCGATGTCGATCGACGGCGCCCGCACCGGATACCCGGCGCCGGAACTGAGCCCGCGGGCGCCGTTCATGCCGCCGCCGACCTCGTAGTCGGCCGAGACGAACGGTTCGCCGTGCTCGATCAGGGACGCCTTCGCCGTGGTCCCGCCCATGTCGAACGCGACCACCGTGGACAGGCCGATCAGCTGGGCGAGCTTCTGCACGGCGGTGACGCCGGCCGCCGGACCGGACTCGATGATCTGCACCGGCCGCCGGGCGACGGAGGCCGCGTCGAGCAGTCCGCCGCTGGACTGCATGACCAGCAGGGGCGCGCGCACCTTCGCCGAGCGCAGCCCCGCTTCCAGCCGGGTGAGGTAACCGTGCACGGTGGGGCCGACGTAGGCGTTGACCGTGGCGGTGCTCATGCGCTCGAACTCGTGCGGCTGCGGCGAGACGTCGACCGACGCCGTGACGTACACGCCGGGCAGTTCGGCTTGCAGCAGTGCGGCGACCCGCCGTTCCTCGTCAGGGCGGACGTAGGAGTTGATCAGGCACACGGCCACCGCTTCGATGCCGTCCGCGCGCAGGCGTCCGGCCAGCGCGCGGATCTCGTCCTCGCTCGCCGGTGGGCCGAGCCGGCCGTCGGCCGTGATCCGCTGGTCGAGTTCGTGCCGGTCGCGTCGCCGGGCGAGGGGTTCGGGCTTGGACCATGACAGGTCGTAGAGCACCGGCCGGCGCAGCCGCCCGATCTCCAGCACGTCGCGGAAGCCGCGGGTGGTGACCACCGCGGTGCGCACGCCGTTCATCGACAGGATCGCGTTGGTGGCGACGGTCGTGCCGTGCAGCATCGCGACCACGGCCTCGGGCCGGGCACCGGCCAGGGAGAGCACGCCGGTGGTCGCCGCCACCACGCCGGCGCCGTAGTCGGGCGGGGTGGACAACACCTTCATGGGGACGACCTGGCCGTCCGGCCCCAGCGCGATGACGTCGGTGAAGGTGCCGCCGATGTCGGCGCCGACTCGCCAGCCGGCCGGTCGAGGATCGTGACTGGGGGGCACTGGATCTCCTTCGTTCTACGGAGCGACTGGGATCACAGTACGAGTGGGTTGAGATATCAGCAATGCCTAGTTGTCATTTTTATGCGAGTCAGGTGATATGACTTGCTTAGGTCGTCAGCGTGCTTCCGGCTGGTCCGGCAGGCGCACGACGGCGGTGCCGGCCTGGGACTCGCCAAATCCCCAGCCCGCGACCAGCGAGCAGCCGACCGCCTCCAGGACGTCGGTCCACGGCCAGGGGCCGTCGCCGCGGTAGAAGCCGCCCTCGCTGCGCGCGTCGCCCTCGGTGAGACAGAGCATGCGGAGATGGTCGCGGAGCGCGGGGTGCGTGACCGCGCCCAGCCGCTCCTCCCAAGGCTGGGCGGCGGAGCGGGCGTGACGCATGTCCGAGACGGACACCAGGTGGCCGGGGCCGCGTTCGGTGAACGTGGCGGCCCGCATCGCGTCGGTGAGGGTGCCGTCGGTGGCGACGCGCAGCAGCACGGTCAGCCAGCCGTTCAGTCTCTCGCACTCCTCGCCGGTCAGATCGACGCCGTGGCGGCCCAGGAGCGGCCCCAGCTGTGCGCCGTGCACCAGGACTTCATCGGTTTCATCGGTCGCGGACACGGCCCGCAGGTCGGCGACGAAGGCGTCGCCGAACGGCCGAGGGCCCTTGTGCCCGTCCTCGCCCCATGCCCCTGTTCCCGCCAGCAGATCGGGGTCGAACCAGAACAGCGACCCGCCCAGGTCGAAGCGCCAGGTCCACGGGGAGAAGGGGTGTTCACCGTCCGGATCCGGGAGGCGCCGCGCCTCCCGGCCGGACAGCGCGTCGGCGGTGGCCCAGGCATTCGGGAACAGGAACTCGTCGAAGGTGTCCGAGGCGTAGTACACGCCGTGCCCGGCGGCAGGGTGCGCGGCCGGCTCTCCGCCGAGCAGGATCTCGAACGCCCCGGCCAGCGCGGCATCCCACTCGCTGAGGTCAGCCGCCGGGTACGTCTCGGATGTCACGATGAGCACTCCTTCATGTCATAGCGCGCGGATTGTCGCAAGCTATCGGACACCGAGCCGCGCCGCCGTTGGCCTACCCCCGCGCCCGTGACCGGCGGCCGAGTTGCCTGCGGTGCACCACGAGGCCGGCCAGCGTCAGCAGGGAGAGGAGGGCGAGCTGCCACCAGTTGTCCGGGTTGCCGCCGAGGTCCAGGTCGGCCGCGTGGTTCACCACGTGCAGCGTGTTGGCGACGAGGAACCCGACCAGCACGACCGACAGCACGTCGCGCCACACCAGCGCGCTCAGCATCATCAGCCCGATGCCGATCTGGAAGACCCCGGCGTCGTGCAGGAAGTGCACGTGATTGGGGAAGCGGGCGAAGACCGCGAAACCTGCCGGGTCGAGGCGCATCCACACGCCGAAGCCCAGCATCGTCAGCGCGCCGACCGCCACGGCCACCTGGACGAAGATCCTGGCCGGCCTGCTGTAACCGTTCGTCATCTCATGTCCTCCAGTCCGTCGGGAACGCTCGGGTGCACCGGGGTCCAGCCCAGGTCGCGGGTGGCCTTGGCGTGCGAGACCCGCATCGTGGTGTCCATCAGCAGGCAGCCCAGGTACGGCACGGCCCGCCGGACCAGCCATCTCGGAATCACGACGGGACGCGGTGTGCCGTGCGCGCGGGCGACCGCGGTCAGGAAGTCGCGCCAGCTCATCGGCCGGTCGTCCACGATGTTGTACGCCTGGCCCGCGCCGCCGCGTTCCATGGCCGCGACCGCGGCCGCCGCGGCGTCGTCCACGTGGACGAAGGAGGTGGTGCCGGTGCTGCCGCGCGGCAGCACGGGCGCCCGCTTGCGCATCATGTCGGCGAACAGGTCGCTGAAGGCGTTCCTGCCGTAGAACATGCCGTAGCGCAGGGCGACGCCCTCGATGCCTTCGGCGGCGAACACCTGGCTCTCGGTCGCCAGGCTGGAGTCGGTCACCAGGTCGGCGACGGTGCCGACGTGCACGCCGAACTCGTCGTCCTCGGTCAGCACCCGGTCGCCGTGGTCGCGGTAGCCGTACCCGGTGATCAGCGACTGGGTGACGAACCGGCGCGCGCCGACGGCCCGCGCGGCGTCGAGCAGGTGCGCGGTCCCCCGGTCGCGCAGGGCGAGGGTGGGGTCGTCGGGGCGCAGCCTGCGCGAGGCGCCGCGCAGCGCCGTGGCCTGGTGCATGACGACGTCGGCGGCCTGCCCGTCGAGCGCGCGCAGCAGCGCGTCCCGGTCGAGCACGTCGGCGACGACGGCGTCCGCGCCGCGTTCGGTGACGAGCCGCCGCTTTGCGGGATCGCGGACGACGGCGACCACGTCGTGCCCCGACGCGGCCAGCGCCGACAACAGCGGAACCCCGATCGCGCCGGTCGCCCCGGCCAGCACTACCTTCATCGCCCCTGCTCCTTCACGCGTCGCCTGGATGGACAGCACTGCGAGGACGGGACAGCCGCTCCCGATGTGACAGACCGGGACGGGAAGACGCGCGGGCGGTCGTCGAGCTCTAGTGACCGCCCGGCTGTTCGCCGAGGCCGGAGGCGCACGAGATGATCATCGTGATGAGGTCGCGCAGGGGCGTCAGGAGCTCCGGATAGGCATCGGCGTTGAGGTCGTACAGGCGCAGGGTGCCCTTGCGCCGTGCCGTCAGCAGATCCGCGTCGCGCAGGATCTTGAGGTGGTGGGAGGTGGCGGGCTGGGACAGCCCCAGGTGCGCGGCGATGTCGCCGACGCTGCGGGGCCCCGCGGACTCCAGGAGATGGACGACGATCTCCTGCCTGCGCTCGTCCCCCAGGGCGGTGAACAGCGGCCGGGTCCGCGCGAACAGCGCGAGGACGTCCCGGGCCTCGATCGAGCCGCTCATGCGGGCAACGAGTCGCGCACGGCGGACAGGCGGCCGACCGGCAGCGCCCTGGCGGACCCTTCGGCGATCCAGCCGTCCAGCATCAGGCGCGTCTGCGCGCTCACCTTCGTGAAGTGCGTCTCCAGGTAGCGGCGCAGGTCGAAGGGGAGCAGCCGGGGCAGCACGCGCAACGCCAGCCCCACGGCCCAGGACGGAACGGGGACGGGAGCGCGCAGCCCGTGCTGGGCGGAGACCACCGCGACGGCCTCCCGGACGGCCGCGGCGGCGCCCCGCAACCGCGGGCCCGACGCGGGCAGCCGCCAGCCGGAGGACTCCAGCGCGGCGATGTAGGGGATCATCCGGGCGGCGGTGAGCTCCCCCGCGCCGGCCCGCGTCACCCGCCTGGCCCGCACGCCGCCGGCCCGCAGCGCGGCGACGACCTGCGGGGCGCGCGCTCCGGTGACGCCCGTCGCCGTGCCGGGCGGCACCCAGTACGCCACCCCCGGCGCGGGGACCTCGCGCTCCAGCGGCGCCTGGTAGGCCAGCAGCGTCGGCGTCACCTGGACGATCTGCTCCCGCGGCCAGACGCCGGCGAGGGTGCGCAGATCGCCCGGATCCTGGCCGATGGTGACCACGGTCGCCTCGCCGGTCACCGCGCGCAGCGCGCCCGTCCAGTCGCCGCGCAGGGCCGGCGAGTCCACGCAGAGCCACACCATGTCCCACCGTTCGCGGGGCGGCTCGCTGCGCACCTCGTACGGCGTGACGCGCTCGGCGACCGGCGCCCGCCCCCGCCTGAGCCGGTACAGCGAAGCCCCTTCCCAGCCCTCCCGGCCCGGCCGCACGAGATAGCTGACCCGGGCCCCGCCCGCGGCCAGCCACGCCCCGAAGACCTGTCCCAGCGCGCCGGCACCGACAATCAGCACCTTCGTCATCACTGCTCCATACATCTAAATATTTGGATATACGGAACATTACCACCGGAGAGATCTCCGGCGCCCGCGGCGCCTTTTCCGCGCCGGCGACACCTTGACAGCGGGCCCCGGGCTGCCGATGATCGAGGCGCTATACCGATTTATCTCCAGTCCCCGCGCAGCCTCGCGAAGACGAGTGGACTGGACTTAACCGATATAGCAAATCATCCCCCCATGCCCTGAGGAGCCGATCGTGAGTTCACCGCTCATGCGCAGAAGGACCCTGCTGGCAGCGCTGGCCGCGACCACCGTGGGTGCCGCGTTACCCACCGCGGCACACGCCGAGCGCCGCGCGGCCGGCAAGACCGGCCCGCTCTCGGTGGTCTACATCGAGGTCAACAGCGAGAGCATGACGAACGTCGCGAAGTACACGCTCGCCCGTGGCGGCGCGCAGGTGTTCGACATCGCGGTCATCTTCGCCGCCAACATCAACTACGACGGCACGAAGGCCTACCTCCACTGCAACGAGAACGTGCAGCGGGTGCTCGACAACGTGGCGACCGAGGTCCGCCCGCTGCAGCAGAGGGGCATCAAGGTCCTGCTGTCCATCCTCGGCAACCACCAGGGCGCCGGCTTCGCGAACTTCCCCTCCCAGCAGGCCGCCGACGCGTTCGCCCAGGAGCTGGCCGACGTGGTGACGACGTACGGGCTCGACGGCATCGACTTCGACGACGAGTACGTCGAGTACGGCAGGAACGGCACCGGCCAGCCGAACGCCTTCTCCTTCGTCTACCTGGTCCAGGCCCTGCGCCAGAAGCTGCCGAACAAGCTCATCACGCTGTACGACATCGGCCCGGCCGCCGACCGCCTGTCCTACAACGGCGTCAGCATCAACAACACCTTCGACTACGCCTGGAACCCCTGGTACGGCACCTGGTCCGTGCCGAACGGCCCGACCTCCAGGTCCCGCCTGTCGCCGGCCGCCGTGTCCTTCACCGGCACCAGCTCGTCCACCGCCGCCTCCCTCGCCCGCCGTACGGTCACCGAGGGGTACGGCGTCTTCCTCACCTACAACCTCACCTCGGCGAACACCGCCTCCTACATCTCCGCGTTCACCAACAAGCTGTACGGGAGCTCGGCCGTCTACACCCCCTGACGACTCCGCCGTGAACGCAGGTGAGGGGCGCCCGGACGGGCGCCCCTCACCGGGAACGTGCGGTCAGCGGCCGAGCCGCAGGGTGACCAGCTCGAACGGCCGCAACGTCACCGGGATCGACCGGCCGGGCCGCTCGGGCTCGGCCAGCGGGCGCTCCAGCAGGTCGGTCACGGTCACCGAGGTGACGGGGAAGCCGGCCGTGAGCGTGGCCGCGGCCCGGCCGCCGCGCGACTCGTGGAAGCGCACCACGACGTCGCCGCTGCCGTCGTCGGCCAGCTTGACCGCGGTGATCACGACCGCGTCGTCGTCCACCGTGACCAGCGGTTCTACCTCGGCGGCGCCGGAGAGCACCCGCTCGGGCAGGTTGAGGAACCAGCCCTCGCGCACCGCGTCGCCGATCGTCGCGCCGGGCAGCAGCGCGTGCCGGAAGGTGTGCCTGCCCTGGTCGGTCTCGGGGTCGGGGAAACGGGGGGCGCGCAGCAGCGACACCCGCAGGGTCGTGGTGGTGCCGCCGTCCTCGCGCACGGCCCGGGTCACGTCGTGGCCGTAGGTGGAGTCGTTGACCACGGCCACGCCCCAGCCGGGCTCCTCCAGGTGCACGAACTTGTGGTTGCACGCCTCGAACTTGGCCGCCTCCCAGCTCGTGTTGGTGTGGGTGGCGCGGTAGGCGTGGCCGTACTGGCTCTCGGCGGCGTAGCGCTCGGCGCGCACGTCGAGGGGGAAGGCCAGTTTGAGGAACTTCTCCGTCTCGTGCCAGTCGACGTCGGTGGCGATGTCGACCCGCCGCCCGTCCAGCGAGATCACCTGCGTGACGGACGAGCCGCCGAACGAGCGGGTGACGCGGACCGAGCCGGGCCGCTCGCCGGCCGTCACCTCGTCGGCCGCGGTGAGGTCGGCGACCGTGTTGCGGTAGAACTCGTCCACGTCCCAGGCGTCCCACATGTTGGGGAAGTCCTGGTGCAGCTGGAGCAGGTTGGCGGCCTGGCCGGGGGGCAGGGTCTCGCGCCGGGCCCGCAGGTCGTAGGCGGAGACGATCAGGCCGCGCCCGTCCACCTCGACCCGGAGCAGGCCGTTGTCCAGCACGAAGCCGCCGTCCTCGCGGGGTTCCACGGCCGTCGGGGTCCCCGGTGCGGCCGGGGCCGCGCCGCCGGCCGGGACGCCGTTGCGGGCGTGCGGGGCCGCGTTGAAGACCAGCTCGTGGGGGCCGTCTCCGGCCAGGGCCCGCTGGGCGTCGTCGATCAGGCCGGTCAGCTCCTCGGCCAGCGCCGCGTAGGTGGCCCTGGCCTCGCGGTGCACCCAGGCGATCGACGAGCCGGGCAGGATGTCGTGGAACTGGTGCAGCAGCACCGTCTTCCAGATGCGGTCGAGCTGCTCGTACGGGTAGGGCGCGCCGGCCCGCACGGCGGCCGTGGCGGCCCACAGCTCGGCCTCGCGCAGCAGCGACTCGCTGCGCCGGTTGCCCTGCTTGGTCTTGGCCTGGCTGGTCAGCGTGGCCCGGTGCAGCTCCAGGTAGAGCTCGCCCACCCAGACCGGCGGGTCGGGGTACTCGGCCTCGGCCTTGGCGAAGAAGCCGGCGGGGGTCTCCCAGGTGACGGTGGCCGAGCCCTCCAGGTCGCGCAGCCGGGCGGCCTTGGCCACCATCTCGCGGGTGGTGCCGCCGCCGCCGTCGCCCCAGCCGGTGGGGGCCAGCGAGTGCCGGGCGACGCCCTTGTCCTTGAAGTTGCGGGCCGCGTGCGCGATCTCCCGGCCGTTCATCGAGCAGTTGTAGGTGTCGACCGGCGGGAAGTGCGTGAACACCCGCGACCCGTCGATGCCCTCCCACAGGAACGTGTGGTGCGGGAACGTGTTCGTCCGGCTCCACGAGATCTTCTGGGTGAGCAGCCGCTTCGAGCCCGCCGCCTTGATGATCTGCGGTAGCCCGGCCGCGAACCCGAACGTGTCCGGCAGCCACACCTCCTCGTTGTCGACGCCGAACTCGTCGATGAAGAACCGTTTGCCGTGCACGAACTGGCGGGCCATGGCCTCGGAGCCGGGCATGTTCGTGTCGGACTCCACCCACATGCCGCCGGTCGGGACGAACCGCCCGGCTGCCACGGCCTTGGTCACCTTGGCCCACACCTCGGGCCGGTGCTCCTTGATCCACGCCCACTGCTGGGCCTGCGACATCGCGAACACGAACTCCGGCTCGTCGGCCAGCAGCGCCGTCATGTTGGAGGCGGTACGGGCGACCTTGCGGACGGTCTCGCGCAGCGGCCACAGCCAGGCCGAGTCGATGTGGGCGTGCCCGACCGCGCTGATCCGGTGCGCCGAGGGCACGGCGGGCGCGGACAGCACGCCGGCCAGCTCGGCGCGGGCCGCCGCGGCGGTGGCGTTGACGTCCTGGAGGTCGATCGCGTCCAGGGCGCGGTCGACGGCCCGGGTCAGCTCCGCGCGGCGGCCGCTGTCGGCGGGCAGCTCGTGCATCAGCTCCCCCACCACCTCCAGGTCGATGATCAGGTTCCACACCGTCTCGTCGAACACGGCCAGGTCCATGCGCGCCAGCCGGTACTGCGGCTCGCTGCCCGCCGTCTCCTTGTCGCCGAGCGGGGTGGGCACGAACGGCTTGTAGTCGAGCACGACCGGGTTGGAGGCCGCCTCGATCCGCAGCTCGACCTGCTCGCCGCCGGTCACCGGCGCGCCGACGCGCACCCACTGGTTACGCGGGTTGAGCCCCTTCACGGGCGTGCCGTCGGGCAGATAGACCAGGCCCTCGCACTGGAAGCCCGGCATGTTCTCGTCGAAGCCGAGGTCGAGCACCGCCTCGACGGTCCGGCCCGTCCAGGCGTCCGGGACGGTGCCGGTCACCGTGAACCAGCTCGTCGCCCACGGCGCGCCCCACGCCGCGCCGACCGCGATCGGCTCGGTCGGGGCCGCGAGCCCTTCGGCGACGGGGACGGGCTCGCCCGGCGTGGTCCAGACGCGCACGTCCATCGGCACGGACTCGGGGTGGACGGCCGGGCGCAGACGTTCGTCCAGCACGCGCTTGAGACGGGCTTCGACCAGTGTGCGGTCGTCATGCATGGAGAGAGACTCCTCGTTCTCGGAACCGGCTCAGCCCTTGATCGCGCCCTCGGCGACGCCGCGGAAGAAGAAGCGCTGCAGCGAGGCGAACAGGAGCACGATGGGCAGGAAGGAGATCATTGTCCCAGCGGCGATGAGACGGGGATTGGCGCTGAACGTGCCGTTGAGGTACTGCAGTCCGACGGTCAGCGTGAAGTTCTTCGGGTCGTTGAGCACGATGAGCGGCCACAGGAAGTCGTCCCAGGCGCCGATGAACGCGAAGATCGTGATCACGCTCAGCATGCCGCGCACGTTCGGCAGCCCGAGCCGGACGAGCCGCTGCCAGGGGGTCGCCCCGTCGATGACCGCCGCCTCGTCCATCTCCTTGGGGATGGCCTGGAAGGCGGTGCGCATCAGCAGCACGTTCAGCATGCCGATCGCGCCGGGCAGCGCCACGCCCAGCAGCGTGTCGGCCAGGCCCATGCCGCGGACGGTGACGTACTGGGAGACGATCGTCACCTCGCCCGGCAGCACGAGCGTGGACAGGAACAGCACCAGGAGCAGCTTGGCGCCCCGGAACTCCAGCCGGGCCAGCGCGAACCCGGCCAGCGTCGCGCCGACCGCGTTGCCGCCCACCACGATGACCGCCACGATCACCGAGTTGAGCGCGTACGTCCACACGGGGATGGTGTCCGCGACGCGCGCGTAGTTCGCCAGCGTCGGCTGGAGCGGGACGAAGCTCGGGGTCTGCGCGAAGACGTCCTCGAACGGGCCCTTCAGCGAGGTGGACAACTGCCACAGGAACGGCAGGATCGTGATCGCCAGGACGAGCAGCAGCAGCGCGTACCGCAGGACCAGCTCACCCGGCGTGGTGGCGCCGAACCCGCCCCGGCCCCGGCGGCGGCCGTGCCGCCCCGGGCGGGCCGCCGCGGCGGCGGGTCGCGCGCTCGCCTTCATCGCCGCCATGTCAGTCCGCCTTCCTGTTGAGCCGGGTCAGCAGGAGCATCGGGCCGATCGTGATGACGAAGAGCAGGATGCTCAGCGCCGAGGCGTAGCCGAAGTGGCCGTAGAAGCCGCGGCTGTACATCTGGATCAGCATGACCAGCGACATCGCCCGCCCGCCCGGGCCGCCGGTGCCGTTGGACAGCACGAACAGCTCGGAGAACACGCGCAGGGCCGACACCGAGACCAGCACCGACACCAGCAACATCGTGTTGCGCACGCCGGGCACCGTCACGCTCCAGAATCGGCGGACGGCCCCCGCCCCGTCCACGGCCGCGGCCTCGTGCAGTTCGCGCCGCACGTTCCCGAGCGCCGACAGGTAGATGATCATGTAGTAGCCCAGCCCCTTCCACACCGTCAGGGTGATGGCGCTGAGGACCAGCAGCCACCGGTCGGTCAGGAACGGCAGTGGCCCCTGCAGCACGCCCAGCGCCTGCATGAGCCCGTTGATCAGGCCCCGGTCGCTCAGCAGCCAGCTCCAGATCAGCGCGACCACGACGGCGGAGGCGACGACCGGCGTGTAGAAGGCGGTGCGGAAGAACGTGATGCCGGGGATCTTCTTCTCCACCAGGATCGCCAGCAGCAGCGGCAGCAGGGTGAGCACCGGCAGGCAGACCAGCATGAAGACGACGCTGTTGAGCAGCGCGTTGCCGAGCTGGTCGTCGTCGAGCATGCGGCCGAAGTTGGCCAGCCCGGTGAAGTGCCCCCCGCTGAGCGGCTTGGCATTGGTGAAGGCCAGCACCAGCGTGTTCAGCGAGGGCCAGACGTTGAAGACGAGCAGCCACAGCGCGGCGGGCGCCACCAGCAGCCAGGGGGTGAGCCGGCGGCGGAGGGCGCCCTGTGCGGGAAGAGCGGGGGTGATCACTGGTTGAGCAGCTCGTTGCACTTGGCGACCGCGGCGTCCAGCGCCTCCTTGGCGGAGACCTCGCCGTTGAGCGCGAGGGCGATCTGCTGGCGGATGAACTTGCTCATCGCGTCGGTCACCTCGACCGGCTGCAGCATCTTGGCCGTGGCCAGCGACTTGAAGGCGATGACCTTGGCGTCGCCGGCGTTGGTGCCGTCGCTCTGGGTGAAGAACGGGTCGCCGGCCGAGGCCTTGGTGCTGGGAAAGACGCTGACCTCGTGCGCGAACGCCGCCTGGTTCTCGGCGCTGGTCACCCAGCGGGCCAGCGCGATCGCCGCGGCCGGGTTCTTGCTCTTCTTCGACACCGACAGGCCCTGCACGTACAGCGGCGGGGTGCCCATCGCGGTCGAGGGCACGACCTTGGGCGCGAGGGAGGGGTTGTCGGTCTTGACGGCGATGATGTGGTTGGCGCCGGCCGTCGTCCAGGCCACGGTGCCCTCGTTGAACAGCTTGGCGTTGCCCGCGTAGGTGTCGGTCAGCACGTCGCGCGGCAGTAAGCCCTCCTTGAAGGCGGCCCGGTACTTCTCGATCACCGCGACGGCCTCGGGGGTGTTGAAGACGAAGCTCTTGCCGTCGTCGGACAGCAGCTTCACGCCCGCCTGGGCCAGGTCGCCCAGCTCGGGGCGGCGGCTCATCAGGTACGTCTTGCCGCCGGACTTCTCCTTGTAGGTCCGGGCCTGCTCGACCAGCTCGTCGAACGTCGTCGGCGGCTTGGCCGCGTCGAGGCCGTTCTTCTTCATCAACTCGGAGTTCCAGTAGTTGACGTCGGTGTTGAGGTACCAGGGATAGCCGTACGTGCCGGAGTAGCCGCGGAAGGTGTAGGCGTCGATGCCGCCCGCGACGTACTCGTCGGCGAGCTTGGGGTCGGCGGCGGCGACGTCGAGCAGCATGCCCTGCTGGACCAGGGGCCTGGCGAAGTCCGGGGGCAGGTTGGTGACGTCGGGGAGTGTTCCGGAGGCGGCCTGGTTGAGTACCTTCTCGGAGTAGGCGTCCGCCGGCTGGTCGAGCCATTCGACCTTCGTGCCGGGGTACTTCTTCTCGAAGGCGGCGACGACGCCCTCGACGTACGCCGTGAACTTGGGCTTCAGGGCCCACGTCTGGAGGCTGACAGTGCCCTTCACCTCTCCCGTGGCCGCCGCGGTCGGGGCGGCGGCTCCCGACTCGCCGGACCCGCCGAGGCCGCAGCCCGAGACGACCATGACGGCTGCCACCGCCGGTCCCGTCCAGTACCTACGCATGGCGCTCTCCTTGGTTACTAAATCGCTCTAGTTGCGGGACTATTCACCTGGCTAGACTCGTGTGTCAATAGCTGAGACGAATTCGTGAAGGAGCAGTGGTGCGCCGACCGACGATCACCGACATCGCCGAGCGGGTCGGGGTTTCCAAGGGCGCGGTGTCCTTCGCGCTCAACGGCCGCCCGGGGGTCGGAGAGGCCACCCGCGCGCGAATCCTGCAGGTGGCGAAGGAGATGAACTGGCGTCCGCACAGCGCCGCCCGCGCCCTCGGCGGGGCGCGCGCGGAGGCGGTGGGCCTGGTCATCGCCCGGCCCGCCAGCGCCCTCGGCGTGGAGCCGTTCTTCGCCCAGTTACTGTCCGGCCTGCAGGCGGGGCTGTCGGCCCAGGCCGTCGCGCTGCAACTGCTGATCGTGGAGGACGCCGAGGCCGAGATGGAGATCTACCGCGAGTGGACCTCCGCCCACCGGGTCGACGGCTTCGTCATGGTGGACCTCATGGTCCGCGACCCGCGCATCGCCGTGCTGGAGGAGCTGGGCGTGCCCGCCGTCGTCCTGGGCGGGCCGGGCAGGCACGGGTCGCTGTCGAGCGTCTGGGCCGACGACCGGGAGGCCATGTTGTCGATCGTGGACTACCTGGCCGCGCTCGGCCACCGCAGGATCGCGCACGTCGCGGGCCTGCCGGCGTTCCGGCACACCCAGCGGCGCGCCCGCGCGCTGCGCGACCGCGCGGGGCGGCTGGCTCTGGAGGAGGCGGTGTCGGTGCACACCGACTTCAGCGACTCCGAGGGCGCCGCCGCGACGCGCGCGCTGCTGTCGCGGCCGCGCCGGCCCACGGCCATCGTCTACGACAGCGACGTGATGGCCCTGGCCGGGCTGGGGGTGGCCGGCGAGATGGGGGTGAAGGTGCCCGACGACCTGTCCATCGTGGCCTTCGACGACTCGGTGCTCACGCGGATCACCCACCCCGCGATCACCGCGCTCTCCCGCGACACCTTCGCCTTCGGCAAGCGGCTGGCCGAGGTGATGCTGGAGGTCATCGCCGACCCTGAGCAGCGCAAGGACGTCAAGACCGAGACCCCCCGGCTGACGGTCCGCGAGAGCACGGCGGCTCCGGGGGCTTGGCAGAGTGACTAAATCGCTTTAGGCTCCGCCGGGAGATCGTACGACCCCCGGAGGACGCGTGCCCCTGCTCGACCCCATCCGCCACGGCGCCAACTACGTGCCCTCCGCCGGCTGGTTCCACAGCTGGCTCGACCTGTCGCTCGACGCGGTCCGCCGCGACTTCGAGGACCTGGCCTCGATCGGCCTGGACCACGTGCGCGTGTTCCCGATCTGGCCGTGGATCCAGCCCAACCCGGGGCTGGTCCGGCAGCGCGGCGTGGGGGACCTGCTGGCCGTGATCGACGTCGCGGCCGAGTTCGGCCTGTCCGTCGCCGTGGACCTGCTCCAGGGGCACCTGTCCAGCTTCGACTTCCTGCCCTCGTGGGTGCTCACCTGGCACCGTCGCAGTCTGTTCACCGACCGCGGCGCGCGCGACGCCATAGCCGCCTACGCCGACCGGCTCACCCGGGCCGTCGCCACCCGCGGCAACGTGTTCGCCGTCACGCTCGGCAACGAGGTCAACAACCTCTACCCCAGCAACGCCACCACCCCCGAGGCGTCCACGGCGTGGGCCGCCGAGCTGATCGACGTCGTGCGTGCGGCCGCGCCCGGCCTGCTCGCCCTCCACTCCCTGTACGACGCCACCTGGTACGACCCGGAGCACCCGTTCCGCCCCGCCGACAACGTGGACCTGGGCGACCTGACCACGGTGCACTCCTGGGTGTTCAACGGCGTCTCCGCGATCGACGGCCCGCTCGGCCCGGCCACCGTCTCGCACGCCGACTACCTGGTCGAGCTGGCCGCCGCCACCTCGCTCGACCCGGCCAGGCCCGTCTGGCTGCAGGAGATCGGGGTGCCCAGGCCCGACGTGCCCGAGGCCGGGACCGCCGAGTTCGTCCGCCGCACGCTCGACGCGGTGACCGCCAACCCCGCCCTGTGGGGCGTCACCTGGTGGTGCTCCCACGACCTGGACCGTTCCCTCTCCGACTTCCCCGAGCGGGAGTACGAGCTGGGCCTGTTCACCGTGGACCACCGTCCCAAGCCGGCGGCCAAGGAGCTCGCCGCGATCATCGACGAGCGCCGCGGCCGTACCGAGGCGCGGCGTCCGGCCCTGCGGTGCGACGTGGACCTGCGGACCGAGCCCGGACGCCGGGCCGAGGTCGCGCCGGGCAGCGCCTTCCACGCCGCATGGGTCCGGCTGCGCCAGTCCGGGCCCGTGGCCATCGTCGCCGGCGACCGCGCCGACGACCCCGGCCACCTCACTGCCCGGGGGATCGGCAGCGTCCTCACCCCGGAGTGAACGACGGGCCGACCGCAAGATCATCGATTTCCAGAGAGGAAGAGCGTGTCAGTCGCCATCGTCTCCGTGGAGTCCACGGACCTGTTCACGGGCACCGAGGACGCCCCGCGCCAGGTGCTGCGCGTGACGCTCGACGGCCCGCCGGCCCGGGTCGCCGTCACCGGCCCGGGCGTGTCCGGGGAGGCGGAGGGCGCGGGCGTGGTCGAGGTGCCGCTGGAGATCGCCGGCCCGGTCCCGGGGGCCGAGCTGCCGGTCGTGGTGACGGCGGGCGGCGCGCGGGCCGAGGCCGTGGTGGTCGTGGCCGAGCCTGGCTGGACGATGTTCCTGGTCTCCCACTTCCACTACGACCCGGTGTGGTGGAACACGCAGGCGGCCTACACCTCGCCGTGGGAGCTGCTGTCCGGGGACGCCACCACCCGCCCGCTGTGGGAGCGCAACGGCTTCGCGCTGGTGGAGGCGCACCTGGACCTGGCGCTGCGCGACCCGGTCTACAAGTTCGTGCTGGCCGAGATCGACTATCTCAAGCCGTACTTCGACGTCCATCCCGAGCGCCGGGCCGACCTGCGGCTGCTGATGGAGCGCGGGCAGGTCGAGCTGGTCGGGGGGACGTACAACGAGCCCAACACCAACCTCACCGGCGCCGAGGTCACGATCAGGAACATCGTGTACGGCATCGGCTACCAGCGCGACATCCTCGGCGGGGATCCGGCGACGGCGTGGCAGCTCGACGCGTTCGGGCACGACCCGCAGTTCCCCGGCTACCTCGCCGCGGCGGGGCTGACCGGCAGCGCGTGGGCGCGCGGGCCGTTCCACCAGTGGGGGCCGATCCAGAAGAACTTCCGCGAGGCCAAGGACGACGCCCGGGTGATGCAGTTCCCGAGCGAGTTCGAGTGGATCGCCCCCTCGGGGCTCGGCGTGCTGACGCACTTCATGCCCCACCACTACTCGGCCGGCTAATGGATGGACTCCGCCGCCGACCTGGCGGGCGCCGAGCACGCCGTGTACGAGCTGTACCGCAAGCTCAAGCCGGTCGGGGCGACGCGGAACCTGCTGCTGCCCGTGGGCACCGACTACACCCCGCCCAACAAGTGGGTCACCGAGATCCACCGCTCCTGGAACGCCCGCTACGTCTGGCCGCGCTTCGTCTGCGCCACCCCGCGCGACTTCCTCGACGCGGTCCGGGCCGAGCTGGCGGCCTCCGGACGCCGCCCGAGCCCGCAGACCCGCGACATGAACCCGGTCTACACCGGCAAGGACGTCTCCTACATCGACACCAAGCAGGCGCAGCGGGCGGGCGAGGTGGCCGCCGTGGACGCGGAGAAGCTGGCCACCCTCGCCGCGCTCGAAGGGCTCGGGACCTACCCCGAGGCCGCGCTGGACAAGGTGTGGCGGCAGCTCGCGTACGGGGCACACCACGACGCGATCACCGGCAGCGAGTCCGACCAGGTCTACCTGGACCTGTTGTCCGGCTGGCGCGAGGCGTACGACCTGGCGGGCGCGGTGCGCGACGTCTCGCTCGCCTCGCTGGTCGCCCGCGTGGACACCGGCGGCGAAGGCGTCGCGGTGGTCGTCGCGAACACGCTGTCGTTCGACCGGTCGGCGCCGGTGGCCGGACGGCTGCCCGCCGGGCTCGACGGCGGACGGGTGCTCGACGACGCCGGCGCGGAGGTGCCGTGCGTCGTGGACCGGGGGACCCTGCGGTTCCTGGCCGAGGACGTGCCCGCCACCGGCTGGCGCACCTGGCGGTTCCTGCCGGGATCGTCCCGGCCCGGTGCGGCCGCGTGGAGGCCCGCGCCCGGCGTCACCGTCGAGAACGCCCGCTACCGCGTCACCGCCGACCCCGGCCGCGGCGGCTGCCTGTCCGCCGTCCTGGACAAGAAGGCGGGGCGCGAGCTGCTACGGCCCGGCTGCGTCGGCAACGAGCTGCGCGTCTACGAGGAGTACCCCGCCCACCCCGACTTCGGCGAGGGCCCCTGGCACCTGGTGCCCAAGGGCCCGGTCGTCGGCGCGGCGGAGGGCGCGGCCCAGGTGCGGCGCGAGACCTGCCCGCTCGGCGAGCGCCTGGTGATCACCGGGACGGTGGACGGCATCGGCTACGAGCAGACCGTCACGCTCTGGCACGGCGTGGACCACGTGGACCTGACCACCCGCGTCCTGGACTACCGCGGGGCCGACCGGCTGCTGCGGCTGAGCTTCCCCGTCGACCTGCCCGGCGCGCTGCCGGTGAGCGAGGTGGCCGGGGCCGTGGTCGGGCGCGGGTTCGCCCTGCCCGACGTGGACGCCGCCGAGGCGCCGTGGACCCTCGACAACCCCGCCAACACCTGGTTCGGTCTGGGCTCCACCGCCCGCGTCGCGCTCACCGGCCCCGGCGGCCGGCCGCTGGGCGAGCGGGCGCTCGGCGTGGCGGAGGTGGTCGTGCCCGGCCCGGACGACGCCGCCGACGTGCGCGACCTGCTGGTCGCTCTGGTCAGGGCCGGGGTCACCGCGACCACGGCCGGGGCGGACTGGTCCAGGTACGGCTGGCTCGACGTCGACTCCAACCTCCCCGACTTCCGCATCATGATCGGCGGGCCGCGGCAGAACGACGCGGTGCGCGAGCTGCTGGAACGCGCGGGCCCGGCCTATGCCGAGGTCCTGGAGCGGGACGGGCGCGTCTGGGTGCCCGCCGCCCGGCCGCTGCGCGAGGTCTGGCGGCCCAACGCCGACCTGCGTGACCTGCGGGCGCTGCCGGCCCTGGTCACCACCGATCTCGCCGCGCTGACCGCCGACCTGGCCGACGCCCGCGTGAGCTCCGCCTGCCCCGGCGAGGTCCCGGAGTCCGAGCTGCTCACCGGCCACACCGTCGCGCTGCTCACCTACGGCCTGCCGGGCTTCGCCGTCGATCCGGCCGGCACGTTGCACCTGTCGCTGATGCGCTCGTGCACCGGGTGGCCGTCCGGGGTGTGGATCGACCCGCCCCGCCGTACGCTGCCCGACGGAGCGGGCTTCCAGCTCATGCACTGGACCCACGAGTTCCGTTACGCGCTGGTCTCCGGCGAGGGCGACTGGCGCACGCTGACGCTGCCCGCCCGGGGGCAGGAGTTCAACCATCCGCTGTACGCCGTGCTCGCCGAGCCGCACGGGGGCCCGTTGCCGCCGACCCGGTCGTACCTGAAGGTCGAGCCGGCCCGGGAGGTGCTGGTCGGCGCCGTCAAGCCGGCCGGCAACCCGACCGCGCACGGGTCGGCCGCCGCGGCGGACCCGGCTTCCGGGGTGACCGTGCGCCTGATGGAGTCCACCGGACTCGGCCGCGACGCCGTCCTTTCCGGTGCGCTCGCCCTCACCGAGCCGCACCGCGCCGACCTGCTCGAACGGCGGCGCGAACCCGTCCAGGGGGCAGCCGTCACGCTGACCGGCGCCGAGGTCGCCACCGTGATCGCCGTCCCCGGCCTGCCGCTGGGTGGGTCGGCCCGCGGCGGTGCGGTGCTGGGGCCGGCGGCCGAGGTGGCGCAGCCGGTGCATGCGCGGTACTGGCTGCACAACCGGGGGCCGGCGCCGATGGGCTACCTGCCGGTGAGCGTCACGGCGTCGCCGGGCCTGGTGCGGACCGAGGGCGAGCCCGCCGAACTGTCGGTGGTGCTCTCCTCGCACCTGCTCGACGCCGACGTGGAAGGAGCCGTGGAGATCCTCGTCCCCGAGGGCTGGACGGCCGGTCTGACGCGGCGCCCGTACCGGCTGGCGGCGGGCGGGCACGTACGGTTCCCGGTGACGGTGACCCCGCCCCGGGGCGTCGAGCCCGGCCTGTACTTCGTCGCCGCCCGGATCCGGCACGACGGCCAGACCGTCGAGGACGTGGTCACCGTCGCCGTCGGCGACCTGCCCGGCGTGCTGCCCGTGCCTGGTGACGTCCCCGAGGACTGGGTGGCAGCGCAGGGCAGCAAGGACCGTCCCGGCCGCGACACCGGCCTGTCGGTGGAGGTGACGACGCCGTCGGTGCGCGTCCCTCCCGGCGGGCGTGCCGTGCTGGGGCTGGCGCTGCACAACCGCACGAACGGTCAGATCCGGGGCGAGCTGCAGGTCGTCTCGCCCTGGGGCACGTGGGACCTGATCGCCGCCCCGGTCCGCGGGTTCGTCCTGGCGGCCGGTGAGAGCACGGTCGCCGAGTTCGAGGTGTCCGCACCCCGCGACGCCGTCCCGGGCTCCGCCTGGGCCCTGGGCAAGGTCATGTGGTTCGGCCGCTGCCAGTACGCCCCGACCGTCGAACTGGTGGTGACCCCATGACCCACCGTTCCCACCCCGACCATCCCCGGTCCCGCGCTGAGACCTCCGCCCCGACGCTCCAGGCGAACCATCCGACCTCCGTCCCAACACCTCAGGTCAGCCATCCGGACTCCGCCCACGCGCCCGTCACCGGCGAGCCGGTCGCGCCCGGCGTGGGGCCGGTGCTCGGCTGGCTCGACGGCTGCCCGCTCCCCCGCTTCGAGCTGGACCGACGGCTCGCAGCCCTCCGGGCCGGCCCGAGGTCCTCGGCGCTTCCGGCGCCGGGCACGGCCGAGGACCGGCAGCTCACGCGCTGGGTGGCCCAGGTGGTGCTGACCGAGCAACTGTGCGCCGCCGAGGCGACAGCCCGCCGACTCCCCCTGGAGAAGCCCCCACCACCCCACCCCAACCACCCCCCCACCGACGCCATCGCGGTACGGCCGGACCCACGAGCCACCGACGCCATCGCAGTACGGCTCGACCAGCGGGCGGCTGTTGAGCTGGGTTCGATCGCTGCGGCGGCCTACGAGGGCAGCGCCGCCGTCCGAGCTGTCTACGAGGCCGTCACCGCTGACGTCACGGTCTCCGCGTCGGAGGCGGCCGCGTATCGGGAGGCCACCACGCGACCGCCCACCGGACCGACATGGCGGCTACGCACCCCGGACGGCGAGTTCGACGCAGACCCCGGTTCGCTGCCCGTCGCCCTGGCCGAAGCTCTGGCCGCCGCCGTACCGGGCCAGACGGTGACGGCCGGCCCTTGGACCGCCACCCTCGTCACCCGCCACGACCCCGTCCCGGACCGAGACGCACCCGCCGACGGCCTCCTCGACTCCGCGCGCAGGGTGGCGTTCGTACGCTGGCTCGACCACGCCCGCGCCCACCGGCTGCGCCTGGTGCCGGGCCTCGAACACCCCGGCGACCCCGCACAACCCGACAACCATCACCGCCACTGACACCACC
Source organism: Nonomuraea sp. NPDC050227 (assembly GCF_044459705.1). Taxonomy (NCBI): domain Bacteria; kingdom Bacillati; phylum Actinomycetota; class Actinomycetes; order Streptosporangiales; family Streptosporangiaceae; genus Nonomuraea; species Nonomuraea sp. NPDC050227. The sequence goes on along the minus strand of NZ_JBITJF010000004.1, from coordinate 484,923 downwards.
ATCGACCCAGCCATACCGGTCCGGTCCGATGTCAGCCCAGACCCCGCCGACGTGATCGCTCCGTCGGCGGGCATGCGGCATGTGCCGGCCCCTGACGTGCTCCCAGGCGAGCTGCGCAAGCCGAGCGCCGACGACGTGGACCGGCCCGTCCAAGCCCCTCGCCCTCCACCAGACGGCGGCACTGTCCGACACGGCCGGCCGATCGGCCGCTCACGTGGTGCTCTCGCTCCGGCTCGCCGCCCGTACCGAGAAGTTCACCCGGATTCGCCCGATCACTGGACGCTTCGGCGCGCTTCGAGGGCGTCCAGGATCAGGTCGAGGCCGTAGCCGAATTCGCTGGTGTAGTCGTAGCCCGGTCGCAGGGCGTGGTCGCGGATCATCTCGGTGAGGTACGGCAACTCCTTCTCCGGCAGTTGCCGGAGGATGTCGCCGGCCACGTCCTCGACGTCGTCCGGCGTCGCCATCGGCAGGTTCGCCTCCTGCAGGACGAACCCGGAGACGTAGCTGTCGATCAGCGACACGGCGTGCGCGGCCATCGGCAGCGTGAACCCCGCCTCCCGCAGGACGCCCAGGACGGCGTCGTGGTGGCGTAGCGTCGCCGGTCCCGGATCGCGGCGGGAGTCCATGAGGCCGAGGGCCCAGCTGTGCTGCGACAGGACCGCGCGGGCGGAGACGGCTCGCGTACGGATCGCATCGCGCCAATCGTCGCATTCGGCACCCGGCAACTTGATCGCCGCGAACACCATGTCGACCACGCCGTCGAGGATCGCGTCCTTGTTGGGCACGTGGTGGTAGAGCGACATCGCCTCCACGCCCAGTTCCTGCGCCACCCGGCGCATCGTGATCGCCTCCGCGCCGCCGCGATCCGCGACCCGGATCGCGGCTTCCAGGACGAGGACTCTGCTGAGCGGTTGCGGCGGCATGACGGCTCCGGGACGTGTGCGGGTTGACAGCCTTACGAGCGTAAGCCAACCTTACACCCGTAAGCGACCTTACGAGCGTAAGGCCGTTCTGGAGCGTAGAGAAGGAGATTTCCATGCCGATGCCGAGGTGGTGGGGGCACGTGAACAAGAAGGTGTTCAACCCCCGCGCGATAACCGGCGGAAGATGGCCGGTGCTGATTCACGTCGGCCGTATTTCCGGCACCACGTACCGCACGCCGCTCGACGCGCATCCCGTCGACGGCGGTTACCTGTTCGTTCTGGTGTATGGATCGCGTTCGGACTGGGTGCAGAACGTCCTGGCGGCCGCAAATGCGCGGCTCCGGGTCGACGGGCGGGACGTGGAACTCACCGCCCCGCGCCTCATCGGTGAGGACGAGCCTTTCCAGGCCCTTCCCGAGAAAGTGGCACGCCCGCCGAAGCTGCTCCGCATCACCGAGTTCCTGCGCATGGACCTGCTCACAGGCTGACCACCACGACAATTTCGGGACAAGAATCGTGCACACGAACAGGCGGGCGACCGCAATTGCCGGTGCCCTGGTCATCCTGGGTATGATCGCCGGCGCGCTGAGCGTCGTTCCCGCCGTCGATGAACCACGCCGTCTCGCTCTCGTACCCGCACACGAGAGCCAGGTCATCCTCGGCGCAGTCGCTCAGTCCATCATGATCCCCGCGTATGTCGGGTTCGCGCTGTGCCTGTATCCGATGGTGCGGGCGGAGAACGAAAGACTCAGCTCGGGTTTCCTCGGGTTCAGGCTGATCGCGGCGACGTTCCACTTCATCGGCGTCATCATGCTGCCCTTGTTTCTCGTGCTGGGCCGGGAACTCGCCCAAGCCGATGCCGTGGCCGCATCCGGCATCGAGGTCGTCGGTGAATTACTGCGGACGGCGCGCGACTTGGTCAATCATGTCGCATTGATCATCTCGCTCAGTCTTGGAGATCTCCTGTTGTTCCGCATTCTGTGGCGGTCGAGATCTGTCCCGCGATGGTTGTCCGGGTGGGGATTCCTGGCAATAGCGGCAGCCGTGTCGGCGAGTTTCCTGGTGCTGGTTGGTGCAACTGACGTCGTGACGCCGCTCTACCTGGCGATGAATGCGCCCCTGGCCCTGCAGAGCTTCGTCTTCGCCGTGTGGTTGATGACAAGAGGTTTCGTCACGCAGAAGGCATCTTCGAGGCACTAGCGGCGGGCCGTTCACCCCGATTCCCATGGCCGGCCGCCGCCCGCGGCCGGCCTGTTCCAGGCGCGGAGGCGCTACCGTCGCCGGCTCGTCAGGTAGGAGAGGGCCTTGGCGAAGGCGGCGTCGTGGCCGCCGTTCAGTTCCTCGTCGCTGAGGACGCCGGGAACGGACAGGTGCGGCGGGATGCCCGTGACGTCGAAGGTGGTCCCGTCGCGGGTCAGGAAACGTTCGTTGGGCAGAGCGAAGCTCCACCCGTTGGGCAGCTTCCGCCACAGGAAGTCGGAGAAGGCTCCCTGCGTGTTCTCCCCGATGCGCTCGGGCCGGGGCGTCCGTCCCGTCATGGCCTGGGTGAAGGTCTCGCCCGCGCTGATGGTCAGGCTGCTGGTGAGCATGGCGATGGGGCCCGTGTACACCGGGGCGGTCGCCGGCCGTACGGGCACCGGCCGGGGGCGGGTGAACCCGGGCGGATCACCGGGGGTGTTGCGGGCCTGCTTGGCGTACGCCTGGTACGGCCTGCCGGTGAGCCTGGAGGCGAGCCGCAGGCCGAGTGCGTCGTAGCCGCCCAGATTGACGCGGACGTCGATGATGAGGCCGCGCAGCCGGCCGGGCCCCGAGGTGCGGGACACGGTGAAGATCTCGTCGAGCGCCCGGTCCAGCTCGGCCGCGTTGGGCTCGTAGCCGCCGTCGGCGTAGCCGTCGAACGCGCCCAGCCGCAGGTAGCCCAGGCCGTCCGGGAGGTCGGCGTACCCGATCACGCCTCGTCCCCACTGGTGCAGGGGCTTGCGGGTGTCGTTCTTCTCGACGAACTCCCGGACGCGTTCGTTGAAGGCGATGAAGGCCGGCACCCCGTCCAATTGCCTGGTGCCCGGACGCAACGGTCTGGCGAACTGCCTGCCGCCCGCGATGAGCGCGGTGTGCGCGTCGCCGAGCTCCTTGAGGATGTCGCGCAGGACGGCGAACAGCTCCTCCTCCCCGCTGTCCGGACCGATCCCGGACCGGTACCGGTCCCGTACGGCTCGCCAGTCGACGCCCTTGGTGGCGAAGAACGGGTAGTTCTCGGCGAAGGTCGTCCAGAAGACGTCGAACACCTTCACCGGATCAGCGGGCGTGGGGGTGGCGCAGGCCCGGGGCAGGCGGGGCAGCCTCCGCAGGTCGATGGCGCCGACGCTGCCCGCATACCGTAGCCGCGCCCGGCCTGGCCCCCGCGTCTGGACGACGATCCGCCGGCCGCCCTCCTGCGCCGTGAAGGACGCCGAGTCGCGCGTGCGCGCCGTCTGTTCCGCCGAGAGCACCCCACGCAGGCAGCTGATCGCCGTCGTGTCGTAGGTGATGAGCCGCCCCTGGCCGATGCCGAAGACGGTGCCGTAACCGTCGGCTCGCCAGAGGCCGTCCAGCGGCTGCCGTCCGGCGGCGGCGTCCGCGGGCGGTGTGGCGACCTGTCCCGCCACGGCGACGCCCAGCGCGGCCAGTACGGCGGCCAGTCGCCGGAGCGTCCGTCGGCGGCCCCTCTTTCCGCTGTCGGTGCCGAGATCGTTGTTGTCGTTCATGGGGTCCGACGCTAGGCAGCGTGCCCGGCCGGGCACGTCACACCACGGAGCCATCCATACCGGTCATACCTTCTGGCCATCCGGCCGGCGCGTCATACCCAGGTGGGAGGCCCGAAGTCGGCTCTGGGGCTGATCCGTCCGCGAAGGCCGGCGGCTACGGTGATGGCATGTCGCGCGCCTTCACCACGGCCCCGGCCCCGACCGGACCGGCGGCCCCGTCCGCGCTCCGGTTCGCGAGGGTGCGGGCCGGAACGCCCTGGGTGATCGCCTGCTTCATGTTCGCCATGAACGTGGGGATGCTCGCCACCGTCTACGACGCTCCGGTCGAGCTGACGGTGGCGCTCGCGGCGGCCTGCGCGGCTCCGGTGACGTTCTGCCGGCGCCGGCCGGTGACCGCCTGGCTGCTGCTCTACACCGGGATGCTGGTCACGCCGCTGCTGGTCGCGCCGCCGCCGGCGAACAATCCGTGGCCGTGGCTGCCGATGCCCGTGGTCGCCTATCTGGTCGTGCTGTTCGTGCTGGCGCAGCACCGGCCGCGATGGATGCTGGCGGCCGTGTGGGCGCTGTCCCTCCTCGGCGCGCTGGCGGACGTGTCACTGGTGCCCATGTCGTCCACGGACCGGGCCGTGGCGCTGCAGCTCGTGGCGGCCGTCGTGCCGGTGCCGTTGATCGTCGGCGACAACGTGCGCTGGCGCCGCCGGGCCCGGGCGCGGGTCGCCGAGCAGGAACAGGTCAGCGCGGCCGAACGGGCCCGGCGCGAGCTGCTGGAGGAACGGACCAGGATCGCCAGGGAGATGCACGACGTGGTGGCGCACCACATGTCGGTGATCGCCGTACAGGCCGCCAGCGCGGCGCGCAGGCTCGGCGGGGTGCCCGCCGGCGCCGAGCGGGAGTTCGACTCCATCGGGGCGGCGGCCCGGCAGTCACTGGCCGAGATGCGGCGCCTGCTGGGCGTGCTGCGCAGCGACGACGCGCTGCCGCCGCGCGCCCCGCTGCCGGGCCTCGACCAGCTGGGCGTGCTGGTGGAGAGCGCCAGGCGTGCCGGCACACCCGTCGAGCTGACGGTGAGTGGCCTGCCCAGGCGCATACCCCCCGGCATGGAGCTGCCGGTCTACCGGATCGTGCAGGAGGCGCTCAGCAACGTGATCCGGCACGCGCCAGGCGCCGCCACGGCCGTGGCGGTCACCGGGAACGGGTCCGGGCTGCGGGTCGTGGTCGAGAACGCGCCGCCCGCAGGCGCGGGGCTCGCGCTCGCCGAGCCCGCGGGCACCGGTCACGGGCTGGCCGGGATGCGAGAACGGGCCGCCATGGTGGGTGGCGTGCTGCTGACCGGGCCGACGCCACGGGGCGGATTCCGGGTCGAGCTGACGTTACCCCTGGTGCAGGCCGGCCACGGGAAGGAGCACCCATGACGATCCGGGTGCTCGTCGCCGACGACCACGCAATGGTCCGGGCGGGCTTCGGCGCCCTGCTGGCCGCCGAACCGGACATCGAAGTCGTCGGTGACGCGGCCGACGGCGAGCAGGCGGTGGACCGGACAAGGCTGCTGCGGCCCGACGTCGTCCTCATGGACGTCCGCATGCCCGGCATGGACGGCCTGCGGGCGGCCCGGCTGCTCCTGGCGCCGCCCGGCGGCCAGTACAGGCCGCGTGTGGTGATGCTGACCACCTTCGACCTGGACGACTACGTCTACGAGGCGCTGCGCGCAGGCGCCAGCGGGTTCCTGCTGAAGGAGGCGCCGCCCGCGGACCTGGTCTCGGCCGTGCGGGTGGTGGCGGCCGGCGACGCCCTGCTCGCCCCCTCGGTGACCCGGCGTCTCATCGAGGAGATCGCCCGGTGCCGGCCCGCGTTGCCTGGCGCCGCACCCCTGGTGCAGTCGCTGACCGAGCGGGAGTCGGAGGTGCTTGTGCACGTGGCCCGCGGCCTGTCCAACGCCGAGATCGCCGCGGCCCTGATCGTCGCCGAGCAGACGGTCAAGACGCACATCGGCCGCATCCTGGCCAAGCTCGATCTCCGCGACCGCGCCCAGGCGATCGTCTTCGCCTACGAGAGCGGCCTCGTCGTACCCCGCTCCGACCTCCCGGCGCACGGGAACTGGAGAACGCCGAGTTGAGAGGGCGGGGAGAAGTCGGCACACGCGCGCCCGCCCCACCTTGAACGTCCAGACGGAGCCCCGTCCCCTCGGGGAGGCGCACAGTCGCACGTCGCGGCCTGTGACGGTGACCTTCGCTGGACCGAGCGACGCGATCTCGCCCGCCCGCCCGCCCGCCCGCCCGCCCGCCCGCTCGCCCGCTCGCCAACGAGCCGACGGCGGCCCGCCACCGCCGCCCTCGCCGCCACTGACCTGCTGCCGTCACCACGGCCGCCACCACCACAGACCCCCGCTGCCGTCACCACCGCCGCCACCACCACAACCCCGCTGACGCCACCACCGCCATCACCACCACAGACCCCGCTGACGTCACCGACGTGAACATGTTGCCCATGGGCCTGTGCCTGCGCGCGCAGGGCCTTGGGCTGTGTGACATCGCCGCCCGGCTCGTCGTCACCGAGGACGAGGAGGGGCGCTCCTCCCCCGTCACCGTCCGCAACGTGGCGCAGGCGTCCGCCGGCGGTTGGCGGAGATCGCTAGAGCAGTCGTACCTGCCCATCCGCCACGCCCACGGCTTGTATCGGCGTTTTCGCTGGTCACCGGGTATGCGTCGGACGTTCGGCACACGCTCCGGAAGTGCCTGGCCCCCGGGCTCTTCGCCGGACCACTTTGCGCCCGTACTGCCCGCGTTTCCCCATGAAGGATTTCGGGCTGGCGCGGTAAGTACAGGTGACCGCATACGCCAGGAAAGGTCGGTATGCATGACAATCCCTCGCGAAGCAGTCGAGGTCGACGACGCGCTCCTCATCGAGAGATCGCTGAACGAACCCGAGATCTTCGCCACGTTGTTCGACCGGCACGCGCCGCTCCTGCACCGTTACGTGACCAGACGCCTGGGCCCCAGCGAGGCGGAGGACGTGGTGGCCGACACCTTTCTGGCCGCCTTCCAGCACCGCGGCGGCTACGACAGGAATCGTCCCGATGCCCGACCGTGGCTGTACGGCATCGCGTCCAACCTGATCGGCCGCCGGCGCCGTACCGAGATGAGCCTCTACCGCGCGTACGTGCGCAGCGGCGTGCATCCGGCGGAGCTGTCCGGCTCTCGGGTCGAGGACGAGGTCAACACCCTGGCCGTCAACCGCCCGCTGGCGCTGGCCCTGATGGAGCTCGCGCCGGCCGATCGCGACGTGCTGCTGCTCGTCGCCTGGGCCGAACTGAGCTACCAGGAGGTGGCCGACGCGCTGGCCATCCCGCCGGGAACCGTCGCCTCGCGACTCAACCGGGCCCGTCTTCAGATCCGGCAAGCCCTGAGCAAAGAAGGAGAACGCAAATGGACGCCCTGAAAGCCATGTGGCAGGCCGTTCCCCCCGCCACCCCGGACGAACTCGCCGGAGCACGGCAGCGACTGCTCCGCGGGATGCGCCCCCGGCGACGCGTCGTCACCGGCCCTCGGCTGCTGGTCGCGGCCGGAGTCGCGGCGGCGATCACCATCACACCGTTGGTCGCCGGAACCGGGCCCGCCGCCCACGCGGTGACCAGAGGCCCGGACGGCACGGTCGAGGTCACCGTCAACGAGCTGCGTGATCCCGCCGGCCTGGAGGCCAAGCTCGACGCGGTGGGCATCAAGGCCGACGTGACCTTCCTGGCCCCGGCCACGCGGTGCGCGGGCCCGCGATTCACCGGCGTGGACCGCGCCTACGGCGGGGAACCCGCCTCCAACGCGGGCGAGCTGCGTTCACTGGTGGAAGAGTCGCGATCGTACAAGGCGACCCGGGTGAAATCCGTCCGGACGATCCAGATCTTCCCGCAGTACATCAAACCGGACGAGACGCTCGTGGTGGAGTTCCGCGACAACGGGAACCCGGAGGTGCCCTGGCAGCTCGGCGCCTGGCTGGCCGAGGCGGGCACCCCCGTGAAGCCGTGCACGCCCGTCGCGGGCGCTCAGTGAAGGCCACCGCGGCCAGCTCACCACCGCTCCGCCGCCGCGCGCCCTGACCTGCAGGAAGCGACCGGCCGCCGCAGGTGTGCCTGACGGAACCCTGGCCACGGCGCTTCATCCTTCCGACCGGTGACCGGCGACCGGCGGGGTGGACGGCAGCCGGCCGAGGTGGATGGCGGCGTGCCAGTACGCCGGGTTCCCGGGCACGGTCCACGCCCGCTGCACCACCGCGCCGAGCCCGGGCACGTCCCAGGACTCCTCGCCGTACCGGCTCAGGTCCGTCAGGATCGCGTCATGCACCGCCCCGAACCGGTGCAGGAGCAGCGAGGCCGGGAGGTGCCGGCCCGCCTCCACCCCGCCGATGTTCAGCGCCTGCCCGACGGCGGGGTCCTCCCAGCGTGGATCGAGGCTCCAGTGCGGCCGGCCGGCGGCGGCTTCCGTCAGCACCGCCAGGTTGATCTCGTCCCACATCAGGACGTGCGCGATGAGGTCGTGCAAGGAACGGCAGAAGTCGCCGAGCGGGCCGGAGTCCACCAGATGGTCGGCGTCGAGCTGCTGCTCGGTGAGTCCGGTGACGCGAGCGAGGAGGATGTCCCGATCGGCGCGCAGGCGGCCGATCGCCTCTTCCGGAGACAGGATCGTCATGGTGGTTCTCCCTGGATGAAGTGGTTGGGAGGGACTTCAGCACCACCGCGGCCGTCCGGCCAGCGGACTGACGAATGCGATCAATCGTGCTCAGCGCAGCAGCAGCGACAGCACGTCCTTGCCGAGCTCCTCCAGGACGTCGGCGGCGAGCTGGTACCGCACGAACCGTCCCTGACGGGCCGTGGTCGCCAGTCCCGCCGCGGCCAGGGCGCGCAGGTGCCGGTTCACCTGGGTCGGGTCGACGTTCCACAACATCGCGATCTCGCCGGCCGTCCGCGGTTCGGTGGCGATCGCCCGGGCGACCTCCAGGCGGCCCTGGTGGGCGAGGGCCTCCAGCCGTCGCCGCACCATGGCGGCGGAGGGCACGGGAAGGTCGGCGTCGACGGGATGGAGGAGAAGGAGCGGCCGGCCGGGAACGTCAGCCACGTACAGGTGGGGACGGATGAAGGTGCTGGGCACCACGACCAGCCCGCGCCGGGACACGTCATGACGGGCGGCCTGGATCTTGGCGATGCGGACGGCCACCCCGGCCGGGGCGAGCTCCATGGCGGGGTCGAGGGCGGCGAGCGCGGGCCCGGGCCCTTGCCGGGAGGCCAGGTCGGCGAAGCGTCGCGCCCGCCCGGCCAGCACCGGCCGGATCCGGGTCCACTCGGCCTCGAACCACTCCTGCCGGCTGCGACGCAGGAACGAGAGGAAATCGGCGACCGCGTCCTGCGGACGCCTGACGAGCGCTTCGACGCGGGCCGCCACCGCCGGATCTCGCGCGCGCGACCATCGGAGCGCGACCTGCCGGTCGCCTGAGGGGGCGATCGGCCGCAGCAACTGACCTGCCAGCTCCTGGACGGGCATGGCACGCAGCTGTTCGAGCCGGTCGTCGAAGCTCTCCGCCGGGGGCTCGGGGGTGACGAACGGCGTCGCTCTGATGGCCTGCGTCGTCCACCACCACGATCGGGTCCAGGCCGCCAGGTCAGGGCTCATCGCCGTGAGGATCTTCGCCGCCCAGTCCTCCAGGCCGTGGTGAGCAGGGTCGCGCAGGACGTGCAGCGCCGAGCCGAACTCGGTCATCGCCGATACCGCCGGCAGCAGGGACCCCGCCTGCATGCACCGGTCGAGGCCAGTGATCACTGTGGGCATGGCACCGATCCCATCATCCCCGCAGCCGAGGCCGGTACGTCGAGACAGAGGCGCGGCTCAGGCCCTGCGCAGGCCGGCGAACTGCAGGCCGGTGGCGCGCCGAATCTGTCATCGTGACGGTAGTGCCAGGTCACGGTCATTGCTCACCGCTCCCACCCGGAAGGGGCAAATGTCCGCTCCGCTAGATTCTCGGCCATGTTGTTTGGGCGGGCTGCGGAGCAGGCGCAGGTGGACCGGCTGCTGACGGACGCCCGGTCCGGACGCAGTGGCGTGCTGGTGGTGCGCGGGCAGCCGGGCATCGGGAAGTCCGCCTTGCTCAGCCACCTGACCGAGCGCGCCGCGGGGGTTCGGGTGCTGCACGGGGTCGGCATCGAGTCGGAGGCGGAGCTGCCGTACGCCGCCCTGCACCTGCTCCTGCGCTCCGAGCTCGACCGGATCGACGCGCTGCCCGAACCGCAGGCGGCGGCGCTGCGGGGCGCGCTGGGCTTGGGCGCGACCGCTCCGGTGAACCGGTTCCTCGTCGGGCTCGCCCTGCTCAGCCTGCTGGCCGAGATCGCCGGCGACGGGCCGCTGCTCTGCCTGGTCGACGACGCGCAGTGGTTCGACCGGGCTTCCGCCGACGCCCTTCAGGCACCCGCTCATCAGGGCCGCCGCCTACCGGAACGCGCCGTTGACGTCCCGGCTGGCCGTGCATCGTGCGCTCGCCGAGGTGCTCGACGGCGGCGAGCACGCCGACCGCCGGGCCTGGCATCTTGCCGCGGCGACGACCACGCCCGACGAGGACGTGGCGGGCGAGCTGGAGTCGGCCGCGGAGCGGGCGCGCACGCGTTCGGGCTATGCGGCCATGGCCGCGGCCTACGAACGGGCCGCCGAGCTCACCCCCGACACCGCCAGGCGGTCGGTACGGCTGGCCGCCGCGGCCGTGGCGGCCAGCGACGCGGGACAACTGGCCCGTGCGGGCGCGCTGGCCGGCCGGGCCAGCGAGGAGATCAGGAACCCGCTGGCCCTCGCCCATCTGATCCAGGTGCGCGCCCATCGGGAGTTCGAGCAGGGCAGCCCCGCCACGGCCGGTGACCTCATCATCGCCGGCGCGGAGCGGGTCGCCCCGCTCGACGCGGAACGGGCGGCCTACCTGCTCGTGGAGGCGATGCGGTGCGCGTGGTACGCCGGTGACCCGGACTTGGCGGCGCAGGCGGCGAAGCTGCTCAGGGCGCTGCCCGAGGTGGGGTCTCCGCTGGTGGGCGGCGCGCTCGGGCTGTCCGCGCTGGCCAACGGCGAGTTGTCGGACGCCGTCCCGCTCATGCGGGGGCTGGTGCTCGCTCCCGATCTGTCCGGGCTTCAGGTGCCGGGGCTGACCTTCGTGGCCCAGCTGTGTGCGCCGATCGGGCGCTACGGCCTGGCCGAGGCCATGGCGGCGCGCGTCGAGGCCGAGTGCAGGGCCCACGACATGGGCGGCTGGCTGACCGTCGCGGTGGAGATCCGGACGGAGGCGCAGATGTTGCTCGGCAGGTATCGCGAGGCGGCGTCCAGGCTGGAGGAGAGCATCGCGGTGGTCGGCGACCTGGGGCAGCGGAACGGAGCTGTGGTGCTCGCCGCGCTGCTCACGGTGACGCGCGGCGAACTGGGCGACGAGCTCGGCTGCCGGACGGCGGCCACGACCGCGCTGGAACAGGCGAGAGCGCGCGGGCTCCGTACGGCCGAGGCGATGGCCCTGGCCGGGCTCGGACGGCTGGAGCTGGCGCTGGGCCGTCCGGAGGCGTCGCTGAGGACGCTGGAGAGGATCTCGCCCGCCAACGCGCCGGTGTCCGTCTTCTCCGCCCCTGACCGGATCGAGGCCGCGGTCAGGGCCAAGGAGCCGGAGCTGGCGGGCGAGCCGCTGGCGTACTACCTGGACTGGGCGGCCGGCGTCGGCGTGCCGTCCGCCGATGCGATCGCGCTGCGCTGCCGCGCCCTCGTCGAGGACGACGAGGACCTGTACGAGCAGGCCGTCCGGGCGCACGAACAGGGCGAGCAGCCGCACGAGCAGGCCCGCACGCGGCTGCTCTACGGCGAGTGGCTGCGGCGGGCGCGCAGGCGCGCCGCAGCCCGCGCCCAGTTGCGCGCCGCGCTGGAGACCTTCGACCGGCTCGGCATGGCGCTCTGGGCCGAGCGGGCCCGCGCGGAGCTGCGCGCCACCGGCGACGTGCCCGCGGCCCCACGCCGGCCGGACGACCCGCTCAGCGTCCTCACGGCGCAGGAGAGGCAGGTGGTACGGCTGGCCGCCACGGGCGCGTCCAACCGTGACATCGCGGCCCAGCTGTACCTCAGCCCGCGCACCGTCGGCTACCACCTCTACAAGGCCTTCCCCAAGCTGGGGATCTCGTCGCGGGCGGAGCTGGCCGCGATCGTCGCCTGAGCGTCGAGGTGCGCGAAGCGATTACCTGGGCGGATATCCGGATCTTTATGGTTCGGGGTCTCATATCGCTATTGGACATCCCGCTTCCGCCTCTGGTCTCCTGGTCGCGCTCAGGAAGACCCGGATCGAGATCGGGGAGTCGGGATGAGAGACGTTCCTTACGGAGAGCTGCGCACCAGGCTCGGCGCCTCCGTGCTGGCGACCTCCACGGCGATGGCGGCCGTCGTCGGACTGGCGGGTTCGGCTGGGGCCGACACGCGCTCGGCGTCCGCCGTCGCCGCCGCGCGGCCGGAGAGCGGCACGGCCGGCGTCAGGAAGCAACTGCGCGCGCTGGAGGACTCCTACCAGGGACGCATCGGGGCCTACGCGATCGACACCGGCACCGGGAAGACCGTCTCCTACCGCGGCGGCGAACGATTCGCCGCCGCCTCCACCTTCAAGGCCATCCTGTGCGGCGCCATCCTGAACAAGGCCCGCACGACCGATCCCGGCCTGCTGGACCGCACGCTGCACTGGACGGCCAAGGACGTGGTCGCGAACTCGCCGATCAGCGGACTGCCGGAGAACGTCAAGAACGGCATGACCGCGGACCGGCTGTGCCACGCGGCCGTCACCGCCAGCGACAACACCGCGGCGAACGTGCTCCTCAAGCAGATCGGCGGACCCGCGGGGCTGACCCGCTACTACCGCTCGCTCGGGGACCCGGTCGGGCGGCTCGACCGCTGGGAGCCGGAGCTCAACGACTGGAAGCCGGGCGAGAAGCGCGACACCGTCAAGCCCGCGTTCATGGCCCGCGACCTGCAGAAGCTCAGCCTGGGCGGCGCGCTCGTCCCCGAGGACCGGCAGCGGCTGAACGACTGGCTGCGGGCCGGCGTCACCGGCGCCGAGCGCATCCGGGCCGGGGTGCCGCGGGACTGGATCGTCGGCGACAAGACCGGGGGCGGCACCGGCGCGTACGCGCCGGGCAACGACATCGCCGTCGCCTGGCCGCCCTCCGGCGCGCCGGTGATCATCGCGATCTACACCAATCGCACCGACCCGGCCGCGACCATGGACAACAGCGTGATCGCCAAGGCGGCCACCGTGCTGGTCCGCGGGCTCGGCCTCGCCAAGTAGGGCGAATATGGCTGGTCGGGCCGGGCTGGCCCGGCAGTGACGACCTGGGGGTAATTGCCTCGCGCAGGAGTCGTCCCGTGCTCTACCGTCGCGGCCATGACGTCATGCGATGCGTCCGAAGGCTTCCCGATCGCTCCCGATGGTGCCGGGCTGGTGATCCGGCGAGAGACCGCTGACGATCACCAGGATGTGCGGGAGGTTCATACGCGCGCCTTCGGTGCCGGCGAGCGGGTTCCCGGGCTCGTGGAGGCGCTTCGCGTTGCGGAGGCCGCGCTGGCGCCGATGTCCTTCGTCGCCACCGTTGACGACCGGGTTGTCGGGCATGTCCTGCTGAGCGCGGCCCGGTTGGACGCTCCGCGCCGGATCGTGGACGTCCTGTCCCTGTCACCGCTGGGCGTGCTCCCGGAGTTCCAGCGTCAGGGGATCGGCACCCGGCTCATCGCGTGCGCCCTCGACGCGGCCGACAGCCAGGGGGTGCCGTTGGTGTTCCTGGAGGGTTCGCCGCGTTACTACGGCACGCGCGGCTTCGAGGGTGCCTGCGCGGCGGGCTTCCGTTCGCCGTCGCTGCGCATCCCTGAAGCCGCGTTCCAGGTCGCCCGGTTGTCCGCTCACGAGCCGTGGATGACGGGCACATTCGTCTACTCGGAGCCCTTCTGGGCCTTCGACTGCGTCGGCCTGCGCGACCCCGAGAACTGAGGGCCCGGTCGAAGCCGGACGGAATCCGGCGCGGGTGCCGCGGGCAACCTTGTGCGGCGCTCGCGCGTATGGGGTGGGGACAGCATTTCCCGACCTCTGGAGGAAAGACATGAAGCTCGCGACCGCACGGGTCCGGCCGCTGATCGCCGTCGGCACCGGCCTGGCCGCCGTGGGCGTCGCCGCCCTGCTGGGCCTGCCGAGCGTGGCGGAGGCATCGCGGACACAGCTCGCGGCCGCCGCGTCGGCTCCGGCGGAAGGCGCCTACTGGCATACGCGGGTGCTGACCCAGCGCACCGGTCCCCGCCAGATGGGCAGCGGCGCGAATCGCTACTGGGTGGTGGAGCAGGCGCTCACCGAGGAATGGACGGCGCCCGACGGCAAGGCGTGGCTCGGATACCGGAACGCGGGGGCGTACCCGAAGAGCGCGGCGGACCGGAAGGCGTGGCGTCGCGACGGTTCGCCGGCCAAGTGGACCCGCACGGCCGACGGCCAGGTCGTGAAGCTGTCGACCGAGCCGGACAAGGGGCACGTCTGGCCCGTACGCGGCAGTAACGACAAGTTCTTCCTGGCCGGGCAGTGGCTGACGTACGACGAGGTCCAGCGACTGCCCGCGGACCCGAACGGCTTGAAGTCCTGGATCTCCGAGGCCGCGCGGGTCTCACGGGTCAAGCAGGACGACGTGGACCAGTTCGTCACCGGGGCGCTGCCGGAGATGCTCCATCAGCTTCCGGCGCCCAAGAACGTCCGCGCCGCGGCCTACCAGGTCTTGCTGACGATGCCCGCTGTCCGTCCGCAGGGACAGTCCAAGGACGGCATGGGCAGAGGCGGCGCGGCGCTGTCGATCGACCACCCGAAGGTCGTGCAGAATAACGGACTGACGATCAAGGAGCAGACCGGCCTGATCGTGGACACCGGCACGATGCTTCTGCTGTCCAAGACCCGGACGACCGCGATCAGCGGCAAGCTGTCCCTCAACGAGGCCACGACCGACACCATGATCGAGACCGGCTGGACCGACAACCCTCCGGCCGTGCCCGCCTTGCCGTAGCGGCGTCACGGCGGCGGGGCCGCGCCGGGCCTGGGCTCATGGGAGGCGGCAGGTCCGGGCGGCGCGGGCCTTCAGGAGCCGCGGCGCAGCTCCAGGAGGCCTTCGGCGATCCTTCCGACGCCTTCGGCGATCACGTGTTCGTCGGCGGTGAGGCTGATCCGGAAGCACCGCCTGGCGTGGGACGCGGCCGTGGCGTCCGACGCCGGGGTCGCGAAGAAGTGGCGGCCGGGGACGACGAAGACCTTCTTGGTCTTCATCAGCCGGTACAGGGCCATGTCGTCGAACCAGTCGTGATCGATCCACAACCAGCAGAACATGCCGCCCTCTCCGGCGTGCAGCCGCCAGGTGACGGACTCGGGCAGAAGGTCGGCCAGCAGGCGCTCGGCGTACAGGCGGCGGGCTCGGTAGAACGGGTTGATCACCGTGGCGGCGAGCCGGTCCAGCAGCCCCGAGGACAGCGCCCTGGCCGCCACCCGCTGCATGAGCTGCGGCGCGTGCAGGACGGAGTTGGCCATGAACGACACCATCGCCCGGATGTACCGGGACGGCCCGATCGCGAATCCGACGCGTTCGGCGGGCATGCCCGCCTTGGACAGGGTGAAGCAGTTGATCAGGTGGTCGTCCCACTGCGGGGCCACCCGGGAGGCGGCGACGCGGGGGAAGGGGGCGCCGTAGGCGTGGTCGACGATCAGCGGCACGTCGTGGCGCCGGGCCAGGCCGACCAGCCGGGCGAGCTCGTCGCCGTCGATGCTGCGGCCGGTCGGGTTGCTGGGGCTGGACAGCAGGAGCATGCCGACCTCGGGGCATCGTTCCACCGCCTCGAAGTCGAAGGCGTAGCGGAAGGACCTGTCGCCGGTCAGCTCGATCTCGGGGGCGATGCCGGTCACGCCGTCGGGGTCCGTGGACAGGCCCAGGTAGCCGGCGTAGTCGGGGGTCATGGGCAGGACCACGCGCTGGAACGAGCCGTCGGCGGTCTGGCCGGAGAACAGCGCGGTGGCGATGAAGAAGAGCATCTGGCTGCCCGGTCCCACCACGACGTTGTCGGCCGTGATGCCCCAGCCGTACCGGGCGTTGAAGGAGGTGACGATCTCCTCCACCAGGGTGGGCATGCCGCGCGAGGGCCCGTAGCGGCTGCTGGTCGCGGCGAAGTCCTCTGCCACGACGGTCGCGGTCAGGTCCCTCCAGGCGTCGATGACCTCCTTGATCTGGGCGGGGTTGCCGATGCTCAGGTTCAGCCAGTCGGACGCGCCCGAGGCGGTGGAGGTCGCGACGTCCTCCATGATGCTCCGCAGGCCCGACATGTCAGACATCTTCTGGCCGCTCCGCGATAACTTCATTCTTGCGTGTCCCTTCTCGGATCTGGCCCGCCGCCGGCACACACCCGCGGTTTGTCGTGATCAAGCGAGTCCACCGCATTAGTCGTCGCCGCACAAGACGGTGACGACGTGCGCCGGCACGGGCGGAGCGCGCCGCCGGGCGTCGCGCACGAAGATCCAGGTCGCGGGGCGGAGAGCCGCGCCTGCGAGAAGGAATCGCCGGGATCAGGGCCGGGGCTCGTACGGGTCGGCGGCCGCGGCGGCCCAGTACTGGCCGATGCTCTCCTCCATCAGGCGGGCGGCGAACACGGCGTCGTCCGCGCTCTGTCCGCGCCGCAGGCCGTGCTCGGCCACCGCCAGCGCCTGCCGTTCGAGCTCGTCGGACTGCCCGCCGCCGTAGTAGGCGACGAACTCCTCCGGCACGTCGAGCCCGGTCTTGGACAGGCGGGCGAGCATCTCGTCGCTGTCGGGGAAGTAGCGGACCATGTCCCAGTACAGGGCGAGCGCGGCATCGGCCTGGGTGCCGAGGAAGCCGAGCCAGCCCCACGTCCCGGCCACCTGGTAGGCGGCGGGGTCGGCCGGCCAGCGGTGCAGGCGTTCCTCGTCGAGGTCCAAAGCGGCCATCACCTTGCGCAGTTTGGGCCGGGCACGGTGGATCAGGCCGAGCATGCCGTCGAAGAACTCGACCGCGAGCGGGTGCGGGTCGCGGGCGATCAGCGTGGCGAACGCCGTGATCTCGGCGGGGTGGCACTTGTGGGTCACGCCCACGAGCTGCCTGACGTGGTCCATCGTGAGCGTCCCGGCGTCCATGCGTTCGAGGAACCGGTTGCGCACGGGGTTGTCGTCCCGCATCTGCCGCAGCCGCCGTACGGCCTGGCCGGCCAGGGGGGTCTGCTCGAAGTCGGTGTACATGGTTCTCCCCTCGTCGATGGGACGTGCGTCCGCCTCCCTCCTGCCAACCCGGCCTGACATGCGCCTGATCGTGCTGTGACAGGGCTCTGACGTGCGCGGCGGTCGCCGTGTGCCCCCGTGGCGGGCCGGGTAGGGGCGGCGCCCGGCCCGCGGATTCCCGCGAGCAGGCGATCGGACGAGCAAGCCGGCACGATCACGCGAGCAGACGCTCACGCGACCACCTGACCAGTCGAACGGGAGCTCCCAGTGACACGACGACCGCAGGAAGGGATCGAGGCGTTCCTGGCAGAAGTGGGTGGCGACGCCTCCCCGGGACTGCATGAGACGACCGTGGAACGGCCGATCCCCGTTCCGCCGGAGCCGGCGGTCCTCCTCGTGGCGGGCCTCGCCGCCCTGCTGTCCCTGTACGGCGCGGACGGCGGCGTGCGGCTCGCCCTGCACCGCCCCGGCGACGGCCCGCCCCGGACGGTCGAGGTGCGGGTCGGGGTGGACGTCCCGTTCTCCCGGCTGTGCCGGGAGGTGTCGGAGTGCCCCGCGCTCTCCCCGCCGCCCGACACCCTCACGGTACGGACGGCCGGCCCCGGCCGGACCGCATCGGGCCCGCTGCACGTGCGCCTGGCCCTGGAGGACGGACGGCCACGGGCCTGGCTGGGCGTGTCCGGCCCCCGCCCGGCCACGGAACGCGTCGGACAGCTGACCGGCCACCTGGGCGCGCTGCTGGACACGGTGGCCGGATCGCCGGACCGGCGGCTGGGCGACCTCGACCTCGTGACCCGCCCGGATCCGGCCCCGGCGGCGCGGGCGGCGTCCGGCGCGACCGTCCACGGCCTCGTCCGGGCACAGGCCGAGGCTCGGCCGGACGCGGTGGCGGTCGTCGGGGACGGCGAGCGCGTCACGTACGGCGAGCTGTGGCGACGGGCCACCCGGATCGCGGGCGGTCTGGCCGCGATGGGGGTCCGGCCGGGAGATCCCGTAGCCCTCAGGCTGCCGCCCGCCCCCGCCACTGTGGAGGCCGTCCTCGGCACGCTCCTGGCGGGCGCCTGGTACGTCCCGATCGATCCCCGCCATCCCGAATCCCGGGCCTCGTTCATCCTCCAGGACAGCCGTAGCCGGCTCCTGGTCGAGGAGACCCCGTCCGGCGGGAACAGCGCCGTCACGCTCGACGCCCTCCCAGCGGCGGCCGGGCCGTCCGGCGACGGCCCGCTGCCGGAGCTCCCGGGGTCGTCGCCCGCCTACTGCCTGTACACCTCGGGCACGACGGGGCGGCCGAAGGGCGTCCTGGTCACCCATGCCAACGTGGTGTCCCGGATCTCGGGCCCGCACTTCCCCTTCGGCTTCTCACCGCACGACGTGTGGGCGCAGTTCCACTCCTGCGCCTTCGACCTGTCGGTCTGGGAGATCTTCTGCTGCCTGGCCACCGGCGGCCGGCTGGTCGTCCTGCCGGACGGGGACGTCCAGAACCCCTGGGCGCTGCGCGAGACGCTGCTGCGCGAGCGCGTCACCGTCCTCAACCAGACGCCGTCGGCCTTCGCCCGGCTCGTCGCCGTGGACGAGGCCGACCCCAAGCCGCTGCCGGACCTGAGGTACGTGCTGTTCGGCGGCGAGCGGCTGGACCCGCCGCGGTTGCGCGACTGGTGCCGCCGCCATCAGGGCGTCCGGCTGGTCAACCTGTACGGGATCACCGAGGCCACCATCCACGCCACGGCCCACGAGGTGACCGCCGAGGACTGCGAACGGGACGTCAGCCCGATCGGCCACCCCCTCCCGCACACCAGCGTGCACCTGGTGGACCCGCGTACGGGACGGCGGCTCGTCCCGGAGGGCGCGACCGGCGAGATGTGGCTCGGCGGAGCGGGCGTCGCCGCGGGGTACCTGCGCCGGCCGGAGCTCGACCGGGAACGGTTCGTGCGGGACGCGTTCGGCGCGGACGTGCTCCTGCGGACCGGCGACCTGGCCCGCCGCGGCCCCGACGGCGGCCTGCTCTACGTGCGCCGCATGGACGACCAGTTCCAGTGGCACGGCTACCGGATCGAACCGGGCGAGATCACCGCCCGGCTCCGCGAGCACCCCGGCGTCGGCGACGCGGCCGTGCTGCTGGAGGGCGGCTCCGAGGGCAGGATCGCGGCCTACCTGGTGCTCTCGGGCGCCCCGCCGACGCCCGATGAGCTGGGCCGCCACCTGGCCGAACGGCTGCCGCCGTACATGATCCCGCACGCCTACGCCACCGTGCCCGGCCTGCCCCTGACCGTCAACGGCAAGCTCGACGTCGAGGCGCTCGCCGGAAACGCCGCCGACCTGCGCAAGACGGGCGCGGACGAGGCGCCGGCCTCGGCCACCCAGCGGCAGATCCACCTGGCCGACCGCCTGCTGCCCGGCTCCTACCAGGAAACCGTCGCCTGGCGGGCGGCCGGGCGGCTGGACGACGGCGCGCTGCGCCGGGCCGCGGCCGAGCTGACCGGGCGGCACGAGATCCTCCGCACCCGCTTCCGCTCCAGCGAGCACGGGCTGCGCCAGCTCGTCGGCGAACCCTGGCAGCCGGACGTGGACGTGCGGGAGATCCGGGCGCGGGAGGTGTCCGCGGACGACGTCGCGCGGTGGGTGGCCGGGGCTCCCGCTCTGGACCCGGCCGCGGGACGGCTGCTGCACCTGGCCGTCCTGCGCCCCAGCGCCGGGGACGACGTGCTGGTGCTGCGCCAGCACCACCTGGTCACCGACGGGGGCTCGGTGCGCTTCCTCATGCGCGACCTCGGCCGCTGCTACGCGGCCGCGCTGGCGGGCGGCGCACCGCCGCCGTGGGAGGGGCCGCAGTTCCGCGACGTCGCCGCGGCCGAACTCGCCGGGGACGACGAGGCCGCGCTCGCCCGTGCCGAACGGCGGCTCGCCGGCGCGCCGAGCACGATCCTGCGGCCGTCCGCACATCCCGGCGAGGAGCCCGTCACGGTTCCGCTGCCGCCGGTGCGGGGTGAGGAACTGCGCGCCGCCGGGCGGCGGCTGCGGGCCACCCCGTTCACGGTGGTGGCCGGTGCCGTGGCCGCCGCCCTGCACCGCTGGACCGGACGCGACGACGTCACCTTCGGCGTGCCCGCCGAGAACCGGGCCGACCCCGCGCTCGCCCAGGCCGTCGGGCCGTGCGTCAACCTGGTGGTCCTGCGGTCCCGCACCGGGCCGGCCGGCACGCCGGACGAGCTGGTCGCCGTCCTGCGTGACCAGATCGCCGAAGCCGTCGACGACCAGCGGGTGCCCTACGAGCGGGTCGTGGCCCGGCTGCGACCGGCCCGGCGGCTGGACGCGGCGCCGTTCTGCGAGGTCCTGCTCACCTTCGAGACCGGCGACGCCGGCGAGCAGGCCGAGCTGGGCGGGCGCCCGTTGACCAGGATGCGCTTCCCCGAAATTCGGCCGCACGCCGCCCACCCCGTCATGATCACGGCCTGGGCGGACGCCGACGGCGGCCTGGACGGGACGATCACCTGCCGTGGCGGCCTGCTGGACGAAGGCGACGCGGCCCGCCTCGCCCGGCTCGTCGCCGCGGCCCTGGACGACCTCGCCCGGGGCCGGACCACTCCTCTGAGGCCCGGCGGCCCGCCGGCGGCCGCCCCGCCGCGCGCGGACGCGGGAGGCGCCGGCCGCCCGGGCGGGCCGACGGCGGCGCTGGAGGAGCACATCCTGGGCGTCTGGCGCGAGGTGTTGCGCCGGCCGCGGATCGGCGTCGACGACAACTTCTTCGAGGCCGGCGGCGACTCCGGCCTGCTCACCCGCGTCCAGGTGCGGCTGGAGGACGAGCTCGGCGCCGAGGTGCCCGTGACGGTGTTCTTCGCCTGCCCGACCGTGCGCTCCCTCGCCGCCCGCCTGGCCGCGGACGGCGTGGCGGCGGCCGTCGAAGGAGGCGGGCATGCCTGACCTGATCGCCATCGTGGGCATGGCCTGCCGCTTCCCCGGCGCGGCTGACGTGCGGCAGTTCTGGCACAACCTGCGCACCGGCACCGACACGATCGAGCGCCGCCCGGCGCCGCGCGGCGGTGCGGACGCGTCCGGCGACGGGTTCGTCGCGGCGTACGGCGTCATGCCGGGCGCGGCCCTGTTCGACTGGCACTACTTCGGCTACAGCCGGGCCGAGGCCGCGTCCATGGATCCGCAGCAGCGGGTGTTCCTGGAGACGGCCTCGCTCGCGCTCGACGACGCCGCCCTCGACCCGGCCCGCTTCGACGGCGCGATCGGCGTCTTCGGCGGCTGCGACCCTCCTCTGGTCAAGGACGGCGCTCCGGAGACCGCCTGGGACAAGGACATGCTGGCCACCCGGGTCGCCTACAAACTCGGCCTGCGCGGACCCGCGATCACGGTGCAGTCGGCCTGCTCGACCTCGCTGCTGGCCGTGCACCTGGCGTGCCGGAGCCTGCGCGACGGCGAGTGCGACGTGGCGCTGGCCGGGGGCGTGCGCATCGGCGCCCACCCGGAGGGCGGCTACCGGCACGCCGAGGGCGACGTGCTCTCGCCCGACGGCTACTGCCGGCCCTTCGACGCCGGGGCCCGCGGCACCGTGCCCGCCGACGGCGTGGGCGTCGTGGTGCTGAGGCGGCTGGCGGACGCCCTGCGCGAGCGGCACGAGATCGTCGCGGTCGTCCGCGGGTCGGCGGTCAACAACGACGGCGCCCGCAAGGTGGGCTTCACCGCTCCGTCCGTGCAGGGGCAGCGGGACGTGACGGCGCGCGCCCTCGACGCGGCGGGCGTCGATCCGGCCGAGGTGTCCTACGTCGAGGCGCACGGCACCGGGACCCGGCTCGGCGACCCCGTCGAGGTGGCGGCCCTGACCCAGGCGTTCCGCGCGCACACCGGGCGGCCCGGGTTCTGCGGCCTCGGCTCGGTCAAGGGCAACATCGGGCACGCGGGCGCGGCGAGCGGCGTCGCGGGCCTCATCAAGACCGCGCTGATGCTCCGGCACGAGGAGATCGTCCCGAGCGTGCACTTCGAGCGCCCCAACCCGGACCTGGGCCTGGACGGCGGTCCCTTCCACGTCGCGACGGAGCGGCGGCCGTGGCCCGGCCCCGCGCTGGCCGGGGTGAGCTCGCTCGGCATGGGCGGGACCAACGTCCACGTCGTGCTCGCCTCACCGCCGGCGCTGACGGCGGGCCCGCCCCGTCCCGGGCCGCGGGTGCTGTGCCTGTCGGCGCACAGCGGGACTTCCCTGTCCGCCTATCGCAAGGACCTCGCCGACCGGCTCGGCGCCGCCGACGCCCCCTCGTTGCCGGACGCCGCCCGCACGCTGAGCCTCGGCCGCCGCGAACTGCCCCTGCGGCGGGCGGTGGTGGCGGAGACGCCGGAGGCGGCCGTCCGCGAGCTGGCCAGGGAGACCACTCCGCTGCGGGCGCGGGACGCCGGGCGGGTCGCGCTGCTGTTCCCCGGCCAGGGCGGTCCGCGGGCCGGCGGCGCCGCCGAGGCGCTGCGGGCCTGCCTGCCTGCCGTGCGGGAGGCCGGCGCGCGCGCCCGGACCGTCCTCGCCAAGCGGCTCGGGCTCGCCCCGGACGTCCTGGGCCGGGACGGCGGCGACGACACGCTCGTCCAGCAGGTGAACCTGTTCGTGCTCGGCTACGGGATCGCGCGCCAGCTCATGGACTGGGGCCTGCGGCCGGTCGCCGCGCTGGGCTCCAGCCTGGGCGAGTACACCGCGGTGGCCGCCGCCGGGCTGTGGACGTTCGAGGACGCCCTGGTCCTGGTGGCGGCGCGCGCGACCGCGATGCGCGCCTGCCCGCCCGGCCGGATGCTGGCCGTCGATCTGCCGCTCGACCGGGTGGCGGAGGCGGTGCCCGGGTTCGGGCGGGACACCAGCCTGTCGGTGGCGGTCGAGGACGTCGGCCGTACGGTCCTGGCCGGCTCGCGCGAACGCGTCGAGCGGCTGCGCGCGGAGCTGGCGGCCGCCGGAGTGGCCCACGCGCCGCTGCGGACGGGCCACGCCTTCCATTCCCCGTCCATGCGCGCGGCCGCCGACGCGCTGTCGCGGGCCGTCGCCAGGACGCCCGTGCGGGGCGGCCTCGACTTCACCGTGCTGTCCGGCCTCACCGGCGAGCCCCTGGACGCCGGGACCGCGGCCGATCCCGGCTACTGGGTGGCGCAGCTGTGCGGCACCGTCCGGATGCGCGCCTGCGCGGGCAAGCTGCTGTCCGGCCCGGCCGAGCTGTTCGCCGAGCTGGGCGCGGGGACCGCGACGACGGCCTCCCTGCGGCGCCATCCGTTCTGGAACGCCGATCTCGCGGCCGTCGCCCTCCCCGGCCGCCACGGCACGGACAGGACCGGCGTGCTCGACGCGCTGGGCTCCCTGTGGGCCCACGGCGCCCCCGTGAACTGGACGGACGTGGACGTACCCGACCAAGACGCCCCAGACCGGGACGACGCCGGGGCCTGGCGGCGCCGCCCGCTCCCGGCTCCGCCGTTCGACCCGGTCACGCCGGACGACACCACCCTGCTCCCGCTGCCCCCGACCTCCCGCGACCGGCCGGACGCCTCCCGCACGTCCTTGGCGGACCTGTGGCGGGACGCGCTCGGCGTGGACGCGGTCTCCCCCGAGGACGACTTCTACCGGCTGGGCGGCGAGTCCCTGGGGCTGGTCCGGCTGGCCGCCGCCGCGCGGGAGCGGCTGGGAACCGAGATCCCGGTCGGCGTCCTCGCCGAACGCCCCACCTTCGGCCACCTGCTCGACCTCGCCGAACGGCCCTCCCCCAGCAACGGGCCGGACGCCGAGCCCACGCTCCTCGCCCGGGGCCCGTCGCCCGACCCGATCTTCCTGGTACCGCCCGCGTCGGGCAGCTCGCTCGCCTATCGGCCGCTGGCCGGCGCCCTGACCGGCCGGACCTGCCTCGCCTTCGACACCCCCGGGCTCGTCGCCGGGACCCGACACCCCGGCACGGTCGAGGCCCTGGCCGCCGGCCACGTACGACAGCTCCGGCGGGTACGGCCGGACGGGCGGCCCGTCGTCCTGCTCGGCTGGTCGATGGGGGCGGTCGTGGCCCACGAGATGGCCAGGCAACTGACCGGGGACGGTGACCCGGTCGCCCTCCTGATCTGCGTGGACGGGCATCCGCCACCAGGACCCGGCATCCCCGTGGGCGCCCACCCCCGCCACCTGGCCGACGCGCTGAGCCACCTGCGCCACCTGCGCCGTGCCCGCCGTGGCCCCGGCGGAGCCGCCGCCGGGGCCGCCACCGAGGCCGGGCAGCGCATCGCCGGACTCGTCGAGGCGTCCGGCGACGGGTTCGACCTCGCGGGCGTCTACCGCCGCAACCTGCGCGCGCTCCTCCTCCACCGCCCGCGCCCGGTGCCCTGCCCGGCGGTCGTCCTGCGGGCCGGCGCCTCGCCGCGCCGCTGCCGGTGGCTGGAACGGTGGCTCTCGTCCCTGTACCCGGCCGGCGTACGGGTGCGGCCGATCCCCGGGGACCACTGGAGCGTGCTGACCGACGAGGGGGCCGCCGCGATCGCCCGCGCCGTGCAGGACGTCCTGCCCCCGACCACGCGAGAGGTGAGCTGCCCATGAACGTGACCGTGCCCGACATGGTGTCGCGGATCGCCGCCGCCCATCCTGGCCGCGTCGCCATCGAGGACGACCGCGGCGGCCTCACGTACGGCGAGCTGCTGAGGCGCGCCGTCAGCGGCGCCGCGGCCCTGGACCGGGCTGGACCGCCGGGCGCGCCGGTCTGCGTGCGCCTGCCGCGCGGGCGCGACTTCGTGGTCGCCGCGCTGGCGGCCATGTTGTCCGGTCGCCCGTACGCGCCCATGGACGCGGCGCTCCCCCCGCGGCGGCAACGGGCCCTGCTCGACCAGATGGGGCCGGGCACGATCCTGGTGTCCGGCCGCTCCGGCCGCACGCCCGGTGAGCTCGACCGGGGCGGGACGGAGTTCCGGCGGGCCCAGGCCCGCGCCGCCTACATCGTGCACACCTCGGGGACCACCGGGACGCCCAAGGGGGTCCTGGTCGGCCACGAGAGCCTGGCCAACCTGGTCTCCTGGCACCACCGCACCTACCGGACGGGCCCGCGCACCCGTCAGCTGCACACCGCCGGCCTGGGGTTCGACGCGGCCGTCTGGGAGATCTGGCCCTGTCTGTGCGCCGGGGGCACGCTCGTGGTGGCCCCCGACGAGGTGCGGGTCTCGCCCGTGGAGCTGGTCGAGTTCGGCCGCGAGCGGGCGATCGACATCCTGTTCGCGCCCACCCCGCTCGCCGAGATGATCGTCGAACTGGACGCCGACGACGACATCCCCTGGCGCACGATGCTCACCGGCGGTGACGCGCTGCGCCTGCGCCGGCTCCCCCGGGGCTGGAACCTGGTCAACCACTACGGGCCCGCCGAGGCGACCGTCTGCGCCACCTGGCACCCCATCGGGCGGGTGCCGGAGTCGGGCCTGCCGCCCATCGGCCGGCCGATCGACGGCGCCCGCGTCGTCCTGGTGGACCCGCGGGGACGGCCCGTGCGAGCCGGGAGCACCGGGGAGGTCCACATCGGCGGCACGGTGCTCGCGCTCGGCTACCACCGCAGGCCCGAGGAGACCGCCCGCCGCTTCGTCACCCTGCCCGGCCTTCCCGGCCGCTGGTACCGGACGGGCGACCTGGCCGCCGCGAACGCCCGCGGCGAGCTGGAGTTCCAGGGGCGGATGGACGACGGCCAGCTCCAGGTGCGCGGCGTACGCGTCGAGGCCGCCGAGATCGAGGCCGCGTTGCTGCGCCATCCGCGCGTCCGCCAGGCGGCCGTCGCCACCGTCGGCGACACGCGTGCCCTCGGCGCGCTCGTCGTGGTGTCCGGGCCCTGCCCCACCGTGGGGGAACTGCGGCGCTTCATGTCGGCGGAACTGCCGGAGAGCGCCATCCCCACCCGGGTCGTGCCCGGCCCGAGGATCCCGTTGACGCCCAACGGCAAGATCGACCGGCCCGGCGTGCGGCGCCAGCTGGCACAGGAGCAGAAGAGGAGCGGGCGATGACCATCCCCCTGACCGGCATGGTGGAGATCTGGCGTGAGGTCCTCATGGTGGACGACGTCGGCCCCCGATCCGACTTCTTCGACCTCGGCGGTCACTCGCTGGCGGCCACCCGCATCGTCCAGCGGGTCGAGGAGGTGTGCGGCGTCCGTCTTCCGGTGTCCGCCGTCCAGGACCATCCGACACCCGAGGCCCTGACCGCCCTCGTCGCCGGCCCGCGGGGCACGGGCCGGGGGTAGGGATGCGGGCGGGCAGGGCCCGGTCCCGGGCCTTGCCCGCAGTGTCAGCCGGCCGACACCGCTCGCCAGAAGTACCCCATGACGTCGCGCATCACGTCGCTGAGGCGCAGCGCCTCATCCGGATCGTCGCCGGCGTCGAGCCCGGCCTGGATGAAGGCGACGGCCGACGCGCTCAGCCCCTCCGGCTCACTGCCGTAGAAGGCCACCGCCTCCTCGGGCGCGCCGCTGCCGGAGCTGCGCAACCAGGCGCCCAGCTCGTCGGAGGTGGAGAAGTACGAGCGGACGTCCACCAGCGAGGCGGCGCCCAGACCGGCCCGGTTCGCGTTGAGCGCGAGCCAGCTCAGGTAGGAGCCGTAGGCGTAGGCGGTGAAGCCCTCCGCCCGGCCGTCGGCTCCGGTGCGCGGTTCGATGGGCAGGACGCGCGCGCAGTCCAGGAGTTTCGTCCGGGCGCGCGACGCCATTTCCTGCAGGCGCAGGCAGTACACGTCCTCCGGTTTGCCGGTGAACCTGGACGCGGCCAGCGCGTAGGCGGCGAGTTCGGTGCGGTTCAGCCGCACCTCGAATTCCAGCAGCCGCCGCAGATCCGCCGGCGTGAACCGGTCCGCGCGCAATTTCGCGGCGATCGGATTGTCGATCGGGTTTTCCGCCGTCCGCCGGTCGATCTCCTGCACGAGGGAGACGGCGTCGAGCCTGCGATCGGTCTTCATATCGGTTTCTCCTTGTCTGGTCCGGCTATTTGGTGGATCGATTGAGAATGGCCAGCATTTGCCTTTCCAGCGCGGGCGATGGGGACAGCCCGATCTCTTTCGCGAAGGACACGCGGGCGAGCTGGTAGATCCCCAGCGCGTCGGCGGGACGGCCCGCGCGATGCAGCGCGACCATCAGCTGTGAATAGAGCCGTTCTTCGAGGGGGTTCTGCAGCACCAGCGCCTCCAGCTGGGGGATGATCTCGACGTGCCGGCCCAGGTCGAGGTTGATCTCTATGAGGCTGGCGGTGGTCAGCATCCGCCGGCTCTCCAGGAGCTGCGCGGCCTGGTCCCTGATCGGGCCGCGCGGCACGTCCTGCAGCGCCGGGCCGCGCCACAGCGCCAGCGCCTCGCGGAGGAGGGCGACGGCCTTGTCCGGCTCGGCCGACTTCAGGGTGTTCGCCGCCGCGTCGAGCTTTTCGAAGCGCACGGCGTCGATCGCGTCGGCCGGAACCTGGAGACAATATCCGGGATAGCGGGTCTGCAGGGATATTTGCATTCCGCGCTGTTCCCGCCAGCGCATGATGGACATCCGCAACCGGGACGCGTGCGCGTGGAGCGCGTTCGCCGCCTGCTTGGGCGGGTCGTCCCGCCACAACTCGGCGACCAGGTCCTCGACCGGGACGACGTCGCCGTGCCGGAGCAGCAACGCGGCGAACAACGAGCGTTTTTTCGGGCCGGCTATCTGAATCCGGTCTTCATCGACCCTGACTTCCAATGGGCCCAGAATGTCAAATGAGATCATCATCGCCCGCATCGATTGTGCCGCGCCCGGCAACTGTAAATGTTAACTTATCCACGGGAACCGCGCGGAGAATGTGTTTCCTGGGATGCTGCTGTGCTTTGATGCAGGTAGCCGGTTTCGCGCAGCCATCCGATATAGAGGTCGAGCAGTCCGGCGTCCACGGGCGGGCAGGCGGCCGGCACGTCCGGGGCCGCCTCGGCCAGGTTCGTGAGATCCGGCTCGGGCAGGGCGCCGGCGAGCTGCCGGGCCGCCACTGAGCCGTCCACGGCCTGCTCGCCGGTGAGCAGAGTGAGGTACCCGGCCAGCGGCGCGGCCGGGTCGGCGGCGCAGAGACGTTCCATCTCCCGCACCCAGTCGTCCCTGGAGGTGACCCGGACGGGGTAGCCCTGCCGGCGCAGCCGCTCGACCAGCAGGGGCAGTGCGGCGGGGCGCGGGTTCGCCAGATGGTAGACGCGGCCGCGCGCGGGCGCCCCGGCCAGCAGCGCCACGACGGCCTCGGCCACGTAGTCCACGGGGACGAAGTCCAGGCGGAGCGGCACGTCCGGCGCGAGCCCGGTCTCGGCGATCGCCTTGATCACGGCGACCATCATGGTGCCGGTGTTCCACACGCCCCGGTCCCGGCTGCCGGTGATCTCGTACGGCCGGTAGAGGGCGACCGGCAACCCACGCCCCGCGGCCTCGGCCAGCAGTGCCTCGGCCACCCATTTGGTCTCCGCGTACCCCTGCCGCAGCCGTTCCGGACGCGGCAGCGGATCGTCCTCGCGCACCCGCCCGCCGGCGGGCGGCCCGTCCGCGGCGGCGAGCACGTCCACCGTGGACACGTGGTGGAAGGGGCGCGCGCGCCCGCCGTGGGCGGCCAGGCGGACGAGCGAGCGCACGCCGCCGACGTTGACGTCCTGGAGGCGGGAGTAGGGATAGACGAAGTTCACCCTGGCGGCGGCGTTCAGGACGACGTCCGTGCGGCCGGCGAGCCCGTCCAGCTCCGCCGCCGTCAGCCCCAGGCCGGGCCGGGCTAGGTCGCCGGGCACCGCGGTCACCCTCGTGTCGAGGTCCGCCGTCGGCAGGCCGTACCTGCGCAGGGCCGCGCCGATCCGGCGGATCCCGTCCTCGCCGTCCGCCGCCCGCACGAGGCACGACAGGCGCAGGTCCGTGACGTCGAGCAGCCGCCGGACCAGGAAGGCGCCCAGGAACCCGGTCGCGCCGGTGACCAGGATCTCCCGAGGGGGCGCCGGGTCCGCCGGGCCGAAGCGGAGGCCGGGGTCGAGCCGGGCCTCCCGGGCGAGGTCCACGGCCCGCTCGCTCTCCATGCCGTCGTCCGCGCCCCTGCGCAGGGCGGCGATCCGGGTGGCGAACGCCTCCAGCGACGTGGAGTCCAGCAGCGCGCGCACCAGCGCGGGGCCGGGGAGGCCGCCCATCCCGGGGCGGGCGCGCAGCGCGGTGACGATCTGGACGGCCTGCAACGACGTGCCGCCGAGCTCGTAGAAGTCGTCGGCGCGGGACTCCACCGGCGTCCCGAGGACGGCCGCCCACACGTCGGCCGCGCACCGCTCGACCTCGCCCCGCGGCGGGTCGGCAGGCCCGGCCGGCGGCTGGTCGCCGGCCCCGGCCAGGGCGCGCGTGTCCACCTTGCCGCTGCTGTTCAGCGGCAGCTCGTCGGCGACCGCCACCCGGCCGGGGACCATGAACGCGGGCAGCCGGTCCCGCAGGAACGCCCGCACCCGCAGCGCGAAGGACCGCCGGTCCTCCGCCCGCCGCGGCACCGCCCACGCCACCAGCGCCCGGTCGCCCCGCCCGGACTCCCGTACGGCCACGGCGGCCTCGCGCACCTCTGGATGGGCCGCCAGCTCCGACTCGACCTCGCCGATCTCCACCCGGTAACCGCTGACCTTGACCTGCCGGTCCAGCCGGCCCAAAAAGTCCAGCACGCCGTCCGGCCGCCAGGCCGCCCGGTCGCCGGTCCGGTACATGCGCGCGTCCCCGCCGAGGAACGGGTCAGGCAGGAAACGTTCGGCCGTGCGCTCCTCGTCGCCCACGTAGCCGAGCGCCACGCCGTCGCCGCCGACGTACAGCTCCCCCTCCTCACCGGGCTCGCAGGGGCTGCCGTCCTCGCGCAGCACGTAGCAGGTGGAGTTGGCGATCGGCCGTCCGATGGGCACGCGTTCGGCGTCCGGCGGCAGCCCGGTCACCTCGTGGGCGGTGGAGAACGTGCCGTTCTCCGTGGGGCCGTAGCCGTTGACCAGGTGCTCGGGCGGGCCGGCGGCCAGGACGCCGCGCACGCAGTCGGGGTTCAGCACGTCCCCGCCCGCCACCAGGTAGCGCAGCGAGGAGAACATGCCGGGGTCGGCGAAGCCGAGCTGGTGGAACAGGCCCGCGCTGAGCCACAGCACGGTCGCGCCGCGCTCGCGCAGCTCGCGGGCCAGGTCCGGCGGCGACAACAACGCCTCGGGCTCGGGCACGACCAGGTGGGAGCCGTTCAGGTGCGCCCCGAAGATCTCGAAGCAGGACACGTCGAACGTCGGGTTCGTGGTGGCCAGGACGACGTCGTCGGGGCCGAACGCGGCGCAGTCGGTGCCCGTCGCCAGCCGGACGGGCCCGCGATGCGGTTCGGCGACCGCTTTCGGGACGCCGGTGGATCCGGAGGTGAAGATGACGTAGGCCGGATCGGTCGCCGCGGCCACCTTCGGCGGCAGCGGTCCGGCCTCGGGCACCGGCCCGTCCAGCAGCAGCACGTGCCGCGCGTCCGGCAACGGACGCCGGTGGGCGCGCGTCACGACGTGCTCGACGCCCAGCCGCCGGGTCAGCTCGCGCAGCCGGGCCGCCGGGTCCTCGGGGTTGAGCGGGACGTACGCGCCGCCCGCCTTGAGCACGGCCCAGATCCCCACGACGGCCTCGGCCGAGCGTTCCACGGGCAGGGCCACCGGCGTCCCGGCCCGCACGCCCTGCCGCCGCAGCACCCTGGCCAGCGCGTCCGCGCGGCCGGCCAGCTCCCGGTAGGTCAGCGTCCGGCCGCCGCCGGTCAGCGCGGGCGCGTCCGGGGTCCGGGCGGCCTGGGCGTCGAACAGCTCGGGCAGCACCGCGTCGCGCGGGTAGGGCCGCGCGGTGTCGTTCCATTCCTTCAGGCTCATGTGGGGTCCTCTCCAGCTCAGCCGGTGTGCGCGGCTGCCTTCCAGAAGCTGCCGATGTGCTCCTCCAGCTGCCGGGCGCGGGTGATCGCGGTGGCCTGGTCCTCGCCGTTGCGCAGGCCGTGCTCGACGACCTCCAGCGCCCGTCGTTCCAGCTCGTCGGACTGGCCGCCCTCGTAGTAGTCGACGAACTCCTGCGGCACGTCCAGCCCCTGCTTGCGCACCGCTTCGAGCAGGGCCTGGCAGCCGGGGAAGTAGACCGTCATGTCCGTGTGGAGGGCCAGCGCGTTGTCGGCCTGGCCGCCGTGCAGCGCCAGCCACGAGACGCAGCCGTTGAACGCCTGCGCGTCGGGCCCGGACGGCCACCGCCCCGCCGCGTCCGGGTCCATGCCCAGCGGGCCGACGCAGGCCAGCAGCTTGGGGTGCGCGTCGTACACCAGGCGGGCGACGTCCAGGTAGAGGCCGACGACGGGGCTGTCGGAGAAGCGGGCGATCACGGTTCCGTACGCGGCCAGCTCGGCGGTGTGGCACTGCAGCTCGATCCCGACGAGCCGGCGCAGGTGCTCCAGGGTGAGCCCGCCGACCTCGGCCAGGTCCAGCAGGCGGTTGCCGACCGGAGAGCGGTCGCGCAGCCGTTGGAGCTCGGTGACGGCGGAGGTTGCCAAGGCGAGCTCTGCGGTGGCGGTCATGGTGAAGCCTTTCTCTTGTGCGAACCTGTCTGCGTTCCCCGAGGCCGTGACAAGGGCCTGACGCGGGCCTGACATCCGGCTGCCGTGCCGCGCGGCCCTAACCGAGCAGCGTGCGGACGATCAGCTCGGCGGCGAGGTCCTGCCCGCCGGCCTGGCGCAGGCGCGCCATCGTCCCCTGGAGCTGCGCGCCGTCCTCGCAGGCCACCTGCACGGTCAGGTCGAAGTCGCCGACGACCACGTGCGCGCCGACCACGCCGCTGATCTCGCGCAGCCTTCGCTCGTAGTCGCGTGTCGTCACCCCGGGGGCCAGGCGGACGTGCACGTCCGCCCTCATGCCGGGCTCCTGCCGTGGCGTCCGGGCCGTCCCCTCACGTGCGGGCCGCCGCCGTCCAGAGCAGGGCCATGTACCTGTCGCACAGCCGGGCCGCGCGCAGGGCCTCGCCGGGGTCGTCGCCCCGGGCCAGGCCGTCGTCCACGACCGCCGCGGCGTCCTCGGTCAGCAGGGGGTCGGGGCTGTTGCCGTAGTAGGCCGTGAACTCCCCGGGCACCGTCACGCCGTGCTCGTCCAGCAGCCGCACCAGCTCGACGGCGCCGCCGTAGTAGACGCCGTCCGGGGCCGAGTACAACGACAGGGCCATGGCCGCCTGGCTGCCGTGCAGTGCCAGCCAGGAGACGTACCCGCAGAAGGCGTGCGCG
Source organism: Nonomuraea sp. NPDC050227 (assembly GCF_044459705.1). NCBI lineage: Bacteria > Bacillati > Actinomycetota > Actinomycetes > Streptosporangiales > Streptosporangiaceae > Nonomuraea > Nonomuraea sp. NPDC050227. The sequence continues at coordinate 452,771 of NZ_JBITJF010000004.1, read as the reverse complement.
GCCAGGTCGTCGCCGAGGTCCGGCGGCTCGCCCAGGCGCTCGGCCACGACGGCGAGCGCGGCACGCGCCTCGTCCACCAGCCCGGCCACCTTGAGCAGGAAACCGGCGGCCGGCGGGTGCGGGAACTGGGTGAGCAGCTCGCCGTAGGCCACGAGCTCGGCATGGTGGTAGGCGCGCTCGATCGCGACGAGGCGGCGCAGGTGGCCGACGGTGACCCGGCCGTCGGCCGCCAGGGCGAGCAGCGGGTTGGGCGGCGGCGACTGCGCCCGGGCCCGCGCCAGCTCCTTGATCAGCGTCTCGGCGGTCATTCCGCAGCGCCTTCCGCCGGGTTTCTGAGGCCGCCCTTGTCGAGGAACTCGTGCGCCTGGGTCATCGTGGCCTGGCCGCTGTGGAAGAGGTTGTTGACCAGGGCGTGCCGGGCGCCGCCCGTCGTGAGCCCCTCGTACAGGTGCTCGACGGCGCCGGCGCCGCCGGAGGCGATGACCGGGACGCCCACCGCCGAGGCGATGGCCGGGGTCATCTCCAGGTCGTAGCCGTTGCCGGTGCCCTCCTGGTCGAGGCTGTTGGCCAGCAGGCGGCCGGCGCCCAGGTCGGCCAGCATCTTCGCCCAGACGACGGCGTCCAGGTCGGTCTCCTGCTCGCCGCCGCGGATGGCGACGTTCCAGCGGCCGTCGCCGGCGCGGGCGACGTTCATCACGCCCACCACGCGGCCGGATCCGTGCCGCTGCACGAGCGTGTGCAGGACCGACGGGTGCTCCACCGAGGTGGTGCTCAGGCCGACCGCCGCCGCGCCCGCCGCCAGCAGGGCCTCGGCCGCCTCGATCGAGGGCATGTAGCCGTTGTCCACGGTGACCCAGAACGTGCCGCCCGTCCCGCTCAGCGCCTGGATCAGGGGCAGGAACGTCTCGTGCTCCGTCCATGGCTCCTGCACGTCCACGAAGATCGGCCCGGCGCCGTCGCGCAGGTAGACCGAGGCGATCTCGACGGCGTCACCGGGATCGGCCAGACCGGGGATGCCCGAGGGGGGCGTCGCCCTGCCGCCGGCCACGTCGATGCACGGGATGATGAGGTCGTTCATGATGTCCTTTCTCATTCGGATCGGGGGTCGCCGACCGGCCCCGGGGCGGGGACGTCCGGTCGTCGTTCGGTGAGCAGCACCTTTCCCTCGCCGCCGGTCCGGGCGCTGTGCCGCACCGCCGCCCTGACCTCGGGCAGCGCGTACCGGCCGGCCACGTCCACGCCGGGCCAGCCGTCGGCGACGTCCGCGACCACCTCCTCGGTGAGGCGGGCGCGGTCGTGCGGCTCCAGCGCGGCGAGCCGTTCGGGCAGCCAGAACCCGCGCACGGTGAGGGAGGAGAAGATGACCTGGCGGGACGGCAGCGGGATCGGCTCGCCGGACAGCGCCCCGAACACGACCAGCCGGCCACCGGGACGCAGGCAGTCCAGCAGGCCCCGGCCCACCTGGCCGCCGACCGAGTCGATCGCGGCGGCCGCCCCGCCCGACGTGACGGCCAGCACCCGGTCCACCCACGGGCCGGCGGAGACGTCGATCACCTCGTCGGCCCCCAGCAGGCGCAGCGGCGTCACCTGTTCCGGCCGCCTGACCAGGTGCAGGCACCGGATCCGGCGTCTGGCCGCGTAGGCCAGGACCATCCGGCAGACGGCCGACGCGCCCGCCGACAGCAGCAGCCACCCCCCGGGCGGCACGTCGAGCTGGTCCACCAGCAGGCGCGCCGCGAACGGGTTCACCGTGAGCTGGCAGGCGACCTCGTCGGGCATGGCGTCCGGGACCGGGATCAGCTCGGCGGGCGCGGCGCTGACGTAGTCCTGCCAGGTGCCGGTGGCGGCCACGGCGACCCGCGCGCCCTCGCGGTACGTGCCCGCCCGGTCGGCCCGCTCCACCACGCCCACGCCCTCGAAGCCCGCCGACGAGGGGAACGTCGCCTCTCGTCCGTACTCTCCTCGCACGTACATGAGGTCGGAGGGGTTGATCGGCCGGGTGGTCATCCGTACGAGCAGGTCGTCCGGCCCTTTGACGGGGACGGGCACGTCGTCCACGGACAGGACGGCGGCGGGGTCACCGTGACGACGGAACCGCACGGCGCGCATGACATACCTCCTTGCCTCGGTCGGATTCGTCTCGGTCGGACTTGTCTCGGTGGGACTCGCCTCGCTCAGACGGACAGGAGCTGCGCCAGGCGCGGCGAGCGCGGCGCGAGCCTGCGGGCGACGGCGACCGCCGACCGCACGGCCGACTCCTGGCTGGAGACCCACGTGGTGTACTGGCCGGCGAGGTGCAGCCCGCCCCGTCCCTGCAGCGCGTCGAGGCGGCGCTGCGCCCGGACGGCCGCGGGCGTGATGAGCAGATGCCGGTAGTCCTCCCGCAGGATCACCTGCCTCGGCAGGCGGTCGCGGTGGGTGAGCTGGCTCTTGAAGACCTCGACGCCCCTGGACGGGCCGAACCAGTCGGTGCTCTCGCTCCAGCCGTCGTGCACCTCGAACGCGCTGGTCGACCAGTGGGCGCGGCTCTCCGGCAGGTACGCGGGATCCAGGTGCAGCGCGTACGTCGTGTCCACCGGCTCGAAGCCGGCCAGGACGTCACGGACCTCCTGGGTGCCCGCCAGCGGCCCGAGCAGCCGCACCGCCTCCCACGGCGGCACCGCGAGGACCAGCTCGTCCACGACGTGCCGCTCGCCGGCGGTGTCGAGGAGCTCGTAGCGCCCGTCCGCGCGGCGTACCTGCCGCACCCCGGCCGCGGTCCTGATCCTGGCGGCGGGGGCCCGCGCGGCCAGGGCCCAGGCCGTGCTCTCCAGCCCCGGGAGGAGCTGCTGCCATCTCGGCTCGCCCGCGGTGTTGACGTAGAAGGCGACGGCGGCGCGGGCCGAGAGGGTCTTGGCCTGTTCGAGGCTGCAGCAGAACAGGAAGGCGGGGCGGGCGTACAGCACGTCCCGTTTGATCTCCTGGCTCACCGGCAGGGGCTCGACCAGGTCGGCCAGCGGTCGTTCCCAGCTGACGTCCTCCTTGTCCCATTCGGTGGCCCGCTGGAGGAAGGCCCCGACCGCCTGCCAGGCCGCCCCGAGCCGCTCGTCCCGAGGCCAGGACGGCTCCGGGGTGTGCGGGCTGACCAGCAGCGGCTCCCGGCGTCCCGCCTTCAGGACGGTGAGCGAGGCCGGCAGGTCCACGAACTGCTCGTCGCCGTACCCCAGCAGCTCCAGCAGCCTGCGATGTGTGGGGAACAGGTCCGGCGAGATGTCCTGGGCGCCGAGGTCGAGTGTCGCCTCGCCGCCGTCGGCGCGGACGCGGACCGACCGCATCGTGCCGCCGACGCGGTCGCGGGATTCGAGCACCACGGTCTCGCAACTGTCGGCCAGGAGCCAGGCCAGGGTGAGCCCCGACAGACCGGCTCCGACGATTCCGACGCGCATGTCATTTCACCTTGAGAAAGCTAGAGGGGACGTGCTCCGGTAGCGCGCCATTACCCGTCGCCCTGGAGATCGCACGGCGACTTCCGGAGCAATCGCCAGGCGTACGGCTGATGTCAGCGCGAATTCAGGGCCATGTCAGGAATGCGTGGCAGCGAATTGTCCGGCAATGCCTGCGCGACGAAGGAGGAATTCTTATGAACGGGCCGTCGAACAGGGCTCCTGTGGTGGTCGGCGCCGACGTGTCCGCGCCTTCGTCCGTCGCCCTGGAATGGGCGGCGGAGGACTCGATCCGCCGGAAAAGGCCGTTGCGGATCGTGCATGCCATGGATTTGGCCGGATATTTCGCGGGGCCTCCGGCGGCCAAGGCGTTCGCCGCTCCGATGATCGTCGAGTCGGCGTACGAGATCGCCGTGGGGGTCGCCGCCGACGCGCTGGCCCGGGTCCGCGGCAGGCGGCGACCCCCGGCGGTGACGGCGCACGTCGCGCCCGGTGCGCCGGCGGCCGTCCTGCGCGACGCGGGGCAGGACGCCGTCGAGATCGTGATCGGCCACCGTCCCCGCAACGAGGTGATCGACCTGCTGTTCGGCTCGGTCGCCCTCGCGCTGGCCGCCAGTGCCGACGCGCCGCTGGTCGTGGCCAAGCGCGCGACGGCACGCCCGTACGACGACGTCGTCGTGTTCCTGGAACCAGGGCCCGCGCCGGACGCCCTCCTCGGCTACGCCTTCCGGACCGCGTCCGCGCACGGCGTCCGGCTGCGCGTCCTACGCGCCGGCTCGGCCGCCGGGCCTTCGCTCGGCAGGTGGCGGCGGCTGCATCCGGAGGTTGGGGTGCACGAGCAGCGCTGCGACGGGGACGCCCGCTCCGCCCTCCTGGCGGCCTCGGTCGCGGCCCGCCTGCTCGTGGTGGAGTCCCGGCGTCCGCTGGGGGTTCTGGCGTGGCGGCGGCCGTGGGGGCTGGCCCGGCTGATCCGGCGCTCGGCGTGTCCGGTGGCGATCGTCCCCACCCTGGCGGACTCCCGGCGGCTCGGGTCGTCCCCGGCGGCGCCCTGAGCGGCCGTCCGTACCGCGGCGGCCGGTGTCATGCCCAGCCGAGTCCGTGGCGGGCCAGGCGGTCGAGCGCCTCGTCGAGGATCGGCCGAGGGTGGCCGAGGAACAGCCGCACGTGGGCGTGGCCGTCGCCGGGAGGGCCAGGGGTGACCATGCTGCCCGTGCCCGGCAGGACGCCTGCCCGGTCGAGGCAGAGACGGCGATAGCCCTCTTCGCCGCCGGTCTCGTCCACGTACCGGGGCGGGACGCGCAGGCGCAGGTAGGACGTGCATTCGCCCGCGTGGCAGGCGTGCCGGGGGAAACCGAGATCGGCGGTCAGGCGTGCGGCGGCGTGCCGGCGGGCGTCGGCGTAGTGGGCTCGCATGGCCCGCAGATAGATCTCGCAGGCGGGGTCGCGCAGCCAGCGGGCCATGGCGGCCTGGAGGGGCAGGCCGCTGCCGTAGGAGTGATGGTGCTGCAGCGCCGCCAGGGCCGCCAGCGTTCCCGGATGAGCGGTGAGAGCGCCGATGCCCCAGCCGTTGCAGTGGAACTGCTTGCCGAGCGTGCGGACGGCGAGCCAGGGCGGCGCGCCCCGCGGATGCCGCCCGATCTCCGCCAGCAGGATCTTCAGCGTGTCGGTGGGCCGGACGTCCGGGTCGTGAACGGCGTAGTAGGCGTCGTCCACGAGGACGGCGGCACGGTGGTCCAGGGCCGTGGCGATCATGGCCCGGACGGTTCGCGCGTCCCAGTTCGCGGCGGTGGGGTTGTGCTGGGCGTTGAGCACCAACAGCGGGCGGCCGGTCGCCGCCGCTCGTTCCAGCTCCGCCGCCACCTGGTCAGGGACGGGCTGGTGGCCTTGCTCGGCATCGACCGCGTAGTACCGGACACGGCACCCGAGAGGCGCGAAGACCCCGGGGTAGTCCCATCCGGGCGCCGGGACGAGCACGGTGGGCGGCGCCGCGCCGTCGCGTACGAGCAGCCGGCCGAAGTCGAACATGGCAGCCCGGGTGCCGTCCTGGCTGACCGCCACGTCGTAGTCGGCCGGGCCTGACGGGGGCGGCAACCGGTGCGTGGTGGCGATGTGCTCGGTCAGCGCGCGTCGCAGGTCGGGCAGCCCGTACGGCGAGAGCGTGTAACCATGGCTCAGATCGGGCAGCCCCCGCGACAGGGCGGCCACGAGGCCGGGAGCCGCCTGTGTCCAGGTCTCCCCCAGACTGAGATAGATGAGGCCGGCCGGATCGCCGCCCGAGCTCCGGTAATGCTCGATGAGGCGGGCGTCGCCCAGCGGGTTGGCCAGCCGGCCGCTGTCGAGGACGTCATGTAGCGCGTGCATCGTGTCTCCTGCCGTGCGCCTCGGATGTCGCCGCGACCCGTCGCCGCAGCGCCGCCAGTTCCTCTTCGCGCAGGACGATGCCGAAGGCGTTCAGCACGTCGGGCAGGCCGTCGGAATCCACCGAGCTCTCCTCGACGTGCTCCGCGGTGACCCGCGTCAGCGTGTGACCGCGGAGCTTCAGCCGGGTGGCGCCGGACAGCCGCTGCAGGTACAGCTCCCGCTTGAGCATCGAGCGGGGATGCGTGCTGAGGTAGTGGTGCGCGACGGCGAAGTCGACGGGCGGGCGGGCCTCCAGGCTCAGCAGGTACAGGCATTCCCACTCCCCGTTCCGGTTCACCTCCACACGACACTGGTGGTCCCGGTGGGTCCGGACGCGGAACCCGCGCGAGCCCTGTGCGGTCACCTCGCCCGGCCGCAGCGGCAGCGGGTCGAGGAAGCCCTCCTCGCCGAAGCCCACATCGCACAGCCAGGCGTCGCCGTCGGCCAGGACCCGCAGGGCCATGTGCGTGCGGGGGCGCGGGCCACGGCCGCCGAGGATGACCCGGGCCGCCAGGCGGTCCACGCGGAAGCCGAGGCGTTCCAGGACGCAGCCGAAGAGCAGGTTGTGCTCGTGGCAGCAGCCGCCGCGCGGCCGTCGGCACATCTTGTCCACGATGTCAGGGACGTACAGGCTCGGCGTGCGGTCGAGGAGCAGGTCGATGTTGTCGAACGGCAGCGTGGTGGCATGGGCCCGGTGCAATCGGGTCAGCAGGGACGGTCCGGCGGTGCCGGGCAGCGTGCCGGGACTCACGCGGGCCAGATAGGCGGGCAGGTCGAGCGTGTCGGTGTCCCACAAGTCGGACACGGCTCCTCCTCAAGGGGCGCGGTGGGCGGGGCCGCCGGCCGGTTCGGCGGAGGAACGCCAAATCCCGGCGCATCGCGCGGCCAGTGCGAGCAGAAATCTGTCGGTATGGGGCGGGGTGTCGAGGAGCAGCCCGACAGGCAGCCCTTCGGGGGTCGTACCGGCGGGCAGGCTGATCGACGGCCAGCCCATGACCGCGGCGAAGGCGGTGTTGCGGATGTAGGAGAGGAAGACCGGCTCGGGCCGGTCGAGCACGCTGACCTCGGCACCGACGTCCGCGGGCGCGGCGGGCAGGATGGTCGTGGGCGACAGGAAGGCGTCGGCCCGGTGCTCGCGCAGCAGGCCGGCGGCTGCGCCGGCGAGGTCGTCCTGAACGCGCAGGGCGTGCCGGTAGCGCTCGGCGGGGACCACTGGGCCGTGCAGCAGTGGAGCGAGCACGTCGGCCACGTCTGGGCTGGCGATCCGGCGGATCAGTTCGCCGGGGTCGCGGCAGGTCTCGCAGCGGGCCAGGTAGAAGGCCAGCTCGTGCCAGGTCTCGTGCAGCGGCACCGGCAGCGCGGCCTCGCCCAGCAGGTCGGCCGAATCGTGCAGGTCGACCTGCACGAGGTCGGCTCCGGCGGACCGCAGCTCCCGCAGACAGCCGGCGGCCACGGCGGCCACCCGGGGGTCCAGCCCCGTCCAGGCCGGCCGTGGCAGCAGGAGCCGGATCCGCCCGTCAGGGGGCAGCGGTGCCCGCGGGTACGCGTACCGCTCTGCCGGGTCCGCGGCCAGGAGGCCGTCGAGGAAGGCGACGTCCGCCAGGTCCGTGGCGACGACGCCGACGGTGTCCCGGGTCCGGGAGATGCGCAGGACTCCGGCGGCCGGATAGCGACCGGTGGTCGGACGCATGCCGACCAGGCCGCAGAGCGCCGCCGGGATGCGGACCGAGCCGCCGGTGTCCGTGCCGAGTCCCGCCGGGGCGAGCCCGGCGGCGACGGCCGCGGCCGTTCCCGAGCTGCTGCCGCCGCAGATGTGGCCGGGGACGACCGGGTTGCCCACGGTGCCGAAGGCGGCGTTCTGGCCGGTGACGCCGTAGGCGAGCTCGTGCATGCCGGTCTTGCCCAGGGCCAGGGCGCCGGCGCCGGCCAGACGCCGCCACACCTCCGCCGAACGGCCGGGCCGATGGCGGCTCAGGGCCGGAGTTCCGGCGGTGGTGGGCAGGAGGGCGACGTCGATGTTGTCCTTGACGGCGAGCGGGATGCCGTGCAGGGGACGGCGGGCGGCGGGGTCAGCGCGATCGGCGGCCCGCGCCGCGGTCAGCAGGCGGTCGGCGTCCAGGGTGACGAAGGCGTTGCACGAGGCGTGCTCGGCACACCGATCCAGGATGTCGCGTGCGTGTTCCTCGCAGCTCAGACGGCCCTCGCGCAGCAGTCGCGCGGTCAGCGCGAGCGAGCGGTCAGGACGACTCATGGCATCGCCGGAGCAGGCGCCAGGAGATCCGGATGGCGCTCGGCCAGGTAGGGACGCAACGTGTCGAGGGCGTGGGCGAAGGCGGCGGCGAAGGCGGTCACGTCCGCGTCGTCCATCGGCAGGCCCAGGCACAACAGGCCGTGCCGGGCGGTGAGGAATCCCTGGTTGAGCAGGTGCAGGTGGAGCAGGGCACGCAGGTCCTCCCGTCCGTGCCGCAGGGCGGCCGTCGCGGCGGCATCACGGGGCCGGTCGGCGCCGAAGTGGAAGTAGCCGAGCGAGCCCGCTCCCACGGCGTGGCCCGCGATGCCGCGCTCACGGGCGGCATCGTCCAGCAGGGCACGCAGCCGTTCGCCCATGGCGTTGAGCCGGTCGATGTCGTCGGGGCCGAAATGGTCGAGCGCGGCGATGCCGGCGGCCAGCGAGAGATTGTTGGCCCCGAACGCGCTCGCATGGTAGACGGGGTCCCGCCCGGACGGGTCGAAGATCGCCATGACGTCGGCCCGGCCGCCGAACACGCCGATGGGCAGCCCGCCGCCGATGATCTTGCTGAAGGTGGTGAGGTCGGGCCGCAGGTCGTGGCGGACCTGCCAGGGGCCGATGCGGAAGGTGGCGCACTCGTCCAGGATGAGCAGCACGCCCTCCTGTTCGGTGGCCGTCCGCAGGCCCTCCAGGTATCCGGGCTCGGCGGGCACTCCGCCGCCCACGCCGAGCATCGGCTCGACCAGCACGCCCGCCACTTCGCCGCGGCAGGCGCGCAGCACCCTGCGGACGGCGTCGAGGTCGTTGAACGGAACGGTCACCACGCACTCCAGCACCGCGCGCGGCACGCCTTGGGCCAGGCGGGCGTCGGGCAGGCCGGGAAGTCGCTGCGGGAAACGCGGACCGGAGGTGATGAAGGCGCTGACATGGCCCCAGTCGTGGGTGCCGTGGTAGCCGCCGTCGATCTTGACGATGAGGTCGCGGCCGGTGAAGGCGCGTGCCGTGCGGATGGCCCACATCGTCGCCTCCGTGCCGGAGTTGCAGTAACGCAGGCGTTCCAGCGCGGGGACCCGGGCGCACAGCCGCTCGGCGTGCTGAATCTGCAGCAGACTGGGACCGCCGGGCGCGGTGCCCCGCCCGACCTGCTCGCGCACGGCGGCCACCAGGGCGGGATGGTTGTGCCCGTGGACCAGCGCGCCGTAGTTGGACAGCACGTCGAGATACCGGTTGCCGTCCACGTCCTTGACGTGGGCGCCTTCGCCCTCGTCGAAGTACAGCGGGTACGGCGTGTAGGTGATCATCGAACGTGTGTCGCCGCCGGGCAGCACCTCCGCCGCAGCTCGGAAGGCGGCCCGTGAGGAGGGGCTGCGGGCGGCGTAGTCGTCGAGAATGGCCTGGGCCACATGGTCGGCGTCGGACATGGTCTTTTCTCCGTTCGATGGCGGCTCGGCAGGGCGGGATGCGATGCGCGAGGGCGCGGGTCAGCCCTTGTCGCGGGCGGCAGGGCAGTGCTCGGGGTTCAGTGCCGGCCGGGCGTGGTCCGGCCCGAGGTCGGACCTGGCCTGCCACAGCTCGGGGAAGAAACGGTGCTCGACGCTGCGGCGCAGCCAGCCCACACCTGCCGTGCCGCCGGTGCCGGGCACGCCGCCGATGGTGCGCTCGACGGTCAGCAGGTGCCACGAGCGCCATCTGCCGAAGGCGGCGGCCACGTCCGTCAGCGCCTCGGCCAGCCGGAACAGGTCGTCGTCCGGCCCGCGGTCGCGGTAGAGGGCGGCCCATGCCGCGCGCAACGCCTCACCGCCGGGCTCGCCGGGACGGCCGGGCACACCGGTCTCCGTCCCGCGCCTGGCCAGCAGGGCGGTCGCCTCGTCGTAGAGGCTGGTCTGGCGAAGAGCCCGGTAGACCTGCTCTGCCACGCCCGGCACCCCGGCGTGCCGGCGCGCCATCTGCTCGGACTTGTGGCCGAGCACGAACTCCACCATGCGGTACATGTAGGAGTCGATCCCGGAGGCGCCGTCCAGTTCGCCGCGGAAGGCGCCGAACTCCGGCGGTGAGATCGTCTCCAGCACCGACCAGGCGTCGGCCAGCAGGTCGATGGTCCGGCACACGCGCCGCAGGGCCCAGGTCGCGTCGTCCACGCGGTCCTCGACCAAGGCCAGCCGGGCGGCGCAGGCCTCCTCGTACACCAGCTTGAACAGCAGTTCCTTGACCTGGCCCACCAGATAGAACGACATCTCGGCCGGTTGGCGGGTGTGCGGGTGCTGCAACGACAGCAGCACGTCGATGCTCTGGTAGTCGATGTACGGCGTCTTGGTCACAGTCGTCCCCGGCCCTTGGGCCGCGGCCCGGTAGAGCTCGGCGAAACGTGGATCGACGTGCGCGGCGTCGCCGCTGTATCGGTCGGCGAAACGCTCCTGGTACGCGGCGAAGGTCGCCGGATCCGCGTGCAGGAACAGGATGTCGTGCAGGGCCATGTGGCGGATCGCGAACAGCGGGCGCGGCGCGCGCGACACCGCGAACCCGGGGTTGCGGGCGGCCGGTTCCGGGCAGCCCGGATGGAACTGACCGATCATGAGCCCGTCCGCCACCACGTTTCTCTTGACCCGCCGATGCGCTTCGTCCAGCAGCGGCGTACGGTGCTCGGGCAGGCCCCGCACCAAGGTGACCAGCGTGGCCAGGCCCTCCTTACCCTCGGGCGGCCGCCGCCGGGCGAACCGCCCGGCCTGGGCGCGCATCGCGGCGCACAGCTCGTCCAGGCCCTCCCCCTCCTCCAGCGCGGCCACCTCGATCGTGACGGTCCCCGCGTCCAGGGCCGAGCGAACGAAGGGACACACCGCGTTGTCCCGGCCCAGTTCCGGATGCGGACGGGTGAGATAGTCCTCGAACCACGGCAGGATCGCGGCGGCCTCCGCCGCGGAGGCTCGCTCCAGCTTCATGGGAACTCCTTGGTCATGGAGTCGACGTGCGGGACGCCGCGCCGGAAGGTTCCTTCCGGCAGGCGCCGCCTCCTACCCGTCGGCCCATGCCGCGAACGCCGGTCGGACTCGACGTGGGCCGGACGTCAGGACCGGGTAAGGCGCAGGTCAGGATGGTGGAACGGGAACCCGCGACGTCGCGTTGGCACATGGAGCGACAAGGCGCAGGTCACTGCGCCCGCGGCGGCCGTCCTGGTGTGGCGCCGTTCCGTGCGCCGGTGTGCCGGTCGGGTCAGTCCTGGTCCGGCCGCTCCTCCACGATGGCCTTGAGCTGTTCCATCGCGGTGATGACCCGGGGGAAGCCCGCGTAGGGCAGGCACTGGATGAACGTCTCGGCGATGTCGGAGACCGGGACGCCGACGTTCAGCGCGGAGTTGATGTTCGCCCGCATCGGCGCGCCGCCGACGCCCATCGCGGCCAGGGCGGCGAGCCGGACGAACTGCCGTTCGCGCAGCGACAGCACGGATCTGCTGTAGATGTCGGCGAAGGCGAACTCGACCAGGAACCGTCCGAGATCGGGGGCGATGGCGGCGAACTCGTCGAGCATGCGTCCGCCGTCGGCAGGGTCGATCTCGTTCATCAGCTCCAGGCCGCGCTGGTGGCGCGGGTCCTGAGGTCGGTCGCTCATGGCGGGGCTCCTGGGCGCGTGAGTGCGGTGCCGGTCAGGGGTCGAGAACGGTGCGGGCGGCGTAGATCTCGGGGAAGAGCGGCCGGTCGACCAGGGAGGCCAGGTACGGCACGCCGCGGGAGCCGCCGGTCCCCCGCTTGTCGCCGATGACGCGCCGCACGGTGCGCATGTGGCGGAACCGCCACATCTGATGCCGCTCCTCCAGCTCCACCAGGCGTTCGGCCATCTCGTACTCGGCGGCGTGGGCCCGCTGGTCCTCGTAGACGCGGCGGAGCACGGCGACGATCTCCTGGTCGGGTTCCTCGTGACAGCTGTGGGTGCGGTCGAGGTGGCGGGCGGGGACAGGATGCCCTGCCCGGTGCAGGAACCGGATGAACTCGTCGTACACCGTCGGCTGCGCGATCGCCGCGCGCAGGGCGTCCTGCCGCACGGACCCGTCGTACTCCTCGACCAGTTCGGGGCGCTTGTCGCCGAGCCGGTACTCCAGCATCCGGAGCTGGACGGACTGGAAGCCGGTGGCGCCCCCGAGTACGGGGCGGAACTCGGCGAAACGGTCGGGTTTGAGAGTGGCGATGACCGACCATTGCTCGATGAGCTGCCGCTGGATCACGAAGATCCGGTCGAGGGAGCGGAACGCCGATCGGAGCCGGTCGTGCCGGAGTTCGCGGATCGCGTCGTCGAGCTCGTGCAGGATCAGCTTCACCCACAGCTCGGTCGTCTGGTGCTGCACGATGAACAGCAACTCGTCGTGGTGCGGCGGCTCCGAGACCGGGCGCTGGGCGCCGAGCAGCCGGTCCAGGCAGAGGTAGTTCTCGTAGGTCAGGCCGGCGGGGGCGGTCGCGCGCCGACGACGTCTCAGCATGACCGCTCCCAGTTCATCCCGGCCTCCGCCAGCCGGTGCAGCGCCGTCTCGACGCTGCTCAGCGGCGGGCCGAGGAACATCCGCACGTAGGGGACGGCCATGGCCTGTCCCTCCTCGGGCGCCGCCTGCGGGGTCATGGTGCCGGCGCCCAGCAGCACCCCGGCACGGCGCAGGCAGTCGCGGCGGAACCGGGTGACGCCGTCGCGCGCGTCCGCCGCGTACGGCGGCGGCACCCGGAACAGGAAGTAGCTGGTGCAGTTTCCCGGGCAGAGCGCCTCGGCGGGACAGCCGAGCTCCTGCCGGAGAAAGTCGGCCGCCCATGCCCGCTTGTCGGCGCATCCTTGCCGGAACGCCCGCAGGTACGGCTCGGACTCGCCGCCGTCCAGCCACCTCGCCATGGCGTTCTGCAACGGCACCGCGGCGGTGAAGGAGCGCTGGAGCTGGAAGTCGTTGACGAGTCTGTCCAGGATCGGCGGCGGCGCGATGCTGACCCCGATGCCCCAGCCGTTGCAGTTGAACTGTTTGCCCAGGGAGCGCACGGCCAGCCAGCGGACGGGCCGGTCCCCGGCGCCTGGACGGGCGAGCCGTTCGGCGAGCAGCCGCAGGGCGCTGGTCGGCGCGGTGCCCGGATCGGTGACCCCGTAGTAGGCGTCGTCGATGAGCAGGTTCGCCCGCGCCTCGACGGTCAGGCGCACCATGTCGGCGACGAGGTCTTCGTCCCAGTTGACGCCGGTGGGATTGTGCTGGGCGTTGATGACGACGATGACTCCGCGCGGATCGCCCGCCCGCGCCAGCGCCTCGCGCAGCGCCTCCGGTGCGGGCTGGAAGCCCTGCGAGGCCGCCAGCGGCAGGTAGGTCATCCGGAAACCCAGCCCGGCGAACACCCCCCGGTAGTCCCAGCCGGGCGCGGGAGCGATGACGGTGGGGGACGCGGTGCGCGGCGCGTCGGCCAGGATCAGCCGTCCGTAGTCGAACATGGCGTTCCTGGTCCCCGAGCACGTGACGGCGACCTCGAAGCCGGCGCCCGCGGTGAAGCCGGGGGGCAGGGCGTGGGTGCGGGCGATGTAACCGCGCAGCAGGCGTTGCAGAGCGGGCAGGCCGTACTGGGAGATGACGTATCCGTGCGCGTACGACGGCAGCCCGCTGCCGAGCAGACGGGCCAGCCCCTCAGGCGCCTCCGACCACGTCTCCCCCAGGCTGAGGTATATCGGGTCGCCGGACGGCGCGCCGGCGTCCAGGTATTCCGCCACCCATTCGGCGTCCCTGAAATGACCGCGCAGCCAGGAATCCTCGGTCACCTCGTCGAGAACGGTTCCCATGTCAACTCCGCCGTCCGGTGATTCCGGTCGGTCGGCACGATTACCCAGGATATTCGCGCCTTAACAACAGACTTTTCGCGGCTTTCATCTCACCGGCCGCAAAAGCCTCCTGAGTGTCGGCCGAACTCTCGTTCCGGCCCCATGAGGGGCCCGACATTCCGTCCCGCCCGGAGGTGTTACGTTGGGTTGTGGCCGGCTCGTGCGGCGCCCCTGAAAGGTGAACGCTCATGTGTGACGACGTGGCCGCCTGGAGTTCGAAAGCGGCCGTCAACGCAATTCGGGACAGGCGCATATCCGTTTCCGAATACGCGCAATGTCTGCTCCGGCGATGCGCGGAGGAGTCGCTCGGCGCGTTCGTCTCGTGCGACGAGCGCGCCGTCCTCGACGCCGCCGCGCAGGCCGACACGGCGGACCGGCGCGGCCCCCTGCACGGCGTCCTCATCGCGGTCAAGGACAACGTCGACGTCGCCGGTCATCCCACCACCGCCGGCACGCCGGCGCTGCGCGCCCATAGTCCCGGGCGGGACGCCGAGATCTGGCGGCGGCTGCGCGCCGCCGGCGCACTGGCGCTCGGCAAGACCAACATGCACGAGCTGGCCGTCGGCATCACCGGCAACAATCCCGGTTTCGGCCCCGTCCGCAACCCGTGGGCCGCCGATCGGTTCGCCGGAGGCAGCAGCAGCGGCAGCGCCGCCGCCGTGGCCGCCTTCCTGGCTCCGGCCGGTCTCGGCACCGACACCGGAGGTTCCGTGCGGATCCCGGCGGCCCTGTGCGCCGTGTTCGGCTACCGCCCGTCCGCGGGCCGGTATCCGCAGCGCGGCCTGCTTCTGCTCTCCCGCACCAGGGACACCGCCGGCTTCCTGACCCGCACCATGCGCGACATCGTGCTGCTCGACTCCGTCGTGGCCGCGCCCGGCCCCGCCCCCGAACCGGTGCGCTGGGCGGGGCTGCGGCTGGGCGTGCCCCGCCGGCCGTTCTGGGAAGGGCTGGACCCGTCGCTGGCCGCGGTGGCCGAACGCCGCCTGGAGGAGCTGAGCTCGGCCGGCGCCGTGCTGGTCGAGGCCGGCCTTCCGGCGGGCGCCGGCGCGTCGCTCGCCCGCGACGCCATGACGGTGGCCATGTACGAGGCGGCCTGGGAGATCCCCTACTACCTGGCCCAGACGTCGCCCGCGCCCACCCTCGACGAGGTGCTCGCCCAGGTCGCCTCGCCCGGCGTGCGGGCGGCGCTGAACGACGCCCTCGGCCCGGCGCGCGCGTCGGCCGCCGACTACCGGGCGGCGTGCGAGAACCTCTCCCGTCTGGCCGGCGCGCTGTCGGACCATCAGCGGGCCCACCGGCTGGCCGCCCTCGTCTATCCCACCACTCCACTGCCTGCCCAGCCGTTCGCCTGCGAGGAGTCCGTGGTGATCGACGGCCGGGAACACCCCACCTTCCCCACCTTTATCCGGAACACCGACTGGGCCGGCGTCCTCGGCCTGCCCGCGCTGAGCCTGCCCGCCGGCCTGACCGCGGAGGGGCTTCCCGTCGGGCTCGAACTGTGCGCGCCTGCCGGCGCCGACGCCCATCTGCTCCAGATGGGCTGCGCCTACGAGGAGATCTGGCCGCCGCCCGCCCTGGAGCCGGCCACCGCCCACCGTCCCGGCCTCCTGCCGAAGGTCCTGGGCCGATGACCGGCCCGGGCGAGCCGCACCTCCTCGTCACCGCCGCGCAGGGCTGGGACGGCCTGCGCGACGACTGTCTGCGCCCCTTCGAGGTGCTCATGCGCGGCGACCGGATCGTCGAGACCGGCACGCGCGTGGAGCGTCCGCGCGGGACCCGCGTCCTGGAGGCGTCCGGGACGGCGCTGCCCGGCCTCATCGACTGTCACGTGCACGTGGCCTCCGGTGACGGCACGGGCGGCAGACCCGCCTCCCGTCAGGCCCTCGACGCGCTGCCCGCGTTACGGACCCTGTTGACGCACGGCTTCACCACCGTCCGTGACCTGGGCTGCCCCACCGCGGACCCGGTGACGGTGGAGCTGGCCCGCGCCGTGGAGGCCGGGCTGATCGAGGGGCCGCGCATGCTCGTGGCCCCCCACATCATCTCCGCCCGCGGCGGCCACGGCGATCCCCGTTCCACCCTGCAGCCGCCCTACGGAGGCGGCGCGGCGGCGGTCGCGGACGGGGTGGACGAGGTCGTCCGCCAGGTCAGGATCGAGCGCCAGCTGGGCGCCCACTGGATCAAGTTCGCCGCGACCGGCGGCTTCGTCAGCCCCGCGGACGCGGCGGACACCGTCGCCTACACCCAGGAGGAGATGACCGCCCTGGTGGCGGCGGCCCGTGACCTGAACCTGCCCAGCGCCGCGCACGCGCACTTCGACGAGGGCGTCCGCCGGGCCGTGCGCGCGGGCGTCCGCAGCGTGGAACACGGCACCTTCGCCACCGACGAGACCCTGCGCATCATGGCGGAACACCGGACGACTCTGGTGCCCACCCGATGGGCCTGCCACGTCTACATCGACCATCTCGACGACCCGCGGTTCTGGTTGGGCCAGCCGGCGGGCGCGCGGGACAAGGTGGCGCCGGTGGCCGACGACATCCTGCGCAACGCACGCCGCCTGCTGTCGGGTCAGGTCCCCGTCGCCTTCGGCACGGACGCGGGGACCGTTCCGTTCGAGGACAGCTGGCGGGAGTTCGTGGTGCTGGTGTCGGAGGGGATGACGCCCCTGGCCGCGCTCCGGGCCGCCACCTCGCAGGCCGCGCGGCTGCTCGGCCGGCCCGATCTGGGTGTCCTGCGGCCCGGCGCGCGCGGGGATCTCGTCGTCGTCGCGGGAGATCCGTTCGCCGACATCGAGACGATCGGTGAGGTCGCCCACGTCGTCCAGGGAGGGCGGGTGCGCAGATGAAGATCCGGCCGCCGGCGGGCGGAAAGGCGTCCTGCTGCTCCTGCGCGGCGGCCCGGCGCGAGCGGCGGTGTCGGGCTGCTCGCCGTGCTCGGTCCCGTGCGCGGCGGGTCCTGTCAGGCGAGGAGTTCGGCCAGGCGGGCCATCTCGGCGGGTGGGTCGATCACCGGCTGGATGAGCAGTTCGTCGACGCCGGCCCGTTCGAGGGTGGCGATGCGGGCGCGGAGGTCGTCGCGGGTGCCGACCAGGGCCAGGGTGTTCATCAGCGAGGGCAGGATCAGGTCGCGATCCTCCGGCGCGATGCGTCCGAGGTAGCCGGGATAGAGCTTGGCGTGCCGGTCGGGCGCGGTGGCGGTGGTGCCGCGCCGGTCGAGAAGTCGCCGCACGGCCTCGCGTTCCCCGGGGTCCAGACGCCCGGCGAAGGCGTCCGTGTCGGCGGCCGTGTCGGCGGCGAAGGTCAGCAGTGACAGGACGAGGTGGCCGGTCGCGTCCCTGGCCGCGTCGCCGCGGGGATCCTCGTCCTGGTCCAGTACGTGCAGTGCGGTGACCACGTAGGAGGCGGGGTCGCGGGGTGCGCCGCGGGCGGCGTGGCGGCGGGCGTCGTGCAGGGCGCGCCAGGCGGTGGGGTCGAGCAGGCCGAAGGAGATCAGGCCGGTGCCGCGGCGGCCGGCGACGGCGGCGGCCTTCGGCCCGGTGAGCGCGGCCACGACGAACTCGATCGGGTCGTCCGTGTGCACGTGCGCCCCGGCGTGCAGGAACCGGACGTCGCGGGCCCGGTCGCCCTCGCGGTACTCGACGCTCCGCCCGGCACACAGGTCCTGCAGCGCGGCGGTGAAGTCCTCCATCGCCGCCACCGAGGCCGGCCGCATGCCCAGCGTGCGCCGGGCGGTGTTCCCGGTGCCGACCCCGCAGATGATCCGGCCCGGCGCCAGGGCGTTGAGGCTGGCCAGCCCGCTCGCGGCGGCCGGGGCCGAGCGCAGCGCCGGTGAGGTCACGCCGACGCCCAGCCTGATGCGGCTGGTGGCCTTCGCGCACAGCCCCAGGGCGACGAAGGGGTCCCCGTGGAGCATCGGGCTGTCGTTCACCCAGAAACTGTGCAGGCCCAGCTCCTCGGCCCGCACGGCGAGATCCTCCACACCGGGCTGGGCGGCGACCACGACGCCTGCGCGCATCTGACCTCCACGAAAGGATCTCCACGAAAGGATCGGCTCGAACCTCCTCAGCCTGACAGCCGAAGCCGCTCAGCGCAGTACGGCCGTCAGCAGATCCGCGCCCAACGCCGTCAGGTCGGGGACATTGACGGTGTAACGGACATAACGGCCGTGCCGCCGGGCTGTGAGCAGGCCCGCGCGGCGCAGGACGGCGAGGTGGCGGGAGACCTCCGGAGGTGAGAGTTCCCAGGCGTGGGCCAGCTCGCCGGTGGTGTGCGGGCCGCGGGCCAGGGTGCGCAGCAGCCGCAGCCGCACCGGATGCGCCAGCGCCTCCAGCCGCAGCGTGACCGTCTCCAGCGACACCGGCTCCGACGGCCCCGCCTCGGCCACGGGGTACTGCACCACCGGCTGCCATCCGGGCGCGTGCACCACCACCAGGTGCGGGCGGCCGAAGACGCTGGGGAGGAAGGTGACCCCCGTGCCGTGGGCGGTGGTGGCGTTGTCCTGCAGCTTGTCCACGACGATGCGGGTGCCGTCCGGCGCCAGGGTGACGGCGCCGGAGACGGACGCGAGCGCCGCCCCGAGGCCCTGGCGCTTCAGCAGGTCGTTCTTCAGGCGCAGGTCGGTGGCCAGTTGTGCGGCGACGCCCGTCCAGGCGGCGTCGAAGAACGCCTCGGCGCACTGTTCGAGGGTCTCGCGCACCCGCGCCCGCACGGCTGCCGGGTCCGCGAGCAGCCGTTCCGCGAACGCCTCCTGGAGCGCGCCGCGGGCCTGGGCCAGGTCCAGCGCCCGCTCGCGCGCCGTCGCGTCGGTGAGCGGCGACGGCGCGGCGAAGTGCACCCGGTTGCTGCCGCACGTGGTGATGAGCGCGGCGGTCACGTAGGTCTCGTCGTCGATCCGGTCGACATCGTCCAGCTCCTCGGCGAGGGTCGGCCGGGGACGCGCGGGGACCAGGAAGTCGGCTCGTGAGGAACGCCAGAGGAACTCCGCCTCCCTGAGCCGCTCGGCCAGCTCCGGCCGCAGCCCGGCCCAGACGTCCCCGGCCCAGCCGGCGAGCTGCGGGTGGTGCCCGGGTTCGGCCAGCACGTGCAGCATCGCGGTCAGCTCGGCCAGCGGGGAGGCGGCGAACCGCAGCCGTCCGGACGGCAGGCCGCCGATGTCGATCCTCAGCGTCATCCCCACATCATCCCTGGCCGGACGGCAGACGACCGCGTCGGTTGACGGTGTCCGTCAACTGGCGGAGCCGTCCCGGGCGGCCGGACGCATGGTTGACGCCATGGCATCCACCACCACGATCCGGCCGCGCGCCCTCGTCCGCGCCTCCGGAGGCCCCCGCTACGCCGTCGCCCTGGCCGTGGACGCGCTCGGCACCGGCCTGCTGCGGCCCTTCCTGCTGCTCTACGGGGTGACGGTGCTGAGGCTGTCGGCGCCGGTAACCGGCATCGCCATGACGGCCGGCGTCGTCGTGGGCCTGGTGTGCATGCCCGCGGTCGGCCGATGGCTGGACCGGGGCGCACGCAGCACGGTCGTGGCCGCGTCGATGCTGGTGCGGGTGCTGGGGGTGGCGCTGCTGCTGGCCGCTCCGGCGGGGCACGTCTGGCTGTTCGCGACGGCGGCGCTCTTCCTCGGCATCGGCAACCAGGCATGGCCGGCCGCCCACGCGGCTCTCGTGGCCACGGTCGCCCACGGCCGCGACCGCGACGCCGCCCTCGCGGCGGGCCGCGCGCTGCGCAACGCCGCTCTGGGCGTGGGCGCCCTGCTCGCCACCGCGTGCCTGGCGGGCGGCGCCGCCGCGTTGCAGTCGCTGGCGGCCGTCACCGGGCTCGCCTATCTTGCCGCGGCGGCCTTGGCGTGGTCGGTGCGCCTGCGTGCGCGTCCGGCCGCCGCTGCGGCCACGGACGTGACCGGCGGGCCCGCGCCCCGGATGCGCGCGCTGCTGGCCGCCAACGTGGTCTACGTCTTCTGCCTCAACGTCCCCGAGATCGCGGTGCCCCTGGTCCTGGTGACGCAGATGCACGCGTCCCCGGTGTGGCCGGCGGCCGTCTTCGTGGCCAACACGGTGCTGGTGGTGACCTTGCAGGTGCCGGTGACCGTCCTGCTGTCCCGCTTCTCGCGGCGGACCGTGCTGGCGTTCGCCGGCGTGCTGCTCGCCGCGTCCTACCTCGGCTTCCTCGCGGCCACCTCCTTGGGGCCCGGCTGGGGTGTCCCGGCCGTCGCCGTGGTGTCCGTGGTCTGCACCATGGGCGAGATCGTCTACGCCGGCAGCGCGACGGCGCTCGTCACCGCCCTCGCGCCGGCCCGTCTTCTGGGACGCGCCCTCGCCCGCTTCCAGCTCTCCACGGGCTTCGGCCTCGCCGTCTCCCCGGCGGTCATCACCGCCCTCGCCAGCCACGGCCCGGCCGCCCTCTGGGGCAGCCTCTCCACCGCGACCCTCCTGTCCGCCTCCGCCGTCGCCGACCGCCGTGTTCGCCGTCGACGCAGGGGGGCTACACAGCGAGGCAATAACATGTACAGTCAGTAGGGAATGTGGACTATGACCGCGGGCCGCGGCACGTGACAGGAGGACGTCCCCCATGAGCGTCACCGACCAGCTGATCGCCAACTCCGAACGCTACGCCGCCGCCTTCGACTCCGGCGACCTGCCGCTGCCGCCCGCCCGGGGTGTGGCCGTGCTTGCCTGCATGGACGCCCGGCTCAACGTCTACGGCCTGCTCGGCCTGCGCGAGGGCGACGCGCACGTGATCCGCAACGCCGGCGGCGTCGTCACCGCCGGCGAACGTCGCAGCCTGGCCATCAGCCAGCGCCTCCTGGGCACCCGCGAGATCATCCTCATCCACCACACCGACTGCGGCATGCTCACCTTCACCGACGACGGCTTCAAGCACGACATCTACCAGGAGGTCGGCGTCAAGCCCGACTGGTCCGCCGAGGCGTTCCAGGACCTGGAGGCGGACGTGCGCCAGTCGGCCAGGCGCATCCAGGCCGACCCGTTCATCCCGCACAAGGACTCCGTCCGCGGGTTCGTCTACGACGTCGCCACGGGCCGGCTGAACGAGGTCAAGCTGGACGCCGGCCCGCAGGGCTCGTCCGGCTGATCGGGTGCGGATCCGGCGTGCCTCGCCGGGTCCCGCGGCTGTGGCGCCCGTCGGGCGTCCGCGGCCCGGTTGATCGGTGGCGGTCGCGGCGGTCGCCGGGTTGACTGCACGGGTGACCGCGTTGCCCGTGCCCGCCGACCTGGCCCACCGCGTGTCCGGGAGTTGGGTCACGAGACGACCAGGACCCTGCTGGTCAACACCGTGTTGTGCCTGGCGGCCCACCCCGAGGCGCCGGCCCGGCTGCGTGCCGCCCCTTGGCTGGTGCCCGCCGCCGTCGAGGAGGTGCTGCGGTTCCTGCCCCCGATCGGCGGCACCGACCTTCACCACCGGCCCGGCCGACATCGCCGGGCACCCCGTCGAGGCCGGCCGGCGGGTGGTCGCCATGGTGCTCTCGGCCAACCGGGATCCCCGGGTGTTCGCCGAGCCGCAGGAGTTCCGGCTCGACCGGACGTCCGACGAGCACCTCTCCTTCGGCCACGGTGTGCACTTCTGCCTCGGCGCGCACCTGGCCCGGCACGAGGTCGCGATCGCGGTGCACGCACTGCTGCACCGCTTCCCCGGTCCGTGGTCGCTGAGCCGGATCGCGACCGAGCGCACCCCGGTCGGCATCGACGTGCTCGATCTGGCGCTGGTCAGCTCGTAGCCGCGGACCGATCCCTGCGGCGGGCCGCGGCGGCCACGTTGACCGGCATCCGGCCGAAGATCAGGCCGTGGAAGGGCGAGATCGCCCACCAGTACAGATGGCCGAGCAGGCCGTGCGGATGGAAAATGGCACGTTGCGTGTAGATCGTCCGGCCGCCGGAGCGGGTGACGCCGAGCTCCAGCCAGGCCAGTCCGGGCAGCCGCATCTCGGCGCGCAGCCGCAGCAGCCGTCCGGGCAGCACCTCCTCCACCCGCCAGAAGTCGATCGAGTCGCCCACCCGCAGCCGGGCCGGATCGCGCCGGCCGCGCCGCAGCCCCACCCCGCCCACCAGCCGGTCGGCCAGGCCCCGCAACTGCCACGCCATGGGCAACGAGTACCAGCCGTTACGGCCGCCGATGCCTTCGATCACCTGCCACAACGCCTCCGGACCGGCCTGCACGACCAGGCTGCGGTCGTCCACGAACAGGCTGCCGCCCGCCCAGTCGGGATCGGTGGGCAGCGGATCGCTCGGCGCGCCCGGCGTGGACGCCGAGGACCAGCGCGTGGCGACGTCGGCCTCCTTGATCTTCATCAGCGCCAGCGACACCGCCCGCCGGAAGCCGACCAGCCCGCCCTCGGGGTCGGGGACGTGGCGGGCGATGTCGTGCTCGCCGCACACGGCCTCGTTGCGCAGCGACTCCACCAGCGGGCGCGCGATGCTCGCGGGGACGGGCGTGACCAGCCCCACCCACAGGCTCGACAGCCGGGGGGTGAGCAGCGGCACCGGGATGATCAACCTCGGCGGCAGCCCGGCCACCGCGGCATAGCCGTGCATCATGTCGGCATATGTGAGGACATCAGGCCCGCCGATGTCGAACCCCCGGTTGACCGTTCCCGGCGCATCCGCCCACGCCACCAGGTAGCGCAGCACGTCCCGCACCGCGATCGGCTGCGTCCGGCTGCGCACCCAGCGCGGCGTCGTCATCACCGGCAACCGCTCGGTCAGGTATCGCAGCATCTCGAACGAGGCCGACCCCGACCCGATGATCACCGCGGCCCGCAGCACCACCGCCGGGACCGCGCCGCGCAGGAAGATCTCCCCCACCTCGGCCCGCGACGACAGGTGCGGCGAGAGCCGCTCGTCCGCGGTCAACCCGCCCAGATAGACGATCCGGCGCACGCCCGCCTCGGCCGCCGCGGCCGCGAACGTGCGCGCCGCCAGGCGGTCCCGCTCGGCGAACCGGCCGCTCGTCCCCATCGCGTGGATCAGGTAGTACGCGACGTCCACCTCGTCCAGCGCCCGGCGCGTGCGCTCGGCGTCGGTGGCGTCGGCCTCGACGGCCTCGACCCGGTCGGCCCACGGCAGATCGCGCAGGCGTCCGGCCGAGCGCACCATGCACCGCACGTCGTGACCGGCGGCCAGCAGCTCAGGCGCCAGCCGCCCGCCGATGTACCCCGTCGCCCCGGTCACCAGGCACAATGCCATGCCCACGCACCTTCCCCGTCCCTCGGGCCTCATGCCGGAGCGGGCCGGTCATCGTCACGTCCACCAGCACTGCCGCCGCGCGCGTGCGGGCGCGGCCGGCGGGGCATCTGTGAGGCATGGGGGAGGTGCACGGTCGCGGCAGGCCGCGGGGGGCCGTGAAGGGACCGTCGATGGACACGGTGATCGTTCTGCTCAACAGGGACCTGCGGGTGCACGACCACCCGGCCCTGACGGCCGCCTGCGAGCGCGCCCGCGCCGTGCTCCCCCTGTTCGTGCTGGACGAGACCGTCCCCGCCGGCCGCCGCCGCGGCTTCCTGCTGGAGTGCCTGGCCGACCTGCGGGCGTCCTTGCGGGCGCGTGGCGGGGACCTGGTCGTACGGCACGGCGACGTCGTGACCGAGACCATGAGGCTCGTCCAGGAAACCGGAGCCGAGGCGGTCTTCGCCAGTGCCGACGTCAGCCTGCTGGCCAGGCGCAGGCAGGACCGGCTGGCTCGCGAACGGATCGCGTACGAGCTCTTCCCGGGGGTCACGGTGGTGCCGCCCGGCACGCTCACCCCGTCCGGGGGCGGCGATCACTATCGGGTCTTCACGCCGTACTGGCGCGCCTGGAGCCGGCACCGGCGCCGTCCCCTGCTCGCGGCCCCCGACCACGTCCCCACGCCCCGCGGCCTCGACGCCGGGCGGCTGCCGGGCCCGCCCCGGCCGGAACCCGTGCCCGGCGGCGAGACCGCCGCCCGCGACCGCGCCCGCCGGTGGATCCGCCGCGCCCTGCCGGGGTACGCCGACGGCCACGACGACCTGGCCGGCGACCGCACCTCCCGGCTGAGCCCGTACCTGAGGTTCGGCTGCCTTTCGCCGCTGGAACTGGCCCACCTGGCCGCGGGCAGCGAGCCGTTCGTCCGCCAGCTGTGCTGGCGCGACTTCCACCACCAGGTCGCCCACGCCTTCCCGCGGATCAACCGGGACGACTACCGCCCCCGCGGCCACCGCTGGCGCGACGACGAGGACGCGCTGCAGGCCTGGCGGGAGGGCATGACCGGGCTGCCCATCGTGGACGCCGGCATGCGCCAGCTCCTGGCCGAGGGCTGGATGCACAACCGGGCCCGCCTCATCGTCGCCTCCTACCTGGTCAAGGTCCTCGGGATCGACTGGCGGGCCGGCGCCCGGCACTTCTTCGAGCACCTCCTCGACGGCGACGTGGCCAACAACTCGGGCAACTGGCAGTGGATCGCCGGCACCGGCAACGACACGCGTCCCAACCGCGCCTTCAACCCGCTGCGCCAGGCCCAGCGGTACGACCCGGCGGGCGACTACGTGCGCCGCCACGTGCCCGAGCTCGCCGGCGTGCCCGCCGCCCACGTGCACCAGCCGTGGCTGCTGGGCACTCCCCCGGCCGGGTACCCACGTCCGATGCTCTGACCGGCGACGTCCGGATCAGCCGTCAAGGGCGGCGGCGGTCGCGGCTCCGGGCGCCACCGGCACGATCTCGAACTCGACGAGGTCCGACCACTCGGCGACCCAGCGTTGCAGGAGTGCGATGTCGTCACATTCCATGAGCTGGAAGCAGCGGCTCAGGTCGGCCGTCACCCAGCTGGAGACGAACACCAGACCTTCGCCGGTCATCCGGCCCTTCTCCCGGAACCGCCGGTAGACGGCCTTGGCGTCCTGGCCGCGGAAGCGTTCGATCACCATGAACAACATCAGTCCTCCGACGGCTCCCCGTCCGGGACGGGCCGGAAGCCGGAGCACAGGATACGCAGCCAGGCGATGCGCTCGCCGGCGACGCCGTAGTAGACCTGCTGTTCGACCAGGTGACGGGTGGCGCCGGTTCGCACCTGGAGGCGGTAGGCGAGATGGTTCCGGTCGCCCACGTGGCCGGTGGCGACGTGCAGGAGACGTTCGATGTCGTCGCCGGGTTCGAACCACTGGCCGAGGATGATGCGGTCCACGACCTCGCCGGGGTCGTCGGCGTCCCAGTGGGCTCCGGGGGTGAGCGCCTTGAAGTCGACCGGGTCGCCGAGCAGGGCGTGCAGCGTGGCGCGGTCCTTGGCGGCCAGCGCCCGCGCGAACGCCGCTCCGAGCGCGTCCCCGTTCACCGGCGTTCCTCCTCCGCCTGGAGGGTCACGGGGCGGCCGTGCTCCTTCCAGGCGGTGAGCCCTCCGTCGAGGTGGGCGACGTCGGCGTAGCCGAGTTCCCGCAGCGCCAGGGCGGCGAGCGCGGAACGGCCGCCTGACGCGCAGTACAGGATGGTCGTGGCGGCGGGATCGAATTCGGGCCGATGGTGGGGACTGGCCGGATCGGCCCAGAACTCCAGCATGCCGCGCGGCGCGAGGACCGCGCCGGGAACCCTGCCGTCGCGGGCGATCTCGCCCGGTTCGCGCAGGTCGATCAGGGTCGCCGTGCCCGACTCCAGGGCCTCGGCCACCTCTGCGACCGACAGGTTGCGTATCCGTGCGCGAGCGTGCGCGATCATTTCGGTAACGGAGCTTGCCATGCGCGGGTCCTTTCAGGAGGCTTCCGCCATCACACCTCATGCTCGAAGCCGGCACATCCGTGCTCAGTACGGAGCTTTTCTGGGGGATGATTCGCGTCATGAAGGACGCCGCGCTGCCGGAGGCGTTACGGTCCGCCGGGGTCACCAAGCGGGAGGCGGAGGTCTTCTGGCTGGTCGGTGACCGGCTGGCGAACCGGGAGATCGCCGACCGGCTCAGGCTGTCCGAGCGGACCGTGGAGAGCCATGTGTCGTCCCTGCTGCGCAAGCTCGGCCACCCGGCCAGGCGGGACCTGGTCGAGGGCGCGGCGCGGCTCCGGCGCCGGGCGCACGCCCTGCCCAGGCCGTTGTCGTCGTTCGTCGGCAGGGAGCGCGAGCTTCGCGACCTGGCCGGGCTGGTCGCCGGCGGCCGCATGGTGACCCTGACGGGGCCCGCGGGCATCGGCAAGACGCGCCTCGCCCTGCGCCTGGCCCACGAGGCGGCCGGGCCGGCTCCCGCGGTCCTGGTCGATCTGGCCTCGGCCGCGCCCGGCAGGCCGGTCGAGCGGGCGTTCGCCGACGCGCTCGGGGCGGGCGGCGACGGCAGGGACCTCGGCCCGCAGCTCGTCGCCGCGGTCCGGGCGGGCCCGTGCTGGCTGCTGGTGGACAACTGCGAGCACGTCGCCGACGCCGTCGCGGCCCTGCTGGCCGGGCTGCTGGCGGCGGCCGGCGGGCTGCGCGTGCTGGCGACCAGCCATGGGCCGCTGCGGGTGAGCGGCGAGGTCGTCTACCAGGTGCCGCCGCTGCCGGTGCCCGGCGAGGGCGCCGAGCCCGGCGAGATCCTGGACTGCGCCGCCGTCCGGCTGTTCACCGACCGCGCGGCCGCCGTCGTGCCCGGCCTCGCCGTCACGCCGGCCGACGCGGCGGTGGTCGCGACGATCTGCCGCCGCCTGGACGGCTTGCCGCTGGCCATCGAACTGGCCGCCGCACGCACCCGGTTCGCCTCGCCCGGCGAGCTGCTCCGCCTGCTCGACGACCGGTTCGCGCTGCTGACCGACGCGCCGCGGCCCAACCGCCACCGCACCCTGGAGGAGGCCCTGCGGTGGAGCTACGACCTGCTGGACGGCGACGAGCGTCTTCTGCTGGACCGCTGCTCGGTGTTCCCGGGCGAGTTCGACTACGACACCGCGACGCTGGTGCTGGCCGCGCCGCCGCTCACCGGCGCCGGTCTCACCCGGCTCTTCCCGCGTCTGCTGGACCGTTCGTTGATCTCCGCTCGCCGCCAGGGCGGGGAGACGCGGTACCGCCTGCTCGACAGCGTCCGCCAGTTCGCCGGCAACAGGCTGGCCGAACGGCAGGAGTACGAGGAGATCCACGACCGCCACGCCCGCCACCATCTGACCCACGCCGTGTCGCTCGCCCCCGCGTTGCGCGGCCAGAACCAGCCGGCGGCCCTGCGCTGGTTCGCCGACCGCTGGACCGACCTGCGGACGGCCATGGGACGCGCCCTCGACTCCGGCGACACCGCCGCGGCCTGGGGGCTGCTCACCGGCATCGGCACCGGATGGGAGATCCTCGGGGCCCGCGGCGAGCTGTTCACCTGGGTGAACGCGCTGCTCGACCGTCCGCTCCCGGACGGCTCCGCCGGGGTCCGCGCCGCGATCACGTCCTGCCTGCTGCTCTGCTACCAGGACACCGACAGGGCGCTGGAGCTGGCCCGCCGGGCGGCGGAGCACGCGGCGACCGAGGAGGAGCAGGCGTCGGCCGCCCTGGCGGCCGGCCAGGTGGCGCTCTACCGGCGCGGGCACGCCGAGGCGGCCCGGGCGCTCGACGGCGCGGCCGCGGTCTTCGAACGGCTGGGCGACGACTGGCATCACGCGCTGGCGTTGTCCGTGCTCGGGAGCATGGCGAGCGACACCGCGACCGCGGTGGACCGGCTCCGCGCCGCGGCGGACCTGTTCGGCCGCCTCGGCGACCACGTGAAACGCGCCAACTGCCTCAACCACCTCGCGGGCCGACTGATCCGCGACGAGGTTCGCCTGGCGGAGGCCGAGACCTGCCTGAACGAGGCGCTCGACCTCGCCCTGAGCACGGGAAGCGACCACGAACGCCTGCACGCCCAGCTCCACCGGGCCCGCCTCACCCAGCACGGCGACGACCAGGAGGCGGCGACGGCGCTCCTCACCGAACTCCTGCCGGAGTTCCACCGCATCGGAGACCTTCGCTGCGCGACCTACTGCCGTCTGGGGCTCGGCCGCGCGGCCGCCTCGCGCGGCGACCACCGGCGCGCGCGACGCCATCTCCTCCAGGGCGCCGGCACCGCGATCTCCCTCAACGACCACAACCTGATCGCCGCCGGCCTGCGGCTGCTCGCCGAGACCGAACACGCCGCCGGCTTCGCGGCCCGCTCGGCCCGGCTGCTGGGCGCCGCGACACCCACCGGCCCCGGCGGGCCCGACGGCCCCGACGGCCCCGACGATGCGGGCGGGGCAGGCGGGCCGGGCGACAGCCGGCTGCGGCGCGCCCTTCGCGCGGAGCTCGGCGGGACGGCCTTCGCCGCCGCACTCACCGCCGGCCGCGACACGCCACCCGCCGAACTGCTCGAAGCCCTCAAGGCCGCGGACGCGGGACCCGGGTGAGCTCCAGGCTTCGTCGTCAGGCGGCGGTCGCATGTGGAACTCCGCTGGAGGTCGAGCTTCTCGCCAGAATCGTGCCGGCGTGACGCAACCTTCGCGGGTGCTCGCGCATGGAGAAGACATGCAGTTCGACATCACTCACGGCCCTCCCCGTTCTCCGGCCGCCGCGGCGTCGGTTGACGCGGCGGTGACCGAGTTATTCCTCTTTCACCGGCTCGCCCTGGTACGGCTGGCGTTCCTGCTGGTCGGCGACCAGGAGACCGCCGAGGACGTGGTCCAGGACGCCTTCGCCGCGGTGTATCGCAGGTGGAGCGCGCTGGCCGACCACGAACAGGTGCTGCCCTACCTGCGCACGGCCGTGCTCAACGGAAGCCGGATGGTGTTGCGGCGCAGGGCGGTCATCGGGCAGTTCCGCGGCCAACGCGAGGTTCCGCTCTGGTCGGCCGAGGCCGCGGCGCTGCTGGGTGAGACCCGGCGGCAGGTGTTCCAGGCCGTCCGGGATCTGCCGCGGCGCCAGCGCGAGGTGCTGGTGCTGCGTTTCTACCTTGAACTGTCGGAGGCGGAGATCGCCCAGGTGATGGGGATCAGCCGCGGAACGGTCAAGTCGACGGCATCCCGTGCGCTGCGTGCGCTCGCCGCCGAACTGGAGGAGGAACGATGACCCGTGACATCGAGGACCGGCTCCGCGACGCCTTCACCGCCGGCGCGGAACTGGTGTCCCCCGAGAGCCTCGCACCGGTCGCCTCCCCTGCCGCGGTCCAGCCGCGACGGGGCCTTCGAGGGCTGCCGATCCTGGCAGCGGCGGCGGTCGCCGCCGTCCTTACGGCGGTCGTGCTGGTCTCCAACCTGATCGCCGTGCCCGCCCCCCTGTCGAACCCCGCGCCGCACCCCGCCGACGGCAACGAGGAACTGCGCCGCCTGGCGGCCCGCATCGCGCGGCTGCCGGACGACCAGGGCGCCTACTGGTACAAGTCGGAGCTGAGCGACACCCTGATCCGGGTACGAGCCGGAGGACGCACGTTCAACGCGAAGGTCTCCTCCACGTCGGTGCTCTGGGTGCCGCGCGACCCCAAGGACCCCGTGCAGACGCAGAACCGTGAACCGATCCTGAGCCCGGCGACTCCGGCCGACGAGCGCGCCTGGCGAGCCGCGGGGTCGCCCGGCAAGGTGCAGCGGGTGTGCACGCCCGGCACGAGAGCCGCCGACTGCGTGAAGCTGCCGATGCTCGCGAAGGACACGGCCTGCCAGTACGCCCGCGACGTCGCGCCCGACCAGGGGCCCGGTGCCACCGCGCTCGGCGGTTACACGCCGGCCCAGATCCTGGCGCTGCCCGCCGACGAGAAGGGGCTGCGGGAGTGGCTGAGGGCCGAGGCGGCCAAGAAGGACAAGGGCGTGACCCCGCCGCTGGAGGAGGTCATCGCCGGCTCCCGGTTCCTGCTGTCGAAGCCCCTCCGCCCGGCCGTCCGGGCCACCGTCCTGCGCCTGCTGGCCGACCTGCCGACGACCGCCGTCCGGGGGGTGGTCAGGGACCCGCTGAGCCGCGAGGGCCTGGCCGTGGACTTCGGCGAGGGCAAGCGGTACTTCAGGGAGTTCGGCGAGGACGACGAGGTGATCGAGGACCATTCGACCGTCCTCGACCCGGCGACCGGCGAGATCCTGGCGGAGATCACCAAGGCCGGAGAGGACACCGTGGGCCTGTCCAAGGGACAGACCGTGGACTCCCAGACCTGGACGCCGACGACGGGCTGGACCGACGACCGCCCGGAACGCCCGCGGAACTGCCGTCGCCTGTAGCCGGAGGGTGCTGCACGGCCGATCAGGTTCGGCGTGAGATGAACATGATGTACTCGCAGGGAGCGTTCGTCCGGTTGGCGAAGCCGTGGTCGGCGTCGGCCTGGAAGAACAGGGAGTCGCCCGTCTCCAGGGTCTCGTTGATCCCGCCGATCGCGACGGTGAGACTGCCTTCGAGCACCAGGAGCTGTTTTTCCGTACCCGGCGGATAGGCGGGCAGCAGCCCGGTGGACACCTGGGCGGGGAGGTGGTGGAAGACCATCTCGGCGCCTCCCGCGCCCGGGGCCGCGGACACCATGTGCCGCTCGAAGCCGGTCTCCGGGTCACGGAACACGGGACGATGGTTCCTGCGCATGACGACGGCCACGCCGGACGCGGCCCCGGCCGGCGCGCCGATCAGGTCCGAGAGCGACGCGTCGAGCGCGTGGGCGATCCTGGACGCGACGCCGATCGTCGGGCTCTTCTCACCGCGTTCGACCTTGGACAACATCGCGCGGCTGACCGACGACTGCGCGGACAGCTGCTCCAGCGTCAGGCCCGCCTCCTCGCGACGTCGCCGCACGTTGACGCCGAACGCGCCGGCCAGGTCGTCACCGTGCTGTGGTTCGGCCACGTTTCCGTCTTTCTCGACCACCGTGCTCCTCGATCGATCCGTCCCTCGCTGTCCCACAGTGTAGGGTTTCTTCTAAAGAAGATACTGTCTTCTATCGAAGACGGGCGATGCGCGCCCGACATGACGGAGGTTCCATGCGTTTCACTTCGGGTGGCCGGCTCCACGCCACGTTCGAGTTCGGCGAGCTGCAGGTGATCTCGTTGCGCGACGGGTACATCGACATGCCGCCCACGCGGCTGCGCGACGAGGACGGGCGCACGCTCGGCGAGCTGCCGGCCGCCGTCCCGCTGGCCGGCGGCAACCTGCGGCTGTCGGTCAACGCCTTCTACGTCACCGACGGCACGCGGTCGGTGCTCATCGACACCGGCGCGTCCGACGCCTGGCACGTCCCCACCATGGGGCTGATCTACGACGCGCTCGACGAGGCGGGGGTCGACCGCGCGGACGTGACGGACGCGGCCATCACCCACAACCACGAAGACCACGTGAGCGGCCTGATCGCGCCGGACGGCTCAGAGGCGTTCCCCAAGCTTGAGCGCGTGTGGATCGGCGCGGGCGACGCCTCGGTCTTCGCCGGGCGGCGGCTGGAGCCGATCCGCGACCGGGTCGTGCCCGTGTCGGAGAAGGTGGCGATCAACGAGTGGGCCACCGCGCTCCCGACGCCGGGCCACACCCCCGGGCACACCGTCTACGAGATCAGCAGCTCCGCCGGCCGTCTTCTCGTCTGGGGCGACACCGTTCACGTGCCCACGCTGCAGTTCGATCGGCCGGAGGTGTCCTGGGAGCTCGACGGCGACCAGGCCGAGGCCCGCGCCGCGCGAGCGGCGCTGCTCGAACGACTGAGCCGGCCACACCACTTCGTGGCCGGCGCCCACCTCGACTCACCCGGCATCGCGCGCGTGACCCCCTCCGGCGAGGGCTACGCGCTGGAATACCTCGCACCGCCGATCGGCTGATCGACCCCGCCGGCTCCGGGCCGCGTCCGGCGCTCACGCGTCGGTCACCACGACGTCCTCGCTCCTGACGAACATGACGCGGTGGGTGCCGCGGACCACCCGGTGCTGCGTGGTGTCGAAGGTCGTCGCCCTGTAGTACTCGCCGGTGGTGGTCAGTCCGACCGTGTACGCCTGCCCGGCCGGGAACGTGTACTGCAGCGGGACCAGCGGCTGCACCTCCACGTCCGAGGCCGACCGTGGGCCGGGCCAGTCGGTTTCGGGGTGGCCGTCGTCGCAGCCGATGCAGTGCGGACGGCTGGTGTCGTGGTCGGGCCGGATCATGACCGTGGCCGTGCCGGCGTCGCCGTCGGGGCTCAGCGGAGCGCCCAGCAGGTCGAAGAAGTGGGCCCAGTCCCATTTCTTTCTGGAGACCCCGGCCCCCCGCACAGGCTCTCGGGCTCACTCGTCCAGCCCGCCTCTCACGTCAGGTCGAGCACCGCCTTGCCGTGCACGCGGCGGTCGAGGAGGGCGGTCGCCGCCTCGGCGGCGTCGTCCCAGCCGCCGCGCCAGGTGATCTCCGGGCTCAGCGTGCCGTCCGCGACCCGCCCGGCCAGCCAGGTCAGGTCGCGGTGCAGGCCCTGGCAGTAGAGCAGGTGGAAGGTCACCAGCGAGCGGTCGTGGCGGTCGGGCCCGCCGAACAGCGCGCCGAACGGGAAGTTCTCGCCCTCGCCCGTGGAGTGGCCGACGGCGACCAACGTGCCGCCCTCGGTGAGCTGGTCGAACGCCTCGACCAGCGGGACGCCGCCGAGCAGGTCCAGGACGCCGTCAAGCCGTCCGCCGCTCTCGGCGGGAGCGGCGACGACCTCGTCCGCGCCGAGCGCCCGCAGCCCGTCGCCGTGCCGGGCCGGGTCGCCGGTGGCGGCGATGACGTACGCGCCGCCGAGCCGGGCGAGCTGCACGGCGTACCGGCCGACGCCGCCCGTCGCGCCGGTGACCAGGACGCGCCGCCCCAGGATCGGCCCGAGGCGGTCGAGCGCGCGCAGCGCGGTGGCGCCGGCGACCGGGATCGTGCTGATCGCGCCGGGGTCCGCGCCCTGCGGCACGACCCCGATCCGGTCGGTCGGGACGGCCCGCAGCTCGGCCCACCCGCCGTCCCAGCCCAGCGTGACCACGGGCGTGCCCGCGGCGGGCCCCGAGCCGTCGGCCGCCGCCTGGACGACGACCCCCGCCGCGTCCCAGCCGAGCACCGTGCCCTCGGGCGCCTCCTGCAGGGCGTGCCTGACCTCGCCGTAGTTGAGCGACGTGGCGGTGACGCGGACCAGCGCCTCGCCGGACGTCGGCACCGGGTCGGGCGCCTGGCCCACCCGCAGACCACCGGGAACGGAACGGTCGACGATCAAAGCGCGCATGATGACATCCTCCAAAGTGCCACTGAGTGGCATAAGCCTATAGGAGGCATATGCGCTCCGGATACACTGGGGACGATGACCGCCGACCTGCTGCCGCTCCGCGAGCGCAAGAAGCTCAAGACCAGGGCCGCCCTGGTGGACACCGCGCTCGCGCTGTTCACCGAGCGCGGCTTCGACCAGGTGACCCTCGACGAGCTGTGCACGGAGGTCGAGGTCTCCAAGCGCACGTTCTTCCGCAACTTCGCCAGCAAGGAGGAGGTCGCCTCCGCCCCGCTTGAGGCCCTGTGGACCGCGCTCCTCGACGACGTCGAGCACGCGCCGCTCGGCGGCCGTCCCGTGCTGGAGGTGCTGCAGGAGGCGATGCTCGCGGCGGTGCGCCGGATGTCGGCGGAGGGGCCGGAATGGGTGGCCCGCGTGCGGCTCAGTCAGGAGCTGTCGCAGCGTACGCCGTCCATCGCCGCGCACGGGCTGCAGTTCTGCGACCGCACCAGCGCGGCCTTCGAGACCACCCTGCGCAGGCGGCTCGGCCTCGGCGACCGCGACCACCGGCCCAGGCTGGCGCTCGACCTGCTGGTGGCCGCCTTCCACGCCGCCCTGCGCGGCTGGACCACCGCCTCACCGGACCCCACGCTCGACGACCTGCTCGCCGAACTGCGCACCGTCTTCGCGGCCACGCCGCAGGCGGCGACCTTCACCGGCGACGAGCCGGGCCGCTGAGCCTCCCTGGGCCAGCAGGTTCAGGCCGGCCCATCTGCCCGGCGGTGAAGCCCGTCGAACATGACGGCCAGAAGCTGATCACGGTGCGCGGGGGTCCGCTCCACCGCCCAGGCGACTGAAGCGATCAGCGAGAAGAGGGCGGACGCGTCCACATCGGGCCGGATCTCCCCCGCCTGCTGGGCCCTGGTCAGCAGTTGCGCCCCGGCGGCCTTGACGGCCTGGCAGGTGGCGTGGAGTTCGGACGCGGGGTCGGCGAGGCTGTCCACCAGGGCGTCGACCAGGCCGCGATAGGCCATGGCATGCTCGACGGCGGCCGTCGTCCAGGTGATCAGGGCCCTGCTCGGGGACGGTGAGGCGAGCAGCTCGTCCGAGCGCGCCCGCAAGCCGCGCAGGCTGTCGCCCAGCAGCGCCTCCAGCAGTGCCTGGCGGGTCGGGAAGTGCCGGTAGAGGGTCACGTTGCCGACGCCGGCGGTGCGCGCGATGTCGTTCAGCGACGCGCCGACGCCGTGTTCGGCGAACGCCGCCCGGGCGGTCGTCAGGAGCCGCTCGTAATTGCGTCGCGCGTCTTTGCGCCCTACGGGCCGGGCCCGCGTCGACCGATCCGCCACCGGAACCCTCCACACATTTGCCAAAACGAGGAAGCTCCTCATATCTTAGCCCACCGAAAGCGAGGAGGTTCCTCGTTTATTGTGGACACCATTCCGAGGAGTGCCATGACCGAGCACAGCACGCACGCGGCGAGAACGGGCCCCGGGCCGGCCGGCGCCGCCGCCGCCCACCAGCGCCACCCCGGCCTGGTGCTCGCCATCGTGCTGACCTGCCAGACGATGTTCATCCTGGACACCAACGTGGTGAACATCGCCCTCCCCGACATCCAGCACGACCTCGGCTTCTCCGCGGCCGGCCTGTCCTGGGTGCTCAACGCCTACATGCTGGCCTTCGGCGGTCTGCTGCTGCTCGGCGGTCGCGTGGGCGACATCGTCGGCCAGCGGCGGGCGCTCATCGGCGGAGTGGCCGTCTTCACCCTCGCCTCACTGGCCGGAGGGCTGGCCACCTCGGCCGGGATGCTGCTGGCGGCCCGTGCCGGTCAGGGGATCGGCGCCGCCGTCGCCGCACCGACCGTGCTCGCGCTGATCACCGTGGGCTTTCCTGACGCCGCGCGCCGGGCGCGGGCACTGGGGGCTTACGCGGCGGTCTCCGGTTCCGGCGCCGCGATCGGCCTCATCGCCGGCGGCATGCTCACCGACTGGATCTCCTGGCGGTGGGTGCTGTTCATCAACGTGCCGATCGGCGTCGTCCTGCTGATCCTGGCCCCGCTGTTCGTCACCGAGACCGACCGCCACCCGGGCCGCTTCGACCTGGCGGGTTCGCTGACCTCGACACTCGGCATGACCGCGCTCGTCTACGGCTTCATCCGCGCCGCCGAGCAGGGCTTCGGTGACACGGTCACGCTCGGCGCGCTCGGCGTGGCCGCCGTCCTGCTGGTCCTGTTCGTGGCCGTCGAGTCCCGTGCCCGGCAGCCGATCGTGCCGCTGCGGCTGTTCGCCGACCGCAACCGCGCCGGCGGCTACGTCGTGCTGCTGTTCGTGCTGGCCGCGGGCAACGGCATGTTCTTCTTTCTCACCCAGTTCCTGCAGCAGGTCCGCGGATACAGCCCGCTGCAGGCGGGCTTCGCCTTCGTGCCGCTGGCCCTGGTGATCCTGGCCTCTTCGGGAGCGGCGGCCCGGCTGCTGCCGCGACTGGGCGCCAAGACGCTGATCGCCGCCGGCGCCGGGGCGATCAGCCTGGCCCTGCTGTGGATGACGCGGCTGACGCCGCAGAGCGACTACGCCTCCACGCTGCTCGGCCCGATGATGATCGCCGGTCTCGGCATGGGCGCCTTGCTGGTGGGAGCCACCACCGTATTGTCCTCCGGCGTCCAGGCGCGGGACGCCGGCGCCGCCTCGGGCCTGCTCAACGTCATGCAGCAGATCGGTGGCGCGCTGGGGCTGGCCATCCTCGTCACGGTGTTCGGCGCGGCCACGCGCGCTTCGCGCGGACCGTCCCACCAGGTCCTCACCGAGGGGGTCACCGCGGCCTTCACCGTCGCCGCCGTGTTCACCGCCGCCGCGATCCTCCTGGCCCTGACCATGAAGACCCGTCCGGCTCCCGCGGCCGTGCCTGAGGCGCCGTAGGCCCTCCAGCCTCGCCCGGCTGAGCCCCGCTACCCGGACGGCAACGAGGACGTGTGGGACATCCTCGTGGGCGGCGCGACCGTCGCGATCGTCGCCCTCACCGACGATGAGCAGGTGGTGCTGGCCCGGCAGTACCGGCCGGGGCCCGGACGCGTACTGCTGGAGGAGGCCGGCTACGAAGCTGCGACGCTCGAAGTGGTCATGCGGACCTTTCTGGCGTCGTACGCCTCACATCGCCGCCACGCGGTCCTGGCCCGCGGGTGCCGGAAGGTCGCCGAGCCGAGACTGGACGACGGCGAGTTCATCGAGACCGTGCTCATGCCGATCGGCGCGTTCGTCCAGCACGTGCTCAGCGGGCAGATGACCGACACCGACCTCGCCTTCGCGGGGCTGGTCGCCGCCGGCTACCTGAAGCCGTGAGCACGGCCGAGCGCCTTTACAATGTAGATTAAATCCGGGCATCGGCGACACACCGGCCCGCAACCCGCTCTCCCCCACACTCACCGCTTAACCTGCAGAAACACATCCGGGGAAGAACGGAGCCGCCCGACATGCCTGTCGCCCCGCCCGGACCCGGCCGTACCGCCGAGCAGATCCTCGCCGACACGGCGCGGATCACCGATCCGGCGCTCATGCGCGCGGTGAACTGCCTGCCCTCACCGCTGCGGGAGAGTGCGTACTACCACTACGGCTGGGCCGGCCGGGACGGCGGGCCGGCCACCGGTGTCCGCGGCGGAACCGGACGCAAGGGCATCGCCTTCACCCTGCTGTGCGCCGGCATCGACGGCGGCCCGGTCGAACGCGGCCTGCCCGCCGTCGTCGCCGGCAACCTCCTCATGAACGTGGCCACCCTCCACGACGACATCGTCGACCTGGAGGCCCGGCGTCGCGGCCGGCCCACCGTCCTGGCGGCCTACACCACCGGGCACGCCATCATGGCCGGTGACGCCCTGCTGGCCCTGGCCTTCTCCCACCTGGGCGAGCACCCGCACCCCCGGACCCAGCAGGCGCTGCGGACGATGCGCGCGGGCTGGCTCCAGCTGTGCGCGGGCCAGGTCCGCGACGAGGAGCACGAGGGCCGCTGCGAGACCAGCCTCGACCAGGCCGTCTCCGTGCAGGCGGCCAAGACCGCCGAGGGCGTGCGCGCGGTGTGCTGCCTGCCCGCCCTGCTGACGGACGCCTCCGGCGCGCAGGTGGAGGCCGTCGGCCGGTTCGGGTTCCATCTCGGCATGGCCGTGCAGTACCACAACGATCTGTCGGACCTGTGGCCGGCGGAGCAGCTCAGCCGGTCCCGCTACGGTGACGTCCGCCGTCGCAAGATCACGCCCACGGTCGCGGCGTGCCTGGAGTCAGGGCACCGCGACAGCGGGCGGCTCGCCGCGTTCTACCGAGGGGACGGCGAGCCCGCCGAGGAGGGGCTGGCCGCCGTCGCGGACCTGATCGACCGGTGCGGCGGCCGCGCCTGGACCCGTGAACAGAACCGCGCGCACCTGCGCCTGGCCCTCCGGAGCCTCCAGGAAGCCGACCCGCCGCCGGCCGTCTACCGCGACGCGGTCACCCTCGCCGGCATCTACCTGGTGGGCGATGCCGGGCCCCCCGCCCACCAGTGAGCCGTTCCGGCTGATCCAGGGGCGGAGCCGTCAGTGCGGCACGTCCAGACCGGCGCTGCGGGCCGCGTCCATCGCCGCGGTGACGAACTGCTCGTAGGTTCCCATGCCGTTCTTCAGGCCGAACAGGTCGGTCTGCCGGTACTCCACGACCACGTGCGTCGCCTTGTACGGCGTCGTCTTCTGCCCCATGGAGTACGTGAACCACTCCGCCGGCCGTCCGGGGAAGGGCTCGTGGGCGGGGTAGCCGCGCGGCGGGGACATCGCGTCGTGGGCGATGCCGCGCGGGCCGTCGCCGCTCATGTGCAGGGCCAGCGTCTCGTCGCCCTGGCCCGGGTCGCCGCCCTGGATCGAGCGCAGCCACCAGAACAGGCTGAGCTGGTTGTCGTACGTCTGCCGCCCGCCCAGACCGTACGGCCGGGGGCACACCCGGGAATTCTTGTCCCCGTCGGACAGGGCGTTGACCATGGCGTCGAAGGCGGACCGTTCCACCTCCGTCAGCGCGTTCATGTAGACCGAGCGCAGGTTCGTGCGCGGCAGCAGCGCGAAGCCCGCCTTCGGCCCGTCGCCGGAGGTGAGGTTCTGATGGGCGAAGACCCACAGCATGTACTGGATCAGCGTGACGAACCCGATGAGGTTGGCCGTCTGGTGGCGTCCCTTCAGCCATGCGCCCACCCGGGCGCTGGGGTCGAAGCCGAGCACCCCCAGCCGGGCGGGCAGCTCGGCCAGCGGCACGTCCAGGGTGGCCTGAGCCGTGCCGTGGACGAGGTCCCTGCCGGCGGTCAAGGCCAGGACGTCGGCCTTGGCGTAGACGGGCGTCATCACCGGGTTGCCGGCGGAGTCGAAGTCGCACCGCTTGATGGGCGCGGCCAGGGACACGGTGATGATGTTGCCCACGTTGGTGCCCGGCACGAAGCGCAGCCCGTCGGTCGGCTGGACGTCGTCGTGGGTCTTGAGGTGCCCTTGGGCCACGCGCACGGCCTGCGTCTTGGCGCTCGTCCGGGCCCTGCTCGATCGCCGGGTGCCGGTCGTCGCCTCGCCCTCCTGCTCGTCGGACCGCAGGAACGTGGCGGGAAGCTTGGTGGTGTCGGGCGAACGGCCCGTCAGCAGGCTGATCAGCTCGCCGATGAAGACGAGCTGACGGCGCAGGGCGGCCCACGTCGTCACCGAGTCGGTGATGATCTCGACGTCGCCGCCGTCGGACTCGACGGCGATCCCGGGGTCCTGCCAGTAGCAGACGCGTCCCTTGGACGGCAGGGCGTCCTCGGTCTGCCAGCCGTCCTTGGAATCCGCCAGAAACCTCAGCTCGTTGCGCTGGAACTGCCATTCGAACCCGATCCTGGGCATGGGCGCCTCCTGGGGGATGTGTGTGGCTGCCCCTCCCGAGCAGGTCCGGCGTGCCTCAGATACGTGCTGACGGTGGAGTTCCTTCTGTCACCGGCTCCGGCCTGAATGGCCATAAATCCCGATTTTTCCGCCTATTTACCTCGATATTGACCTGCTGTGGTTCATCAACTCAAATGCAGGTGACCCCGTCCATCGCCCGCCGGCGCAAGAGGAGCGATTCCATGAGACGCAATGCCGTGTTAGCCCTGGTCACGAGTGCCGTCTGTGTGCTCGTGGCCACTTCGGTCCCCGGCCCGGCGAACGCCTCCAAAGGCGATCCCGCCGACCTCCTGGTGAAGTCCAGGCCCGCACTGCTGCACAGCTCGACCGAGGACGCCTACGTACGGCAGGCCCCGATCGAAGGGCAGAACGGGCTGCGCTACACGCCCTACACCCGCACGTACGCGGGGCTGCCCGTCTACGGCGGCGACTTCGTCGTGGTCAGCGCCGCCACCGGCGAGGTCCTGAGCACCTCCGTCTCCCAGGACAGCCCCCTGGACGTGGCCACCACGCCCAGGCTCGGCGCCGCCGAAGCAGTCCGCGTGGCCAGGAGCCAGCTGCCCCGGGTCTCCTCGATCGCCGCGCCCCGGCTGGTGGTCATGGCTCAGGGACGCGGCCGGCTGGCCTACGAGGTGCTCGTCCACGGCGCCGTCGGCGGCAGGGAGAGCAGGCTGCACGTCTTCGTCGACGCGCTGACCGGCGCGGTCGTCCTGAAGTCCGACGAGGTCAAGGCGGGGGTGGGCAACAGCTACTACAACGGCAACCCGGTCACCATCGGCACCATGTCGACCGGCTCCTCCTTCGCCATGATCGACCCGGTGCGGCGGAACGTGCGCTGCGGCGGCCCGAACGGCTCCGCCTTCACCGGGCCCGACGACTACTGGGGCAACGGCAGCGGCACCAACCTCGAGACCGCCTGCGTCGACACGCTCTTCGCGATCGACACCGAATGGGACATGCTCAAGACCTGGCTGGGACGCTCCGGCTTCAACGGCGCCGGCGACGGCTACCCCGCCCGCGTCGGCCTGAACGACGTCAACGCCTACTGGAACGGCGTCAACACCGTCTTCGGCCACACCTCCGACAACCTGCGCCAGCTCACCGCGATGGACGTCGTGGCGCACGAGTACGGCCACATCGTCTTCGCCACCACGCCCGGCATCGACCTCGGCGACAACGAGAAGGCCATACTCAACGAGTCCACCGGCGACATCTTCGGCGCGCTGACCGAGCAGTACGCCAACGAGCCCGCCACCCTCGACCCGCCGGACTACACCGTCGGCGAGGAGGTCAACGTCGACGGAACCGGCCCGATCCGCTACATGTACAAGCCGTCGCTGATCCCCGGTCACCCCGACTGCTACAGCAGCGCGGTGCCGTCGATGCCGCCCCAGGTCGGGGCCGGCGTGCAGAACCACTGGTTCTACCTGCTGGCCGAGGGCAGCAACCCGACGAACGGCCAGCCGCCCAGCCCGACCTGCGACTCCTCCTCCATCGTCGGGCTCGGCGCGCGCAAGGCGGGCCAGATCTACATGGGCACGCTGCTGCGCAAGACCTCCGCCTGGCCGCACACCATGGCCCGCCGCGCCTCGCTGCAGGCGGCCCTGGACATGTTCCCCTCGTCGTGCCTGGAGTACAACACGGTCAAGGCCGCGTGGAACGCCGTCCGCGTGCCCGCGCGGGCCGGCGAGCCGTACACGTGCGACTTCTCGGTCGCGGTCAACCCCGCCGCGGCGACCGTGCAGCCCGGCCAGACCGTGAGCGTCACCGTCGGCAGCGCCGTCGTCTCGGGCGCCCCGCAGCAGATCTCGCTGTACGCCAGGGGGCTTCCGGCGGGCATGACGGCGTCCTTCAGCCCGTCGAGCATCACCACCGGCGCCACCTCCACGCTGACCGTCACGGTTGGCGCGAGCACCCCGTCCGGGACCTACCCGATCACGGTGCTGGGCGACGGCGTCGCCCTCGACCACACAGCCACCCTCACCCTGACCGTGGCCCCATGAGCCGATGACGCCTCAGCCGGGCTGTGCCCGGCTGGGGTTGCGGCGGCCGCGCAGGCAAGCGCTACAGATCGCCCAACACTGACAGAACCCGCCCGATCCAGGCGAACAACCGCAGGATCTGACGGAAGGGCCAGACCGCCGCCCAGAAGACCGGTTCGAGCCACCGGAACGGGCCGAGGAGGAGGGCCATGACCATCATGACCGCGTCCGGATCCAGCGACCGCAGGACCCAGCACCACCCTCGATGCCCCCACCTGCGGTGCAGCACCAGCGACACCAGTACGGGCGGCAGCGTCAGGGCCGCCGCGACCGCGAGCGCGGACGGTCCCGGCAGCCAGATCCCGGCCGCGGCCCACAGCAGCCCGTACACCCCCCACGAGAAGGCCAGACCGCCCAGCAGCCGGCCTCTTCCGCCTGCCGCCCGGACGTGCCGCGCCAGGCAGGCGGGCAGGCGCACGCACACGTCGGGCAGCGAGGTGTCGAGCGGGAGCACCGGCCGCTCGGCCTCGGACGGCTCGTCCGTCCCGGACGGGCCTTCCCTGCGGCTGAGCGGATGAAGAGCATCGTTCACCCGCCCTGATCTACCAGCGCCGTCTTGTGATCCACTGGTGGTCACTGGTCACGCCAGA
Organism: Nonomuraea sp. NPDC050227; assembly: GCF_044459705.1. NCBI lineage: Bacteria > Bacillati > Actinomycetota > Actinomycetes > Streptosporangiales > Streptosporangiaceae > Nonomuraea > Nonomuraea sp. NPDC050227. The sequence goes on along the minus strand of NZ_JBITJF010000004.1, from coordinate 411,328 downwards.
CATGACGGTGGGTGGCTTCGGGGTAGGGGAAGGGCGGGGGCTCGGGGGAGGCGGAAGATGGCTGGACGGATCGTGGCGGGCGTGGACGGCTCGCCGCCCTCGATGGCGGCCGTCGAGTGGGCCGCGGCGGACGCCCGCAGGCGCTCGCTGGCGCTGCGGCTGGTGCACGTGTGCGAGCCGTGGACAGGCGACGTCGGGACGGCCGAGTACTGCGCCGGGATGCTGGAATCGGCGGCGGACCGGGCGCGCGGCCTGGCTCCGGGCGTGGAGGTCGGCACGGAGATCCTGCCGGGCCCGGTGGTGGACGACCTGGTGAGGGAGTCAGCGGGAGCCGACAGTCTGGTGCTGGGCAGCAGAGGGCGGGGCGGTTTCGCCGGGATGGTGCTCGGCTCCACGAGCCTGGCGCTGGCCGGGCACGCCGCGAGCCCGGTCGTGGTCGTCCGGGAGACCGCCACGACGCGCCGCGGCCGGATCGTGGTCGGATACGACGGCTGGCAGTCACCGGCCGCCATGGAGTACGCCCTGAAGCAGGCCCGTGCCCAGGACGCGGAGCTCCTGGTGCTCTACGCCTGGCGGCCGCCGATCCTGTCCTCGTACGCCTCCGCCTACAGGATGACCGGCGAGAGCTTCGAGGAGAACGCCCGCGACGCCGCCCAGGAGGTGATCCCGTGGCGGGAGGGGAACCCTGACGTGCGGATCGTGGACGAGCAGGTGTGCGATCATCCGGTCGCCGCCCTCAGGAACGCGTCGTCCACGGCCGACCTGGTCGTGGTGAGCTCGCGCGGGCTGGGCGACTTCGCCTCCACGATGCTGGGCTCGGTGAGTCACGGGGTGCTCCACCACGCGGCCTGTCCGGTGGCCGTGGTGCCGCCCGGCGGGGCCTCCAGCGCGTCCCGTTGACGGGCCGGACGCCCCGTCACTCGAACCCGCCGGACCTGACGGGCTGCTCGCGAGGGGCGATGCCGGCGAACAGCCTGTCCAGATGCAGGTCGATCGCGGTGAGGGCGTCCTGGGGGGCGATCACGTCCAGTTCGAGGAGGGGGGTGAGGCCGGTGAGGGCGAGGAGCAGGTTGGTCTCGGTCGCCGGGTCGCGGTCGGGGGCGATGTGCCCGTCGGCGATCGCCTGGCGGACCAGCCGCTCGACGAGGGCCCGCCCCTGGAGGAGGCCGCGGCGCGCCTGCTCGTGGACGGCCTCGTCGTGCAGCGCCTCCAGGACGTAGGCGGCGCTCATCCGGCTGGTGGCGCGGGCGTCGGCGTGCAGGGGCAGCATCTCCGAAAGCGTCAGTCGCAGCACGTCACGCGGGTGCGGACGGTCGCCGAGCCCCGCGAGGCCCCGCTCGACGCGTAGCGAGGTCTGTTCCGAGGCGAAGTCCATGGCGAAGGAGAGCATGGCGGCCCGGGAGGCGAAGTAGTGCTGCAACTGCCCGAGCGAGATGCCCGCCTCCTGCGCCACCACCCGTGTCGTCAGGTGCGCGACGCCGCGCTGCGCCACCACCCGCCACAGCGCGCGGGCAATCGCTTCGCGGCGTTCGCGGTGGTCCACCTGTTTCGGCATCGCGGGACCTCTCCCTCGTCACTCCGAGCCTTTCCCATACAGTTGACATAATACACTTGACCTATAACCATGGGGGTCCGTTCGAGGAAGGAGCCGTCATGTCCGAAGAGCCGAGGGTGCGGACCGCGGAAGGGGTGGTGCAGGGGCGCCGGCGGCAGGGGCACGCGGTGTTCCGCGGCATCCCGTATGCCCAGCCGCCGGTGGGAGCGCTCCGTTTCGCCGCGCCCGCCCCGCCGCACCGCTGGGACGGCACGAGGCAGGCGGCGGAGTTCGGCCCCCCGGTGCCGCTGTCCCTGCCGGTCGACGTGGGTCCGCCGCAGGGCACGGACTGGCTGACGCTCGACGTCGGCACCCCGGATCCGGGCGCGGCCGGGCTGCCGGTGCTGGTGTGGCTCCCCGTGGGCGGCTACGTCTCGGCGGCGTCGAGCGACCCGATGTACGACCCGGCGGCGCTGGCCGGGGCGGGGCTCGTCGTGGTGACCGTCAACTGCCGCGTGGGCGCGGAGGGTTTCGCGTTCCTCGACGACGCGCCGCCCAACCGCGGCTTCCTCGACCAGATCGCGGCGCTGGAGTGGGTGCAGCGGAACATCGCCGCGTTCGGCGGCGACCCCGGCCGGGTCACCGTGGCCGGACAGTCCGCCGGGGCCGGGTCGGTCGCCGCCCTGCTGACGATGAAGCCGGCGCGCGGCCTGTTCCGGCGGGCCATCGCCCACTCGGCGCCGGGGCTGCACAGCACCCCCGCGCTGGCCCGGCAGGTCACCGCCGCGCTCGCGGACCGGCTCGGCGCGGCGGCCCCCACCGCCGCGGCCCTGCGCGACATCGACCCCTGGCGCCTGGCCGCGGAGCTCACCTCCTTCAACGCCGCCCTCCATGCGCACCGGGAGAGCTGGGGGCGGCTCACGCAGACCGGCACCGCCCTGTGCCCCGTCGTCGACGGCGAGGTTCTGCCCGAGACGCCCTGGTCGGCGCTGACCGGCGGGCGCGCGGGCGGGATCGAGCTGCTCGCCGGCCACACCCGGGACGAGTTCCGGCTGTTCAGCGTCATGAGCGGGCGGCAGGGCGGCTTCACCGAACAGGACGCGCGCACGGCCCTGGAACTGCTCGCACCCCGGCCGCATGGCGCGCGGGCGTACCGCGCCGGGTTTCCGCAGGCCGGTCCGGAGGAGCTGGTGGAGACGGTGTACTCCGACGCCCTCTTCCGCATGCCGTCACAGCAGCTGGCCGAGGCCAACGCCGCGGCCGGCGGCACCTCGTACCTGTTCGAACTGTGCTGGACCGCCCCGGCGCTCGGCGGCGCTCTTGGCGCCTGCCACAGCCTCGACGTCCCCCTGGCGTTCGGCACGCTGGACAGTCCCATCGGCGCGCAGCTCCTCGGCGACGAGCCCGCCCCCGAGGCCGTCGCGCTCTCCCGCGAGCTCAGGGAGGCATGGGTGCGCTTCGTCACCACCGGCGACGCGGGATGGGCCGCGTACCGGCCCGACCGGCGGCTCACCCGCGTCCTGGACGCCGAGCCGGCCACTCTCCCCTACCCCGAAGAGGTCTCCCGCCGGATCTGGGCAGGCCACTCCCCCGCGCCCTTCGACCTCTCGCAGGGCGGAGAGACGGTGCCGCGGCAATGAGGACGATCTCCGGCCGGGTGTGCGCTCACCTGGGGGCCTGACGCAGGAACGCCGAGGTGGTGGCCACGAACCGGCCGGCGTCGTCGAGCCACGGAAAGTGCCCTGCCCCGGCCTGTACGACGAGCTCGGCGCGCGGGAACAGCGCGGCGAGCTCGGCCACCGCGGCGGGCGGGGAGTTCAGGTCCACCTCGCCCGCGAGGAGCAGCACCGGCGAGGTGAAACGGGTCAGCGCGGCGCGGGTGGCGTCGGGGGCGAAGGCGCCCTCGGCCCCGAAGACGGCTGCCGCCTCGTTGTTCCGCTGCTCGTCCTCGGCGGCCTTGTGGGCCTGGGCCGTCTCGTCCCAGCGGCCGTACCAGAACGGCGCGACGGCCTGGAAGGCGTCGCCGGTGGCCTGGCCTGACATGACCTTCTCCAGGGCCGCGAACGCCTCCGGGAACCACGGCTCCCCCTCGCGCAGCCGGGCGGTCTCCCGCCGGACCTCCTCGGTGATCCTGACGCCGACGGCGGCGACGCTCGGAGCGACCAGAACGAGCCTGCCGACGCGTTCCGGATGGCGAGCCGCGTAGAGCACGGCCAGATTCGTGCCCCCGGAATGGGAGAGCAGGTCCATCCGGTCGAGCCCAAGGTGCTCGCGCAGGGCCTCGACGTCGTCGACAAGGCGGTCGCAACGGTACGAGGCGGTGTCCGGCGGCACGGCGGACCGCCCGGTGCCCCGCAGATCCGCCATGATCAGCCGCCGGTGCGCCGAGAGGCCCCCGAGGTCGCCGAGATAGGCGGAGGCCTGCATCGGCCCGCCGGGCAGGCAGACCACGGGGGAGCCGTCGCCGGACACGTGGCAGGCGAGCTTGAGGCCGTCGTAGGAGGTGAAGAAGTCCATGCCCGCCAGCCTGCGGGGAAACGGCGCGCCGCGGCTATCGTTAAGCCACAGCTACATGGTGAGGGGCGGATGGCGGTCGAGATCAGGTTCACCGCGGCGTCGGTCGCGAAGGTGCGATTCGCCGTCTCACCGCTGGGCGAGACGGTGCTGGCGCTGCGGATCCTGTTCGGCACGGGCGGTCATGCCGTCCACCGGTCCTGGGTGCGCCAGGCGCGCCCGCTGCTGGCGCGCGAGCGCGAGCTGCCGCTGCTGCGCGCGCTGATCGCCGGGCCGCTGCCGTCGTTCCTGTTCCCGGCGCCGGCTCAGCGCCTGCCGTCCATCGCGACGGAGCTGGACCTGGTACGCGCCACGCAGGACGACTTCTTCCGGCAGGAGTACGCCGCGGTCCTGGGCATGCCGGCCGAGGACGTCCCCGAGCCCGCGACGGTCCTGCCAAGGCTGGCCGAGGCGCTGCACCGCTGCCACGAGCTGCTGATCGCGCCCCAGTGGGGCCGGATGTGCGCGGTGCTGGAGGCCGACATCGGACGGCGTGCGCTGACCCTGGTGGAGGGCGGGGTGCAGGCGCTGTTCGCCGAGTTGCACCGCGACATCGCCTGGGACGACGGCCAGCTGGTCGTGCACGGCCGGCGCACCCCGCACTCCGTGTTCACGGTGGACACCGGCGGGCATGGCCTCGTTCTGCAGCCCAGCGTCTTCAACTGGCCGGACGTGGGCGTCGACAAGGCCCCGGTCGCCGCCGCGTCGATCCGCTATCCGGCGATGGGCGTCGGCCTGCTCCGGGAGTCGCCCCGACCGGCGCTGACGGGCCTGATCCCGGTGCTCGGCCACACGAGAACGCTGATCCTCGCCGCCTTGGCCGAACCCCTGACGACCGCCGCCCTGGCCACCCGCCTGAACATCACGCCGAGCGCGGTGTCACAACACCTGGGCGCGCTGCGGGGGGCGGGGCTGGTGTCGACACAACGCAAGGGCCGCACGGCCCTCCACCTGCGCACGGAACGAGCAACCCACCTGATGGACGGTCCGGCCCCGAACGGTCACTGACACGACGGGATCAGGTCTCAGGGTGCGGGACGGGCGAGGCCGCCGACCGTCAGATCGTCTCAGGGGGCAGGACGGGCGAGGCCGCCGACCGTCAGGTCACGGGCTGCCCGCCCCGCCCGCCACGGCGCCGAGGACGAGGCGGAGCATCGAGCGGGCCAGGGCCTCCGGGTCTCCGTCCGCGCTTTCTGGCAAGGCGCCGCTCAGCCACAGGGTGGTGAAGCCGTGCGCCAGCGACCACGCGGCGACCGTGGTCGTCCACCCGGTAGAGCTCCGGCCGGAACATCACCTCGAAGTGGGGCCGGTGGTCGAGGCCGAAGCGGAGGTAGGCGACGCCGACCTCCCACACGTCGGAGGCAGCGTGCTCAAGAGCGTCGGCGAACAGGGTGAAGCCCTCGGCGGCCACGGCCGTCAGCAGACCTTGCTTGTCGCCGAAGTGGTAGGCGGGGGGCGGCGTGCGAGACGCCGGCCCGGCGGGCCAGCTCGCGCAGGCTCCATCCGGCGTGACCCCGCTGCCGGTCCGTACGGCCCTTCAAGTGCTCTTCGTCGCCGCGGCCGTCGCGGCAGCCGTATGAGCTTGGGGGCCGTCGATCCACACGTCGGCGTCCGGCATCGGCGAGTTCGCGGGAAGGCTGGGGCTAGCAGTTCACGGTGCGGTCATAGGAGCCGAAATGCCAGGGGTAGTAGATGGTCTCGGAGTCGCTCAGGGTGCGGCAGTAGGAGTCGGGGCCGTGTTTGACGACGACCTTCACCTTCATCGTCCTGCCGCAGCGATTCGAGATCCAGACCGTTCTCCTCTTCTTGCTCACACTCCGCTCGATGCAGGCCGGCGCCGTGGTTCTCCCTGCCGCCACGGACGCCGGAACGGCCTGCGCCTGGGTGACGGCCGCGCTCGCGGGCGCCGGGAACGAGGTGACGCCCAGCGTGAGCGTCGCCGCACAGGCCAGACCGGACAGCGGAACCTTGATCGCACGGGCGATGCGCATGGTCACTCCTCATTCGAAGTCGGGTCGAACGTCATGGGGAGTCTGAACCCCGCCGCGTTGAAGGTGCATTGAGGATTCGTTGAGTCGGCAAGCTGATGCCATGCCGCTCGGAGGGGCCGATTCCTTTCTGTGGCGGCCGGGGTCTACATGACAGATCGGCTCGCGCGCCGGGCCGATCTCTCATGTACGCCGAGAAAGAAGAGCTGATCGCCAATGAGCGTTCCCGCGACCATGCGCGCGCTGCAGCAGACGTCCCTCAACGGCCCACAGGACATGTCGCCTGATCGTCGACGCCCCGGTGCCGAGCCCCGGCCGGGGCGAGGTCCTGATCCGCGTCACCGCCACCGGGGTCAACTTCGCCGACGTCTCGAAGGCCTGCGGCGTGTTCGCAGGCGGCCCCCGGCCGCCGTACCTGGCAGGTTTCGAGGCCGCCGGTGAGGTCGTCGCGATGGGCGAGGCCGTGACCGGCCCCCTGCCGGGGGCCCGCGTCGTCGGCGTGGGAGCCGGCGCTTTCGCCGAGTACATGGTCCTGTCCGCGGCCGCGGCGGTGCCTGTGCCTTCGGGCTGGACGGATCAGCAGGCGCTGGGTCTGGTCGTGAACTGGTCCACCGCGCTGGCCGCGCTCAAGCCGCTGGGCGGCGTCGCCGCCGGGCACGTCGTGCTGATCCACGCCGCGGCGGGCGGGACCGGCCAGGCCGCGGTGAGAATGGCCAAGCACTACGGTGCGACGGTCATCGCCACCGCCTCGCCGGACAAGCACGAGACCGTGCTGGCGCCGGGAGCCGACCACGTTCTGGACTCTCTCGGCGGCGACCTCGCCGCCGAGGTGCTGCGACTGACCGGCGGTTGCGCCGCCGACCTCGTGCTGGAGTCGGCCGGCGGCGCCGCCTTCGACGCCGGCCTTGCCGCCGCCAGGCGGGTCACCGGCCGTGTCGTCGTCTACGGCCTGGCCGGCGGCGAAGTGCCGATCACCAACTGGGACCTGGTGTACAAGCACCAGATCCACATCATCGGCCTCAATATCGGCGTGCTGAGCCAGGCGGCACCGCAGGTCTTCGGCGAGCTCATGGGTGAGCTGTCCGCACTGATCGCGGCCGGCGTGCTCTCCCCCGGCCTGCCCACCGTGTACGAACTGGCCGACGGCCCGAAGGCGCTGACGGAACTGCAGGCCAGGGTCACCGTCGGCAAACTGGCCCTGCTGCCCTGAGAGAGCCCCCTTGTCCCGAGCCGGAGGCGCCGATGACAGGAATCCAGCACCAGGCTCTCGGCATGACCTCGCATCCGGAGGCAGCACCCGGTCAGGACCGGTTCACCGCCGAGACCGAGCGGTTCCGCCGGGAACTGCTGGCGCACTGCTACCGCATGGTCGGCTCGGCGCAGGACGCCGAGGACCTGGTGCAGGAGACGTACCTGCGGGCGTGGCGGTCCTACTCCGGGTTCGAGGGCCGGGCGTCGATTCGGTCCTGGCTCTACACGATCGCCACCAACGTCTGCCTGACGGCGTTGAAGCCGCGCCCGATCCGGGTGCTGCCGTCGGGGCTCACAGGTCCGTACGACGGACTCGATCGACCGCCGAGCCCCGTCGCGCCGGCCGAGATCCTCGGCACCACCACTGCGGCGGTCAAGAGCGGTCTGCAGCGCGCCCGCGCCCGGCTCGACGAACTGGAGCCCGAGCCCGCGGAACTGCTCGAACCGGCCGACCCACGGGCACGCGCGCTGCTCGACGGCTACATCGCGGCCTTCGAGCGCTCCGATGTCGGCCTGCTGGAACAGGTGCTGCGCGTGGACGCCACGCTGGAGGCGACGCCGTTCCGCGACTGGCAGTCGGGCCGGGCGACGTGCCTCCACGTGCTCGACGCGTACGTGCTGGGCACACCGGGCGACTGGCGGATGATCGCGACAACCGCCAACGGCCACCCGTCCGCCGTCGTGTACCACCGGGACGCGGACGGCGTGCTCCGGGCCGACGGCGTCGTGGTGCTGACCCCCACCGCCACCGGCATCGCCCGCGTGATCAAGTTCCACGATCCCGCGCTGGTCACGACGTTCGGCTTCCCGGACGCGCTCATGCGCTGACCCGCCGACGAGCCCAGCCGTGCAGGCCGTTTCGCCGCCTGCCGAGGGCGTTTCAAGCGTCTTTGACGTCTTCGGAGGGGCGGTGCTCTACTTCCTGCCATGACGCCCCTGACGAACCTTCGGCCTGCCCCCGTCATCGACGAGACGACCCGCCTGCTGACCGAGCACTACATCTTCCCGGAGATAGCGGAACAGCTTGCCGACCTGCTACGACGACGCCTCGCCGAGGGCGCCTACGACGTCGGCGGCGCCGAGGAGCTCGCCCGTCTGGTCACCGCGGACCTGCAGTCCGTCAACGGCGACAAACACCTGAGGCTGAAGCACCACGCCGACCCGGTGTCCCCCGAGCAGGGCGCGGCGACCCTGGAATCCATCCGCCGCGACTACGACACCTCGCTGGGCGGTGCGCCCCGGGTGGAGCTGCTCGACGGAGGAGTCGCCGTGGTGGAGCTGGCGCCGATGCTGTTCCCGCTGGACTGGGCCGCCGAACCGCTGAGCGCCGCGCTCACCTTGGCCTCCCGCGCCCAGGCGCTGATCGTGGACCTTCGCGACAACCGGGGCGGCGACCCGGACACCGTCGCCTTCGTCTGCAGTTACCTCCTGGACGAGCGCACCCACCTCAACACCATGCACTGGCGCGGCGGCGAGCGCGGCGAGCAGTCCTGGAGCCTGCCGCACGTTCCCGGCGCGCGTTTCGGCGGCAGCAAGCCTTTGTACGTGTTGTCCAGTGGCAGCACCTTCTCCGCCGCCGAGGAGCTGGCCTACGACCTGCAGCAGCTCGGCCGCGCCGTTGTCGTCGGCGAGCCCACCCGCGGCGGCGCGCACCCGTGCAAGGGCTGGACCGTGCATCCCCACCTGGAGGCCACCGTCCCCACCGGCCGCGCCGTCAACCCCGTCTCGGGCGCGAACTGGGAGGGCACCGGCGTGCAGCCGGACATCCCTTGCGCCGCCGCGGACTCCCTCGACCGGGCGCACGCCCTGGCCCTCGCCCGGCTGGCAGGCTGACGCAGCCGAGCTCATCGTCGGTGCGGCACCGGACGCGTAACCGGGTCACGGGTCTTCGACCGGCCACAGCCGGCAGCCCTCGGCATCCACGAACCAACCTCCTGAGACCAGGAAGGTTCCATCGGGATGGAAGGCCAGCGCAGCAGCCCTGCGGTCGGTCACGGTCGCCTTCGCCCGGCCGGTCGCCGTGTCCCACAACCGGATGCCCTCCTTGTCGGCCACTGCCAGGGTGGCGCCGTCCGGGCTGAAGGCGAGGGCATCGACGTCCGCGTTGCTGATGGTGCGCAGCCCGGTTCCGTCATCGGATGTCAGGGAGCAGCCGTGTGCGCCGCCCAGCGCGTACTGCTTCCCGTTGGGGCTCACGGCGACCGCCGTGCCTTCTCCGTCGGGGCCGATCGCCTCCAGGTCGCCGCTGTCGAGGTTCCAGCGCCAGAATCCGTCCGTCCCGTCGGCTGCGGTGAGGTCCTCCCCTGCCAGCAGGATCGAGTGGCCGTCGTCGATGAACGCCGCCGAGTTCACCGCGGAACCGGCCTTCGTGGCGAACGGCAGCTTGCGCTTCGGCGCCTTGGCTGCGACGTCCCAGACGACACAGATCTCGGCGGCTTCGAGGTTGCCGACCGGGATGTTGCCCGCGACGACGAGCTGGGCGCCGTCCGTGCTGAACGCCATCGTGCGAGCGCCCCCGACCGGCGAGGGGAGCGAGTACGTCACCTTCCCGGTGGAGGGGCCGCGGAAGCTCAACGGCACCTTCATCCCCGCTGTCACCAGTGCGGAGCCGTCGGGGGTGAAGGCCATGGCGCCGTTGACGGAGTTCTCGTCGGAGAAGTCGGCGATCATCTCGTGCGAGTCGGCGGCCCACAGCCAGCCGTCGCCGGAGATGTTGCCTCCCGCGATGGTGCGCCCGTCCGGGCTGAACGCCACCGCGTACAGATCCTCGTCGGTCAGCCGGTTGCGGCGGGACCAGAGGTTCCAGCCGATCGGGACCGCCGCGGCGCCCAGCGCGGCCAGACCGCCGAGCAGGAACCGGCGCCGGGTCGGGCGGCGCCTGCCGGTGGGCATGTCGGGGCCCTTGGGTGCCTGGCGATCCGGCTGGCGCGGGTACCGCTCCGTGTCACCGGGAGCGTCCAGGGCTCGACCGTGGTCGGGATCGTGTCGGGTGCTGCCGTGGTGGGCGCCGGGATCGGAAGGCGGGAAAGGCGCCAGGTCCGGCGGGGTATGCAGCTGACGTTCGGCGATCATCGTCGCGAACGGCGGCGGCAGCCATCGGGTGGTCGTCCGGGTGGGGTCGGCGAGTTCCTTGAGAATCTCGGCCACGCCGGGACGGTCACCGGGATCCTTGGCCAGGCATCGCTTCACCAGCTCCGTCAGGGGGGCGGGCAGGCCGGTCAGGTCGGGTTCGTCGTGGGCTATGCGGTAGACGACCGCCTCGGCCCGTCCCGCGCCGAACGGGCTGCGACCGGTGGCGGCGAACGCCAGGACGAGCCCGAGGGAGAACACATCGCTGGACGGGCCGATCTCCCGGCCTCGCGCCTGTTCCGGGGACATGAACGACGGCGTGCCGACCACCGCGCGGGAGAGGGTGTGGGAGGTGGCGTCCAGTGCACGGGCGATGCCGAAGTCGATGACGCGGGGGCCGTCGGCGGCAAGGATGACGTTGGACGGCTTGAGGTCGCGGTGCACCAGGCCGCAGGCGTGGATCGCACCGAGCCCCTCGGCCAGTCCCGCGCCCAACACGGTGATCGCCTCCGTGGGCATCGGGCCGTGCGCTTCGACGGCCTGGTGCAGGGACGGGCCGGGGATGTAGGCGGTGACCAGCCAAGGCGGGTCGGCCTGCGGGTCGGCGTCGACGAGTTGGGCGGTGTAGAACCCGCCGACCCGGCGGGCGGCCTCGGCCTCCAGGGCGAACCGGCGCCGGAACCCGGGATCGTCGGCCAGGTCGGGCCGCACCAGCTTCACCGCGACCGGGCGGCCGCCGGGAGAGCGCCCCAGGAACACCTGTCCCATCCCGCCGCCACCCAGCCGCCCCTCCAGCCGATAGGCCCCCGCCTGGCGCGGATCACCCGGCCGCAAGGGCTCCGGCCAGAGCGGGAAGTTCATCGCACCTCCGTGTGCAGGTCCTGGAAGCGTTCCAGCAAGCGGTACGCCGTCGCCCGGTGAACGGAGAAGCGTTTGTCAGCTTCGCCCGCTTGCGATCCATCGGCGCACACCCCATCGAGAAGAACACAGGTGTCTGTCCATCGGAGATCTTTTCAGGAATCCGCCCGCGGGGAGAGGCGTGAGCGCTGCGACTCACGCGAGTGTTGAGCCCCGCTGTCCCAGGCGCAAGCGAGGGGAGAAAGCCCCGGCCGGGATTCTCTTCCTGGCCGGGGCACACGTCTCCGGGAACGGGAGCAACGCGTCACGCCTTTCGAGCAAGTCACCGCGTTTTTCAGGCCCGGATGAAGCCGTTGACGATGAGCGGGAGCGACGCGTCGAGGCCGGCCACGTTCAGGACGCCTTCGTCCTTCGCGTCGCCGATCGAATGTCCCGCGGCCGTCATCGCGGCGACGACCACGCGAGCGTCGGCGTTGACGGTGCGGCGGTAGGCGTCGAGGGCCTGCGTCGGGTGGGAGCGTCCCGCCCAGGTCTCGTTGTCGGTGAAGACGATGATGCCGTCCACCTCCATACGCCGGTCACGCGCCCACGTGAACGGCAGTGACAGGTCCGTGCCGCCGCCCGACGGCTGCCACGAGGCGATCTCGCGCAGGTTCGTGCGCGGGGTCACCTTGGAGGCGTGCACGGACGTGTCGACGTCGATGACGTGCAGGTCGCCCTTCTCGATCCGCGACAACATGACCGCCATCGCGTTGCCCACCTCGTACGGGGAGCCGATCGGGGAACCGCCCACCCGGACACCGCCGCCCCAGCTCATCGACCCGGACGAGTCGACGGCGACCAGCAGCCGCTTCCCGGACGGCTCGACCGCGCCGAACGACAGCTCGTACGTCTCCTCCAGCGCGTCGAGGATGGCCGGGACGGGCTGCCAGGTGTGCACGTCGGCGCGCGGGTCGGGCTGCGCCTGCCCGGAGGCGTAGACGCGCATCGCGAGCCAGGCGTCCATCGGGTGGATGCGGGCGCGCAGGATCGCCTGCTGGTCGGTGAGCCGCAGCACCGCCCGCGACGTGGCGTCCGCCATCGGCTTGAGGGTGCCGAGCCGGGTCATGCGGGCCAGGTTGCGGATGAGCGCGGTCAGGCCGACCGTCTCGATCAGCGCCTCCCACACCGACGGCTCCTTCAGCACCGAGTCCGGCAGGAACTCCCACGGCACCTTCGCCTCGGTGACCACCCGGACCGCGTCCTCGGCGGTGGTGACGGCCTTCGCGGTCAGGAACCGGTCGACGGCGGGCAGCTCGTCGCGCGCCTCGTCGTCGGAGACGTTGCCGGCGATCCAGCCGAACAGCGTCCTGCGCTGGTCGGAGTCGGCCACCGGGTGGGCGATCCGCAGCACGTCCCGCAGCGCGAACGCCTCGCCCTGCGGCGTCCTGCGCTGGGCCGCCTTGCACGCCTTGAACGCGACCGCGTCGGCCTCGCCGGTGAGGAACCAGGAGCCGAGCGCCGTGCGCAGGCTCCGGCCCATCGTGGGCGCGGTGCCTCGACCGGTCGCCTTGCCGCCGAGGTTCTTGTAGTAGCCGAAGAACTGGGCCAGGTGGTCGGTGGTGCGGGCGACCTTCGCCAGGGCCTGCTTGGCCGCTCGGCGGGTGTCGGCGTCGCCCTTGGCGTAGCAGGCGGCGAGCGCGAACAGGGCCGGACGCTGCTTCGGCGCCCGCGGCGGCCGGGCCGTCGAGATGTCGGTGAGCAGCCTGACGACGCGCGGGCCGTCCTCGGCGATGGCCTGGAACAGCACGCCCGCGTTGTCGGCGGTCAGCTGGTTCTCGCTCACGTAGTAGGTGCCGCCGGTGGTGCCGAGGATGAGGAAGTCCTCCAGCTTGCGCCACACGTCCTTGGCGAACGCGTAGCCGCCGGCAGCGTTCCGCACCTGGTCGGTACGGCCGGGGATCGGCTGCGTCTGCGGGGTCGCGAACGCCGAAACGCTCGCGAGAGGGTCACGTGCCATCGTCAGCTCCTTGCTTTCGACCCGCCCGAGGGCGGATATGACGAAGGGGAGCGGATGTGGTGATGTCCACCGGCCTTATGACAGACGCTCTTCCAGCTGAGCTACCATCCGGCCTTGCCGGGTGGGCAGGACTCGAACCTGCGACAACCTGTTCCCGATAACCGACGAACTTCGACCCGCTCCCCCGCCTGTGCGCGCCAGCCTTGCCGGCGGCACGGATGTGGGGGTTCCGACCGGCCTTTCAGCGTGCTGCCAGTTACACCACGGCCCGCGAGTGCGGGCCGCCGGGGCTCGAACCCGGACAACTCGAATGAGAATCGATAACCGATCGAATTCGACCCGTACCGCCGATAAGGCTGACGTGCGATCAGGTCTGGAACCGGCACGGATATGGGTGACCCACCGGCCGTTACGGTGCTCTGCCATTGAGCTACACGGACCGGGATCCGTGGCGGGATTCGAACCCGCAACCACCGGCTTAGAAGGCGATAACCGATGAGATTCGACCCGTGCCGGCACCAGACCTGACCAGCTTCGCGCGGCCCGGAAAGGCGCGGATGTGTGTGGCGGGCACCGGAGGGTTCTTTGTTGGAGAAAGATAACCGATGCCCATTCGACCCGCGCCTTTCCGTGTCTCGCGAAGCTGATCCCACAGTAGCGATCAGCGTGCCGCATCACACCTGAATATCGCCGAGATGGGGAAATATCAGTCCATCGTGCCGAGCAATGCACCGACCCGCCCTGTTCCGGCGGACGGCGTCGTCACCGCCCTGCTCGGCAGGTCAGTCCCGCGGCCGGAGGGGGCCGAGGTCGCGGGCGATCCCGGCGAGGGCCTAGCCGGGCCGGGTGTCGGAGCGCGGGTGCTGGAAGTCCGCGGCGATCTCCAGGGAGACCGACGTGCGGCGGGTGAGCTCGTGGCCGGCGGAGACGGCGAGGACGCGCGGTTCGGCGAACAGGACCGGTCCGACGGTCAGGTCGGGTTCGTCGATGGGCAACCAGGCGATCAGGACGTCGATGTCCCCGCGCCGCAGGGTGGCGAAGGCGTCGCTGAAGCGGCTGTTCTGCAGGCGTGGCTTCCACCGCGGGTGCCGGTCGCGGAAGGCGTCCCGACAGGGGCGCTGGTCGTCGCGGAGCTGCTGCCCGACCGGCGACGGCCGTACGGTGCGGCTGTGGCGCTCGAACAACAGCGCGCCGACCTGCCGCTCCTGCTTCTGGATCGCCTGGCCGATGCGGGCGGGTGACACGTGCAGCCGGGCCGCGGTGCGGCCGAAGTGCGGTTCCTCGGCCAGGGTCAGGAAGATCTCGATGTCACGTGGTTCCACGCCTGCTCTGCCCGCTCCACCTGAAAGGAGAGCTTTCCAGACTCATTGATCCGCGGAACGGGCGAATCACGTGCGGTGTCCCCCTAGGGAGTGGTCTGGTCGCCGGTCAGTGCCGTGCGGGCGGCGGCGAGGATGTCCTCCGACAGCGGGTCGCCCGCGGTGGCGCGGGCCAGGACGAGGGCGCCGACCATGGTGCACAGCCGTACGACGCCGTCCTGGTCGGCGGTGGCGAGCCAGGCCGCGGTGTCGCCGACCTGCTCGGTGAACACGCGGCGAGCCTCCGCGTCCCCGGGACCGCGGGCGATGTCGACGGCGAGTCCGGCGGCGGGACAGCCGTCGGCGGCGTTGTCGCGGTGCGTGGCGGAGAGGTAGGCGTCGATGAACGCCCGCTGGGCGGCTTCGCGATCTCCCTCGTGCCGTTCGAGCGCGCCGGCGCGAACGTCGGCGTGCTCCTCGAAGGCGCGCGCGGTCGCCTCGCCGATGAGGGCTTCCTTCGAGGCGAACTGCTTGTAGAAGCCGCCGTGGGTCAGACCCGCGGCCTTCATCAGGTCGGCGACGCTGACCTCGGTGCCCTGCTCGCGGAAGAGGCGGGACGCCGTGTCGACGACCCGCCGGCGGTTCTGCCGCGCCTGCGCCTGTGATCCGCGTCCCATCTGCGCCCCCATTCGGATGTCAGTTGTCATCTATCCTATGCTGCGACAGATAGATGACATTCATCATCTATTTCATCCGCATCAAGGAGGCAGGCATGGTTCTCAACGGCGCGGTCGCGGTGGTCACCGGCGCGAACCGGGGTCTGGGGCGCCACCTGGCCGCACAACTGCTGGACCGCGGCGCATCGGTCTACGCGGCCGTCCGCCGCCCCGACGACCTGGACCTGCCAGGGGTCACCCCGCTGCTCCTCGACGTCACCGACCACGCGTCGATCCGGGCTGCCGCGCGGATCGCCACCGACGCGAACGTCCTGATCAACAACGCCGGGATCTCCACCGGCACGCCTCTCATCGGCGGCGACCTCGACGCGGTGCGCCGGGAACTGGAGACGAACTTCTACGGCCCCCTCGCCGTCACCAGAGCGTTCGCCCCGGTCATCGAGGCCAACGGCGGAGGTGCGATCCTGAACATCCTGTCGGTGATCTCGTGGTTGCACCCGGCGCGAGCCGGGGCGTACGCGGCGGCGAAGGCGGCCGCGTGGGCACTGACCGACGCGGCCCGCGAGGAACTCCAGCCCAGGGGGATCAGCGTCTCGGCACTCCATGTCGGCTTCATGGACACCGACATGACCGCCGGGCTGGACGGCGTCCCGAAGGCGGACCCCGCCGACGTCGCCACCCAGGCACTCGACGGGCTCGCCACCGGCCAGGCCGAGATCCTGGCCGACGACCTCACCCGCCGGATCCGTCAGGCTCTGGCACGAGGACCCGTCCCGACCGGCAGGTGATCGCCCGGCGCGAGCCGGACCGGCCGTTCCGCGCGCCGCCTTCCGGAGACGACGTTCACCGATCGGCGGCGGTTCGAGCATGGTGTGCGGTCCCGGCGGGGGTCGTCCACAAGCCGTACGGGCCGGCGAGGGGTGGGGGTGGTCCCTCTCGACACGCCATGTGGCACCTACGGCTTGGCCGAGGAGGTGATCGGGGCTGCGGAGTCCGGGATCCCCGCGTAGTCGGGCAGCTCGACGCCGTTGATCGCGCGCCCGACCAGCTCGGTGAACCATTCGCCGGTGAAATCGGGGCGCGGCTCGGCGTCCGGCCCCGGGACGACGCGGCTGCGGGCGTTCAACCGGCCGATCTCCTGGTTGGCCTCGACGAACGACCGCATCCGCGCCTCGTAGCGGGCGAACCCGGCGTCGGGGTCCCATCCGGCGGCGGCCAGCTCTCCGGCCAGCAGGTAGGCGCCGACCAGCGCCAGCCCGGTGCCCTGCCCCGACATCGGCGAAGAGCTGAACGCCGCGTCCCCGAGCAGCCCCACCCGTCCACTCGACCAGCGGCCCATCACCACCTGGGCGACCTGGTCGAGGTAGAAGTCCGGGGTGTCGTCCAGGTGCGCGAGGATGTCCGGGGTCAACCAGCCCAGGCCCGCCATCCGCTCACGCAGCAGGACCTTCTGGGCCGCGATGTCACGGTGGTCGACGTCGAAGTCGGCCGAGGGGAAGGAGAAGATGGCCATCGCCCGGGTGGCGTCCTGGATGGGCCGCAGGAGGGCGGAGCGACCGGACTCCTGATCCTGGTACTCCAGCAGCCAGCGGTCCAGCCCGAACTTGTTGGGCACACTGTAGAAGGCCAGCACGTGCCCGAGGTGGCGGAGGAACCGCTCATGCGGGCCGAAGACCATCGCCCGCAGCGCCGAGTGCAACCCGTCGGCCCCGACCACCAGGTCGAAGCGCCGCCGGTCGCCGCCCGCGAAGACCACGTCGACCCCGTCCGCGTCCTGGGCGAGCTCCGCGATCCGGTCGCCGAAGACGTACTCGACGCCGTCGCGGGTGTCGTCGTAGAGCAGCTGGGACAGGTCACCGCGCAGGATCTCGATGTCCGCGATGTACCCGTCGCCACCGTCGTCGTCGGCACGGAAGGTCTCCAGCACCTGCCCGTCCGCGTCCACGGTGTGGGCGCCGGCGGTGTCGGTGCACGCCGCGCGCACCGCCGCGTCCAGCCCCATGCGCACGATGACCTCCTTGGCGACCCCGCGCGCGTCCACCGCCTGCCCGCCGGGACGCAGCTCGGCAGCCCGCTCCACCACGGTCACCTCGGCCCCCCGCCGGCGCAGCCAGTGGGCCAGCGCGGGTCCCGCGATGCTGGCCCCCGCCACCAGCACCCGGGGACCGCTCGCCCGCTGCTCGCCGGTCCCGATGGTGTGCTCCTGCTTGGAGTCGTCGACGCTCATCACTGCCTCCATGTGCTTCCTCCCGCGCTGAACGTTCCCAGCGCAGGCCCACCGCTGCCGGTGTGTCCAGCCGTATCGACCACGCATCCGCACAGAACTCATCGGCGCACCCGAAGTCGCGTCCGCGCTCCCGCGTTCATGTGAGGCTGAAGGGGGCCGGTTCCACGTCGAGTTCTCTCATCGCCTCGGCATAGAGCCGGTAGCGTCTGCGGGCCTCGCCATGGCGGCGGGCCTTGGTCAACGTCCGAACCAGGTCCAGGTGGGCCGCCTCGTCGTAGGCATCCCGTTCGAGCAGCCGGAGCAGGTAGCGAACCGCTCCGTCGGGGTCGTCGGCCGCCTCCGCGAGCGAGGCCAGCTCGCGAAGCAGGGCCTGGTGCACGGCGCGGGCCTCCTCACGAAGAGGCTCCAGCCACTCGGCGTAAGGAGAGTCCTCGCAGACGTCCCCGGTGTAGCGGGCTTCGGCCGCGACGAGCAGATCCTCGTCCTCGGCGGCGAGCGCCTCGGCGGCGGCGCAGAGGAACTCCTCGACATCGGTACGGAGTCCGACCAGCTGGATGCTGTACTTGTCGGCGCGCACGAACTCCCCCGGGCCGAACTTCCGTTGCGGATCCAGGACCGAGCGCACGGTGGACAGAGCGACCGAAAGCCGGTTGGCGCAGGACGCGGGCTCCTCACCCGGCCAGAGGATCTCCATCGCCGCTTCCCGGGCGACAGTGCGGCCGCGTTGGCACGCCAGCCAGGTCAGCAGGTCGCGCGCCTTGCGGGACTGCCATTCGACAGCGCCGCCGCGGCGGCTGAGCCGTACTCCGCCCAGCATGCACAACCGCACGGCGTCCTGGTCGAGGAGCGTGATCACGCGGAGCAGGCCGGCGCCGGAGCCGTGCGGCCCGCGGACGCCGGCGCGGCGGAGCTCCTGCTCCGCCTCGTCGAGGCCGGAGCCGCTGAGCCGCGCGCGGGCGAAGGCGTTACGCGCGATGTCCACAGGGCTGCCGATCTGCGCCCAGATCTCCGCTGCGGAGGCCAGCAGGTCTGCCCGCTCGCCCGGGGATTCGGCCACGGTGAAAGCCGACAGCTCCAGGGCTTCGGCCATCTTGGCCCGGTCGCGGCGGCTGACGGCCGCCTCGTGGGCGGATCGGGCGTAGGCGCCGGCTTTGGTCCGGTCGCCGGTCTCTGCCCAGACCCAGCCGGCGGCCAGGAGCGCGTCCACCCGGCTGGAGCCGCCGCCTGCCGCGACCGCGCGTTCGGCCAGCTGTACGGCCAGCGCCGGATCGTCGACCGCGTGGACACGGGCCAGTCCGGCCAGGACCGTCTGGGTCAGATGGGCGTTTCGGAGTTGTTCGGCATGCTTCAGGGAGTTCTCGAAGCTGATCCGGGCATGCATCAGCTCCCCGCGCTCCAGATAGACCTGGCCGAGCCCCGCCAGTGGGTGGCCGAGCTTGTCGCTGCCCACCCTGCTGAAGATGTCGCGGGCCCGTTGGAAGTCGGCCAGGGCTTCGTCGAGCCTGCCCAGGCCCATGAGCGCCTCGGCGCGGTTGTGCAGGGCGATCGCGGTCTGGACGGGGTCGCCGACCAGGTCCGCTCGCCGTACCGAGAGGTCCGAGTCGGCGATGGCCTCGTCGTAGCGGGCCTCCTCCGTGCGGCTCGCGGCGCGGTTGGCCAGGACGCGGGCCGACAGCAACAGGTCTCCCGCGCTCTCCGCGGCGGCGAGGGCGAGGGCGCTGTGCCGTTCGCTTCCGGCCCCGTCGCCGGCGTCGTGGGTGACCATGGCCAGCGCGGTGTGAGCGCAGGCGGCAGCGCGTTCGTCCTGGCAGCGGGTGGCCATGGCCAGGGCCTGTTCGGCCAGCTGGGTCGCCTCCGCGCTCTCGCCGACCAGCCAGCGAGCGCTGGCGGACCAGGCCAGCAACATCGCCCGGTCGGAGGAGCTCGACGAGGGCAGCGGAAACGCCGAGCCGTCGAAGCCGCCGGCCAGCTCGAACGTCGACAATGCCGCCTTGTAGTCCCCCCGCTGGTAATAGATCATCCCCATCCGCCAGGCCACCGCGGGGTCGGTGGCGTCGACACGGCGAAGGCACTCCAGCGCGCCGGCCCAGTCCCCCTGAACCTGGCGGGCCCGCCCCTCGGCCAGATTCACGGCACACGTCCGCCACTCCTCCGGTACGGCGACGCAAGCCCGGACGAGCTCAGCCGCGTGCCCCTCGGCAAGCAGCGACGCATGCCACCTTTCGATCATCGCCACCCGATGGCCGGGCTCGTCACAAACCGCCAGCGCCTCCCGGACGAACCCATGCGACTCATACCAATGGGCCGCCGCCGACCCCCGTCCGGCATCGCCCATGAACTCCCTGACCAGGGTGGACACCACATAGCCCTGGTCACAGGGCGTGATCAGGATGTGCTGAGCGGCCAGAGCGCGGAGCTCCTCGCGGGAGACGGCGACCCCCATCGCCTGGCACAGCTCGTGAGTGAACCACGGCAGCCGAGCGGTCGCGCGGAGGAACTCCTCATGCTCGTCCTTCACCACCTCCTCGACCAGATAGTCGAACACCGGCGTGGCGGCGATCCGTTTGGCACGGTCCGACCAGGGCAGGCCGCTCAGCCAGCTCAACGTGAGCCGTACGGCGACCGGCCACCCCCTGGTGAGCTCGTGAACCTCCTCCGCCAGGTCGTCCGACCCCAGGACGATCGAGGAGAGCGAGCGGGTCTCGGCAGGAGTGAAGGCCAGCTGTTCGGCCGACACCTGGAAGACATGGCCGAGGCCGCGCATGCGCTGGATCGGGAAGGGCACGGCGGAGCGTGAGATCAACACCAGGTGAAGGTCGTCGCCGCCGTGGTGACAGAGCTCTTCGAGCAGGCGCGCCCCGGGGGTGCCCGGCTCGATCCGCTCCACCTCGTCGATGACGAGGACGGTCGGCCGGCAGACGGCGGCGGCCAGTTCGGTGGCGAGCCCGGCTGAGCGGATCCAGCCGGGCGGCGCGCCCAGGGCTTGGCAGATCTCTTCGATCAGGGTGGCGTCGTCGGCCCAGGTCAGCCACGCCACCGGATGATCAGGCCGGGCCCGCGTCCAGCCGCGTACGGCTGAGGTTTTGCCGCCGCCCGGGCCCGCGGTCACCACGGTGAGCCGGTGTCGCGGGATCTGATCGAAAAGGGCGGTGAGTCGCGCTCGTGCCAGCAGAGGCTCGGTCGCCGTCACAGCGAGAAGTATCTGCCGGGCTGGACTTCAAGGCAACTGAAAGATCCATTTCTTCCGGAGGCCGAGGTCAGGCTCGCGATGCTCCGCCACAGCAACGGGCTGGCCGTGGAGTTCGACGACAGCCGGCCCTCCGGCGACGTGGGCGTCGTCCAGACCGGCTTCATCGGCCGCGCCGGCCTGTGCGTCCGCGACAGTGGCGACGGCTTCCTGGCGGCCAATCTGAAGATCACCCCGAGCCGCTTCCACGACTGAACCCCGACCTGCCGCGGACGCCCCAGGCCATCGACCGGCGAGCGGACGGCGGCCTGGGCGGTGCTCGCGGAGAGTTGCCGGACGTGAGGTCAGCGGTTGAAGTCGCGGGCCGTCACGCTCCCCAGTCCATTGCTCCCGTTCTTCGACAGGTAGACGGTCATCCCCTCGTCGTGGAGGTTGATCCACCCGCCGCCCTGCCCATAGGGGGCGTCCTTCGCGCGTACGGAGTCGGCGTACACGACACCATGGGTGCTGGTGCCCGGCCCGCCCGGGTACACCTGCAGCCCGAACCTGGAGAAGGCGATCCATCCGTCGTCGCTGCTTCTGCCCTGCACCCATCTGGTGTTGACGCCGTCGAGGTCGGCCTTGTCGGCGAAGACGGTGCCGGGGGCGTCGGAGCCGGGTGTGCTCCAGACTTTCACCCCGCCGGGGAGGAAGGTGATGCTTCCGTCGCCCTGGGTCGATCCCGCCAGCCGCGGAGTGGTGACGCCATCGACGGCGGTGAGGGTTCCCAGGACGGGGTTGCGCACCTGGACGGTCGTGGTGAGGGTGTGCCGCTGGGCGCCGAAGCCGGCGACGAGGGTGTAGGTGGTGTCGCGCCTCGGGGCGTCGCCGGCGTCCAGCACCAAGGAGTACGGGCCGTGCGACCCGGGGTGCTTGACCCGGGGAACGGGCTTCCGGCCGCCCGGGAACAAGACCTCGTACGTGAAGTCGTCGGATCCCTCCCAGTTCAGCGTGACCTTCGTGCCGGCGTCCACCACGACGTCGTCCGCGAGGAAGCCGTGCGGCGCCGGTATGTCCTTCGGCGCGGTCTTCACCACCGCCACCACCGTGTCACTCCTGCGCAGGCCCCCACTCTTGCTTCTGCCGGCGGCCTCGGTCACCCGCAGCACGGCCAGCCCGGGTTCGGGGGCGACAGTGACGTTCTCCAGCGTCACCACCATGTGGTCACCGGGACCGAAACTGACGGCGCTGCCCTGATCGCTGACCTGGACCGCGAAGTTCTGCGTCTGGACGGTCACTGCACGGGTGCGGCCGGTCTTGATGTCGGTGTGCTCGCCTTTGGGGGTGATCGTGGTGAAGTCGTGGGTGAGGTGGCCGGCGCCGGTGCCGACGGGCACCGTCACCTTGATCGTGGCGTACGCCGTCTGCCCGGTGTTCGTGACGAGCAGGTACACCGTCCCCGTGGACTTGGACTGCCGCCCGGCCTCCGACGCCGCCAAGGGCGCCGGGTCCGTGATGAGGGTGTAGGTCAGCATGGTCACGATCGCGACTCCTTCTCCTGGCAGCAACAGCGGCAGGCCGACGACCTGCGCGCTACGAGAGGACCGGGCCGGGCAGAACAGGCGCCGCCACGGAAGAGCACTCCTACGTGATCCAAACGTCAGGATGATGGCGCAACAAGAGCGCCCAAGGCGGCTATAACGGGACGCTTCAGCAACACCCTCAGCACCTTGACATGCGACCTCGGCCTTGACGCCGGAGTGCGGTATGCCCAGGACGCCGGTCTTCCAGGTGACCCGCAGTTGTAGGTGCCGTTGAAGAGCAGGTGGATGGTCGCGCCGCCGCCCAGGCTGTGCTGGTCGTTGACGTGGGAGCTGCCGCGCTCTGGTCAGGGCGAGCGTTGCCCTGCGCTTGGTCCGCGTCC
Source organism: Nonomuraea sp. NPDC050227 (assembly GCF_044459705.1). Lineage (NCBI taxonomy): Bacteria > Bacillati > Actinomycetota > Actinomycetes > Streptosporangiales > Streptosporangiaceae > Nonomuraea > Nonomuraea sp. NPDC050227. The sequence continues at coordinate 388,784 of NZ_JBITJF010000004.1, read as the reverse complement.
ACAGCCGGTACCAGCTGTGACAACGCCGGCGCGGGAGTGGTGGCCGCTCCCGCGCCGGCCCCGGCCGCTGTCGTCCTGGGGCGTCAGCCGCTGGGGAAGCCGGGCACCGAGACGCTGCCGCCCCACGGGGGCAGCCGGTAGGCGCCGAGCTTGCGGATCTTGCCGGTGGTCACGTCGATGGCGTAGGCGATATCTCCGAGGTCGGGCCACCGGTCGGAGCCCGGGTCCCGTATGGCGGTGCCCAGGGCCAGGACCTCACGCTCATTGAGCCAGTACGCGAGCCGGTGCGGATTCAGCTGCCGCGGCGGGTCGAGCTTGACCTCGGACCTGACCTGGCCGCTCGCCCGGTCCACGGTGACGATCTTGTCGTACGGCTCGCTGTTCGTCACGGTCTCCCCCTTCGCCGCCGGGCCGGTCAGCATGGCCACGGTCGTGCCGTCCGGGCCGACGGCTCCCGTCAGCGCCCAGGTCTTCGGCTCGGCGAAGACCGTCACCTTGCCGTCCGAGAGCACGCCGAACCGGCCGCGCTCGTCCTCCACGACCATGGGGACGCCCTCGTCGGCGGGATAGAGGGATTGCCAGCCCTTGGGCACCTCCTCGACGAGCCGCCCGCTCTCCACGTCCACGACGACCTGGGGGATGCCGACCAGGTTCAGGCCGAGCCGGCGCCCGTCCGGCGAGAAGGTGATCAGCCCGCCGCCGTTGACCATGGCCTTGCGCCTGACGACCTGCGGGATCTCCCAGACCTGGCCGGTGTCGAGCTCGCGGACGGCGAAGCGTTCACGCTCGGGGACGTAGTAGGCGATGCGGCGTCCGTCGCGGGAGATCGCCAGGGGGGCGGCGGTGTTCATGTAGTTCTTCTTGGTCTGGTCGGTGTAGACGCTCAGCGCATCGGCGACCCGGTACCGGGTTCCGTCCCGCAGGACCACCTTCCACTGCAGGCACGTCTCGTCGGCCACCGGCGCGTTGTCCTGGCCGGGCTTCCACGCGTCCTGGCAGAAGTCGTAGTAGGCGTAGCGCACCGGCCCCACCCCGGACGCGGGCAGCACGGCGCGGACGGGGACGAGGTCCTCGGGCGACGGTGTCGGCCCCGCGGGGACGCCGCGGAAGGTCGGAGCGGACGAGGGCGTACCCCTCGTGACGGCGCCGACGTCGGCGGGCCCGCCGGGATTGACGAGAAGGGTGACGGCCAGCGTCAGTGCGGCGACGGCCGCGACCGCGGAGCCGCTGATCAGAGTCGTTCGCGTACGCCGGGCGCCCCGCAGCGCGACCTCGGCGAGATCGACGTCGGGCGCCTGCCGGGCGATCGCGTCGAGCTCGTCACGGAACCTCGTCATCGCGGCACCTCCACCGGATCGATTTCGGACAACAGATCGGCCAGTTCGGGCGCGAGGACGCGCAGGCGGCCCAGGGCGTAGTGGGTCTGGCTCTTGACCGTGCCGGCTGAACAGCCCAGCGCTTCGGCGGTCTCCTCGACGCTGAGGTCCTCGTAGAAACGCAGCACGAGGACGGCGCGCTGCCGTGGAGTCAGCCGGACGAGCGCCTGTTGCAGGACCATCCGGTGCAGCCCGGCGGACTCCGGATCGTAGGCCGGTTCCGGCGGGCTGCTGGTCAGGATGTCCGTACGCCTGCGCCGCAGCCAGGACACGTGCTCGTTGACCAGGGCCCGCCGGGCGTATGCCTCGGGGTTGCCGTCCTTGGCCAGCTTGGGCCAGTGTCGGGCGATCCGGGTCAGCACGGTCTGCAGGAGGTCCTCAGCCCGGTGGGCGTCTCCCGTGAGCAGGTACGCGGTGCGCATCAACGCCTGTTGGCGGGCGCTGACGAACTCCCTGAATCCCTCATATTTGTCCATGCGACTCCTTCCGCCCTAATGAACGCAGGACGTCGGAAGCCGGTTGGAGGCGATCCACCCCCGAGCCCCCGATCTCCGCAGCGCGGAACCAGAGGGAAGTGCCGAAGCGGCCCGGCCGGGCCGGCCGGGCCGCTTCGCGCGAGTGCGGTCAGCCCTTGGTCCGGACCGTGGCCGACAGTTCGATCGGGAGCGTCGTGCCGTCGGCGGCCAGCGGGCGGACGGTGAAGGTGTAGCTCGTGCGGCCCCGGAGCCCGGTGACCCGAGCCGTCGTCCCCGTCACCCGCATGACCTCCGTGCCGCCGTTGAAGACCGCGTAGCCGGTGGCGGCCGGCACGGACGGCCAGGTCAGGGTCACCGACTTGGCGTTGACGTTGCCGACGCCGAGTTCGGCGCCGTTCCAGGTGTTGGGCGTCTCGACCACGAACGCGTCGATGATGAGGAACTTGTCCGCGCCGTTGACGACCTTGATGGTGTGATCGCCCATCGGCAGCCCGGTGAGCTGGAACACCCGCTGGGCGGTCAGCCGTACCGGGGAGTCGCAGTCGACCGTGGCCTTGAGCTGGCCGTCGACGTAGATGTCGATGGTGCTCATGTCGGAGTAGCGTTCGGACAGCAGGCTGATGCCGGTGCCGGTGAAGGTGAACTCGACCGCCTGCCCGGCGCGCCAGCCGGCGTGGACGTCGTCGCCGTGGTCGCCCAGCCCGCGGTCGGGGCTGTAGGTGAAGTCGTCGTCGGGGTAGACGATGCGCTTGTCGGTGTCGTTGACGTAGGTGAGCACCACCTTCGGGTCGGTGACGGTGATCTTGTGCTCGCCGGAGAATCCGTCGTGGATCGCGGTGATCGTGGCGCTGCCCCAGGTGCGGGGGGTGACGAGGCCGTCCGCGTCCACGGTGGCGATCGACGGGTCGGAGCTCTTGAAGGTGACGCCCTCGGTGACCGGGGTGCGGGTGCCGTCCGCGCCGACCGTCGCGACGGACAGCCGGGCGGGCTCGCCGACCTTGAGGGTGCCGGCGCCCGTGACGTCGAGTGCCTTGATCGCGGCGGTGGAGGCGGTGAGGGTGAACTTGTCGAGTGCCAGCCCGCTGCCCTCGCTCACGATCCGGAGGGTGTGCAGGCCGGCGGACATCTTGATCCAGGTGGTCACGTTCGCGTCGTCGGACTTGGGGACGAACACCGTGTTGCGGTCGCCGTCCACCTCGAACCTGAACGTGGTGTCCTGGGCGGCCGAGCCCTTGAAGGTCACCTTGTACATGCCGGTGTTCGGGACGAACACGTTCTCGTAGCGCAGGTAGTCGTTCGGGTCGATGCCGCCGACGACGCCGTCCTTGGTGACGACGCCGGTGTCGGGGCCCTTCCAGTTCCACTCCTGGTCGGTGTTCCACTGCATGGTCCAGCGCTCGGCCTCGACGGTCTGCTCGGACGTGCCCTGCAGGTCGAGCCGCAGCCAGTTCCAGACGATGCCGGAGCTCGCCTCGATCCAGACGACCTTGACCGAGTGCTCGCCCGCGGTCAGCGGCAGGACGAAGTCCTCGGTCCGCGGGCTGAGCATGCCCGCGGTGGGGCGCAGGCTCAGCGGTCCCGTGGCGTCGGCGCCGTCGACCTCGACGCGGAACTTCAGCGGCTTGTCGTTGACGGTCGAGTAGCGAAGCTGCAGCAGGTACTTGCCGTCGGCGGGGACGCTGACGTCGTCGAAGCGCGACCAGTCGCCGGTGTCGATGGAGGTGACGCCGGGGGTGCCGTCGTCGCTGTCGGCGAGGTCGGTGTTCTGGGTGCCCTGCTGCCCGGTCGCCGACTCGGCCTGGAGGGTGATCGACTCGGGCCGTTCCAGGGTGAACCGCATCCAGTTGAGGAAGAACCAGCGCCCGTCGGGCCGGGTGAGCTTGATCGTGTGCCGGCCCTCGGTGAGCGGGATCCGCCGTTCGAAGGTCCTGTAGGTGTTGTAGCCGCCGGAGTCCGGCACCTTGACGGTGGTCACCTCCTTGCCGTCGACCTCGACCTTCAGGTGGTTGGCCTCCTCGGAGGAGGCCCGGAACTCCACCCGGTAGGTGCCGGTGGCGGGCACGTCGACGTTGTCGTACTCGGCGGACTCGCCGGCCGCGTCCATGTAGAGCGCGCCGAGGCCGCCCTCGGGCGGGGTCTCGACGCCGTAGGCGCCGTTGGCCGCGGTGTAGTCCTCGTTCTGGATGGTGAACTGCGTCAGCGGGGTCGTCGGCCGCCCGGCCGGCACGGCTCCCGCGGCGACCCGGACGCCGCCGATCGGGTAGACCTTGTCCTTGCCGCCCGGCATCGCCAGCTCGATTCGCGGCTTGCCGTCCGCGCCGAGCATGGCGACGGCCACGTCGTAGGGGCCCGCGGGCAGGTCCGACGGGAGCGTGAAGGCCGAGTTGATCTGGCGGACGTCGCCCTTGAAGAGCTTGGTCTGGTCGAGGGTGGCGTCGGTGCCGCGCCACACGACGTCGCCGGTGGACCTGTCGGTGAAGCGCACCTCGACCGGGTAGCGCCGGGGGCTGAAGCCGACCGCGTTGTTGGTCCAGGTGTGCGAGATGCGGAACTCGCCACCGGGCCTGACCTCGGTGTCGTAGGTCGCGGTGGGCATGAGGAAGCGGTAGCCGGTGAACCGCGCCAGCGTCTCGAACCACTCGCCGTAGGCGTCCTTCATCGGCTGCCAGTTCGCGAAGCCGGTGTTGTTGATGCCCTGGAGGTTGGAGTGGTAGCCCTCCAGCGAGTTCTTCACGAACAGCCGGGGGTTGTTCAGCATGATCGTGGGGTTGTCCCAGTTGGAGCCCTCGGACACCTGGATCATGTCGCGGCGGAGCCTGCGGTTGACGTACGGGGCCTGCGCGGTGTCGCCGTAGTTGTGCCAGACGAAGCCGGCATTGACGGTGTCGGACCGCACGCCCCAGTTCTCGAACGTGGCCGCCTTCTCGTAGCCGAACACGCTGAAGCGCTTGGCCTGGGTGTCGGCGTCGGGGTCGTTCTTGTTCACCTCCGCGCCGGCGTTCTGCATCATGACCATCGACTTGTCGAACGCGTCGTCGTAGATCTTGAGGATCGCCTGGAGCGTCGCGACGCGCGTGGCGTTGTCGGGCCACGGGAAGTTCATCGCGTCGTTCCAGCCCGACCACTCGCCGAACAGGGAGAAGGCGCGCAGGTCCACCCACGCCACGCCCGGGTCGCCGTCGTAGCGGCCGGCGAAGGCGTCCACCGCGCGCTTGAGCCGGTCCAGGTAGATCGGGTGGTAGTAGATCGGCTGCTTGGAGAAGTAGTTGTTGTACGGCGCCATCCGGAAGGGCACCCCGGCCTTGTCGAACAGCCAGGCGGGCGGGTACTCGTACGGGAACACGCCCGGGTCGTTGACGATGTCGGGCGCCTCCGACATGAGCAGCTGGAACTCGACCGTCTTGCCCTGCTCGTTCACCCGCTTCATGAACGCGTCGAGGCGGTCCCAGACGAAGACGCCGTCGTCGGGCTCGAAGTCGGCCCAGGCGAGCTGGAGCCGCACCACGTCGGCGTCGGCGGGGATCTTCTTCCTGCCTTCGATGAAGTCGGTGATGCCCGGGTCGTTGGTGAAGGTGTAGCCGGGCGTGCCCGGCGTCCGGTGCGTGTTCACGTCGAACGCGGTGCCGGTGTACGGGTTGCCGTGCAGGATCTCGTGGGTGTCGGAGAAGGTCACCGTCGTGCGGCCGGCGGCCGGTTCGGCGGCGGAGGCGGCGGGCGCGGGCAGCACCAGTAAGGCGGCGGTCATCGTGGCGGCGCCGAGGGCATGGCGGATCATCAGATCTCCAGGGGGACGGGGGCGGCGTCGTGCAGGGAGCGGTAGGCCGCCTCGACGAGGGCGACGGTCCGGTGGCCCGCCCTGGCGTCGGGCTGGCGGGCCTCGCCGTCGCGGACGGCGTCGAGGAAGGCGCGGATGAGCAGGTCGTCGAGCGGCGCGCCGTACCCGTGGGCGAGCGGGCCGCCGTTCCACCCGGTGAGGACCCCGGAGAAGGGCGCGATGTCGGCCACGCCCTCGGTGCCGATCACGGTGAGGGTGACCAGGTCGCCGGTGTTGGGACGGCCGGGCGGGCGCGACCAGGAGCAGTCGATGGAGGCGATGACCCCGTCGCGGTAGCGCAGGGAGACCAGCCCGGCGGTCTCGACGGCCTTGCCCGGGTTGGGGATGGAGTTGGCGATCGCGTAGACCTCGACCGGGTCGTCGTCCAGCAGGTCGGCGAGCAGGTCGGCGACGTGCACGACGTGGTCGGTCAGGGCGCCGCCGCCGCTGCTGGCCGGATCGGTGAACCAGTCCCGGCTGGTGGGGACGCCGCCGCAGTTGGTGGCCGCGATCGACACGATCCGGCCGAGGTCGCCCCGCCGTACCGCGGCCCGGAGGTCGGCGTAGGCCGGCGCGAAGCGGACGGGGAAGGCGGTCATGAGGACGGTGCCCGCGGCGCGGGCGGCCGCCAGCATCGCGGTGGCGTCGGCGAGCGAGGTGGCGAGCGGCTTCTCGCAGAGCGCGTGCACGCCCTCGGCGGCGGCGCGCAGCGCGAACTCCCGGTGACGCGTGTTCTCGGCGCAGATCACCACGCCGTCGGGCCGCCAGGCCCACAGTTCGTCCTCGGTCTCGAAGGCGGTGACGCCGTCCGGGACGCCGTCGTAGCCGTCGGCGTAGGCGCCGATCTCCACGTCGTCGCAGCGCAGGAGCGCGGCGGCGTACTCGGCGGCGTGCAGGTGGGCGAAGGAGAGCAGGGCGATCTTCATGCGGCTTCCAGGGGCTTGAGGTCGACCGGCCGGCCTTCGGCGGCCGAGCGGGCGACGGCGTCGGCGATGCGCATGGCGGCCAGGCCGTCCAGCGCGGTGACGCGGGGCGGGACACCGGTGGCGACCGAGCGGACGAAGTCCTCGATCTCGGCCCGGTAGGGGCTGGTCAGCGGGGAGAAGTCGGGCAGGATGTCGGGCGCGGGCACGGCGTCGCCCTGGTAGCGGTAGGGGCGGCGCTCGCCGGAGTCGGCGTGCAGCAGCCCGTGCGAACCGGCCACCTCGAACAGCGTCCTGAACTCGATCGGCGCGGTGGTCCAGGTCGCCGTCAGCACGGAGATCGAGCCGTTGGCGTGCGTGAGGAACGCCTGGGTGCTCTGGCTGCCGCCGACCGCGTGGGTGCGGGCGAAGACGCGCTCGACCTCTCCCCCGATCCAGCGCGCCATGTCGATGTCGTGGATCATGAGGTCGAGCAGCACGCCGCCGGAGAGCGCCTCGTCCAGGAACCAGCCGCCGGCCGGGCTGCGGCCCTGGCGGGTGTGCCGCTGCACGGCGACGCTGCCGATGTCGCCGCGGGTGACGGCCCGGTGCAGTTCGGCGTACTCGGCGAAATAGCGTACGACGTGCGCGGGGAACAGCGGGACCCCGGCGTCGGCGAAGCGGGCGACCAGGTCCTCCGCCTCGGGGAGCGTACGGGTCAGCGGCTTCTCGCAGATCGTCGGCAGGCCGTGACCGAGCGCGGCGAGCGCCAGTTCGTAGTGGGTGTGGGTCGGCGTGCAGATGTCGACGACGTCCGCCGCCTCGAACAGGGCGTCCAGGCTGGGGACGATCCGGCCGCCCCCGTGGCGCCGGGTCAGCGCCTCGGCGTCGTCGGCGATCGAGTGGACGACGACGTCGTGGCCGAGGTCTAGCCAGGCCGGGAGGTGCGCGTTGGCGATGCCTCCGGCGCCGATGAGTCCGACCGTTGCGTGCATGGGAGATCCGTTCCTTGTCAGGTGCCGATGCGTCATTTGCCGATGCCTTGCGTCATGCCGTTGACGATGCGGCGGCCGAACCAGAGATAGGTCGCGATCATCGGGAGCACCACGATGACGACGCCGGCGAAGAGCCCACCCCAGTTCGAGGTGTATTGCATGTTGGAGTAGAAGTTGAGCAGGGCGACGTTGAGGGTCTGCGCGCTCTGCTCGGGGACGAGCATCAGCACGATCACGGTCTCGTTCCACAGGCTCAGCGCGTTCAGCACGGCCACGGTCGTGATGCCGGGCTTGGCCAGCGGCACCATGATCTGCAGGAAGGTCCGGAACGGCGACGCGCCGTCGAGGGCGGCCGCCTCCTCCACGTCGCCGGGCAGCGAGCGGAAGTAGCCGATGAGCACGAAGATGCTGAACGGCAGGCTGAGCACGACGTAGAAGAGCGTGACGGTGATCCGCGTGTCCCAGACGCCGGTGACCCAGTCGATCATGAACCGGGACAGCCCCGCCCCGATGAGGACCATGGGGACGGCGAACGCCTGGAACGGGATGCTCATGCCCACCGCGAAGAAGGTCGCGACAGGACCGCTGGAGCGGCCGCCCAGCCGTGCCACCGCGTAGGCGGCGGGGATGGACAGCGCCATGATGAGCACGACGGACACGAGCGTGAGGACCACCGAGTTGATCGCGGCGGCTCCGAGCCCGGAGTCCGACCACGCGGTGGCGAAGTTCTCCCACATCCAGGTGGCGGGCAGGCCGGCCGGGTTGTCGAAGATCTCCCGCGAGCTCTTCAGCGAGTTCAGCAGGACCCAGACCACCATGCCGACGTTGAACAGCACCCAGGCCCAGATCAGGGCCCTGATCAGGGCGAGCCCGGCGCGGATCATGCCAGCTCCAGTCGTTCGCGCCGCTGGATCCTGCGTGACAGCACGATCAGGACGGCGGTGATCACCGTCATCACGATCCCGATCGCCGCGGCCTCGCCGAGCTGGGCCAGTCCGCCCTCACGGCCGCCGGTGACCCGGAGGTACTGCTCGACGGCGAGGGTCCTGGCCTCGGGGGGCGGGGTGCCCGCCGTGCCGACGAAGGCGATGACGATCTCGAAGGTCTTGATGCCGGCGATCGCCCAGAGCGAGGCGGCGATGGCCAGCATGTCCCTGGTCAGCGGGAGCGTGACGTGGCGGAACTGCTGGAGCTCGCTCGCGCCCTCGATCCTGGCCACCTCGTAGTAGCTCGGCGGGATGCCGTCGACCGCGGACATCACCAGCACGACGTAGAAGCCGGCCGCGCTCCAGACCACTCCGGCCATGATCACGTTGAAGATCAGCTCGGGGGCCAGCCAGGGCTGGCGCAGCTCGGACAGGCCGAGGGCCCCCAGCATGGCGTTGATCAGTCCGTCCGGGTTGAAGAGGAACGAGACGGCGAGGCCCACGGCGATGGGCGAGATCATGAACGGCAGGAAGACGGCCGCCCGGATGAACGCGCTGCCGCGCGCCGCACGCAATACGATCATGGAGGCGCCGGCGATGAGGAACAGCGCCAGGCCCACGACCAGCGTCAGGATCAGCGTCTGCACGAACGAGGCACGGAACAGCTCGCTCCCGGCCATCGACACGTAGTTGGCGAAGCCGACCCAGGAGAGCTCGGTCCCCAGCCCTGACCACTCGGCGAAGCTGAGCACGACGCCGAACAACGACGGCAGCACGAAGAAGACCAGGTAGGCGATCAGTGCGGGAAGCAGCATCGGCAGGTACAGCCGGCGGCGCTCGCCCTGGAGCGCGCCGCGGGGCGCCTTCGCCCGCCTGCCCGCGGACGGAGCCCGCAGGGCGGTGTCGGACACGGTCACGGTCATCCGTTCATGGCGGCGGTCTTCGCCTTGCCCTCGGCCAGGAACTCCTCGGCGCTGAGCTTGCCGGCGACGAACTTGTCGTCGAGGGGGAGGAAGACGTCGGCCAGCCACTTGGGCTGCACGGTCGAGACGCCGTCGCCGTCGAGCGTGACCTGCTCCGCGTCGCGGATGGACGCCTGCAGCTGCTGGAGCTCCACCGGGGCTGGCGAGTCGGCGCGCGAGGGGATGTTGGCCGCGTCGGTGCCGATGCGGTCGATGTACTTCTTCTGCATGGCGAAGGCCAGGAAGTCGGCGACCGCCTTCTGGTTCTTCGACTTGGCGTTCACGCCCCAGCCGAGCGCGCCGACCGTGGCGACCGCGCCCTTGGCGGGGTCGACCGGCGGGAAGGCGATGATGCGGGGCTTGACCGCGGCGGCGCGCAGCGAGGCGGTCTCGCTGCCGAGCCAGGAGCCGTTCAGGATGAAGCTGTGCTTGCCGCCCGCCCAGGCGTTCTGCGCGGCCGGGAACTTGGTGGCCATGTAGTCGGGCTCGAACAGATCGGCCTTCACCAGCGACTCCAGCGCCTTGGCCGCCCGCTTCACCTCGGGCAGGTCCCAGGCGGCCGGGTCGGCGGCGAGCTTCAGCAGGATGCCGGGGCCGGCGGTGGACAGCAGCATCTGGTGGATCCAGAAGGAGTTGTAGGCGTTGACCGAGCCGTCGAGCGCGATCGGCGCGCGGCCGGACGCCTTCTCCTTCTTGGCGATCTCCAGCAACTCGTCGAACGACTTGGGGGCGAAGTCGGGATACTTGGCGGAGTCGTACCACAGGCCGATGGAGAAGACGCTGTGCGGGACGAAGCCGTACCCCTTGTCGTCGCTGATGGCCTTGAGCACGCTCTTCGGCAGGACCTCCTCGATGGTCCTGTCCTCGCCCGGGATCTTGGTCTTGAAGATCGGGCCCATGTCGCCGAGCACGCCGGCGGCGCGGAACTCGGCGGTGTGGTCGATGGCGGTGTCGAAGAAGTCGGGACCGGCGCCGGTGGCGACAGCGTTCTTGACCTGTTGCTCCTGGCCCTGCGCGAGCCACTGAACATCGATCTTGACGCCGGTCTGCCGGGTGTAGTCGGCGATGACGCTCTCGAACAGGTTCGCCTGCGGGGTGCCCTTCGCCCACTTGCCCCAATAGAGGAGGCTCGCGGGCGCGGCGCCGGCGGAGGCCGACGGGCCGGCGTCCTGGAGCTTCTGGCCGCACGCGCCGAGGGCGAGCACGGCGGAGGCGCAGGTGGCGACGGCTATGGCGCGATTACGCATGGATGGTCCCTTCTGGCTGGGAGGCATGGTTGGCAATAATAAATACACTTTGTGTTTTAATGGAAGACGTCTCAGGAAACGAAAGGGCCACGTGAGTGCTGATCGGACGTGAAGCGAGCCTGCTGCGCCAGCCCGTGGGCCAGTCGCGCCTGCGCCGCATCAATTCGCTGGCGGTGATCGAGGCGATCCGCCTGGAGCCTCTCACCATCCCGGCGATCGCCCAGGTCGTCGGGCTGTCGAAGACCGCGGCCGACACGGTGGTGGGCGACCTCGTGGCCCTCGGCTGGGTGACGAGCGTCGAGCCCCTCTCCCCCACCGGAGCCGGGCGGCCGGCCAACCGCTACCAGTTCAACGCGGGCGCGGCCGTCGTCGCCGGCATCGACATCGGCCAGCACACCACCCGCGCCGAGCTCGCCGACCTGAACGGCGAGGTCCTGGCCACCCGCTCGATCACCGTCTCCGTCGCGGACCCGCCCGAGGCCGTCCTGGCCGACGCCGTCGAGGTGGTCGACCAGCTCCTCGCCTCGCAGGGCCGCGGGCGCGCCGACGTGTGGGCGATGGGGGTGTCCGTGCCCGCCGTGGTCTACCAGGACGTCGTCACGCGCGGCCTCGACGACTGGGAGGGGCTCAACGTGCGCACCGCCTTCGCGTCGTCCTTCGAGTGCCCCATCGCCGTCGAGAACGACTCGAACCTCGCCGCCTTCGCCGAGGCGTGGAAGGGCAGCGCCGCCGAGGCCGCTTCGATGGTCTACGTGCACTCCGGCAACCGCACCGGGGCGGGGGTCGTCCTGAACAACGCCGTCGTGCGGGGCGCGAACGGCGCCGCCGGCGAGATCGGCGCACTGCCGCAGATGGGCTGGGAGCATGCCCAGCAGCACCTGCACGACGTCGAGCTCACCGACGGCCGCCGGGTCAGCCGGGAGAGCGTGTTCGACGCCGCCACCGCGGGCGACCCGCTCGCCGTGGCCGCCGTCGACCGGTTCGCCGACGTCATCGCGATCGGCATCGCCGCGCTGGTGCTCACCGTCGACCCCGAGATCGTGGTCGTCGGCGGCGGCAACGTCCAGGCGGGCGACACCTTTCTCGACCCGCTGCGCCGTCACGTCGAGAGGCTGTGCACCGTACGGCCCGCGCCCCCGATCGTCCCCTCCGCGTTGAAGGAGCGCGCGTCGATCACCGGCGCGGGCGGCCTGGCCGCCACCTCCGTCATGGAACAGCTCTACGCCTCGGCCCTGGGCGGCAAGACGCTCTCCAGCGCCTCGACGCCGCCCTGGAAATGGTAAGAACCGAAGAAGGATCCCCCCGTGCCCATGCAACCCTGGTTCACCGACGCCAAGCTCGGCATCTTCGTCCACTACGGCCTCTACGCCGTCGAGGGAGTGGCCGAGTCCTGGTCGTTCTACTACGGCGACATCTCCCGTGAGGCCTACCTGGCCCAGCTCGACGGATTCACCGCCGACGGTTATGACCCCGCGGCATGGGCGGAGCTGTTCGCCCAGGCCGGAGCCCGGTACGCCGTGCTCACCACCCGGCACCACGACGGCTTCGCGCTGTGGGACAGCGCGTACGGCGAGCTGAACGTCACCGCCTCCCCGGCGGGACGCGACCTGGTCGGCCCCTTCGCGCACGCGCTGCGCGAGCGCGGGCTGAAGGTCGGGCTGTACTACTCGCACTCCGACTGGAACCACCCCGACTACCCCAGCGTCGTCGGCCCGCAGGCCCACCCGAGCCCCTACGTGACTCCTCCGGAGGGGCGGGAGGACCCGGCCGCGTGGGCCCGCTACCTGGCCTACCGCGACGGCCAGGTCGACGAGCTCGTCGAGCGGTACCGGCCCGACCTGCTGTGGTTCGACGGTGAATGGGAACGCTCGGAGGAGCAGTGGGGCATCGACGCCCTCGCCGACCGCATCCTCGCCGTACGGCCGCGGACCGTGCTCAACGCGCGCATGCTCTCGCGCGGCGACTACGCGACGCCGGAACAGGGCGTCCCCATCACGCCGCCCGACGGCCCGTGGGAGCTGTGCCTCACCATCAACGACAACTGGGGTTTCCGCCCGCACGACACCAACCACAAGCCCGTGGGCCACCTGGTCCGCTACTTCGCCGAGACCATCGGCGCGGGCGGCAACCTCCTGCTCGACGTCGGTCCCACCGCCGACGGCCGCATCCTGCCCGAACAGGCCGACCGCCTGAAGGGCCTCGGCGCCTGGATCGACCGGCACGCCGAGGCGGTGTACGGCACGACCGCCGGGCTGCCGGCGGGCCACCACTACGGCCCGAGCACGCTGTCCGCCGACCGCAGGACCCTGTACCTGACCTGCTTCGACCCGCCCCGCGACACGGTGACGGTGCGCGGGCTGCGCAACGCCGTCCTGCGCGCCAGGGTGGTCGGCGCCGACTGCGAGCTCGGGCACTCGATCACCGGAGAGCTCAACGGCGTGCCCGGCATCCTGTGGATCGACGCGCCACCCGCGCACGCGATCGACCCGCACGCCACGGTGCTCGCCCTGGAACTCGACGGCGAGCTGGACCTCTACCGCGGCAGCGGCCGCGACTAGCCGTCACGGGCCGAGGTCGCGGGCGGTTCGAGCGGGCGGTTCGAGCAGGCGGTTCGAGCAGGCGGTTCGAGCAGGCGGTTCGAGCAGGCGGTTCGAGCGGGCTCCAAGTGCGTTGCAGCCGAGCCACAAGCGGGCTTCCCTAGCCTCGCGATCATGCTGACGACCCTGGTTGTGACCGCCTCCCTCCTGTTCACCGGCGCGCCCGCGCAGAGCGCGGCGACCAAGCCGCTGACCTTCCGCGGCATGACGCTCCAGATCCCTGCGACGTGGAAGGTCGGAAAAGAAGACAGGTGGGGCATTCACGTCAAGACCGGCGGCTGCGACCGGCGCGCCGTCGAGTGCCGCGGGTTCTACCTCGTCGGGCCGGAGGGCATCTCTCTGGCCCGCCACGGCAACCCCTACGACCCCGAGGAGCCGTACCACCCGGGCAACGGGCTCGCGAGCTGCGTACCCGACAAGCGCTACATAGAGGACTTCCCCGGCAAGCTCGTCGCCCGTGGCACCCGCCCGGTCGGCGCGGGACACAAGGCCACCTACCGCGTCTGGCGCGTCGGCTGCACGACGCAGTCGGCCAAGCGGACCGGCGTCTCCTATCAGGAGCGGATCTGGCACCTGCCCAAGTCGAAGATCCTCGTCTTCGACCAGTGGAGCGACGGCCGGCTCGGCACGATTCTCCAGCGGGCGACCTGGAGCTGACCCCGCCGGTCGCGGTGCTCACGCCCGGCCCGGCGGGCCGCTCAGGCCGAACAGGCGCGTTCCTCCTTGCCGGCGAGCCAGAAGAAGACCGGCGGCAGCACGAGTTCGATGACCGCCAGCACGACCTGGAACGCGTGCGGCCGGCCGGACACGGCGAGCGAGAGCAGCCGGCCCACGCCGCCCAGCAGGAAGACGGCGGCCAGCCACCGCACCACCCCGGCCGGGATCGGGCGCTGCCGCGCCGCCCACACCCACGCCAGCCCGTAGCCGGCGAAGGCGGCCCCCATGAACCGGCCCCAGCTGTCGATCGTCGGCCCCGCGGCAGCGGCGCCGGGGATCGCCGCGTTGCCGAGCGCCACGTGGAGCAGGCCGATCAGCACGCAGGCCCACCCCATCAGCTGGGCGAGCGTACGCAGCGCCTTGACCATGATCTCTCCCGCCATAGTTGACATGTGTCTACTACGGTGGCGCGCTAGTAGACGTGTGTCAACTAGACTGGGTCCATGCCTCCACGCCGGCGACTCACCCCTGACGGGCGCCACGCCCAGCTCCTGGCCGTCGGCGCCCGGCTCTTCGCCGCGCACCCCTACGCCGACGTGCTGATGGAAGAGGTCGCCGAGCAGGCCGGCGTGTCACGGGCGCTGCTCTACCGGCACTTCCCGAGCAAGCAGGCCCTCTTCGCCGCCGTCTACCAGCAGGCCGCGGACCGGTTGCTCGCCGAGACGCGGCTCGATCCCGCCCATTCGCTGCGTGCGCAGCTCGTGCAGGGCATGGACGTCCATCTCGACTACTTCGTGGCCAACCGCAACGCCGTCCTCGCCGCGAACCGGGTGCTCGCGGGCGACCCGGTGATCCAGACGATCATGTCGAACGAGCTGGACGCGCTCCGGGCGCGGCTGCTGGCGGTCCTTCCGCTCGCCGGCGACGACGTCCGCGAGGCCGTCTCCGGGGTCCTGAAGAGCTGGCTGGTCTTCGTCCAGGTCCTCTGCGTCGACTGGCTCACCCGCGAGACCTGCACCCGCGATCAGCTACGCGACATCTGCGTCGGCGCGGCCCTCGGCGCCCTCGAACCCCTGCTCGCCGACACCCCGGCGAGCCGCTGAGAGACCCGTCACGGACGCCGCTCCCCCGGCGCCGCGGCCCTCACGCTTCCCCTTTGATCCGCGAGCGCCGGTGCAGAGACCTGGGGATGCGGCGGCGAGGCCGAATGAGGGCGAATCGAGGCGGAATGCCCTAGTGTCATGGGCCTGGTGGGGGGACCAGCCCCTCACCGGTCGTGCCCGTGACCGGACAGGAGCCCACGATGGTCCGCCCCTCGCGAGGGCGCCTGCCCGTGCAGGATACCCGCAGGCCCTCCTGCCCCCCTCACTTACGACGAGCTTCCGGCTCGTGAGCCAATTGCGAAAGAAGCGATGAAAATATCCATCATGTCCCTCGCCGGTATGGGCGCCGTTCTGCTCGGCGTCATGGCGACGGCCGTCGTCCCCGCCTCCGCCGCCGAGGAGACCCTGCGCACCGTGGCGGCGGCCCGGAACCTGCGCATCGGGGCGGCCGTCAACGACCGCGCCCTGGAGACCGACAACGGCTACCGCGACAAGCTCAAGTACGAGTTCAACAGCGTGACCCCCGAGAACGCCATGAAATGGGTCAACGTTGAGCCCGAACAGAATGTGCACACCTGGGCCAAGGCGGACGCCGTCGTCTCCTTCGCCGAGGAGAACAAGCAGACGGTCCGCGGTCACACCCTCGTCTGGCACGGCGGTCTGCCCACCTGGGTCAGCGACGGCTCACTCAGCGACGAGAAACTGCGCGACGCGCTCAAGCAGCACATCCAGACCACCGTCAAGCGTTACGCCGGCCGGGTCGCCGTGTGGGACGTCGTCAACGAGGTCCTCGCCGAGGACGGCACCCTCAGGCAGTCCATCTGGCTCAAGCGCCTGGGCCCCGGCTACATCGCCGACGCCTTCCGCTGGGCCCACGACGCCGACCCCACGGCCAAGCTCTACATCAACGACTTCAACGCCGAATGGAACAACCGCAAGCGGGACGGCCTCTACAAGCTCGTACACGACCTGCGGAACCAGGAAGTGCCGATCGACGGCGTCGGCTTCCAGACCCACGCCATGATCGCCGACCCGATGCCCGCCACGCTGCCGCTGACGCAGCTCAAGAACACCCTGCAGCTGTTCGCCGAGCTGGGCGTCGACGTGGCCGTCACCGAGCTGGACGTCCGGCTCAAGCTGCCGGTGGACGCGGGCAAGCTGGCCGCCCAGGGCGAGGTCTACCGCCGGGCCGCCGAGGCGTGCCTCGCCGTCGCCCGCTGCGTGTCCCTGACCATGTGGAGCCTCACCGACAAGTACTCGTGGGTGCCCTCCGGGGTTCCCGGCTGGGGCGCGGCCCACCCTCTGGACGAGAAGCTGGCCAAGAAGCCCGCCTACCTCCAGCTGCGGTCCGGGCTGACGGAGCGGGACTTCACCTCGACCGCCGTCGCGAGCCACTCCGAGAAGTGCCTGTCCTTCTCCGGCACGCAGGTCGTCCAGGCGGTGTGCGGGCCGGACCAGCGGCTGCTGTTCCGCCGCGTGGCGACGAAGACCTACCAGATCTCCGACCCGTCCGGAGAGCAGTGCCTCAAGGTGGGGATCCCGAGGGCGGGGATCGAGAACAGCCTGACCCGCGGCTCGTGCGCGCCCTTGCTCAGCGACTACCGGTTCGAGCTGCGTCCGTCGGGGAACGGGCAGCAGATCGTGTCCCTCAGCAACTCCAGATGCGTCGCCGCCAAGGACCGGAGCACCGCCACGGGAGCCGTCCTCGAACTGGTGCCGTGCTCGGGCACCCCGGTCTGGGAGCTGGCCGACATGCCGGGACACCCGTAGCAGCCGAAAGGGCCCGAGTCCCGGCGCCGGGCGGGCCGACCGCCCGGCGCCCGCCGGAACCACCCGGCACGGGTTTTCGGCCCGTCGTCCCTCGCCCGGGTTCGGGGTTGTGCTTCGATGTTGCTTTGTCCGCACATCGAAGGAGAGGTCACCGATGCCAGACCTTGACGACCCGGCCGCCACGTTCAGGGAGTTCGACCGCGACCGGGACGGCTACATCACCCGCGAGGAGTTCGCGCTCGCCATGAACGCCCGCGGCGAGGAGGTCACCGCGGCCGAACTCGACTCCATCTTTCACGCCTCGGACGAGCACGACGGGGACGTGGACGGGCGCATCTCGCTGGCGGAGTTCCTGGTGGCCTGGAACAGGTGACGGCACACTCGCCCTGACCCGGCGGCCGGCGTCACCGCAGATGATCGGCCGCCCAGATGCGGAACGTACGGGGTGAACGTCCCAGCACCCGCTCGACGTCAGGGGTGAGCCGGGCGTTGCCGTCCCGCGCCACCAGCCGGGAGCCGTCGACCGCGACGTCGGCGAACTCGGCATCCGTCCCGGCGGCGATCAGCTGCGCGCGGTAGACCTCCAGCGGCACGTCCGCCGTCTCGACGGGCCGTCCGAGCGTCTCCCCCAGCACCTCGGCCATGTCCGGGACGCTGAGCAGTTCGGGCCCGGTCAGCGTGAGGACGGACCGCACGTGCTCGTCGGACGTCAGCGCCCGCACCGCCACCTCCGCGACGTCCCGCGGATCGACGACCCCCTGCCTGCCCCGGCCCGTCGTGTTCGGCACCGGCCGCCCGAGCCGGACCTGCGCGACCCACCGCAAGGCGTTGGAGGCGAAGCTGGACGGCCGCAACACCGTCCAGTCCAGCTCGCTCGCGCGCAACGCCCGCTCACCGGCCCGATGCCAGTCCCCGACCTTGGCGCCGCCGTGCTCCTCTCCCGTGCCGATCGCCGACAGCTTCACCACCTTCCGCACTCCCGCGGCCCGCGCCGCCACGACCATCGCCTCGTCATGCCGGGCGAGCCACGGGCCGGGGGCACTGAGCAGGAACACGGCGTCGGCGCCGCGCACCGCTGCGGCCAACGACCCGGGATCGTCGAAATCCCCCCGTACGACCTCCACCTCCGGCGACACCTTGACCTTCGACGGTTCCCGCGTCATCGCCCGGACCCGCTCACCCCGGCCCGCCAGCAGCCGGACCACCTCACCGCCGACCGTGCCCGTGGCACCTGTGACAACAATCATGCGGCTCACTCTGCCGCCCCGCCCACCAGCCTTTATAGGAACTTTCGGCACACGTGCGCAGCCTGCGGCGCGGCTACGGTGTGGTCATGAGCATCGAGGTCCCGATGACCGTGCCGGACGGTCTGCGCCCGCTGGTCGAGGCGGTGAGCGTGCTGAGGGCGGAGGATCCCGCGGCGGGTGCGCGGCCGCCGCTGGTGCACCTCCCCGACCCCGGCACGTCCCTGGTCTTCCGTACGTCCCGCGCCGGGCACAGCGACCTGCTCGTGATCGGCCCGCGCACCCGTGCTTCGTACCACGTCGGCAAGGACCTCCCGTTCTGCCTGCGGTTGCGGCTGCGTCCCGGCGCCACCAGGGCGTTGCTCGGCGTCCCGGTGAGCGAGGTCGTGGACCGGGTGGTCCGCCTCGGGGACCTGTGGGGCGACTCCTGCGATCCGCTGATCGCCGCCCTGAGGCGCGCGGGCGGCGACCACGGCCTGGTGCTCCGGCGCCTGGCGGCGGCGCTGCCGGCCAGGATCTCGACGGACGGGGCAAGGCGCGAACTGGTCCAGGCCGCCGTCCGGGCGCTGCGCGGTCGTACGGGCGCGCGACGCGAACCGCTGCCCGCGCTCGCCCGCCACCTCGCCGTCAGCGAACGTCACCTGCGCGGCCTGTTCGCCGACGCCGTCGGCCTGTCGCCCAAACGCTACGAACGCATCGAACGCGTCCGCAAGGCCCTGGCCCTCGGTCGCGCCGACGGCCGCTGGGCCGACCTGGCCACGGCCACCGGCTACTACGACCAGTCCCACATGACGGCCGAGTTCCGTACGCTGATGGGCGTCACACCGGCCGCCTTCTTCCAGGGCCGCCTGCCCGCCCTCCAGCCCTGCTGACCCACCGGCGGCGGTGTCGGTTCCCCTGGTTCACCCGGGCGCGGTGTCCGCCGAAGTCCGGCCGCTTCACAGGGAGCCGATGCTCAGGGTGAGCGGGCCGGAGACGCCGGCGAGCCCCTGCGTGGTGAGACAGGCCAGAGGCTTCGTGCTGAACATGGCGAACGTGCCGGTCCACTGCGCTCCCTTGAACTCGCCGTCGACCACCACGCCCTTGATCAGAACGACGGTTTCGGCGCCGTTGAGCGAGACGGTGGAGGTGGAGGACAGCGTGCTGGTGTTGCCGTTGTTCCAGGTGATTTTCCGGCTTCCGGCCCTCGTGCCGGAGGTGCAGGAGAACGTCCCTGTCGCGGAGAAGGTCGACGTGGCCTGGACAATGGTGGGATCACTGGTGGAGACGCAGTCGAGCAGAGGGGCTGTCCCGCTGACCGTGACCTCCCGGGGCTGATCGGTGAGGCCGGGGGTGTAGGTCACCGTCTGGGAACCAGTGCACTTGGTGATCCCGATCGCGGCGCGTGCGCCGGTCGCGGCCGGGACGAGCATGGCGGCGAACATGGGGATGAGCAGCGCGAGGCCGCCGATCGCCATCGCGGCGAACCGAAGCGCGCGCGAGGCGGACACGACCGGCGTAACGCCCTTGAGGATGGACATTCCCTCTCCTGCCTACGACGCAATGACCACGGTTGTCGGAACTCACTTGTCCCGGGCTGGAGAACCCAGAAACTCGCTACTTACCGTTACCATACACAAACATTAAGTCAACATTCCGATCCAGGACACCTCGGGCCGGAGTGGGAGTGACGGTGCGACGAAGGGCCTGGCGTCGGCGGACGATCTCGTCGGCGCTGCGGCGGACGGCGGCTCTGGAGAGGCAGGTCAGACAGTGGTCACACGCAGAACGTTCCTCGGCACCGCCACCGCAGCCGGTGCGACGACGCTGCTCGGCGGCAACGTCCTGCCCGTCGCACGTGCCGGCACATCCCCGTCGGACGCGGCCGGACTACGACCGGCACGCGACGCGATCCGTGCGGTCAACGCCGACACGCGGCGGAACTACGCCGCGCTGAAAGCCGGCCTCGTCAACCACCTGAGCCCGGTCGTCGTCGTCCAGAACGACCATCGGGGTGGCCTGTACAGCCTCGTCTCGAACGGGCGGGTACTGGAGTCGCTGCACCCGGTCGACGAGATCTACGAGCTGGCGAAGTCGATCGCGCACCTCCCGCTGGGCATCTTCACCGTCATCGCCCCGTACCTGCCCAAGCAGGTCCCGGCGTTCCAGAGCGCCAGGATCGATCCGCACGACCTGGACATGGTCGCGTTCAAGGGGCCGGCGGACGGCTGGATCCAGCCGCTCCAGGACGTCTCCGCCACGGTGACCAAGGCCCGGCGGCAACTCGACGAGGCGAGGCTTCCACCTGGTCTTCAGCAGTCGTGCGCGAACATTCTCGACAGGTCACGCGAATTCATCGCGCACACCACACGAAGCCGCTCCTTCGACATGGATTCCTTCGAGGACTACTCGGGCAGTGTGTATCCGAGCATCCGCACCAACATGTACTGGGCGTCCAAGGTGCAGATCGAAGGCGTCGCGGACATCATGACCCGCTGGCGCGGACAACTCGGCGACAACGCGTGGAAGGGCCTGTACGTCGTCGTCTTCACGATCTGGACCACATCCTCCCTGAACCAGAACTCCCTCATCATCAAGAAGTTCATGGACCCGGCGCAGGCCGACACCCACCTGATCGACATATCCACGGCCGAGCTCCCCTCCAAGCCGATCCCCGTCGCCCTGGACAACGTCGCCCGGATCGTGCAGGACAAGATCGCAGCAGAGATGATCTTCTGCACCGACACGAAACTCGCCGACGCCCTCAAGGGCCCGGACGAGCTTCTGTCCGGCGAGATCCTGCGACTGCTCGGCCGCGCGCCCGACGCCCAGGATCGGACATGCTGATGCCCTGGGCAATCGCCGGAAAGCCCTGGCACGACACACCCCATGTCCCCATCGACCACCTAGGAGCCTAGGAGTCCCTTCATGACCACCGTGATGCTGGTCCACGGCGCCTGGCACCGGCCGAGCACCTGGACGAGGCTTGAGCCTGAGCTGCACGCGCTCGGCTACGCCACGCGCACGCCCGCGCTTCCGAGCGCCGGCGAACGTCCCACCGCGGGCATGCACGACGACGCCGCCGTGCTGGCCGGGGAACTGGCCGCGGTCGAAGGCCCGATCGTGCTGCTCGCCCACTCCTACGGAGGCATCCCGACGACACGAGTGGCCTGTTCCCCCTCATCGACCGGCCACGCACCTCGCTCTACGGCGACCTGCCGGACGCCGAGGCCGAGCAGGAGCTGAGCCGCCTGGTCAACCAGACCAGGCGGTCCTTGCTCGCCGCCGTCTGTACGCCGACCGGGAGAGAGGCTCGGCGCTGAGCTCGCCCGATGTCCAGGCCGGGTGGATCACGCCGCGTGCCGGGTGGGCAGCAGGGCGGTGAGCAGCCAGCCGCCGTCCTCGGCCGGGCCGGCGGTGAGGGTGCCGCCGAGTGCGTGGGCGCGTTCGCGCATGCCGCGCAGCCCTTGCCCGGAGGAGGGCAGGCTGAGCACGGCGGCGGCTGGGCGGCCGTTGCGCACCTCGACGGCCAGCCCGCCGGGGGCCGCGGTGAGGCTCACCCGCACCCAGGTGCCCGCCCCCGCGTGTTTGAGCACGTTGGTGAGCCCCTCCTGGACGATCCGGGCGGCCGAGGCGCGGGCCATCAGAGGCGCCCGCGCCACTTCGGGGCCGATGTCGAGCTCGACGAGCAGCCCAGCCGCGCTCATGCGTTCGGCCGACCGGCGCATCACGGTGGCCGGGTCGGCCAGCAGGTCGGGCTGCTTGTCGGGGTCACGCAGCAGGTCGAGCAGGCCGCGGAGGTCTTCGAGCACCTGGTGGCCGGCGTCATGGATGTCGGTGAGCGCCTGGCTGGAGGGCCCGCCGGGGTCGGCGTAGCGGGCGGCGCCGGCGCGCAGGACCATGGCGCCGACGTGGTGGGCGACGATGTCGTGCATCTCGCGGGCGATGCTCTCGCGCTCGGCCAGCTGGTCGGCACGCACCTGAGCCAGGGCGCGCTGTTGCGACTCGCGACGGCGCAGCCGTTCCGCCTGGTTCGCGGCCTGCCGGGCCCGCAGGTAGCGGCCGCTCGCCACGGGGGCCACGACGAGCGTCATCAGCGCCAGGACCCGCGTCGGCTGCGACCCGGCGTCGGCCGGCGCGGCGGTGACGGCGGCGATGGCGAGGACGGCGACGAGGTGGACGACGAACGTCCAGAGCCAGGAGGCCACGCGCATGGCGAACACGCCCACGGCGACCAGGGCGAGCATGACACAGGTGCCCGTCGCCTCCTCGAAGTACCGGTCGGCCAGCAGCATGAGGACCACCTGAAGGACGAACACCAGCCCCGGCAGCCGCCGCGCGACGCCCAGGGACAGGCCCGCGAGCACCACCACCGACGCGGCCACCCAGACCGGCCCGCCGGCGGTGTCCCAGCCCGTCCAGGTGTTCAGGACGGTCAGGGTGAGCCCGCCGCCGGCCAGCAGCACGTCCGGAGTGACGTCGCGCTCGGGCAGGCGTCCGGCCGGGCCGCGCAGGTAGACGCCGATCAGGACGGGCAGCACGACGGCTCCGGCGCAGTACCACCAGGCGTTGGCCGTGAAGGGGTGGGCGGGATCGGCCAGGTTGACCGCGGTGGCCACGCCCACGACCAGAGCCGAGCAGGTCACGGTGAGCGGCCGCGTCCGGTGGGCGACGACGCCGAGGGCCGCCAGGAGCAGGATCTGCACGGTGTTGACGGTGAACGCGCCGAGCTGGTCGGTGAGGACGAGCAGCCCCGCCAGGTAGCCGGCCACCGCCACCGGCCACCGCCGCAGGAGCCCCATGGGAGCCCCGGCCAGCACGGAGAAGGCGCCGCAGATCACCACGGGCGCCGACGCGGTCCCCCAGGTGTGCCAGGTGGTCAGGACGTCGAAGCCGATGGCGGCCGTCACGAGCAGGACATCCAGCGCCTTGCCACGCCATCGCATGCGTCAACGGTATCCAGGCGGTTCCGGAGATCGATACTCCTGTAGGAGGAGACCCCCTCCTCCTACTGGCCGGTCGAGCCGGCGCCGGCCGAACGCCCGACTACCGTCACGTCGACAGATTCGCCGCGCAGCGGATCGGCCTAATTTCCGTGTCACCTGAAAGAACGTCGAAAGGGCTGGTCATGAAGACGACGCGGTTGGCGGGGAGGGGGCTCGCGGTCGGCACGGTGATGGCGTTGTGCACGATCGCGAGCCCGGCGCAGGCCACTGAGGAAGGCTGGGACCGAGCGGCCGGCTGCGCCGATGCGCGGGCGGAGGTCTCCTCCATCAGCGGCTGGGTGTCGCCCAACGCCTGCGCGTTCGTCAAGCGGCAGATCACGTTCGGCAAGGTCACCACCCCTGACCGGGTGGGCGCCTATGTCGACCTCTGGTGCAAGGACGCGACGCTGTGGGAACCGGCCAAGGCGAGCACTCCGCTGCTCCAGGGCGAGGAGGCCATCAGAAGGTCGATCAGCGGAACGCTCAGCCTGATCCCCGACTTCCGGTTCCGAGGCACGCGCGTCGCTGTGAACGGTCCCGCCGTGATGTTCGAAGCGCGCAACGAGGCCACGGTCAAGGGACACGAGGTCGCCTACGACGCGGTCTACCGGGTCCAGCTGACCGACGGCGGCAAGGTCGTGCAAGGCCGCCGCTACTACGACCGGCACACCCTGTTCAGGCCGCTCGCCCCCGAGCTGCCCGACCTGTTCGCCGGCGTCGCCGACGGCGGCAGCCCCGACCAGGTCCGCAGGCCGGTCCTCGGCCCCGACGAGCTCGTCGCCCGCGCCAAGGCGTGGAACGACGAGGACGCGCAGGCCCTGGCGGCGCGGCTCACCGGTGCGCCGCTGTCCGCCCCGGGCCTGAACGGCGGCACGCTGCGCACCACGCAGGGCAAGCTCGCCTACCTGAACAGGTTCTTCGCGCAGGTCAGCGATGTCCGGCTGGAGCCGGGGCAAGCCGTGAAGGTCAACGGCGCGACCTATCTGGAATGGCACGGCACGCTCCTGCCCAAGGGCCAGACCGACGCGATCAGCTTCGGCATCGTCGAGCGCGTCGACGACACCGGCGGCGTCTCGAACGGCTGGACCCTGACCTTCGACCAGCTGCCGCTCGTCGCCGACGAAGCCAGGATCGCCGAGCTGTACGGCAGGCTGCGGTAGCCATCGGGTCCTGATCAGGGGGCGGGCGCAGGCCCCGCCTGCGCCCGCCCGGCGACGCGTTCCGCCGCCTTCCGGTCAGCCGTTCAGTGCGGACTGCACCAGCGCGGCGTACGCTCGCTGGCCCGCGGGGTTGGGGTGGTAGGAGGCTCCGTCGGTGGTGATGTCGATCGCCCGCACGTACGGGTCGTTGTCGCAGATGGCGTGGCCGGTGAAGGCCGGCACCGGGTCGATGAAGGAGATGTCGGCCCCCTGCTGGCGCAGGCGGGCGATGACGGCCGCGCTGACGGCGTTCATCCGGTCGGTCATATCGTTGAGCCACAGGGCGTCGAGCTGGCCGATGCGCAGGGAGCTGATGCAGGTCAGCGGCGCCTCGTTCTGCACGTTGAACAGGTGCGGGTAGCCCAGGACGATGACGCGGGCGTTCGGCGCCTTCTGGTGGATCTTGGTGAAGGTGTCGGTGAGCGGGCCGTCGAGCGCCGCGATGGCCCGTTCGGTGCTGTCGTCACGGCAGTTGAGGCCGACGGTGCAGCGGCTGATGACGTCGGAGAAGCCGGCGTCGTTGCCGCCGATCGACAGGGTCACCAGATCGGTGTCGGCGTCCAGGTAGCCCTGGTCGATCTGCGGCGGCTCGCCGTTGGCGTACGCGTCGCCCGCGACGTGCTTGGTCTGGGCGCCCGAGCAGGCCAGCAGGGCGAAGCCGGTGGTGCCGTTGCCGGTGCGCGCCTCGCTCTCGATGGTGGCGGACGAGCCGGGCCATTTGATCATCCGCGCGTAGGCGTCGGCCTTGGACCGGTGGCAGGTCGAGCCGCGGGTGCCGAGGGTGAAGTTGCTGATCTCGTCGTACGGCTCGTTGCCCTGCCCGGCCGAGTAGGAGTCGCCGAGGCCCACATAGTCGACCTTGGGCTTGGTCGTCGGGATGAAGGCCATGGCGTCGAAGGCGATGTCCCAGTCCCAGTTGCGGCCCTCCTCGCGTCTGGTCAGGTTGCTGAGCGACACGCTGGCGCCCGAGTCGAGGTGGAACACGCCGAGGTCCACCCAGGTGTTCTTCTGCCAGTACTGGCCCACGACCCGGTGCCGGGTGGGGGCGTTGCCGCCGGGATCGATGACGTAGTCGGCGAGCTGGGTGTGCGCGCCGATCTCCGGGATGTGCACCTTGATGCGCGTCCACCCGGTCATGGAGCTCGGCGGGCGCCAGATGCCGGTGACGCCGAACTTGAGCTGGCCGGCGTTGGTGGCGTCCCTGGTGTGGGTGAACCAGAAGTGGTCGCCGAAGCCGCCGCCGAGCTGGTGGAAGTCGACTCTGGAGACGTACGGCGCGGGCTCGGTCTCGTTGAAGTACAGCGTGAACGAGCCGTAGTTGCCCCAGGTCCTGCTGCAGCCCGAGCGCACGATCGGCACCGAGGACGGCACGTCGTCCACGACGTAGGCGTTGGCCGGGATGCCGCTGAGCGAGCAGTTGGGCGCGTTGTGGGTGCCGTCGGGTTGCTCGGGATAGGAGGTGTCGAAGCGCAGCAGCTCGTGGCCGCACACGCCGCTGCCGCACATCCGGTACCACGTCGGGGTGTGCCACCAGCACTTCAGGTCGTACTGGCCGGAGGCGTCCTTGTGCTTGCACGGCGCGGCCGCGTCGCCCGGGTCGCAGTCGTTCTTGCCCGGCTCGCAGAAGGACGAGACGAGCGGCTTGGCGGCGTTGCGGTCCTCGACGCTGACCCACCAGGCGGGACGGAAACCGGGGCCGTCCGGGGTGGAGATGGAGTAGGCGGCGAAGCCGATGACCTTCTCCTCGTACGGCCACAGCTGCGGCTCCGCGGGGTCGTGCGGGTTGCTGTTGAAGAAGTGGCGGTTGGCCGGGTAGACGGGGTTGGCGGGGTTGTTGGCCCAGCCCACCCCCCACGGCGAGCCGTCGTGCTGGTCGGGGTGGAAGCCCGAGTTGTAGGCCCAGATGGCGAAGATCCAGTTCTCCAGCCACGCCGAGTCGCCGTTGCTGTGGATCAGCCCGGCGTTGCGGGTCTGGTTCCACTTGTCCTGGAGGATGCGCAGGCCGGCGGCCATGTTCGTGGCGTAGTCGACGGCGATCTCCCGCTGCTGCCAGGCGGGCAGCGCGACCTCGCAGAAGTTCTCGTCCGGCTTGCAGGGACGCTCGTGGCCCTGCTTGCGCATGCCGTCGGTGATCTGGGTGATGCCGTACCCGCAGTCGCTCTTGTCCCAGTTGATCACCCAGTCGTCGGAGGGGTCGTCGTTGTAGAGCTCACGGCCGTAGTAGTTGCCGATCAGCGGGTTGCCGGTGCTTCCCGGCAGCACGTGGCCGGTGGCCTGCCAGAGGTTCGTCTCCTGCGACATGATGCCGAGGAACACCTGTACCGGGACCCGGCCGCCGCCCGCCAGGGAGAGCGGCGGGAACTCGCCCTGCGGCCGCCACTGCGTCAGGCCCGACTGCTTCCAGCCGGTCGGGCGCAGCATCGTCAGGTTGCCGACCACCGCCTGGTCCGCCGCCCACTCCACCTGGCGCGGCGTCGGCTGGTACACCTGCGTGTACGGATCGTTGCGCGGCACGGAACAGTAGGCGCCGGTGTCGACGGTGCCGGTCATCGACGTGGCGGCCGTCACCGCGAGGGCACCGGTGCCGGCGGCGGCGGTGCCGGTGTCGGGCACGCCGTCCGAGGTCCGTACCGTGAAACCGGTCTCCCTGCCGGTGGTCGTGATCCTGGTCTTCAGATGGACGACCTGGGGCTCGTCGGGGCGCTGCGACGTCATCGACCGCACCCACTCCGCGGACGGCTCCCGGCCCGATCCCATCGAGGGCCGCGTCTGCGGCAGGACGGCCAGCCGCCCGTGCGAGGAGAGCCGGGCCGTGGCGGGGACGTCCACGCGGGTCACCGAGGCGGGCAGCGGCCGCGCGGTCGTGAGGCTTCCGGTGAGGAACACCTTCCCGCCCGTGCCCGCGCGCACGTCGACCTCGGTGAGCGGCCCCGAGGCCAGCTCCGCCGCCTCGCCCCCGGCGACGGGCACGCGGCGCACGCGGGCGACGTCCCCCTGGTGCTCCATGAACACCACGCCGCCGCCGGCGTCGGCGGCCAGCCTGAACGGCACCGACGCCGCCCTGGCGAGGTCGCGCGGCTCCCCGCGCGCGGGAAGGAACCGCAGGCTGCTGCCGGCGGCGGCCACGATGCCGCCGTTCACGGGGATGGCGGACGTGATCTGCCCGGCCTGCTCGACGGGCGCGGCCATCCGTCCCGAGGCCGCGTCGAGCACGGACAGCCGGGTGCGCGCCGGCGGGCCGCCCGGCTGGTCCCCTCCCCTGGCCTGCGTGATCACGCTGCGCTCTCCCTGGCCGCAGCCGGGGTTGAAGTAGGCGAGCGAGGAGTGGATCGGCAGCTTGGTCACCTTGCCGGTGGGCACGTCGATGAGCGCGGTGAAGGCGCCGCGGTCGAACAGGTCCGCCTGGTTGGTGAAGGCGCGCGGCGCGTACACGGCCACCGCCTTCCTGCCGGAGGCGGTGAAGCAGACGTTGCCGATCCAGCGGTCGGTCTCGAAGCCGGGCTCGCTCAGCGTCGCCAGCGTGCGCCAGGTGTAGCCGGTGCGTTCCTCGGCCGTCAGCAGGTGGAAGCCGGTCGCGTCGCCCTCGGTGGTCCAGGCGAGGTCCGGCGAGGTACGCCAGTCCGCGGCCAGCACGCGGTCCCGCTCGGCCGGGGCCACCGACGAGGAAGGCTCCTGTGGCGGCGGGGTGTCCGGCGGAGCGGCCGCGCCCGCCGGAACGGTCAGCCCGGCCGTGAGCAGCGCGGCGGCCGCGCCGATGCCGAGCGCTCTGATCGTGGGTCTGTTCATGACGGGCTCCAAGGGGGGTGGCGGATGGCAGACGGAACCGCAGAACCTGGGGCTCAGCCGGTGAAGCAGGCGTAGACGTCCACCGAGATCTTGACCGGGGACGTGCCGGTGTTCCTCAGCACGACCGTGCCGTCCGGGCGGAGCGCGGCCGTGGCGAAGCCGACGGTGCTCCGGCCCGCCGTGTACGCGACCGTCCGCACGCCGGTGGCGCTGCCGGAGGGGACGACCTCGACCGTGCCGTTCGCCGTCCCGGTGGCGGTGACGGCGACGCCGACGGCCGTGACGCCCGCCGAGGGGATGTCGCCGCCGGAGGGACGCAGCACGTACGTGCCGCCGGCGGCGACCGTCACGCCGTCGCCGACCCGGACCGGGGCGATCGCCTTGACGAGTGAGGCCCGTTCGGCGGCGGTGTAGTAGCCGCTCACCTCGACCGAGACCTCGGCCGCGCCGCCGCCCAGATTGTGCAGATTGATCTTCCCGTCGGCGCCGGGCCTGACGATGGTGAAGAACTGCACAGGGGTGTTGGCGGGGTAGTCCACGTTGGCGTCGGCCGGGAAGGCGTCCCCCGCGGGATAGACCCGGATCGTGCCGGTGGATGCGCTCTTGACCAGCACCGTCAGGGCGACGCTCTGCGGGGAGGGCAGGCCGGGCGTCGTGAGTTCGAGATTCCCCAGCGCCGCGACCGGCACCCGGTCGGCGATCCGCGACGGCGCCACCGGGTGGTAGGTGCCGCCGACGTCGGACGCGGCGTGGTCGAGGGTGTAG
The DNA here is from genome assembly GCF_044459705.1 of Nonomuraea sp. NPDC050227. NCBI lineage: Bacteria > Bacillati > Actinomycetota > Actinomycetes > Streptosporangiales > Streptosporangiaceae > Nonomuraea > Nonomuraea sp. NPDC050227. The sequence continues at coordinate 360,001 of NZ_JBITJF010000004.1, read as the reverse complement.
CCGTGCACGTCGAGATAGACGCGGACGGCCTGGCCGCTGCGGTTCTCCAGCTTGAGCGCGCCGTCCTCGCCGACCTTCGCCACGACCATGGTGGAGGCGTACCGGCCGGCGTCGTAGAACAGCACGTCGCCCTTCGGTTCGGGCTCGCCGGACGGGTAGACGGCCAGCGAGCCGGTGTTGAAGAAGTCGCCCTTGGCGGCGATGTTGACCGCGACGGCGGCGATGCCGTCGGCGGGGAGCCCGGCGACGCCCGCGAGGGGGACGGTCAACGTCGAGTTCGCGCTGATCTGGACGTTGCCGAGGACGCGGGTGCGGGTCTGGAAGAGCTGGTGCGGGCCGGGGCGGGCCGCGGAGCCGAGAGCGGCCTCGTCGAGCTGGATGCGGGGAGTGCTGCCGCCGCCGTGGGCGATGGGCTTGCCGGTGTCCTTCAGCGCCGCCTCGATCTCGGCCGGCGTGGCGTCGGGACGCGCCTGGCGCAGCACCGCCAGAGCTCCGGCGACGTGCGGGGCGGCCATCGACGTGCCGCTCATGGACTGCCACCGGCCGCCCGGCACCGACGAGACGATGTCCGTCCCGGGGGCGAACAGGTCCAGCAGCGGGCCGCGATTGCTGAAGGAGGACACCTCGTCCTGGTCGGTGGTGCTGCCCACCGCGACGGCGGAGGAGACGCAGGCCGGGGCGCTGACGGCGTCGGTGTAGCCGTTGTTGCCCGCGGCCACCACCGTGAGGGCCCCGGCGGCGAGCAGCCGGTCGATCGCGGGTCCGCGCGGATCGTCGTCGCACGGGGAGGTGTACCTGCCGCTGCCCAGGCTGAGGTTGACCGCGGCCACCGGGACGCCCTCGTCGATCAGGTCCAGGACCTTCTCCATCCCCGCGAGCTGGGCGCTGACGAAGCTCAGCAGGCACGGCGGCCCGGCGCTCCCGCAGTAGGAGAAGGAGTCGAACCTGCTGTAGACCTGAACGGCGACGAGGCCGGCCCCCGGAGCGACCCCGCCCGCCGCGTCGCCGGTCTCCTGCCCGGCGACGATCCCGGCCACGTGCGTGCCGTGGGCGCAGTCGAGGTAGGCGCACGGCCCGCTGTCGGCGTCCGCCGCTCCGGGCCCTTCCTGCTGGTCGGCGCCGTCCGGGCACAGGCTGGAGGCTCCGTAGGCGGCGTCGCTGGGCGAGAAGCACGCCTCGGCCACGACGCGCCCGCCGAAGAACGGATGGTGAACCGCGACACCCGAGTCCAGGACGGCCACCGCGCTGCCCTCGCCGGTCAGCCCCGCCTCCCGGGTGCGGTCCGCGCCGATGAGGGGCACGCTCTCGGCGAGCGTGGGCGGGACCGGCACGTCCTCCGACACGCTGACCACGCCCGGCTGGGCCGCCAGCCGGTCCACCTCCGCGCGGCCGGCGCGCACGGTGAGCACCGGTAATCGCGACAGCGTCTGGATCACCCGTCCGGAGCCGGCCGCGGCGGCCGCGGCGGACAGGCCGGCGCGGTCCCGCGTCACCACGTTCACGCGGACCTCGCCGCCCGCGGACAGCTTCGCCGCCAGCCCGGGGTCCACGCGGGGGCCGGCCGCCGCCGCCGAGGCGGCCTGCGACGGCTCGGGCGGCGCCGCGACGAGGGCCGTCATGAGGGCCGTCATGACGGCGGCCGCGGTGATGAGGCGGCGGACCAGGGGTTGCTTCATGTGCACTCCGCTCGACGAAGGACGTGCCTCGGCAGGATCACTGGCCCGCCAGTACCGCCTTGGCACGCCGCACCCAGGTGGTGAAGACGGACAGCGACTCGGTCAGCGCCTGCCGCTGGTCGCGGACCATGACCTCTTCGTAGGCGCGCTTCGCCGCACGGTACGTCGGCAGCAGGCCGGCGCCGTCCGCGCAGGCGGCGTCGTCGGCCGCGACCTGCTTCTCCGCCTGTGTGGCGGCCACACCGGGCTCCCGGCCGGCCCAGCGCAGATCGGCGCGGGCGCTCATCGGGCTGTCGTAGGCGTACCCCTTGGCCGTCATGCAGCTCACCCACTGGTTCAGGGCCCGTGCGACGGCGGTGTGCTCCAGGGCGAGGAAGCTCGCGTCGTCGGCCAGCAGCCGGGGGTCGGCGACCAGCGCGTGGTCCTGGCCGAGGACGCTGGTCTCGCCGCTGGTCGCGCAGCCGCCCTGGGGGATGGACTCCCCCGGCCCGGTCGTGGCGGCGGTGCCGTCGTAGGCCGCCATCTCCTCCGCCGTGGGCGCGCGCTGGTCGGCGGGCTCCGCGGCGGCGGCCGCCACGGCCGGGTCGAGCGCGGGCCTCGGGTATCCGGACCGGGAGGCCGCCGTCGCGTCGAGGGGTTCGATCAGGTCGGCCTCGACGTAGTCCTCGGGGTTCCAGTTCCGTACGACGCCCGCCGTCCAGGCGGAGAAGCCGAGCGACTGCATGCACGTGGCGGTAGCGGCGTCCTTGGCCAGGTCGATGGTGTGGATGTCGGCCATGGACGTCATGTACGGATCCAGCGGCATCGGCAGCCCCGGATCCGACGGGACGGCGGTGAGCGCCGGCTCCGGGATCGGGGACGGCTCCGGCCCGAGCGTCCCCGTGGGCCCGGGAACCGGCAGCACCTCGCCCGTGGTGGGCAGCGGGTCGGGGTCGAGGGTCGGGGAGGCGGCCGAGCTGTACGCCGCCGGCTGGAGGTTGACCGCGGTGATCCCGATGGTCAGCAGGACGGCCCCGGCGGCCAGCAGCGGTGGTGTGCCCTTTCTCATTTGCCGTTCCTCCTCCAGAAGCACTCGCCCTTGCCGATCCATCTGCCCTCGGTGCAGTATTCGCGCGAGTAGAGAATGACGTTGGAATAATGGAAGGGCTGCAGCACGCCCAGGGTGTCGTGCCATCCGTCGCCCCGGCAGCCCTGCCAGTTGTACCAAATGAGAAATCGCCGGCTGTAGATGCGGCTGTAGACGCTGCGGCCCTTCCACTGCTGCTGGGCGCCGCCCCACCAGCTCCATTGCGTGACCGGGCACGCGGCGCCGTTGTAGTCGGGGGTGAAGGTGGAGTTCCAGCGGTCCATCGATTTGCCGCTGTTCACGTTGCGCACGCGGTAATAGCCGGCGCTGGTCTTGGTGTCCTTCCACAACTGGTTCTTGCCGCCGTTGTAGCGCCAGACGGAGACGATGCCGCCATTGGCCTTCGATTTCTGGTAGACCTCCAGGTACTGGCGCGTGTATTCGTTCTGCCAGCGGTATGTGCCGTCCGCGTGCGCGGCGGCGGGGAGGACGGCCGCCACGGTCGCGACCGTGGCGACGACCGTCACCGCGGCCCGCGTGGCCGTGCGGACGGCGGGACGAGAGCCTTTCATCGGGTGGATCTCCCTTCTGCGCGGAAGGTGCGAGGGGTTCCGGCCGGCACGGGGACGCACCGGCCGGCGGCGGCTGCTCACGAACCCTGGACGTGCCACCATCTCGTGCACCTCCAGCTGCTGCCGCCCTTCACGCAGGCCCTGAAGTAGCGGCCGGTCACCTCGTTGACGCCGCCCGTGGTCCCGCTGCTCGCGCCGCTGGGGATCGTCTTGTGGCAGGCGTGGTAGGACGAGCCGCCGGTGTCGGACCAGTCGAGCGAGACCTTGTCGCCCGATCGCAGGCCGCTGCCCCAGGCCCACCAGATGCTGGAGTTCCACGTACCGCTGTAGAGGCCCGCCCCGCCGCGGGAGGTCCCGGCCACGTACTCCAGCCGGGACCTGTCGCCCTTGGCGGGGTAGTAGTCGTAGGGGTCGTAATTGGGCCCGCAGGAGTAGTTGATCAGTCCCGCCGCGTGGACCTCCTCCGAGATGATCACGTCGCCGTCGTCGGTCGCCGGCTCGCGGGACGGGGTCGGCGACGGCTGGGGCGAGTGGGCCAGCGCGGGCGGCGTGGTGAGAAGAGCGGCGGCGGCCACGCCGAGTACCAGGGCGGAAGCGACTCGTACTGCTTTCACGTGTTGTCACCTTTCGGAGGGCTGGATGCCGCGCCTCGACGTGCGAGCGCGGGCGCGACAATCCATCGCCACGGGTGGGGGGACGGGCACGTTCGCCCGGATCTGCCTGACGGTCGGTCGAGGAACCGCTTCGAGGCGAGTTCAGGCCGGTGAGGTGGGCGCCGGCCCGCCGTACGCGATGCGGCGGGCCGGTCGTTCGTGCGCCAATGTATCCACGGGCGGTCTTGACTGTCGTCAATCAGCCGGTGGACGTACGGCTCCACCCACCGCAGTAGCCCCGGCCGCCCTGTCAACCAGCGTCGTATTCCGCACCGCGGGTTCCGGGTTCGCCGGTGAGCCGCGTTCGCGATCGCCGCGTCGAGCGACCCGAAGCGCGCCACCGCGCTGGTGACCGCCGTGTTCGTGGAGTCCCAGTCGGAGGCGTCCGCCACCAGGCCCAGGACGCGGTCCGCGTGGCCGGCGTCGTCGAGGAAGCCCCTGAGCCGACCGGGGTCGCGCCCGGTGACGGCGACCCGGTGGCCACGCCCGAGCAGGAGCCTGGCGGTCGCGGCGCCGATCCCGCTCGTGCCACCGGTGATCAGGACCGTCTTTCCCGCGACCGGCGACGCGCCGGAGTCAGTGAGTGAGGTGTGCATGGCGTCCACCCTGTGGCGCGGCGCGGGCCCCCGACAGTTGCTCCCGAAGGTGGGGACGACATCCCCTGGCGCCGACGGCCCCGCCCCGGAAGGCTGTGCCCATGTCGAACACGAGATACGCCGAACTCGGCGGCTTCCTGCGTTCGCGACGCGAGCGGATCCGCCCCGAGGAGGTCGGGCTCGCGCCCGGCCCGCGGCGCCTCAGTCGCGACGAACGCGACCATCTGTACCGGTTGGCGAACCGCCCGATCCCGCACCAGGGCGGGACGGCGTCACACGTCCACCCCGCGATGCTCGACCTGCTGACCCGGATCGACGGGACCCCGGCGATGGTGAGCACCGACCTGCACACCGTTCTGGTCCAGAACGCGCTCGCCGTCGCGATGCTCGGCGACCTGTCCGCGCACCACGGCCGCGCGGCGAGCTTCATCCACCGATGGTTCACCGACCCGTCCTCGCGACAGATCTACCCGCAGGAGGACCTCGCCCCGCAGTCACACTCGTTCGTCGCCGACCTGCGCGCGGCGGTCGGGCGACGCAGCCCGGGCGACACCGAGGCGACCGAGCTGGTGGACGAGCTGCTGCGGCGGTCGCCGGAGTTCCAGGCGCTCTGGGCCGACCAGGACGTGGAGGTGCGCAGAGACGAGCGCAAGCGGATCGTCCACCCCACCGTCGGCATGCTCGACCTCAACTGCCTCAGCCTCTTCAGCGAGGACGGCCGCCAGCGGTTGCTCTGGTTCACCCCACGCGCCGGGACCGACACCGCCGAGAAGCTCGCCCTGCTGACCGTCGTCGGCACCCAGGCGATGCGAACCGAACCAGCCCGATGAACCAATCGCACCGGCACCGCTCGAACGACAGACTGTCCGCCGTGGTCGCCGGGCCGCGCCCGGCCTTGGGCGGAGGCGACCTCGACGCCGCGTGATCACCGCCTCATTTTTCACTGCCCTGCCCGAGCAGCCCTGCCTCGCGAGAATCGCGGACGAGCTGCGTCCGGCTGGGGCGCATCAGCCACACGGCGGCGGCGAGCGTGAGGACCCAGCCGATCACCTCGATGAGCAGGTGATCCGTGGCGTCGGGGACGGATTGCAGCAGGTACACCCGGACGCTGTTGATCGCTCCGTGCGTCAGGACCGCGGGCCAGACACTCCCCGACCGTCGGCGAAGCGCGAGCAACAGCGGCGCCCATGGCAGCATGCCCGCGAAGTAGATGACGATGTCCCAGAGGGGCCGATCCCCGATGACGGCGAGGACCGGCAGGTGCCAGACGATCCAGACCAGGCCGCTGACCAGGGCCAGCGGCCAGAATCCCCACGACGCGGCGCGCGTGGCCAGCCAGCCGCGCCAGCCGAACTCCTCGCCGATGGCGAAGACCGACTGCATGAGGAAGACCGGAACGATCCATATGGTCGCCGCGAAGATCTGGTCAAGCGGGTTGAGCTGCCAGATTCCCGACGCCAGTGCGATGGCGGTCTGGATCGCGGCGATCGCGGCGATGAGGCCGATGCCGATGCCCGCCCACTTGGGCGTGCCGCGCCACCTGGTGGCGAACGTCTCCCGGAACGTCCCGGGCCGTCGGGCAAGCCACATGATGATCGCTGCGAGCAGCGGGGACTGCTGCATGATCGGAGTGATCAGGTTGTAGAGGTCCGTCGGGACCAGCCGGAAGACCATCGGAACGGACAGCGCGAAACACAGCAGCACGGCGATCGCGAAGAACCACGTGACATCGTTGGCGGTTGATCTGCCAGAACTGGAGCGCGTGGAGGAGGCAGTCATGCTGACCTCGTTCCGTCCGGGCGCGAGGATCCAGCAGCTGCGACGCCGGGCGTGCCGTGGACGGAGCGGTAGTCCCCGGCATGGGCCAGGGCCGTCCAGCCGACGAGCATGACGACGCTGAGAGGTATGAGACGTAGGAAACGCACGATGTCGAAGCTAGGGGGGAGGAATCGGCCCGGCCTCACCCGAAGGGGTGAACCCGGCACCGCCCGTCAGGATGAAATCCGTGGCGAGCGACGGGCCGACCTTCCTTGGCCAGGTAGCCGCTCGCGCCGGCCAACCCTCACGAGCCGCCCTCAGCGCAAGTGGAACATGCCACCGCTGAGCCAGGCGGCGCCGGTCTCACCTGGAAACTGGCGCGCCCCCCGCGCAGCCTGGTCCGAAGCCGCCGCTGCGTCATGCCCCAGTCCAAACGCACATCGACCGAGCCCGGCACGTAGGTGTCGCCTCACCAGACCGAAGGCAACCTGCCCGCGTCCAGTCCATCGCGCCGGGCGATGAACAGCACCAGACGCCCGGGACGATGACCAGGATGTCCGGACGATCACAGCCGCCGGCTGGAGGGCGTTCACGGCCGTCTCGGCCGTTGCCTTCGCCGCACCGTACGGAGTGATCGGATCAGGGGCGCACGTCGCGTCACAGCGGCTCGCAACACCGGAGAACACCGCGTCGCTGAAGACATGGACCAGGCGCCGACCAGTAGCGGAGACCGCCAGCTCATGCTCGCCCGCGCCGAGCCAGTTCGCCGCCGAGAAAGCCACTCCCACCGACGATGAGGACCCTCATGACCGGTCACCAAAATCGACCATCCCTCGGGACGTCATAGGGCCTGGCCTGCGATCCCGCCGGCCGGATGGTGAGGCGGACCGGGCTTTCAGCCAGGCGATGGGCTGATCAGGTGTCCGCTCTGGAGCGCACCAGCGAATCGCAGGTGTCGCCGGTGCGCTCCAGTTCCCCCAGCGACCGCGCCCACGCGTCCAGCTCGATCGGCATCCGCAGTGCGCTCGACTGCCGTGAAGAGGCCGACGTGCTCGACCTCGTGCACGGTCCCGCAGGGTGCCACCCGCCGTCGGCGGCTGGCCAACGGCTGCGGCTGGTTCTACGGTGAGGGTCCGTCCTTCGACCATGAGGGAGATCAGCGTGGATCCGATCGTTTTGGCCGCCGGCACCGCGCTGGTGACCGCCATGGCCACCGACGCCTGGCAGTCGGCACGTGATGGCGCGGTGACGTTGTGGCGCAAGGTCCGGCCCGAGCAGGCTGAGGTCGTCGAGGCGGAGCTGGTCGAGGTGCGCGAGCAGGTGCTCGAGGCCCGCCGACAAGGTGATGCCGACACCGAGCAGGCGCTGGCCGGGGCTTGGCAGGTCCGGCTGCAGCAGTTGCTGCGCGCCGATCCGTCGCTGGCGGGCGAGTTGCAGCGGGTGCTGGATGAGGTGCTTGACCCGGCCCTGGCGCCGGCCGACAAGGAACGGATCGGCTCACTGGTGATGAAGGCGAAGGCCGACGGGCACGGCCGCGTCTATCAGGCCGGCCGCGACCAGACCATCCACGAGCGGTGACCTCGCCCTCTGCGGGTCCCGACGAGCGTGAGCACCAGCAGCAGATCCGGCTGGAGGTCACTGCTTCCGGACATGCCCGCGTGTACCAGGCTGGGCGTGACCAGTTCATCAACGAGACGGTGCTGCCCGAGGTGGTGTTGCGGCCGGTCACCGAGGTGGCCGCGCCGCCGCGGCTGGTGAATCTGCCGCGGCGCACGCGCACGTTCGTCGGGCGCGACGAGGAGCTGGCCGCGCTGGCGACGGCGTTGCGCGGTGGGGGTGAGGTCGTGGTGGCCGCGGTGCACGGGCTGGGCGGGGTGGGCAAGTCCACGCTGGCCGCCCACTACGCGCTCGCGCAGGCCGGCGGGCGGCCCGTGCCCGGACAGGAATCTGAGGCCGGCAGCGGGCTGAACCCGGTGTGGTGGATCACCGCCGACTCCCGCCCGGCGGTGGAGGCCGGCCTGGCCGGCCTGACGGTCGCGTTGCAGCCGGAGCTGACCACGGTGTTGCCGCTGGAGGCGCTGGCCGGGCGGGCCACCGCGTGGCTGGCCGCTCATGACAGGTGGCTGCTGGTGCTGGACAACGTCGTCGACCCCGCCGATGTGCGGCCGTTGCTGGAACGGACGCTGACCGGGCAGGTACTGGTGACCAGCCGGCTGGGCGAGGGCTGGCATCATTTGGACGCCCATGTGTTGCGCCTGGACGTGCTGGGCGAGCATGAGGCGATCGAGCTGCTGGCCCGCATCGCCACCCCGGACCTGGCCCGCGACGTGCTCCAGGCCGCCCTCGACGAGCAAGACCTGCCCGAGCGCTTGGAAGGGGCGATCGACCTGGTACGCGAGCTGGGGTGGCTGCCACTGGCAATCGAGCAGGCGGGCGCGTACCTGCACCAGACCCGGCTGACCCCGCGCGCCTACCTGAACCTGCTGTGCGAACAGCCGGCGGTGATGTACGACCGGACCGCCCGCGGCGGCGACGCCGAACGCACCATCGCCCGCATCTGGCGCGTTACCCTCGACCACTTGGCCGGCACCCCGCTGACCGGCGATCTGCTGCGCATCCTGGCCTGGTGCGGCGCCGAACCGATCCCCCGTACCCTGCTGGACGGCCTGGATGCCGACGCGCCGGAGGTTCAGCACGCCGCGGGCGAGCTCGCGGCCTACAACATGATCACCCTCAGCTCCGAGACGGTCACCGTGCACCGGTTGGTCCAAGCCGTCGCCCGCACCCCCGATCGCCAAGACCCGCACCGGCAGGCGGCGGCGATCGACGCCGCCCGCGCTCAAGCCACCAGCCTGCTCTATGACGCTCTCCCGAACTCGGCGAAAGACCCTGCCGGGTGGCCGACGTGGCGAGCACTCCTGCCGCACATCACCGCCCTGACCGACCGCATATCCCCCGGCGCCGAGACCAGCGACACCATCCATCTGACCAACCAGGCCGGACTCTTTCTGCACGATCAGGGCGCCGTCGACCGCGCGATCACCTGCTTCGAACGGGCATGCACGGCGAACGAACGCATGCTCGGCGCCGACCATCCCGACACATTTACCGCGCGCAACAACCTGGCCGCAGCCTATGAGTCCGTGGGAGAGCTGGACCGTGCCTTCCCGTTGTACGAGCAGGCGCTGGCCGACTACGAGCGGGTGCTCGGCGCCGACCATCCCGACACGCTGAACGCGCGTAACAACCTGGCCGGCGCCCATCGGGCGGCAGGCGATCTGAGCCAGGCCATCGCCCTGCACGAGCGGACGCTGGCCGACCGTGAGCGGGTGCTGGGCGTCGATCACCCCCACACGCTGATCTCTCGTACCAACCTGGCCGGCGCCCATCGGGCGGCAGGCGATCTGAGCCAGGCCATCGCCCTGTTCGAGCAGGCGCTGGCCGACTGTGAGCGGGTGCTGGGCGCGGATCATCCCGACACGCTGGTCGTGCGCAACAACCTGGCTGGCACGTACGAGTTGAGGGGTGATCTGGGCCGGGCCATCGCCCTGTTCGAGCAGACGCTGGCCGACCGTGAGCGGGTGCTGGGTACGGACCATCCCGACACACTGGGCTCCCGTAACAACCTGGCCGGCGCCTATGAGTCGGCGGGGGACCTGGACCGGGCCATCCCATTGTTCGAGCAGTCGCTGGCCGACCACGAGCGGGTGCTCGGCGCCGACCACCCTGGCACCCTGACCTCTCAGAACAACCTGGCCTACGCCTACTGCTCAGCGGGAGACGTGAGCCGGGCCATCGCCCTGTTCGAGCAGGCGTTGGCCGACTGCGAGCGGGTGCTGGGCGCCGACCACCCTACGACGAAGGTAGTACGGGGCAATCTGGAGGCGCTCAGGTAAGCCACCGCGCGGTCCTCCTGCACCGACAGCCTCTGCTCGCCGGCGAGCTCGTTGATGTGCCCGCCTTCGCGAAGCCGACGCAGGCCGGGGATGTGGTTGTACAGCCTCCCCGGACTGATGCCGAGCAGCTTCGCGATCTAGGTGGGCCGGTTCAGATCGCCTGGGAGCATGTTGCGTGATCTTCTCCACGGTGTACGCCGTCACAGAGGGGTCGCACCGGTAACTGCCGAATCAGGCCAGAGCCGTGGCGAACGGCACCGAGGGCTCTCCTGTGAGGTTCGTCGAACCTGACGGAGCGCTTGGGAGCTCGCCGACGATGAACCGGCGAGGTCACAGGTGGTCGAGCACGTAGTTGAAGGGGCGCGGGTGGTGTTTGCCGCCGGCCGCGCAGTCGCTGTCCGCGTTGTGCGGCCAGTAGAACAGCACGAAGCGCCGGTCGCAGAAGCGCCAGTCGTTCTGCTGTCCCGGCATGAGGGGTATGTCGAACGGCAGGAAGAAGTCCTGCCCACCCGCCTCCGCCACGTGACCGGGCCGTGGCGCCGGCCACTTCGGGCAGACCCCCTTCTTGTCCGCGAACCCGTCGAAGAAGATGGCCTTGCACCGGGTGCACTTGCGCCAGCCGGACTCGCGGTTCGGCCCAGGTACGCCGAACGGCAACTGGAAGATGAGGCCCGCGGCCTGATGGGCGCCGTACCGGGGCTCGTTCAGCAGTTGCCCGCCCTCGCCTATGACGATCGGGCGCTGTCGGCCTCGCGTCACGTTGCCCGGGCAGAGGCCGGCGTCGAGCGCGAAGAACAGCGCCTTGCATTCTCCGCAGGTGCGCCAGCCGGAGACACGCGGGCTGAGGGCCGCGTTCTCCCCCATCGCGAAGCGGGTTGTCGTTTTCTTGTTACCTCCGGCGATCTCGCCTCGACACAGAGAGAAGCCGGCGTTCGGTCCCGTCACCTCGGCTCTGGCCTCGTTGCCGCCGACGAAGGGGACCACCCATGAGATCTTGAGCGCCGTTCCCTCGTCGTCGAGACCGTAGACGATGAGTCCGGTCGTCCCGGTCACGATGCCGCCTTCGCTGCTCTTGGAGCCGAAGACGTCGGACTGGAAAGGGCCGATGGAGTCGGCGGGCAGCTTCGCGAACGCGCCGTGCGCGCGGGCGCCGCGTAACCGGCGAAGCGTGCGGCTCGTCGCGTTGTTCACCTTGATCACCGCCCAGCGCGATGCGTCCGCCAGGATCTTGGAGACGGTGTCGATGATCTCGGCGGTCGACTTGACCTCCTTGGCGATGTCCTGCATGGATACCACGATGGCCTCCTCGGTGCCCCAGCTCGTCCTCCGGACGCACGTCGGGGGGAGGCACGGCCGGCGGACAGCGCTCCAGGACGGTGGCTACCAGGCGCCGGGTTTGCCCGATCAGCCGACCCGGCATCTGCCATCAGGTCAGGGGTTTCCAGAAGGCGCAGCGGTGCTCGCGGGCGAGGTTCACCTCCCGGATCCCGTTCCGGCCGGTGGCGAGCGACAGCACCTGGCCGCCGGGCGCGTCGTAGGGCGGCCAGCCGGTCGCCCGGTCGCCGTTGGGGTCGCCGGTGTGGGCGAAGCGGGTCCAGTAGCCGATCATCTCGTCGGAGAGCCGCCGCTGCTCCGGTGACAGGTCATGGCCGGCGTATGCGCGCGAGAACAGGTACTGGAGCTCCCCCGCGTGGTAAGCGCCTGTCGGATAGCTCTGTGGGGAAGCCTCCTTGAACCACGGCGCCGTCCGGTCCGAGAACTCGTAGGCGAAGGTGGGCACGTACCGGCCCAATAGCTCGTTCATCTCGACCGCGGGGCAGGCCCAGGCCCAGTCGGTGAGCGTGCTCGCCATCGCCCAGCTCGTCGAGCGCTTGTAGTCGCTCAGCGGGTAGCGGCGGATCACCTTCGCGGTCTGCCTGTCGTCCAGGCCCAGGAACGTGCCGAGCACCGCGGGGTAGTCCTTGGGGGCGATCGGGCCGCCCGCCTCGGCGTCGAAGCCGACCTGGAAGGTGACGTGCTCGTCCCGGGTGATGCCGTGCATGACCGGCACCTTCGCGAACTCGCCCGACCTGAGCAGGCGTACCGGATCCTGCGGAAGCACTCCGGCGCCGTAGGCCGGCGCGAGCCCGCGCGGGCCGACGGCCTTCAGCAGGACGGACACCGGCTTGGAACGCAGGCAGGCAGCCGCCGTGCGTAGGTCGGCGCAGCCGGCCGCGGCGGCGATCTCGACGGCCTGCCGCTCCGCCTGCGCCCGCGGCTTGGGACGCCAGGTCTCCGCGTCCGGTCCGGCCGTGCTCGGGGCCCACGGCCAGCGCAGGGTGCACGGCCCGCTCTGCATGATGACGCGTTGGAACAGCCCTCGCGATCCCGGGGCGGTCAGGTGGACACAGCTCGACATCCCGCCGGCGGACTCCCCGAAGAGGGTGACGTTGTGCGGGTCGCCGCCGAACGCCGCCGCGTTCGCCCGCACCCAGCGCAGCACCGCCTGCTGGTCCTCGATGCCGAAGTTGCCGGACCCGTGCCGGGCCGGGCCGCCGTTCAGCGCGGGGTGCGCCAGGAACCCGAGCGCGTTGAGCCGGTAGTTGAAGGTCACCACGATGACGTCGCCCTTGGCGGCCAGCCGTTCGGCGCCGTAGATCGCTCCGGAGCCGCCGAGGAAGCCGCCGCCGTGGATCCACACCATGACGGGCAGCTTCCCGGTGGTGCGCCTCGGCGTGGTGACGTTGAGGTACAGGCAGTCCTCGGCGGTGCTCGGCTTGTCGCCGATGAAGTCCATGACCTGGGCGCACGCGGGGCCGGGACGGAGGGCGGCGCGCACCCCCCTCCACCTGGCGGCGGGTCGCGGCGATCCCCATCTCAGCGGCCCTACGGGCGGCGCCGCGTACGGGATGCCCTGGAAGAGCCGGTGGTCGTCGCGCAGCACGCCGCGGACGAGGCCCGTATCGACGCGGACCAGCGCCGGATCATCACCGGCCCGGCGGCCCGCGGCCGTCGCCGGTGGGGCTGTGGCGAGCGCGGTGACCAGGCAGGCGAGCACGGTCATGGGCGTCCGAAGGACGTTTCTCATGGGTTGGTTCCTCAATGTGGGTGACACGGGAGACTCCTGGCTCAGGAGACCGGAGACCCGATCACTTCGACGGGGCCGCGCCGCATGGCGGACCGGGACGAGACGAGCGTGACCGGCGCCACGATCAGCACGATCACGGCGATCATCGCCGGGAGCACCCACAACGGGCCCGTCGGCACGATCGATCCGACCGCGACGGCCGTGGGAAGGACGGTGAACGCGGCGATCACCGCGCCGACCGCCATGCTGATCGCGGCCACGACGGAGACCTCCACGAGGAGCATCCGCCGTACCTGCCGGCGGGTGGAGCCGGCCAGGCGCTGGGCGGCGAGCTCCCGGCGCCGGGACAGCACGGACACGGCCATCGTGTTGACGGCGGCCACGGCGGCGTACGCGATGGCCAGCGCGGCCAGCAGGTAGCTGATCCAGGCCTGCACCCCCAGCTCCGCGGAGAACATCGCCGACAGGCGGCTCCGGTCCCCGACGGCGAGGCCCGGCCGGCCCGCCGTCTGCCGTTCGAGCCTGCTGACCAGCGTGTCCTGGCCCGAGAGGGCGCGTACGAGGATCGCGGACGGCAGGCCGGCGGTCGTGTGCGGGGCCAGCAGCGCGGCGGGCAGCACGACGGCGCCGTGGTCGGGGGAACTGTCGAGCAAGGCGACGACCTGCACCTCGACCGATGTGCCGTCGCCGAGCCGTACCGTGATCCGGTCGCCCAGCCTGATGCCGAGGTCCTCCGCCTGAGCCGTGGGCAGGGCGGCGCTCTCGCCGGTGAGGTCGCGCAGCGAGCCCGAGGTGACCGCGGCGGCCAGGATCGGCGCCTCGTCCTGGACGTCGATGCCCAGCAGGGTGCCCGGGTCGCTGCCGCGGGAGTCATAGGGCTTCTCGATCCAGCCCCTGCTCGACACGAGCGTCGAGGCGCCGGCCAGGCCCGGTGTCCGGCGGATCTGCGTCAGGAGAGCGGCCGGGACGCCGGTCTCGGCGGTGATGACGGCGTCCGCCTGGAACTGCGCCGCCTGGCGGCGTACGGCGGCGTCGTCCTGGGTGGTCTGGGCGTATACGTTGCTCAGCGTGATGGCCGTGGCCAGCACGAGCGGCGTGAGCACGGATGCGAAATGCACGGCTCTGACCCGCGTGTTGATGACGGCGAGCACGCTGCCCCGCCCGCCGATCCTCCTGATGAGGGGGGCCGCCCGGCCGACCAGCCGGTCGAGGAGCTCCGGGCCGACCAGCGCGACGGCGACGCCTCCGGTCAGGACCGCCGGGCCGCCCACGGCCGAGGCGGTGTCCGGGTCCAGGAACATCGTCGTCGCGGCCAGGACCACGGTCGCGCCTGCCAGCAGGACGGCGAGCAGCCGGCGCGTCGGCCCGACGGCCGCCGTGGGGATGGCGGCCTCGGCCAGTGCCTGGACGGGCCGTACGCGGGCGGCGGGCAACGCCGCGAGTGCGGCGGTCGGCCACGGGATCAGCAGGGCCAGGAGGAGCCCGGCGGCGAACGCGATGACGCTCGGCCGGAACCGCAGCTCCGGCGGCACGACACCGCGTTGCGCGCTCAGCTCGAAGATCGAATGGCCGAGCAGGCCCCCGAGCGGTGTTCCGGCGAGTGCGGCGAGCACGGACACGATCATCGTCTCGGCCACCACCATGCGACGGACCTGCCGGGGTGTCGCGCCGGCGGACCTGAGCAGCGCCAGCTCCCGCCGCCGCCCGCGTACCGAAAGGCTGATCGTCGCGGACACCACGAGTGCCATGACCACGAGCACCAGGCCGCCGAAGATGCTCGACAGCAGGATCAGGGGCAGCCGGCTCGCGGCGAGGCCGGGGAACTCGGCCCTGCCGCGATCGGCGCCGGTGAGGATCGTCAGGTCCGGGGGCAGCCGGCCCACCAGGCGCCGCGCCAGGTCCTCGGCCGAGGTGCCGACGGTGGGCAGCACGCCGATGACGTCGGCCGTCCCGGGGCGGGGGGAGAATCGCCTCGCGTCCGAGGCCGAGAAGAAGATCGCCAGGGTGTCGACGCGGTGTCGTGGCCGCGCGACACCGGTCACCGTGAAGGGCTGCGACTGACCGCCGACCACGACGTCCACCGTGTCGCCCGGCTGCTTGCCCGCTCGGCCGGCCAGGGCGGCGTCGAGCACGACCTGACCGGCGACGCGCGGCTCCGCGCCCCGGATGAGCGCGTACGGGGCGAGCGCGGCCGAAGCCCACCCGTGTCCCGCCAGCGGCGTCCCCAGCAGCCGGTCGCCCACGACCACGGCCGCCGGGAAGGACACGTCCGGGATCGCCCGGCCGACGCCGGGAACGCCACGGACCGCAGCCGCCAGGGACGTGTCCACGCGCGGCCGTTCGGCGTAGGGCACGGTCTCCGACTCCTCGTCGGGCAGGTGGAAACCGGCTGATCCGGCGATGACGACGGGGGCCCCGGCGAGCCGTTGCGCCGAAGCTTCGAGGCGGACGGCCGACTCGAAGAGCCCGGCGCACGCGATGAGGAGCGAGCAGCCCAGCAGCACGGCGGCGAAGGTGGCGAGGGACTGGGCGGCGCGGAAGCGCAGGCCGGCCAGGGAGAGTCTGATCACCGCCGGCCCTGCGCCGTCTCGTGCGCCTTCGCCGGGGAGCCGAGCCGGGCCAGATGGTCGGCCACCTCCGCGACCGTGGGTGAGGGGACCTCTGCCACGAACCGGCCGTCGAGGAGGAAGATCACGTTGTCGGCGTACGACGCGGCGACCGGGTCGTGGGTCACCATCACGATGGTCCGCCCGGCGCGGGCGAGGTCGCGGATCAGCGTGAGCACCTCGACCGCCGTCCGGCTGTCCAGCGCACCCGTCGGCTCGTCCGCGAAGATCACCGGTGCTCTGCTCGCCAGCGCACGGGCGATGGCCACCCGTTGCTGCTGGCCGCCGGAGAGCTCGCCCGGCCGGTGCGCGATCCGGTCCTTGAGGCCGACCCGGCCGATGACCTCCGACACCCAGGCGGGGTCGGGGTCACGACCGGCCAGCAGGTCGGGCAGGGTGACGTTCTGGCGTACGTCCAGCGCGGGCATGAGGTTGAACGCCTGGAAGACGAAGGCGACGTGATCGCGGCGCAGAAGGGTCAGGTCGGTCTCGCTCATCCCGGCCAGCGACCGGCCGGCGAGGGTCACCGTGCCGGAGGTCGGCTCGTCGAGCCCGGCCGCGCAGTGGAGCAGCGTGCTCTTGCCCGAACCTGACGGCCCCATGACCGCGGTGAAGCTGCCCGGCGGGAAGCCGACGGACACCTCGGCGAGCGCCGTCACCGCGTTGCCGCCGTCTCCGTAGGTCTTGCGCACCCGGTCGAGAAGGACCGGCGCGTCAGCCGGCGTCATCGGGAGTCTCCCGACAGCCGGCCGCGGTACTGCCCTTCGGCGGCGAGCCACACCGCGCCCACCACGACACCGCCGACCAGCACGCTCCATAACCACCACGCGTCGGCTAACCGCGCGGTGACGGCACAGATCACCAGCCAGACGACGAACTGGACAAGGACCATGCCCGACCACACCAGCGTGACGACGCTCAGCAGGCGCGGCAGGACCGTCGGCGCCACGCCCGGCAGGCCCGTCAGGGCCGCGCCCAGGGCGTCCCGCGTTCCGGCGGTGGACGCCTTGGCGTGCCGTTCGTCGGCCTGCTCTGGCGAGATCGATCCGCCGAGCCTGGCTCGGTCGATCCGGTCGGCCGCCGCCTGGCGCTCTCCCGGCGACACGGGGATCCGGCCGGGGGTGAGCAGGCGCCTCGGCAGAGTCCGTGCGCTGCTTGCGTCACTCACTTCCGGCCTCCGGCTTCTGGGCGCGAATCAGTGCAGGACATGAAAGGTCTCCGATTTCTTGGAGTGGCGGCTTTCGGGAGCGGCCGCTTCTTGGAGTGGCGGTTTCTTGGAGTGGCGGCGCAGCCTTGCGCCGCCACTGCTCGACGAATGCGTGGGAGTCGCATCCTTTTTTTTCAGCTTTTCGATCCGTTTCTGGCCTATTGCGTAGGTGCCACGACCGCGGCCGTTCCGGCGCCGGGGACTGCGGGGACGGTACGGCGAGCGCCGCGTAGCAGGCTCACGCTGACGGCGAGGGTCCACAGACTCCAGAGGGCGCCCATGCTGGCGGTGGTGCCCCAGCCTTGCGCGCTGTAGAAGTCGGCGGCGTCGTCGCCGAAGTACACGGCGGGCAGGAAGGCGAGGTTGACCGCAGCCAGGACGTAGGCCGAGCGCGCCACCCAGCGCGGGAGCAGACCGAGCCGGGACACCGCGATCCCCAGGGCGATCAGGAAGAGGCCCATGAGCAGCCTGGAGACGGCGCCCTGCATGAGGTACTGGGCGCCGGCGAAGGGCCCTTCCATGGTGGTGTCGATGTCGTGGTCCACCGTGATCGCCGCACCCACCTCCATGGACTGCGGGACGAACACCATGGCCACCCACAGCAGGCCGGCGTTCTGGACGATGCCGGCGACCCAGTCGTAGGCCGGGTCGACGTGACGGATGAGCTGGCGGAGCCCGACGAAGTAGACGATGTAGACGGTGCAGCCGGTGATGCCGAACAGGCTGCGGGTCAGGACGTCCCAGTCCGGCGGGGTCTCGTAGATGAAGTACAGCGGGACCTGGATGACGATCAGGAGACTGGCGACCAGGCCGGACAGGCCGGCGTACCTGCGGATGGCGGTCTCGGACACGACGGTGTCCTCCTCACGAGAGGGGTGACAAATAAAACTGGGATCTCGTTAACCGATCCTCAACGTAGCCCTAGAGCCTCGCTAATACAACCCCGGTTTTCTTAGGTGCCTATTTCGGCATTCAAAGGAGACTCCGGTTGCGTTAGACTGAGGGTCAGGCGAGCGAAGGAGCATGTGTTGTCCGAGGAGCGCCCGGCACCGGGCACGATGCGACCGCGCGGGCGTACCGAACGGGTGCGCGCCGCTGTCCTGGCCGCCACCCGTGCCGAGCTGGAGGCCCACGGGTACGCGGAGCTGAGCATGGAACGCGTGGCCGAGATCGCAGGCGTCGCCAAGAGCACGGTGTACCGGCGATGGCGCGACCCGGTGGGCCTGCTGGTCGAGCTCATCGCCGACCTGTCCAGGTCCGAGGTGCCGCTCCTGGACACCGGGTCGATCGAGGTGGACCTGCGCGGGCTCGCGGTGGGCATCCACCGCTTCTACAACGACCCGGTCCGGCGCCCGGCGATGCTCGGACTGATCACGGCGGCAGTGCTGGACCCGAGGGCGGCGCAGGCATTGCACGACTTTTTCCGGACCCGCAACGACCTGGCCGCGGAGTCGGTGCGGCACGCGATCGAACGCGGCGACCTCCCGCCCGACACCGACCCGATCCAGGTGATCCGGTCGGTCGGCGCGCCGTTCTATTACCGGATGCTCGTCAGCCATGAACCCATCGACGAGACCGTCGCCGAACAGGCCGCCGCGGCCGCCATCGCCGCCGCGAAGGCGGGAGCGTACACCGTCCGGCCGGATCAGAAGGGTTGACAGGTGCGCTCACCGAGGCCCGGTCGCTCGTGATGCCGTCGTTTCCGTACAAGACGGCCGCGGTGACCGGTTCGTAGCATGGGGCGCAGGCGTTCCGCCGCTGCGTCGGCATGGCGCTACGGCCCGCCTGCCGATCCACCTGGCGACCCCGTGTCGCCGGACCATGAGGAGAACAGCACATGCGTGATCTGATCTATACCGGTTTCATGTCGCTTGACGGCGTTGTGGACTCCCCGGGCGGTGGCCCCGGCGAGGAGCACCGCAGCGGCGGCTGGGTGGTCAAGGACATCGAATTCCTGCCCGAGGCCTTCTCACTGAAAGGCGAGGAGCTTGAGGAGACGACGGCGCTGATGTTCGGCCGCCGGAGCTACGAGGCGTTCGCGCCGATCTGGCGCGATTCGGATGACCACGCCGCCTACAAGGATCTGCCCAAGTACGTGGTCTCGACCACGCTGTCCGAGGACGCCCTCGTCGAGGGATGGGGGCCGACGACGATCCTGCGCTCGGCCGAGGACGTCGTCGAGCTCAAGAAGAGCGAAGGTGGCGCGATCTTCATCCATGGCAGCGCGGAGCTCGCCCGGCGGCTGTCGGAGGCGGGCCTGATCGACCGGTACCACCTTCTCGTCTTCCCGGTGCTGCTCGGGGCCGGGAAGAGCCTGTTCACGGAAGCGGACAGGGACAAGCAGGTGCTGAGCCTCCGGGCGTCGGCTGCCTACCCCAACGGGATCGTGAAGCTGATCTACGACGTCGTCAGCTGATCCAGGTCCAGGGCGATCGCACCGCCGGTGCCCTCTCGGAGTTGCCGCGCCGTACGCCCCACGTACCGGCGCAGCGCACGGGCCAGGTGTGGCTCGTCGAAATACGCCAGCCCCGAGACGACATCGGCGACGGGGACGCCGGCGGCCAGGAGCACCGAGGCCCTGCGTGCACGCTCGATCTGCCGTATGGCGCCCTGGGTCAGCCCGGTCGCCGCCCGGAACCGGCGTTCGACGGTTCGTCCTGAGACCGCTGGACGATGACCTCGGCGAACGTCGGCGACGAGCGGGTCACGGACCAGGGCCCCGGCGCGGACCAGACGGCCGACCAGAGCTTCGGCGTCGTCGGGGGCGGGAGATTCCCAGCGGACGCCGTCCAGCACGAAGGTCCTGCCCGTGGTGTCAGGGAGCTCGATGCCGCCGTCGACCAGGGCCGGCGGGGGGACGGCGCGCAGCGACGTGCCTACGGCGAACTCGATGCCGACGAAGGTCGAGCCCTCCGGCACCGGCGCGGTGCCGGACCTGGTCTCGGGACCGGAGATGCCCGCGTGCGCCCTGCCCTCGCGCTCCCAGAAGACAAGCCCCCAGCTCACCGCTGCGACGGAGGTCATCTCCGCGACGTGCTCGCTCGTACAGCTCCACACGGCCTCGACCCACGGTGAATCGGACGCGCGTGTCTCGAACCGCAGTGCCACGAAGGAAGGATACGCGCGAGGGCCTCCGGTCCCGCGAGCGGATCATGGGCGAGACGTAAGGAAGTGGTGAGGGATTTCCAGCAAAAGGCCCCTTACGTCGATCGCGACACCGATCCGCCCCGGGCCCCCTCATGGCCACGGCCCTGACCATGGTCGCGCTCACGTGCTCGGCCCCGCTCGCGTCCCCGGCAGCCGCCGCGACCGGCACGGCGGCACTGCTGCCCACCGACGTGCGGATGAACTCCTCCCAGGCTTTCGACATCAGCGACCGGGGATGGGTCATCGGCTTCATCGACTGCTACTGGGCGGGTGGAAGGCAGATCCGGGAGTCGTTGTCGACCCGACGGGTGTGGCCCCGGGCGTCGAGGTACTCCAGGAGCGGTACGGCGACGCGGCGGCTCGTGCCCAGGGCCGTGCGGGCCTGGCTGACGGTGAAGGGCGCGGGCAGCGTGCTCAGCACGGCGACCGCCTGCTCCGGCGCGTCCGGCAGGAGGACGACGTTCCGCCCGATGTGCAGCAACGCCGCCGCACGCATGGCCGCGCCGAGGGCGGCGCCGGTCAGTCGCAGCTCGGTCAGGCGCTCGGCGGTGGGGGCGTCGAAGGGACGGCCGGCGAGGTCGCTCCGCAGCCGGGCGACGGCCTTCTCGACCTGCGGCGGCATCGGCGCCCGCGCCCGGTCGCCATCGATGATCACCCCTGCTCTGACCGTCAACGGCTCGGCGACCAGCGCCCGCGCCAGCCGCCGGTCGGGCAGGCCGAGCAGCCGGGCGGCGGCCTCCACCGTGATCCCCTGGTCGCGCTGCGACACCTGCTCCGTCAGGCGGCGCCGCAGCTCGGACCAGTGGCCGGGGTCGGCGAACCAGTCGCCCGTCACCGGCGGCCCATCGGGGGCGGCGCCCATCGCGGTCAGCTCGGCCCGGCTCAGCAGTCCGTGCCAGCGCAGCAGGTCGGCGGCGGTGGGCACGGTCACGCCGGCGAGCGCGGCCCCCCTGACCGCCGCGGCTCCCCGTCGTCGCAGGGGCGCCGGCCGCACGTCGAGGACGCGCACCCCCGCCACGATCATCCGGCGGCCGGGATCGCGGAGCAGGCCGTGGTCACCGGCCCTGAGCGGCAGGGGCCGGGCCAGGGTGAGACGGGCCGTGCCCGCGCCGAGAGGGCGCAGGCGGACCGGAACGGCGGCGGAGCCCAGGTGTAAGACGAGTTCCCGGCCGACGTCCGCGCCGGGCTCCAGGCGCACGTCCGCCGACCGGGTGGTGATCCAGGCGTCCGGGGTCAGCAGCGGGGTGCCCCGGGGCAGCGTGTCGCGATCGGCGCCCCTGACGTTGACGGCGACGCGGGCCGTCGCCGACACCGCGTCCCGCCGCTGGTTGAGCGTCTGAAGGCCGCGGACCTGGAGCCGGTCCGGCCCGGCGAGCAGTTCGTCGCCCACCCGCAGCGTGCCGTGCGTGAGCGTGCCGGTGACGACGGTTCCGGCCCCGGTGACGGTGAACGCCCGATCGATCCACAACCGCACCGGGCCGTCCTGGCGCGGTTCCGGAAGGCCGGCCGCGAGCCGGTCGAGCGCGGCGGACAACTCGGACAGGCCCTGCCCGGTCCGGGCGCTGACGGAGACGGCGTCGATCCCCGACAGGCTCGTCCCCTCCAGGTGGAGGCGGGCCTCCTCCAGCGCCGGTCCTGGATCGGCGAGGTCGGTGCGGGTGACCACCAGCAGGCCGTGCCGCACGTCCAGGGCGTGCAGGGCGGCCAGGTGCTCGGCGGACTGGGCCCGCCACCCCTCGTCCGCCGCCACCACGAACATGACCGCGGGGCACGGGCCGACGCCGGCGAGCATGTTGGTGACGAACCGCTCGTGCCCGGGAACGTCGACCAACGCCAACTGCCGGCCGGAGCTGAGCGTGGTCCAGGCGAAGCCGAGGTCGATGGTCATGCCCCGGCGTCGTTCCTCGGCCCAGCGGTCAGGGTCCATCCCGGTGAGCGCGCGGACCAGGGCCGACTTGCCGTGGTCCACGTGCCCGGCGGTGGCGATCACCCACATGCGCGCTCGGCGGCCGTCAGCCTGGTGTCCGTGCCCGGTTCACCCGGACCGCGCGGCCGGGTGAGGACGGCGGGGCGGCTCACCCTCAGCCCGTCCGCGATCCACGCCTGGAAGCCGCCGATCACGTCGGTGGCGTTCGCCAGCCCGATCTGCCTGAGGGTCGAGGCGGCGAGGCTGGAGGAGTATCCCTCGTCGCACAGGACGATCCAGCGGATGTGCGCCGAGGTGGCCTCGGGGATCCGCGCGTCGCAACGGGGATCGAGCCGCCACTCCAGCTGGTTGCGTTCGATCACGATGGCGCCGGGCACCTCGCCGCCGCTGCGCCGCTGGGATTCCGGCCGGGTGTCCACGATGAAGGCGTCACCGCGACTCGCCGCGGCGAAGGCCTCGGCAGGCGGCAGGCGGCGCAGCCCGGCACGCGCCCGAGCCAGTAACGCGTCGATGCTCAGCAGGACTCCAGGGGTGAGGTCTGGCGGAGGCGGACGGGAATCGAACCCGCCGCGCCGAGATGCTCGGCGCCATCGGTTTTGAAGACCGAGAGGGCCACCAGGCACCCGGACGCCTCCGCTGGTGATCTTAACCCTCTCCGGGGCTCCGACTGAAGATCTTTCTCACGCCGAGCCACTCACTCGCGGACGGCGACCACGCCGCCGAAGGTGATCCACTGACGTCTGGCCACCTCCGGCGGCGAGGTGTACAACTGGATAATGATCTTCAAAGGTGTACGCAGGGGATCGATCTGGGCGGCGCTGGTGGCGCTGCTGCCGTCCTTGACCGCTTGTGCCACCGGGGAGGCCGACGCGGGAACGGCGGCGCAGTCGTCCGCCCGGCCGGGAAGCCTGGCGAATCCGCGGGTGCTGAACTGCGCGAACCGCAACGGCGAGTTCCCGGGAGAGAAGACGGCGAGCCGCACGGCCGAGCCGGACGACCTCGTGGTGGGGCCGTTGCTCATCCCCGGGCTGCTCGCGTGGGGCGACGCGCGGGCCGAGCAGTACGGAAGCGACCACAGGTTCAAGGTCGGCGCGCTGGTCAGGAAGGGCAAGACGATCACGGTGTCCATCCCGGCGAAGTTCCACGACAGCGCGGGCCTGCTCTACTCCGAGCCGTCCAGGAACGCCCGCACTCCGGCCGAGGCCGATCACTCGGTGTCCTTCACCGCGTGCTCCGACCACGACACGATGTTCGTGGGCGGCTTCTACGTGAAGGAGCCCGCGTGCGTCCCGCTGGAGTTCCGGGTGCCGGGCGAGCCCGTCGTCCGGCGTGAGATCTCCTTCTTCAACGGCGCCTGCTGAGCTTCGACGCGCCGCCCGCGCGAGCGGCGGGCGGCGCGTCAGCCCAGGAACGACGAAGCGACGACGCCGGCGAACACGACCGTGAGCAGGCCCAGCATCAGCCGCCTGACCGGCTTCTCCTTCTCCATGAGCCAGTCGATCAGCCACATCGGCTCAGGGATCTCCACCAGGTCCTTCGACGACGGCACGATCGCGACCAGCGCGAAACCCGGCCAGGTGAAGCCGATCGCGTAGGCGAGACCCGCCCACCACGGCACCAGCCCGAACAGCGTGACGCCGAGCGCCGCCCAGGTGAGCGAGGTGACCCTGAACGTGGTCAGGACCAGGCCGGTGTCCAGCCCCCACAGGAGCGCTCCCCTGGCCGGGCCGAACCGGTAGAAATGCTGCTGCGGAGTCTGCCGCCGCCACATGGGCGTGCGCAGCCCGAACAGGCCGGAGTCGATGACCAGGCAGGCGAGCATCACCGTCGCCGCGGCGAGCTTGGCGCCCGTCCCCGGCATCCCGCCGAACAGGCCGGAGCCGAGCAGATGCACCAGCCCGTACGCGAGCAGCGCGGAGAGGCTGAAGCCGAGCATGAGCATGAGGATCGGCCGGTACATGGGCTTCTCCCCGGGAACTCTCCCCTGGACCAGGGGGCGGAGGTATCCGACGAAGGAAAGGCCTCAAAAGCTGAACAACTGCGCGAAGCCCGCGCTCGCGATGAGCAGGAGCAGCGCGAAGGTCAGCCAGGTGTCAAGGGACACGACATCCTCCATCCGGAGTGGCCGGCCGCGGCCATCGCGCCGGACCGGCCACCCGGTCGCTGTCAGCAGCCGTTGGCGTTGACGGTCCAGCCGGCCGAGCAGATGAACGGGCCCGAACCGCAGTCGGCGCCCTTCGTGCACTCACCGCAGGCGTACTTCCGCTGGTACGGCGCCGAGCCGCTACAGCACTGCCACACCTTCATGCTGTAGCCGGACGGGCAGACGTACTGTCCGCTGCTGTTGGTCTTGCAGAAGGTGTTGGGGAGGGCGAGGTTGCAGCAACGCCAGTTCGCCGCCGCCGCCGGCTTGGTCATCACGGTCGCGCCCGCGACCGCGCCGATCGCCGCGACGCCGACCCTGCCCATCCAGCCGAGGAATCCTCGCCGGTTCGACGCGTCCGGTCCTTCCGACATTTTGTGGAGGTGATCCATGTTGGCCTCTCTGGCCGTGGGGTGAAATCGGATCAGTGCCGTACGGAGGGCTTGCCGGCCAGGTTGTGCTTGTAGGGAACAGGGGCGGCCGCGTACATCTGCCTGACCGTCGGCACCGTGTGGGCCCGTGTCAGCTTCCCCTCGGTGACGTGGAGTGCGACGGGTGTGATGTCGAGCCCGATGCTGCCGACGATGCTCTCGTCCTCGTCGAGGACGACCCGCTCGCCGTACAGCCCGAACTCGGCGATGAACTCGTTGCCGTCCCCGGACACCGGGACGACCACGACCCACATCGATGGCGGCACCGCTCCCCCACGCAGCGCCGACGCCAGGTTGTGGCAGGTCTCGCACTTGTTGGACAGGAACAGCACCATGGCCCGCTCGGCCTCGTCGAGGGCCGCCGGCAGGCCGAAGCGGCTCGGCGGGGCACCCTCCAGGGTTCCCAGCTCCACCGGGGTGGGCTTGTCCTCCATGTCGAGGTAGCCCCGGATCTGCTTGACCTGCTGGAACAGTTCCACCTGCGCGCCGATCTGGACGAACAGCACCACGGCCAGCAGGCAGATCACGATGAGCAGCACCGTCGTCATGCGGCGTGCACCTCCGCTTCGGGTTGGGTGGGATCGGGAAGCACCATCCGGTCCTCCCGCAGCGGGCGCAACAGGCGCAGTTCGGCCCTCAGCTTCCAGGCGACCATGGCCAGCAGCGCCACGGCCAGGCCGAGCAGGCCCTCCTGCCCGGTCCAGGTCGGCGGGTTCGCCTCGGCCAGCACGGCAAGCGCCAGCCACAGCGGGAGGTACAGCACCTGGCGCCAGCCGAGCACCGCGCCGCCGTTCCCGAAACAACCGCACTTGATCTTCTCGCCGCGGCTCAGCGCGCGGATCCCGGCGCCGGCGAACGCCAGCGCCAGCAGCACGATGAGCGCGCGCGGCCACAAGGCGGACGGCGCCACCGTCAGGCCGATCACGGCCAGCGTCTCGACGCCGATCACCGCGATCGCGGCGTGCCTTCCCAGAGCCGCCGGACCCAGTTGTGCGATGGTCCGGCCGAGTTCGCGGTGGGTTATGGTCTTTGACAGTGTCGCTATCAGGAAAACCACGATGAGTACGGCCTGAGCAGCGGCTCCGGTCGCAACTGCCGCATTCAGATTCATCCGTCGCTCCCGTCAGGGTCGGATGAACGAAAAAGTATGGTACGGGCCTTAAATGATCAACTCTTGACAAGATCGATTTCGCGGGATACCCGAGGACGGCGCCCGGTCGGTCGCGCTTCGGGCAAGTGCGCACCGTCGCCCGGACTTACAGATCACCGATGAGGTCAACCGGCACGCCGTGCCACGAAGACGAACTCTCTCCCCGGCCGATCAGGCGCGTCGCGAACGTCCTCCACCACATATCCGTGGGCGACCAGATCTCTCCCGACCTCTTCCCGCTCCCGGAAACGCAACGTCGAATCCGACGTCAGCACCTGTCCGTCCGCGGCGAAGACGTAGGTCCAGCGGAAGGTCACCAGAGGCAGGCTCACCTCGACCAGCTCGACCCAGCTCTCGACGGAGCCGACGCCTGGGATCTCCGTCACGCGGTGGGAGAGCTCGCGCGTCCACCCCTCCCAGGCGCGCCGGGCCGGATCGCGGGTCTCGAAGACCAGACGCCCTCCGGGGCGCAGGGCTTCGCAGGCTCCCCGCAGCGTCTCCTGCCAGAGGTCCGGATCAGCGACGGCCTGGGCGACGTTCGCCGTCATCGTCGCCAGATCGACCTGCAGCGACGGCAGGTCCGTCGCGTCACCGCAGATCCAGCGCACTCGCTCACTGCCGGGTTTGGCGTGCGCGACGTCGATGGACGCCCGAGCGGGATCGACGCCGACGACCTCGATCCCGCGATCGGCCAGAAGCAGCGCGAACACCCCGGTGCCGCAGCCGATGTCCAGCACTCGGCGCGCCTTGAACTCCTCCGCCATCCGGAGGTAGGCGTCGAGATCACCGCGGTCGGGGTCGAGCGGATCGTAGATCGCGGCGAGTCGTGGATGTCCGAAGCATTCGTCAGCCATGCGGCCGAACGTATGCGGGCCGAGAACGAACGGCTACCGGGTTTCGGACGGCGCGTGCCGGTACGCACCGCCGGCGCGCCCATTGATCCGAAACTCCGTCACTGCGCTGCCGGCCGGGTTTCCGGTGGTCAGCCGGGGTGGCGGTCGAGGAGGTCGGCGAAGGCCGCTGCCGCGTTGTCGGCGCGCGCCGGGTCCGCGGCGACCATGCGGTCGAGCGCCAGGCCGTCGAGTGTGGCGAGGATGAGGTCGGCGAGCGGCTCCGCCTCGCCCGCCGCGACCCCCAGGGCGAGGAGGCCGCTCCGCAACGGCTCGCGCCACGGCCCGCGCAGTTGTTCGACGGCGGCCCTCCAGCGTTCGGGTTCCTTGGCGGCGAGGACGGAAAGGTCGAGATAGAGCCGGGTGGCCTGTGTGCCGCTCGGGTGCGCGAGGCTGGACCACAGATGCCTGACGAGGTCGGCGACGCTGCGCACCGCCTCGCCGGGAGGTTCGGCCGCCGCGGCCAGCCGCTGCTGCGCGAGCGCGAGGGCTGCGCCGACGAGCCGTTCCTTGCTGCCGAAGTGGTAGATCAGCATGCGGTCGCTGGTGTTCAGGGCGGTGGCCAGCGGACGCAGCGACAACCCGATCAGACCGTGTTCGAGCACGTAGTCCAGCACTTGCTCGGCCAGCTCGGCACGACGATCCATGGCTCGACCGTAGCAGTCCCACCCGCGAATGTAGCGCATGCTACATTCGTATGCATGTAGCGACTGCTACATCGGAAGGGGTGGCGATGATCGTGAACAGGATTGCGTCCGTACTCGCACCGCTGGTGTGGGGAGCGGTCGCGGGGGTGAGTACGCCGCGCGGGCCGCTGACCCCGGCAGCGGCGTTGACCAGCATCGGGCTCAGCCTGGTCGTGGGCGGGGTCGCCGGATACCTCGCCAGGTCGCGATGGGCGATGATCGCGGCGCCGGCGGTGTTCGCCCTGGTCTTCGAGATCGTCCGCACCGGCGCGGAAGGGCCGAGCGTCGACGCGCCTCAGGGTGGGCTGTTCGGAGTGCTCGCGTTCCTCGCCGGGCGGGGCGTGCACGGGCTGCTCGCGTTGCTTCCGATGCTCGTCGGCGCCGCTTGGGGAGCCGGTCTTGCCCGACCAGGACAGGGAACCGGCCTTGCCCGATCAGGATCGGGAGCAGGCCGCGTCCGGCGCCTGCTCGGCCGGACGCTGATCGGCGCGCTCGCGATGATCGTCGCCGCGCTGGCGATCGGCGTCGCCCTGCCCGCGAGCACCGCCCCGATCGCCGGTGAGCGTGCCGTCGCCGAGCTGACGACCGTCCCGAGCGGCTCCCACCGGCTCGGACTGATGATCCGCGGCCGGGACACGGCCAAGCCGGTCCTGTTGTTCGTCCCCGGCGCGCCCGGCGCGGCCGAACGCGGAGCGGTGCGCAGGCACCTGTCAGCGCTGGAGGACCACGTCGTCGTCGCCACCCTCGACCGCCGCGGCGGCGGCAGTTCCTACCCGATGCTCGAACCCACCGCCACGCTGACCCCGGCGAGCGAGACCGGCGACATCCTCGCCGCCGCGGACTACCTCAGAACCCGATTCGGCAAGGACCGGATCTACCTCCTGGCGCACTCCGGGGGCACCCTGCCGGCGGTGCTCGCCGTGCAACGGCGGCCCGAGCTGTTCCACGCCTACGTCGGCGTCGGTCAAGCAGTGAACACCGGCGCCGCCGACCGCGTCCAGTACGCCGACACCCTCGCCTGGGCGCGCGGTCACCGTGACCGCGACCTCGCCGCCGCGCTGGAGGCCGTCGGGCCCCCGCCCTATGCCGGCATGTACGGCTACGAGCCGATGCTGCTCGCCGAGAGCGAGGTCTACGCGACCGGGAACGGACAGAGCGGCCTCGACGAGAGCCTGGTGGCGCCCGAATACTCCTTGCTCGACAAGGTGCACCTCGTCACCGGCTTCCTCGACGCCTACGACCGCTACTACCCGCGGGCCCGCGACCTCGACCTGCGGACGCGCGTCCCGCGGCTCGCCGTCCCCGTCCACTTCATCGACGGCGCCGACGAGGTCCCGGCGCGCAGCCGGCTGCTGGACGACTGGTACGCCACACTCGTGGCGCCGCACAAGGAACACACCGTCCTGCCCGGCGCCGGGCACCGGTCGCTGTTCGAGCAGCCGGACAGGTTCACCGACATCCTCGTCGGGCGCGTCCTGGCCGCAGGCGCCAGAACCTGAGCACTGCGACCATGTCCGAGACGGCTGGGGCTCGTCCCATGCCTCGATGGACGACCTCCCGCCCACCGAACCTGAGGCCGTCTACCCCCGGCCCGACCTCGGCTCACGGCCGCAGTTGCTCTTCCAGGGCCGACTGCAGCCGCGCGACCTGTTCCGGTGTGGCACGTGGGGCGACGACGGAGGCCAGCTCGGACAGCGGCAGGCGCAACCCGCGAGCGGCCAGGGCCGCCGGATCGCCGATCACGCCATGGGCGGTCATCACCTGTGTCAGGCGCTCCCACAGCCAAGCGTCGTCGACGGCGTCCGCGATCACTTCCGGCGACGCCGGTGGCGGCAGCTCGGCCTTCCACTGATGACGGCCGGGGCCGGTCCGGAACGGTTCGCGCCCCGGCAGGTGCACGATCGCCTCGGTCCCCGGCGGCACCCGCGCTTCGAGGATGAGGGTGCCGTCACTGATCCGCCACGCCACGCCCGCATCGCCGTACGGCGTCTCCAGATCGGCCTCCGCCCAGGTCAGCCCATGTCCCGGCAGCGGGCGGACCTCGATCCGCCGGTATCCGGGGGCGGCGGGCGCGAGGCCGGCCACCCGCCGGTGCAGCCAGTCGGCGACCGCGCCCAGCGCATAGTGGTTGAACGAGGTCATCTGGCCGGGGTTGATCGAGCCGTCGGGCAGCATGCTGTCCCAGCGTTCCCAGATCGTCGTCGCCCCCATCGTCACCGGGTAGAGCCACGACGGGCAGGAGCGTTCCAGGAGCAGCCGGAACGCCAGGTGCGGGTATCCCGCCTCGGTGAGCGCGTCCGTGATCAACGGCGTGCCGACGAATCCGGTCGCCACCCGGAAGCCGTTGGCTCGCACCAGGTCGGCCAGCCTCGTTCCAGCCGCTTCCCGCTGCTCCGGCGTCGGCAGCAGGTCCCAGTGCAGGGCCATCGCGTAAGCCGTGGGAGTGTCGCTGACCATCAGCCCGCGGTCCGTGACGTAGGCGGCCGCGAACGCACGCCTCACCTGCGCCGCCAGGTCTCGGTAGCGTCGCGCGTCCTCGCTCAGGCCGAGCACGGTGGCGGTCCTGGCCAGCAGGTCGGTGCTGCGGATGTAGTGCGCCGTGGCGACCAGGTCCTTGTCCGTGCGGGAGTCGCCGGGCGCGTCCGGCGGAGCGGCCGGGTCCAGCCAGTCGCCGAACTGGAAGCGGCCGGCCCACAGGCCGTCCTCCCCCGCGAAGGCGCGCAGCCGTTCCACCCACGCCCGCATGCTCGGATACTGCTCGCGCAGCACCTCGGCGTCGCCGTAACGCTCGTAGAGGGTCCACGGCACGATCGTGGCCGCATCGCCCCACGCGGCGGCCGCGGGAAGGATGTTGTGGTGGACGTTCGGCACCACGAACGGCACGCAGCCGTCCTCGAACTGCTCCGCCGCCAGATCCCGCAACCACGAGGACAGGAAGGACGAGCAGTCGGCCAGGAAGGCGGCCGCGGGCGCGAAGACCTGGATGTCGCCCGTCCAGCCGAGCCGCTCGTCCCGCTGGGGGCAGTCGGTCGGCACGTCGAGGAAGTTGCCGCGCATGCTGCGCACCACGTTGTCGTGGAGCCGCTGCACATCGGGATCCGAGCAGCGGAAATGCCCTGTGGGGCGCAGGTCGGAACTGAGGACGACAGCTTCGACCGACTCGATCTCCTCAGGAGCCACGCCACGCAGCCCCGCGTACCTGAAGCCGTGGAAGGTCAGCGACGGCTCCAGCACCTCGGTCCGTCCACCGGCCAGCACGTAGCGGTCGGTGGCTTGGGCACTGCGCAGGGGGCGGACGCCCAGTTCACCGTCCTCCAGCACTTCGGCGTGCCGGACGACCACTTCCTGCCCGGCACGCCCGCGCACGCGCAGCCGTACCCAGCCCACCAGGTTCTCCCCGAAATCCACCAGCAGCTCCCCCGACGGGGCCGCGTACCGCCTGCCGCCCCGCACTGCGGCGACCGGCCGAACAGGCGGAGAGTCGCCGGGAAAGAGCTGGTCGAGCGGCTCGTCGAGCACCTCCACCGGTTCGCCCGGTCCGCGTCCGATCCGCAGGTCGGTGGTCTGTCCGTCGTAGAGGTCGTCCGCGAGGACGCCCGTGGCGTGCGCCCGCCAGCTCTCGTCAGTCACCACCAGATGCGTGCTTCCGTCGGCGCACTCGATCTCCAGTTGCGCCAGCAGCGCGAGCCGGTCGCCGTACAGGGCTCGCTCGCCGCGCGAGTAGAGCCTGCCGCGGTACCAGCCGTTGCCGAGCAGCGCGGTGACCTCGTTCTCGCCCGGCCCGAGCAGGGCGGTCACGTCGTGGGTGCGGTAACGCAGCCGCCGGCCGTAACTGGTCCAGCCGGGCGCCAGTTCCTCGTCGGTGACGCGCTCGCCGTTGATCCGCGTCACGTGCAGCCCGAGTGCGGTGACATGCAGGCGGGCGCGTGTCACCGCCGCGGGCAGCTTCACGGTACGGCTCAGCAGCGGCGCGGCGGTGAGCACCGCGCCGAGGGTCCGCGGCGAGACGAAGCGCGCGCTCCAGTCCCCGGCGCCGAAGAGCGGCGTCTCGAAGGCCAGCGGCCTGCTCCAGTCGCCCCAGCGGCCCCGGCTGCCGACGCTGACGCGCAGCGCTCCGGCGGCGCGGGAGTCCAGTGGGGCGAACGGCCATCGCACGCCGAGCTGTTCGGCGCCCTCCGCCGTGTGGACGACGGGTCGCCCGCCGGCGAGGGTGAGCTCGACGCGGTAGGCGTCGAACGGCTCGGTGGTCCGCCAGGACAGACGCGGTCGCGGCGCCGGCATGCCGTGCAGCCGCAGGTCGACGCTCACCGGACCGCCACGGGGTCGGCGGTGGCCGGCATGCGGCGGCGCAGCGGGAAGATCCACGTCCAGGCGATCAGGGCGGCGATGAGCACGGCGGCGAGCAGCACCACCATCAGCGCCTGGGGGCTGGCGTCGGCGATCACCGGGGTGACCAGCGCGAAGCCCGCCGCCACGAACCGGGTGAAGGCTATGGCGACGCCTTGCGCGGTGCCTCTGATCAGGGTGGGGAAGAACTCCTGCGACCACACCTTGAAGATGACCTCGCCGGCGAAGCTCGCGCCGATCGTGATGGCGAACTTCAGGATGATCAGCGTCACCGTGTTCAGCCCCACGATCAGCGGGATCGCCGTTCCGATCGCCATGATCGCGACACCGATCGTGTAGAGCAGCATCCGGGCGGGCCCGTCCACGTACTTCATGAAGATCAGGATGGTGAGGAATCCGAGCGGATAGGCCAGCATCCCCACGAGGGTGGCCGTCGACACCTGCGCCCCGGCCACTTCGGTGAACAGGAACGTCTGGAACTGGCCGAACGTGTTGGCGACCAGGTTGCCGACGGCGTAGAAGAGGCCGAGCCCGACGACGGCGCCCAGGAGCGGCCTGGACGTCAGCACGCGCCAGGAGTCGCCGCGCACGCCCTCGGCCGGGCCGGCCTGCTGCCGGTCGCGCTCGCGTACCCACTCCTCCGACTCACGCAGCCGCCGGCGCAGCACGAGCACCACCAGGGCCACGACGATCACGTGCAGGTAGATGATCCGCGCGCCGATCGTTCCGGTCCCCGAGACCAGGAACGCGATGAGGTAGGCAGCGAATCCGCCACAACTCCAGAGCACCTGCGAAAAGGCGACAAGCCTGGCACGCCGGCCTTCCGGCGCCTCCTCGGCCACCAGCGCCAAGGAGGTCGGAATGTCGGCGCCCATCGCCAGACCCGTGACGGCCACCCCGACGAAGATCATCCACGGCTGGACGGCGAAGGCCAGCAGCAGGAGACCGGCGACGAAGACGACCAGGTCGTAGGTGAACACCCTGCGCCTGCCCAGCAGATCTCCGAGCCGTCCGCCGAACACGGCTCCAAGGGCCAGGCCCAGCGTCAGGACGGACGACGCCGTGCCGATCATCCACGGGCTCAGCCCGAGCTGCTGCTTGTACAGAACCAGCGCGGTGCCGGTCCCCACGATGGTGGCCGCGTCCATGTAGGAGGCCATGCCGCCGAGCGCGGCCGTCCTCCAGGCACGCCTGGCCGTCGTCTGTGTCATCTGCGTCGATACCTCGTGTAGGGGGTTCCACGGCCCGCACGCCGCTGGTCCGCGTTGTGTGAAGCGACTATTGTGGATCGATCTACATTTTTCAAGAGGGAAGTTCCGGACCGCTATGTTGCTGACATGAGTTCCTCGCGCCCCACGATCTCCGACGTCGCCGCCGCGGCAGGGGTGTCACGGGCTGCCGTGTCGAAGGTCCTGCGCGACGCCTACGGCGTGAGCCCGCGCATGCGCGAACGCGTCGAAAGGGCCATCGCCGAGCTCGGCTACCGTCCCCGGGAAGCCGCCCGCGCCATGCGCACCGCCACCCGCACCATCGGGGTGGCCGTCCCCCTGCTGCGCGGCCAGTTCTTCGCCGACATCCTCGACGGCGTCTACGAGGAGCTGGACACCGGCCCTTACCGGATGCTCGTCTCCCCCTTCGACCACGAGACCAGCGAGCGGAACCCCGGCATGGAGTCGCTGTGGGACCGCGAGGTGGAAGCGGTCATCGTCGTCTCGCCGAAGGTGCGCGCGTCCTGGCTCGACTCCTTCGCCCAGCGGCTGCCGACGGTGGTGGTGGCCAGGCACGACGCGAGCGACCATTACGACCGCGTCGTCAACGACGACCGAGCAGGCGCGGCCCTGGCCGTCGAGCACCTGGCGACGCTGGGCCACCGGCGGATCACTCACCTCTCGCACAACGTCTCCGGGCCCGGCATGCTGAGCCCGCATGCCGTACGCGAGTCCGGCTACCGCGAGGCGATGCAACGGCTGGGGCTCGACGCGTACCTGTCGGTGGTGACCTGCGGCGGCAGCGAGGCCGAGACCTACCGGGCCACGGCGGCGCTGCTCGACCGGGGGGATCCGCCGACCGCGCTGTTCGTCGGATCCGACCAGGGAGCCTTCGGGAGCCTGCGGGCGCTGTCGGAGCATGGGCTGCGAGTGCCCGATGACGTCTCTGTCGTCGGCTACGACGACACCCAGTTCGCCTCGCACCCGCGCTTCTCGCTCACCACCATCGCCCAGTACGGCACCGCCATGGGCCGCGTCGCGGCCGACCTGGCACTGGAGCGGATCAGGGCGCGCACGGAGGCACGGGAGTGGGTGTCACGGCCGGCGTTGATCGAGCGTGAGTCCACGGGGCCCGCACGCCTTCTCTGACGCCGACGGCCCCCGCAACGTGTGGGCGGTGGGCAACGGCTTCGACCGTCGTGTCGCCCTGCAGTGGGACGGACGGGTCTGGCGCCGGCACCAGCCGCCCCAGACAGAGGGGACGTCGCGGTGGGCGGCAGGCACTGGAACCGGCGGGCGATGATCTGGCACGGCGAGAACGGCGGTTTTGTGGCTGATGGCGTCGTTCGGGAACGGCGACTCCGAGTCGATCGCCACCTACCGCCGCCGCGGACCGGCGCCTTCGCGGTCAGCGTGACGCCGCCGCGGGCGGTCCGCACCAGGGTCGCCATGCGGCGCACGGCCTCCGCAGGAGGACGGAGAGTGCCTGAGTGCGCCCGGCTCAATCCCCTTCACGGTGGAGTCCCGAGCCGGCGACCAGGGCGTCGCCGAGTTCGGAGCGCAGGTAGAGGACCGAGCGGCCGTGGCGGGCGCTGGCCAGCAGGCCGGCGGCGCGCAGGGTGCGAAGGTGCTGGTTGACGGCCGAGGTGGTGACGCCCAGGCGGCCGGCCAGCTCGGTCGAGGAGGCGGGGGCTTCGAGTGTGGTGAGCAGCCCTGCCCGGGTGGCGCCCAGAAGGTCGGTGAGCACCGCCGGGGAGGTACGGGGCTCGGACTGCCAGAGCGTGCCGGCGCCCCGGGTGCCGTACATGACCAGAGGGGGCTCCGACGGCGAGATGGGGGTCGTGGGTGCCCGGCTGAAGAGGGTCGGGACCAGGGTGAGGCCCTCGCCGCTGGTGGCGCGTCGGTAGCGGGCGTCGCTGATCAGCCGCATGCGGACGACCCCGTCCTTCAGCTGCACGCGTTCGTTGAGGTCGGCGAACATCGCCGCCAGGCCGTGGGCCGAGATGACCTGGCCCCGGTGGACCACGTCGGCCTGCAGCACCGCCCGCATCCTGGGCCACCACGGCGCGAAGCAGGTGCGCCAGTAGTCGCGCAGCGCGTCCAGGATGCGGGCCGACGGGTCGCCGCGCAACGGCTCGGGGAGCCGGGGGTGGATGGCGCGCAGGTCGTCGAGCACGCGCCCGGCGGGCACGCGGGCCAGGGCGGCGAACTCGTCGTCGATGCGGGTGAGCGGCGCGTGGGGGCGGGGCGACAGGTAGTCCGGCGTCCACATGTCGTCGTTGGTGAGCGCGCGCAGCAGGGGCAGGTCCAGCCTGGAGCGGACCTGCTCGGTGCGGCGCAGCCAGGGCAGGTGCACCGGGTAGCGCCCGGGGTCGCGGAACGTGCGCAACGACAGCGTGAGCTCGTTGAGCGGCGAGATGGCGAAGCGGACGTCCGCGACGTCCATGCCCGCGAGCTCGTACTCGATCAGCCCCGCCATGAAGCCATACGCTACATCAATTGGCGACAAAGGCCCTATCGCGGGATAAAAGCCACCGTGATCCAGACCTTCTTCCCCAGCGACCGCGTCGCCCGCTCGCTGACCCTCAGCACGATGGCGTTCGCGCTCTCCAGCGGCGTCTTCTACACCGTCAGCACGCTGTACTTCACGCTCGTCATCGGGCTCGGCGTGCAGACGGTGGGTCTCGGGCTGGGCATCGCGGGCGGCACCGGGGTGCTGGCCTCGTACGCGGGAGGGTGGCTGGCCGACCGCGTCGGCGCGCACCGCGTCCAGACGGTGGCGACGGGGCTCAACGGGCTCGCGCTGCTCGCCTACACGTTCGTCTCCGACGCCGTCGTGTTCACCCTGATCGCCTGCATGGCGGTGATCACGCGTTCGGTGGGGTCCTCCGCCAAGCAGGCGATGCTGGCCCGGTGGTACCCCGGCCCGGAGCGGGTCGAGATCCGGGCCCGGATGCGGGTGGTCACGAACGTCTTCATCGGCCTGGGCACGGGCGCCGCCGCGGCGGCGCTGCTGATCGGCACCGCGGCGGCCTACCGGGTGGCGATGGTCGCCGCCGGGGTCCTGCTGCTGGCGGCGACCGTGCCGCTGGCCGGGCTCGGGCGTCAGGTGCCGGAGCTGGCCGCCAGGATGACCGCCGTCAGGCAGCGCGCGGCGTCCGGCGGGCCCTCGCCGCTCAGGGACCGCAGGTATGTCGCGAGCGTGGTGTGCAACGCGGTGGTGGCCACGCAGTTCGGCCTGCTGACCGTCGGCGTGCCGCTCTGGGTCGCCACCACCGACGCGCCCACCGCCATCGTCTCCGTCCTGCTCGTCCTGAACACCGTGGTCGTCGCCGCGCTGCAGGTGCGCGCCTCACGGGGCACCGACGACGTGCGCCAGGCCGGGCTCACGGTCAGGCGCGCCTCGTGGCTGCTCGCTCTCGCCTGCGGTCTGTACGCCCTGGCCGCCTACGGGAACGTGATCGTCGCCTGCGTCCTGTTCGTGCTGGCCGCCTTCGCCCACACCATGGGAGAGATCCTGGGCGAGGCGGGCGGCTGGGGCATGGCCTTCGAACTGGCCGACCCGCGCAGCGCGGGCGCCTACCAGGGGCTCAGCCAGACCGGTTACGCGCTGGCCGCCATGGTCTCGCCGATCCTCGCCACCACCGCCGTCGAACACCGTACGGCGGGCTGGCTCGCCCTGGCCGCGCTCTTCGTCCTGGCCGGCACGGGCGCCGCCGCGGTGGCCAGGCACGCGGCGTAGGGGTCAGGCGAGGTGTCAGCCGTCGACTCCGAGCTGGCTCAGCAGCGTCGCGTTGTCCTCGATGTGCCAGTCTTCGATGATCTTGTCGGTGCCGACGTGCTGGATGTCGATGGCGTTGAAGCCGACGCTCTGGCCCTTGCCCTGGACGCCGTTGAAGGCGCCGGTGAAGTGGCCGCGGAAGACCAGCCGGGCGGTGATCTTGTCACCGGTGACCAGCAGGTCGGCCAGCTCGCAGGTCAGGTCCGGCACGGCGGCACGGAAGTTCTTCGAGGCGAAGACCGGGCCGGTCGGGCCCTGCGGACGGCCGGCCGGCAGGGTGTTGTCCTTGAACCGCGGGCTGACCGCGGCGTCCAGGTGCTTCTGCTCGCCGGTGTTCCAGAACGTGTACAGCTGCTGGGCCAGGCGGACCTCCTGGGCCGCGCGCCTGTCGCCGATCGAGCGGTCCACGGTGATCGCCTTGGGCTGGACCAGGTCGGGTGAGTGGTCGATCAGGCGCTGGGGCCAGGCGTACGGGCCCTGCCGGTGACTGTCGTCGTGCGCATGGGCGGCCGTGACGATGCCGCCCGCGAGGCTCGCCGCCACGGCGACGACGGCGACGCGGACAAGGGTGCGTGAGCGCATGAGCGGTACTCCTCGAATCAGCCGGCACGCTCGGCGCGTGCCGGGAAGGCCGTCCGGTCCCTTCGACCGGGCGGAAGAACGGGGTGATGACGGGTCAGATCTGACGCAGTGCGCCGCCGTCGACGGCCCACTCGGCACCGGTGACCTGGCCCGCGAGCGGCGAGAGCAGATAGGCGATCAGCCGGGCCACGTCCTCGGGCTCGCCGAGCCGGGCACTGGGCAGCCGGCGCACCTCGCGGACGAAGTGGTCGACGGCCGCCTCCGGCGCGAGACCGAACTGGGCGCCGAGCTGCTCGGCGAAGCGGTCAGGCGAGGCGGCCGCCGCCGTCGACATGCAGCACGGTGCCGGTGACGTAGGGGTTGTCGATGGCGTAGAGGACGGCCTTGATCAGGTCCTCGGGGGTGCCCACCCGGCGGGCCGGGTTGCGTTCGGCCACCCCGCGCAGGAACGCCGCCTTGTCGGCGCCCATGCCGTCCCAGGCGCCGGTGTCGACGATGCCGGGGGAAACAGCGTTCACCCGGACCGGCGCGATCTCCACCGCCAGCGCCCGCACCAGGAAGGCCAGCGCGCCGTTGGTGGTGGCCATCACCGTGCGCGCGGGCGCCGGACGCCAGGCGACCACACCGGAGAAGAAGGTGAACGAGCCGTGCTCGGACACCTGCCCCACCAGGTTCTTGGCCAGCAGCAGCGGCCCGATCACCTTGGCCGAGAACGCTCGCTGCACGTCGGCCGCTTCGAGGTCCTTCAGCGGGCCGTTGGCCGGCGCCGCGGCGGTGGAGACCAGATGGTCGAACCGGCCGAGACCTCCGGCGAAGTCGGCGATCGACCGCTCGTCGCAGAGGTCGAGCACGCGGACCTCGGCGGGCCCGGACAGCTCGGCGGCCGTCCACTCCAGCTTGCGGAGATCCGGCCCGGCCAGCACGACGGCGGCGCCGGCCGCTGACGCGGACCTGGCCAGCGCGCGTCCTGTGTGCGAACCCGCGCCCACCACGACGAGCCGTTGTCCCTTCAAGCGCGTGTCATCGGACATGGGAGAACTCCTTCGAACAGTCGGGGATCAGCCGCCCGACCTTGCCGGTGGCGGCCACGTCCACGACTCTGGCTCACTCGCCTGCCATGAGTCCAAGGCTTGTTTTCTACCGGATCGATAAACTGTGCTCATGGCGATGGCGACGCTCCGGCAGCTCGAATACCTGGTGACCGTGGTGGACCTCGGCTCCTTCACCCGCGCGGCCGAACACCTGCACGTCACCCAGCCCGCGCTCTCCCACCAGATGCGGGCGCTGGAGACCGCGGTCGGCGGCCCGCTGCTCGAACGGCTTCCTCGCGCGGTACGCCTGACCCCGATGGGCAGGGCGGTGCTGCCGCACGCCCGCGCCGCGCTGGCCGAGGCCGAGCGCCTGCACAGGGTGGCGCGGCGCACGGCCGGACTGGAGGAGGGCGAGGTGGAGGTGGCCGCCATCTACTCGGTCAGCCTGGGCATCCTGCCGCCCGTCCTGCGGGCCTGGCGCGGCCGGCACCCCGGCGTACGGATCCGGCTGCGCGAGTACCCGCACGCCGACCGGCTCCAGGCCGCCATGGCCGCCGGCCGCGCCGACCTCGCCGTCGGCCCTGTGCCCGCCGGTTGGGAGGGACCGATCCGCGAGCTCGGCGTCGAGGAGTTCGGGATCGTCCTGGCCGCCGACGACCCCCTGGCCGGCAGCCCCACCGGCAGGGTCGCCCTCAGCGATCTGGCCGACCGCGCCTGGGTCCACTACGCCCCCGACAACGGTCTCGCCGATCTGCTCGACCAGGTCTGCACCCAAGCGGGCTTCCACCCGCAGGCGGCGATCCGCGCCGAGCAGACCTCCGCCGCTCCTCTCCTCGCGGCCGCCGGACTCGGTCCGGCCCTGGTTCCGGCCAACATCATCCCGCCCCACTTCGACGGCGTCCTGCTCCGCCCCGATCCGCCGATCCGCCGCACTCTCGCGGCCTACACCCGCACCCGTCCCGACGCCATCACCGTGGCCTTCGCCGACCTCCTCGCCCAGCACGCGCGCGTCAACCCGGCGTGCTTCCCGGCGACCGCCGTCTCCCAGGAGCGAGCGGCTGCCGACGCGCCGTCGAATCCGCTCTGATCAACGTGGCGTCGGAGGTCCCGCGCCGTTCGACCTCCCAGCGCGACCCCGTACCTCGCGCCGCATCACCGCCGAGTACGGCGCCCGTCCCCCTCGCGAGGCGCCGGCCGTGGCCCCCCTTCGAGGTCGGCCAAGAGCGACAGCGCCAGGTCCTCCAGCCGGCGATAGCCCGTCGAGGACGCCTGGTCCAGCGCTTGACGGGCGTACTGGAGCGCGCGGTCGTGCATGCCCAGGCCGGCATGCGCGCGGGCGAGGCCGAGCAGCGGCCTGACCTGCAGACGCCGCATGCCTGCCGTGACGGCGTAGGTGAGCGCTTGCTGGTGGGCGTCCAGGGCCTCGCCGTGATGTCCGGTCATCGCCCGGACGGTGCCGAGCACGTGCATGGCGCTGCACATGGCATAGACGTGGCGCGCTCCTTCCGCACGCTCACCGGCCAGGAGCGCAGCCTCAAGGGCGAGGTCGAGACGGCCGCGGTCGCGGTGGATCTCCGCCAGCGTGGCCAGGCTCTTGGACTCGGGCACGTGCAGGTCGCGTGCGCGGTCGTGGCGGAGTGCCTCGGTGGCGAGGGCCAGTGCCTCGTCCAGGTCTCCGCTGAGGCGCCGGACGGTGGCGAGCTCGTTGAGGGAGTGGCTCAGCTCGCTGTCGCGCAGGTTGCGGTGGAGGGCGAGGGCGTCACGCAGGTGTCGTTCCGCTGCCTCCAGGTCGCCGTATTCCAGGTGTACGGCGCCCAGGTTGCCCGTGGCGCGGGCCTCGCCGTAGGTGTCGCCGATCTGACGGTTGAGCTCCACGGACCTGACGAGATGGTCGATGGCCTGGCCCAGCTCGCCCTGGTCGTGGCAGGCGGCGGCGGCGTTGTTGTGCGTGGCGGCCGCGCCGGCGGACCAGTCCGCGCGCTCGCTGTGCCGGACGGCCAGCTCGCAGGCGGCTCGGGCGGTGGAATAGGCGGCGCGGCACAGGGCGGCCGTGCCCGCACTGAGATGCGCCGCCGCCAGGCCGAGCGGGTCGTCCTCGACGGTGGCCGCGTGCACCGCGGCGTCGGAGACCGCCACGATGTCGGCCAGGCTGGTGGCGGTGTGGTGGACGAAGTGGCCGCGCAGGGCGTCGGCGATCAGCCAGGCATGCCGCCTGGGCCCGCTGATCGGAGGCCGGCGGGCGGCGGGGGTGAGCGAGGCGGCGTCGGCGGCGTGCAGGGCGAAGGCGACGAGGTTGGCCTGTTCGGCGCTGAGCCAGGCCATCGCCTCGGCGCGGGGCCTGAGCCCGGAGGTGACGGGGAGCGGCAGGCGGGTGATCGAGGGATAGGCGCTCTCGGCCGCCGCGACGGCCTCGGCCAGGTACCAGTCGCCGAGGCGTTCGAGGGCCTGGACGCCGGTCGCGGGGGCGTCGTCGCGGAGCGTCAGCTCTCCGGCGTACTGGCGGAGCAGGTCGTGGCAGGTGTACCGGTACGGCCGGTGCTCCTCGATCAAATGCGCGGCGGCGAGGCGGTCCAGGAGCTGTTCGGCCTCGGCGGTCCCGACGTCGGCCAGGCAGGCGGCGGCCGGCGCGGTGATGTCCGGCCCTCGGACCAGCCCCAGCAGCCTGAACAGGCGCCGCTCCGCCTCGGGCAGTCCCGCGTACGACAGCTCGAACGCCGCCCGGACCGCCACGTCGCCGTCGATCCGCAGCAGGTCCAGCCCTCGCGCGGACAGCGCGGCGGCGTACTCGCCCAGCGACCTGCGCGGGCGCGTCGCCAGCGTGGCGGCGGCCACGCGCAGGGCCAGCGGGAGGCGGCCGCACAGCCGGACGATCTGCTCGGCCGCGTCCGGCTCGGCGGACAGCCGCTGATCTCCGACCATGGAGGCCAGCAGCCGGACGCTGTTGTCCCGGTCGAGCACGCCGAGCGACAGATCTCGGGCGCCGTGCGAGACGGCCAGCCCGGCGAGCGCGTTGCGGCTGGTGACGAGGACCAGGCAGCCGGGAGCGCCGGGTAACAGGGGGCGTACCTGCTCGGCCGTGCGCGCGTCGTCGAGCAGCACCAGCATCCGCCGGCCCGACAGACGTGAGCGGTACAGGGAGGCCGCCGCCTCCTGCTCTTCGGGGATGCGCTCGGGGGGCACCCCCAGCGAGCCGAGCATCCGGACGAGTGCCTCCATCGGCGGCATGGGCGGCCGGGGCGCGTGCCCGCGCAGGTCGACGTAGAGCTGGCCGTCGGGGAACTCCTCGGCCACGAGATGGCTGAACCGTACGGCCAGGGCGGTCTTGCCCGCGCCGGCCGCGCCGGTGACGGTCGTGACGGACGGGGTGCCCGCGGCGCAGGCGTGCCGGCGCAGCAGGGCCAGATCGCGTTCGCGTCCCACGAAGCCGGTCACGTCGGCGGGCAGTTCGGCGGGCGCCTGCCTGGCTTCGTCGCGTCCGCGGAAGGGTTCGAGGTCGAGGTCGGGGGCGTCGGCGAGGATGGCCGCTTCCAGCCGGCGCAGCTCGGGCCCGGGGTCGAGGCCGAGTTCGTCCGCCAGCAGGGCTCGCCCCTGCCGGTACACCTCCAGCGCGTCGGACCGCCGCCCGGAGCCGTGCAACGCCGTCATGAGCAGCCCCCGCAGGCGCTCTCTCAGCGGATGTTCGGCGAGCAGCTCCGACAGCTCGCCGACCACGTCGCGGTGGCGGCCGAGGGCGAGGTCGAGTTCGGCCCGCTCTTCGAGGACGGCCAGGCGCAGTTCCTCCCATCGCCCGGCGAAGGCCGCCAGCTCCTCCAGTTCCAGTTCGCCGAGCACCGGGCCGCGCCACAGAGCCAGGGCCTGGCCCAGGAGGTCGGCGGCCTCGGCCTGCCGTCCCGCCTGAGCCGCCTGCCGGCCCCGTTCGATGCGCTGCTCCGCGAGCTGGGTGTCCACCAGGCCGCCGGCCAGCCGATAGCCGGACCCTTCGGTCCTGATGATCTCCGACTCGGCGCCCGCCCTGCGTAAGGCCTTGCGTAAGGCCGCCACCGCGATCATGACCTGGTTGCGTACGGTCGCCGGCGGGTCATGGCCCCAGGCGGTGGCCAGCCGGTCGATGCTGAGCACCTGACCGTGGCCGGCCGCCAGCATGGCCAGCACCTGCCGGGCCCGCGAACCGCCCAGCCGCACCGGCCGCTCGCCGGCCGTCGCCTCGACCCGGCCCAGAATGTTGAACCGTACGTGGTCTGCCCCCATGTGATCACGATAGCGAGGGCGGTCGCCACCCGTCGTCCGCGCGTTGGGCGAGCAGGCCCAGCGGGGTACGGCTGCGAGCGGTGACAGCGCCAATGGCCGCCACCCTGGTCGGGGTGGCGGCCATCGCGGTGGTGGGGGTCAGCGGGGCCGGTGGGCGAGCTCGGTCGTGGAGGCTCTCTGCTCGTGCAGAGGTTCCGGACCCGAAGCAGGGTTCACTTGACGTCGATCCAGTCGTAGGTGCCGCTTGAGAGCGTCGGCAGCGACACCCACCCGCTTTCAGCTCCGTAGACGCTCATCCCACTGCTCCCCACCGTGTTGGCGTTCTGGCTCCACCCCCGGACGGTGAAGGTCCTGATCTTGCTTGCCGGGCCAGTGCAGTTGACGGAGAACCCCCTGATACCCCCACCGCGGACAGTGAGAACCTGCTTGTAACAGCTCAGGTCAGAGGCAATCTGGACGGTAGTGGCGGAGGCCGGCCCCGCAGGGACAGCGATGAATCCGCTCACCGCTACGAGCCCGATGATGAATGCGCGGCGCGTTGCCGTCGTAGGTCGCATGCGGCACACCGTAGGACGCGGCCCTATGGATCGGCTTTGGATTCGCTATGGCCACAGGTCCAGGCGGCTGATGAACCGAGCCTTCACTTATCCGCTCGGTGGGCCGCCCCTGTCACGACCTGGGACCGTCCAGGCAACAAAGCGAGGAGAACTCATGCTCAAGAGGTTCATCCCGGCAGCCGTCGCCGCTCTGGCTGGGCTGGCGCTCGCGTCACCGGCGAGCGCGGCGAGCCTTCCCTCGTTACACGAGCTACTGCATCCACTTCAACACCCAGACCGGCTATTACATTGACCACGGAAGCGCCGGGCTCATCGACGCCATAGGACAGAACATCGATCTGGTGAACAAGGGTTGGGGAGGAGAATGCTGAGGCAAATCAACTCTGACCTGAGCCGTTGTCAGACAGTATTGCCAAGGTCGACGCGGTCCCATCTGATCAGGAGAATCAGATGGGACGCCGTCGCTCCGGGCGGTTCCGAACCTGGCTCCGGGTTCGGGTCAAGGGCCGCCATTCCGACCCGGCGACAGGGCTTGGAGGAGAACTTCGAGCAGCGGAGGCCGACGGCCACGATCCCACCTGCACCGAACTCGGGGACGCCTCCGGCTTGTCATCCTGGTCGGCGGGTGGTCTGGAGCCGGTTCACCGCCTCGACGACGGGTGCCGCGCCGTCCTCTGCCGAGACCTGGGCCGCGAGGGCTTGGGCCCGCTGGCGGTATGCCGGGTCGGTGACTGCGGTGGTGAGCGCGGCGGCCAGCCGTGCGGGCGTCAGACGGCGAAACGGGACGGCGGCCGGGGCCACGCCGAGTGCCGTCAGCCTGGACGCCCAGAACGGCTGGTCGTTCATGACCGGCACGGCCACGGTGGGCACCCCTGCCCGCACCCCGCTCGCAGCGGTACCGGCGCCGCAGTGGTGGGCGACGGCAGCCAGCTGGGGGAACAGCCAGTCGTGCGGCACGTCGCCGATCGCCAGCACATCGTCGGAGATGTGTGCCCGCAGGCCGGTCTGCAACACGCCGCGCAACCCGGCCCGCCGCAGTGCCTGCGCAGCCAGCTCGGTGTACTGCTCGGCCCGCGCGCCGGCCAGGCTGCCGAAGCCGACGAAGACCGGCGTGGGTCCTGATGCCAGGAAGTCGCGCAGCACGGGTTCCGGCTGCCATCCCCGCGGCCGGGGCGGCCACCAGTAGCCGGTGATCTCCAGCCCTGGCCGCCAGTCGGCCGGGCGCGGCAGCACCAGCGGGCTGATCCCGTGGAAGACCGGCCAGCGCGTGCTCTCCCGGTGCCGGTAGAGGGCGCGCGGGGTCATCGGGGGCAGTCCCAGCCGGGAACGCATCTTCGTGCCCAACCCGGCCAGCAGCGG
Source organism: Nonomuraea sp. NPDC050227 (assembly GCF_044459705.1). NCBI lineage: Bacteria > Bacillati > Actinomycetota > Actinomycetes > Streptosporangiales > Streptosporangiaceae > Nonomuraea > Nonomuraea sp. NPDC050227. The sequence continues at coordinate 315,417 of NZ_JBITJF010000004.1, read as the reverse complement.
ACCGGCGGCGGGCGACTCGAACGCGAGCCGGGCCGCCCTGCGGTTCCCCCACCGTCCGAGCGACCGCTGGAACAGGCTCATGACCGGCGGAAAGTCCCCTGTGGGGTCGACCGGCTGCAGGTGCACCCCCATGCTCGGCACGCCCATCGCCTCGGCGACGTGGTAGCCGGGCGCGCCCGCGACACCGAGCAGGAGCAGGTCGGCCTCCTGTCCGGCGAGCCCGGCCAGGCCTTCCACGAGCTGCTCGCCGTATTCCTTGAAGGCGCTGATGGACAAGCGGCCGGTCAGCGCGCGGAGCGGGTCTCCGGGAAGCGGGACGCACCCCAGGCCCGCCTCGGTCGCCAGCTCTGCGTACGGCTCGTGCGCGGCGATCACCACCTCGTGTCCGGCCTCGCGTAACCGCATCCCCAGCCCCGCGTACGGCGCCACGTCCCCACGCGTGCCGACTCCGACGATCAGAACCCGCATCTGGATCCCCCTGTCGTCCGCTTTTGTCATACAGTCGCACGATAAACGGGGAACGAGAGCTTTTACCATGCGGTCGCATGAGAAAGTGGCGGGAGATGCCGAAGATCGTCGACCACGACGCCCGGCGGCGGCACATCGCCGAGGCCGTGCACCGCGTCATCCACGACAGGGGCATGGAGAGCGTCAGCCTGAGGGAGGTCGCCGCCGAGGCCGGCATGTCCATGGGGGCGGTGCAGTACTACGTCACGACGAAGGACCAGATGCTGCTGCTGGCGCTGGAACGCATCGGGATCTGGATCGGGGACCGGGTGACGGCGGTGGCCGCGCGCCAGTCCACGCCGCTGGAGGTGCTGCGAGCGACCGTGCTGGAGCTGTTGCCACTGGATGAGGAGCGCAGCTACCTCAACCGCATCGGGCAGGCGTTCCAGGCGAGCTCGGTGGTGTCGGAGAACCAGGCGGCCGCGATGCGGACGGGGTATTCGTCCCTGCTGTCCTTCCTCGCCGAACAGATCAGGGCCGCCCAGACCGCTGGGCAACTCGCCGCCCACCTGGACGCCGGCAAGGAAGCGAGCATCCTGTACGCCTTCGCGCAGGGCATCGTGAACGCCACCCTGGTCGGGCACTACACGCCCAAGGAGGTCGCGGCGTTGCTCGACCACCACCTGGCGCGACTCCGCGCGGAGTGATCGCCGTAGCGGCTCGAACGCGCTGATCACTCGGCCTCCGTGCCGATGACGCCGCCGCCGAGGGCGGCGGGGGACGCGGCGTCGGGGATGAGAATCCGCGGGGTGCCGGTGCCGTCGGCGGGGACCGTCCAGACGTCGGCGTGCTCCCGTCCCCGGGGGAGGGCGTAGGCGATGGTCCGCTGGTCGATCCAGGCGGCCTGGTCGTCCACGCTGCGGGTCTCGGCGAGCGGGGTGACCCGGCGGGTGGCCAGGTCCAGCACCGACAGGCGCCAGCCACGGGCCGGATCACCGCCGAGCGCGGACTTGAAGGCGATCCGGGTGCCGTCCGGAGAGAGCGAGGGGCACTCGACGTTGTCCGTCAGGGCCCGCAGGCGGTGGCTGTCGAGGTCGCCGAGCACCAGGTAGCGGTGCCCGGCGGTGGACATCGTCGCGTAGAAGCGGCGGTCGTCGGAGGTGAAGGTGACGCCCCAGAAGTTGAGGTCCCTGGCCCGGTACGGCCTTCCGTCCACGGTGACCGGCCAGTCCTCCAGGGTGGGGATCAGCTCCTGGGTACGGGTGTCGAGGATGCCGACGCGGGTGGAGAAGCGGCCGCCGTTGTAGGAGTCGCCGGTGACGAAGACCGTCCAGGTCACCAGCCGGCCGCTGGGCGAGACCCTGGCCCTGTTGGGCACGCCGACCAGGGGGATCTCCCTGACCGTCCGGAGCCGCGCGTCCAGGACCGCGAGCTGGTACGTCGTCAGCCCGGGGTCCGCGCGCAGGCACAGCCCGGTGCCGCCGGCCGCGTACAGCCTGGCGCACGACAAGGCGGAGACCGCGCGCGCTCCGGCGGGGTCGCCGGCCGCGACGGACAGCAGCCGGCCGGAGCTGCCGGCGGTGGTGCTGAGCGCCACCAGCCGCGGCCCGGGGACGAGCGAGACGCTGTCCGCGGCCCCGGCCTGCGAGGACGTGCCGGCCGCTCTGGCGATCACGATGGACACGGCTGCCAGGACGGCGAGCCCGGCGATGCCGGCGGCCAGGAGCCGTCCGCGGCCGGTCACGGCGCGTTCTCCACGGTCGTGCGGCGGCCCGTCAGGAGGGCGGCCGTGGCGGTGGCGGCCACGGCGGCGGCGATCGCCGCGGCCCCGGTCGCCGCGGTGCTGCCCCAGTTCGTCCAGGCGAGCCCGAAGGCGAGGGAGGAGGCGAGGTAGGCCAGGGCCTGCGCGGTCTGTACGCAGGCCAGCCCGGTGGTGCGCAGGTCCGTGGGCAGGAGCGGGCCGGCCAGCGCCATCAGCACGCCGTCGGTGGCGGCGTAGAAGGCGCCGTAGCAGCAGAGCGCGGCCACCGTCACGAGGACGGCCGGCAGGGCGCTGCACAGCAGCAGGTAGACGGCCAGGAGCGCGGCGTACCCGGCCAGCAGGACCGTGCGGCGGCCGTACCGGTCGGCCAGCGCGCCGAAGGGGGCGGCCAGGAGCAGGTAGACGAGGTTGGTGCCCACCGCCAGGAGCGGGAACCAGCCGGTCGGCATGGACTGGCGGGCCATCAGGAGCAGGTAGACGAAGCCGTCGCCGATGGTGGCCAGTCCCAGCAGGCCGGCGGCGTAGAGCAGCCTGCGGACCCCGGCGGCCCGCAGCAGGCCGCCGGCGGCGCGGAGGGTGACGGGGAAGGCCGCGGGCCGCCTGTCACGGCGGTCGCGGGCGAAGGCGGCCAGGACCAGCAACCCGGCGACGGCGACGCAGAAGCTGGTCAGGAACAGCGCGTCGAACGCGGCCGGGGTGGCCGCCCCGACGGCCGCCAGGACGCCGAGCGCGGCCAGCGGCCCCGCGAACGCGCCCATGCTGTCCATCGCCCGGTGGATGCCGAAGGCCCGGCCGAGCAGCGGCTCGGGGACCGACAGGGTGATGAGCGCGTCGCGCGGCGCGGTACGCAGCCCCTTTCCCGCCCGGTCGGCGACGATGACGGCGCCGAGCGCGGGCATCGAGGCGCCGGCGGCCAGCAGGCCCAGCTTGGCCAGGGCGGAGATGCCGTACCCGGCGGCGGCGACGGCCTTGCGCCTGCGCAGGCGGTCGGCGACGTAGCCGCCGGCCAGCCGCAGCAGGGCCGTCGCGCCGGTGTGGAGGCCGTCCATCAGGCCGTAGGCGGCGGGGCTGAGGTGCAGGGTGAGCACGAAGTAGAGCGGGAGGACGGCGGTGACCATCTCGGCGGAGACGTCGGTGAGCAGGCTCACCGCTCCCAGCACGACGACGTTGACGCCGATGGCGCGCAGGCCCCGGCCCGCGCGGCCCCGGGGTGGCCGGTCGATGGTGGACAGGTACACGGGCTGGTTCGCCTCCTCGGTGGCGGTGGGGAAAGGCCCCCGCCGGGCGGGCGGCGGGGGCCTGCTCAGGTCAGCCCTGGGTGATGGACAGGTCGTCGATCTGGGCTTCGAAGAGGCTGGCGGTGCCGGTGTCGGCGGCCTCGATCGACAGCCGTACCGTGGCGCCGGCGTAGGCGGACAGGTCGGCGGTGGCGCTCTGCCAGGCCCCCGCCGTCTCGCCGGCGGCGCCGGTCCGTTCGATCAGGGTGGGACCGCCCGCGACGCCGATCCGCAGGTGGTCGTCGGCGCCGGCCGCCGCGCCCGTGGTCAGAGCGTGGGTGCCGGAGGCCGCGGTCAGCTGCTTGATCTGATTGCTGTACGTGGAGGTGGTCTGCTGCGGCACGCCGCGCTCGAACGTCCCCGCGGTCGCCGTGTCGGTCCCGGACGTGTTGACCTGCCAGCCCTGGTCGGACTCGAAGTCGTCGGAGAAGACCGTGGTCCCGGGGGCGGAGGTCGTCCAGGCGTCGGTGACGGGAGACTTGCCGGCCGCGTTGCCGAGCGCGGGCAGGCCGTACATGTCCTCGATGGTGCGCAGCACGTTGTAGTGGTTGATCTGGGTGGTGGACTGGTAACCGGCCTTGACGTGGGCTCCGGCGAAGACGGTGTAGATCTGGTTGACGGAGGTGAAGTTGTCCTCGTCGAAGGTGGCGATGAGCAGGCTGTTGTGCGTCTTGGCCCACTGGACGTACCCGTCGAGCCTGCTCTTGGTCCAGGAGTCGCCGGTGCCGACCGAGCAGTCGTGCATGTCGTTGCACATGTCGGGGATGACGAACGAGACCGTCGGCAGCATGCTGTAGTCGCTGGGGAAGGCGGAGTACGCCACGTGGTACGCGGAGCCGCTCACCGTGGGGAAGTCCGCCCAGGGGGCGTGCTTGCGCCGGTACCTGCCGCTGCTGCAGCCGGTGTACCCGGCGCTGGGCAGGCCCTCGGAGTAGGCCCTGAACGTGCGCCCGGCGCTCAGGAGCTGCTGGCCGAGGTTGCCGCCGCTCAGCGTCTTGGGGCAGTCGTCGTTGGTGACGCCCTGCTGGGAGCCGGAGAACAGCGCGATGTAGTTCGGCTGGCTGGGGTGGGTGACGCCGAAGGAGCTGGTGAACAGCGTTCCCTGCGAGGCCAGGGAGTTGAGGTAGGAGGCCGAGGAGCCGCCCTTGATGGTCGAGTAGTTCTTGTTCTCGAACATGACGATGACCACGTGGTCGAACTGCGGGACGGCCGCGGCAGTGGTTGCGGCAGTGGTTGCGGCAGTGGGCACGGCGGCGGGCACGGCGGCGTCCGCCGGGGGTGGTGCGGCGAGCGCGAGCGCGGCCAGGAGCGCCAGAGCGGGCACGCGGGCTGGGACGGCGATGCGGGAGTGCATCGTTGGACCTCCTTGCAGGGGGGTCGCCGTGGGTGGCGTCGGCGGGAGGACGGGATGGTCCGGACGAGGGCGCATGACACCTCTGGGAGGGGAACGGGGGGCGTGTCGAGTCCGGTGTACTCCCGTCCGCCGCCGGGTGGTGGCGACCCGTCGCCAGTGGCCGGAATGGGCACGGCGGTCCCTCGGCGGACCGGCCACCGCCGGCGCGGAAGTGGGTCCTGCGTGATCGAACCCCTGCATGACAGGATTTGCCCGGCCACGTCAAACCGGACGTGAAGGGATCCTCATGAGCGACGACGACCTGCTCGCGCACCTGCGCCGCCTCGGGATGGCAGCGCAGGAGGCCGAGGTCTACCTGGCCATGCTGCACACCGGCCGGACCACCGCCGCGGACCTGGCCGAGCATCTGGGCTGGCAGCCCGGCGAGGCCGAGCGCTCCCTCGGCCGCCTGGTCGACCTGGGCCTGGCCGCCGCCGGCGGCCCCGGACGGCCGGAGGCCACGGCCGTGGAGCCCACCATCGCGCTGGACCACCTGTCCCACGCCAGGTCGGCGGAACTTCTGCAGGCGCGCACCGCGGCGGTCAACGCCTACCGTCACTACCGGCGTTCGGTGCGCCCCCAGGCCACCGACGATCTCGTCGAGGTGGTGACCGGGCCGCGCATCGTCGAGCGGATCCAGCACATCGAGGGCACGGTGGAGTCGCAGGTGCTGCGCTTCGACTCGCCGCCGTACCACGTCCGCGTGGGGGCCAATCCCACCGAGGTGCACAACCTGGAGCGCGGCGTGGAGTACCGGGTCGTCTACTCCAAGTCCGCGGTGGAGAACGGCCTCTACTACGCCGTCAACATCCGGCCCTGCATCGCGGCGGGCGAGCATGCACGGGTGCTGCCGACCGTCCCGGTCAAGCTCACCGTCTTCGACCGGCGGGTGGCGATCGTCTCGATGTCGTTCGTCGAGGCGGAGGTCAACGACTCGCTGCTGGTGGTGCGTCCCTCCAGCCTGCTGTCGGCGCTGGCCGGGCTCTTCGAGACCTCGTGGCGCTCGGCGTTCCCGATGCATCTGAGCGACCGGGTCCCGGCCGCGTTACGGCCGATGCACGTACGGATCCTGGAACTGCTCGGGACCGGGATCACCGACGACACCATCGCGCAGCTGCTGGGCATCAGCCGTCGCACCCTGTCCCGCAACCTGGAGCAGCTCAACCAGCGCGCCGGCACCGTCACCCGCTTCCAGCTCGCCCTGTACGCGGCCCGCCAGGGCTGGATCTGACCCGCCCGTCGAACGCACGGTTCCTGCCCGGCTCTGGAGAGATCTCCGGTTCAGGTCAGGGGCCGGAAGAAGGCGCGGAGCTGGTCTGCCAGGTAGTCCGGTTCCTCGTGGGCCATGAAGTGTCCGCCGCGGTCGGGGCGGGCGAAATGTCGCAGGTTGGGAAAGGCACGTTCGGCCAGGCTGCGGGGGAAGCCTGCCATCAGGGGTTCGTGGCTCAGGGTGATCGCGGTCGGCACGGTGATCGGTGGGCGGGGCCCGGTGTGCGGATGGTCGTAGTAGGGACGGAAGGAGGAACCGATGCTGCCGGTGGCCCAGTAGAGGGTGGCCACGGTGAGCAAGTCGTCGGCCTCCCACCGGGCCGTGAGGTCGCCCCCGCAGTCGCTCCAGTCGCGGTACTTGTCGGCGATCCAGGCCAACAGCCCTGCCGGTGAGTCCGTCAGCGCCGCGGCGATGGTGTCCGGGCGGGTTGCCATGATCGCGCTGTAGCCGCCGTCCTGGGCGTCGTAGGCCTGTTCGGCCTCCAGGTAGATCCGCTCGTCCGGGTTCACGGCCGAGGAGTCGATGCCGGCGGTGAGGCTGCCGGAGGTCAAGTGGATCCCGACCACGCCGGCCGGGAACAGGGCGCCGAGCCATTGGGTGACGCTGCCGCCGATGTCCCCGCCGAACGCGCCGTAGCGCTGGTAACCGAGGGTGGTGGTCATCAGGTGCTGCCAGGTCTCGGCGACCCGACGACCGGTGAAAGGCCCGTGGGGTGTTTCGGAGTACCCGAAACCCGGCAGTGAGGGGATGACCACGTCGAAGTCGGCGGCCAGCCGGTCGGCCAGTGCCAGCATCTCCACGAAGCAGCTCGGCCACCCATGGGTGAGCACCAGCGGCAACGCGCCGCGTCGCGGAGACCTGACGTGGACGAAATGCACCCGCCGGCCGTCGATGTCGGCCAGGTGGTGCGAGTACTTGTTCAGCCCGGCTTCGACCCTGCGCCAGTCGAAGCCGTCCGCCCAGTGCTCCACCAGGGCACGCAGGTCCGTGGGGTCGGCGCCCGCGGTCCATCGCGTGCGGTCCGAGGCTGGGGTGAACCGGGTACGCGACAGGCGTACTCGCAGGTCAGCGAGCACGTGCTCCGGTACGTCGATGTGAAAGGGTCGCATGCTCCGGCAATCGTCAGGTGGTCGGTGAGCTACGTCTGTCGAGCGACCTGATTCTGTCAGCGCTTCACGACCCGAGCCATCAGCTCACCCGCGGCAACCGGCTTGACCTCCGTATATGTGCGCGTCCCGGTGAGGCTTCGCCCCTCAGGACTTGACAAGAATATACATGTACATGCAACATCTACTTGCACGTACAAAGTATGCACATACAAGGAGATGTCATGAAGCGTGAGCGCGTGAGCACCACCCCCGACTGGTACGAGCCCTATGCGATCTCGCAGGCGATCAAGGTGAACGGGTTGGTGTTCGCCTCCGGCCAGGCCGGCTTCGACGAGAACGGCGTCACCGTCAGCGACGACTTCGAGGCCCAGGCCCGGCAGGCGTTCGCCAACCTCGACCGGGTGCTGAAGGAAGCGGGATCCAGCCTCGCCGACGCGGTCAAGGTGACCATTCTCGTCACCGACCTGGAGCCCAACCTGGACACCATCATCAGGCTGCGCAGGGAGTTCTTCGCGGAGCCCTACCCCGCCGACACCCTGATCCAGGTCTCCCGGCTGGCCCAGGCCGACTGGCAGATCGAGGTCGACGCGACCGCAGTGGCGCGTTCATGAGGATCCAGATCTGGTCCGACTACGTCTGCCCGTTCTGCCTGCTGGCCAAGGGGCCGATCCAGGAGGCCGTCGCCGGACGTGACGTCGAGGTCGAGTGGATGCCGTTCGAGCTGCGCCCCGAACCCGTTCCGACGCTGGAACCCGAGGGCGCCTACCTCCAGGACATCTGGAAGCGGACGATCTACCCGATGGCGGAGCGGATGGGCGTCGACATCCACCTGCCGGACGTCTCGCCCCAGCCGTACACACGGCTGGCCTTCGAGGGCTACCAGTACGCCAGGGAGCACGGCGACGCCGAGTCCTACAACGACCGGCTGCTGCGGGCGTTCTTCGAGGACGGCCTCGACATCGGCGACCTGGACGTGCTCACGGACCTGGCCGCCGGGCTGGGCCTCGACGCGGCGGAGTTCCGCGCCGCCCTCCTCGACGGCCGCTACGGCGAGACGCACCGGGCCGCGCTCCGGCAGGCGCACGAACTGCGGATCCGCTCGGTCCCGACGATCATCATCGACGGCGCCCACCGGATCGAGGGCGTCCCCCGGGCCGGCGCGCTCCGCGAGGTCCTCGACAAGCTCGCCGAGCCCGTGCAGACCTCATGCGGCGTGGAGGGCTGCTGAGGGAGGGGGCGGAACGCGCACGCCTCCGCGCCGCCGTGCGCGTTCCGCAACAGACCTTCGACGCATCAAGGGAGTACATCCATGACGAACCACCACACGCTGCGGCCCGTCCGGGTCGGCGGTCTCGCCCTGCCCAACCGGTTTGCCGTCGCGCCGATGACCCGGGTGTCCGCCGCCCCCGACGGCACGCCGACCCACGAGATGGCCGAATACTACGAGCGGTACGCGGAGGGCGGATTCGGGCTGGTGATCACGGAAGGCACCTATACCGACACCGTCAACAGTCAGGGTTACCTCAATCAGCCGGGCATCGTCTCCGCCACCCACGTGTCGGCCTGGCGTGAGATCACCGGCAAGGTGCGGGCCGCCGGGAGCCGTATCGTGCTCCAGCTCATGCACGCCGGCGCGCTGTCGCAGGGGAACCCGTATCGCGCCGACACGGTCGGGCCGTCCGCCGTGCGGCCGCGTGCGGAGATGTTGCCCGAGTACGGCGGGTCCGGAACCTGGCCCACGCCCCGGGAGATGACCGGCGCCGACATCGAGGCGGCGATCGGCGGCTTCGTGGCCTCGGCCGTCCGGGCTCGGGAGGCCGGCTTCGACGGGGTCGAACTTCATGGAGCCAACGGCTACCTGCTGGACCAGTTCCTCACCGACTACACCAACCGCCGCGCCGACTCCTACGGCGACCCGGTCGCGAACCGGATCCGGCTGACGGCCGAGGTGGTGGCCGCGATCCGGGCCGAGCTCGGCGCCGACTTCTGCGTCGGCGTGCGGCTGTCGCAGGGCAAGGTCAACGACTTCGGCCACCGCTGGCCTGGCGGCGCGGCCGACGCGCGGATCATCTTCGCCGCGCTGGCGGCGGCGGGTGCCACGTACCTGCACATCGCCAGCGAGGGACGCGACTGGATCGAGACCGCCCGGCTGGACGGCGGCGTCACGATCACGAGTCTGGCTCGCCAGGTGAGCGGTCTTCCGGTCATCGCCAACGGCGGCATGCACGATCTCTCGCAGGCGGCCCAGGTTCTGTCCGGCGGCCATGCCGACCTGCTGTCCATCGGCCGGGGCGCGCTGGCCAACCCCGATCTCCCCCGTCGCGTGTCGCGGAGCCTGCCGCTGGAGACGTACGACCGTCGCATCCTGGAACCCATGGCGACGCTGAGCAACGCGCGACAGCGGCTCCAGGGCGTGCGCCGCGTGCGTCATCCCGCCTAGGATCGCCGCTGCGCCGCCCGGTTCATCCCGCAGTGGTCAGGGCCCGGCCACCTCTTGGGCGGTCGTGGCGTTGTGGCGCTGGTAGTGGCGCGCGGCCCGGGCGCGGTTGCCGCATGACGGCTTGCACCACTCCTGCCGCCCATGGCTCTTGACGAAGTAGCGTACGCAGCGCGGCGCGTTGCAGGCCCGCAACTGCTCACGCTGCGGACCGCTCAGGAACTCGATGGCGGCTCGCGCCAGCGCCGCGATCAACTGGACGCCCGCATCGCGCTCGGTCGACAACACTTCCGTACGGGGTGTTCCGCTCGCTGGCCAGTCGAGTTGCGGGACGATCGCCTCACGGGCGGCAGCGGCGTTGAGGTGCGCCAGCGCCTGCTCGACCGGCATCAGCCGGTGGGCGTCGGCCCGGCTCGGAGGCGCCGGGCTGACCGCATGCGCGAACAGCGCCCGCACGGCCCGGCGGAGCCCGACGATCTCGCTCCTGAGCTCCTCCCCCACCGTGAGCTCCGCTACGTCGGCGCGGCCGGCCAGCAGCTCGGCCTGCTGATGGATCCAGCGGGTCGCGCTCTGCGCCGTCGCCAGGTCGTCGGCGACACCGCCGTCGCCGTCGTGGCGGATCGTGCTCGCCAGTTCCAGTGCCGGCCAGCGCTCCACTCCAACCTCCCGGTTGCTCACGTCCTCTTCCGTACTCTATGGTCCCTAACGCTAAATCCCATTTAACCATTAGACAGCTTGGGGATCGCACGATGACGTTGCTCCTGGCCCAGATCAGCGACCTGCACCTGGACGGCACCGACCGGGCGACCCGGCGCGCCACCCAGGTCATGGACCACCTCAGGGCGCTGCCCCGCCCGGTCGACGCCCTGCTGGTCACCGGTGACATCGCCGATCACGGCGCGGAGGCCGAGTACGAGCAGGCCGCCCAGCTCCTGGCCGCCCCCTTCCCGGTGCTCACCTGCCCCGGCAACCACGACGTCCGCCCGGCCTACCGCAAGGCGCTGCTGCGACGGCCACCCGCGCCCGGCCCCGTCAACCAGGTGCACCACGTCGGCGGCACCGCCATCCTGATGTGCGACTCCACCATTCCCGGGCGCGACGAGGGCCGGCTCGACGCCGAAACCCTCGCCTGGATGCACGCCACCCTCGACGGGCTCGCGCCGGACACGCCCGCGCTGATCGCCTTCCATCAGCCGCCCGTCGTCCTCCACCACCCGTTGCCCGACTCCGGGCGGCTGGAGGCGCCCGGCGACCTGGCCGCGCTGCTCGACGCGCATCCGCAGGTCGTCGCCGTGCTCACCGGCCACGCTCACACCGCGGCCGCTTCCACGTTCGCCGGTCGTCCCCTGATCGTCGCGCCGGCCGTCACCTGGACCCTGCGCCTGCCGTGGGAGGGCGACCGGCCCGCCGACCGCGATCAACCGCCCGGGCTCGCCTTCCACGTCCTGGACGACGACCACCGCCTCACCACCCACTTCCGCGTCGTGCTCCAGGCATGACCCACACGTACGCGGTCACCGCGTTCCTCCTGGCGATCCTGCCCGTCATCGCCACTCCGGGCGCCAGCCTGACCCTGCTCGTCCAGCACGTCACGGCCGGTGGTCACCGGCAGGCCCTCCCGATCATCCTCGGCACGGTCAGCGGCCTGTACGCCCACGCGACCCTGGCCATCGCCGGGCTGTCGGCCCTGGTCATGCACTCCAGCCAGGCCTTCACCGTCGTCAAGCTCCTCGGGGCGGCCTACCTCATCGGCCTCGGCCTGTGGACCTGGCGTTCCTCCACCCTGCCCCCGCCTCCCGAGCTCACGGATCGGCCGGGACGTACCGGCTCCGTCTACACCCAGGCGCTGCTGGCGAACGTGCTCAACCCCAAGGCGGCCTCCATCTACCTGACCCTGGTCCCCCAGTTCGTCGTGCCCGGCCGTCCCCTCAACGGGCAGATCCTCACCCTGGCCACCGCCCACGCCCTGCTGATGGCGGTGTGGCTGCTGACCTGGACGGTCCTGGTCCGCCGAGGGGCGCACCTCCTGCACAGGGCCCGCTTCAAGCGCGCGGTCGCCAGGGTGACGGCGGTGGTGCTCGTCGTCCTCGGTGTCCGGGCCGCCACGACGTAGGCGCTGTCACGGTCGGCGGTCCGCCGGCACGTACGTGGTCCGGCGGCGGAACGTCAGCCGTTCGTCACGCGGAGGTGGCGTCGAGCGTTCGCAGGAAGTCCTGGAGCGCGCCGGTGAAACCCGCCGGGTCCTGGAGGTGCACGAAGTGGTCACCGTGGAGTGTCACCAGCCGGGTGTGCGGCCGCCGCTCGGCCATCTCGTGCGCCTGGCCGCGGGTGATCGGGCTGTTCTCACCCACCAGAAGCAGCGCGGGGACGTCGGTCGCCAGCCAGTCGGCCCAGTGGTCGCCCCAGTTGGCGCGTTCCGACTCGACCGTGTCGTGGGGGTGGAACGGCAGGCGCCAGCCGCCGTCCGGCAGTTGCCGCAGACTGCCCGCGAACATCGGACCCGCCGCGCCGAGCCCGGCGACCAGCTCCTCACGGGTGGCGGCCTCGTACGGACTGGACAGCAGGAAGTCCAGACGGCTCGGGCCTGAGACGACGGCGCCGATCTCCTCGACGACCAGGGCGCGGACGAGGGCCGGGTGAGCGGCGGCGAGCTGGTAGGCGTTCAGGCCGCCCAGCGAGTGCCCCAGAGCCACGACCGGGCCTGCGTCCAGGTGCTCCAGCAAGGCCGCGAGGTCTGCGACGTACCCCTCGCGGGAATAGTCCGTGGCTCGGTCCGACTCGCCGTGCCCTCGCTGGTCGGGCGCGATGACCCGCCAGTGCGGTCCCAGCTCGGCCGCCAGGCCGCTCCACATCGCGCCCTGGCCGAGATGTCCGTGCAGTGCCAGCAGGGGCCGGCCAGGGCCGCCGAAGTCGAGGTAGGACAGGTGGCGTCCGTCCAGATCCAGTGCTGCGCGTACCGGGGTGGGGATCGCGCTCGGCATCTCGGTGCTCCGATCGTTTCGGTCTCCGACCAGGCGGTTCCGGCTGGATGTGTGCACCGTAGACTGCGGAGGCGCCTACGGCCAAGCGTGCCCTAGTGCGGCTGTTTCAAATGGGATGACGCGGCTGGGGCAACGGCCGATTCGAGCGTCGGTGCACTAGTGCGGCCCCATGAAGGGAGTTCTGTGATGAGCCCTGCCGAGCCCCCCGCTGATCCGCCCTTCCTGCGCATCACCGCCGAACTGCGCCGACGCGTTGACAGCGGCGAGCTCCGCCCCGGTGAGCTGCTGCCGTCCACGCGGCAGATCGTCCGGGAATTCGGCGTCGCCATGGCCACCGCCACGAAGGCGCTGACCGCCCTGCGGCAGGCCGGCCTGGCGCGGCCGGTTCCCGGAGTCGGCACGGTCGTCGACACGCCGGGGGGCCGCTCGATGACGCCGCACGATCGCAGACGTCCGACGGCGTCCTTGGACCGGGGCCGGATCGTCCGCGCGGGGTTGGCCATCGCGGACGCCGAGGGGCTGGCCGCACTGTCCATGCGCCGCCTCGCCGCCGATCTGGACGTCACCACCATGGCCCTCTACCGCCACGTCTCCAGCAGAGAGCAGCTGATCCTGCTCATGACCGACGCCGCCTTCGGCCAGTTCCCGCTTCCGGAGCCCGTGCCGCCCGGATGGCGCCACCGCCTGGAGACGGCAGCCAGGCAGCAGTGGGCCATGTACCAGCGTCACCCGTGGCTGGCTCAGGCCATTTCCTTCACCCGCCCGCTGCCCGCTCCCCGCGCGATGGTCCACAGCGAGTGGATGATGCGCGCCCTGGACGGGCTCGGCCTGGACCCGGCCACGAGCCTGCACATCCATGTCTGCGTGGCCGCCTACGTCCGGGGGGTGGCCGCGAACCTGGAGTCCGAGGCCGCGGCCGTGGCCCACTCGGGGATCACCGACGAGCAGTGGATGGACACCCGCGGCACACCGGCGCTGATGGGGCCTTCAGGCGAAACGGCGTTCCCGAATCTCGCACTCGTCCCATTCCGTTCACTCGACCTGGACACCCTGTTCGAGTTCGGGCTCCACCGCCTCCTGGAGGGCATCGCGACGCTGATCGGCGGGCCGCCGCCCTGACGACGTCGACCAGGATGCGCCGCGGCTCAGATCCCGGCGATCAACAAGATCGCCGCGACGACGATTCCGGCCTCGATGACCAGCACGAGGGCCTGGGCGTTCATCCGGGCGACGGTTCTTCTCCCCAGCCACGCGCCGGCGACGACGGCCGGGGTGAGAGCCAGACCGAGGAGGAGCACATGGACGGACAGCAGGCTGCCCGCGCCATAAGCGACGATCTTGGTCAGGTGGATGACCAGGGAGGCGGAGGCTTCGGTGCCGATGTACGCGCCGCCGATGAGGCCCTTGACCAGGAAGAACGGGGCCGCGAGCGGTCCTGCCGCCCCGAACAGGGCTGAGACGAGTCCACAACCGGCGCCGATGGCGGCGAACGTCTTGTCGGCCGGCACCGCGCGGACCGGCTGGAAGCGCCGCCAGAAGACGGTGACGACGAGAAACGCGCCGAGAACGCGCTTGAGCGGTTCGACCGGCACGTAGGGCAGCAGGAGACCTCCGGCCAGGGCGAAGGGGACGGCGCCCAGGGCGTACCACTTGATGAGCCGCCACTGGACCGCGCGCCGGTTGAACCAGACGCGGCCGCCGTTACTGGCCAGTTGAGTCAACGTGAGGGTGGGCAGGGCCACCTGAAGACCGAACAGGGCGGTGAGCGCGATCAGCATCAACACGCCGCCACCCACGCCGCCCACCGACGACAGCCAGGCCAGAGCGAAGGCCAGCAGTGACGCGGTCATCAGCGCGGGGATGAGGCCGGTGGACGACTCAAGAGCCGACGCGCTCAGTCGCGCGATCCCACCGGGCAGATGCTGGACGAACAGGACAACGGTCGGGCACACCGGAAGGCCTCTCCGGCTCCCGCGCTCGCGGGAACCACGACCTCCAGGCTTTTGCCCCTTCAGTTGACCGGTGGCCACCGAAGCCGCCGGCGGTGTCGCTCGGACCAGGCCCACCAGACCTGCATGAAACGGGCCGGGCGGCGGAACCCTAGACACTCACCTCGCACCGTACTCTCCGGCGACAGTCGTGCGCAGGGTCTCGGTCCACCAGTCGAGCAGACGGTCCCGGGCGGTGTCGTCCAGTCCGACGCTCCGGCGGAACTCGTCGCCGAACAGCGGCTCCGTCGCGACGGCTTGGTGCAGCGCACACACGGTCAGCTGGATCGCCTCGCGGGACGGCGGCGTCCGCCCGATGGCCGCGCACTGCTGCCGCGCCTGGACGTGCAGCCGGTCCACCACCTCATCCAGCATTCCGCTACCGGCGTCCCGCCAGCCGGAACGGTGCAGCGCGAGCGCCAGTTCGGCGTAACCACCGGCGTACAGCGCGGCCAGCGTGCGCACCAGCTCGGCGGGATCGATCGGGGCGTCAGCCCACGTGTCGAGCACGGTGCGCAGTTCGGCCTTCAGTTTGGCCCCGCCGAACCGCAACAGCGACTCCAGCAGTCGGTCACGCGTGCCGAAGTGGTGGTTGACCGCGGCGTCGGACACACCGACCTCCGCGGCGACGGCGCGCACCTGCACGGCGGCGGGGCCACCCGCGGCGAGCAACCTGCTCGCCGCCTCGAGGATCAGCCGCTTGGCATCCTCGGGCTGACGTCGTACTCGGGTGGCCATGCGCCCACCTTACCTTGACTGGCCAAGGCAGCCTCCCTTACCTTGATTGCTCAAGGTAAGGGGGTGGCGCGTGCGGGGACACTTCACGATTCCGGCGATGACCGAGCTGGCGGCGGCACTGGGTGTCACGATCGACGATCCGGCTCCGCCCCGCGAGATCCACATCTCCCGCGCGGGCTGCCGGTTGCATGGGTTCGACTGGGGCGGAACGGGATCTCCCGTGCTGCTGTTGCACGGTGGCGCGTTGACCGCGCACACGTGGGACTTCGTCTGCCTCGGCCTGCGCGGCGCTGCCCGGCTGATCGCGCTGGATCTGCGAGGTCACGGCGAGAGCGGCTGGTCCGGCGACTACCGCGTCGGCACCCTTGCTGCCGACGTCGTCGCCGCGGCCGACCATCTCGGCTTCTACCGGGTCCACCTGGTCGGCATGTCGCTGGGCGGCGTCATCGCGGCCCACGTCGCCGATGAGCATCCCGGGCGGGTGGAGCGGCTGGCGCTCATCGATGTCGCACCCGGCGTGGACTTCGACAGCACCTGGCGGGTGCGGACGTTCATCAGCGGGCTCGGTCCGGTGCGGGATCTGGAGACGGTGGTGGAGGCCGCGATGCGGGTCAATCCACGCGCCCACCGGCCCAGTGTCGCCTACCGCATGAGCACGCTGTTCCGCCGGGCACCCGGCGGTGGCTGGGTGCCGAAGGGCGATCCGCGGCCTCCGGACTTCCCCGCCATCCTGGCGGCCATCGATCGGCTGCCCGCCCAGCTGAGCAGGACGCCGGTACTGCTCGTGCGCGGCGGACGCAGCAGGGTGCTCCCCCAGGCAGCCGCCGAACGCCTGGTCGCGCACGTCCCGAACGGCGAGCTCGTGGTCGTGCCGGACGCCGGGCACAACGTCCAGGAGGACAATCCGGCCGGCCTGATCATCGCGTTACACGCCTTCCTGACACGTTGACCGCGTACCGCCGGACCGCCGGACCGCGAAAAGGAGAACCACCGCATGTCCGCACGAACGATCGAGCTCACCACGACCCCCTCGACGAAGGTCGGCATGCTCATCCGCCGCCCCGTCCACGAGGTGTTCCAGGCCATCGTGGACCCCGCCATCACGAGCAAGATCTGGTACACCAAGAGCAGCGGGACGATGACCCCCGGCGCCGAGTTGACCTGGGAATGGGAGATGTACGGGGCGTCGACTCAAGCCTCGGTCGAAGAGGTGGACGAATACAGTCGCATCCGCTTCACCTGGGGCAACTACGCGCCCGACGCCCCCACCACAGTCGAGTTCCGTTTCATCCCCATGGCCGACGACACCACCTACGTCCAAGTCACCGAAACCGGGTTCACCGGCACCGGCGACGAGCTCGTCCACCACGTAACCGACTCCACCGGCGGCTTCACGTTCCTGATCAGTGCCCTCAAGGCGCTGCTGGAGCACGACATCGTTCTCGGCCTCATCGCCGACGCCGACCCAAGCGGACTGTCAGCCTGAAAGAACAGGCGTCATCGCAACACCTTTTTGTTCTGTCCGTTCATATGTTCCAGGGAGCCAGATGGACCAGCTGGTGGAGGACGATCCGCGCAGGCTGGGGCCGTACGAGCTCGTCGCCCGGCTCGGCGAGGGCGGCCAGGGCGTCGTCTATCTGGGACGCGACCCCTCCGGCCGCCAGGTGGCCGTCAAGCTGCTGCACAACGGCCTGCTGACCGATCCCGGCGCGCGCGCCGGGTTCCTGCGCGAGGTGGAGATCGCCCGGCGGGTGGCCAGGTTCTCCACCGCGCCCGTGCTGCACGCCGACCTGGCGGGCCGGCGGCCCTACATCGTCAGCGAGTACGTGCCGGGCCCCTCGCTGCGCGACCTGGTCGCCACCGAGGGACCACGGCAGGGGGCCGCGCTGGAGCGACTGGCGATCAGCACCGCCGCCGCGCTGGCCGCCATCCACCGGGCCGGGGTGCTCCACCGCGACTTCAAGCCGGCCAACATCCTCATGGGACCCGAGGGCCCGGTCGTGATCGACTTCGGCATCGCCCGGGCCCTGGACGCGCCGGGCAACACCTCGACGGGCCCGCTGATGGGCACGCCGTCCTATCTGGCGCCCGAGCAGATCGGCGGCGGGCAGGTGACGGCCGCGGCCGACGTCTTCGCCTGGGCCGTGACCATGGTGTTCGCCGCCTCCGGGCGGCCCGCGTTCGGCGCCGACTCCACCCCCGCCGTGATCAATCGCATCCTGAACGAGCAGCCGGCCGTCTCCGGGCTGGACGGCGTCCTGCTCCGGCTCGTCACCGCCGGCCTGTCGAAGGACCCGGCCGCGCGGCCGAGCGCCGACGACCTGGTCACCGGGCTGACCTCGCGCGAGTTCGCACCGGCACCGGTCGCCGGGTCTCCCCTGCCGCCGGGGCGTCAGGCCGGTCGGGCGCGGCGGCGTGCGCTGCCCGCGGCGGCCGCCGCGACGGCGGCGCTGCTCGTCGCGGGCGGCGTGCTGATCGTCGCGGACGGCCCGCCCCCGCCGCCCCCGGCCACGATCGGCTCGGCCGCTCCCCCGCCGTCCGGCATCACCACCGCCCCGGCCCCGGCCGCGGTCACCGCCTCGCCGCAGCAGGTCAGGAGCACGGCGCGGCGGACGTCGTCCCCGCCGGCCACGCCGCGGGCCCGGCCCAGGACCTCGGCCCCCGCGCCCCGGCCGGCCAGGACGGGCGACGCGGTGAGCAGCCCCATGGACGACGGCTCGGCGCCCCACCCGACGCCCGCCCGGAACACGGAGAAGCCGCCGGAGCCCACGCGCGAGCCGTCGCAGCAGCCCACCCAGGCGCCCGCCCAGCCGCAGCCGCCGTCCCCGATGGAGAACCCGTTCACCTGCATCCCGTCGATGTGCTGAGGCGCGGCCATCCCGCGATGAAGTTCGCGGAATCTACGGCGCGTCGCGCATTGAGCTGACTTTTTGAGCCAGTGCTGTCGAGGGCCTGGCACGCCCCAGCGTCATCCACTTCCCCCCGGACGGCCGGTCTCGCAGCGCGTCGACCAACCTGACCAAGCGCCCGTGGAGCCGAGGGCTTCGTCGGCCTGGTGAGCGCGGCTCAGGATGGCGCGCTGACGGTGGCGGCTCGGCGCTTCGCACCGCCCGTTCCCGAGCCGCCGATGCCCGTGTGGCGGTCCCCACCGGCTCGACACCAGCACCGGCAACAAACCGAATGCGCCGAACCGGCCGGGTGGTGTTGCATACCAACGTGACCGGCCCGCCCTCGCACTTCTCCATCAGCAGTCGACCGCACGCAGGTGCCGACGCGACGCCGGCCGCCCACCGGACGTACCTTGCAACCGCGTCCCCACCGACGACGCCCGCCACTTCGGCCCCTTCCCGCTGCCGCGCCCTCCCGAGCAGGCCGACGCGCTCACGCCCACCCTCACCGCGGCCGGCCACCGGCTCAGCGGCGACGGCTCCAGCACGGCGCTGCTTCGGGGTGATCCGGACGTGAGCGCTCTCCTTGACCGGCCCCTGACGGCCCGGGACGACCATGGCCTCGGGGCCGCCATGCCCGGCCGCGCCGGGCTGGTCACGACGTAAAGGACGCTCGGCCAGGCCACGGGTTTGCCCCGCACACATCGACTTCAGCAGGAAGAGGCACCGAACACGTGAAGGACACCGAGATCCCGCGGGCGGTGGCCGCGGCCGTCGACACGGCCGCCGAGTACGGCCTGGGCACCGACGACGCCGATGTGCTGCACAACTCGAACCGGATCGCCGTCCGGCTGCGGCCCAGCGGCATCCTCGCCCGGGTCGCGCCCCTCGCGCACCGCCCCGACTTCGAGGTCGAGCTCGTCCGGCGCCTCGCCGGGACCGGCAGCCCGGTGGCGGGGCTCGATCCGAGGGCCGAGCCGCGCGTCCATCTCCGCGACGGCTTCGCCGTCACCCTCTGGACCTACTACGAGCCCACCGCCGCACCCGAGGACCACCCGCCCGCCGCCTACGCCGACGCCCTGGCCCGGCTGCACGCCGGCCTGCGCCGCATCGACCTCGCCGCCCCGCATTTCACCGCCCCGCACTTCACCGACCGCGTCGCCGACGCCCTCAGGGTGGTCGAGGACCCCGCCGTCAGCCCGGACCTCGGCGCCGCGGAACGCGCCCTGCTGACCGACACCCTCCACGGAATCAGCCGCGCGATCCTGGACCGCGGCCCGCGGCAACAGCTCCTGCACGGCGAACCGCACCCCGGCAACCTGCTCGCCACCGCGGACGGACCGCTCTTCATCGACCTGGAGACCGCCTGCCGCGGACCCGTCGAGTTCGACCTCGCCCATGCTCCGGAGGACGTCGCCGCGCACTACCCAGGCGCCGACTCCGGGCTGCTCGCCGACTGCCGGATCCTCAGCCTCGCCCTCGCGGTCTCCTGGCGTTGGGACCGCGACGACCAGCTCCCCGACGGGCGTAGAAGGGGCCGGGAATGGCTCGCCCAGCTGCGGGCCGACCTCGACCGCCGCGAGCACGCCGCCGGTGGCGGCCACTGAGCGGCGGCTCCGCCGTCCCGCGGCCCGTTTCTCACGGATGCCGCCGGAGGGCGTGCCCGCCTACAGCGGCAAGCTGCTGCTCCCGGAACTGGACGAGCCGCTGGAGGTACGGTTCTGGATCACCTCTCCCAAGGCCGCGATCCGCGCGGTCGCGACGGCCCGCCGTGGCACCGCCGAGTGCGGCCGCTCCGGCGATGACGTGCTCAAGGACGTGACCGGCTTCGACCAGTGGGCGTGGCGTGGCGTGCAAGCCCTGGTCACCATGGCTGCCTGGACGGAGCACGCCGACCCGGGTGCCCAGGCGACGATCGTGGCCGCTCGGCGCGGGCTGCCGGCGGAGGTGACATGGGCCTGGCCGTTCGAGATGGACGGCAAGCCCGACCCGCGCGTACTGCTCCAGGGCACTGCGTCGGCCACGTCCGTACCGGCAGCCGTCGGCGGCGCCCCTGCCTCCTGGCCTCTGCGTACGGCAAGGACATGGTGTCGTGGCCGGTCCCAGGGAGCACGCCAAGCTCGCATGAGCTGATCTGCGCGGACCCCTTTCATGAGCAGAACGCCTACGACGGAGCGCCCGCCGTTACCCGTCGCCTGATCGGCGCGGTATCAGTCCGCGAGGTTGGTCGAGGCCGGCCACCCGGCGGCCTGGCAGGTGGCCGTGGTGTTCGAACAGGACGGCGACGGCCATCGCATCAAGTCTGCGGAAACGCGGAACCCTGACCTCAACCCTGATCTCGCAGGATGCCTCACTCCGGGACGCAGTGCACGCGGGAGTAGACGTTGAGCAACCGGTCCGTGGGATTCTTGGCCCTGACCTCGTAGCTGCGGGGTTTGCCGTCGGCGTCGAACACCAGGGCCGCCTTGGACACGATGACGTCCGGCACGGCCGCCTCGTTGTACAAGTCGATGATCTCGTAGCCCCCGCTCACCGCGATCTGCCCGCGCAGGCACTTGCCGATGTAGCTGCCGTATGACGACCCCACGCCGTCGGGATGACGCCCGCCGTTGTGCATGGCACTGGTGTCTGGCTTGGAAGTCATTGTGATCTTCAGGGCGTCCGAGCGATCACCCGAAAGATCCCGAGCCGGTCGGGGCATGCTTCGCGGGCGAAGAACAACGGGACAGCGATCAGCGCTAGGGGCTGTTCGAGCAGGTCAAGGCGGTGCACGAAGAACCGTGTCGAGTCGGCTCTTCGGCCCGAACGAGGCGGGAACGACGGCTTGCTCCGCCGGGGAGCGACTATCGGGCCCGGCGGGCGATCAGCGCCTCTATGCCGTCCAGCAGGAGGTCGAGGCCGAACCGGAAGTCGGCGTCCTCTGTCCAGCCGGTGGAGTCTTTGAGCAGGCCGGAGCGCATCATGGCCGACAGTGCCGGGTACGTCGCGGGGTCCAGGACCTCGGTGAGCACCTCGCCGTACTCGGCGGCTCCCTCGGCCCTGGCCGCGAGCTCCTTACCGCCGGCGCCGAGCGAGTGCGTGAGTGTGGCCACGGTGAGGGCGTAGCCGCTCAGCACCGTGGCGGCGTTGAACTTCTGGCCGTCGTCCAGTCCGGTATCGGACAGCGCGTCCAGGGCCCGGTCGAGCCAGAGCAGCCGCCGCGGGCCCATGGGCGGGGTGCCCTGGCGCAGATCCAGCAGCCAGGGCCGGGACAGCAGGAGGTCGCGGGTGAGCCGCGTCCACATGGCGAGGTAGGCGCGCCAGGACAGGTTCTCGCGTTCGGGCGGTGGGGGCACGGCGCTGTCGGCCATGACGGTCAGCAGTTCGTCCTTGTTGCCGACGTACCGGTAGAGCGCCATCGGAGCGACGCCCACCTGGGCGGCGACGTTGCTCATGGAGACGGCGGCCAGCCCCTCGGCGTCGGCGATCTCGATGGCGGCGGTCGTGATCGTGGCCAGGTCCAGGCGCGGTCTCGGGCCTCTGCGCGTGAGGGGTTCGCGGCCCCACATCCGCGCCACGACGGGTGGCAGCTCTGCCATCGAACATCCTCTCGCACGGCCGTAATCTGTCTACGTCATTATCGTGTATATCGTACAGAGTAGACCGTACACCGTGTGGGAGGCGTCATGGAGATCCGTACGTTCACACCGAGCGACCGCGCTGAGCTGCGCGAGCTGTTCGAGCGCGTCGAGGGCGCTCCCACGGCATCTCTGTGGGGGCACATGGACTCGGAGGCGGCCGTCTACCTGGATCCCTACATGGAGCTGGAGCCGGGCTCGCTCTTCGTGGCCGTCGCCGGGGGCGCCCTGGTGGGCTACCTGACGGGATGCCTCGACAGTGCGAGGTTCCCCGGCGAGGGCGAGCGCATGGAGCAGGCGATGCGGACCTACCGGCTGGTCTTCCGGCCCAGGCCCGCGGCCTTCTTCGCGCGCAGCCTGGCCGATCTGGCGTGGGCCGCGGTCCGCAGGCAGCCTGGCGTCGGCGAGTTCGCCGACGCCAGGTGGCCCGCGCACCTGCACATCAACGTGGCACCCGAGGCTCGAGGGACCGGCGCCGCCGACGGGTTGATGACCCGGTGGCTCGACCGGCTCAGAAAGGCCGGATCTCCCGGCTGCCACCTGCAGACCCTGGTCGAGAACAGCCGGGCGGTGCGGTTCTTCGAGCGCATGGGCTTCGCCGAGCACGGCTCGGCGCCACTGGTTCCCGGCCTCCGCCACGACGGCCGGCGGGTCCACCAACGGACGATGGTCTGGAGCGCCGGCCGCGCCGCCGAGGAGGCCGGAACGCGGACGTCCGCCAAGCGGCGATGATCCCGGGCCGCACCGCCGCCATACGACGGCCTCGCTGCAGAGAACTTCCCTGTCTGGATCGATGGCGGGTGGTGTGTCGACGCACCTCTCGGCAAGCAGACCCGCGGAACACGCCGACCTGGACATCGCCGTCGCCCGTGCACGCGCAGCGTCTCAAGGAGCTGTTCGCACGGTGGGGCACGGGTGTCATCGCCGGGCGAAAAGTGCGGCGCATCGCTGCTGAATGGATGTTCAGCTTCAAGACGGCGTACACGCCCCAGGACAAAGATCTTGAGGACGTTCGCGCTCTCGGCGAGAGGTACGGGTTCGAGGTCCCCTGCCACACATCGCCGCCCTGCGCCCCGGCTCTGAATCGCGCGGCGCGCCGATGGCGTGGATGGTCAGCAGGTTGGTGGCGGCGTCGAGCGTGGTGGGGTGCCCGGCTGATGACCAGGCAGGGATCCGACCTCCTTGAGCCGCTGCTAAACCCAGTGGCCGTTCCAGAGGTGGACAGCGAGAATACGATCATGACTAGAGGCACGGTGAAGTTCTTCCTGCCCGAGAAGGGGTGGGGAGCGATCTCCTCCCCCGACCTTCCGGCAGATCGTGATGCGTTTGTGCACTTCAGCGATATCTCGGCGAGCGGGTATCGCGTTCTGGAGGCAGGTGACGAGGTCGAATTCGACTGCGTCGAACGGTCACAGGACAGCTTCGATTACGTGGCCGAGAACGTCCGCGTGCTGTAGAGAAGGACAAGAGGAGCCGGCCGGCGCCGGCGGCGGTCGTGCCTTCGTGACGACGGCGGCGTAGGCAACATTGGGCAGCAGCCAGGCAGGCCGCCGTGGCGCTCACGACGTGGCGAGGTGACGGTCCCGGCTGGAGCGGAGCAACTGATCAGGAAGGCCATCGCCTCGGGATCGTGCTCGTCGCGAACGACAAGGACCACGTCGCCACCGACGCGCGTGAGCTGCTCCTCCGGGGACGTCACGGGAGCCAGGTCTCGTGCAGGTGCAGCCACGTGGCGGCCTGGAGGACCACGGTGGACTGCCGGGTCCGATCCGGCTGGACCTCCTGGTAGGTGGCCGCCACGAGCGCGCCGTGGGAGGCGACGATCCGTACGTCGCGGATCTCGATGGTCAGCTCTGGCGCCCTGCCGTGGAGTGCCTCGACCTCGGCGAGGACCTGGTCGCGGGTGAGCGTCCGGCCGTCAGGGGTGATGAGCGTGAAGCCGGGGGCGTGGGCGTCGGCGAAGCAGGCGAACTCCTCCCGCGCGGCGGCGCCGGTCAGCCAGCGTTCGATGACCTCGTGGTGACGGACGATCTCCGCCTCGACGCCGTTCACCGGTTCGCCCAGGGCTGGGCGGCGATCCAGGTGCGTAGCGGCGTCAGCCGGAGGCCCAGCAGCTCGGCCACCGCGGGGTCGGGCGCGAACAGGTCGCGGTCGGCGGCGGCCCAGCGGTAGGTGGCAGCCACCGCGGCGGCCGTCGGCGCGCCCAGCGCCATCGTCAGGCCCGACTCGAACTCGGCCGGATCCTGAGCGGCGTAACGGGCGCCGAAGGCGGCCGCCAGCTCGTCGCCGGTCACCACGTCGGGCCCGCCGAGCCTCAGCACGGCTCCCTCCAGATCGTCACGCACGAGCGCGGCGTGCGCGGCGGCGGCCAGGTCGTCGTGCGAAAGCCAGGGCACCGGCAGGTCGGCGGGCAGCGGGTAGCGCAGCACGCCCTCGGCCGCCAGCGGGCCCGTCACCCACGGCGCGGCCAGGTTGTCCAGGTAGACCGGCGGGCACAGCACCACGACGGGCAGCCCGGCCGACCGCAGCGTCCGCACCGCCCACCGGCGCGTCTCGAAGGCCGCCACCTGCGTGGCGGCCTCGGGCAGCCGGTTGGCGGTGTTGAACACCAGCCGCCGCACCCCGGCCGCCAGCGCGGCGTCGCGCACATGATGGACGTGGGCGGCCACCGTGTCCGGCTCGTAGACCATGGGCAGCGTCACCGAGGCGTGCGTCACCCCGGCGAAGGCCGCCTTCACCGCCTCGGCGTCGCCGAGGTCGCCGACGACCGGCTCCACCCCGTGCGGCACTCGGCCGCTCCTGGTCAGGCCGCGTACCGTGTGCCCCTCGGCGACGAGCCGCCGCGCGACCGCGCCGCCCTGGGCGCCTGCCGCGCCGATCACAAGAAACGTCATACCGGACAGCCTCCACCGAGTCGGCGATACGCTCCATAAAACGAAATATCGATTTATTTAAGGATCGTCCGGTGGATGGTGACCTGCTGAGCGCTCTGCTGGCCCCGCTGCGGCTGGAGGGCGTCTTCCACAGCCGCTGGCAGGCCGGGTCGCCCTGGGGCGTCGCGGGCGAGGCCGAGGACTGCGCGCTGCTGCACTATGTGCACGAGGGCACGTGTGCCGTCGAGTTGCCCGGTGCCGAGCCCGTCCTGCTGCGCGCCGGGGACCTGGCCGTCTTCCCGCACGGCAGCGCCCACCGGCTGGGCGACCGGCCGGGACGTCCCGCCGTGCCGCTCGCGGCTGTGCTGCCCGAGCGGCCGCAGGGCGGCGTGCGCACCGTCGAGCTGGGCGGGCCCGGCGAGCGGACCGTCCTGCTCTGCGGCGGGCTCCACTACGACCGGGCCGCCGGCTCGCCGATCTACCGGACGCTGCCGCCCGTCCTGGTGCTCGACCGGGCCACGCTGGAAGGTCACGGGCTGCTCAACGGCACCCTCGGACGGCTGGCCGGCGAATGGGACCTGGCCGAGCCCGGCGCGACGCTGGTCGCGCTGCGCGCCTTCGAGCTGGTCTTCGTACTGGCGTTGCGGGCCGCGGTGGGCGAGATGGCCGAGGGCTCGCCGGTCCTGCGGGCGTTGCGTCACCCGGCGATCGGGACGGCGCTGCACGCCGTACAGACGAGGTTCGCCGAGCCCTGGACGGTCGAGTCGCTGGCCGCCCAGGCCGGGATGTCGCGCTCGGCGTTCGCGGCCACCTTCCGCGAGCTGGTCGGCGAGGCGCCGATCCGGCACCTGACCGCCCGCCGCATGCAGGAGGCCGCACGGCTGCTGAGCGAGACCACGCTCCCCCACAGCCGGATCGGCGAACGCGTCGGCTACCACTCGACGGTCGGCTTCCACCTGGCCTTCCGCCAGCAGTACGGGACCACTCCCGGCGACTACCGCCGCCGCTGGACGCAGGACACCGCACCCGGGACAGCAGACGTGACGCGGAACCCGCCCTGGTGACGGTGATCTTCCGGGGAGTGCCGGGGTCGTCGGTCACCGTGACGTTCGTCTTCCCGGATTTCGTGGTGGTCCCGACGTCGTACGGCTCCGCCGGAAGCGTCAGCTTGACGTGCCCCGAGCCGGACGTCACACCGCCCTCGCCGGACGACCTTGCTCCGCCGTACATCGCCCATGGCGGACCGTACCGGCTCGTCGCCCCCTACGTCACGGCGCGAGGACGCTGGCCGCCGCGGCGCTCTCGGGGGCGTACTGGTCCGAGGGGAGACAGGTCAGGTACGACATCGCGCCGGAGGTGCGCCGGGTGGCGAACAGTCAAGCGGCGCTGATCTGCGCCACAGACTCGCAGAGCGATACAAGGGGGTCGACGCCGAGTCGCAGCCTCCCGCCGCGCCAGTTTCGCCGGCGGACCCGACACAGCACTACTCGGCGCCTGGTCGCAGGCCCTTCTCGACGAGGTCGATCAGGTCGTGCACGGCTGGATCGGCGAGTTCGTCGGGGAGTCCGCGCAGGGGGCCGTCGATGAGCAGGACCGCCAGGCCGTGGACGCACGACCAGACCAGGAACTCGGCTCCTGGACGGCGTTCGGGGGACATCAGACCGCAGGAGACCAGGTCATCCAGGGCGGCGCCGAGCAGTTGGAACGGGGTCAGGCCGCCTGGTCCGGCGGAGGCGGGGACCTGGGCCCGGGTCATGTCGTCGGGGACGTAGAAGGTGACGCGGAACAGGCCGGGTTCGGTGCGGGCGAAGCGCAGGTAGCCGGTGCCGACGGCGCGGAAGCGGGCCAGGGCGGTCCGGGCCGGGTCGCCGGTCGGATCGAGGGCGGCGAGGTCCTCCTCCATGGCGTGGGCGAGTTCGGCCATGGCTCGGAGTGAGACCGCCTGCACCAGGGCGTCGCGGTTGGGGAAGTGCCGGTAGGCGGCGTTGGGGGCGACCCCGGCCTGCCGGGTGACCTCGCGCAGGGTGATCGCGTCCGGGCCTCCGGCGCGGGCCAGTTCGGTGCCCACCTCCACGAGCGCCTGATGCAGGTTGCCGTGGCGGTAGGTGTCGCGGGTGGGTTTGCCGGGGCGCTCGGGCATGGCCGGAACCTCTCATGTGGACGGCGTCCACAAAAGTATGTCATACTCCTCTCGCATTCAGATGTGGATGCCGTCCACATAACGTATTACCTGGTCAGGAGTTCGTGAAATGAGCCGGAAGATCGTAGCTGGGCTGTTCGTCTCGCTGGACGGCGTGGTGGAGGCACCGGAGCGGTGGCACTTCCCGTACCTGAGCGAGGAGATGGGCGCGGCGGTGGGCGGCATGTACGCCGAGGCCGACACGCTGCTGATGGGCCGGGTCACCTACGAGGCGTTCGCCGCGGTGTGGCCGCACCAGAACGGCGAGATGGCCGAGGCGATCAAC
Source organism: Nonomuraea sp. NPDC050227 (assembly GCF_044459705.1). Classification (NCBI taxonomy): domain Bacteria; kingdom Bacillati; phylum Actinomycetota; class Actinomycetes; order Streptosporangiales; family Streptosporangiaceae; genus Nonomuraea; species Nonomuraea sp. NPDC050227. The sequence continues at coordinate 288,172 of NZ_JBITJF010000004.1, read as the reverse complement.
GGCATCGCCAAGCTCGTGGCCTCCACGACCCTGACCCAGGTCACCTGGAGCAACTCCACGCTGATCGAGGGGGACCCGATCGCGGCGGTCAAGGAACTCAAGGACCAGCCCGGCGGCACGATCACGCTGTCGGGCAGCATCAGCCTGGTCCGCGCCCTGCTCGCAGCCGGTCTGCTGGACGAACTGCGGCTCCTGGTCCACCCACTGGTCGTCGGCGCCGGCATGCGCCTGTTCCCTGAGGGCACCCCGCCGGTCCCGCTGGAGCTGACCCGGTCGGCCACCTTCGCCAACGGCGTCCTCGACCTGACCTACCGGCCTGCCTGATCCCCTTCTTGATTCACCCTCACCGACCGAGAACGGAACCCTCATGAACGACGTCCAGATCAAGGCCGAGACCAAGACGCTCCAGGTGCCCGGTGCGCGTCTGCACTACGAGGTGCGGGGGTCCGGGCCGCTTCTGCTGATGATCCCCGGCGCCCCCGCCGACGCAGGGACGCTGGCCGGACTGGCAGCCATGCTGGCCGACCGCTACACCGTGGTCACCTACGACCAGCGCGGCCTGTCCCGCAGCCCCCTCACCGGGCCACCCGGCGACACCGACGTCACGGTCTTCGCCGCCGACGCCTCCCGGCTGCTGGCCGCCCTGACCGACGAACCCGCCTACGTGCTGGGCAACAGCGGCGGCGCGCTCACCGCCCTGGAGCTGGCGGCCCGCCACCCCGAGCAGGTGCGCGCCCTCGTCGTGCACGAGCCGCCGCTCCCGGAACTGCTGCCCGACCACGACCGGTGGCGGGCGGCGTTCCAGGACGTTCACGACACCCACCGCGACCACGGCGTCGGCGCGGCGATGGGCAAGTTCATCGCCACCGTCGACGGGCCGGACGCCCCGCCGCCCGCCATGCCCGACCCTTCCCTGATGCCGCCCGAAGCGCTGGAGATGATGGGCCGCATCCAGGGCAACCTCGACTACTTCCTGGGCCACGTCCTGCTGCCCGTGCTGCGCTTCGAGCCGGACGTCGCCGCGCTGCGGTCCGGTTCCGTTCCGATCTTCGTCGGGGTCGGGGCCGCCTCCGGCGACGGCGTCCCCGCCCTGTCGGCCAAGGCGCTGGCCGACCGGCTCGGCACTGTGCCGCTGGTGTTCCCCGGCGACCATCAGGGCCTGGCGATGGCCCCTCTCACCAGCGCCGACATCATCCGCAGGGCACTGGCCTGACCCTCATCAGCAGAAACGGAGCTCAGAGAATGACCGCACCGGCCAAGGGCAACCCCGCCAGCTACTTCCCCTCGATCGAGACCAGGTACGGACGTCCCGTCCAGGATTGGATCGACCTCATCAACACCTCATCCCTGACCAAGCACATGGAACTGGTCGCCTGGCTCAAGACCGAGCACGGCCTGGGCCACGGCCACGCCAACGCCCTGGTCGCCCACACCCTGGCCGGCCGCGCGTAGGCAGGCGGCCGGCTCGGCTCGCATGAACGCCGCACGCACATCCTTTGAGGGGTGGTCGAGCGCCGACTACGTTGATCCGACATGGGCCGAAGCCGTCCTCCCCGCCGTCTGGTCGTCGGATCGCTCACCGGTCGTCAGCTTCCACGAAGGGCCCGGGCGTCTGGTCGACGACGGCATGTTCCACGGCGGGGTGCTACGAACCAGCGACCGTGCCTACCTCAACCTGCGATGATCGCCGCTCCTCTGCGGACAATCACAGCTGTCGTCGGGAGCCGCGTCAGCTGCGGAGGAACCGATGCCGCTGGTGGCCCAGTAGAGGGTGGCCACGGCGAGCGTGTCGTCGACCTCGCTCGGCCATCTAATGCGGTCCGGCCTCAGAACGGCTCGCGGCGGGGAGAGTCACGCGGAAGGCGGTACGGCCTGGCCGGCTCTGGATGGACACGGCTCCCCCATGGGCGAGGGTCACGGCCTTGACGATGGCCAGCCCGAGCCCGCTGCCGCCCAGGGCGCGCGAGCGGCCCTTGTCGGCGCGGACGAACCGTTCGAACAGTTCCTGCTGGATCTCCTCGGGGATGCCCGGCCCGTCGTCGGTCACGGTCAGCTCCACCTCCTCTGACAGGACGCGCACGGATACCGTCACCGTGGTACCCCGAGGGGTGTGGAGGGCGGCGTTGCTGAGCAGGTTCACCACCACCTGGTACAGACGCGCGGCGTCGCCGATCACTGTCACCGGGTCTTCCGGCAGTTCCAGTCGCCAGAGGTGGTCGGGGGCCGAGACTCGGGCGTCGCCGGTCGCGTCAATCACCGCGCGGGTCAGATCCACCTCCTCGCGGGCCAGCGACCGTCCCGCGTCGATCCTGGCGAGCAACAGCAGGTCGTCGACGAGCGTGCCCATCCGTGCCGACTCGGCCTCGATCCGCTCCAAGGAGTGCCCCACCGCGGCCGGCAACTCGGCGGCATGGCGGCGAGCCAGCTCCGTGTGAGCCCGAATGGTGGCCAGAGGGGTTCGCAGTTCATGGCCGGCGTCGGCAGCAAAGGTCCGCATCCGCTGCTCGCTGGCGTGCCGCCGGGTGAGCGCATCAGCTACGTGCCCGAGCATCCGGTTGAAGGCCTCGCTCAGCCGGCCGATCTCCGTACGCTGGTCCTCAACCGGTACGCGGTCGGGCAGCGCCACCTCACCGCTGGACAACGGAAGCGTGCTGACCCGCTGCGCCGTGGCAGCCATCCGCTGCAGCGGCCGCAGGGACAGCCGCACCCACAGCGCGCCCGCCGTCCCCGCCGCGGCCATCACCACGGCGAACACCACCAACTCAGCCAGGATCAGCCGGTGCACCGTGGCCTCGACTCCCTCCATCGGGAGCCCGTCGATGAGCACGTCGCCGTCCTTGCCCCGGGTCGCCATGACCCGGTAGTCGTCCAGCTCGGACAGCTCCACGGCATGGCCGCGCCCGTCCACCGGTACGGCGGCCAAGGCGGCGACGTCCTGGGCGGAGAGACTGGGCTCGGCGTCGTCCGCGCTACGGGACCGGACCACGGCCGCGTTGATCACCTGGCCGTTCACCATGCGCACGCCAAGGGTGCCGATCGACTGACCACGGCTGTCGCCGCGCTCGCGCTCCTCCTCCCGGCGGTGCTCGAGTGTGACGGCGAACCGGCCGGCCGCCATGGACAACTGCTGGTCCAGCCGGTCCACCAGGAAGCGCTCCAGCTCGATCGAGGTGCCCACGCCGATCGTGGCGCAGGCCAGCGCGAGCAGGACCAGCACTCCGGCCATCAGCCGGCCGCGAAGGGTATGCGGCCTCATGATGGCTTGAGCACGTAACCCACGCCCCGCACCGTGTGGATCAGCGGCGTGCGCCCGGAGTCGATCTTCTTGCGCAGGTAGCTGATGTAGAGCTCCACCACGTGCGCCTGGCCGCCGAAGTCGTAGGACCAGACCTCGTCCAGGATCTGGGCCTTGCTGAGCACCCGGCGCGGATTACGCAGGAGGAGACGCAGCAGTTCGAACTCGGTCGGGGTGAGTTCCACCAGCTCCCCCGCGCGGGTCACCTCCCGGGCGTCCTCGTCCATGGTCAGGTCGCCGACGACCAGCCGGTTCCCCTCGGCGATCTGGGCCATGCCGGCTCGGCGCAGCAGGCCGCGCAACCGGGCGACGACCTCCGCGAGGCTGAACGGCTTGGTGACGTAATCGTCGCCGCCTGCCGTGATCCCGGCGATCCGGTCCTCCACCGCGTCCTTGGCGGTGAGGAACAGCACACACACCTGCGGCGCGTCGGCCCGCAGGCGACGCAGCACCTCCAGGCCGTCCAGGTCGGGCAGCATGATGTCGAGCAGCACCGCGTCCGGCCGGAAGTCACGGGCCACGTTCACGGCGACGGCACCACCGCCCGCGGTGCGGACCTGCCAGCCCTCCTCGCGCAGCACGGTGCCGAGCACCTCGGCGAGGTCGGGTTCGTCCTCGACGACGAGCACGCGAACGGGCGCGCCGTCGGCGCGGCGCAGTTCGGGAAGTTCACGGGCACTGGCTTGCATGGTGTCTATCAGGATCCCCCTGTTCGCTCTGCGGACCGTCTGTCTCACCTCTGAGAACCCTCTGAACGGCGGAGATATGCCTCGTTCAGAGGGAACAGAGAAGTTCGGCTGGCAGTGTGCTCGCGATGGAGAAGGAACTCCGCCCAAGGGGGACGATCGTGAGCATCGCTTCGGCCGGACGAGTCGCGACCGGGGCAGGGACAGGGACAGGGCGGCGCGGAGCCGTCCGCGCCCATCCCGCCGCCGTCCTGTCGGTCATCGCCGCAGGGGCGCCGGCCGTGCTGGTCCTGTGGTGGTGCGGTACCCCACGTGTCGCCGGCCTCGGGGACTGGCTCGGCGGGGCCGGCCGGATCACCGGTCTGCTGGCCGCATACGGGATCGCCGTGCTGCTCGCGCTGATGGCCAGGATCCCGCCGCTGGAGCGCGGCGTGGGCTCCGATCGCCTCGCCCGCTGGCACGCGATGGGCGGTCGCTACGTGGTCGCACTGGCGACGGCCCACACGCTGCTGATCATCTGGGGCTACGCCGTGGCGGACGGCACCGACGTGGCGAGCGAGACGGTGACGCTGAACCTGTCGTACCCCGACGTGCTCGCGGCCACGGTGGCCGTACTGCTCCTGGTGGGCGTGGGCATCGTCTCGGCACGCGCGATCCGGCCGCTCCTGCGCTACGAAACCTGGTTCCACCTGCACTTCTACACCTATCTGGCGGCATGGCTGGCCTTCGGGCACCAGTTGTCGACCGGCAGCGAGTTCGTCGGCTCGCCCGTCGCCCGCGCCGCCTGGTACGCCCTCTATCTCGGGGTCGCGGCCGTGCTCGCCTGGTACCGGTTCCTCACTCCGATCCGCCAGGCGCTGCGGCACCGGCTCAGGGTCGACCGGGTAGAGCCGGAGGCGCCGGGCGTCGTCTCCGTCTATCTCTCCGGCCGCCGCCTGGACAGGCTGAGGGCCGAGCCGGGTCAGTTCTTCCGATGGCGGTTCCTCACCAGGGATCTGTGGTGGTCAGCCAACCCGTACTCGCTGTCGGCCGTCCCCCAGCCCGACGAACTGCGCATCACCGTCAAGGACCTGGGAGACCAGAGCAGACGTCTCGCTCGCCTGCGACCGGGCACCTGGGTCGTCGCCGAAGGCCCCAGCGGCGCGTTCACCCCTGGCCGGCGACGCCACGGGCGCAAGGTGCTGCTCGTGGCGGGCGGGGTCGGCATCACCCCGCTGCGTGCCCTGTTCGAGTCGATCCCCGCCGCGCCCGGCGATCTCACCCTCCTCTACCGCGCACGCAGCGAAGAGGATCTGGTGTTCCGTACGGAGCTGGCGGAGATCGCCGGCCGGCGTGAGGCGGCCCTGCACTATTGCGTCGGCCCGCGCGACCAGGTCGGAGATCCGTTCACGCCGGAGGTCCTGGCAAGGTTGGTGCCCGAGCTGGCGCGGCACGAGGTCTACGTGTGCGGCCCCACCGGGATGACCGGCGCGGCGGTATCCGCGCTGCGCGCCGCCGGAATACCGGATCGCCACATTCATCATGAGTCGTTCGAGTTCTGAGGAATCCCCATGCGCAGAGCGATGTTCGCCGTCCTCGTCACCGCCGTCGGCCTGGTGCTGCTCCTGTCGTTCAAGCCGCACGAGCTCACCACGGTGGCGTCGCCGCCGTCCGCCGTCTCCCAGGCCACCGCCCCGCCGTCGAGCGCCGGCGAGCCTCCCGCCGGCCGCCGGCAGAAGGACGTGGGCGACGACAGCGAGGACGAGAACGGGAAGGCAGACAGCGCTTCGATTCGCCGGCAGGATGTCACCGTCCCGCAGGTCAACGGCACCTGGACCGGGCCGGGCGCCGTCGCGGGCGCCACCGGCGGGGACAAGGTCGTCACGGGTGACGTCGCCACCACTCGCTGGGGGCCCGTGCAGATCGAGCTCGTCCTGTCCGGCGGCAAGATGGCCGGCATCCGGGTGCTCCAGGCCCCCGACGGCAATCATCGCGACGTCGCCATCAACAGCCAGGCGCTGCCGACGCTCAATGACGAGGCGCTGGCGGCAGGATCGGCCCAGATCGACGCTGTCTCCGGGGCCACGTACACCAGCGAGGGCTACGTCCAATCCTTGCAGAGCGCCCTGGACCGGGCCGGGCTGTGATGCGACACGTCGAGCACGTCATGGGCACGGTCTTCTCCTTCGACCTCCGCCCCCCGTTCGGCGACGGGCGGCACGCCGTCGCCGAGGCCGTCGCCTGGCTGCACCAGGTGGACGCCGTCTTCTCGACCTACCGCGCGGACAGCCCCGTCAGCCGCCTGGACGCAGGCGAGATCGGCCTGGACGACTGCCCGCCGCAAGTGGCCGACGTCCTCGAACTGTGCACGTCGGTGACGGAGGTGTCCGGCGGCTACTTCACCACCCGCCCCTCGGGCCACCTCGACCCGTCCGGTCTGGTCAAAGGATGGGCCATCGAGCAGGCGTCACGCATCCTCACCCGCTGCGGGGCCGTGAATCACTGCCTGAACGGCGGCGGAGACCTCCAGTGCGCTGGAAGACCCGCGCCCGACCGGCCGTGGCGGATCGCGGTCGCCCACCCGCTGTGCCCGGGGACGACCGCCACGGTGATCGCCGGAGACGACCTGGCCGTGGCGACCTCCGGCACGGCCGAACGCGGGCCGCACATCACCAACCCCCACACCGGCCGGCCCGCGCTGGACCTGGCTTCGATCACCCTCACCGGCACCGGCCTCACCATGATCGACGCCTACGCCACCGCCGCCTTCGCGATGGGCACGGCGGCCCGGGCCTGGATCGAAGGGCTCTCCGGCGTAGAAGCGTTCGCCGTCACTCCAACCGGCGCCACCTGGCACACCTCCGGCTTCCCGGGCATGGCCACCTCCCGCATCGGCCGCGTCCGGTCCGGGCTCACCCCTTCCGGACGAGAAGGCGCCGGGTGGCGGCACGCGTCAGAGTGAGATCCGGAGCACTCACAGGAAAAGAGACGACGAAGACGCTCCCGATCCGCCCCCCTCATCGCCACCGCGATGGCGGTCGGCGCCACCGGTCTGCTGGCCGTACCGGCGCAAGCCACGCAGCAGGCGTTCACCCCCCCACCGTTCCGGACCCGGTGGTCGGGCACCGCGCCCGGAGTGGCGTACGCATGAGATTGGGAAGTAACCACGAGTGGCTGCCACCCAGTTCGACCAGAGCTTCCCGCTCGCAGAGCCCAACGACGCCTACGCGCGGCACTTCATCGGCCAGAGCTACCTGGCCCCGTTGGCCGACGGCAGCGTCCCGGCCAGCAAGGGGAGCTTCGAGCCGGGCTGTCGCAACAACTGGCACATCTGGGGCGAAGGCCGACGCGTGGTTCTCCCACGTCGCCGTCATCACCCCCGGCGAGAACCTCGGCAACGAACGGCTCGAGCCCGTCACCGACGAGGCGTACGGCTCGCTGCCGAAGAACGGAACGAGCGCATGACCATCCTGAACGAGACCTACACCCTGTCGAACGGCGTCCAGATCCCCAGGCTCGGCCTCGGCACCTGGTTCATCGACGACGACAAGGCAGCCGGAGCCGTCCGCGAGGCGGTCGGGATCGGCTACCGCAACATCGACACCGCGCAGGCCTACGGCAACGAGCGCGGCGTCGGCGAGGGCGTGCGCACGGCGGGCGTACCCCGCGACGAGCTGTTCGTGTCCACGAAGCTGGCCGCGGAGATCAAGGACCACGACCGGGCTGTCGCCGCGATCGACGGCTCGCTGAAGAAGCTCGGGCTCGACTACGTCGACCTGATGTTGATCCACAGTCCGCAGCCGTGGGACGACTTCCGCGGCGACGACTACGCCGAGGGCAACCGGCAGGCCTGGCGCGCGCTCGAGGAGGCGCACAAGGCCGGCAGGATCCGCTCGATCGGCGTCTCGAACTTCCTGCAGCAGGACCTGGAGAGCCTCCTGCGGGGCGCGACCGTCACGCCGCACGTCAACCAGCTGCTGGTGCACGCCGGCAACACGCCCACCGAGCTCCTGGCGTACTGCGAGGACAGGCAGATCCTCGTCGAGGCCTACTCGCCCATCGCGCATGGCGAGATCCTGAAGAACGCCGAGCTGGTGGCGATGGCGGAGAAGTACGGCGTCACCGTCCCGCAGCTGTGCATCCGCTACACGCTGCAGCTGGGCACCGTGTCCCTGCCCAAGACCTCCAACCCCGAGCACATGCGCTCCAACGCCGAGGTCGACTTCGAGATCTCCGAGGCGGACATGGGCGCCCTGAAGAACCTGCACGCCCGGGACTACGGCGACTCCAGCGTGTTCCCCGTCTACAGCGGTAGGTGACGGCCGCGTCAGGAAGAGGCCCCGGCCAGTCAGCGCTGGTCGGGGCCTCTCGCCGCTTCCGTGCGGCCTGGGCCCCGATGGCGTCGCCGCCCCGGCGAGCAGGATGCCCTGGTTGCCGTCTTCGGCCGCCGGCTCGACTTCCTGTCCGGCCCTGCTCAGATCCTCGTTCGTGCAGTGCACCCGCAAGCCGCCCACCCTCCGATCGCTCTACATCGGTTCGTCGCCTCTGCGCTTCTGCGTCGGGGACGCCAAGTCGCGAGGGCAGGCGCGGCGAGCGGGTCGCGTCCAGCGAGCCGGTGTTCGCGGCGTGTGCCATGAGAGGCTTCCATGCTCGCCACAAATCGACTATCGTCGATTTTCGATGAATGAGACAAGGGGGCCTCTGCCGCGCGCCGAGGCTGAGGAGTATGCGAGCTGGTTCAAGGCCCTGGCCGACGCCACTCGGATTCAGATCGTGTCGCTGCTTGCGCGGAGGCGAGCGCCGATGAGCGTGGGCGAGATCGTGACCGCTTCCGGGGTAGGCCAGTCCACCGTCTCGCACCACCTGAAGATCCTGGCCGACGTGCGGTTCGTGCTGGTCGAGAGGCAAGGCACGTCGAGCCTGTACCGGATCAACGAAGCCTGCGTGAGCTGTTTCCCCACCGCCGCCGACGTGGTGATGGGCAACCCCGTGCCGGCCGCACCGGTCTGCGACTGAGGAGATCCCATGGCGCACGACGAGATCGTCGACCACTGCTCCGCCCTGGCCCGCACCGGCCACACGGTGGACGTGGTCATCTCCAACTGCGTGATCAACCTGTCCGACGACAAGGCGGCGGTGCTGGCCGAGGCGTACCGGGTGCTGCGGCCGGGCGGCCGGTTCGGCGGCAGCGACGTCGTCACCGCGCAGGCGCTCGACGAGCAGGCGCGACGGCGGGCCCAGCAGCGCATCGGCTGCGCCGCCGGATCGCTCACCGTGCAGGAGTACCGGGATCTGCTCGTCGCGGCCGGCTTCGTCGCCGTCATGATCACGCTGACCGTCGATCACGGAGACGGCGTGCACTCGGCCACCGCCCAGGCCGTCAAGCCCGCCATCGGGCCCGGCCTGGAGATCCGGCCGATGCGCGAGGGCGACGCCGCCGAGGTGCTGGCCATCTACCAGGCCGGGCTCGACACCGGCCAGGCCAGCTTCGAGACCACCGCACCCAGCTGGGAGGGATTCACCGCGAGCCGGTTGCCGCATCTGCGGTACGTGGCGACCGACAGCGACTCCGGCGAGGTGCTCGGCTGGGTGGCCGCCTCGGCGGTGTCGTCCCGCCCGGTCTACGCCGGAGTGGTCGAGCACAGCATCTACGTCCACCCCGGCTGCCAGGCTCACGGCATCGGCCGGGCGCTGCTGGCGGCGTTCATCGCCGCTGCCGAAGATGCCGGCGTCTGGACGATCCAGTCCGGCGTCTTCCCCGAGAATGCCGCCAGCCTGGCCCTGCACCAGGGCCTCGGTTTCCGGGTGGTCGGCACCCGCGAGCGCATCGGCTGTCACCGCGGCCTCTGGCGGGACGTGCTGATGATCGAGCGCCGCAGCACCTCGACCGGGGTCTGAGTCGCCGCCCGGGACGGCGGTTCGCGGACTACCGTTCGGCTGGAGCCGCGTTGCGCCCTTCGCCGTACGAGATCTCACCCAAGCTCCCCGACGTCTCATGGCTTCGATATGTGTCAATATAGAGAGACATCGATTTCGTACGGAGAAGACGTGGAACCTCTGGAGCTCTTGGAGTGCAGCCCGCCGCTGATGCGCGAGCCCCTGGACGCCGAGCAGGCGGCCGGGGTGGCGCGCGTGTTCAAGGCGCTGGGCGACCCCGTACGGCTGCGCATCCTGTCGATCGTGGCCAGCCGGGCCGGCGGCGAGGTGTGCGTGTGCGACATCACCGGCGCGTTCCAGCTGTCCCAGCCGACCATCAGCCACCACCTGAAGGTGCTCAAGGAGGTCGGCCTGCTGACCTCGGAGCGGCGTGCCTCCTGGGTGTACTACCGGCTGGTTCCCGAGACGCTGGGTGAGCTGTCGGCCCTGCTCGACGTGCCCGCGCCCGTCTGAGGAACAACGCGATGTCCTCTTCCACCTCACCGCCGGCCGCCGCGCCCGCGCAGGGCGTCATCGCCGGCCTGTCCACGCTCGACCGGTTCCTGCCAGTCTGGATCGTCGCGGCCATGGCCGCCGGACTGCTGCTCGGACGACTCGTCCCGGGGCTGAACACCGCGCTGGAAGCGGTGAAGATCGGCGACATCTCCCTGCCGATCGCGCTCGGACTGCTGCTGATGATGTACCCGGTGCTGGCCAAGGTCCGCTACGACCGTCTGGGCTCCGTCACAGGCGACCGCCGCCTGCTGTTCTCCTCCCTGGTGCTGAACTGGGTGCTCGGCCCGGCGCTGATGTTCGCGCTGGCCTGGGCCTTCCTGCCCGACCTGCCCGAGTACCGCACCGGCCTGATCATCGTCGGGCTCGCGCGGTGCATCGCCATGGTGCTCATCTGGAACGACCTGGCTTGCGGCGACCGCGAGGCCGCCGCCGTCCTGGTGGCGCTCAACTCGGTCTTCCAGGTGGTCGCGTTCGGCGCGCTGGGCTGGTTCTACCTGCAGGTGCTGCCCGGCTGGCTCGGCCTCGCGCAGTCCGCGCTTCAGGTCTCGGCCTGGGACATCGCCCAGTACGTGCTCATCTTCCTCGGCATCCCGCTGGCCGCCGGATATCTGTCCCGCAGGCTCGGCGAACGCGCCCGCGGCCGGGACTGGTACGAAAGCCGTTTCCTGCCACGCGTCGGCCCGCTGGCCCTGTACGGGCTGCTGTTCACCATCGTCATCCTGTTCGCCCTGCAAGGCGGCACGATCACCGCCCAGCCCGGCGACGTCGCGCGCATCGCGCTGCCGCTGCTGGCCTACTTCGCGCTCATGTGGGGCGGATCGTTCCTGGCCGGCAAGCTGATCGGCCTGGGCTACGAGCGCTCCGCCACCCTGGCCTTCACCGCCGCCGGCAACAACTTCGAGCTGGCCATCGCGGTGGCGGTCGGCGTCTTCGGCGTTACCTCCGGCCAGGCTCTGGCCGGAGTGGTCGGCCCGCTCATCGAGGTTCCCGTCCTGGTCGCCCTGGTCTACGTCAGCCTGGCCGGCCGCCGCCTGTTCGCCAAGGAGCCCATGCATGCCTGACCAGCCCAGCGTCCTGTTCGTCTGCGTGCACAACGCCGGACGCTCCCAGATGGCCGCCGGCTGGCTCACCCACCTGGCAGGCGACCGCGTCGAGGTCCGCTCGGCCGGTTCCGCCCCGGCCGAGCAGGTCAACCCGGTCGCTGTCGAGGCCATGGCCGAGGTCGGCATCGACATCACCGCCGCCCGCCCCAAGGTCCTGTCCGTCGACGCGGTCCAAGCTTCCGACGTGGTCATCACGATGGGCTGCGGCGACGCCTGCCCGATCTTCCCCGGCAAGCGGTACGAGGACTGGAAGCTCAACGACCCCGCCGGCCAGGGCATCGACGCCGTCCGAGCCATCCGCGACGACATCCGCCTCCAAGTGGAGAAGTTGCTCGGCGAGTTGCTGCCTGGCTGACTCGCCTGCACTGAACGACGGCGAAGGCGGCCACGAGACGGATGGGGGCGTGCGCATGCCATGGCTCCGTTGGGGCAGGTGGACCTGGGTGAGGTCTCCTCACCCAGAGCCTCAGGACGGCCGGCCTCAAGCGGAGGCGGAGCGACGGAGGTGCCGAGCATGTGGCTGCACACCATCAGGTACGCATCGATCAGCGCCGTCATGTGCGCAAACCTCGGCTTGGGAGGAGCCGCGCCGGGTGCGGCGATCACGCCACATCAGCAGCCTGCGTGCACTGCGCCACCGCTCCAAGGGCATGTGGTGGATGTGTCCCTCGGGGAGATGGGATCCGGCATGGTGCGCCCTGGCCCCCCGTACGGCTCAGGGCCGCATGGCACGCGGATGAGACTGACGGCCACGCCTTCGAGCGTTCCCGCCGGCAAGGTCTCGCTGCGTGCGTACAACAAGGGGGTCCTCGCCCACGAGGTCGTCGTGCTGCCGCTCCCGGCGGGGCACGCGCCGGGACGGCGGGTGACCGGTTCGGACGGGCGCGTCAGCGAGGCGGGCAGCCTCGGCGAGGCGTCTCGTACGTGCGGGGCGGGCGCCGGGAACGGCATAGCTCCTGGATCCACGAGCTGGACCACGTTGACACTGCGACCGGGCCGATACGAGCTGCTGTGCAACTTCCCGGGCCACTACTCGGCCGGCATGTACGCCGAACTCGACGTCACCGGTTAGGCCACGGGCCTGATCAGATCGAGGTCTGGGCGGCCGGCAGCCCCACGGTGGCGACCAGCAGCCGGGCCGCCGCCACGAGGGTGTCCGGTTCGACGCGGTCGGGGGTTTCGGCGGGGGTCTGGTAGCCGGGCATGCCCATGCCGATGCCGATCGCGGCCAGGCCGGCGGCGGCGTAGCGGCGGTTGTCGGAGGCCATCGCGCCCGCTCGGAGGGGCACGCCGGTCAGGCGGGCGGCCTGGTCCAGGGTGGCCAGCAGCGCGTGGGCGGGGCCCCCGGCCTCGACCGAGGCGGCCTGGTGCAGGTGCGCGGCGCCGTCGAGGTTGATCACCAATGTGTCGGACGGCAGCGCGGGCGCGTGGTGGGCCGAGCCCCATGCCCCGGCCTCCTCGGCGTCCAGGAAGACCACCGACAGCTCGGCCCGGACGGCCGGGTCCGCCGTCAGGACGCGGGCGGCCTCCAGGACGGCGGCCACGCCGGAGGCGTTGTCGGCGGCCGCGGGCAGCCGCAGGCCGGGGTCGTCGCCGACGCCGTCGTAGTGCGCGGCCAGCAGTACTCGCGGCCCGCTCCCCGCTCCTCCGGCGTGGGGGAAGCGGGCGTGCACGTTGCGGCCGTCCGTGGAGATCTGCCGGAGCGGCATCGACGCGGTCACCCGCACCGGCCCGGCGGCCAGCGCGTCGGCCAGGCGGGTGTGCAGGTCGGCGCGAAGGGCGATGATCGGGACGGCGCGGGGGGCCGGTCCGGCGATCATCTTGGGCATCCACCCCTCCGCGTCGGTGCCGCGCGCGGTCAGCACGCCGGCCGCGCCGTGGGCCTCGGCTCGTTCGCACGCGTGCGCCCAGTCCCCGGCCTCGGCCAGCACCCATCGGCCGCGCAGGTCGGCCTCGGCGGCGGCGGCGAGCGGCGCGGTGCGCAGGTCCGGCGAGTCGGCGGTGGCGAGGTGCTCGACGAAGTCCCGCCGGTGCTCCAGGCGCAGCTTTCGGTCGCCTGCGTTCCATTCGAGCACCGGGGTGGCATACAGCTCCCGCACGTCGGCGACGGGGAAGGAGTCGAGTTCGACCTCGGCGCCCAGCTCGCGCAGCCGCTCGGCGAGCCAGGCGGCGGCGGCGCGACCTCCGGCTGTGCCCACGCGCCGCCCGGCGTAGCGGTCGCGGGCCAGCTCGTGCACCGTGGCCTGCATCCGCGCCGCCGACACCCGCTCCACGACGGCGGCCAGGCCGGGCGCCTGAGGGAGGTCCGGCATGGTGGAGGTCATCCGCAGCAGCCGGTGGCGGCTGCCTCGACGGCCGGGGCGGCGGCTGGGGCCTGACCGCAGCAACCGGCCTGGGCGGCCTGCTGGGCGGCGGCCGTGCTGCCACAGCAGGCGTTTGCGGCTGCCTCTGCCTGGTCGGCCGTGTCACCGGCCGCGGAGGCGGCGGCAGGAGCTCCACAGCAGCCACCGGCGGCGGGCGGCGCGAAAGCCTCTGCCAGGTCGCCGATGAAGCCGCCGCTGGTCTGGCCCGTCGTCATGATGGTTTCCCTTCTGCGGGTGTGAGGTCGAGGCATCAACACTTCGACCTTTGTCGAATCAGGCATGACGATCCCACGCTGCTTAGACGTTCGTCAAGATAGACGGGGGTCGAAATAAGGGGTGCCTGGTAGACACATGCCCATGAACGCATCTACCGCCCAGCACCTCAACATCCTGTCTGCCGCATTCGCCGTCGAGCATCTGCCGCATGAAGGGGTGCCCGAGGACGATTGGCTGGTGCTCGTCCGAGCTCCGGAAGGGCTGACCGTGGTCCGCGAGGCCAGCGGTGTGGACGCAGCGGAGCAGTGGATCGGCTTCTACGGAGGCGCCACAGCGCATGGCCTGGACATTCCCGGAATGCTGTCCGCGATCGTCAAGCCGCTGGCGGAGGCGGCGATCCCGGTATTCGTCGCCTCGACTTTCCATGCCGACCTGGTTCTGGTTCCCGAGCCGAGGAAACAACAGGCCATCACCGTCCTTGAGGAAGCGGGGCACCAGGTGACGAGCCAGGGCGCGAGTGCCGCCGGGAATCACGCCGCCGGTGCCGCGCAGCCGTAGCGGGGGCCAGGCGAACCAGGGCGGGACGGAAGCCGACCATGAGCGCGCCCCGGTCGCGGGCCTCGCGTACGGGCGCGACGGCGACGGGCCGCCCAGGTCGCCGACGCTTTCGGCGTTCCGTCCGGCCAGGACGGCCCGGCGGCGGCTGGTCAGGTTCGGAGTGGAAGCCCTCAGCTGTCGCCCCTGCGCCGAAGAGTCAGATAGGCTCCAATAACCCGAACATCTATGTTCGAGTTATCGGAGAGGTAGTGGGGCGTGGCACCGCGAGAAGCGCCGAGAGAGGGACGAGCATCAGCAACGGTCAGTTGCCGGTCGGCCAGAACGGTCACGCCGGTCGCCTCAGGCGGCGGACTCGCCGTTTCTCACGACGGGTCAGAGCCGGCCTCGCCACCCGGCCCTTTCCCGGAGGCCCGTCATGCGTAGCGCCGTGCCCCTGGGGGACGACACCGTCGTCGTGCTGCTGTTGGCAGGACTGATCTTCATGGCGGCCCTGGTGCTGGGCGTATGGAACTACCGGCAGGTGATCCACTCGGCGCGCCACAGGGCTCACCCCTATGTGGACATCGCGCATCGCGCCGCATTGCTGTATTCGTTCGCGACCCTGCTGATCGCTGTCTTCGTCGAGCTGAGCGGCTGGCCGGCGGCAGTCGATCTCGTCGCGGCGGGAGTCGTCGTGGCGTTCTTCGTCGCGGCGATCGCGAGCTACGTCTTTCACGGTCGGCGCCGGGACACCGGCAATCAGTTCCGCCATCCCGTCCGCGGCACAACGGCGTTCATGGCGGTGCTCATCGTGGGCGAGATCGGCGGCTTCGCCGTGCTGCTCGCCGGATTCGCGCAAGCACAACTGCTCTGAATCCTGTCCAGGCCACGCATGCGGTGAGTCCGCCGCCCCACGCCGGAACCGGGCTCCCGCCTCAGGCGGCCAGCACCGACTGGATGGACTTCGTGACCGTGTCGGCGGCATCGTCACGGGCCAGGCGTCCTTGGCGTACCTCGTTCGCCGCGCCGTGCAGGATGTAGTGGGTGAGGCTGACCAGCCAGGCGGCGGGCAGGTCGGTACGGAAGACGCCTTGATCCTGGCCACGGTGGACGAGGTCGGCCATGCGCTGGGCGGGTTCGGCGTGCAGGTCCCGGACCCGTCCCGCGGGAAGGACTCCTTCGGCCGCGGCCAGCAGGGCCGCTGATTCGGCCACCAGTTCCCAGCTGGACGCCAGCAGGCGGCCCATGGCTTCGCGCGCGTCGCCTGTCAGGTCGACGGAGGCCAGGAGCTCGTCACCGTCTCGCAGCGCCTCGACCAGTGCCGCCTCGACGAGGTCGGCCCGGGTCCGGAAGTGCCCGTACAGGGTCATCCGCCCGACGCCGGCGGCGCGGGCGATGTCATCGGTGGTCGCATGCGGGTCCGAACGCATCAGTTCGCGTGCCGCGGACACGATGCGGGCGATGCTGCGCTCGGCATCGGCACGGCGCCTGGAGCGCGCAGGAGGTGCAGCCATGCCCCCAGTCTATCTCGTATGCGCATATACGGCTTATAGTGACCAGCGGAACTCGTATATGGACATACGAGATATCGGCTGGAGGATCTGATGACCCAACCTGCAGTGCCCGCTCAGGCAGAGCTCCACGAGCCGCTCCCGGCCCGGTGGCGCATCCTCGGCTTCCTCGGCGTGGCCCAGCTCATGCTGATCCTCGACGTCACCGTCGTCGCCATCGCGCTGCCCCACATGGAGACGGACCTCGCCCTCGGTCGCGAGGCCCTGACCTGGACGGTCAGCGCGTACACGCTCACCTTCGGCGGCCTCATGCTGCTCGGCGGCCGCATCACGGACCTGCTGGGCGCCAAGCGGATCGTGATCGCCGGCCTGTTGCTGTTCACCGTCGCCTCGCTGGTCACAGGGTTGGCCGGGTCGGCGGGCATGCTGCTCGCCGGTCGGGTGGCCCAGGGCGTCGGGGCCGCGCTGCTGTCGCCCGCGGCGCTGTCACTGGTGGTCGCCCTGTTCGACGGAGAGGAGCGGAACAAGGCCCTGGGTGTCTGGTCCGCGCTCGGCGGCGGCGGCGCCGCGCTCGGCGTTCTCCTGGGCGGCCTGCTCACCGCCGGTCCGGGATGGTCGTGGGTGTTCCACGTCAACGTGCCGATCGGCCTGGTGATCGCCGTGGTCCTCGCCGTACTGCTCCCGGCGCGTACGCCTTCGCCCGCCTCCCGGCCCCGGCTCGACGTGCTCGGTGCGATCCTGGTGACGTCCGCCGGCGCGTCGTTGATCTACGCCCTCATCGCCGCCGGCGAGCGGGGGTGGCTCAGCGCCCTCACCGGGTGGCTCGTGCTCGCCGCTGCCGTGGGCTACGTGCTGTTCGTGCTGTGGCAGAGGCGGGCGCGTTCGCCCCTGATGGACGTGCGACTGCTCGCCCGGCGACCCGTGGCGGTCGGGGCCTTCCTCATCCTGATGGCCACGGCACTGATGATCGCGGTGTTCTTCCTGGGAACCTTCTACTTCCAACACGCTCTGGGCTACGGCGCGCTGCAGGCCGGGCTGCTGTTCCTGCCGGTCGCGCTGGCGACGATGCTCGGCGCCAACCTGACCGGACGCCTGCTCGGCCGCTGGGGCGGGCGCGCCCTGGCCGTCGCGGGTCTGACGGTCGCGGCGATCGGCATGGCCGTACCGGCCTTCTCGACGAACGTCGTCAGCGTCGTGGCAGGCGTGGCCGTCGCGGCGGCGGGCACCGGGGCGATGTTCGTCATCGCCTCGGCGACCGCGCTCGGTCAAGTGGCGCCCCACGAGGCCGGGATCGCCTCCGGCATCGTGAGCACCTTCCACGAGTTCGGTGCGTCCATCGGAGCCGCCGTCATGTCCAGCGTCGCAGCCGCGAGCCTGGCCGGGACCACGTTGAACGGCTTCACCAGCGGATTCGCCGTGGCCGCGAGCGCATCGGCGGTCGGCGCGGTCGTCGCAGCGCTGGTAACGCCCGGCCGCCCGTCACCCACGGCGCAAGCCGGCTCTCAGTGAGCGGGGACCGCCCGGTCGCGGGCGCCACGGCCTGTCAACTCCCCTGAACCCGACTGGAAAGGATCACTGTGACAACGATCCGTCGTGCCACGCCCGAAGACGCCGCCGTCGTGCACGACCTCATTCGCGGTCTGGCCGAACACCAAGGCCAGGCCGCGGCCATCACCGTAGGCGTCGAGGATCTGGCGCGGATGCTCGCCCGCCCGGAGGTCACCTATCTGATCGCCGAGCGGAGCGGCCGGGCCATCGGCTACGTCTCCTGGCTGGAGCGCATCAGCTTCTGGTCCGGACAGGACTACCTCGCCCTGGACGACCTCTACGTGACCGGCGCCGAACGCGGCGACGGCGTGGGCGAACGGCTGATGCAGGCCGCGGCCGAAGCCGCCGACGGCAAGGTGATCCGCTGGGAGGTGTCCGAAGCCAACGTCGCCGCGCAACGCTTCTACGCCCGCATCGGCGCGACCCTCACCGCCAAGAAGATCTGCCGCTGGCAACCGGCGCGGACTCGCCCGGAACCGTCGAACACCTGGTGAACGGCGTGGCATCCCCTTCCTTGCCGGGGCTCGCCCGCATACTGGGGATACTCCCCCTTCCATCGTCAATCGCTTCACATGCCCGTCGAGAGGGAGATCATGAGGGTTGTGGCGACATTCGGCCTGCTCGCGGCCCTTGTCGCAACCCCCTGCACGATCGCGGCGGCCGCGCCCGTCCTGCCGGTGCCCGACCCTCCGGTGGAGGAGGGCGACAGTGCCGATCTCCAGACCAACCCTGAGGGAGCGGCGGGCCGGCCCAAGGCACCGGCGGGGATCGGCAATTGGACGGGGGTCAAGATCAGGCCGCGTCGCCCGCGTCAGGACAGTTACGTTCGCGTGCTCGTACGCTGCCCCGCCGAGGCCACCGACGCGATCGTGGCCGCCAAACCGTTCAACCCGCCGGGATCGAGGACGTTCCGCACACAGCTGGGCGTCGGGATGAGGAACAACCGGGGCTTCGACAAGATGTACCTCTCCTACGACGCGCTCCTCGGCCGGCGCCGGGTCACGCTGAAATGCGTGAAGGTCACCATGCTGGAGCACCCGCGCAGGAGAGTGATAGAGCTGGTCAGCCGATCCGACACCTACGTCTTCGTCCGAAGGTTCGAGCCCGGCAAGTTCTGACCGGTCGTCCTCTGCAAAGCCCCCGCCCGGCGCCGGGCCCTGGCCGGCACATGTCGTGACAGCGTCCGGTGACAGCGATCATTGTGCTCGAAAGGCGTCCCCGTCCCCTGCCACAGCGCATACTCTCGCACAGGAACCTGATCAGGACGCGTACCGTTGATCATCTCGGAGGAGGGGATCGATGGCACCTGCCGACGACCACGGCTTGCCGGACGACCTGCGTACGGAGATGCGCCAGGGCTTCCGGCGCTGGATGTCCGGCCCTGCCAAGAGCCGGCCACCGGGCCGGGTCAAGCGCTGGAGCGCGAACGCGATGCTGGGCATGCTCGCCGCCGCCACCGCCGCGCCCGTCATCGTGAGCGTGGCGACCGGTCAGGCCGTCCCGGAGCTGATCTCGTCGACGGGTGGCCTGGGCACGAACATCCTCAGCGAGCTGATCGTCCGCCTCGCCGACAGGATGCGCTCGCCCAGCAGGGAGCTCGCCGAGAGCGAACTGCTCGCCGAACTCCGCACGCTGCTGGAAGCCGACGACGAGCGTGCCGCCGCCCTGAGCCGCGAGCTGGCCAGGCTCCTGCGCGGCGTCGGCGCCACCGAGATCATCGCCGAGTCGTCCGGCTGGGCCGAGGCCGCGGAGACGCTGGACCTGCTCGGTTCGAGCTTCTCCGAGCTGGCGTTCCTGCAGCTGGAGCTGAACGAGACGGTACGCAGGATCGAGGCCGCCGTACAGGAGCAGAACATGGCGCTCCAGCGGCAGGAGGACCGCCTCGACCGCGTGTCGGAGCTCGCTCGTGATGTGCACTGGCTGCGCTGGAGGACCGAGCCCGAGCCGCAGGCGGACGTCCCGCTCGCCGGGTGCCCGTACATGGGGCTCAGGCCGTACGGGGTGCTGAACCGGCCGTTCTTCTACGGGCGGGAGGAGGAGACGAAGCTGCTGCGCGAGGCGATGGCAGCCAGGGTGCGGGGGCCGGGGCTGCACCTGCTGGCGGGGGCCTCGGGTGCGGGCAAGACGTCGCTGCTGCACGCCGGGGTGCTGCCCAGCCTGTCCTCCGGCCTGCCCGGCCTGCCCGAGGCCGCGCGGTGGCCACGTACGATCATGAATCCGACCCGGGCCCCGCTCGCCCAGTTGAAGGCCCGGCTGGGCACCGCCTTCGGCTTCGAGTGCCCCGCGCTGGAGCAGCAGCCGCACCGCGCGCACGAGGTCGTCCACGAACTCCTCGTACGGCACGCGGAAGACCGTCCGCCGGGCCGCCTGATCCTCATCGTCGACCAGTTCGAGGAGATTTTCACGCTTGTCCGTTCAGCGGGCGAGGCCAAGGCGTTCCTGGAGGTCCTGCGCGCAATCAGCGAGGAGCCGGTCGGCCCTGACGACGCTCCGGCGGCCGTGGTCATCCTCGGGGTGCGCGCCGACTTCTGGGGACGGTGCGCCGAGCACGACCTGCTGCGCGCCGCCCAGGACAGCCGGTCGACCACGCTCGGGCCCATGAGCGATTCCGGGCGTCTGCAGGCCGTGGTCGGTCCGGCGGAGAAGGCCGGACTGAAGGTGGAGAGCGCGCTGGTCCAGGTGCTCATGGACGAGCTCAGGGCGCGGCCCAAGGACATGGGCGTGCTCCCGCTGCTCTCCCAGGCCATGCTCATGACCTGGCGCAAGCGCGAGGGCGACCGCCTCACCCTGCGAGGCTACGACCGCGCGGGACGGATCGAACAGGCCGTGCGCAAGGCCGCCGAGGAGGTCTACGGGGATCTGTCGCCGCACCGGCAGGAGGTGGCGCGCCGGCTCTTCCTCCGGCTGACCCAGGTGGTGCCCGACGGGCACGCCCGCAGGACGCTGCCGCTCGACCAGGTGGACGACGACGGCCGCGCGGTCCTGCACGCCTTCGCCGCGATGCGTCTGGTCGTCCTCGGCGAGAAGGCCGCCGAGATCTCCCACGACGTGCTCCTGGACGCCTGGCCCCGGCTGGGCGGGTGGCTGGAGGGCGACCGGCCGGGGCGCCTGCTCGTCGCCAGGATGCAGCAGCAGGCCGAGGACTGGGAGCAGCACGGAAGACGCGCCGAGCTGCTGTACCCGGCGCGCCAGCTCAAGGAGGTCAGGCTCGTCCTGGACCGCTGGGCGGGCGACGACCGCTACCCGGCGGTCGAGCCGGTGGCCGCACGCTTCCTGGAAGCCTCCACGGCGTCGCTGCGCCGGCGCCGGGTTGTCCGGCTCGCGTTCGGAACCGCGGCGGTGGCGGCGGTGACCGTGGCGGGATTGCTGGCGGCGAACTCCGTCCAGGAGGCCGCGGCACGCGACCGGCGCGCGATGTCGGCGGCCGTCGATTTCCGGAGCCGCTCGGTGCGGCAGGACGACCCGTTCCTGGCCGGCCTGCTGTCGGCCACCTCCTTCCGGATCGCGCCCGGCGACGAGAGCCGGCAGGGCATGATCGACTTCCTGGCCACCACGGCACGCGCGGTGCTGCCGAGCGCGGACGTGGCCGCCTTCAGCCCCGACGGCACCAGGCTCGCCACGATCGAGACGGGCGGCGTCATCAAGCTGCTGGACACCCGCACCCGCCGGCCGATCCTGACGATCCCGACCGGGCACACCGGCGCCGTCCATCACCTGCGATTCAGTCCCGACGGGAAGACGCTGGCCACCTACGGGCAGGACCACACCGTACGACTGTGGGACGCGGCTTCCGGCAGGCCGCTCGCGGCCCCGATCCAGCCGGTCGCCGACACCGGCGACCACACCGGCCGGATCTCCTCGATCGCGTTCGCCCCTGACGGCCGTACTCTCGCCGCCGCCACGACGGGCGGACGCGTCACGTTCTGGAACGCGGACCGCCCGGACGGACGGCAGATCCAGACGGGAGGGCCCGTCGACGCGATGATGTTCGGGCCGGACGGCCGGACGTTGAGCGCGGTGGTCAACGACAGGCTACGAGTCTGGGACAGATCCACCGGGCGGGCATCATCGCCGATCCCCGGAACGGTGACGCATGCCGACGTGTCCGGCGACCTCCTGGTCACCTCGACCGGCGACGAGGTCCGGCTCTGGAACGCCGCCACCCTCCGGCCCGCCGGCGCGCCGATCCGTACCGGCCCGATCGACGGGCTGGCCCTCAGCGACGACCGCGGCACCCTGGCCGTGATCAGCGGCAGGCGGAACATCCAGTACTGGGACCTCACCACCCGCCGCCGCGTCGGCACGACCGTCACCGGCCACACCGGCGACATCCATGCCGTGCGCTTCGCGGCGGGCGACACCCTCCTCGCCACCGTCGGCGGCGACGCGACGGCGCGGCTCTGGAACGCCAAGGCCATGACCGAGCTCGGCCCCGCCGTCCAGGCCGGTGACTCCGCCACCGTCTCCTTCACCCCCGACGGGCGGGCCCTGGCGATGGCGACGGAAGGCGGCCTGCGGCTGCGGGACCTCGCCACCGGCCGGCTCCAGGCCCTGCCGCCCGGCGCGATCGCCCTGTCCCCCGACGGCCGTACCGTCGCCACCGTGACCGGCGGGAAGCTGACGCTCAAGGACCGCGCGACCGGCCGTCCGACCGGCACGCCGCTGCCCCTGGCGGACGGACGAGTCGCGTTCAGCCCGGACTGGCGTCTGGCCGCGATCGCCGTCGAGAACGACATCCAGGTCTGGAACCTCGCCACCGGCAAGCCCGTCGGCCCCGTCATGACCGGCCACGGAGCCGGCCCGCAAAGCTACGATCCCGACGACACCGTGGTGACCGGCCCCGTCGACGGCGTCGCCCACATGGCGTTCACCCCCGACGGCAAGCTGCTGGCCTCGGTCGGAGTGGACCTGACCCTGCGGTTCTGGGACGTCGGCACCGGCTCCTCGACCCGGTTCGTCGAGGACTCGACCGAGTGGGTGGAGATCGACCGGGCCGGCCGCCGCGCGGTCACACTGGGGATCTCCGCCGACGAGAAGCACGCCGTCATCCGCGTGTGGGACGTGGCGACCCGGCAGCCGATCGGCGACGCCTGGCAGGCCCACGGCCTCGGCGGCGCCGGGGCCGCCGCGTTCAGCCCCGACGGACGCGTCATCGCCACCGGAGGCCGCGACGGCGAGATCCGGCTCTGGGACGTGGCCACCCGCCGTCCCCTCGGCAACCCGCTCGCCGGACCCCGAGCGGACGTCACATCACTGGCGTTCAGCCCGGACGGCACCACGCTGGCCGGCGCGAGCGCCGACGGAACCGTACGACGGTGGGCCGTCGCGTTCCCCGAGGATCCACTGGCGGCGGTGTGCGAGGTGGCCGGACGGTCACTGACGCAGGAGGAGTGGCGTCGTAACCTGCCGACGACCACGCCCCCGGAGACCCTGGCCTGCGCCCCCTGAAGGGCGCGAGCACGCCCCCGCCGACAGGGCGGCCATGAGCGCGTTGCGCAAGGTCATCGTGAGCCTCTCGGGCACGGGAAGATCGCCGGCCTGTTGTTGCCCGCAGGCCCCGGGCGCGTTCACGCCGTGACCGTCGAGAACTCGATCCGTCCCGTCGGGAAACAGCAGGCATGACACGAACCCCAACGGAGGAGATGGTCGAGGCGGACGACGCCGAGCTCATCCGCCGGTCGATCGACGACCCGGAGCAGTTCGCCGGGGTGTTCGACCGGCATGTCGAGCAGATCCATCGCTATGTCGCACGGCGGTTGGGCGTGCAGGCCGCCGACGACATCGTGGCGGAGACGTTCCTGGCCGCCTTCCGCTCCCGCGCCTCCTACGATCACGCGCAGCCGCTGGCCAGACCGTGGCTGTACGGCATCGCGACCAACCTCATCGCGAGGCAGCGCCGCGACGAGGAGCGGTTCCTGCGGGCGCTGGCGCGTTCCGGCGCGGAGCCGCCGCCTGAGTCCATGGCCGACGCGGTGATCGGGCGCGTGGCCGCGCAGGCCGAGGACCGCCGGTTGGCGGGGGCGCTGACGGGCCTGGCCAGCGGTGATCGCGACGTGCTGTTGCTGGTGGCGTTGGGAGACCTGGCCTACGACGAGGTGGCGCGAGCGCTCGGCATCCCGATCGGGACCGTGCGCTCGCGCCTGCACCGGGCCCGCAAACAGGCGCGGGCCGCCCTCGGCACCGTCAGCCACATGAGAGAGGACGCATGATGGACGAATTCGGACGGTTCCTCGATGCCACCCCGGCGATCACCGGCGAGGCGAAAGAGGCGGCGCGCACCCGGCTGCTGGAGGCCATGCGCGAACCGGCCCCCACGCCGACGATGCCCACGCCAATGTCCGCACCGAGGCCCACACCGATGCCCACACCGATGCCCACACCGAGGCGCCCGCCGAGGCGGCGTGGGCCGCGCCTGGCCTGGCGTCTGGCGCTGGCCGCGTCGGTCGCGCTGGCCGTCGGTGCGGGCATCATCACGGTACGCGGCAGTGAACGGCCTGCCACCGCCCCCGTCGCCAGCGTCCGGGAACTGGGCGACAAGGCGGCCAGGAGCGCCGAGACCGACCCGTACGAGATCACGCCGTCGCCGGGCCGCTGGCTGTACGTGAAGCAGACGATCGCTCCGCTCCGCAAGGAGCCGGAGCCCGAGGTGGATCGCGACCGGCGCATGACTCTTGAGACGTGGCACAGCCTGGACGGCAAGCAACTGGCGCTGGACGACGGACGCGGCAAGCTCGTCACGGAGGAGTACGGCCCCGGCGTCACGGGCGCGGACCTGGCCGAGGCGCCGGTCACACCCGAGGAGATGATCGCCAGGATCGGGGCGAGCGTCGACGCGACTCCCGTGACGGAGTTCGACGACGCCGACGCGACCAGGCAGCAGCGGATCTTCCGGACGATCTCCCAGTTGCTGGGCGAGCAGCCGCTGGTCGCCGACGTGCGGGCCGCGTTGTTCCGGGCGCTGCCCATGATCCAGGGGGTCGCGGTCAAGCAGGACGCGATCGACGCGGCAGGCCGCCACGGGGTCGCGTTCGCGTACACGGGAACCTGGGAACGCTTCGAGATCATCGTGAGCGCGCAGGACTACCAGTTCTTGGGGACGTACGGCGAGAGCGTTGCCGATCGCACCTTCGACCTTCCTGGCGGCGCGACCCGCACGGTCAAGGCGGGCACTCCTCTGGTGTGGAGCGCACGGATGACGGCCAAGGTCGTCGAGAAGGCCGGAGACCAGCCGTAGGAAGGCCCTAAGTAAGGCGATCCACGTCCCGACGCGGCGAGGCGTGATCACGCCGCTTGACCACGACGCGAGCCTCACGATGGGCGCGGCCACCAGGCCGCGCCCATCGTCATGTGCGCCTCGGACTCGCCCGCCGCGCCCGGAACCCCACGACGTGGCCGACCTCAGCGTCCCGGGTTTGACGCGTACACTTGCACCTGTAAGACTGAACTAACAGGTGCAAGACAGACCCTCTCCAAGGACGACATGCCGACCAGCGAAGAGTTGCTCCGCCTGCTCGGCGCGGTCGGGCATCCACTCAGGTTGCAGATCCTCGCCGAGCTCGCCGACGGCCGAATCCACGTCAGCGAGCTGGCCCGCCGGATCAAGGTGTCCCGTGCGCTGCTCTACATGCATCTGGAGCGGCTGGAGAAGGCGGGGCTGATCGAAGGGCGGCTGGAGCTGTCGGCCGACGGCAAGGCGATGAAGTACATCGAGCTGCTGCCCTTCGAACTCACCCTGACGATCGACACCGTCCTCGCGGCTCTGCGCGCGGACGACGAGGAAGGACCCCATCAGGTGCAGGAGACCCCGCAGTGATCGACATCGGTTCCATCGTGATCCCCATCGTGGTCGTGCTGATTCTGTTCGGCGCGATCACGGCCTGCATGGCGTTCTACTTCCGGTTCGAACGGCACCGCACCGACGTGCTGACGGCCGAGATGGCCAGATATCGCGAACTGGCCGAGCAGGCCGTGCAGCGGCAGGGTGAGGTGCAGGCCAGGATGGGCGAGCTGACGGAGAAGGTCGCGGCGATGGAGAGGATCCTGCTCAGCGTCGACTGACGACCCTGTGACACAGGTCCGGGGGCGAGCGGCAACTCACCCCCGGACGGCGGAACCGCACGACCACGCCGTGACGGCGTGCCTTTGACGCGTACGTGCTCCCACAGAAAGGAGAGCAGCTCATGCTGCTCGAACGCAAATCATCCCGCTGGCGTGCCCTCATGTGCTCGCTGGCAGTCGCCGCGCCGCTGCTGGCAGTGAGCGCCCCCGCCGCCGCGACGGCGGCCGATCCGGCACGGTCGGCACGGCAGTTCGCCGACGCCTACGTGCCCCGCCAGCTCAAGGAGCACCACATCCCCGGGGCGGCGATCGCCGTCGTGGCGGGCGGCCGTCAGGTCTTCGCCCAGGGGTACGGCGTCGCCGAGGTGGAGACCGGCCGTCCCGTGGACGCCGAGCGCACGGTCTTCGCCCCCGCGTCGGTGGCCAAGCTGATCACCGCCACCGCCGTCATGCAGCTCGTCGAACGGGGCCGGATCGACCTGAACGCCGACGTCAACCAGTACCTCACCACGTTCAAGATCGACGACGCCTACCCGGGCCGGCCGGTCACCATGGCGAACCTGCTGACCCACACCGCCGGGTTCGCCGGCGGTGACTTCGGCACCGGCGCGGCCACCGCCCGTGATGTGCACCCGCTCGGCGCCCACCTCGCCGACCACCAGCCGCCCCGGATCCGGCCGCCCGGCACCAGGGCCGTCTACTCCAACTACGGGATGGGCCTGGCCGGCTACCTGGTCGAGGTGCGCTCGGGCCTGCCCTTCCACCAGTACGTGCAGGAGAACATCTTCCGCCCGCTCGGCATGACGCACTCCAGCATGGCCCAGCCCGAGCCCGGCCCCGTCGCCCAGGCGCTGGCCCCCGGTTACCGTCTCCAGGACGGCCACCAGGTCCGGGCGGAAGGGGCCAAATACGGGCACATGCCGCCGCACGGAGCCGGCTTCCGCTCCACCGCCACCGACATGGCCGCGTTCATGCTGGCCCAGCTGACCGGCGGCGGGGGGATACTCAGGCCGGACAGCGTGCGGCTCATGCAGAGCCGCCACTTCGGCAACGCCGAGGGCACCGCCGGCATGGGGTACGGCTTCCAGGAGTACACCAGGAACGGCCGGCGCCTGCTGGTGCACCGGGGCAACATTCCCGGCTACTTCGCGATCATGGCGCTGATCCCCCACCGGGGCATCGGCGTCTACGCCTCCTACAACGGCATCGGCAAGGGCGGCCCCGACTCCGCCTGGTCCCTGGTCAACGCCTTCGCCGACCGCTTCGCCCCGGCCCCCGCCCCGGCGGACGGCACGCCGGGGCCGCTGCCCGACGTCGCCCAGTACGCCGGCACCTACCGTACGGCCCTGGCCGCCGACATGACCGACCTGGGCAAGCTCAGCTCGCTCACCAGCACCGTGACGGTCAGCGCGGCAGGCGACGGACTCCTGACCACCACCGGCGCGGTCGCGCTCGGCCCCACCGAGAGCCGCCAGTGGACGCAGATCGCCCCCGCTTTGTTCCGCGAGAAGAACGGCTACCGCACCATCCAGTTCCGGCCTGACGGCCTGCTGGCCACGGAGAACCCGGCGGGGCCGCTGGAGCGCCTGGCCTGGTACCAGTCGCCCACCTTTCATCTCGGCGTGCTCGGCGTGAGCCTGACCGTGCTGCTGCTGTCGGCTGTGGGCGGACCCCTCGCGCACGCCGTACGCCTCGCGCGGCGCCGCCGCAGGCCCACCGGCTCCGGCGGGTCCGGCGGGTCCACCGGGTCCGGCAGGTCCGGCGGGTCCAGTGGGTCCGAGGATGGATCCGCAGTCGCGGGTGCTTTCGGGGTTGCCGCCGGAGGCGGGCGGACGGCGCGGCGGCGGCCGGTTCGCGGGCCACGCCTGGCCGGGCTGCCCGCGTGGATCACGGCGGTGCTCGTCACGGCCTCCGCCGGTTCGCTCGTGGCGATGTTCGCCGACTTCGACGCCAACCAGGCCGAGTTCTTCCTGGGCGGCAGCCCGTTGTTCACGACCATCACCACGCTGCCCGTCCTGGCCGCGGCCGGGGCCGGGGTGACGCTGGTCACCGCCGGGCTGGCCTGGGTCAAGGGCTGGTGGACCCTGGCCGGGCGGGTTCACTGCACCGTCGTGGTCCTCGCCGCGCTCGCCTACCTGAGTGTGGCCGCCGCCTACAACCTGATCGGCTGAGAGCCTCCGGCGACTCCGCCGCCCGAACGGTTCGCAGGAACGCTACGGCGCGAGTGCCGCGACTACCGCTCATCCAGGCGGGCGGCACCTGCGCAAGGTCCTGACCGAATACGGGCGCCATTTCAACCAGCATCGCCCGCATCAAGGCCACTCCCTCCTCACCCCTTGCGCACCCCCAGCCAGGTGATCGACATGACCTCCCCGATCCACCGCCGGAGGACCGTCACAGGACTGATCGCCGAGTACCGCGGAGCGGCCTGATCGCTCTACGAACGCCCAGTTCAGCAACGGTATTCGCGTTCGAGCACCGCACAGGCCCGCCGGGTTGGGTCAGTCGGCCGACCTGCGCTTGCGGTAGGCGCGTTGCTGGCAGGCCCGCGAGCAGTAGACGCGAGGGCGGCCCGAGGGGGCGGTTTCCAGTGGTGTGCCACACTCGGGGCATTTTTCATCACGGCTTTCGTCACGGCTTTCGACACGCTCTCGGATCAGCACCTCGACGCCGTCCAGGAGGCGGCGCAGGCCGAACGTGAAGGAGTCCTCCGGGGCGTCCCAGCCGCCCGTCTCCCACAGGCGCGAGAGGGCGGGAAAGCGGTCGAGGCGTTCGTACAGGGAGTCGCGGGCACCCCACCACTCCTGCTCGGACACGCCGCTGCGGCTTTCCTCGCGCCGGGTCTCGGCCACGAGCAGCGCCTCGGCGTCCACGAACCGGCCGAGCAGGCCGACCACCGCGACCACCTCGGACGGCCGCAGCGCGGTGCCGGTCAGCGCGCCGAGCATGTGGTCGTAGTGGGCGACCGCGTTCGGGCCCGGCAGGTGGCGGGAGCCGCGCACCTCGGCCAGCCACGGGTGCCGCATGCGGAGGTCCCACGCCCGCCGGGCCGCCTCCTCCAGCCGCCCCCGCCAACCGCCATCGGCGTCCGAGGCGGCGTCCGGGCCGGCATCCGGGCCGGCGTCCAGAGCTGTGTCCGAAGCGGTGACGAGGGCTTCGCCCAGCACCTCGTCGCGCATCAGGTCCACGAGCTGGTCGCGGCCGGGTACGTGGCGATAGAGGGACATGGTCGTGAAGCCCAGCCGGTCGGCGACCTTGCGCATCGACAACCCTTCCAGGCCCTCGGCGTCGGCCAGCTCGACCGCGGCCCGCACGATCCGGCCCAGGCTGAGGCCGGGCCGCGGCTCCCGTTCCGCGTCCCGCCACAGCAGCTCGACCCTGTGGTCCGGGTCCCCCGCCACACCTCGCGCCATTGGCACCTCCCTCGTTTATGGTGTATTACTCCGTGTACGCCATAAACAGCAAAGGGGAAACCTGTGTTCCACTTCCATGCCGCCCCCGGCGGGGACGACTCCTGGCCCGGCTCCCTCGAACGCCCCTTCGCCACCCTCGAACGCGCCCGGGAGGCCGCCAGGGAGTCCGGCGGGGAGTCCGTCGTCCATCTCAGGCGCGGCGTCCACGTGCTGGGCGAGCCTCTGGAGCTCACCGAGGCCGACTCGGGCACCGCCTACCAGGCGTACGGCCACGGCACCCCCGACCAGGAGGACGTCGTGCTGAGCGGTGGCCGGACGATCACCGGCTGGCAGGTGCGCGACGGCGTCTGGCTGGCCGACGTCGGCGACCTGGAGACCCGCCAGCTCTACGTGGACGGCCGCCGCGCCGCCCGGGCCGGGATCGAGGGGCTGCCCGGTTCGTCCCCGGCCGCGACCGCCACCGGCTACGTCACCGACAGCGCCGCGCCGCTGGCCTGGACCAGCCCGCGCGACGTGGAGTTCGTCCACCGCGGCGTGTACCCGTGGACCGAGGGCCGCCTGCCCGTCGCGGACGTCGCCCAGGACGGCGACCGGACCGTGATCACCATGGCGACGCCCGCCTTCGGGTGGGCCGCCGAGCTGTACAACTCCACCTGGGAGGGCACCACCTCCGCCGGTCCCGGCCTGCCCACCAGGATCGAGAACGACCCGAGCTTCCTGCGCGAGCCGGGCACGTTCGTGCTCGACCGCTCACGGCCGGGCCACCACGTGCTGCGCTACCTGCCCCGTCCCGGCGAGGACCCGGCCCGTACGCGGGTGGTCGCCCCGGCGCTGGAGACCCTGGTACGCGGGTCCGGCGCGCGGCGGGTGACCTTCCGCGGGCTGACGTTCGCCGAGGCGACCTGGTTGCGCCCGAGCCGCCCCGAGGGCTTCGTGCACTACCACGGCAGCGGCTTCTACGAGGGCGGCGGCGTCGGCGTGGCGGAGCTGGGCGAGGGGGCGTCCGTGACGTATCCCACGGCTTCCGTGACGATTCCCGCCTGCGTCACGTTCGAGGACTGCTCGGACGTGGTGATCGAGGGGTGCCGGTTCACCAGGCTGGGGGCGTCCGGGCTGGGGGTGTCCGGCGGCGAGGGGCACGTCGTGCGCGGCTGTGACTTCGACACGCTCTCGGCGGGGGCCGTCGTGGTGACGGGCAGCCGGGGCACGGTGATCGAGGACAACCTGGTGCGCGGCGTCGGGCTCGAATATCCGGGATCGCCGGGGATCGCGGTGATGGGGACGTCCGGGTGCGTCGTCGCGCACAACGAGGTCAGGGACGTGCCGCACTGCGGGATCACCGCCGGGCCCGGCGAGGACACCCGGATCGTACGCAACCGGACCGTCGACACCATGCAGGTGCTGGCCGACGGCGGCGGCGTGTACGTGTCGGGGCCGCAGGGCGGTTCCCATGACGACGGGGCGCTGGTGCTGGGCAACGTCATCGAGGACACCCGCACGCCGTACAACTTCGGGCTCTACACCGACTACGGCGCGTCCTGGGTGCGGGTGGAGGAGAACGTCGTCGCGCGCGCCGACAACACGGCGGTGCTGCACGTGGGCCCGCCGCTGGAGAACGTCGTCTACCGGGGCAACTTCTGGGACGCCGACCCACTCGGCCACGACGCCCCGCCACCCGGGGTCACGTACGAGGAGAACCGCACCATCAAGGACGAGCAGGAACTGAACGCCGCGACCACCGCCATCCGCGCCCAGGCGGGCCCGCGCCGCACCCTCTGACGAACGGAGACATGTTCCGGTAGAACCAGGACGGCCCGCCACCGACCCCCATGACATCTCTGGGCCGGGCTCAAGGCATCAGGGGGCCGTTGGCGGCGTCGGTGAGGGTGATGCTCTGGGCGGTGCCGGCGGTGAAGGTGCAGGAGCCGAGGTCGACCCAGGTTCCGGCGTTGTCGGTCTGGTCGACGACCACGTCCGCGGTGCCGCCGTCGTGCTTGACGGTGTACTTGGCGGCAACACTTCCGGGCTCAGCCCACAGTTGCGGCACTTCACCGCCGGAGACGACCCGCAGCGGAAATGTCAGTCTGCTCTGCCAGGGTGACCCGACCACGAACGCCGATCACCGTCTGGCGCGGAGGGCGTGATGAAGACCTCCACGAATGCGTCGTAGCATTGACACCCCTCCCGCCTCATCGGAATGTAAGCCGGAAAGGTGGCCTGCCCGCGACCGATAACCCGGCCGGCGACATTCAGCAGGCGCACCGACACCCTCATCCGCGAATAATCGGTCGCATCCCCAGGAAGAGCGACACCGAAGATAGGGACCTGAGAACCGCCGTCAGCGCCACGCGTCGGGGTGCCCGTGATGAACTCAGGCTCCACCCACCGCGCTCTCGTACACGGACCGCGTTCCGGACACAGCTCATACGTGTAGCCCGTTGCGGCGATCGCAGCATCTGCGAATAGCTGCACACGACTCCCAGGGCAAGGCCCACAGTTCACAACCGCGCCGCACCCCACCATCCCTGCCGTCACCAGTCCGAGCAGCCCACGAAGACCTAATCGAGATGGACCAGACACCCTGCCACTACTCATCGTCATCTAGCTCCTCCGCACCCGATCACCTCATTCTCCGCCAGGCAACTGTCGGGCCATGCGGTGCGCGATTTGAAAAGCGATCGTCGATCACCAGGCGCGCTGACATCGTTGAGCGCCTGCAGTGCGCCGCCCGGCTTTACGGCGATTCCTCAGCAGGCTGATCGTCAGCGGGCGTGTGGGGGCCCTTGGCGAGCCCGCGACGAGACAGCGCGGCAAGTCGAGCTGTGCAACCGTGATCTGTGCATGCCGGCGAACGACTTTTCCGACGCCGGCTTCACGCCCGTGATCGACTGGGTGATCCCCAGCCGCGAGCAGCCGGACTTCTTCGCCACTCTCCTCCCAGCTCGGCGATGCCGGCTGGTGGTTCGACACCGCAGCCCTTGCTCCTGAGGAGACCGCCGACCGCATCATCCAGGAAGCTCCTGATCGCGCCCTGGTGAACTGACCTGCAAACCCGGAACGCACCAGCCGCGCTGGGCGCGGCGGGCGCGCATGACGGCCAGCGGCTGGGCAAGGGTGACTCCCCGGGGCCGCGCCGAGCACGAGCGAGGCAGGCGTCACGCCGAGCTGCGCCGCCGCCGGCAGGGTCGAGACGGCGTTCATGGCGACGAGCACGGCCTGCGCCCGCCGCGCCCCCTCGCGCATGACGACCGCACCCGTGCGCGCTCCTGCAGCGGAAGCCGCTCGATGAAGATGGGCGGCTCCTACGCGGACGACGACGGCGATTCGACGCCGTCATGGAACCGCCTTTCCAGGAAGTCCAGCCGCCGCCGCTAGGCTCCGACGTGTTGGGATGCAGCCGGGAAGGGATCCGATCATCAGCAGCGACTTTGACTCTCCGCCGGAGGACCGGCCGCGGCCGGCGCGCCGCCGCGTCACCGAAGCGGCCGTCCTGAGCGCCCACGACCAGAGCCCGGCCGAGATCGCCCAATGGACCTGTCCGCATGGGCGGCATGCCGGCCATGGCTGCGTCGCCTGCTACCACGCCTGTGCCGACGCCGATCCGGCACATCCGCAATGGGAGGTCGCGGCGTGGTTCACCACCGAGCGGCCGATCCCCATCAGGGCGTTGCAGGACGTGCACCGCCACGACCGCGGGCTTACGCTGACCCAGCCGTCGACGCCCCTGGTCTACCTTCTGAGCGCACGGGTGACAGCCGCTCTGGGCGTGGAGGCGGTGGCGGGAGTGGTGGGGTTCCTGGTGCAGAACCGGCACATCGTCGACGCGTTCACCGTGACGGAGATCCGCGCCGTCCACTCCTGAACGCCCCTTGCCGGGCGCGCGCGGTGTTCGTGAACGCCACACGGGCCAGATCCCTAACGAGACTGGGGCGATGGGGCGCTTGGTCCGGCGGGTGGCCTCGGGGGAGGCCACTGCGGCCAGGGCAGTGCTGCTCAGGAACGCCGTCCGGGGCTTCGGCGTAGAACCCGTGGACGGCGCCCTCAAGCAGCGCGGCCGAACCCCACGGCCAGCCGGCGGACGTCCGCACGGATCGAGCGCCGCAGCAACCACCTGAGCACCGGCTCCAGCACCCGCTCGGAGCCGGTGCGCGGGGTGACGCGCACGTGGAAGGTGAAGCGGCACCGTTCCTCACCGAGCGGTTCGACGAGCCTGCCGCCCTCGGCGACGATCCCCGAGGTGGTCCGCCACGCGAACGACCGCCCCGGCTCCACGGCCACGACCTCGCCGCGGTTGCGATAGGTCTTGCCGGCGAACCGCATGACCTCGGCGGTGGTCGTCCCCACCCGCACGAGTCCCTCGGGCGACGGCGCCATCGTCTCGACGCCCTTCCGCCACCGCGGGTCCTGCGCGTAGTCGGCGACCACCGCCCACACCCGCGCGGCGGAGCAGTCGATTACACCGCCCTCTCGAAGCTCGATCATCCCGCCACGATACTGCCGGCGGTTCTGCCGCGGTTCGCGGCGTTCCGGCAGGTCGGCGGGGTGGCGGGTGGCGCAATCCGGGGTGTCGGTAAGGCTTGGATCATCAGGTGCACGCGTTCGCGTTCCGGCAGGTCGGAGTGCCACCGGAGGACGGCCGGAACGGGCCGCGCAGGCGAGCTTCCAGGCTCGAACATCGTGGGACAGGTCCGGCGGAGACTTGCGGACGTCGGTGTTTCCGCAGGTCGTTGTGCGCGACATCTCCTTCGGGCTCGCCCGATAGATCTTGCTCGGTTGGGCCTGGTGACACGAGTCCCACCGACACCCCGGATCGCGCCTTGGTGACCGCGCCCGAGGTGAACCACTGCACCAGCGTCACCGCCGCGCGCAATCCCCTACCAGTGCTTCGACCTCACCCCCGGAAATCGCGGCCGCCGTCATTTCCACAGGGCAGGCCAAGGGCCGACCGCGTTGCGTCTGCGTTCCTGATGGTCAGGGGGGCGATGATGCCTGCGGCGACGAAGAGCAGCGCCAGGACGCCCCAGGTCCAACCACCGGCCAGTTGGAGCATGCCGGTGATCAAGATGGGACCGACAACGTAGCGACTGACCGCGCGACCCATGCCGAACGCCGCCAGGTACTCGCCTCTCTGGTCATCCGGAGCGAAGGCGTACGACAACGTCCAGGCCGCGGGGACAGCGATCAGTTCCGCCGCGGTCAGCATCACCAGCGCAGCACAGAAGAGTGCAAGAGGTATCGACTGGGCCGCGTACCAGAACAACAGACAGGCGGCGGCAGCGAATGCCGCAGCGACGGGCTGACATCGCCGGGCAGCTCTGAGGCTTGTGATGTGGCGTGCAATGAGAGCTTGGAAGACGAGCGCGAGGACGGTGTTGATGGCGTACAGCGCCCCGAGTAAGCCGTCCGGCAATGTGGTCGCCTGGGCGAGCCACAGCGGAAAGGCGAGGTTGAGGATCGGCTGCCAAAGCTGCAGTACGCCATCCACACCAGCCAGCGAGAGCAGCCGCAGGTCGCGCAGCACGCCCAAGCCCCGCCGGACCGGGGCGGGCTCTTCGGCCCGAACCGGTTGGGGCAGGGTGGCGAAGGCCGCGGTGACCAGAAGATAGGCCGCCGCGTTGGCCAGGATGATGGTCCGGAAGAGTCCGGTGCCGGCCAGCAGCCCGCCGAGTGGACCGCCGACGCTGATCGCCAGATTGATCACCGTCCGATACGAGGCCAGCACCTTTACCCGGCTGTTCCCTTCGACGATCTCTGCCACGTACGCCTGGGTCAGCGCAGTCGCGATCTGGTCGGCGACCGTGATGATCGTGACGACTACGAGGTACCCCCACCAGTCACCGACGAAGGCGTAGGCGGCGGTTCCGGCAGCGCGTAAGGCATGCACCAGCACCAGTGCCCGCCGGACGCCGTAACGGTCGGCCGCCCGGCCCAGCGGTATCGCGGCGGCTATGGCCGCGGCGCCCGCGATGCTCATGCCGAGCCCGACTTGGCCTGCGGCGAGCCCCACCACGCCGGTGAAGTAGACGGCCGAGAAGGCCAGGAAGAGCCCCGAGCCAAGGAAGTCCACGAAGCTGGCGCCGAGCAGCCGCCGCACCGCTCGACGCTCGGTACGACCAGTATCTTGTGTCATAGTCGCACTATTTTGCACCCTGGGGCAGCATTGCGCCATGAACGATCCCGCCGAGGCCGTAGGCCACACCCTCGCCGCAAACCTGCGCGCTGCACGTCAAGCCCGAGGCTGGCGGTTGGAAGAGCTGGCCACCCGGTCCGGCGTCAGCCGCGGCATGCTCCAGCAGATCGAGACCATGCGCACCAACCCCAGCATCGCGACGCTCGCCCGGATCAGCGCCACGCTGGGTGTTTCGATCGGCGAGTTGGTGGAGCCCCCGGAGGAGCTTGGCCGCGTTTCCCGTGCCGCCGACGCCGTGGTTCGCTCCGAAGGCCGCGCCAGGCTCCTGATCAACGACAGCCAGCCGCCTTTCACCGAGCTCTGGGAGTTCCGGCTGCCTGCCGGTGACAAGATCTCCACGCCCGCGCATCCGCCCGGCACCCGGGAACTGTTGCAGCTCCACTCGGGCAGCGTCGCGGTCACCGTCGGCGGAGCGCTCTTCCAACTCGCCGCGGGAGACGCGCTCCGTATGCGAGGCGACCGCCCGCACGCCTACAGCAGCCAAGGCCCGGAGCCGGCCCACTTCACGATGGTCGTGGTCTATGCCGGCGCCCGAGACCCTCGCTACGCGAGTCTGTCCCCGGGTGATTCGACGGCCTGACGGGCGGCTCCGCCCCACGGCGCTCCGATCCGTCACAACGACCTGCAAAGTACCGGCGACGATGACCGGCCTGTCAGCACCGGCCAGCCACGATACGAGGCCTCCTCCCCATCGGCCGGATGGGCCGACGGCGTCCACCCGTCAGGCCACCCGGCCGGGCCGGGGAAACGTCGGTGGCCTGCCCGTAGAGAGCGCTGCCCGGCCGGCTCACCTCGTACGTGCCCGTCCCGCCGAGCGGCCCGAGGCCCACCTCAGCATCAACAGCAGGGGTAGCGCCAGGATGAGCATGAGGCATCCCCCCGCCGGCGGGGTACTGCGGGCCTGTTCACTCAGCTCCGCCATCATGCGCTGCTGTGCCGGGCAGCCCGGAGTCACGACGTCTTCATGGCTGAAGACGCGGCAGGGCAGCCCTGTCATGAACTCGGGGTCGTACGGCCGTTGACACATGGAGCAGATGGGATCGCTCATCGCCCCTCCCGATGTCGCGAGGGCCGGCCTGCGCAGTGCGCCGACGCTACGGCGAGCCGGCTGCAGTGCTGATCGCTTCCGATTCCCATCCTCGGGATGTTACGTTCCGCAACGCGTCCCGGCAGCCCCTTTCCGGAACACCTGTTGTGGAACGAATCCCGTAACAGATGGCCAACGTCGGCGGACCGAGCTTGGTGCAATTGCACCGCTGGCGGCTCCGACTTCATGTCCCTGCACGAAGCACTCCCGGGTCACGTGATGGAGGGTTGCTGGAACACTGACGTGAAAGCTCCGGAGGTCTGTGAATGGGACTCGCCGAAGACACTCGCCCCCTGGCCCCTGCGCAGATACGCAGGACGGCGACCGTCACCGTAGGGCTGCTCATGGGTGTCTGGGTGATCGACTACGTCGATCGGGTGATGATGGCCGTCGCATTGCCGTTCATCGGCGAGGACTTCGCACTCACCAAGACCGAGCAAGGCTGGCTGATCACCGCCTTTTCCCTGGTCTATCTGCTGTGCCAGATACCGGGCGGCATCCTCGCCGACCGGTTCGGCGCCCGACGCCAGCTCATGGTCTCCCTGCTGCTCTGGTCGGTCTTCACCGCCCTCACCGGCATCGCCTGGGGCCTGGCATCTCTCCTGGTCATCCGTGCCCTCTTCGGCGTCGGCCAGGGCCTGTTCCCCGGCGCGTCCTTCAAGGCCATCGCCGAACGCACCACGCCCGCCGTCCGCGCCACCGCCGCCGGTGCCATGCTCGCTTCCAACCAGCTCGGCGCCGGCGTCGCCCCGCTCATCGTCGCGCCGCTCATCCTCGTCCTCGGCTGGCGCCACACCTTCTGGGTCACCGCCGCCGCCGGCGTCGCCATCGGGGTTCTGCTCTGGAAGCTGCTGCCCAAGGCGCTGCCCGCCCACCTCAACGGCTCCGACATCGTTCAGGACAAGGGGCTCGGCCTCGGCGCCGTGATGCGCTCGGCGTCGGTCTGGAAGTTCGCCGCCCTCTTCTGCGCCACCAACATGCTCGGCTACGGCCTGATCACATGGGTGCCGAGTTACCTGCTGGAGGAGCGCGGAATCTCCCTCATCAACACCGGCGTCATGTCCGCCATCCCCGGCCTGGTCATGTGCGCGACCGTCTTCCTCGGCGGCTGGCTGTTCGACCGCTTCTTCCATGACAGAGCCCGGCTCTACGTCATCCCCCTGCTGCTGGTCACCGCCGTGCTCCTGGTGCTCATGCTGATGGCCGACTCCGCTGTCGGGTTCACCATCTACCAGACCCTCGCCATGGGGGTGGCGGGCCTTTCCTCGATGGGCATCCTCGGCATGCCCGTGCGCGCCCTGCCGCCCGCCGTCATCGGATCCGGCATGGGCATCGTCAACGTCGGCGGTCAGATCGCCGGCGTCCTCGCCCCCGTCCTCATGGGCTTCCTGGTCGACAGGTTCTCCTACACCGCCGCTTTCGGCCTGCTCATCGCCACCACTGTCCTCGGCGCGCTGATCGCGTTGATCGTGCCCCAGCGCCCTGAGCAGTTCAGCCTCGCAACGAAGGAGCTCGCGTGACGACATACGATCTGGTCCTGGCCCGCGGAAGGGTCATCGACCCCGAGACCGGTCTGGATGCCGTGCGCGACGTCGGCGTCAACGGCGGGGTCATCCAGGCCGTCTCCGACCAGCCGCTCGACGGCGTCACCCGTGTCGACGCGACCGGCCTGGTCGTCAGCCCGGGCTTCATCGACCTGCACAGCCACAGCACGGACGTCGCCGGCCACCGCCTGCAGGCACTCGACGGCGTCACCACCGTCCTGGAACTCGAAGCCGGCGCCTACCCGGTCGCCGCCGCCTACCGCAGAGCCGAGACCGAGGGCAGGCCGCTCAACTACGGCTTCGCCACCTCCTGGGCCGTGGCCCGCATGGCCGTCCTCCTCGGCCTCGACACCGACGGCGACCTGACGACCGACTTCCTCGCCAACATCGGTCGCGAGGAATGGCAGCGTGCCGCCCCGCGGCAGACCGTCGACCGCATCGCCGGCATGTTGGAGCGTGACCTCGGCGACGGCGCGCTCGGCATCGGAATCCTCGTCGGCTACGCGCCTCGCATCGACCCCTCCGAGTACCTCGCCATGGCCGCCCTCGCCGCCCGCGCCGGGCTGCCCACGTACACCCACGCCCGCGAACTTGTCGAGATGGACCCCACCACTCCCGTCGACGGCGCTGAAGAGATCGTCCGCGCCGCCGCCGAGACCGGCGCGCACATGCACTACTGCCACGTCAACAGCACCTCCATACGCCATGTCGACCGCGTGCTCGGACTGGTGGAGAAGGTACGCGCCGAAGGCTCGCGCGTCACCACCGAGGCCTACCCCTACGGCGCGGGCATGACCGGCATCGGCGCGGCCTTCCTCGCCCCGGAACTCCTCCACCGGCGCGGACTGACCCCGCACTCCATCGGCCTGCTCGGCGCCGAGGGCCGTATCCCCGACGCCGACGCCCTGCGCCGGGTCCGCGAGAGCGCACCCGGCTCGGCCGCCTTCGTCCACCTGCTCGACGAGGACGACCCCGCCCAGTTCGACTACATCCGGCGGGCCCTCACCTTCACCGACGCCGCCGTCGCCACCGACGCCGTACCCCTCCTGTGGCGCTCCGGAGCGCCTGACCCGCTCTCCTGGCCGCTCCGTCCCGACGCCGTCACCCACCCCCGTACTGCCGGCACCTACGGCCGGACGCTACGCAGGCTCGTCCGTGAGGACGGCGTCCTGTCGCTGCCTGAGGCTGTGCGCCGGTGCACACTCGTCCCCGCCGACGTCGTGGGCTCAGGCGTCCCGGCGATGCGGCGCAAAGGTCGCGTTCAGCCGGGCTGCGACGCCGACCTGACCGTTTTCGACCCCGAGACCGTCAGCGACCAGGCCGACTACACCGAGACGGTCCGGCATTCCTCCGGTTTCGTGCACGTCCTCGTCGGCGGCCAGTTCGTGGTCCGCGACGAGCAGCTGCTGCCGACCGCCCTGCCCGGGCGCGCCGTCAGAGCCTGATGCCTGCCCAGGGCCGCCTGGTCGACAAGGCCGACCGCCATCATGGCCTTGACGTGCTGCCACGTGATCCGCTGTTCGTGCGAGAATCAGGTCGTGGAGCGGCCTGGATGTGTTGCTGTCATCGGGGTGGGCGTTCTCGGAGCCTGCGTGGGCTGGAATGTGGCACGGCACGGCGTCAAGGTGGTCTTCGTCGACGCGGGCCGGCCGGGTGAAGGGGTCACCGACTGGTCGTTCTCGTGGGTCAACGCCAGCGCCAAGACCGCGAGCAGGTCCTACTTCGACCTGAACGTCGCGAGCATGGCGGCGTACCGCGAGCTTGCCGGGATCATCGGGCCGGACCCATGGTGGCACCCCGGCGGCCACCTGCGCTGGGCGGACGACCCCGCGACGGAGGCGAGCCTCCTGGAAACGGCCGGGCTGCTGGCCGGCTGGGGCTACCGGGCCGAGGTACGCACGGGAGCCGAGGCACGCCGCCTCGAACCCGCGCTCACGGTGGCCGACGAGGTTCCGGTCGTGTTCTTTCCCGACGAAGCCTGGGTGCACGGACGCCATCTCGTCGGCCGCCTGGTCGGCCAGGCCGTCGCGGCCGGCGCCGAGCACCGGTTCGGCACCACGGTCCATGACGTCGGCACCGGCTCCGACGGGCGCGTACAGGCCGTCGTCCTGTCCGACGGCAGCCGTCTCGACGTCGACGTCGTCGTGAACGCCGCGGGACCCGGCGCCGCCCACGTCGCCGGGCTCCTCGCGCGGCACCTGCCGATGCGCCGGGAGCCCGGCCTCGTCACCCGGATCGAGTGTGCCCAGGCGCCGATCCGCCGGACCATGCACGCGCCGCGCGTCGCGATCCGTCCTGACGGAGACGCTTCGGTGGTCCTCCACAGCCGCGAGGTCGACGCGCTCATCGACACCGGCGAGGATCCGGCGGCGCTCGAACGGCTGCTGCACGAGTCGGCGCGGCACGTCGTTCGCGGGTTCGAGGACTCCCGCATCGTCGGGACACGGGTGGTCGACCGGCCCATCCCGGGCGA
This sequence comes from Nonomuraea sp. NPDC050227, assembly GCF_044459705.1. NCBI lineage: Bacteria > Bacillati > Actinomycetota > Actinomycetes > Streptosporangiales > Streptosporangiaceae > Nonomuraea > Nonomuraea sp. NPDC050227. Next base: position 247,737 of record NZ_JBITJF010000004.1, on the reverse strand, counting down.
CGGACACCCCTCGGTGGGAGCGGTGCCGTCCATTCCGGGCTACTACGAGGCCGTCTCCCACAGCGGCATCACGCTCGGGCCGGTGATCGGCCGGCTGCTCGCATCGGAGATCGTCACCGGAAGGAGGGACGAGACGCTCGCCGACTTCCGCCCGGAACGGTTCTCCCATGACACCCCGGCGAGCTGACGGCACGCGTCCCTGGTGCTGCGCCCCCTGGCGGACTGCGCGAGGAGCCGCCGGTCAGCGGGCGGCGACCGTGGCCGACAGGGCCAGGGTGGCGGCGCCGCGGGCGTGACCGCTGTCGTCCCAGGGGCGGACCATGATCTCCACTCCCGACAGCACGCCGCTCTCCACCGCCGGCCGGAACCCGGGCTCCAGATACGGCCACAGCACGTGGCTCTCGCCGATCACCGCCAGCGCCCGTACGGCCAGGACGTTCACCACGCCCGCGGCCGCCCTCCCGAGCGCCGCCCCCGCCTCGGCCATCAGGTCGCGCACGCCCGGCACGTCCTCGGCGGCCAGCCGGGGCAGCTCGGCCACCGGCACCGGCGCCGGCGTCAGCCCGCGCTCGTACGCGCGGGCGGCCAGGGCGTAGTCGGCCGCGTAGGACTCCAGGCAGCCGCGCCGCCCGCACACGCAGGGCGGCCCCTGCGGGTCGATCGGCACGTGCCCGAACTCGCCCGCGACGCCGTCGGGCCCGCGATGGATGCGCCGCCCGAGCACGATGCCCATGCCGATGCCGCCGCCGACGGCCAGCACCAGGAAGTCGTCGTGGTCGCACCCGGCGCCGAAGAGCAGCTCGGCGCTGGTGCTGGCGCGGGTGTCGTTGTCGATGAGGACGGGAACCGGCAGGCGTTCGGCCAGCAGGGGCCGCAGCGGCAGGTCCGACCAGCCCAGGTGCGGCGAGATGCGCACGATCCCCCTGGCCTGGTCGATCACGCCGGGGACGGCCAGGCCGATGCCGCGCACCCGGCCGCCGGCGGCGGGGTCGGCCAGCTCGCGGGCGCACACGGCGGCGAGCTGCCCGACGGGGTCGGCACGGGGGTCGAAGGGCACCGTGAAGCGGCGCGCCTCGCTGCCGTTGAGCCGCATGAGCACGCCGACCACGTGCGTGTGGTGCACCCGCAGGCCGAGCGTGTAGGCGGCGTCCGGCACCAGCTCAAGGGGCACTTTCGGGCGACCACGCCCGGCCGCCTGCGGCGCCAGCTCGCGTACGTAGCCGAGCTCGATGAGGCGCCGGCTGTGCTCGGTCACGGTCGCCGCGCCGAGCCCCAGCCTGAGGGCGAGCTGGGTGCGGTTGAGCGGCCCGGACCCGAGCGTCGTCAGGATCTCCGTCCTGGCCAGGTCCTCGCGCATCCGCGGTCCTCCCTCTTGACGTGTGTTCCGGAACAAGCCTAGGGTTCCGCATCAATAATAAATTCGACCCCGAAAAATATACCTTGACGGAGGTCCCCCCATGAAGGCACTCCTGGCCGCGGGGCTCGCACTCCTCGCCGGCGTCACCGCGTGCGGCGGCGGCGGGGCGGGCACGGCGGGCGGCGCCAAACAGGACGACGGTACGGTCACCCTCGACTGGGAGATGTGGGCGGGCAGTGAGGAGGAGAAGGCCCAGCTCGACCACCTGGCCAAGATGGTCACCCAGCAGGACCCGAAGATCAGGATCAACCTGCGGACCGCGCCCTTCAACGCCTACTTCACCAAGCTGCAGACCGAGTTCGCCGCGGGCGAGCAGCCGTGCCTGGTCTCCATGCAGAGCCTGCGCCTGGGCGCCTACGCCGATCTCCTCGAACCCCTCACCGCTCCCGAAGGCTTCGCCCCCGCGGCGCTGGACGCGCTGAAGATGAACGGCCGGCAACTGGCCCTCCCCTACGACCTGGGCCCGATGCTCCTCTACTACAACAAGGACGCCTTCGCCAAGGCCGGCCTGGCCGAGCCCAAGCCCGGCTGGACCACCGCCGACTTCGAGCAGGCCGCCAGGAAGCTGACCACCGGCGGCAAGTACGGGTTCGGCATGTCCTTCTCCGACCTGCACCTGCTGTCGATGCTGCTGTCCTACAACGGCGCCAAGCCGGTCACCGACGACGTGAAGCTGCAGCTCGACAGCGAGCCCATGGTCGCGGCCACCACCTGGTACGCGGGCCTGGCCGGGAACAAGGCGGCCAGCGTGCCGGCCGGGTCGGCGGAGCTGGGCTGGGGCGAGACGCAGTTCGTCAACGGCAACGCCATGATGGCGGTCGACGGCTCCTGGAACATCGGATCCACGATCAAGAGCGCCAAGTTCCGGGTGGGCATCGCGCAGCTTCCCGCCGGAGCCGGGGGCGCGAAGACGTACGTGGCCAACTCCGGGTTCGGGGTGGCCAAGGGCTGCCCGTACAAGGAGCAGGCGGTCAAGGCGGTCTCCGTGCTCAGCGGCAAGCAGGCGCAGGCGTACCTGGCGGGCGAGGGGCGCGGCTTCCCCGCGATGACCTCCGAGCAGTCGGCGTACGAGAACTTCCTGGTCGGCAAGAACCAGGACAAGGCCGACGACGTGCGGGCGGCGGTGTCGGCGCTCAAGGAGGCGGTGGCCGGCGGCGTGCCGCTGTTCACCACCAAGAACTGGGACGACGTCACCAAGCTCATGGCCCAGCACCTGCTCCAGGTCTACACCGGCGCGAGCGGCGCCAAGGAGGCGCTCGCCACCATCCAGCAGCAGGGGGCGCGCGGGCAGTGAGGTCACGAGAGCAGTGGAGCGCGCTGGGGTTCGCCACGCCCAGCGTGCTCGGCCTCGGGTTGTTCACCCTGTTCCCGGTCGGCATGGCCGTGGTGATGAGCTTCTTCGACTGGCCGATGCTGGGCGGGAGCAGCTTCATCGGCCTGGAGAACTTCCGCTACCTGTTCGGCGAGGACCCGGCCTTCCTGTCCGCGCTGCGCAACACGTTCGTCTTCACCGGCCTGTACGTGCCGCTCAACATCGTCCTGGCGCTGGCGCTGGCGTTCTGGATCAGCAGGTCGCGGTGGCAGAACCTGTGGCGGGTGCTGTTCTTCATCCCGGCGATCACACCGATGGTGGCCAACGCGGTCATCTGGAAGCTGCTGTTCCAGATGGTCGGCACCGAGCCGAACCTGCTGGCCGACGGGCGCACCGCGCTGGTGTCGGTGGTGGCCATGAGCGTCTGGCAGGGGTTCGGGTACAACCTGATCGTCTTCTCCGCGGCGATCAACGAGATGTCGCCGTCGGTCCTGGAGGCGGCCTCGCTCGACGGGGCCACGGGGCTGCGCAAGCTGGTCAGCGTGCAGCTCCCGCTGATCTCGCCGGCGCTGTTCTTCGCCACGACGATGACGGTGATCAACTCGTTGCAGGTGTTCACGCAGCCGTACATCCTCACGGCCGGCGGGCCGGGCAACGCCACGGAGACGCTCGTCATGACCGTCTACCAGGCCGGGTTCCAGTCGCGCGAGCTCGGGCTGGCGGCGGCGGGCGCGTGGGTGCTGTTCGCGATCATCCTGCTCGTGACCGCCGCGCAGTTCCTCGGGCAGAGGCGGTGGGTGCACTATGAGAGTTAGATCCGTCGTCTCCCACGTGCTGCTGGCGGCGGTGACGCTGGCCTTCCTCTATCCGCTGGTCTTCGCGGTGGCCACCGCGCTGAAGCCGGCGGGCGAGACGTTCAGCGATCCCGGGTCGCTGGTCGGCTCGCGGATCCGGTGGCAGAACTTCGGCGACGTGTTCACGTACGTGCCGTTCCAGCGCTACATCCTCAACGGCGTGCTGGTGGCGGGCGTGGGGACGCTGGTCGTGCTGGCCGCCTCCGCCCTGTCCGCCTACGCCTTCGCCTCGCTGCGCTGGCGCGGCCGGGACGGCGTCTTCCTGCTGTTCCTGGCCACGCTGATGGTGCCGCAGGAGGTGCTGGTCGTGCCCATGTTCATCCTCATGCAGAAGTTCGGCTGGGTGGACAGCTACCAGTCGCTGATCTTCCCGTGGGCCTTCACCGCGTTCGGGACGTTCCTGCTGCGGCAGTTCTTCCGCTCGGTGCCGCGCGAGATGCAGGAGGCGGCGCGCATCGACAGCGCGAGCGAGGTGCGGATCTTCCTGTCCATCATGCTGCCGCTGGCCAGGCCCGCGCTCGGGGTGCTGGCCGTGTTCACCTTCATCAACTACTGGAACAGCTTCCTGTGGCCGCTCATCATGGTCAACGACGTGACCGAGCGCGGCACCGTGCCGCTCGGCCTGCAGTTGTTCTTCGGCCAGAACGGCAACCAGTGGCATCTGGTGATGGCCGCCTCCATCGTGTCCATCCTGCCGACGCTGTTGCTCCTCCTCGCCCTTCAGAAGCATCTGGTCAAGGGCATCGCCACCGCCGGTCTCGCCGGCCGCTGAAAGGACCATAGTGCTGTTTTTCGACCGCCGTGTAGGCCCCGACCTGGGCGCCGACTACCCGGCGAGGGACGTGCCCGACTGGTACAGGGACGCCAAGTTCGGCGTCTTCGTCCACTGGGGCCTGTACTCGGTGCCCGCGTGGGCGACCGCCCGGCTGCCCGGCGAGCACGTGCCCGTGGAGCTGGAGTTCAGCCACCACCAGTACGCCGAATGGCACGCCAACACCGTCCGCATCCCCGGCTCGCCCGCCCGCGCCTTCCACGAGCGGGAGTACGGGGTCGGCACCCCGTACGAGGACCTGGCCGACTCCTGGCGGGCGGAGGCGTTCGACCCGGCGGCCTGGATGCGGCTGATCGCGGGATCCGGCGCGCGCTACGTCGTGCCCACGGCCAAGCACCACGACGGATTCTGCCTGTGGGACACCGCCACCACGGCCTTCAGCAGCGCGCGCCGCGGCCCCCGCCGCGACCTGATCGCCGAGCTGGACCGCGCCGCCCGGGCGGCGGGCCTGCGGTTCGGCCTGTACTACTCCGGCGCGCTGGACTGGCACGTGTCCGACTTCCCGCCGATCCAGTCGATGACGGACCTGTTCACGCTGCGCCGCAACGACGAGGCGTTCGCGCGCTACTGCTTCGAGCAGGCCATGGAGCTGATCGACCGGCACTCCCCCGACGTGCTGTGGAACGACATCGACTGGCCCGACTCGGGCAAGGCGGCCGGGCCGCACAGCCTGCAGGCGCTGTTCGAGCACTACTACGAGCGGGTGCCCGAGGGCATCGTGAACGATCGCTGGGGCGTGCCGCACCTGGGCTCGCGCACCCGCGAGTACGTCTCCGAGCAGCAGACCTCCCCGTGGGTGTGGGAGGCCACGCGCGGGCTCGGCCAGTCGTTCGGCTTCAACCGGGCCGAGGACGAGCGCCATCTCGTCCGGCCGGACGAGCTCGTCCACCTGCTGGTCGACACCGTCGCCAAGAACGGCAACCTGCTGCTCAACATCGGGCCGCGGGCCGACGGCTCGCTGCCGGAGTCCCAGGTCGAACGGCTGCGCCACCTGGGCGCCTGGCTGGCGGCCCACGGCGAGGCGATCTACGGCACCCGGCCGTGGGTCCGGCACGCCGAGCCCGTCGGCGACCCGGTCCGCTACACCGCCGCCCCCGACGGCGCCCTCCACGTGATCGCCTTGGACCCGGCCGCGGGACGGCTGACGCTCGCCGGCGACCTGGTCGAACGGGCGCGGGCCGGAGCCACCTGGGGTGACGGCCCGGCCGCGGTGGACCGTTCCGGCGGGGTCGTCGTCCCCGAGGCGTTGCGCGGGCTGCCTGCCGCCGTCCTCAGGCTGGCGCCCGGCGTCTGAACGGGGACCCGATGGGCCGCGACCGCGCCATCGGCGCGGAAGGCTGACGGGACTGGAGGTAGGGGGACCGGCGCTCGCCGGGCGGGCCGGTCCACCGCCCCCGTCGCGTAACCGCCGCCTCCCGGCCCTGACGAGATGAGAGCCCTCATGACTCCCCCGCCCACAGGCATGGGCGCGGGTGACCGCGCCGCCGCAGTTCCCGGTGCTGCCCGCCGACCTGGTCGACGTCATCCAGCCTGCGGCCGGGACGCCGCCCTCGTAGCTGTCTGTGGGCCGGCGGCTGGCGGGTGAAGGGCGCGGGCTCCTGCGGCAACGGCCGGAAGCACTACCTGAAGATCAAAGCCAAGAAGGGCGCGAACTACACAGTCATCTTCGATCTCAAGGGACGCAAGCGCACCATCGAGTACTGGATGCAGAACGAGCTCTGAGGCCGCCGGGCTTGTGGTCGGCCAAGGGGCGCTGGCAGGCTCGCCATCATGACGAGACACAGCGACACGCGCGGTTGGGCCGCGAGCGTGGGCGGCGGCGTCCGTTCCACGGGCGGCATGCGGCACGTGGGCGGCCGGTAGCCCGTACGGCATAAGGAGCATGGCATGCGTGCCGCGATCTGGCCGGGCGTGGGGCTCGCCCTCGCCGCGACGGTGACGCACTACGTGATCGACGCAGCCAGGGACGACCCGCCCGGTATCGGCGTGACACTCCTGGTGGTGAGCGCGCTGGTGGCGGGCGGCTGGCTGGCCGGTCACCCAGCGACCAGAAGTGTCGGCTCGGTCTTCCTGGTCAGCGGGGTGCTGGGCACGGTCAAGCCGGTCTTGGAGCTGTGGAAAGAGCTCGGGCTGCCGATGGTCGAGATCGGCGACGGTGTCGGATTCGACTACTGGCTGACGTACTGGCTGTGGGTGCCGCAGACGTGGCTGATACTCCTGATCGCCGTGGCCCTGTACCCAGACGGCGTGGTGCGCCGGCGAAGCGTCGTGTGGGTGTCGGCGCTGGCGACCGGAGTGACCTCCACGGTGCTGGCGGGAGACAACTGGCCGCGCAGTGACGGCGGCGCGGGCGGCAATCCGATGAGCCTGCCGTGGGAGGCCGCTGCGTGGATGCAGCCCGCGGCCGTCGTCCTTTCGGCCACAGCCGTTCTGCTCGTGCTGGCCTCACTCGGCGCCCGTTGGCGCACCGCCGACAGGGCGACTCGCCGGCTACTGCTGATTGGCCGCCGACCCCGCGTGGATCCCGATCGCCCTGATCTGCGCCTCGGCCGCCGGGCTGACCATGACCCGACGGATCCGTCTCCCGGCAGACTCGGCAGCTTCGGCCAGGTAAGGGATCTTGAGTAAGGCGAACCAGCGGCGTGACGCGCGGGGCGGTCGAGGACGTCCTCGACCGGCGGGAGCCGACGAAGGCGCTCTTCCCTGAAGACGGACTTTGGAGGTCGGACGCCCCGTCATCGACGACCGCGGCGCCGCGGTCCTCTCCCCAGCGGCGCGGGGGTGGCTAGCGGCTCCGGTCGGCCTCGGTGTGCGGAAAGGGTCTTGCGTCGTTCAGCGGGCAGCCTGGGTGCCTGTCGTCGCCGTTGCGGGGAGTGCTGGGGGCAGGGACCGTTGGAGGAGGGCGCCGACCAGCAGGATGAGGCTTGCGTTGAGGAGCTGCAGCAGCTCGACACGTGGTGCGGCCGCTCCGAAGGCGGTTGTGAGCATGGCCGGGTACTGGCGGGCGGTGATGCCGTGCGGGTAGACGGCCAGGGTGAACTCGACGTGCTCGTCGCGGGTGTTGCCTTGCAGCAGCGGTACGGCCGCCTGCTTGCCTGCGGCGAAGACTTTGGCCGGCTCCTGCGGGACGAGGCTGGTGCCGTAGGCGAGCAGCGGGAACCGGGCGGTGTGCGGCAGCAGCTCCGCGGCGCTCTTACGGCGCAGGCAGGCCACGTCGGCGCAGTTCAGTTGCTCGGCCAGGGCCTGGCCGGCGCCTTGGATCGTCTCGATCGGATGCCAGGAGGAGAGTGCGGGCTGAGGGTGCAGGTGCTCATCGCGCCGGCCGAGGCTCCGGCGAGGGTGACCTTGCCGGGATCGCCGCCGAACGCGGCGATGTTGGCGCGCACCCAGCGCAGCGCCGCCACCTGGTCCTGCAGGCCGAAGTTGCCGGCCTCGCCGAGCTGGGCGAAGAAGCCGAACACGCCGAGCCGGTAGTTGACCGTCACGACCACGATGTCGCCGGTCTTGACCCGCCGGGCCGGGTCGTAGATCGAGCCGGCGCCGGTGATGAAACCGCCGCCGGGCACCCAGACCATGACCGGCCGCCCCTTGCCGGGCCGGACGGGTGTGGTCACCTCCAGGGTCAGGCAGTCTTCGCTCTGCGGGGTGCCCTTCGGCATGTCAGGCGCCTCCGGCTGCATGCACGCCGGTCCTGCCTTCGTCGCGTCACGGATGCCAGTCCAGGAACTCGCCGGCCGGGGTGGCTGCCAGCGCCGCTCTCCGGTGGGCGAGGCGGCGTACGGGATGCCGCGGAAGCGGCGGACCCCATTCTGATTCGTGCCCTGGACCTTGCCCGACGCCGTCATGACGACCGGGTCGGAGATGCCGTCGGCATGGGCGGCGGTGCCGCCCGCCACGAGCGTCCATGCGGTTGCCAGCAGGGTGACGATCGCGGCCGGCGCCGGAGTGCGGCCGGTCATCGCCCGTGGCCGCTCTGCTTGGCCTTCTTGCTGCCCCAGCCGGCCAGCAAGGCTCCGGTGACGGCGGCCACCGCGTAACACGCCAGCCACACCGCGAATCCACCGGGCAGCCATGCGAGCAGCCCGGCGTTGTCGTGGTCGGCGAGCAGCCGGATGGCACCTTGTGCTCCCAGGACCAGCAGCAGCATGCCAATGATCAGCACGGTGACGTGCTTCATGTGCGCTTTGTCTCCCATCGCCCCGAAAGGCAGTGACGGCAGGCGTGAACACGCCCTCCACAGGTTGTGGTGCGATCGAACCATAACATCGGTCTTGGTACGATCGCACCACAAACGATTCGCGAGGAAGGACGGCATGCCCCGACAGGTGGACCACGACCAGCGCCGCCGCCAGATCGCAGAAGCCGTCTGGCGCCTGGCTACCCGCGGTGGCCTGGAAGACGTCACCCTGAGGCAGGTCGCCGCGGAGGCCGGGGTGTCCGCCCGGCTGCTGCAGTACTACTTCGGCACCCGCGATGAGCTGCTGCTCGGCGCGCTGGAGATCCTCAACGACGATGCCGAGCAGCGGGCCCGCGAACGCCTCGCAAAGCTCGGCGAAGCGCCCGGCATGCACGCGGTCGTGCGCGGAGTGCTGTTCGAGCTGCTTCCGCTGGATGAGGAACGACGCAGCCGGCACCTGGTGTACGCCGCCTACTTCGTCCGCTTCCTGACCGACCCCGCCCTGGCCAAGGTCGCCCAAGACGCACCGCGTGCGCTGGAGAACCTGGTCACCGGCCTGCTCGTGCAAGGGCAGGAGTCCGGCCAGGTGCCCTCGCACATCGACGCCGCGGCCGAGGCCGCGTTCCTGGTGGCAGGCGCCGAGGGGATGCAGTCGAGCGTTCTGCTGAGGCAGCGGTCCGCCGAGGACGCCGTAGCCATGATCGACCACCAGCTTGCCCGCGTCTTCACCACCACCACGTCGAGGATGTGACGGTAGAGGGGGCCCGGGACCGGCGCCGGCGGCCGATCGCCTCCGCCTGGTGCACCGCCACGTCCCGCCTGCCATCCGAGGCCGTCAGGACGCCCCGCTCAAAGGTGTGCGCCCGCCAACGCCCAGCACGTCCGTGCACTGTCCGGAATCACTCTGCACTTTCGGTGCTCGGAGAAGTACAGAGGTAGAAGACCTCAGGATCACCTTCATCGAGGCCGTGCACCATCCCTACCGGCTGCCAGCCAACCCGCTGGAGCAGTCGCTGCATGGGATGGTTGGACAGGTTCGTTGAGGTGAACAGCTTCGCGGTCCGGCATGAGGCTGCTGCAGCGCGCAGCAGCCTCTCGCCAACGCCATGACCCCGGGCCGGCTCAGCCACCATGAGCATCGTCACGAACCCCTGCTCGAAGAAGGTGTACTCGACGACGCAGTAGCCGACCAGCCCGGCCGGGGTGCCGGCGACAAGGACGGACCCGTCGCGACACCAACGTTCGATGCTGCCGCGCCGCTCGCCACCATCGGATCTCGCGACGGAATCCAGGATCACGAGGGCCTCGGCATCGACCGCTCCGCCGGCTCGAACAGACAGTGCACCGAAGTTGTCGGTGTTCATGGGCGCGATCCTCCTCTCCTGACAAGATCCCTCATGGTGCACGGATACCCCAGACCTGGCCAGCAGCCTTCGGATGTACTTCGTCGCAGCTGCGTTTCGACAGGCCAGGTCGCGCAGGCTTGGGGGAGAGGTGCCGACCGTCCCGCAGACGACCGTTTCCGGAACGCCCTCAGGCGCAGGTCAGGGGGTAGCACCCCAAGGCCCCGGTTCGAGGGTGGTGCCAGCACCACCCTCAAGTGGGAAAGCAGCACCATCGTTCGCCGGGGCCGCGAGTTCCTACCTTTGAGGCATGAAGAAGATCCTCGGAGCCACCGCCCTGCTGGCTGCCGGCGCTATCGCCGGGGGCGCGACACTGATCCACGGCAACAGCCGCGAGCCGGTTGTGCCCGCTTCGGAGACCACCCGCGGCACGTACCGACTGACCGGAGACGAGCTGGAGGTCGACTCCAGCGGCCCGGTGACGATCACCGTGGTCACCGGGCCGGCGGGCGAGGTCGTGGTCGACCGCAGGCTGCGCTGGACCGGCCCCAAGCGCCACATCGAGTCGTGGAGCGAGCACCGCATGACCATCGACTACGAATGCGGGGGCGGCGACTGCGGCGCCGACTACCGGCTGAGCGTGCCTGGCGGTACCCGGGTCAGGTTCGGCGGCGCGAAGGTCAGCTGCCCGCCCGAGATCGCATGCGAGGAGGCCTAGACCCGGTCTGGAGGCCGGATCTCCTCCGGCAGCGTGACCACGCGCACCACCTGGTCGGCTTCGTAGTCCACCTCGACCATCATGTGCCGGACCCACGCCGTCGTCTTCTTCTCGGTCATGAAGGCGAGGATGCCGTGGCGCTCATCCGGCGCGGACACCACACCGCGTGAAGTAGATGCCTGACGTCGGCGCTAGGTGCCGTGGCGGGCGATCAGCGGGCTGCCGTCCGGCGGCCGCCCCGGACGGCGACGTCTCACAGGATCTCGATGGAGGCTACCTTCGGAGGGCGATTCGGGAAGCTGATCTCGGTCCAGCGATTGATCCTCACCGAGTCGCCGTTGGCGTCGTAGTAGATCAGATCGTTGTTGCCGGTGGAGATCCGGTCGACCCACCATCCACCGAAGTCCGTCCTGCCCCTGTTGGCGTAGCAGTCAACGCTCTGGCGTCCGCCGGAGTGTGACCAGATCTTCAGGAAGTTCTCGCCGCCCCGGCACTCGACGTGGTCGATGGCGAAGGCGGGGCCCCCGGGGACGGTGATGGTCAGTGCGGCGGCTGCGGTGAATGTGGCCAAGGTGGTCAGTGTGCGTCGCACGATTGTGGTTCCTTCCGGGGATCCAAGGGGCAGCAAGCGCTGCTCACCCACTATGAACGGTGAGTGCTTGATTGGTTACTGTCCGCAACGAAACGATGTTGTGGCTTACGAGAGCGCGGAGGCTCAGCCGGGCGGCCCGCTGTGCCCATGGACGGCTGCCAGGTCCCACCGGAGCCGGCGTCCCTGCGCGCGGACGGCGTCGTCGTGCGACCTCGAATCTTCGGGAAGGCACTCAACCTCCGGGCGGGCTCGCGCGTTGGGGAGGGCGAAAGGGGACCTTCACTGATGACAGATGACGACGAGGCTGCCTTCGACGACTTCCTCGCCACCAGAAGCACCTCGTTGCTGCGTACCGCGATCCTGGTGTGCGGGGCGACGCGGCACGACGCCGAGGACCTGGTCCAGCACGCGCTGGAGAAGGTCTACCGGAACTGGCCTCGGATCAGGCACGACAACCCCGAGGCATACGCGAGGAAGGTCGTCGTGAACGCGGCGATCAGCAGGGCGCGGCGGCGCAGGGTCGTCCGGGAGATCATGTTCGCCCGGCCGCCCGAGACCGCCGCCGACTCTCCCGACCTCGACCTGCGCGACACGCTCATCAGTGAGCTGCGCAGGCTGCCGCCCAGGATGCGCGCCGTGCTCGTCCTGCGCTACTGGGAGGACCAGTCCGAGCAGGCCACCGCGGCCCTGCTCGGCTGCTCGGCCGGGACGGTCAAGAGCCAGGCCGCGCGCGGGCTCGCCAGGATCCGCCAGAACATGGATGTCGCAAGGGAAGTGACGAGATGACGATCGAGGACGACCTCGCCGACGCCATGGCGGCGCACGTCGCCGAGGTTCAGGCCGGGCCCGGACTGGGCAGCGCCGTACGCCGGGGGCACCGCGCCCGCGTGACCAGGCTCCGCGTGGCGGGCGCGGCGATCGTCACGGCGGCCGTGGCCGTGACCGTGCCGATGATGCTGAATCCCGGCGAACCCGCCGACAACGGCCCGAACCAGGTCGTGATGCGCGACGACGTGACCGTGCCCGACGTAACGGGCCGGCGCGCCACCGAGGCGGCCAAGGCGCTCCACGATGCCGGGCTGAAGGTCGCGCTCGCCGGGATGCGGAGCGACAACGGCCTGGTGGGCACGCAGGAACCGGCTGCCGGCCAGGTCGTCGCGCGGGGCAGTACGGTCACGCTGCATGTCCAGTTGCCGCCCGCGCCGACGCCGCAGGCCCTGGGAGACCTCGGCGACGGGCGGAAGTTCGGCGGCATCCAGCTCACCTACCTGCCGGACGGGCTCGAATGGGGCAAATGGTCGAAAGACGACGTGATCGGCCCCGGCAGGAGCTACACCACCAGCTACCGGAAGCCGGGCATCCGGCAGGACGGCTACGCCGTCCAGGTGATCGTGGCCCACGACGCGTCCGCGAACGCCCTGTACGACTTCCGGCCAGAACCCCGGACCGAGACGGTGGACCTGGACGGCAGGCCCGCGCGGCTGTCCAGGGACGGCGACTCGGGAGCCGCCGGCGGCCCGGTCACGCCCTCGGTCACCTGGAAGCTCCGCAAGGACCTGGCCGTCAAGGTGCTCATCGGCCCCGAGTACGCCAAGGAGATCGACGCCATGAGTGAGCTGCGGAAGATCGCGAAAGGCATCCGCCCGGTCCGGTGACGCGCGCCGGCTCCGCGCCCGGAGCCGCGCTCGTCCGATCATGGTGCGCGCAGGGCCCGAGGGGCGTCCGTGCTCTCGACCTTGCGCAGCACCACGCCGAGCAGCCGGTCGGCGGTCAGGTAGCCGGTGCGGCGGGAGTCGAGCGAGCGCCGCGGGTTGTCGCCCAGCACGACGAGATGGCCGTCCGGGACGCGCGTTCCCGGCGCGGTGCGAAGGGCGGGCACGGTCGCGCGGGGAATGGGGTCGCCGGGGACGGCCGCGAGCCGCTTGATCATCCAGCGCGCCTGCCCGTCCTCGGCCGCCTCCACGAGCCGGGCCAGGACGACGACCTGGCCGGTGCGCAGCCGTCGCGGCCCGGCCCTGCGCACCAGCACGCGCTCCCCGGGCCGGTAGGTGGGCAGCATGCTCTCCCCCTCCACGGTCACCACCACGTACGCGCGCCGCAGCCAGGCGAGCCCGAGCCCGATCGCCCCGAGCCCGATCGCCCCGAGCCCGGCGACCAGGCCGGCGACGATCATCCGGGCACCTCCACGTCGTCCCGGTAGCCGCTGGCCTGCCGGGTGAACAGCCGGGCGTACGTGCCGTCCAGGGCCATCAGCTCGCCGTGCGTGCCCAGCTCGGTGACCACGCCGTCGCCGAGCACCACGATGTCGTCGGCGTCGCGGATCGCGCCGAGCCGGTGGGAGACGACGACGCTGGTCCGTCCGGCCCGCAGGCGGGCGAGCTGCCGGTGGACCTCGTGCTCGGCCTCGGCGTCGAGGCCGGCGCTCGGCTCGTCCAGGATCATCAGGTCGGCGTCGCGCCGCAGGAAGGCCCTGGCCAGCGCCAGCCGCTGCCATTGCCCGCCGGACAGCAGCACGCCGTCCTCCTCCTCGTCCTGCTCCGGCGCGAACTCGCGGCTCAGCATCGTGTCGTAGCCGTGCGGCAGGGCGGAGAGGGCGTCGTGGACGCCGGCCTCGCGGGCGGCGCGCTCCAGGCGGTCGCGATCGCCCTCCGCGGTGAGGTCGCCCACGGCGATGTTGTCGGCCGCGGTCAGCTCGTAGGAGACGAAGTCCTGGAACACCGCCCCCATGCGGGCGCGCAACGTCCCGGGGGTCACGTCCCGGATGTCCACGCCGTCCCACAGGATCGCGCCGCGGGTCGGGTCGTAGAACCGGCACAGCAGCTTGACCAGCGTGCTCTTGCCCGCGCCGTTCCGCCCGACCAGCGCGACCGTGTGCCCGTACGGGATGAACAGGTCGACGCCGCGCAGCACCCACGGGTGCTCGTCGCTGTAGCGGAACCACACGTCGCGCAGCTCGACGCCGCGGCGCAGCGCCGGCAGCGGGACGGGCCGCGCGGGCGAGGGCAGCCCCGGGCCCGAGTCCAGGATCGTGACGTGGTGGTGGAAGGTCAGCAACTGCTCGTGGGCCATCGTCCCGGCCGAGACGGTGACGTTCAGCGCCGCCTGCACGCCCGCGACGGCCGCCACGAACATCGCCACGTCGCCCACGCTCAGCCGCCCCTGGCCGGCCGCCAGGATCGCCCACACCATGCCGGCCCCGGCGACCAGCGCCGACGCGCCCGCCAGGCCCGCCTGCATCCCGAACTCGCGCCGGTCCATCGTCCGGCGGGCCCTGATGGCGGTCCACGCCTCGCCCAGCATGCGCAGCCGCAGGAACGACCCGAGGTCGAACAGCCGGATCTCCTTGGCCGCGTCGGTCGTGGACATCAGGTGGGCGTAGAACATCTCCCGGCGCTCGGCCGGCCCGATGCGCCACATCATGTCCACCCGCTGGCGGGCCAGCCGCAGCTCGATCAGCAGCGCCGGGACCGCCGACAGCAGCACCAGCCCGGTGAAGGCCGGGCTGATCACCACCAGCGACCCGACGAACCCGGCGACGGTGATCACGCTGCTGGTCGTCGAGAGCGCGGTGTCCACCAGCCTGCCCGGGTTGCTGGCGCTCTGCTGGGCCATGCGCAGCCGGTTCAGGAAGGTCGGGCTCTCGAACCTGGCAAGCCCGGTGAACCCGCACACCGCGGCGAACAGCTCGGCCTTGGCCCGCACCGACACCTGCCGGTCGACCTCGGCCCGCAGGTACTGGGCCGCCTGCGCGGCGCCGGCCGCCAGCGTCGTGACGGCCGCGACGGCCACCGCCTGCCAGAGCAGCGAGGCGACCCGCCCAGTGGCGACGCCGTCGAGCACCGCCTTGGTCAGCCACGCGAGCACGACCGGGGTGACGCCGCTCACCAGCGTGACCGTGACGTACCCCAGGACGTACAGCGGCGCGGCCCGCCACACCAGCCCGACGCCCCGCGCCGCGCAGGCGGCCAGGACGCGGGGGCCCGGCCCGTCCGTCATGCCGCCGAGCCGGCCGGCAGCTGGGCGACGCCGCGGATGCGCGCCAGGACACCGCCTCCCGCCGAGACCTGGAAGAAGCTGGGGAAGGAGTCCACCTGGAACGCGCCGGTCACCGGCCCGCCGTCCGGCTCGACGACCACCTGGGCCACCGGCGAGAGCGTGCGGGCCAGCGGCTCGGCGTCCACGACCACGAGCACCCGCGACCGGTCCTGCCGGGCCGCCCAGGAGGCCAGCTCGGGCAGCTCGGTCCGGCACCGGCCGCAGTCGGAGGACAGGAAGGCGACCACGGCGCCGTCGGGCAGCAGGTCGCGGGCGACGCGGTCGCCGTCGACCGTCCGCACGTCGAACGCGCCGGCCACCTCACCGGCCGCCAGTCCCTTCGCGCCGGGCCCGCCGCGCTGCTCGACGACCTCGTCCAGGGCGTCGAGCAGCTTGCCGTGCTCCTGCAGCCGCCGGGCCAACCCCAGCATCAGCACCAGGCCCGCCAGGCACAACACGCACAACAGACTCGAGACGATCAGCAATGGGGTCACGGGTTCACCTCCGGTTCGACGTTCACGACGGGTTGCTCGCCGCCCGCTCGGCCCCGCGGCTCCCGGCGGTCTCGGGGAGCCGCGTGACGCTGCGGACGCGGGACAGGACCGTCCCGCCCGCGGCGACGCGGAAGACGGTCGGCACGGTCCGCGCCCCGAAGGCCTCGGCGACGTGCGCGTGGTCGCGCTCCACCACCACCCGCGCCACAGGGGAGAGCGCCGCGACCATGCGGGCGGGGTCCCCGGCGCGGGCGTCCACGACCGCCAGGACCCGCGACCGGTCCTGCCCGGCCGCCCAGGCGGTCAGCTCGGTCAGCTCCGCCCGGCAGCCCTCGCAGTCGGGCGACAGGAAGGCCACCACGCCGCCCTCCGGCAGCGAGTCCCGCGTCACGGGGGCCGCGTCCAGGTCCGTGGCGGAGAAGTCGCCGACCAGGTCGCCCGTGGCGGGGCCGTCGAGGTCGGGGGTGCCGGCGACGACCTCGTACAGGTGGTCGATGCGGGCGGTGTGCCTGCGCAGGCGCCGCAGCACCGCGAGCGCCAGCACCAGGTTCATCAGGAACAGAACGCCGGCGAGAGCCGGCACGGCGATTGCGTAGGACACTGTCCAACTCCCGGAGAGGGGGCACGAACGAGGCGCCCGGCCACCGGACGGCAGCCGGGCACCGGTCGGTCTCAGCACCAATACTGGGCGCTCGAGTTGGTGATGCAGGAGCCGCAGTGCGAGGTGCCGTTCGGGTAGTAGCAGCAGTACTTCCAGTAGTCCGCCCTGCAACACTGGTAGTCGCAGTCGGTCGCCCGGGCGACGGTGTGCGGGGCGACCATCTCCAGCAGCCGATCGGCCAATTTGGTCATGGCACGCATGAAGCCTTCCTTTCGGTCGGTGGGCTGGTGGCCGCAGCATGCGTCACCCTCCTGAACGATTTCTCAATGGTTTCTCAACGGCCTCCATCGGCCCAGGCAGAGCGCCGGTTCTCCGGACGCCGCGGCCCGGCCGGCCGATCCGGGGTGTTGCGCTGGACGGGAATCACCTGCCAACATGCGGGCGGTAAGGGATCAGCCGAAAGAATCCGTCCCACTGGCCTCGGCGAGCCCGGCGCGGGCCGGCGACTCCACGACCGACGTGTCCCGGCCGCACTCCGGCCCGTCATCCCCATTGCCCGACTCGTGAGGTTGCGATCATGCAGTACGTCGACGTGGCGTGCCGGCTGTTGCTGCTCACCACGTTCGCGCTCGCGCTGGCGAGCAAGGTGACCAGCCGCACGGCCTGGAGAGAGTTCGTCGAGTCCGTCAGGGCGATGAGGGTCGCCCGTGGCGCGGCGGCCCGGCCGGTCGCCGTCGCGGCCGCCGTGGCGGAGGCCCTCGTGGTCGTCCTGGCCGCGATCCCGCTGCCGTGGGCGGGGACGGCGGCGTTCGTGCTGGCGGCCGGGTTGCTGGCCTGCCTCACGGTCGCCGTCGTGCGCGTCGTCCGGCGCGGGGCCGCCGTGTCGTGCCGCTGTTTCGGCGCCTCGACCACGCCCATGGGGGTGCAGCACGTGGTGCGCAACCTCGTTCTCCTCGCGGTCGCCCTGCTCGGGCTGGCCGGCGCGTCGGCCCCCCAGCCCGCCGACCTCGCGCTCGCCGCCGTCGTCGGCGTCTTCGGCGCCATCGCCGGGCTGCTCATGTCGCGCTGGGACGACCTCACCGCCCTGCTGCGCGGCTGACCGGGGTCGGAGGCGAAGCGTGCTCACGAACTCGCCGACGCGGGCCGGGCGGACGGCCGGGTAGCGGTCGTCGTCCGGCGGGTTCGGCTTGCCCCGCCTCAGGGGTACTGAAGGGCGACGTACTCCCTGGGTGGGTGGCCGTCGCCTGCCGCCGCGCGGCCCGAACACGACGACAGCCAGGATGACGGCCGCGTCGCCGTCGGCGGGGTTGCGTGGTTCGGGGACGACGTCGCCGCCCCGTCGCCGGAACTCCTCGACGGCGCCCTTCTCCCCGAGGTGGCCCCAGCCGCCAACTAGCGACATGGCCCTGTTCACAGAGGTGCCAACCTCATCCGCCGCAGGAGCAGGCGCTGGTGGCGGCGTGGGTACAGGGCCTGACGCGGGTGCACTGCACGCGGGCGCACGGGAAGGCGACAGCAGCGATTCCCACCCTTTCAGCCACTAGGCGGGCCGCTGGCCCATCCATATTTTGAGCGACATGAAGCAGCGTGGGCACGAAACACCCAGCACACGCCCCACGACCGAGCAACGCTGCATCGCAGCAGTGTGTCTGATCTTCGCGGCAGCAGTGACCGTCGAGGGACTGCTGACGATCGCTGGAGTGATCCACGGAATCAACGGTGCGGGCGAGGACCTCTCCACCCCTTGGAATGTGCTGATGGGGCTCTTCACCGCGGCCTTCGGAATCTTTGCCACCATCAGCCTGGTGGACGACCTCCGGACCGGCAACTGGCAAGAGCCGTCCTCTTCGGGCGAGAACAACGGGGCTGACGAGGGCGACGATCCCGCAACAGACCTCGACGATGTCGATGACGGCTGGTGACCGCCCACAGTGGGTTTTCGGCAGGCCGGGTCAGGCCAGGATCTGGCGGAGCTTGTGGGCGAATGCGGTGGGGTGGGTGACGAAGCCTGAATGCCCACCCGGGACCATGATCGGCTTGACGCCCAGTCGTTCGGCCAGCGCCAGTGCCGTGTCGTGGGGCAGTTGCCCGCGCGACTGCTCACCGACTGCCACCACGACGTGGGTGGAGGGGTCCACGACGGGCTTGTACGACATGTACGGCAGTGCCGCATGCCCGAAGAAGAACTCCAGGTTGGTCTGCATCCGGGCGAGCTTGGCCTGCATCTGCGCCATCGCTTCCGGCGACTCCGCGATTCCGCCGGGCGGGTCCGGGTCCCACTTGTCGAAACCGGCGCCGGCCGCGAAGAGCGTCATCGCCGCCTCCACCCCGCCGCTTCGGTACGCCTCGTCCACCTCGTGGCCCAGCTTCCTGCGGGGATCGTCGGCGGGGAGGAGGGAGACGGCGGGCGGTTCGTGGGTGACCGCCGTACGTACCAGGCCGGGATGGCGGGTGGCGAGGGCCAGGGCGATCAGGCCGCCGCTGCTGTTGCCGAAGACGTGCGCCGGTCCGCCGCCGGCGGCTTTCAGGACCCAATGGGCGTCCGCCACCTGCGTCTCCATCGACACGTCCGGAAGCGGGCCGTCGGACCGGCTGCGGGAGACGCCGCGGCAGTCGTAGGAGACCACCGTGTAGCTGTCGGACAGCAGCGGCGTCATCCCGGTGAAGTCCCTGGCGTCGTCGGTGCCGCCGGCGATCAGCAGCAGTAACGGGCCCGAGCCCGTCACTTCGTAGTACAGCTCCTCGCTCATGCCTCTTCCTCCGGTGATTCGAGGGCGGCCGCGATCGCGCGCCGCCATGGTTCGTCCCAGGTCAGCCGTCCCTGCCGCAGGTCCTCGACCACACCGCGGACCCACTCCAGTTCGGCGGTGAGCACCGCGCGGCGGTACTCCTCCTCCAGCAGGAACAGCCGTGGCACCTCACCGGCGGACCTCAGCGTCGACTCGACCTCCGCCAGGGCCCCGGCCAGCGCGTGGGCGCGTGTCTCCAGCTCCTTGCGCGCTGCTTCCGGTGGGAGCCCGACCAGTATCGAAACGGCCGCGACGAACTCCGGGAACTCGCCGCCCGTGGTGCGCAGCATCTCGCGCAGCCAGCGTTCGGCGGTTTCGCGCCCCAGGTCGGTGATGGCGTAGACGGTGCGGTCCGGGTGGCTCTCGGTGCTCTCCCGCTGCAGCACCGCCACCAGGCCGAGGCGGGTCAGCCGGTCGATGGTCTGGTACAGACTTGCCCGGCGCCTGACGTTCACGACACGGTCCTTGCCGTACAGCTCGATGAGCTTCTGCATGCGGTAGACGTGCATGGGTTCCTCGGTGAGCAACCCCAGCACGATGAGTCCGAGGACGGAACGTTGCGCCATAGTCATACTCTAACTAGTCAGACTATGGCTAACAAGCGCGAAGAGGGTCCGGCACGGCAGCACGACGTGTGCGATGCACGCTACCGTCCGCGACGGCATCATCGACCGCAACCCTGCTCGCGCGACGGGGCCGGCAACGCACCTGGCCGGACCGAGGACTCTGGAAGATCGCTTCCCGCGACAGGAATGATCGTTTCCCGAACCGGACCGGGGCGATGGGGGCGCTTGGTCCGGCGGGTGGCCCCGGAGGAGGCCACCGCGGCCAGGGTCCGCCCGCCGGGCGAGAAGGCCACCGCGAGCACCTCGGCGCCATGGCCCGTGAACGCCGGCGGTGTGCTCGTATGCGCGGGGTCGCGGACGTCCAGCACCAGGACGCGGCCGTCCCCGGCGCCCGCCGCGAGCCCACCGTTGTCGGGGCTGAAGGCCAGGGTGGTTGTCTGGGCGTGCCACTCCCTGAGTCGCCGGCCGCTGGCCACGGCACGGTACGCGGCCAGTGGCCGCAGGCGAGAGGTCATGTCAGGGACCGCCATCGCCACCCGTTTCGGCAAGCCGGCCAGCCGCCGGTCTCAGACGGGCGCGGTGACGGAGCGCAGCCAGGCGAGTTTGTCCGCGGTGTCGGTGCAGGGCAGCGGGTTGTACAGCACCATGGTCAGGTCGGGCCTGGCGGGCAGTCTCATCTGACTGCTCTCGAAGGTCAGCGTGCCCACGACGGGATGGTCGACCTCGTTGATCCAGATTCCTGCGGCCTGGACGTCCTGTCGCGCCCACAGCCGGGCGAACTCGGGACTGGTCGCGTCCAGTGCGCGGACCACGTCGTGGATGTCGTGATCGCGGGGTTGCTCAGCCGCCGTGGCGCGGAAGGCCGCCACCACGGTCGGCGCCAGGTCCTGCCAGGCCCGCTCCCGGCGTCGGTACCGCGGGTCGTGGAAGAAGCCCACCAGGCAGTTGCGCTCGGCCTGCGCCACGTCCAGCGCGAGCCTGGCCGACTCGTTCCAGGCCACGTGGTTCCAGGAGGCGTCCAGCATGGTCGCCGGCTTGGGGTCCCAGGCTTCGATCAGTCGTTGCAGTCCCTCGCAGTAGGTGTGCGGGTGTCCGGCCGGAGACGGCGGATTGTGCCCGGCCAGCGTGTACAGGTGCCGCCGTTCGACCTCGTCCAGTTGCAGGACCCGCGCCACCGCGTCCAGCACCTGCGCGGAGACGTTGATGTCGCGTCCCTGCTCCAGCCACTGGTACCAACCCGGGCTCACCCCGGCCAGCACCGCGACCTCCTCACGGCGCAGCCCCGGCGTGCGCCGGCGCCCGCCCGCCGGCAGGCCGGCGGAGGCGGGGCTGACGCGGGCACGTCTGCTCACCAGGAAGTCACGCAGGTCCCGGCGGCGTTCCTCTCCCGACCTCACCGCGCACCGCTTCGACTGGTGGTGCCACCACCGGTGTCACCACGCTCTCCCCGCGCGGACCGGAGATGGCCGAGCGTGGACGTCATGACGATCGACCCCTTGTCCAGGGACGCCGAGGCCGGTGCCGGAACCTCCTCCGGGGAGCACGGCGCTCGGTTCACCACGCGTGCCAAACTCATCCTCGCCATCCTGTGTGCCGCGCAATTCATCATTTCTTTGGATTTTTCGATTCTAAATGTGGCCTTGCCCGATCTCGGCAGGGAACTCGGGATGGAACAGGCCGACCTGCAATGGGCGATCACCGCCTTCGCGCTGCCCTCGGGCGGATGCCTGTTGCTGTTCGGCCGCATGGCAGACCTGTACGGCAGGCGCAGGCTCTTCCTGGGCGGCGTCCTGCTGTTCACCGTGGCCTCCGTGGTGGCCGCCCTCGCGTGGAACCCGGGGGTGTTCGTCGCGGGGCGGGTCCTGCAGGGGCTGGGGGCCGCCGCCGTCATTCCCACCGGCATGTCGCTGCTGACGACGACCTTCGCCGAAGGGCCGCAGCGCAACCGGGCGCTCGGGGCCAGCGGATCGGTGCTTTCCCTCGGATTCACCGTCGGCATGCTGCTCGGCGGCACCATGACCGACACGCTGGGTTGGCGTTCGACGATGGCGCTGCTGGCCGTCGCGGGCGGCGTCCTCGCCGTGGCGGCGCCCGGACTGCTGAGCGAGAGCCGGGGCGCCCGCTCTCCCCGGCTGGACCTGCCCGGAGCCGCCACAGTCAGCGGCGGCCTGGTCTGCCTCATCTTTGCCCTGTCGGCGGCGGGAGCGGTGAGGGTGGTGGCCATGGCGGCGGCCGTGCTGTTGCTGGGCGGGTTCGTGGTCATCGAGTCGCGAGCCGCGCAGCCGCTGGTCTCGCTGACGATGTTGCGCAGGCCCACGGTCGCCTTCGGCAGCCTGGGCGGCCTGATCACCTTCTCCATGATGAGCTCGTTCATCTTCCTGCTGACTCTCTACCTGCAGGACGTCGTGGCGCTGTCACCCCTGTGGACAGGTCTGTTCTTCGGCGGCCAGGGCGTCGTGCTGGCCGTGACGGGCATGGTCTCCTCCTCGGTGATCCGGGTGCTGGGCGCGGGGCGGACGCTGGTCGCGGGGCTGGCCCTGCAGGGCGTCTGCACCGCCGCGATGACCGTGACCGAGGGTGCCTGGCCGGCCTTGGCCGTGATCTGCCTGGCCTCCGTGGGCCACATGTCGGTCGTGGTCTCCTACGGCGTCACCGTGACGTCCGGGCTGCCCGACACGGCCCAAGGGGTCGCGACCGGGCTGGTGACGAGCGCCCAGCAGATCGGCATCACCGTCGGCACCCCGATCCTCAGCGCCATCTGCATGGCGCAGGTGTCGGCGCTCCAGGCCGCCGGTCAGGCCGCGGCCCCGGCCCTGCTGAGCGGTGTCCGGCTGGCCGCCGCCGTGGACGCCGGCGTGCTGCTGGTCGTCTCGCTCCTGATCGGGTACGCCCTGCTCCGCACCACCTCCCGCCGGCCACGAAGGACGCACGCGTGAACGGCCCGCACCCCGCCGGTCAGGCCGCGCCGGTCACGCCGGCGCGCCCCTACGGGAGGGCACGGTCGGCGTCGGGGATCCAGTGTCGCCCGTCCGACGGGTCCGGCGGGCGCACGCGTGGGAGCCGGCCGAGCAGCGTACGGAGCAGCGGGTGCGGGTTGCGGCGGTGCCAGACCACCCACCACGGCAGGAGGGGGACCGGGTCCACGATGGGGATGCGGCGCAGCCCGCTCCCCGCCGCGCCGATGCTCCACTCCCCCAGGCCGACGGCGCTCTTCTCGCGCAGGAACTGCTGGACCAGGTGCCCCTGGCCGATGGCGGGCTCGGTGAAGCGCAAGGGGACGCCGAGACGGTCGGCGAGGCGTCTCAGGTAGGCGCGCCATTCGGCGGCGCCCGCCGGGTCGGGCATCGCGATGCCGCCCGCCCGCAGGTCGGCGGGCCGCAGCTCCCTCAGGTGCGCGAGCGCGTGATCCTCCGGGACGAACGCGGCCAGGGGCTCCAGGTGGACCAGCCGCTGGGCCAGCTCTTCCGGCCACGGCAGGTCGCGCGCCCGTCCGAAGGCCGCGTCGATCTCCTGGCGGCGCAGCGCCGGCAGCGCCACCGCGAGCCCCTGCCGCATGCTCACCTCCACGCGCAGCCGCGGGTCGCGCTCGCTCGCCTCCCTGACCATGCGCAGGGGCGTGAAGCGCTCGTCGTAGACGTCCACGCGGACGGGGCTGTCCACCACGCGGACCGCCCCCACGGCCTCGTCGAACGCCGCCACCGCCGCCACGGCGAGGGGCAGGAACCGCCTTCCGGCGGCGGTCAGCTCGATGGACCGGGTGGTCCGATCGAACAGCGGCGTGCCGAGGGCGTCCTCCAGCCTGCGGACGCGTTTCGACAACGCCTGCTGGGTGATGAACATGCGCGCTGCGGCCCTGCCGAAGTGCAGTTCTTCGGCGGTCGCGATGAAGGCGCGTACGCCGGAAACGTCTGCTTCCACGCCCAGACCCTGCATCGACAACCATCGGTTGTCAATCCGCGGTCCCATGGATGTTGGACAGTGCCATCGGCGGACCGGTTACCTGTTCCCTGACATCCGTGCTGATGAGAGGGGGTCCCGCGATGGAGGTCGTGGAGGTCGACCGGCGCCTGCACCTGCTGCGGCTGACGTTCGGGCAGGCGTACCTGTGGAACGACGACGGTGTGCTCACCCTGGTGGACACGGGCATCGCCACCTCGGCCGGGGAGATCGCCGAGGCGATCGGCCGGCTCGGGCTGCGCACCGACGCCGTACGGCGGGTCGTCCTCACCCACTACCACGAGGACCACTGCGGCAGCGCGGCGGACGTGACGGCGTGGGGCGACGTCACGGTGATGGCCCATCGCCTGGAGGCCCCGGTGATCCGAGGGGACGTGCCCGCCCCGCCGCCGAACTTCACCGACGAGGAGCGGGCCCTGCATCGCAGTCTGGGCGCCCACCTGCTGCCGCCCGCGCCGCCGTGCCGGGTGGACCGCGAGCTTGAGGACGGCGACGTGATCGCCTTCGGGGGCGGGGCCCGCGTGATCACCACCCCCGGGCACACCGCCGGCAGCATCGCCCTCCACCTGCCGGAGCACGGAGTCCTCTTCACGGGCGACACCGTGGCGCACGTGTCCGGGCTGGTCATGCCCGGAGTGTTCAACATGGACCGTGACGAGATGCTCCGCTCGTTCCGGCGGCTGGCCGAACTGGACGTCCGGACGGCCTGCGTGGG
This sequence comes from Nonomuraea sp. NPDC050227, assembly GCF_044459705.1. Classification (NCBI taxonomy): domain Bacteria; kingdom Bacillati; phylum Actinomycetota; class Actinomycetes; order Streptosporangiales; family Streptosporangiaceae; genus Nonomuraea; species Nonomuraea sp. NPDC050227. The sequence continues at coordinate 223,335 of NZ_JBITJF010000004.1, read as the reverse complement.
CCACGGCGACCCCGTCACGGACGCCGGCGACGCCCTCCGGAAGGCGGCCGGCGACATCCCCGTCTGACCCGCTGCTCAGGCGTTCTCAGCCGTCGTCTTCAGGCGTACCAGCCAGGCCATCAGCGAGGCGCCGTGTGCAGAGGCCGCCCCGGAGTGGGCCGGGGGCCGTCGGCGGAGGCGGCGGTGATGTCGTCCTGCCAGGAGGTCCAGCCCGGACACGTCGGTGTACAGGTCCCGGACCCGCCGCAGAGGCGCTGCCGGAGCGGGCCGGGCGGCGAGGGCTACGGGCGCTCGGGCGTCCCGAGCAGGCCGCGGTTGTACGCCTCCGCCACCGCGGACGCGCGGTCGTTGACGTCGAGTTTCGCGTAGATGTTGAGCAGGTGCGTCTTGACCGTGGCCTCGGTGATGAACAGCCGGACGGCGGCCTTGCGGTTGCTGTGGCCGGCCGCGACCAGCCGTAGCACCTCCAGTTCGCGCTGGCTCAACGGCCCGGTCGATGGGGCCGGGGTGCGGAGCCGGCTCACCAGGCGGGCGGCCACCGACGGCGAGAGCGCGACCTCGCCGCGCGCGGCCGAGCGCACGGCACGGACGAGCTCCTCGCGCGGCGCGTCCTTGAGCAGGTAACCGGTGGCGCCCGCCTCGATCGCGGGCAGCACGTGGCTGTCGGTGTCGTACGTCGTCAGCACCAGCACCCGGGCCGGCACGCCGCGCCTGGCCAGCTCGCCGATCGCGGTGACGCCGTCCATGCCCGCCATTCGCAGGTCCATCAGGATCACGTCCGGCGCGAGGGCCTCGGCCAGCCGGACGGCCTCGGCTCCGTCCGACGCCTCCCCCACCACGATGAACTCGGGATCGCGGGCGAACATGCTGCTGAGCCCGTCACGCACGACGGGGTGGTCGTCGACCACGAGCAGCCTGATGGCGTCACTCATGTGCCTGCCTCCGGCGTGTCCGCGGGCAGACAGGCCGAGATCCCGGTCCCGCCGCCCACCTCTGATTCGATTCGCAACGCGCCCGACAGCGCCTCGATCCGCTGCCGCATCGCCACCAGCCCGAAGCCCCCGTCGTGACCGGCGCGCACGTCCGGGTCGAAGCCGGGGCCGTCGTCGCGGACGTCGAGCACCACCTGCCGATCCGTGTAGGAGAGGGTGAGGCCGACGCGGGTGGCGGTGGACGCGTGCTTGAAGACGTTGGCCAGCGCCTCCTGCGCGACCCGTAACAGAGCGACCTCGGCCTGCGGAGGCATCGTCCGGGTCTCGCCGGTGACGGCCACCTGGACCGGAAGGCCGTGGCGTGCCGACCACTTGGCCGCGACCTCGCTGACGGCGTCGGCCAGACGGCCGGACTCCAGGGGTTCGGGGCGCAGCTCGTCCACCGAGCGCCGCGCCTCGGTGAGGCTCTCCCGGGCCAGCGCGGTCGCCGCCGCGTGGTGCCGCCGCCACGCGGCCGGGTCGTCGGCCGCCTGCTCGGCCGCCTGCAACTGCGTGACGATGCCGGTCAGGCCCTGGGCCAGGATGTCGTGGATCTCCCGCGCCATCCGGGCCCGCTCGTCCAGGACGCCGGTCTCGTGAGCCTGCTCGACCAGCCGTTCCTGGAGTGCCGCGTTCTCGGCCAGGGCCGCGGCCAGCCGGGCGTTGGCCTCCCTGCTCTCGCGCAGCGCCGTCTCCCGTGCCGCGTAGTAGCGTGCGCCGACCTCGCTGAGCCAGGCCATCAGGCACATCGGCACGACGTTGACGGCCAGGACTCCCAGATACTCCAGCAGGCCCATCCAGGTGCCGACGTCCAGGCCGGCCGACTGCGCCGTGCCCGCCACCACCGCGACGCCCGCGATGAAGTACAGCTCACGCGGCCAGCCGATGATCCGGAAGGCGTAGAAGTACAGCGCGGGCGTGTAGACGCCGAACCACGGATCGCGTACGACCATGACCAGCCCGAACAGGATCAGGCCCGCGATGAACACGCTCATCACGCCGACTCGCCCGCGCCACTGCGGGTGCAGCGTGAAGAGCACGAGCTTCCACACCGCGGCTGCCGCGCAGAGCGCGAGGTCGAGGGCGAGCGAGCCCGGCTGGTCGTGCTTGACGACGATCGTCAGGGCGGCCATGACGGCCAGCAGCACGTACGGAACCACGGTGATCATGGGAAGGAGCCGTCGCTCCCAGCCCGCCGGCGCGGCCATCCGCCAATTGTCCATCGCTCACCTGCTCCCAGAACAATCTAGCCGCCGCCGTCGAGACTCCCGCGCCGCTGGAAGCGCCGTCCGCCGCCCTCGGGCCGGCGCGCTCAGCGCCGGTCCGAGGGCGGCCGGTTGAGCTGGACGACCACGGGCAGCAGGAGCAGGCCGCAGACGCCCTGCTCCAGCTTGAACCAGAGCGGGAACAGACCGGGCAACGCGATGATCACCACGATCGCGACGAGCATGATCGAGGTGACGATCCGCAGCCGCAGCAGCATCTTCCGCTCACCCCTGGCCGCCCGTACCGCGAAGAACCATGCGACCAGCGAAGCGACGGCGACGAGCGTGCCGCGGATCCACACCGAGTCGGGGACCGTCGCCGCGTCGTTCCGGAACACGACCATCGTGACCAGCGTCAGCACGCTGACCAGGACGTACCCTCTGACCAGCCACACCACATTGCGCATCTCGACCATCTCCGTCCTTGGTGCTCACCGACGGGATCCAGCGTCGCAACGCAGGCGCCCCGCGCGGATCGCCCGATCCTCCGAGTGGGCGGTGGATTCGGGTGACCGTTCAGGCGGTGGAGCCGATCAACCGATCGGTGGAGCACCCCCTCACTGAGCGCCCCGGCCCGGGACGGCCGCCCGGGCACGAGGACGGTGAGCGCTCAGCTCATGCGGGCAAGGTCTGCTTCTGGTCGGCCTTCGTGGCGGAGTCCCAGGTCTGCACCTCCGTCCCGTCGTCGGCGGCCTGTTGCTCAGCGGTTCCCGAGCCCGCTCCGTTCAGCAGCGCGCCGCGATCACCTGGCTGTCGGTCCCCCGGCCTCCTGCGCGTCCGCACCCGCTTCCGCCGGCGCCCCCGCTGACGCCGGACGACCAGGTGTCAGTCGCACGGGAACCGCCACCCCCTCTCGCCGGTGGGGCAGGAGGCGGGTGGCGGTGGCGCCGGTGACGCGCGGGAGATGCGACGTCAGCTGAACTGCCACCAGTTCATGTTGAACAGGTAGCCGCTTCCGCCGGTGAACTTCAGGTACAGGTCGCGGGTGCCGGTCGCGCCGCTGACCGCACAGGACACGGTGGTCCAGGTCTGCCAGCCGCCCGTGCCCGGCGCGGTGCAGGTCCCGGCCGACGGGCCGTTGACGCCGTCCAGGCGGAGTTCGAGCCTGCCGCCGCCGGCCGCCGAGGCGACCCGCGCGGTGAAGGTCCTGGCGCCGGCGCCGAACGCGACGCCCTTGACCTTGATGTAGTCGCCGTTCTCGATCCAGCCGACGTTCATCCCGCCTTCGCTGGAGGGCTCGGTCTCGACCCCGGACTCCCAGGCGATCGTCTCGGCCTCCTGGCGGACGTACGGGTTGAGGGTGCCCACCTGGGGCGCCCCGGACGCGGTCATGTTGATCGTCGGGATCGTGCCGCCGGAGCCGTAGGCGAACTTCTCCACGGCCACCGAACGGGTGAAGCCGCCGCCGCCCGGCAGTGCGCCGTTGTGGTAGAAGAAGTACGAGCCGCCCTGGTAGTCGACGATGCCCGCGTGGTTGGTGAAGCTGCCGCCCTGGGTGGGCATGATCGTCCCTCGGTAGGTCCAGGGCCCGGTGGGGCCGGGGGCCGTGGAGTAGGCGATGAACTCCGAGCAGCACTTGGCCGCGAACACGAGGTTGTACAGGCCGTTCCGCTTGTAGACCCAGGGCCCCTCCTCGAACAGCGTCGGGCGGTTGGCGTCACCCGTCCTGGCGCCGAATCCCGCCGTGGTGAGCGGGATCTGCGTCGCGCTTCCCGAGTACGAGGTCATGTCGGCGTTCAGCTTCACGTACCAGAGGTGCGGATTGCCCCAGTAAAGGTAGGCCTGCCCGTCGTCGTCGATGAAGACCGTCGGGTCGATCTCGCCGTTCTCGATCAGCGGCCGTCCGAGTGCGTCCCTGAACGGCCCGGTCGGACTGTCGGAGACGGCCACCCCGATGGCCATCCGGCCGGTCGCCCGGTTGGTCGTGGGCACGTACCAGTAGAACAGGCCGTTCCGGTAGATGGTCTGTCCCGCCCAGGCGTCGGACTTCGCCCAGCTGAAGGTGGTCAGGCTCAGCGGGGATCCGTGGTCGGTCCAGTTCACCATGTCGGCGGAGGACCAGACCCGCCAGTCCTTCATGGTGAACCAGGTCGAGCCGTCCTCGTCATGGCCGGTGTAGAGGTACACCCGTCCGTTGTGCACCAGCGGCGCCGGATCGGCGGTGTAGACGGTCTGGATGATCGGATTGTCCGCCCTGGCCGGGTGGGCGGGCAGGAACGCCACGAGGCCGAGCAGGACCAGCACCCCTACGATTCCGCGTCCGGCTCTTGTGGTGGCCGGCAACCGTAATGCCATTCTCACGATCGCTCCCGGATGACGGGTCAGTTACGGGTCCAGCGCTGGTTGGCGCCGCCGTTGCACGACCAGATGGTCAGCTTGGTGCCGTTGGCGGTGGCGTTGTTCGGCACGTCCAGGCACTTGTTCGCGCCGACGGCGGTGATGGTGCCGTCGGCGTTGAAGCGCCACTGCTGATTGCTCTGGCCGTTGCAGTCCCAGATGATGACGTTGGTGCCGTCGGTGGTTCCGCCGTCGTACACGTCCAGGCACTTGCCGCCGTAGACGCGCAGTTCGCCGCTCGCGGTGGGCGTCCACTGCTGGTTGGCCTGGCCGTGGCAGTCCCAGATCTGCGCCTGTGAGCCGTTGGCCTGCGAGGCGCCGGCGACGTCGAGGCACCTTCCCGAGCCCACTCCCTTGATCGCGATCGCGGTGGGCGGGACGATGCCGCCTCCCGTCACGACGTACATGGCCGCCCCGTGCCCGGGGACCGGCGCGCTGATCGTCCCCGCCGAGGAGGACGTCGCGTGCGCCCACAGGTCACGCACGGAGTAGGAGGACGCCGAGCCCAGCCCCAGGGCCGCGGCGGTGGTGGAGACGGTCGCGGTCGAGGTGCCCCGGTTGAGCAGGACGACCGCGACCGAGCCGTTCTTCATCGGCTTGCGCCAGACCTCCAGGTCGCCATTGTCGCTGATCTTGTGGCCCTGCCGGCCACCCCAGTCCTGGTTGACCGCGATGACCTCGGTGTTGGTGAGGATGGTGCGCGTGTCGGCGCTCATCGTGCGCAGGTCGTTGCCGGCGATGAGGGGCGCGTTCAGCAGCGACCACAGGCTGAAGTGCGCGCGCCCCTCGGTGCCCGTCACCGAGCCGACGCCGACCTCCAGCATGTCCGGGTCGTTCCAGCCCCCCGGGCCCGAGTACGACTCCAGCCCGACCTGCTGGTCCAGGATGCCCATGATGGAGCTCCAGTTGGCCGCGATGTCGCCGGTGTCACGCCAGGAGTTGCCCACCGGCGCCCCCCAGGTCCACACGTTCTCCTGCCCCCAGTTGCACAGGCTGTACACGATCGGACGGCCGGTGGCGGCCAGCGCGTCCCGCATGGCCGTGTACCGCTGCTGCCCGTTCATGCCACGGTGGTCGCCGCAGTTGTCGTATTTCAGATAGTCGATCCCCCACGACGCCCACAGGGCCGCGTCCCGCCGCTCGTAGCCCAGGCTGGCCGGGTAGCCCGCGCACGTCGTGGTGCCCGCCGAGGAGTAGATGCCGAGCTTGAGCCCCTTGGAGTGCACGTAGTCGGCCAGGGCCTTGATGCCGTTGGGGAACTTCTGCGGATCCGGCACCAGGTCGCCGCTCGCGTTCCGGCTCTTGGTGGACCAGCAGTCGTCGATGTTGACGTAGGTGTAGCCCGCCGCCGCCATGCCACTGGAGACCATGGCGTCGGCCGTCTGGCGGATGAGGCCGTCGTTGACGTTGCAGCCGAAGCTGTTCCAGTCGTTCCAGCCCATCTGCGGGGTACGGGCGAGGCCGTTCTCCAGCGCGACGGCCGGGGACGTCGCGCCGCCGATCGCGACGAGGGAGCCGGCCGCCAGCAACGCGGCCGTCGTCAGGCCCAGAATTCTGCGCATTTCGCTTCTCCACCTCCTGGGTGTCGTCATGAGCCGGCGCGGGCCCAGCGCTGGTTGGCGGCGCCGCTGCAGGACCAGATCTGGAGCTTGACGCCGTTGGCGGTGCTGTTGCTCGGCACGTCCAGGCACTTGTTCGCGCCGACGGCGGTGATGGAGCCGTCGGCGTTGAAGCGCCACTGCTGATTGCTCTGGCCGCTGCAGTCCCAGATGATCACGCCGGCGCCGTCGGCGGTGCTCCGATTGGCCACGTCCAGGCACTTGCCGCCGTACACGCGCAGCTCACCGGCGCTGGTCGGCGTCCAGCGCTGGTTGCTCTGGCCGTTGCAGTCCCAGATCTGCGCCTGCGCGCCGTTCGCCTGCGACGCGCCGGTGACATCCAGGCAACGGCCCGAGCCCACGCCCTTGATCTCCGTCCCGCCGGAGGGTTCGCCCTGCGGCTGGCCGATGCTGCCGGGGACCGATTGCAGCGCCGCGTACCAGGCGGCGGCCATCTTGTCGTAGCCGCCGGCGGTCGGGTGGACGCCGTCGATCAGGTCCGAGGTGGTCAACCTGCTGTGCATGTCGACCAGATGGACGTGCTTGCCGCTGTTCACCTTGCTCTGGACGATGCCGGGGATCGCCGCATTGAAGGTGCGGGCGGCGGACTCCTGTCCGGCGTTGGACAGCGGGATGACGGTCGCGACGAAGACGTCCGCGTCCGGCACGGCCGCGGTGATGTGGTCGATCAGCGTGGACAGCCGTTGCGGAGCGCCGGCCACGTTGTAGTTCTGCAGGATGTCGTTGGTGCCCAGGTGCAGCAGCAGCGTGCGCGGCGTGTACGTGCGCAGCCAGCCGGTGAGGTTCGCGTCGATCTGGTCGATCCGCCAGCCTGGGTGGCCCTCGTGATCATGATCGCCCAGGCTGCCGGGCCCGTTGAACTGTGAACCGACGAAATCGACCGTGTAGCGGCCCCCGGCCAGGCGCTGCCACAGGCCGATCCGGTAGCCGCCCGGCACCTGCGTGCCCTCGGTGATCGAGTCGCCGAGGGGCATGACCCGTACCCCGCCGTTGGACTCGGCTCCGGCGACCCCCGTCCCCATCGCCGTGCCGGCCGCCAGTAACGCCGCCACCGTCAGCACGGCGGCCCGCCATCGCCTCCAGGTACGCATGCTCACCCTCTCACCACCGGCCGCGAGCCGGACGAGTCGGCCGAGTCGGCCGTTGACGCCCGCGCTGAGCGCATCGACCCCTCTGTTGGTGGGGACATCAGGACCTCCTGTGATCACGTTCGCTGTCGCTGACATCGCGCCGGTGTCCGACGCCGGGCCGGGCCCGCCGGACGGCGTGATCCGGCGGCGCCGCCGGCCTCAGGTGCGGGTCCAGCGTTGGTTGGAGCCGCCGTTGCAGCTCCAGATCTGCAGCCTGGTGCCGTTGGCGGTGCTGTTGCTCGGCACGTCCAGGCACTTGTTCGCACCGACGGCGGTGATGGAGCCGTCGGCGTTGAAGCGCCACTGCTGGTTGCTCTGGCCGCTGCAGTCCCAGATGATCACGCCGCTGCCGTCGGCGGTGGCGCGGTTGGCGACGTCCAGGCACTTGCCGCCGTACACGCGCAGCTCACCGGAGGCGGTGGACGTCCACTGCTGGTTGGGCTGCCCGTGGCAGTCCCAGATCTGCGCCTGGGCGCCGTTGGCCTGGGAGGCGCCCGCGACGTCGAGACACCTGCCCGACCCCGCGTTCTTGACCTGGCCGCCGGGCTCCGGGCCAGGCGAGGTGCCGTCGAGCCCGAGGAAGGAGAGGGCGTGGGGGAACATGCCCGTCAACGGCAGGGAGTGGCCGTCCCCCGCGAAGCTGAGCCCCTCGACCCGCGGCTGGGCTCCGGTGCCGCCGTACCGGGTGCGGGTGACGCCCGAGCGCGGGCTGTCGGTGTACACAGGGGTCTGGCTCACCCCGTTCAGGCCGGACCACTGCTTGATCTCCTCGCCGAAGTTGGCGTAGGCCAGTGTGGTGTCGGCGGTGCCGTGCCAGAGCTGCATGCGCGGGTAGGCGCCGGTGTAGCCGGGGAACATGGCGCGGGCCTGGTCGCCCCACTGCTGGGCGGTCTTGACGATCCGGCCGCCGGAGCACTCGCTGTTCCACAAGGACCCGTTGGCGGTGGCGAAGCATCCGGCCGGGACGCCGGAGAACGCCGCGGCGGCCGAGAACACGTCGGGGTACTGCGCGGCGAGTACGTTGGTCATCATCGCGCCCGAGGAGAAGCCGCTGACCACGATCTTGGCGGGGTCCACATTGTGGCGCTGCCGGGCATAGCTGACCATCGACATGATCCCGGTGGAGTCCCCGCCGCCGTCACGTCTCAGCGCGGCCGGGGTGGACACGTCGAAGCACTGGCCGCTGCGGGTGGCCTCCGGGACCACGATGATGTATCCGTACTGGTCGGCGGCGGTGACGTAGTCGTGCCCGACGCCGTTGAACACCCCGGCGGCCGAGCCGGTGCAGTAGTGCACCAGGACCAGCAGCGCCGGCCTCGCCGCCACCCGATCCGGGACATAGATGTGCATGTTCAGGTTGGTCGGGTTGTTGCCGAAGCCGGTTACCCGGGTCAGCGACGCGGCCGCGGCGGGCCTGACGCCCAGCAGCACGGCGGCGGCCATCAGGAGGACGGCGGCGGTCGCGAGTGCGGCACGCGATGCCCGGGTCGGCGCGGGGCCGCGCTCGGCGCGGCGGGCCAGGGGCATCACGTCCAGGTCCACTTCTGGTTGGTGCCGCCATGGCAGGTGTAGAGCTGGAGCCCGGTGCCGTTGCCGGTGCCTGCGCCGACGGCGTCGAGGCACAGCCCGGACTGGACGCCGGTGACGGTGCCGTCGGAGTTGACGCGCCACTTCTGGTTGTCGCCGCCCCAGCAGGAGTAGATCTGGATCCTGGCGCCGTTCCCGGTGCCTCCGGCGTCCAGGCATTTGTCGCCGTACACCCTCAGCTCTCCGGCGGAGGTCCGCGTCCACTGCTGGTTGGTGCGGCCGTTGCAGTCCCACAGCTGCACGGCGGTGCCGTCGGCGGTGGCGGAGCCCGGGACGTCCACGCAGCGGCCGGAGGCCACTCCCCTGATCTGACCTGCGGGTGGCGGGGTCGGCGTCGTGGTGGACGAGCCGCCGTCCAGGCCGAAGAAGTGGATGGCGTACGCCGCCATCCCCGGGTGGGGCAGGTCGTGTCCGGCACCGGTGACGGTGTACGCCTCGACCTGCCCGGAGCCGAAGACCCGCCGGGTCCAGCCGGGCTGCGGGCTGTCGGTGGAGGCGGGGGTCTGGCTCAGGCCGTGCACGTCGGTCCACTGGTCGACCTCCTCCTGCAACATCGTGTACGGCAGGACGGAGTCGGCGGTGCCGTGCCAGGCCATCACGCGCGGCCGGGGCCCGGTGTAGCCGGGGTAGGCGTTCCTGACCAGGTCACCCCACTGCCGCGGCGTCTTGTCGCCGCATCCGGCGGGCCCGAGGCAGCCGTAGGGGACGCCCGAGAACGGCGCTCCCGCCTTGAACACGTCGGGGTAGGTGGCGAGCAGGTTGCCGGTCTCCATCGCCCCGGAGGAGAAACCGGTCGCGAACACCCGCTGCGGGTCGCCGCCGTAGCGTTGCAGCACGTAGTTGGTCATGGAGACGATCGACACCGGGTCGCTGCCGCCGCCGTGCCGCAGGGCCTCGTTCGACCAGACGTCGAAGCAGTTCGACAGGCCGTTGGCGCTCTTGTTCGCCTGCGGGTAGATGACGATGAAGCCGTACCGGTCGGCCAGCGAGGCGAACTCGGTGCCCTGGTGGAAGCCTGGAGCCCAGCCGTTGCAGCCGTGCATCGCCACCAGGACGCCCGGCCTGGCCGCCACCCTGTCGGGGACGTAGAGGTACATCCGCAGCCCGCCCGGGTTGGCCCCGAAGTTCGTCACCTCGGTCAGGACCGCGGCCGACGCCTGCGGCGCGCCCACCAGCAGCATGGACAGACCGGTGACCGCCGCCGTGATCACAGCCGCCAGAGCGGCTCCGATGCCCGCGCGCCTTGTCCTGCGCGATTCGCCTGGCTTCATGCATCCACCTCTCGTATGTTAGCGCTAACAAAGCGCCAACCGGTCGAGCTCTTCCGGGCCGATGGAAGGGACGGAGGGAGCAAATACGAGCCGTAAAGGCGCTGTCAAGAGCGCCATGACGCTCGGCGGCCGGAGGAGGCGGCCGCCGAGCGCGCTCACCTCGACTTATCGAGGCGGGCCGGCGAGAGCGTCGCCATGAAACTTTCAACAGCCTCCCGCGACACCAGCTGACGAAACTCTCCGGACGCCAAGTCGCACGTTGCACCTGCGCAAGCGAGACGAACGGCACGGGTGGGGCCGGAAGCGCGCTGTCAGGCGCAGTCCACGGGAGGTGACGAGGGCAGGGAGATCGGCTGCTGCCGCCGGTACGCCTCCAGGTCGACGAGGTTCCCGTTGATCGCGTTGCGTCTCTGGAGCTCCGCCCAGTACGCCGGATCGAGGAAGATCGCGGGGTTCCACAGCGGCTGCGTCAGGTCCTTCATCTGCCCCAGGTACAAGACGGCGTCGGCCAGCTTCCCCAGCGGGAAGCCGCACAGCCGGGGCGCGTCCATGAACTGTCCCGCGTCGGCCGACTCCAGCCAGTTGCCGGAGCACGCGATCACGGTACGCCGTGGGCAGGCCGCCAAGCGGGGATGGCTGCCGGCCACGATCACGTACACGCGCCGGCCGGTCTGCTCCTCGATCAGCGGGACCGCGTGGTCGGCGTTCCGGCCCCGCTCCGGCGAGTGCGTCACGTGCCCGCTGCCGTAGCAGATCAGCGCCCGGCGGTTCCTGGCGAGCACCTCCCGCCGCACCAGGGACGCCATGTGGGTGTCACGCTGGGCGAGGAAGCCGTCCACCTGGTCCTGGGTGGTGATGCGTGACCAGTCGATGGGCGGGTCCCCGAGGAGCACCCGGATCCTCCGCGCGGCGGGCAGCGTCCAGTTGACGGCGCGGACCGTACGGAAGAACTGCTCACGGATCGGCTGGTCGCCGGTGCCCCCGGGCGATTGCGTGGTGTTCCGCCAGACCTGCCGCAACACGTGGTCCTCGACGGCCGCGCCGGCGACGAACCGGTCGATGACCGGCTGGTAGAGCGCGTTGCCGAATTCGACGACGATGTCGTCGACCACGTCCGGCAGCCGCGGGTCCGTGAGCAGCATCTGCTGCGCGTCACCGTGTTCCTGCTGGCCGTGCGACTCGCCGACGGCGACGAGCCGGTGGTGTTCGAAGGCCGACAGGACGGCCTGGGTGAGGCCCCGCGCGGACACCTCGCCCGTGCCCTTCGAGCCGGCCGTCGAGCCGGCCGTCGAGCTGGTCGTCAGCAGTCCGCCGGCTGCCGTACCGGCCCCGGTGACGGCGAGGAACCTGCGCCGGGTCAACCGCGGATCTGTCACGTCTCGTCCTCTCCGAAGGGGAATCACGGACGGTTGTACGGCACGGCCGGTGTCGGCCGGGTGTCAGCCGCTGACACCCGCCCGACACCCGTTCCCTGGCATCGTGTCCGGTGACCGGACGCGGTGGACGGAACGGCGCCACCGCCGGGGTGAGGAGGACGGTCGTGCGAGTGCTGGTCGTCGAGGACTTCGAGGTTCTGGCGCGGGCGATCGGGACCGGGTTGCGGCGCGAGGGCATGGCGGTGGACGTCGTCCTCGACGGCGACGACGCCCTGGCCCGCCTGGCCGCCACCCGGTACGACGTGGTGGTGCTGGACCGCGATCTGCCGGGCACGCCCGGCGACGAGGTGTGCCGCGAGATCGCCGCCGGTGACGCGGGGTCGCGGGTGCTGATGCTCACCGCCGCGGGCACCGTACGGGACAGGGTCGAGGGTCTGGGGCTGGGCGCGGACGACTACCTGCCCAAGCCGTTCGACTTCGCCGAACTCGTGGCCCGCGTGCGCGCGCTGGGACGCCGCTCGGCGCCCGCCGTGCCGCCGATCCTCCGGGCGGAGGACCTGATCCTGGACCCGAGCAGGCGGGTGGCCTTTCGCGGCGCGCGGCGCCTGGAGTTGACCCCGAAGGAGTTCGCCCTGCTGGAGTGCCTGCTCGCCGCCGGTGACCGGGTCGTGTCCACGGAGGAGCTGCTGGAACGGGTCTGGGACGAGGCCGCTGACCCGTTCACCACGGCCGTCAAGACGACCGTGCGCCGGTTACGGGCCAAACTCGGCGAACCACCGGTGATCGGCACCGTCCGTGAGGGCGGCTACCGCATCGGGGTCCCGCGATGAACCTGACGGTGACCGGCCGCGCTCGGCGCCACCTGCGACGGCCGTCCCTGCGCGCGCAGCTCACGACGCTGTACGCCGGACTGGTTCTGGCCGTCGTCGTCCCGATGATGCTGGTCGCCGGATTCCTGTTCGGCAGGGACCAGGTCCGCCTCCGGGCCGGGGACGCCGCTCCACCGCCCGACAGCTCAGCCCAGCAGGTCGACGCCGTGCTCGCGGTCACCGGGATCGTCGTCGTGGTCCTGACCGTGCCGGCCGCGTGGTGGCTGGCCGGGCGCTTCCTCCGCCCGCTGCGCGCCATGACCGTGACCGCCCGGGAGATCTCGGCCACCAACCTCAACCGTCGGCTCGGCCTGCGCGGCCCGGACGACGAGCTGACCAGGCTGGGGCGCACCCTCGACGACCTGTTCGAGCGGCTGGACTCCTCGTTCGCGGCGCAGCGCCACTTCGTGGCCAACGCCTCCCACGAGCTGCGCACCCCGCTGGCCGGTCAGCGCGCCGTGCTCCAGGTCGCGCTCGCCGACCCCGAGGCGGGTGAGGCGAGCCTGCGGGCCGCGTGTGAGGAGGCACTCGCTCTCGGAGCGCGGCAGGAACGCCTGATCGGCGCTCTCCTCACGCTGGCCGAAGGAGAGAAGGGCATCGAGCACCGGGAGCCGGTCGACCTGGCCGAGGTCACCGAGCAGGTGGTGTCGTCGCGCCGCTCGGAGGCCGCCGGGCGAACGGTCACGGTTCGTACGTCGCTGGACCCCGCGCCCGTCAGCGGTGACCCCGACCTGATCGCCAGCATGATCGGCAATCTGGTCGACAACGCGCTCCACCACAACGTTCCCGACGGACACGTCACCATCGCCACCGGCCTCACCGGCGAGGGCGCCCGCCTGACGATCGGCAACACCGGCCCGCTCATCCGGCCGCAGGACCTGCGGCGGCTCTTCCAGCCGTTCCAGCGGCTCGGCGCCCCACGCACCCACACGACCGGCGGTCACGGACTGGGCCTGGCGATCGTCCGGGCCGTCGCCCAGGCGCACGGCGCACGGCTGACGGCCCTTCCACGCGCCGATGGCGGCTTGGACGTGACGATAATGTTCGGCTGATCCCGGTTCGGGGCGTACGAGGTCCAGGCCGACCACGGACGATCCGCGAGACAGCGTCTTACCGGTCGGCGCTGGTCGCGGCGGAAATTCTCCCGATTGCGCATTCTTCGATCACGCTACGATGACCCCATGGCATTGCTCTACCAGGCAACGCTTCGGCCTACGAAGCTTGAGCTGCTGAGCGACTGGTTGCCCGGCCGCCCCTGGTACACCGGGTCGGCCGGCGAGACGCAGCAGATGGCCTCCTTCCGGTTCGATGACCCGGCCGGCGCGGTCGGGATGGAGACGATACTGGTACGGGCCGGTGACGGCCCGGTTCATCAGATGCCGCTCACCTACCGGGAGGCGCCGTTGCCCGGTGGCGACGCGTGGCTGCTGGGCACCGCCGAGCACTCGGTGCTGGGGATGCGCTGGGTTTATGACGCGGTCGGTGATCCTGTCTACGCTGCGGCACTGGCGAGGGCGATCATCTGCGGCACGGGCCAGGCCGAGAAACTGGTGCAGGTCGATGGCCGTTTGGTGCGTCGCGAGCCTGATATGAGCGTCCTCGGTGGTGGAGATGAGACAGCGGTGATGCCGGCCGTGGGAGAGATCGAGCGCGTCACCGAGGACGACCCGACGGTGATCGTGACAGACACGATCGAGCTGGTCGTCGTCCGCCGGCTCGACGTCGGCGTCGAGCTCGCGGACGTGGTGCTACGTGGTACCTGGCCAGGTCAGGAGACGCCGGTGCCCCTGGCGTCCGCGAGACTTCGCTGACGTCTACGAGACCACCGGCACGTCGTCGCTGTAGGAGACGGCCCCGGTCAGCCTGGCTGCCCCCGCCGGCCGGATGCAGTGCGCGCCTGACCCGCCGGATCTTCGCAGGCGGCCTCGGTAGCGCCCGGCCGCAACCACATCTGCACGGTCACGTCCTGCCCGTGTCGGGTGGGAAGCGTCCACAAGCGCTCCCGGCACGCCCGGCCGCCCGGGGCACGACGGCACGGACGGCACGGACGTGCTGAACCTTGTGAGCTACCAGTTGGCGTCGCTGATGGGCTCCAGCCGGAACTTCTCGTTGTCCTGGGTGCCGGTGTCGTACTGGTTCACACTGGCACCCTGATGGAGGCTGGCGTTCTCGATGGCCAGCACCTTGCCCGAATGCTTGACCACGATGCGGACGTAACCGTCACCGGCGTCGCGCAGCTCGAACTTCTCGTTGTCCTGGGTGCCGGTGTCGTACTGGTTCACACTGGCACCCTGATGGAGGCTGGCGTTCTCGATGGCCAGCACCTTGCCCGAATGCTTGACCACGATACGGACGTAACCGTCACCGGCGTCGCGCAGCTCGAACTTCTCGTTGTCCTGGGTGCCGGTGTCGTACTGGTTCAGGCTGGCGCCGTCCTTGAGGCTGGCGTTCTCGATGGCCAGCACCTTGCCCGATTGCTTGACGATCAGCCGGGCTCGCGGCGGGAAAGGAGCCATGAGTACCTCCCTGGTAGGGGAATTCGGGGGCAGGACCCTGCCACACACACCGGACGGTGCGGCCCTGCCAGTGGTCACCACATTGAGCCGGTCGACATTCAAGGGACTAGAGAAACAGTGGCCATATCAGGGGCATATTCCTCAGCCTCGAATTCCGGCAGACGCGCCCGTCATGAAAACCCGTGATGAGCTGCCAGACCACGGCTGCGCCTGGAGATCATGGACTTGTCGGCGACGGCTCGATCGGCGACAGCAGGAATGGCCATATGCTTCCCTCCAGTCGATGATCGAGGCGGCGACGCGCTGTTCGTCTCTATGAAACTTGATTGCGGATGGGAAATCACCCTCCAGCCGTGACCACATCCGGACAGGGTTCAAGCCTCCGCCACCTGGCCCCACCAGCGGTGTCAGACAAGCTCATCACGACGTGCCCGGCCACCCCGCCTCAAGAGAAAACGGCGCTGCGCAAGAGCAGGTCACGGCCGACCGTTTGGAGAATTATGCCCGGCCGAAGCACTGCTGCTGGTCGGGACATCGCTCATGGATAGGTGACTGTCGGAATAGGCCAATAGTTCAGCTCGTCGGGGAGTTTTGATTTGACTTTATTGGCTTTTGGGTGACGTATTTCCAGGCCGAGCGCGTCACGGCAGGCGGCGAAGCGGGGTTGATCTGAAAGAAACCGAATCGCGGGCCGCGCTCGGAGGGCCAGAGCGCTGAGGGTGCCGCTGGTACCGCGATCTGCTGCGGCGCCGTCACGCCGCGGACAGTGCGCCCCACAGGCAGCCGATGCCATGCGCGGGGATGGCGGTCAGCCTTTGACGGTGAGGAGCGGGCGCAGCTCGGCCACCGGGTCCGCCACACCTCCCGCGTGCAGGCTCGACACCACGGGCCCGATGTCCTTGTACGCCCACGGAGCTTCCTGCTTGAGGTCGCGCCGCCAGGCCGCCATCACGTCCGCGCGGCGCGCCACGGTCGGATCGCGGTGGTCCAGCGGGGTGACCACGCGGAACTCCCGTAGGAACGCGTCGAGGTCGCGGTCGCCGGCCCGCGCGGTGGCGCCGCGCGGGACTCGCCGTCCGGCGCCGTGGCAGGCGCTGGCCAACGTGCGGGCGTTGCCGTGGCCCCGCAGCAGGTAGCTGGACGCCCCCATCGACCCGGGCACGATCACGGGCTCGCCCCAGATCGCGTACGGGCCGCCGCTCATCTGCTCGTGACCACCCGCCGGCGTCGCGCCCTTGCGGTGGACGACGCGGTCCTCCTCCTGCCAGAACAGGTTGTGCGGCGCGTCGTAGACCAGGCGGGCCGTCATCCGACCGCATTCGGCGGCGAGCCCGGCACGCATGGTGAGGGCGAGGAAGAACCGATTGCCCGAGGCGAAGTTGGCGGCGTTGCCGAAGGCGTCCAGGTAGCGGCGCCGGGCGGCGGCCGTGCGCTCGTTCAGCAGGAACGGCAGGATCTGGTTGCGGGGTCGCGACAACCCCGGCGGCCAGGTCTGGCGCAGCCGGTCCAGCGCCGTGGCGTTGGCCTGGTGTCCCAGCGCCAGTGAGCCGCTGTGCACCATCAGGACGACCGCGCCCGCCGTCAGGCCCCACGCGTACGCGGCGGCGGGATCGTGGACCCGTGCCACGTACTGCAGTTCGGCGAAGTGGTTGCCGCCGCCGATGCTGCCGATGAGGCTGTCATGGCTGGCGGCATCGGCGCCGCCCGCGCTGGTGATCCAGTCGGCGAACGCCTCGGCGGTACCGGTCGGGTGCGCCGGAGCGTGCATGCGATGCAGGCAGTCCTCGGTGTCGGTCGGCTGGTGACCTTGCCAGGGGGCGTCGCCGGTGTGCAGGAGCCCCGGGAGCCCGCCGCGCAGGAGTGCCTCCCGCTGGGCGGGAGTAAGGGCGATGCGGCGGCCGCCCTCGAAGAACAGGTGCCGCAGCCGCCGTTCCAGGGCGTCCAGGCGCGGCCGTACCTGCTCCACGGTGAGTGAGGTCACCTCCAGCCGCATGCCGCAGTTGACGTCGTTGCCGACCGCCTGCGGGAGCAGCGCGCCCTCGGTCTCGATGACGGTGCCGATCGGGATGCCCGCGCCCTTGTGGAAGTCAGGGGTGAGGACGAGGCGGACCAGGCGGGGCAGCGGACCGTCGTGGCCGGGTACGGCCTCGGCGAGGCGGTCGAGGGTGTCGGCGGTCTCCAGGACGGACAGCACTTCGTCGACGGCGGCCGGTTCGAGAGGCACACGTTCGTCGGCACAGATGTCGACGGGGATGTCCCAAGGGTTCGGGAGGGTGAGCCACTGCTCGTCGCGGCGCAGGAGACGGCGGTCCTGACGGATGCGCATGATGGTGAAGTCCTTCGGGCTGCTGAAAAGCGATGCAAGGGGCGGGCGCGACCGAAAGCGCGCCGAAGAAGGCGACGGACCGGAGCCGCCGCCGCGGGCCTCGTGGTTCAGCAGCCGCGAGGTGAAGGCGTGCCCGACTGTAGTACGGCACGCGCCGCCCACACCACGGATTTACGCCTCCGCCGAGGAGACGATGCCGGCGTGCCGGCGCTGTCCACCCGCCATCAAGTCCACGACGCGTCCCCGGTTTTGTAAGGGGTGTCAGGCCCAAGGCCTTGACCTGCGTCAGGCGGGCGACGACGCGCCCGGCGAACATCCCCGGGTGGCCGACTGGGGGCGCCACCGGGTCACCCGAGCTTGAGCAGCAGTTCGGTGAGCTCGGCCGGCATGGTGATCATGCAGTCGTGGCCCGTCGGCAGCTCCCACACCTGTGCGGGGCTGCCGTTGGGCTGCGTCGCCGGAACGGGCCGCCGCGTGATGCCCTCCGGCACGCCCGCGACGCAGTGGATGTGCGTCCGCGGGATCGCGTGCGCGGCGGGGTTGTCCAGCCGGACCGGTTGCTGGAGGCAGAGCACCGGCTGGTCCGACAACATCGCCCGCAGCCAGGCCACGTCCGCCGGGTCGGTGACCCCGAACAGGCCCAGGGGCGGCGGCAGCTCGGGCATCGGCGGGATCCGCCAGCCGGTCCCGGACTGCGCGGCGCGGTCGATGAGGGCCTGGGTGACGGGTTGCACGTCCACCGCGCTCTCGCCGTCCTCCGGGACCATCGCGTCGAGGTAGACCAGGTGGGCGATGCGTTCCGGGACGCGGTTGGCGGCGGAGGAGATGACCAGCCCGGCGTAGCTGTGGCCGACCAGGATCACGTCGGTGAGGTCGTTGGCGGTGATCAGCTCGACGATGTCGCCGGCGTGGGTGTCCAGTCCCACCTCGGGGCCGAGCAGATGGGCCTTGTCGCCGTGGCCGGTCAGCGACGGCGCGGCCGCCTGATGCCCGGCCGAGGTCAGGAGCGGGACCACCCGCTCCCAGCATCGTCCGCTGTGCCAGGCTCCGTGTACCAGCACGTACGTTGACATGTGCGGCTCCTTGCTCATCAAAGGGGTGTTCGTTCCCGAGCGAGGTTTCCGCTCGTCCGGCGGCGCAGCCAGAGCCCTCGCGATCCTGGGGGTGAGGGGGCCAGGCACGCGCCGAGGTGCGCCATTACCGTGGGGCGCATGGGCGGCGAATCCAACCTTCTGGGCGAATACGTACGCGCCCGCCGGGAGCTCGTCACTCCTGAGCAGGCGGGCATCCCCTCCGTGGGCGTACGGCGGGTGCCGGGCCTGCGCCGGGAGGAGGTCGCGATGCTCGCCGGCATCAGCGCCGACTACTACCTGCGCCTGGAGCAGGGCCGCGACCGCAATCCGTCCGCGCAGGTGCTGGTGTCCCTCGCGCGGGTGCTGCGGCTCGACGACGACGCGACGGCCTATCTGCTGCGCCTCGGGGCGGGCGATCCTCGGCGGCGACGGCGGCGGCCCCGCAAGGAGAGCGTTCCCGCGGGCATCGCCAAGCTCGTCGCCGCGCTCGCGCTGCCCGCGTACGTGGAGGGCCGCTCCTTCGACGTCCTGGCCGCCAACACCCCGGCGACCGCCCTGTCGCCGCGGCTCGTGGCGGGGCGCAACCGCCTGCGGGACGTGTTCCTCGACCCCGCCGAGCAGGCTCTCTACCCGGACTGGGAGAACGCCGCGCAGGGCATGGTCGCCGGCTTCCGCAAGTCCGTCGGTGCCGACATCGACGACCCCCGGTTCGTCGAACTCGTCGGCGAGCTCTCCCTCGCCAGCCCGCTGTTCAGCAGGCTCTGGGCCCGCCACGACGTGAACACGTGCGAGGGCGCGCCCAAGCGCCTCGACCATCCCCAGGTCGGTGAGCTGTGGCTGAACCGGGAAAGGCTGGGCGTGAGCGGCGCGCCGGGCCAGACGCTCATCGTCCTGCACCCGGACCCCGGCACCGGCAGCGCCGAGAAGCTGGCGCTCCTCACCTCCGTCACGCTTTCCCCTTGAATCGCCCAGGGGCTCGCCCGCGACGTGAACGGGAACGCCGCCGCCGGCCGGCGACGCCTGTCGTGACTCAGGCGGAGGGGCGCAGGCGGCGCTCGGCCGGCGGGATCAGCAGCACCTCCAGCGCGCGGGCGCAGGCCCGCGCGTGCGCGGCGAACCAGTCGATCCGCGCGTCGCTGATGACCAGCGGCGTGGAGCGCACGGCCAGCGCGTAGCGGACGTGGTTGTGCCGGTCGAGCACCGGCACCGCGACGGTGCGGACGCCGTCGCCCGACTCCCCGTCGTTGAGCGCGTACCCGGCCTCGCGCACGCGGACCAGCTCCTCGCGCAGTTCGGCGTGGTCCACGATGGTGCGGCCGGTCAGCGCCGGCAGCGGGCCGAGCGCCGCCAGGTCGGCGCTGCCCTCCGGGTCCCAGGCCAGCAGCACCTTGCCCAGCGCCGTGGAGTGCAGGGGGCGGCGCAGCCCGGCGCCGCTGTCGGGGTTGAGCGAGCCGCCGCTCAGGATGACCGCGTGCCGGTCGTTGCGGACGGCCAGGTCCACGGTGGCGGAGGTGACGCGGGCCAGTTCGGCCAGTTCGGGGGCGATGCGGTGCAGGCCGCGCCGGTGGAAGGAGAGCTGTCCCAGCTCCGTGATGGACGGCCCCAGCCGGTAGCGGCCGGTGCGCGCCTCCTGCTCCAGGAAGCCCGTGGCGGCCAGCGTCCTGGCCAGGCGGTGGGTGGTCGAGGTGGACAGCCCCATCCTGCGCGCCAGGTCGGACAGGCCGAGCGAGGCGTCACCGCCCCCGAAGCAGCCGAGCAGGCCGATCGCCCTGCGCACCGACTGGACGCTGTCGTTCGCTGCCATGCGGGAAACTCCGTCTTCCGAGTAGGGAGAGCGGGGACCAGGTAAGAGCCGGTCCGGCCGAGAACGCTTCCCGCATCGCGGGACAATCTTTGCATTCCCTACCAATTTACAAGCAAACTCTGCCCATGACCACAGCCGCACTCGACGCCATCTGGTTCACCCGCTGTCCCGTCCCCACCGCCACAGGCATCGCGGCCGACCAGGGCTGGCTGGCGGAAGAGTTCGCCGGCGACGGGATCGAGGTCCGCTCGCTGCAGGACGACGACCCCGGCGTGCCCCGCGAGACCCACTACACCCACGCTCTGACCGGCCTGTTCCGCGAGGGCGGCAACGTGCCGGCGCTGTGGGCGCGCTCGCGCGGCGAGGCGACCAGGCTCATCGGGCTCACCTGGATCGAGGAGCGGCAGGTCGTGCTGGTGCGCGGCGGCACCGCCCTGGAGAGCCCCGAGCAGCTCAAGGGCCTGCGGCTGGCGGCGCCCCGGCATCGCATCGCCATCGACTTCTGGCGGGCCATGGCCCTGCGCGGCTTCCACGGCGCGCTCTCCCTGGCCGGGCTCGGGCTCGGTGACGCCGAACTGGTGGACGTCGAGGCCGAGCCGGGCGGCGGCCAGTGGGAGGCGGAGCTGGCCGCGCTGGCCGCCGGCCGGGTGGACGCGGTCTACGTCAAGGGCGCGCTCGCCGTCGAGGCCGCCCTGCGGCACGGCGCGGAGGTGGGCATCGACCTGGACGCCGTGCCGGACCGGCGCGCGCGGATCAACAACGGCACCCCCCGCCCGATCACCGTCCACCAGCGCCTGCTGGACGAGCATCCGCAGGTGGTCGCCCGCTTCCTGGCCGTCCTGCTGCGCGCCGCTGACTGGGCCGCCGCGCACCCGTCCGAGGTGGCCAGGATCCTGGGCGCGGAGACCGGCGCCGGCGCGACCGGCGTGACCGCGGCCTACCGCCCCGGCGCCTCGCTGCACCTCGACCTGTCCGCCGAACGCCTCGACCTGCTGGCCGAGCAGGAGCGCTTCCTGCGCGGCCACGGCTTCCTCGAATCACCCGTGGACGTCGCCGCCTGGGCCGACCACACCCCGCTCCAAGGAGTCACCCATGCGTAAGCTGCTGCTCGCCCTTCCGCTCGCCCTCCTGGCCACGGCCTGCGGCGGCCCGGACACCACCACCACCGCCGCCGGCCAGGAGCAGGTCGTCGTGCGCATCTCCGACCCCGGCAACAGCGGCTTCCTGGCCGTCGCGAAGAAGGACGGCAGCCTGGACGCGGCCCTGGCCAAGGTCAACGCCAAGGTCAAGTGGGCCGGTGACTTCTCCGTGTTCGCCCCGGCCGCCCAGGCCATCAACGCGGGCTCGCTCGACATCGCCACCGGCTCGATCACCTCCGGCGTCACCGCGCTGGCCGTCAAGCCCAGTTTCAAGATCTTCGCCACCGTCCCGCCCGACCTGGCCGGGGAGGGCATCGTGGTGAAGAAGGACTCGCCGATCAGGTCCGTGGCCGATCTGGCCGGGCGCAGCGTGGCCGTCGGGCACGGCGGCACCAGCGAGTACCTGCTGCTCAAGGCGTTGCAGACGTTCGACGTGCCGGTCGAGAAGGTCAAGCGGGTCTACCTGCCGCCGCCGCAGACCGCGCCGGTCTTCGGCTCGGGCGAGGTGGACGCCTGGTCCACCTTCTCCACCTTCCTCATCCCCGCCGTCACCCAGCTGGACGCGCGCGTCCTGGCCGACGGCGAGGCGATCAAGTCGGACAACTACGTGATCTACGTGGCCGCCAACAAGCTGCTGCAGGAGCATCCCGAGGTGGTCAAGGCGCTGTTCGCGTTCCTCAAGGAGGGCAGCGCCAAGGAGATCGCCGATCCGGCGGCGTACCTGAACGTCTTCACCCAGACCGGCCCGCAGGCCGTGCAGGGCGAGCAGAAGGAGCTCGTGGCCGGCATCCAGAAGAAGGGCAAGCCCGTCCAGGCGGTCACCGCCGCCGAAATCGCGAAATATCAGGACGTGGCGAGGTTCTTTCTCGACCAGAAGGTGCTCACCGCGCCGCTGGACGTCTCCCAGCACGTCGTGGACGTGAACACGCTCGGGAGCGCGCAGTCATGAGCGTGGCCACTCACGCGGAGGCCGGCGTCGAAGGGCTCGTCGCGCCCCAGCCGCCGCGCTCGTCCGGCCGCCACCCGGCCGTCACGCTCGCGCTGCGCGCCACCGGCCCCGTCCTGCTGCTCGCCGCCTGGTACGCGGCCACCGCCACCGGCGCCCTCACCCAGGACGTGCTCGCCGGTCCCCAGGACGTCGTCAACACCTTCGGCGAGCTGTGGGCCGACGGCCAGCTCCCCGAGGCGCTGCGCGTGTCGGTCACCAGGGCCGGGCTCGGCCTGCTGCTGGGCGCCTCCACGGGGCTGGCGCTGGGCGTCGTCTCCGGCTTCACCCGGCTCGGCGAGGAGCTCGTCGACTCCTCGATGCAGGCCCTGCGGGCCATCCCGTTCCTGGCGCTGACCTCGCTGTTCATCGTCTGGTTCGGGATCGAGGAGGCGTCCAAGATCCTGCTGATCGGGGTGGCCTGCACGTTCCCCATGTACATCAACGTCTCCAGCGGGGTGCGCAACGTGGACCGCAAGGTCGTCGAGGCGGCCCGCTCGTTCGGACTGGGCCGGCTGGCCGTCGCCCGCGAGGTCGTGCTGCCGGGCGCGCTGCCGTCGATCTTCGCCGGGCTGCGGTTGTCCACCACGCTCAGCGTGATCGCGCTCATCGCCGCCGAGGAGATCAACGTGACCGCCGGGCTCGGCTACCTCATGGCCCGGGCCACCGACTACCTGCGCACCGACATCCTCGCTCTGTGCGTGCTGCTGTACGCGGTGATCGGGCTCGCCGCCGACCTGGCCCTGCGGCTGGCCGAGCGGGTCACGATGCCCTGGCGCAGGGCGGTGACGATCCGATGAGCCTCGCCGTACGCACCCGGGGGCTGCGCAAGGTCTTCGGCGAGCGGGCCGTGCTCGACGGGGTCGACCTGGACGTGCGGCGCGGCGAGTTCCTGGCGCTGCTCGGCGCGAGCGGCACCGGCAAGACCACGCTCCTGCGCATCCTGGCCGGGCTGGACGCGGCCGGCGGCGGGAGCGTGCTGGTGCCGCCGGTGCGCACCGTCGTCTTCCAGGAGCCGCGGCTCGTCCCGTCCAAGCGCGCCCTCGCCAACGTAATCATCGGGCAGGGCCGCGCCGCCCGCGCCAAGGGCCTGGCGGCCCTGGCCGAGGTGGGGCTGAGCAGCCATGCCGACGCCTGGCCCGCGACGCTGTCCGGCGGCGAGGCCCAGCGGGTCGCGCTGGCCAGGGCCCTGGTACGCGAGCCGGAGCTGCTGCTGCTCGACGAGCCGTTCGCCGCGCTGGACGCCCTGACCCGGCTGCACATGCAGGACCTGATCGCCGAGCTGTGCGCCCGGCACCGCCCGGCCGTGGTGCTGGTCACGCATGACGTGGAGGAGGCGATCCTGCTCGCCGACCGGATCGCGGTGCTGCGCGCGGGCACGTTCGTCACCGATGTGCGGGTCGAGCTCGACCGGCCGCGCGACCGCACCGACCCCGACTTCGTCGAGCTGCGCCGCCGGCTCCTCGCCGACCTCGGCGTGGACGCCCACGCGGGAGCGGCGCCATGACGGCGCCCGGGAGCAGTGCCGTGAGCAGGGCCATGACGGCGGCGGGCTGGATCGCCGGGAACGCCGCCGCGCTGACCGGGCTCGCCGACCGGATCTGGGCCTACGCCGAGCCGTCGCTGCGCGAATGGCGCTCGGCCCTGGCCACCGCCGCGCTCCTGCGCGCGCACGGCTTCACGATCGCGTGGGGCACGGCCGGCCTGCCTGCCGCGTTCGTCGCCACCCACGGCGACCGCGGGCCGGTGCTGGGCTTCAACGTCGAGTACGACGCCCTGCCCGGCCTGTCCCAGCGGGCCGGCGCGGCCCGGCACGAGCCGGTCGCGTTCGAGGGCGACGAGTACGCCCCCGCCTACGGCCCCGGCCACGGCTGCGGCCACAACGCCCTGGCGGCGGCGTCGGCAGGCGCGGCCATCGCCGCCGCCACGGCACTGGGGAGCCGGGCCACGATCAAGGTGTTCGCGTCCACCGGCGAGGAGCACCTGGTCGGCAAGGCGTACGCGGTGCGCGACGGCGCCTACGACGGGCTGGACGCCTTCCTCGACTGGCACCCCGCCCCCGTCACCGGCACCGGCTGGGACGTCACCAGCGCCCTGTACTCGGCCACGTTCTCCTTCCTCGGCTCGCCCGGCCACGGCTCGAACCCGCTGGGCACCCGAAGCGGCCTGGACGGCGCGCTGCTGCTGACGGAGATGGTCGAGCGCCTGCGCGCCGGCCACGTCTCCCCCTCCGGCCGCGTCAGCTACACGATCAGCGGCGGCGGCGCCCCCAACGTCACCCCCGACCTGCAGACGGTCTGGGTCTACGTCCGCGAGTCCACGGCCGCCGCCGCCAGGACCCTCTACGACCAGGTCGTGACCTGCGCCCACGCCGCCGCCGCCGGCAGCGGGACCCGGCTGGAGCACCGCCTGGTCACCGCCATCAGGCAGGGGCTCG
Source organism: Nonomuraea sp. NPDC050227 (assembly GCF_044459705.1). Classification (NCBI taxonomy): domain Bacteria; kingdom Bacillati; phylum Actinomycetota; class Actinomycetes; order Streptosporangiales; family Streptosporangiaceae; genus Nonomuraea; species Nonomuraea sp. NPDC050227. The sequence continues at coordinate 198,630 of NZ_JBITJF010000004.1, read as the reverse complement.
GCAACCGGGCGGGCGCCGAGCTGCTGCACCACACGATGAGCGAGCTGGGGCCGCCGGCGTTCACCGACGCCGACCAGGCGTTCGCGCGGCGGCTGCAGGCGGCGATCGGCCGCCCGCCCGCCGGCCTGGCCGGCGAGGTGCTGCCGCTGCGCCCGCCCGCCGGTCCCGACCTCGGCGGCCCGTCCAGCGACACCTCCGAGGTGAGCTGGACGGCGCCGCACCTCAGCCTGGTCGCGGCCGTGGTGCCGCTCGGGGTGCCCCTGCACTCGTGGGCGGCCACCGCGGCGACCGGCACCCCGATCGCACACGCCGGGCTGCTGGCCGCCGCCCGCTACCTGGCCACGGCGGCGGTCACGCTGGTCGAGCAGCCCGAGACGCTGGCGGCGGTCAGCGCGGAGTTCGACTCCCGCGAACGGGAGCCCGCGCTCCTGCCGGCCGCCGCCGAGCCGCCGTACCACCTGCCGCCGCCCGGCTTCCTCGACGAGACGGGCCAGTCGCCGCGGCCGACCCGGACGCCGCCCGTTTCCGCTGAACCCCTAGGAAAGATCTGACATGTCCGTCCTGCTCATCTCCGGCAGCCCATCGGCCGCCTCGCGCACCGTACGCCTGCTCGACCACCTGGCCGGTCGGCTGGGCCGGCCCGCCACCGTACTGCGCCTTCGTGACCTGCCCGCCGAGGCCCTGCTGCGCGGCGAAACCGCCCATCCCGAGCTGGCCCGCGCCACCGCGCAGGTGGCCGCGGCCGACTCGATCGTCGTCGCCACCCCGATCTACAAGGCGTCCTACACCGGGCTGCTGAAGGCGTTCCTGGACGTCCTGCCGCAGGGCGCGTTCGCCGGCAAGACGGTGGTGCCGATCGCCACCGGCGGCACCCCGGCCCACCTGCTGGCCGTGGACTACGCCCTGCGCCCGGTGCTGAGCGTGCTCGGCGCGCGGCACGTCACGCGCGGCCTGTTCGTCCTGGACAGCCAGATCGAGCCGCTGGCCGGGGAGCTGCTCCCGCGCATCGACGCCCTGCTGGAAGAGGTCCCGCTGGGGGCGGCGGCATGACGGCGCACCGCACCGGCCGCTTCCACCTGGCCCTGCCCACCCGGAGCCCCGACCCCGCCCCGTTGCCGGGCTTCGTCACCGACCTGCGGCCGGCGCTCACCGACCCCGCCGGGCGGGCCGCCGTGGCCGCGGACCTGTCCGGGTGGGCGGGCGCGCTCTCGCCCTTCGACCCCGCCGGCCAGGAATCCCTCGCCGTAGCCGCCAACGCCCTGCGCCGCACCCGCCACCTGCGGGTCGTGGCCGAGTTCCACCCGGCCGTGGCCACCCCGGTCTACGCGGCCAAGCTCTCGGCGTCCCTGCAGCGTTTCTCCGCCGGACGGCTCGGCTGGCGGCTCGCGGTGGATCTGGACCCGGCCGTGGCCAGGGCGCAGGGCGACTTCCTGACCGGCGCCGCCCGGTTCGCCCGCGCCGACGAGTTCCTCACCGTGGCCAAGGGCGTCTGGGGCGGCGGCCCGTTCGACTTCGCCGGGGACTTCTACGAGGTGGTCAGGGGCGGCTTCGGCGCGCCGCTGTCGTCCCCGCCCTTCCCCGAGGTGCACCTGTCGGGCGCCTCGCCCGAGGCCCTGGAGCTGTCGCGCCGCCACGCCGACGTGCACGTCTTCGCGGCCGGGGACGACCTGGCGGCCCTCATCCCCGAGCTGCCCGGCCTGCGCTACGGCGTGCACCTGCCCTCGATCGAGGCCGCCGGCGAGTACGCCGCGCTCGGCGTCACCGAGTTCTTCCTCCAGACCGAGGACGTCTACCGCCTCGGCGAGCACGTGAAGGAGCGGTCTGTTGACCGTTGACATCTACTGGCGCATCCACATGGAGGGCGACCAGCCCTCGCTGCGCCGCCGCGTCCGCAGCCGAGGCGGTTTCGCCCCCGGCGGCACCGCCCCCGGCACCAGGGACGGCCGGGACGACGGCTACAGCCACGCCGACTACATGGCCGAGGTCGCCAGGGCCGCCGAGGACAGCGGCTTCACCGGCGGGCTGCTGCCGAACTTCCCGCACACCGACGACCCGTGGGCCGCCGCCGCGACGCTGGCCCGCGAGACCACGTCGTACCGCTTCATGGTGGCCTTCCAGCCCGGCTTCCTGCACCCCGTCCAGGCCGCCCGGATGACGGCCACGCTGCAACGGGCCACCGGCGGCCGGATCGTCTACAACGTCATCTCCGGCGGCGGCGGCCCGGCGCAGCTGTGGTGGGGCGACAAGGTGGACCACGACGACCGCTACGCGCGCACCTCGGAGTTCCTGGACGTGCTCAAGGGCGTCTGGCAGGGCGGGCACACCCACCGGGGCCGCTTCTACCAGGTGGAGAACGCCGGGCTGCCGGAGGAGCTGGCCGGGCAGCCGTTCCCCGAGATCTTCTTCTCCGGCTCCTCCCCCGCCGCCATCGACGCCGCCGGCCGGCACGCCGACTACTACCTGTCCTGGCTGGAGCCGTTCGAGGCGCTGGAGGAGAAGTTCGACGCGGTGCGCGCGCACAGTGCCACGCCGCCCCGGTTCGCCGTGCGGGTGGACCTGCTGGCCCGGGAGAGCGAGGAGGAGGCGTGGGCGGAGATCGAGGCCGGCTGGCGGGCCCGGCCGCGCGAGAGCGACGCCGGCGAGGGCGACTCCGTCGGCGTGCGCCGCAGCCGCGCCTTCCTCGCCGGAGCCGGTGACGACCCCCGCGCCCTGGAGGTCGCCCCCCATGTGTGGGGCGGGTTCAGCCAACTGCGCGACGGCCCGGCCTTCGGCCTGGTCGGCGACTACCACCAGGTCGCCGACCGCCTCGACCGGCTGCTGGATCTCGGGGTGGACGCCCTCATCCTGGCCGGGATCCCCCATCTCGAAGAGGCCCGCCGCGTGGGCCGCCACGTATTGCCGCTACTGAAAGGACGCTCCTGATGACCACCAAGGTCGGCTTCTTCCCGCAGAACAACACGCTCTGGGTGGCCCGCCACCGCGACCTGCTGCCCGGCGTCGAATGGGTGGACCTGAACGCCCTCGGCCGGGACGGGCGCGTCGATCCCACCCGGGCCCTGCCGTCCGCCCACGGCGACCACCTGTTCGACGGCGGATACGACTTCATCGGCACCGGCTCCACGCCCCCGGTCACCGCCCAGGCCAAGGGGCACGACATCGTGTACGTGGCGATCTCGGGGCCGCGGGTCGAGAACGGCCGCCTGGTGGTGCGGGACGACTCCCCGATCAGCTCGGTGGCCGAGCTGAAGGGCAGGCGGGTGGCGCTCGGGCACGGCTCCTGGCAGACCACCCTGCTGCTGCTGGCGCTGGAGCGGGCCGGGCTCGGGTGGGGCGACATCGTCCCGGTGGACGCCTACGGCAACGCCGCCGAGCTGCTGGTGAACGGCGACGTGGACGCCTGGGTGGGCTCCTACCCGTACCTGACGCCGGTCGAGTCGCGCACCCGGACGCTGGTGGAGACCGAGGGCCTGTTCAGCCACCGCTCGCTCTGGTTCACCCGCCGCGACTTCGCCCAGGAACGGCCGGAGGAGCTGGCCAGGATCGTCACCGCGCTGCAGCGGGCGGACCGCTGGACGGAGGAGCACCCGCGCGAGGCCGCGGCCCTGTTCGACGGCGACCTCGACGCGTGGGAGCACGCGCTGCGCACCCGCCCGTGGGGGCTGCACCCGGTCAGCGCGGAGTTCGTCGCCGAGCAGCAGCACGCCGCCGACCTGTTCCACGCCAACGGGCTCATCGAGCGGAAGATCACGGTCGCGGACGCCGTCCTCCCCGAGATCGGCGAGCTGGTGACGCGAACCCGGTGACTCCCGTCCTCTCCGCCGCCCACGCGGCAGCGGAGAGGTTTCATGGATCAGCTGCGTGCTTCGGGCGGCACGTAGGCGAAGGTGGGACCGGCGCCGCCGGGCAGCGCCATCAGGGCCTGCGCCTGGGCCCTGAGCGTGAACATGGTGCGGGTGGCGTCCGTGAGCCGCTTCGGGTCGCCGTTGAACGCCTGTTCCAGCAGGTTCAGCAGGGTGCTGTAGGTGGTGTCGAACAGATCCTGCGCCGCCCGTACGGCACTGCCCGGCTCGGCGGGTCGCGGGTTCGGCGTCATCGGCAGCACGCCGTCCGGGTCGACGCCGACCTTCTCGCCGGTCGGGCCGGTCTTCGGGGTGTCGCCCCGCTGGTAACGGCGGCCGAGCTTGAGCTCCTGAAAGCGGTAGTAGTGGGCGACCTCTTTCCGCTCGGGGTGGAGGACGTCCTGGTCACCGTCCCAGACCTCGCCGCGGGCGTTGCCCTCCCCCTGCTCGACGATCTCCTTCAGCGCGCCGAGCGCGGACTCCAGATCCTCGACGGCGAACAGCGATCCGGCAGTGTGCCGGAAGTGGGCGCCGCTCACCTGCCGGGCCGGGTCGCCGCAGAACACCTCCTTCTCGCCGAGCGTTTCGCACAGATGGCGCAACCCCTGCTCGATCGCGGCGTAGAACTGCCCGATCGTCTCGTAGCCGTCGTCCTCCGGCGGCGCGCCGGGCGGCGCCGGCCGTTCCAGGCGCAGGAACATCTCCAGCGCCTGCGCGCCGAACGGCACCAGCGACACCTCCAGATCACCATGAGGCAGCCTGCGCGGATACGGCGGCAGCATCCCCGGCACGTCCAGACGCGGCGTGCCACCGACCGCGTTCAGCAGATTCGCCGCCAGCGCCAGATGCAGCATCTCCTCCACGAAGACGCCGCTCACCACCTCCACAGCCACCGGATTGCGCTCCGGATCCAACGAGTACAGCGCCGTCAAGTACGGCGGCAACGTCGCGTGCTCCAGCTCGATCGCCCACTGCAGGTGCTCACGCAGGCTGCCGAGCGTGCCGATCCGGACCGGTCGTTCGTGGTTCATTCGTGTCATACCTCGGGTTGTCGGCATGGCGGATCGGACCGCCGGCCGATGGGCCGGCGGCCTGGTTCGATCCCGGGATCAGGCGGCGATGACGGCAGCCGGTGCCGTCACGCTGCGGACACCTCGCCGGGGTTCAGGACGGGCGTGGCGCGCGGCGGTCCTTGCGCCGGGCCAGCTCGGCCTCTTCCACCAGCGTGAACATCGGCTTGCCCGGCTCGCACAGCATGGTGACCGTGAACCGTACCGGGACATCGTCGCGATTGTTGCCGTCCTGGTAGTGGATGACGTCGCCACCCGGCTCCCAGAACGCCTCGCCGGCGCGGATCACCCGCTCCGGCTCTCCTTCCAGCTCCATCAGCATCTCGCCCTCAAGGACGACGCCGAAGGCGGGACCCGGGTGGCGATGCGGCGGCGCGCCCGGATCTCCGGGCGGGTACTCGATGACCACGGTCATCGCGTGCGCGCCCTCGGGGATGAACGGAGGCTGCGCCTCCTGCAGCACGGTCAGCGCCGTCTGCCACGCGGTCGATCGCGGCTTGTCCATCGCCCCGCCCTACTTCGCGTCGGACTGGTCGAGCCAATCCTTGTAGGTGACGGTGCCGAGCTGCGCGCCGTCGGCGGGCACCAGCGACCGCTCGCCGAGCACGCTGCCGAAGTAGCGCGCCTGCGGGTCGGTGACGACCTCGCGGGTGTCGCCCCAGGCGGCCAACGCCTTGCGGAAGAACTCGTCCATCTTGTACCGGGTCGGTCCGGCGATCTCGGTCCGGCCGTTCAGCGGCGTCCCCACCGCGGTCCTGCCGACCGCCTGGGCCACGTCGTCGCCCGCGATCGGCTGGAACAGCACCGGCGCGATGTGCACCTTGCCGTCGACGGTGCCCTCGTCGGCGATGCCGCGGGCGAACTCGAAGAACTGGGTGGAGTGCACCAGCGAGAACGGGATGCCGGACTTCTCGATCAGCTGCTCCTGGGCGATCTTCGCCGCGAAGTAGCCGTTCTCCGGCATCCGCTCGGTCCCCACGATCGACACCGCCACGTGATGGCCCACCCCGGCGGCCGCCTCGGCCGCCAGCAGGTTGCCGGTGGAGGTCTGGAAGAACTTCATGACGGCCTCGCGCTCGAACGAGGGCGAGTTCGACACGTCGATCACGACCTCGGCGCCCTTCAGCACCTCGGCCAGGCCCTCCCCGGTCAGCGTGTCGACGCCGGTGTTCGGCGACGCGGCCACGGCCTCGTGGCCGTGCTCGCCCAGCTTTCTCACCAGCTTCGACCCGATGAGCCCGGTCCCGCCGATCACCACGATTTTCATTGCTGGCACCCTTCTGGCTTTCCGGGCGCTGTGGTGCGCCCCTGTCGTCAGCTAAGACAAGGCAGCCCCCCTCGGTTGTGACAGGCGGCCTCGTGTTCGAGGAGAAGCGTGCTGATCCCGCGCCGCCTGGACCAGGGCGAGAGCACGCGGACCAGGCTCGACCCGAAGAAGTACCCGGGGAGATCTGGTCGTGCACCGGTATGCCGTTCAGTGCCAATGCTGGAGTTTGTCGGGGTTCAGGATGATCCACACCGCCGTGACCTCGGCTCCGGCCACGCTCACGCTGACCACCGCCACAGCCTTGCCCGCCCGCCGCAGCACGAGCCCCGTCCTGCCGTTCACCGATCCGATGGCCGGCTCGGTTCCTGGCTGGTCGATCAGCAACGCCGTGACGACCCGCGCGACCGCGTCCGCACCGTGGGTCGGCCGTACGGCGACGCGCACCTTGCCGCCGCCATCGCTGACGACGATCGCGTCGGCGGCCAGGACCTCCCGCAGCGCCTCGGTGTCGCCCGCCTGGCAGGCCGCGGCGAACCGGCGGGCCACCCGCTCGTGCCCGGCGCGCATCTCCGGGCCGTCCCCGGCCTGGCGCGAGGCCGGGTACGGCACGGGCTGGGCCCGCGTCACCCGGCCGCCGGGCACGTGGTCAGGGTCAGGGTCGGGGTCGGGGTCGGCGACGAGCTCCAGGCAGATGCTTCCCGCTGTCCGCGTCAGCCAGGCGCGCGGCACCGCGATGGCGGCGCGCTCCTCCTCGTCGAGGGCGTACCAGCGGCGATAGGTCTCCTGGACGACGTGGTCGGCCGTGGTGTCCGAGCCGAACATGGACAGAGCGATCCCGAGCAGGTGCTGCCGTTCGTCGAGCATCTCCGCCAGCGACTCGGCGCCCGCCTCGGTCATGGTCCGCCGCCTCCTTCATCGTTGGCAGATAAGACCGGACAGCCCGTTACGTTGTGACAGAGCGGCTGCGAGACCGCTCGAAGGCCTCGATCTTGGCCGGGTTGAGGATCCACAACAGGTGGTGGATCCCCTCCTTGGATGCCTCCATGGCGAGCAGGGCGACGCCGGTGCCGTCCCGGGTGACGAGCACGCCTGGCAGCCCGTTCATCTCGACCCACGTGACGGCGGTGCCCGGCCAGAACCGCGGCGAGAACGCGGCCACGAACCTGGCCACCCGCTCGTTGCCCAGCACGGGGAACCTGGCCGATCCCCTGATGCCGTCGCCGTCGGAGGAGCTGACGACGTCGGCGGCGAAGAGCTTCTCCAGGGCGCCGACGTTTCCCGTCCGGGCGGCGTCGAGGAACGTCTCCAGGAGGCGCCGGTGCTGGAGCCTGTCGACGGGCTCGTGGCGGACGGCGGTCACGCGCCTGCGGGCGCGGCTCACGATCTGCCGGACGTTGACCGGGGTGAGCCGCAGGATCTCCGCTATCTGCGGATAGGGGTAGTCGAATGCCTCGCGCAGGACGTAGGCGGCGCGCTCGGTGGGATTGAGCCTCTCCAGCAGGAGCAGAAGGGCCAGCTCCAGCGCTTCGCCGCGTTCGGCGCCGACAGTGGGGTCAAGACTGGTATCCACGGGTTCCGGCAGCCAGGGGCCGATGTAGGACTCCCGCCGCACGCGCGCCGACTGCGCCAGGTTGATGGCCAGCCGGGTGGTGACCAGCGCCAGGAAGGCCGGCGGGTTCTGGATGGTCTCGCGGTCGGTGTCCTGCCAGCGCAGCCACACCTCCTGGACGATGTCCTCGGCCTCGGCCGCGCTGCCCAGCATCCGGTAGGCGATGCCGAACAGCCGCGGGCGCAGCTCGATGAAGGCGGACGCCGCCCGATCGAGAGCGTCCGCCTGTTCCAGGGATTCCGTGTTCATGTGCCCCACATCGATTCGCCCGTCGGCCTGAACAGGGGTTCGTCAGCCTCGCGCGTGGTCCGCGGCGTCGAGGATAGTCGCTGTCACGGCGTCGGGCTGGGAGGCCGCGAGCGCGTGGGAGGCGCCGGCGACCTCGCGGGTGCCGCGCGAGTCCGCGCGCTCGGCCATGAAGCGCAGTGCGGCGGCCGGGATGTTGAGGTCCTTGTCGCCGTGGACGAACCAGGACGGGACGGTGCGCCAGGGCGCCTCGTCGACGGCGAGCCCGTCGGACAGGGCGCGCTCGGTCACCGGCCGCTGGGTCGCGGCCATCAGCGCGGCCTCCTCGCTGTCGAGGTCGGCACAGAACTGGCGGTGGAACTTGGCGGGGTCGATGCGGAACTCGTCGCCGCCGGAGGCCACCGGGTAGGCCTGCAGCGCCTGGCCGAGCGTGCTGCCCTCGAACTTGCTCGACAGCAGCAGCGCGCTCTCGCCCGGCTCGGGGGCGAAGGCGGCGACGTAGACCAGGGCACGCACGGCCGGGTTGCCCGCCGCCGCCTGACTGATCACCATGCCGCCGTAGGAATGGCCGACCAGGACGACGGGGCCGCCGATGCCGTCGATCACGTCCCGCAGGTAGGTGGCGTCGCCCTCCACGCCGCGCAGCGGGTTGGCCACGGCGACCGCGGTGAGCTCGTTGCCACGCAGGCGGCGGATGACGCGGTTCCAACTGGCCGACTCGGCGAAGGCGCCGTGGACGAGGAGAACGACTGGCTGGTTCATGGGATTGCCTCTCTGGTTGTTCACTCGTGAAAGCCGATCTCGCGATGGGTGCCGTCGCAGAGCGGTTCGTTGCCGAGCGTGCCGATCCGCGGCTCAGGCAACGTCGTCACCCGGCCGCCGGCCGTCCTCCAGCACCTCGACCGCGTCGCGCAGCCCCCGCAGAGCGATCTTCTCGCGCTCGACGTCCGTCGGGTCGTACAGCCACTCGGTGACCGGCTGCCCCACCTCGTCCTCCGGATGGCTGGCCTCGGCGATGATCAGCTCCTCCTCGATCTCGACGTGGAGCTCGTACAGGAACTCGTTCTCACCGTTCGGGGTGCTCATGTCTCCTCCAAGGGATCTGCAGTCGGCCGGCGATCTGGCCTCAGACCGCCGGCTCCCGCGCCCATGTGGTCCGATCGCCAGCTAAGACAGGGCAGCCTCGGCATTTGTGACAAGATCCGGCTATTCAGCGAGCTTTCCCACGGTTGAGACGTCGCGCATGAGCGCCGCGATCTCGGCGGGAATCGGCGGGATGCTCTCCCGCTCCACCGATCCGGGGCCGGACCACACGAGGTTGACCTGCAGTGCGGGGTCGAGTTCCGGGTAGTCGGAGCGGTTGTGGCAGCCGCGGGTCTCGCGGCGCTCGATCGCGGTTTCGATGGTCGCGCGCGCGGCGAGCGCGGCGGACTTCAGGTCGAAGGCGTGGGCCAGGTCCTGGAAGCCGGCGATGTCCGGGTGCACGCCCATCCCGCTGATGCGCGCCTCGACCGCGTCCAGTTCGGCGAGGCCCTTTCGCAGGCCGCCCTCGTCGCGTACCACTCCGGCGTGCTCCGTCATGATGTCGCGCAGCGCTCGCTGCAGCGAGCGCACGTTCTCCGGGCCGTCGGCGGACAGGAGCTCGTCCACTTCCTGCCGCGCCGCGGCGAGCGCCTCGGCGGAGCGGCGCTGCGCGCCGAGACCCGCGGAGTACTCCGCCGCCGCTCGGCCGACGATGCGGCCGAGGACGAGGAGCTCGATGAGGGAGTTGCCGCCCAGGCGGTTGGCGCCGTGCAGGCCGCTGGCCGCCTCCCCGATCGCGTACAGGCCGGCGACGTCCGTGCCGTGGTCCTCTGGGCGCACCCGGACGCCGCCCATCGAGTAGTGCGCGGTCGGCGCGACCTCGATCGGCTCCTTGGTGATGTCGAGCATCTGCAGTTCCAGGAGCGTCCGGTAGACGCGCGGCAGCCGCGTCATGATCGTCTCGCGCGGCAGATGCGACACGTCCAGCCACACGCCGCCGTCCGGGGTGCCGCGACCTTCCTTGATCTCCGTGTACGCGGCCAGCGCGACCCGATCGCGCGTGGACAACTCCATCCGCTCCGGGTCATACCGGGACATGAACCGCTCGCCGAGCCGGTTGCGCAGGACCCCGCCCTCCCCCCGTGCCGCCTCGGAGACGAGCGTGCCCGCCGCGTTCTCCGGCGCGATGAGACCGGAGGGGTGGAACTGCACCAGCTCGGGGTCGCGGAGGCGGCAGCCGGCCAGGACGGCCAGGCGGAAGGAGTCGCCGGTGTTCTCGTCGCGCCGGGAGGAGGTGCGCCGCCAGATCCTGGTGTGGCCGCCCGCGGCCAGGATCACCGCATCGGCATGGATGACGTAGCGGCTGCCGTCGGTCAGGTCGAACCCGTACGCGCCGAAGACCGCGTTGTCGCGCACGAGAATCCGCGTGACGTACACCGTGTCGAGGACGCGGACGTCGAGCTGGGCCGCCCGGTTGATCAGCGTGCGCTGGATCTCCAGTCCGGTGTAGTCCCCCGCGTACGAGGTGCGCCGGAAGGTGTGGGCGCCGAAGAAGCGCTGGGAGATCCGCCCGTCCCGCTCGCGTGCGAACGGCATGCCGTACCGCACGAGGTCCTCGATGCCACGCGCGGCCCCCTCGGTGACGATGCGCACCGTCTCGGGGTTGGCCAGCAGGTAACTCTCCTGGAGAGTGTCGGCCGCGTGCTGCTGCCAGGTGTCCTCGGGGTCCATCGTGGCGAGGGCCGCGTTGATGCCGCCTGCCGCGAGCGCGGTGTGTGCGTCCGCCTTCGGCCGTTTGCCGACCGCGAGGACGTCCACCCCGCGCTCGGCGAGTTCGACGGCCGCCCGCAGCCCGGCCCCTCCCGTCCCGATGACCAGGACGGACGTGGCGATTCTGTTCTCTGACGCGTACATGATGCTCCTTTCAGCTACGTGCCGCCCAGATGGCGACGGCGACCAGCGCGACGCAGGCGGCCGCGATCAGCGCGACCACGGCGGCCACCCCGATCCACGGCGCCGCGAGCGGCGACGACACGACGGCGCCGACGCACCCTGCCACGGCGGCGCGAGGGACCACGGAGTCCGCGTCGACCAGCGCATGCACCGCCCGGAGCAGGACGAGATACACCCCGACCGGGACGGCGACCGCGTAGCCGATCGCCGTCGGCGACGCCGCCACCTGACGCCCGCTCTGCTCCACCGCCACTTCGAGCCCGGCGCCGAGGGCCGCCAGCGCGGCGAAGACGCCGAAGTGGCCGTATCCCCACCAGTACGACCGGTGACGCCGCTCGCTGAGCCCCTCCCCCGCCTCGACCAGGAAGTACAGCCACCACAGGGCGAACAGCAGGACGAGACCGGATCCGGCGATGACGACGAGGGGAGCCGCTTCGAGCGCCCCCTCAACCCCTCTGCTCGCGGCCAGGACGCTCTCGCCCAGCAAAATGATCGTGAACAGGCCGTAGCGCTCGGCGATGTGCCGCGGGTGCCAGGTGGTCGCCCTGGCCCGCTCCGCCCACCACGGCACCGCCAGCTCCAGGACGACCAGGCAGGCGAAGAACGGCAGCTGGAGCGACGCCGGCAGGAGGCCGGCGTCCAGGAGGGCGAGCCGGAGCAACCAGCCCAGCTCGACCAGACCTATGCCCGCGGCGTACCGCAGCCCCGTACGGCGGCTCGCCGGGTCTTCGAACGCGGCCCTGAGCCATTGGGCGACGAGCCCGATCCTCATGATGAGGTAGCCCAGGGTGATGATCCCGTAGTCGGAATGGCCGGCCGCGGCGGGCACGCCGACGGCCAGGACCAGCGCCCCCGCCATCTGCACCATGGTCAGCAGCCGGTAGGGAACGTCGTCGGTGTCGTAGGACGAGGCGAACCAGGTGAAGTTCATCCACGCCCACCAGATGGCGAAGAACACCTGGAGGAACGGGACCAGCCCGGTCAGGCCATGACCTTCGGCGACGACGTGCGCGAACTGCGCCGTGACGGCCGCGACCGCGACCACGAAGGTGAGATCGAAGAGCAGTTCGAGCTGGCTCGACGCGCGATGCGGCTCGTCGACGGGCCGGGAGCTCATCCTGACCCGGATCCGAATGGTGGTCATGGTCGAGGGCACGCTCACGCTCCTGTCGCTCTTCGGCGTCCGATTCACCCGAAAGACCGGACGGCGTCGTGATCTGTGACAGATCGCCGCACCAGCGATCGAACTCAGCGGACGATGTCGGCGGTGAGCACGTCTTCCAGCGCGGCGAGGTCGCCGGACTGGGCGGCGGCGACGAACGTCCGCACGAGACGCCGGTGCGCGGTGGCGCTCACCTGGTGGCGTCGCTCGGTGGCGAGGTGGTTGCGCGCGCGTCGCAGGAGTTGCCGCGCGTGGTCTTCGCCGAGGTGGAGGAGCTCGGAGATCTGGCGGTAGGGGTAGTCGAAGGCCGTGCGCAGGAGATAGACGGCTCGTTCGGCGGGTGTCAGCCTCTCCAGCAGCAGCCGGATCGCAGTGTCGACCGCCTCTCGCCGTTCGGCTGCCGTCTCGGGCCCGGCGGCGAGGTCCGCCGTCTCGGGGAGCCAGGAGCCGGCGGAGGTCTCTCGGCGCCTGCGGGCGGACCGGGCGACGTTGATGGCGAGCCTCGCGGTGGTCAGCGCGAGGAAGGCCGGCGGGCTGATGACGACCGACCGATCGGCACGGGCCCAACGCAGCCACGTCTCCTGCACCACGTCCTCGGCTTCGCCCACGTCCTGCAGGACGCGCAGACCGATCGTGAGAAGCCGGGGCGCGGCGCTGACGAACGCCGAATCCTCTCCGTACGACTCCAACAGGCTCATGGTCACGATGGCGGCTCCGTTCGACAGCTGGCATCCGGTGATGCCACTGCGATCACGGTCGCTGTCCGGGCTGCTCCGTCGCGCCCTGGGAACACCGTGGTCGGTACCCTGGCCCGCACCGTGGCGGGCGTCGGGGCAGCGGAGGCGCTTCGGGCACTGGGATGCTCCGCGACCACCCGGCTCACCCTGCGGCCGGTGTCACCAGCAGATTGCTGGGCTTGATGGCAGAACGGTAGGTTACGTCTCCGTCTAGGATGTAGCGCCGGTTTCTCCCCATGTTCAGCGGTCATGGGGCAACGAACAGATGATCGTCGGGGGCAGTGCCATGGCAAGCGGAGGTCCCGGGTCGCGACTTCTCGGGCGGCGGCTGGAGTGCGAGACGCTGGATCAGCTCGTGGCGACGGTTCAGGACGGCCACAGCTCGGTCCTGGTTCTGCGCGGCGAGGCCGGCATCGGCAAGACGGCGCTGCTGGAGTACGCGCGGGACAGCGCGTCCGGCTGCCGGATCATCAAGGCGACCGGCGTGGAATCCGAGATGGAGCTGGCCTTCGGGGGGCTGCATCAGCTGTGCTCCCCGTTCCTGGAGCACCTGGGTCGCCTGCCGGGCCCGCAACGCGACGCGCTCGGGACGGCGTTCGGCCTGAGCGCGGGAACTCCTCCGGACCGCTTCCTGGTCGGCCTCGCGGTGCTCAGCCTGCTCGCCGACGTGGCCGAGAAGGGGCCGCTGGTCTGCCTCGTCGATGACGCGCAGTGGCTCGACCAGGTCTCCGCGCAGACCCTCGCCTTCGTCGCGCGGCGCCTGCTCGCGGAGCCGATCGGGCTGCTGTTCGCGGTGCGCGAGCACCACCTCGGACCGGAGCTGAAGGGGCTGCCCCAGCTCGACGTGGGACGGCTGAGCGACAGCGACGCCCGCGCCCTGCTGGACTCCGTGACTCCCGGACGACTCGACGAGCAGGTCCGGGACCGGATCGTCGTCGAGACGCAGGGAAACCCGCTGGCCCTGCTCGAACTGCCCCGGGGGCTGGCGCCGGCGGAGCTGGCGGGGGGATTCGGGCGGCCCGACGCGCGACCGCTGGCCGGCCAGATCGAGCAGGGCTTCCTGCGGCGGGTCCGGTCGTTGCCGGCCGAGACGCAGCGGCTGCTGCTCATCGCGGCGGCCGAGCCGGTCGGGGACGTGACCCTGCTGACTCGCGCGGCGGAGTTGCTGGGCATCGAGGTGTCCGCCGCGTCGCCGGCCGAGGCGGCGGGGCTGATCGCCATCGGTACGCGGGTGCGTTTCCGTCATCCCCTCATGCGATCGGCGGCCTACCGCGTCGCGTCCCCGCAGGACCGGCAGGACGTCCACCGGGCGCTGGCCGACGCGACCGATCCCCGAGCGGACCCCGATCGCCGGGCGTGGCACCTCGCCAACGCGACGGCCGGCCCCGACGAGACGGTGGCCGCCGAGTTGGAGCGCTCGGCCGATCGGGCGCAGGCGCGCGGCGGAGTCGCCGCGGCAGCGGCGTTCCACGAGCGGGCGGCCGAGCTGACCCCCGACCCCGTGCGCCGCGGCGCCAGGGCCTTGGCGGCGGCACGGGCCAAGTACCAGGCCGGCGGGTACGACGCCGCGCTCGAACTGCTGGACGCAGCCGAACTCAGCACTCTGGACGAACGCGAACGCGCCCAGGCAGACCTGCTGCGCGGCCGGATCGCGTTCGCCTCCAGGAGCGCAGGTTCCGCCTTCCCGCTGCTGCTCAGAGCCGGTGAGCGCCTGGCGCCGCTGGACGCCGGGCTGGCCCGCGAGACCTACCGCGACACGTTGAACGCGGCCATGAACGCGGGCCGGCTGCCGAGCGGCGCCCAGGTGGCGGACATCGCCGAGGCGCTGCTCGCCGCACCGCCGGGGCCGCCGCCGGAGCGCAACGACCTGCTCCTGAACGGCGTGGGCGTGGCGCTCACCGAGGGTTCCGCCGCGGGCGTGCCGATGGTGCTGCGGGCCCTGGAGTCCTTCCGCGCCGAAGGGGTCTCCAGGGAACAGGGCCTTGGCTGGCTGCCGTTCGCGTCCCGGATGGCCCATAACGTCTGGGACTTCGACAGTTGGTCGGTGCTCTCCGCGAGACTGGTCGATCTGGCACGCGAGGCGGGCGCACTGTCGGTGCTGCCCTCAGCCCTCCACATGCTCGTGTCGAACAGGGTCCTCGCCGGCGAGTTCGCCCTGGCCGACGCGCTGGTCGCCGAGTCGGTGACGATCGGCGAGGTGACGGGCAGCCGCTACCTGGCCCAGTACGCGGCCCTGATCCTTGAGCCGTGGAGAGGGCGAGAGGCCGCGACCCGTCAGGTGAGCGCAGCGATCACGCGGGACCCGGCCATTCAGGGGGAAGGCAAGGTGGTGACCGCCACCCAATGGGCGAGCGCGGTGCTCTGCAACGGCCTCGGCCGGTACGAGGAGGCGTACGTCGCCGCCGAGCGAGCCTTCGAGCACCCGCAGGAGCTCGGCGGGACGGCCATCAGGTCCACGGTCGAACTCGTCGAGGCCGCCGTCCGGAGTGGAAGGCCCGCCCGGGCGGCCGAGGTCGCCTGGCGACTCGACGAGATGGCCCGAGCCAGCGGCACCGACTGGGCCCTCGGGACCTCGGCGTGCGTACGGGCCCAGGTGAGCGACGGAGCGGACGCCGACGTTCTCTACCGCGAGGCGATCGAGCGGCTCGGCCGCACCGAGGTCCGGACGACGCTCGCCCGCACCCGGCTGCTCTACGGCGAGTGGCTGCGCCGGGAGAACCGCCGCCTCGACGCACGCGAGCAGCTGGGCATCGCATACGAGCTGCTCGGCGACATGGGGGCCGAGGCGTTCGCGGAACGCGCCCGGCGCGAGCTCCAGGCCACCGGTGAGACGGTACGCAGGCGCACCGTCGAGGCACGCGCCACTCTCACCGCCCAGGAGGCGCAGATAGCGCGCCTGGCCGGCGACGGGCTGACGAACCCCGAGATCGGCGCTCAGCTCTTCATCAGCCCGCACACCGTCGAATGGCATCTGCGCAAGGTCTTCGCGAAGCTCGGCATCTCCTCACGCAAGCAGATCCGCACCACGCTGCTCGAAGGCGCGGCGCTCACGGCCTGAGCATCCGCGGCCCCGCCGTCGTCCGCGAGCGGGACGGTGATGTGACGAGCGTCATGTCACGAGCGGCCTCCCGCACTTTGTCTCTGTAACGACGGTCCATGAGTCACCGCCGGGCCAACGGCGCGACGGCCGTCGATTCGAGAGACGATGCGGGAGAAGAGATGTTCGTCAAGAAGAGGTTGTTCATCGCGGCCGTGTCGCTGATCGCCTCCGCCGGTGGAATGACGGCGCCGGCCTCGGCCGACGACGGCGGCGCCTCGATCAGCTCCTGGGGCTTCCCCGGTGAGGGGTCCGACTGGCAGCCGGTGACCTACGCCGGCGGGCAGATCACCAGCAGGTCCACTCCGGGAGAGGCGCGCGACGACCGCGGCAACATCCTGCACGCCTGGCGCGGCGCGGACAACGACTCCATCTGGATCTCGTTGAACAACGGGCCCGCGTACTCGCTGCCCAACGCGCAGACATGGACGCCGCCGCGGGTGATCTGGACGGACGACGGGGGCCGCGGCAACTTCCGGATCTTCCACACCGGCACCGAGGGCCACGTCTACCAGCACCGCGTCCAGCTCAGCCCGAGCTACCAGCTACCCGCCACCCTGCCCAGCTGGACCAGGATCCCCAACGACACGCGCACCACCGACACCGAGCCCGTGGCGGCTGCCGCGCTGCCCGGCAACTCCTTCATGCTCGCCTGGAACAGCCAGTCCACCGACGACATCTGGACGATGTACTACAACGGCGACACCGGCACCTACAGCTCGCCCAGCGTCGTGCCGGGCGCGCGGAGCAAGGACGCGCCGGGACTGGCCGCCCAGGTGGGCGCCAACGGCGACCCCGCTCCCTGGAACCAGGTCGTGCTCGCCTTCACGGGCACCGACAACTACGTGTACATGTCGCGGCAGCGGTACGGGACCGGCAACTGGACGAATCCGTTCCGGGTCTACGCGACAGGCACCCCGGGCTACACGAGGAACGGCCCGTCCGTCGCGCTCTCCCGGAGCGGCTACGGCGTCATCACCATCACCGAGGACCGTGACAACACCATCGGCAGTTACCTGATCTCGCGCGACGGCGGGTGGAGCGGCTACTACGAGGAGAACAGCTTCGCGCTCTCCCCCGGCAGAACCCCGCTGGCCGTGGTGGCCGGAACCGATCTCTACTACGTCGTCAACGGTTCGGCCGGCGGCAGGAGCGGCGTGCTGTGGAAGAAGGTCTACGACTTCGCGGCGATGCCCACGCCGTCGGCCCCGCAGTGGTGAAGCCGGCGAACGCGCAGCCGGACGACGTCATCGTCACCGACGCCGGCTCCCGGCGTCCGCGTCCTTCTCGGAGAGATCACATGAGAATGGTCCGACCAGCGGCGGCCATGATGTCCGTCCTGCTGCTCTCGTTGTCGTCGCCGGGCGGCACCCCGGCGGCGTGGGGGGCCTCCGCCTCCCCGACGTCCGTGACCGCACCTGCCGCGGTGGAGGACCCGCCGTGGGCCGGGCCTGGAGCGTCCGGCCCTGACCTGAGTCACAACAACCGCACAACCCCGCCGGCCGGACTGCCGGACTGGTCCCGCGCCGGATACCGAGGAGGCCAGGAGCTGCCTGAGGGCGATGCGGAGCTGACCGACGACGCCTCCTGCCGCATCTCGCCGGAAGAGCTCGCCTCCTCCTACAAGGTGACGGCGGACGACGGGACCGACGACACCGCCGGACTGCAGAAGGCGATCGACCACATCAAGGACGACTGCTCGCCGAACGCCAACTTCAACCGGCTCTCGCTCATCGAGCTACCGGCAGGCCGGATCGACATCACCCGGCAGATCTACGTAGATGCCGGATTTCTGATCCTACGAGGCAAGGGCTCCGGCGACGGCGGCACCCGGCTGGTGTTCAGGCCCGGCCTCCAGACCCGCTACGACCAGGTGATCAACGGCCGGTGGGACCAGGAGAGCATGATCGCCGGCACCGCCCCCGACATCGGCAACGGCGGCTGGATCTGGCCCGGGCGTGGCATGTTCCGCGTCCAGACCCGGGAGGTGGCGACCCGGTACAAGGACGACTGGGAGCTGGCCTCCAGCCTGCCCATGCGCAAGGACCTGTACGAGGGCAGCGTCAACCAGCACTGGGTCTCCGGCTTCAAGGTGGCCGCCGCGGCCGATGACCCGGGCTTCGCGGCACGGGCGGGAGGCACGGTCGTGCGGCTGGACGCGAAGGCCGACATGACCAGGTTCAGGCCCGGCGGCTATGTCTGGGTGGGCGCGGCCAACAGCAGGAAGTTCTACGCGCAGCAGGGCATCACCGAGCAGAGCATGATCGAGGCGCTCCACATGCGGCAGGAGATGTTCCGGCTCAGCCGCATGGACGCCACGGCCAAGACGATCACGCTGGACCGGCCGCTGAGGTGGGACCTGCCGGTGAACTCCGAATCGGACGGCTCCGAACCGCTGAACGGCAACGGCACCCCGTACGCCAGCAAGGTCACGCCGCTGAAGGTGGTCGAGGGTGTCGGGTTCGAGGACTTCTCCTTCACCCAGGACATGAACGGCCTGCCGAAGATCGGCGGCCAGGAGACGTACGCGCTCGCTCCCGAGCAGGCCGTGCACAACTACGGCAACCTGGCGCCCGAGTACGCCATGCACGGCATCGTGTTCAAGTGGGCGGCGAACAGCTGGGCGCGCGGGCTCAAGGCCACGATGACCGGCTCACACCCGATCGTCACCGAGGTGGCGCGCAACCTGCAGATCGAGCGCAACAGCTTCGACGGCGCCTGGAACAAGGGCAAGGGCGGCAACGGCTACCTGCGTGGCAGCCGCGTGTGGGACTCGTTGTGGGCGCACAACCTCAGCCGCGGCCTGCGCCACTTCACCTTCCAGTGGTCGGCGGGCGGCAACGTCGCCTTCCGCAACGACCTCGACTCCGACCTGAACCTGCACGGCGGCTGGGAGCACGACAACCTGTTCGAGCAGAACACGGTGCGAGTCCCCTACGAGCACCGCTCGGCCAGTTGCTCCGCCAACTGCGGTGGCGAGGGCGGTGAGATGGACGCGGGCACCTGGTATCCGATCTGGTGGGCGGCCGGGCCCAAAGCGGGCAAGTGGGCCGGCTCCTCCGGGCCGCAGAACGTCTTCTACGACAACACGCTGAGCAAGCAGACCACCGCCGGCGGGCCGTTCGAGCCGTACCGGCCGTACGGCGCCCAGGCCGGCACCGCCTTCCAGTTCGGATCGGACGGCTCCGACCCACGCGCGTTCCTGCCCCTGAGCCAGAACGGGCAGGCGATCACGGACTGGACCGGGCGGGAGACCCTGAACTACCAGGGCAACGGAGTGGCCGCCCTCGACGTGGGACACCGGCAGTCGCTGTTCCTCCGCGACACCGGCGGCGAGCTTCCCCCACGCGACCCACAGCTCGTCGACATCAAGGCGGCCACCTGGAACATGGCCGGCGCGTCCTCACCGCGACAGGGCGACAGGTACGCGACCGCGCTGCCCGCTCTGCACACCCGGGAGAGTCCTCCCAGGGAGAACGACCTCCTGGCCCTGCAGGAGACCGGCTATCCCGCCGACCGGCACTATTGGGGCAAGGACACGATCGCGCAGACCGACTACGTCAAGAGGATGCGCGACGGCAGCACGAACGCGCCTCCCGTCGAGGAGATCTGGCTCAGCCGAACCAGTGGGGGCCGCCGCGGAGGTTACCTCTACTGGCTGAACACGAACGTCGACACCGGTTCCGGCAACCCGGAGAAGATCAATCTGGCCGTCTGGACCCGGCGAAGTGTCCGGAGGGACGAGATATTCGTCGTCCCCGGAGCGACCCGGAACGGCGTTCACGAGGGCAAGTCCCGTCCCGCGCTCGGCGTCAACTATTGCGGGGTCGTCTACTTCACCTGGCACGGGGCCGCGGCAGGCGGCACGGACAACGTCACGATGCTGCGGAACATCAGGAGTCGTATGGAGAACGCCGGCCCGAACGGGCAGCCGCTGCGCTGGGTGGTCCTCGGCGACTACAACATGGAGGCTTATGGGCAGACAGGATTGTTGACCGCCCTAGGCGACGACTCCCGTCAGTTCGACGTACTGCCCTCCAGCGGGCCCACCCGGCCCGTCACGGGACGCACCATCGACTACGCCGTCACCCAGAACGGCGTCACCCCGGCGCTCTACAGGGGGTACGGGTTCGGGACGCCGATGACCGACTTCGAGATGTCGGACCACCTTCCCGTCGAATACGACTTCTCCTATCTCACCGAGGACCCGCGGTGCACGACGTCCCAACCGGCGCGGCAGGCGAAGGCCGTTCCGCGAACGACGCAGAATCTCAGAAGCGCCTCCAGCACCCGCTCCCCCTACCCTTCGGGTGCGGGGACGCGGCCCGGCAGCAGCCGCCTCAAGACCAGGACGTTCGCCCGGTCCGAGCAGAGCGCGCACAATTTCCGGTTCCTGGCCGCCGGTGACGACCCGGGACACTATCGCGTGCTGCACAGCTTCACGCGTACCTATCTGGGCCAGGAATTCGGAGTCGCCGACGCACCGGTGATTCTCCAGGGCTCCGACGACGGCGACTCCCAGCTGTGGCGGTTGCTCGACATGGGGGACGGCACCTGGATATTGCTGAACAAGGCCACCGGCCAGGCGTTGACCGCCCTGGATCGCGCTGACGGCGAAGAACTGGTGGGTCGTGACCTCGCCGACGAATTCGACCCCGACCAGCGCTGGTTCCTCCAGGACGCCGAGAACGAGGCGCTGGACGTCGATGAGATCGTCACCGGCGCGGGATCGGCCATGACCGTACAGGACTCCGATCCGGAACCGGGCACGCCGGTGGCGCTCGAACCCGACAGCGACGATTCCGCGGAAGAATTCATGCCCGTATACGCCGACAAGACCGAGGGTTATTACTGCTACTACCTGGTCCACAAGGGACTGTATGTCAATTCAACGGCCACCAACCCCGGGGTCGGCGACGGCAACCTGCTCACGCTGAACGAATTCCGTCCCAATGACGGCGGCTACATGTTCTGCACCCCGCCGGCCGACAGGCACGCCTCGCAACTGACGGCGGTGGGCCAGTACGACGCGCAGGGCCGCTTCCTCAACCTCGGCGCTGTCGGCCCGGGTCTGCTGGCGCTGAGCGCGTCCTACGGGCTCACCTGGAACTGGAAAGCCGTCGCAGACTGACCACCGCGGCGGTTCCGCCGGCGGCGGGAGCGTGATCACAACGAGCAGTCCCGCTCCCGGTGCTTGTCGAGCGCGCGGAGCACGTCGGCGCACGCCTGCGCGAAAGCGGCCAGCCGCTCGGGGCCGAGCACGTCGATGAACAGGGCGTGCACCAGCTCGGTGTGCTCGGGGACGGCCTTGTCGATCGCCGCGGAGCCCTTGTCGGTGAGCCGCACGTCGGGATAGCGGCGGTCGTCGGCGTCCACCCGCTCGACCAGCCCGCGCTGCGCCATCCGGGTGAGCTGGTGGGACAGGCGGCTCTTCTCCCACTGGGTCGCGGCGGCCACCTCCGCGACGGGCATCTCCCGCCGCTCCGACTCCGTGAGCCGGACCAGGACCTCGAAGTCGGCCGCGGACAGGTCGCACTCGCGCTGCAGGTGCTGCTGCAGGTGTGAGCCGAGGTGCTTGGCCATCTCGATGTACGTGCGCCACATCCGGTCGGCCTCGCCGATGTCCTGCTCCCATCCCATGACGCCCACTCTACCGGTTGCTTGACGTATCAACCTGGCGCTGTATGGTGGGCCGGGTTGATACATCAACCTGACCGCATGAGAGGACCGTTTCCGTGAGCGAGCAGCAGATCATCGCCGTGGTGGGCGCGACCGGGGCGCAAGGAGGCGGGCTGGTCCGCGCCATCCTCGACGATCGCGGCGGGCGGTTCGCCGCGCGAGCCCTGACCCGGGACCCGGGTTCGGCGCGGGCCAGGGAGCTGGCCGCCCTGGGGGCCGAGGTCGTGGAGGCCGATCTCGACGACGCGGGCAGCCTGCGCAGGGCCTTCGACGGCGCGCACGGCGCCTTCGTGGTGACGAACTTCTGGGAGCCGCGCACGCCCGAGGAGGAGCGGGCACGGCCCGCGACCACCAAGGAGCGGGAGCAGGCCGGCAACGCCGCGCGGGCGGGCCGGGAGGCCGGCGTCCGGCATTTCGTGTGGTCCACGCTGTCCGACACCCGCGGCTACTTCCGTCCGGACGACGGGACGCCGAGCTTCGGGGGCACGTACAAGGTGCCGCACGCCGACGGCAAGGCCGAGGCCGACCGCTTCTTCCTGGAGTCGGGCGTGCCCACCACCTTCCTGCAGGCGAACGTGTACTACGAGGCTTTCCGGGACATGTTCGCGCCCCGGCGTGACGAGACGGGCGCGCTGGTGCTGCCGCTCGGGTTCGGCGAGGCGAGGGTGGCCGCGCAGGCCGCGGAGGACGTCGGCAGGACCGCGCTGGGGATCTTCCGCCAGGGGAACGGGATGGCCGGCAGGCGGGTGAGCGTCGCCGGGGCCGTGCTCACCGGCGCGCAGTACGCCGCCGCGCTGAGCCGGGCGCTCGGCGAGCCCGTCACGTACCAGGCGGTCAGCCCCGACATGATCCGGGCCGCGGGGTTCCCGGGCGCGGGCGAGGTCGGCAACATGCTCCAGTACCTGGTCGCGGCCGCCCCCGACATCGCCGAGCTCATCGACTTCGAGCTGCTGCGTGCACTCAATCCGCGGCTGCAGACGTTCGACGCGTGGCTGGCCGCCCACCGGGACACCATCCCGCACTGACCGGCCCCCGCCCCTCCCCACACGCGGCCGCCCCGGCTCACCTGCAGGCATTCCGCCGAACCCTCAGCCTTTCCATGGCGGCGGTTCTCGCGGGCACGCTTCTCATGGCCGCCTCACCCGCCGGCGCCACGGCGACCAGTTCCCCGTGCGGCACCGGCCCCTGGCCCGACTGGCACGATCCCACCATCAATGAGATGACCGACATCAGGGAAGTGGTGAACCAGACGACGCGCGACGTACAGATCAACGACGGGGAGAACCAGGACATCCGTTTCACCGTCCCAGCCGGCCGTCAATGGACCGGTTCCATGTGGGTTCCCTGGCTCGGCCGTCAAGACGAGATGTGGAAGAGCATCACCATCAAGTGGGGAAACCGGAATCGCTACTGGGTGTTCCAGAGATACGGCGGGCCGGACCACGGCGATATCAAGTGCAGCGCGGTGGGCGACTTCGACAACAGTGGCCGCGTGTCCGCCAACGGCATCGAAGGCGGCAGGAAGAGGCTCGTCATCCGCGACAACGACACCCTCTTCCTGGAGTGGATCAGCTACCCCTGACCCCGACCCGGAACGATCAGCGACAAGCCCGCGCCTGCCCACCCACGATCGCTCCGGCCCGGGCCGTCCTACAGCGGCTACGGCGAGCACGTGTGTGTCGCCCTCGGTGAGGGCGATGCGCGGCGCGCTCCCGTGGTCGCCGAGAGTCGACCAGGAGTCATCGGCCGACACCTGTCGTGGTCCTTCGGACTCCGTGGTCAGTGCGCCTGGTCGGCGAGGTCGGCCAGGTCCTCGTCGGTCAGCTGCAGGGACGTGGCGGCGACGTTCTCCTCCAGGTGGGCGAGCGAGCCGGTGCCGGGGATGAGCAGGATGTTCGGCGACCGGGCCAGCAGCCAGGCCAACGCCACCTGCGGCACGGTCGCGCCGTGGCGGGCGGCGACGGCGTCCAGGCGCTCGGCCGTGAGCGGCCGGAACCCACCGACCGGGAAGAACGGCACGTACGCGATGCCCGCCTCGGCGCAGGCGTCCACCAGCGGGTCGTCCTCGCGCCTGGCCAGGTTGTAGAGGTTCTGGACGCAGACGATCGGCGCGATCTTCCGGGCCTCGGCGAACTCGGCGGGTGTCACGTTCGAGACGCCGAGGTGGCGGATCAGCCCCTCCTCGCGCAGCGCGAGCAACGTCTCCAGCGGACCGGCGAGCGGCGTCCCGGCGCGGTCGAGGTCGCCCATGCGCAGGTTGACGACATCGAGGCGGTCCACGCCGAGCGAGCGCAGGTTCGCCTCGACGCCGCGGCGCAGGCCGTCGGGGGTGAGGCCGGTCTTGCCCTCGGCGGGCAGGGCGAGGTCAGAGCCCTCGACCAGCGCGCCCACCTTCGTCACGATCACCAGGTCGTCCGGGTAGGGATGCAGCGCCTCCCGGATCAGCTCGTTGGCCGCCACGCCGTCGCGGGCGTAGTAGTGCGAGGTGTCGATGTGGTTCACGCCCAGGTCGACGGCCCGGCGCAGGACGGCGAGCGCGGTGTCCCTGCTGGGACGGTCGCCTTTCGGCCAGCCGGTCAGCTTCATCGCGCCGTACCCGACCCTGGCGACGCTCAGGTCGCCGCCCAACGCCCATCGTCCAGTCGTCATGATCACCCACTCTAGCGATGATCAGCGGCCGAGGCCGCGGCCGCCACTGGCAACGCCGGCACGCCCCGCTGCCGAGGCCCGCTCAGGGGCACGGGCCCGCCGCAAACCTCGGCCCCGAACGAGCCCAGCACCCGGATGAAGACCATGATCCGCGCATCCTTCGTGGACGTTCCAAATCGCTTCCAAATGCCTTCCAAACACCCAGGAGCAGCCTGAACACATCGCAACCGATGAAGGAGCGGGAACAGATGAGCGTCAACACCCAGGACATGGAGATCGTCCACCGCGTGCTCCGCCGTGAGTCGCGGCTGCTGGTGGAGCTCGTCGCGGCCGTCGCCCCGGGTGACACCGCTCGCGCCAGGGTGATCGCCGGCCACTTCCGCGTCTACCGGCTGGGCCTGCACAACCACCACGAGGGCGAGGACGAGCTGCTGTGGCCGCCGCTGCTCTCCCGGGTGGACCTGGAGGCCGACGTCGTCCTGCGCATGCAGGCCCAGCACGAGCGCGTCGCGGCCACCCTGAGCAGGCTGGACGCCGCGTTTCCCGCCTGGGAGGCCACCGCGGGCGCCGACGAACGCGACGCCCTGGCGGCCGCCCTCTGCGAGCACCGCGCGGTCCTGCTGGAACACCTTCACGACGAGGAGGCCACCCTCCTCCCGCTCGCGGCCGAACACATCACCCGACGGGAGTGGGCCTCCCTGGGCGACCACCTGGTGAACAACACGCCCAAGCTCACCCTGCTCACGCTCTTCGGCGCCGTCCTGGAGGACGCGAACCCGGCCGAGCGCGCCGTCGTCCTCGGCGGCCTTCCCGTCCCGGTCCGCGTCATCTGGCACCTCATCGGCCGCCCCCGCTACGCCCGCCACATCCGCCGTGTCCGCGGCTGAACCCTGCCCGTCCGTGCAAACAAGGAGAACGACCATGTCGCTGAAGAAGCTCAACACCGTCCTGGCCGCCGTCGTCGTCCTGTTCACCCTCTACCTCGGGTTGTCCTTCGTCCTGCCCCTCGGGACGACCTTCCCGGGGCTGGCGAACTGGCCCTCCGACGGCAGCGGCTTCTCCATCGTGAAGGGCAGCCGCGAGCTCGGGATGGGCCTGGCCATGGGCGTCCTGCTGGTGACAGGCCACCGCCGCCCGTTGGGCTGGGTCCTGCTGATGATGGCCGTCACCCCGTTCGGCGACATGGTCAACGTCCTGGCCCACCACGGATCCACGGCCGCCGCGCTCGGCATCCACGGCCTGACCGCGGCGCTGATCGCGATCACGGGGTTGCTGATCCTCCGCGAGGCCGGCGCCACCCCGGCGACCGCCGCGCAGTCCGCCTGACGTCCGCATTTTCTGACAACTCGACAAGGGAGACGACAATGACGATCAACGATTTGCGCGGTGTCCTGAAGGGGCGCGTGCTCCTGCCCGGTGACGACGGCTTTGAACAGGCGGCCACCGCGTGGAACCTGACCGTCAGGCAGCCGGTGGCGGCCGTGGCGGAGGCCGCGGACGCCGATGACGTGGCGGCGCTCGTGCGTTACGCGCGGCGGGCGGGCATGACGGTGACCGCGCAGCCGAGCGGGCATGGCGCCTCGGGTGACGTGGACGGCCTGATCCTGTTGCGTACCGGCCTGCTGAACGACGTGGAGGTACGCCCGCAGGAGCGCGTGGTCCGGGTGGGCGCGGGCGCGAAGTGGGGGCAGGTGCTGGCGGCGGCCGGTCCGCTGGGTCTGACCGGCCTGTCCGGCAGCGCGCCGGGGGTCAGCGTGACCGGCTACACCCTGGGCGGCGGCGTCGGCTGGTTCAGCCGCAAGCACGGCTTGGCCTCCGACAGCGTGCGGGCCATCGACATCGTGGACGCCGACGGCGAGCCGGGCCGGGTGACCGCCGAGTCCGACCCCGACCTGTTCTGGGCGCTGCGCGGCGGTGGCGGGGACTTCGCGGTGGTGACCGCCCTCGAACTCGACCTGTATCCCGCTCCGGTCCTGTACGGCGGGCGCGTGATCTGGCCGGAGCACCGGACCCGGGAGGTGTACGACGCGTTCCTGGAGATCACCGCCGAGGCGCCGCGTGAGCTCAGTGTCTGGATCAACCGGCTCCAGCCCCCCGGCGCGCCGCCGATGGTGACGCTGGATCTGGCCTACCTGGGTGAGGCGGCCCAGGGCGAGGACCTGCTGGCGCGCATCGACAAGATCGAGGACGCGATCTCCGACAGCCGCGGCGTCGTCCCGGTCGCTGACCTGGGCAGGATCGCCGCCGAGCCCACCGATCCGGTCCCGTCCATCGCTCGTGCGGAGCTGCTCACCGGCCTGAACGCGGACGCGGTGGAGCTCCTGCTGGCCAAGCCGATCGAACCGCTCATCAACGTGCAGATCAGGCACCTGGGCGGGGCGCTCGCCGAGCCGGGCGGCGGGGCCGGTGCGAGCGGCGCGGTGACTGAGCCGTACCTGCTCGGACTGGTGGGTCTCGGCCTGCCGCACGCGGCCGACGCGACGCGCGCCAAGCAGGCCGAGGTCGTGGCCGACCTGGAGGCGTACATCAGCGGCCGCAAGCCGTACACCCTGCTGTCCCCCGGTGACACGGCGGCGCAGTCCTTCTCCGGCAGCGCGCTCGCGCGGCTGCGAGAGATCAAGCGCGCCCGTGACCCGCACAACGTGTTCCGCGCGAACTACCCGGTGCTCGGATAGATCGGTTCCCAGCGGCTCAAGGCCCCTCCGCCCACCACGGCGGCGGGGCCGCACCACACCCGCGTGACAGATGTCGCCTCACGGCGACTGGACCGGCCCCGTCTCGTGCCCCGTTCGCAGACGGAGCTCCAGGACGTCCTCCCGGCCGAAGACCTGGCCGGTGGGAACGAACCCGGCAGAGGTGTAGAGCGCCCTGGCCGCGAGGTTGTCGCCACGCACTCCCAACCGCAGCACCGGTGCGTCGAACGCGTCCCGCACATGGGCGATGACCTGTTGGAGGGCCGCTCGGCCCAGCCCCTTCCCCTGGTGATCCTTGTCGATCATCAAGCGATAGAGCCAGATCTGGCCGTCATCGGGATCGGGGCCGTACATCGCGAAGCCCACGGCGCGCTCATCGTGCATCACCGCACGGGTCACGAAGCCCGGCAGGAACCGGCTCTCCGCAATCGAGTACAGGTTCGACGCGATGAGATCAGCCTGGTCGTCGGCCACCCTCAGCTCGGCCACCGCTTCCCAGGTCTCCTGGCACAGGTCGTCAAGGCGCACACGAATCGACATGGATCCTCTCTACCGGATCATTGCGCGGACCGTCATGCGAATATCACTGCGATCAGGCACGGGTGACCATTGCGCGAATCGCCGCACGTCACGCACGGATGCCGGATGGCTCGCCGGAGCCTTCCGCCGTTCGGCAAGAAGTCGCCCAGCATTCGCTTCCTCCCCATGCAAGCCGTCATGCTCCTCTGCGAACGTGACGAAGGGCCGCAGGTTCACCTGCTCCGCCCCACTTCGTGCGCAAGCTCATGGGCCACCCGAGAACGACGCACCAGGTATTCCAGATGAAAGGTATGTCCCATGTGCCGCACCCATGCACACTCCCACAGCGCACCGGAAGGAACGGCTGCGTTCGCCGACCTGTCCGTCTCAGAGACCGAATTGTCGCCCGCCGACCTCGGTAGGCGCCGCTTTCTGCTGAACAGTGGGCTGCTCGGCATCAGCAGTCTCGGCGTCACCGCACTGGGAGGGCTGACCACGCGTCCCGCCGCCGCGACCGGCGGAGGCTCCCGCGCGCTCCACTGGCTGGCCGGCGACCATCACGTTCATACGCAGTACAGCTACGACGGCATGTACACCATTGAGCAGCAGGCTGCGGGCGCTCTCAAGCACGGCCTGGACTGGCTGGTCATCACCGACCACGGGCACGCCGCGCACGAGAAGTTCGCGGTCGAGTCCACCTATGCCGACATCGTCACCTCCCGGGCCAAGCACCCTGAGCTGCTGTTGTGGCAGGGGCTGGAGTGGAACGTTCCCGGAGGCGAGCACGCCACGGTGTTCTTCGACGGCGCTCGCGATGAGATCCAACTGCTGCGCGCGTTC
Source organism: Nonomuraea sp. NPDC050227 (assembly GCF_044459705.1). Classification (NCBI taxonomy): domain Bacteria; kingdom Bacillati; phylum Actinomycetota; class Actinomycetes; order Streptosporangiales; family Streptosporangiaceae; genus Nonomuraea; species Nonomuraea sp. NPDC050227. The sequence continues at coordinate 170,247 of NZ_JBITJF010000004.1, read as the reverse complement.
GAGCGGCTCTTCGACTCCAGGATCAACGGCACCGGCGCCGGCAACCCGGCGAACGAGGCCAAGGCGCTGGAGGCGCTCGCCTGGCTGGAGACCGCGCTGCGCACGGGTTCGGCGAGTTCCGCGCTGTTCCTGATCAACCACGTGATGCGGCGCGGCAGGTACTCCCCGCGTGACCTGCGCACCTATCGCGACAAGGCGCCGAACATCGCGGTCGGCATGGAGGGCGCGCCTGGCGCCCAGAACGAGCCCAGGGCCCGCGGCGACTTCAACAACACCGCCGACGCCGACTCCTGGCCCGGCTGGCGGCCGGAACACTACCCGACGTACGGCGGCTTCGACTCCATGACCGGCATCCTGGGCGGCATGTGGGACTCGATGCTCGCCGAGGGCAAGGGCTGGTGGATCACTGCCAACTCCGACGGCCACTTCTACAACGGTGACACGACCGTCGAGCCCTCCCGACCTGCTGACTGGTACGACCAGCACGGTAGATACCCCGATCCCATCGACGGCGGCGTCCCGCTGCGGCACGCCGACTTCTGGCCCGGTCAGTTCAGCCGCACGGTTGTGGGGGCGACCTCACGCAGCTATGGCGCGGTCATGGAGGCGATCAAGGCCGGGCGATCCTGGGTGTCGATGGGCGGCCTCATCGACGGGCTGCACGTCGACGCGCACGCCCCCGGCAACGCCCCGGCCACGTTCGGCGGACGGCTGTCGGTGCGGCGCGGCGACGACGTCACCATCACCATTTCCGTCGATCTCGCCGGCCGTCCCAACGCCAATGAGGAGATCCCCCGGCTCGCCCGCCTGGATCTGATCCGCGGTGCGATCACCGGGCCGGCCGCCGACCCCGACGTCTTCACCGCCCCGGAGGTGAGTGTGGTCGAGTCGTTCATGCCGAAGGGCAAGGGCCGGGTCGCCCAGTTCCACTACAGGTTCCGCGACGTGCGCGAGCCGTTCTACTTCCGGCTGCGTGGCACGGACGGCAGGCGCAGCGCTCCCGGCGGGATGGAGCCGGCGGCGGACACAGGCCGCAACGACAACCCCTGGCACGACCTCTGGTGCTACACCAATCCCACCTTCGTAGAACTGACGTAGAACGATTCGACGACACCCGTCCCACTCGGAACATGGCTTCGCAGTGGGAGCGGGGATTCGCCGACCAGGTCCGGCTCGTCGCCGACTGAGGCCCTGCGCCGCCGGATGTCACGCTCCGGAAGGTGATGGCCTGCCGTTGTCTGAGAGACACATGCCAGGTCAGAGCAGGTGAGGCAATTCTCGGCGCCCACAGGTGGCGTACCGCATGCCGGAGCGCCCGCGTCCGGAGGGGCCCGCTAACATCGGGGTCCCCCGGTCCCGCCTCGCGGATGCCCCACTGCGACGGACGCCCGGCCGACCCGCCACGGAGCCCGCGTGCCCACGATCGACCCCCGACGTCTCCTCATCCTCCGTGCCTTCGTGCTATCCGACTCTGTCACCGCGACCGCGGCGGCGCTGCACCTGACGCCGTCCGCGGTGTCGCAGCAGCTCGCCGCACTCGAACGCGAGGTCGGTCACGCGCTCGTCATACGCTCGGGGCGCAAGCTGGTGCTCACGCCGGCCGGGCGCATCCTCGCCGGGCACGCCGAGGAGATCAGCTCCCGGCTGAAGATCGCCGAGGCCGACCTGGCCGCGCACGCGGGCGGTGTCCTCGGGCAGCTCCGGATCGGCGCCTTCCCCACGGCGATCAGCTGGCTGGTGGCACCCGCCATCGTCGAGCTGCGCCGCCAGGCCCCGGGAGTCGACGTCACCGTCGTCGACGCGGAGGCGCACATGAGCCACCGGATGCTGATGCGGGGCGACATCGACGTGACCGTCAGCATGGAGTACGAGTCCGACCCCGAGCGCGACTCCCCCGACATCGTGAAGTTCCCGCTCTACATCGAGCGGTTCAAGGTCGTCCTCCCCCAGGCGCATCCGCTGTCCGGCGAGGAGGGCATCGGGCTCACCCAGCTCACCGAGGAGGGCTGGATCATGCCCTCGCCCGGTAATCCGTGCCGCACGATGGTGCTGCAGGCGTGCGCGGAGCTCGGCTTCCACCCGCCGATCACCCACGTCTCGGACGACTACCGCGCCGCGCTGGCGCTGGTCGCCGCCGAGGCGGGGATCTGCCTGGCGCCGGAGTCCGCGCTCTCCGCCCGCGACGCCGAGTGGGTGACGATCCTGCCGACGCGCGGCATCGCTCCGCTGCGCAAGGTGATCATGACGACGCGGCGCGACAACCAGAGCCACCCCGTCGTACGCGCTGGGCTGGAGGCGATGCGGGCCGCTGTGTCCGAGCCGGACTCGGAGGTCTACGGCCCGCTCGCGCGGTCCGACACCTTCAGCGTCGAGTGATGGCTCCGGCCAGCGGCGCGTTCTCGCGGAGGAAGGCGTCGACGTGCCGGTGGTACTCCTCCGGCTTGTCGCGGCGCACGCAGTGGTGGGCGCCCTCGATCACGACGACGTCGAAGCCGGGCGCGACGGCCGTGAGGCGCTCACGGGAGTGCTTGTCGACGATGACGTCGCCGGTGCCGGTGACGAGCAGCGCCGGTACGCCGGCCGGGCCGACAGTGATCTGCCGCGCGGTCGGCGTCCAGATCCGGCGCTTCTCGTGGACCCGCTGCTGCATGTAGTCGATGTCGACGGCCTTCATCGCCTCGGCGAGCGGGCGCAGCTCCTGCTCCGCCCAGTGGGGCTTGAGCTCGCGCTGCATGTCCACGAGTTCCTCGACCGACGCCGTTTCGGCGTAGTCGAAGGGGTCCTTGGTGGTCTGCTCGACGCTGAGCCACGGGTTGGGACCGGCCTCCGGCACCCACCACGGCGGGTCCTCCAGCACGACGCCGGCCACGAGGTGCGGGGCGTCGGCGGCGACGAAGGCGGCGATCCGCGCGCCCATGGAGTGCCCGACGACGAGCGTCTTGCGCCCGGTCTCGTCGAGCATGTCCTTGAGGATGTCGATCGCGTCCTGCACCATCACGTCGGTGGACGGAACGCCCTCGTGCTCGGGCAGGCGGCCGGGCGACTCCCCGTGGCCCCGTGCGTCCGGCGCCACGATGTGGTAGTCGCCACCCCAGCGGTCGACGGCGTCACCGTAGCAGGCGCCGGACTCCACGGCGCCGTGGAGGATGAGGATGGCAGGCGCATCTGCTGCGTCCCGCCCATACTCTCGGACGAACAGGTCTGTTCCCACGTGTCCTCATTCACTGCTCTGTCGCGCCGGCCCCCGGCCGGCTCACGACGGGGTTGTCGTTCGGTGGATCATGGTCATGATCGTGGCACGCCTCTTCGGCGTCGCGCAACGCTCCCGCAGGTCAGGTCAGGTCCGCAGTTCCGCCTCCGGTGTCGCCTCGACCAGCGCGCGCGTGCAGGGGTGCTGCGGGGAGCGGAAGATCTCGTCGGACGACCCGGTCTCGACGATCCGGCCGCGCTGCATGACGGCGACACGGTCGCTGTAGAGCCGGATCACCGCCAGGTCGTGGCTGACGTGGAGGAACGAGATCCCCTGGTCGCGTTGCAGGTCGGCCAGCAGGTTGAGGATCTGGGCGCGCACCGACACGTCGAGCGCCGAGGTCGGCTCGTCCGCGATGATCAGATCCGGCTTGAGGGCGAGCGCTCGTGCCACGGCGACGCGCTGGAGCTGCCCGCCGGACGCCTCGTGCGGGTAGCGCCCCAGGTAGTCGGCGCCGAGGCCGACCGACTCCAGCAGCGCGACCAGTTCGGCGGTCGTCGTCGTCTCGCCGTGCGCGCGGAAGACGTTCTCCAGCGTCTGCCGCACGGTCTGCAGCGGGTTCAGCGACGCCAGCGGGTCCTGGAAGACCATGGCGACGTTGCGCCGCAGCCGCCGCAGTCCCCGCCGGCCGAGGCGGGCGACGTCCTGCCCGTCCGTACGGACGGTGCCGGACGTCGGCACCACCAGGCCGTTGGCCATCCGCGCCAGCGTGGACTTGCCCGAGCCGGACTCGCCGACCAGGCCGAGCGCCTCGCCCCGCTCGACGTGGAGCGAGACGCCGTCCACGGCGAGGAAGCCCTTGCGGCCGCGGCCGAAGCCACCGGCGATGCGGTAGCGCTTGCTGACGTCGGTCATCTCCAGGATCGGCCGGCTCACCGGGCGACCTCCTGCAGTTCGGGGAGACGATCGAGGTGACAGGCCGCAAGGTGCACGCCGCCGCCCTCGCCGGCCGGGCGGACGGTGGGCAGCGGTACCTCCACGACACAGCGTTCGCCGACCTGGCCGGCGAAGCCGCAGCGCGGCGCGAAGGCGCAACCCGGTCCTGCGTCGCGCAGCGACGTGGGCGTGCCGGGGATGGCGCGCAGCCGCGTCCGCTCCCCACCGATGTCGAGCCGGGCGTCCAGCCGCGGCGTGGCCGCGCGGAGTCCGGCGGTGTACGGATGGGCAGGCTGATCGAAGATGTCGCGGAGGCTGCCGTACTCGGCCTGGCGGCCGGCGTACAGCACGAGGACGTCGTCCGCCGCACTCGCCACCACCCCGAAGTCGTGGCTGATCAGCAGCATCGCCATGCCGTACTCCTGCTGGAGCCCGCGGAGCAGGGCCAGGATCTGCGCCTGCACCGTCACGTCGAGCGCGGTGGTCGGCTCGTCGGCGATGAGCAGCGCCGGCCGGTTCACCAGGGCCATCGCGATCACCGCGCGTTGCCGCATGCCGCCCGAGAACTCGTGCGGGAAGCGGCGTACGGCGTCCGCGGGCTCGGGGATGCCGACCCGGTCGAGCATCTCGACCGCACGGGCCCGCGCAGCGCGACGGGTGACCGACGGGTCGTGCAGGCGGACCGCCTGGGCGATGTGCGCGCCGATGTCGAGGTACGGGCTGAGCGCGGACATCGAGTCCTGGAACACCATGGCCACGTCGGAGCCGCGGGCCCGGCGCAGCTCGCGTTCGTCGGCGGAGAGCATCTCCCGGCCGGCGACGACGATCCGGCCCCGGGCGCTCGCCCCGCGCGGCAGGAGCCGCATGATCGCCCGGCCGGTGATCGTCTTGCCCGACCCCGACTCGCCGACCACGGCGAGCGTGCGGCCGCCGTCCAGCCTCACGGAGAGGTCCCGCACGACATCGGCGGTGAGGCCGCCGCCGGTGAACGAGACGCACAGGTCCTCGACCTGGAGTACGGGGTCAGGCACGGCGGATCCTCGGGTCGAGAAGCGGCATCAGCAGGTCGGCGATCAGGTTGCCGACGATGATGAGGAAGGCGGAGAAGAGCGTCACCCCGACGACGATGCTCAGGTCGGACTCGTTCACGCCGGACAGCAGCAGGTCACCGAGCCCGTGCAGGCTGAACACCTTCTCCGCGATCGCCGAGCCGCCCAGGAGCGCGGTGACGTCGAGCGCGAACATCGCCACGACCGGCACCATCACGCCGCGGACGGCGTGCCGGTTCACCCGCCGGGTCGACGCGCCGCGCGCGGTCATCGCGACGAGGTGGTCGGCCGAGAGTTCGTTGAGCAGCTGCGTGCGGGTGACCCGGATGTAGCCGGCGGCGAGGATGAACGACAGCACCATCCACGGGCCGATCAAATGCCAGGCCCAATCCGCCGGCGACTCCGAGAACGGCACGAAGCCGGAGTACGGCAGCGCGTTGAGCATGAAGCCGAAGACCTGGACGACGAGCAGGCCGACGAGGAAGGTCGGGACCGACAACCCGAACATCGCGAAGCCGATCGAGAACCGGTCCACGATCCCGCCCTTGCGTATCGCCGACAACGCGCCGAGGCCGATGCCCACGACGAGGCACAGGACGGCCGCGCCCAACGCGAGCGACAACGTGACGGGCAGCCGCTCGGCGATGAGCGTCGTGACGTCGCTGCGGTTCGGGAACGAGTAGCCGAAGCAGGGCGCCTGGCAGTGCACCTGCTGGGCGCCCTCGCCGTACGTGCGGCCGGCGAAGAGGCCCTTCACGAACTGGGCGTACTGCCACACCGGGCTCTGGTCGGTCTGCATGTAGGCGCTGACCTTGGCCCGGGTCTCGGGCGGGCACGGCTTGCCGCACATGGCGCGGGCCGGGTCCTTCGAGGCCCCGAAGAAGAGGGCTATCGTCACGAAGGCGATCGCGAGGAGCATGAACACCGCGGTGGCCATGCGGCGGGCAATGTAGACGATCATGCAGCATCCTCCATGCGCACGTCGAGGACGTCGCGGAGCGCGTCACCGGCGAGCGTGGCGCCGAATACGATCAGGAACACCACGGCGCCCGGGAAGAGCATGTACCAGACGTCCGCGCCGCTGTAGATCCACGGCAGCGAGTCCGAAAGCAGTTTGCCGAGGTCGGGAACGTCGCCACGCAGGCCGACCCCGAGGAACGACAGTCCCGCGACGACGCTGACGTTGCCGGGCAGTGACATCGCGAACAGGACGACGACCAGGCCGAAGAGGTGCGGCAGCATCTCCCGGCGGATGATCTGCCAGGGCGCGGCCCCGGTCGCGCGCGCCGCCTCGACGAAGGCGCGGGCGTTGACGGCGCCGGCCTGGGCGCCGATGATCCGGGCCGGGACGGTCCAGCCGAAGAAGGCCAGCACGAGCACGAGGACCAGGCCCCGCGGCATCTCCGGCGGCACGATCGCCATGATCGCGATGACGAACATCAGGCCCGGGAAACCGAACATGAAGTCGATCACCCGCCCCGCGACGGCGTTGAGCCAGCCGCCGAAGTACCCGATCGCCGTACCGAGGACGGCGGCGAAGGCGATCGACAGGATGCTCGCCCCGAACGCGATGAACAGCGACGAGCGGATGCCGTAGACGATCTGGGCGAACAGGTCGACACCCGTCACCGGGACGACACCGAGCCAGTGGTCGGCGCTGACGCCACCGAAGGCGCCCAGCGGACGGCCGCCGTCCGGGTCGAGCACGTCGGTGTGCAAGGTGTTCGGGTCCTGTCCCTCCATCCGCACGAGCAGCGGGGCGCAGAGCCCCGCGACGAGCGGCACCACCAGCATGACCAGGCCGGCGACGCCGGACCGCTTCCGGAGGAAGCGGCCGAGGACCGAGGCGCCCCGGCCCTCCGCCTGCTGGATCTCAGCGATCGACACCGACGACCAACTCGTTCGCGAACGGCGGGTAGGCGGGGACGAAGTAGTTCATGATCTTCGAACCGGCCAGGGCCTGCGTGCGCTGCACGAGGATCGGCACGACCGGGGCGTCCTCCATGATCTGCTTGTCGATCGCGGCCCACATCTTGGCGGCCTTGTCGAGGTCCGGCTCCGCGATCGCGGCGTCGATCGCGGCGTCCACCTCGGGGTCGGAGAACTTCGAGGCGTTTCCGCCGCCGTTGCCGATCTCACTCGACGCGAACAGCGGCTGGATGGTGCTCATGCCGCTCGGGAAGTCCGCTCCCCAGCCGTTGGTCGTCATGTCGTAGTCGCCGTCGGCGGACGAGATGAGCTCGGACCAGGTGTTGGCGTCCAGGCCCTTGAGCTCGACCTTGACGCCGACCCGCGCCAGCGAGTTCTTGATGCTCTGGGCTTCCTTCTCCTCGATCGCGCTGACGTCGGTCGGATAGGTCAGCGTGAGCTTCAGGTCGGAGACGCCGGCGGCGGCGAGCAGTTCCTTCGCCTTGTCGACGTCGCCGGTGTCACCGCCGTCGTACAGGTTGTACTCGGTGTAGCCGGGGATGCCGGGCGTCATGATGGTCGAGGCGATCTGGCCGCCGAACTTCGGGCCGCCGTACACGCTCTGCACCTCGGCCTTGTTGATGGCGTAGTTGATCGCCTGCCGCACGCGGACGTCGGACAGGCCCGGGCGCTTGACGTTCATGGCGAGGTAGCGGAAGTAGCCCGAGGGGCTGTTGGCCATGCGGCCGGAGATCGACGGGTCGGACTGGATCCGCTGGAACTGCGACGGCGAGATGAGCGCGTTGCTGATCGCAGTCCGGTCCTCGCCCTTGTCGTCGATGAGGCGCTGCACGATCGTGTCGTTGTTCAGGCCCATGTCAAGGACGATCTTGTCCGGGCCGGCGAACCGCACCTGGTCGCTGTCGGCCGTCCAGTTCGGGTTACGGTCCAGCACCGCCTGCGCCCCCTTGCGGAAGCTCGTCACCTGGTACGGGCCGCTGGCGACCGGGTGCTCGCCGTAGGTCTCCGGCTTGGTGTCGGCGGCGGCCGGCACCGGCGCGAAGGCCGGCATGCTGACGATCCACGGCCAGTTGCCGAACGGACGCTTCAGCCGGAAGACGATCTTGTGGTCACCGGCGACCTCGATGGAGTCGAGCTCCTTGCCGTCGTACGGGCCGTCGTAGTCGGTGCCGCCGACCAGCAGCGTCTTGTGGTAGCCGAGGCCACCCTGGAACATCGGCGCGAACGACCGCTCGATGCCGTACTTCACGTCCTGCGCGGTGATGGGGCTGCCGTCGGAGAACTTCAAGCCCTCCTTCAACGTGAAGGTCCACGTCTTGCCGCCGTCGTCCGTCCTGCCGGTGTCGGTGGCGAGGTCCGGCACGAGCACCGTGTCCTTGTCGGGGAGCGTCCGCCACGACGTCAGCCCGCGGTGCACCCACCGCAGCCGGCTGGTCGGCACCATCTGCGCGTTGGCGGTCTCGAAGGACTCGGTCGCGCGCCGCGAGAGGTAGTGCAGAGTCCCGCCCTTGGGCACGGACTCCAGCGGCGCCGCGTTCCTGCCCTTCGTGGGCTCGGTGGACTGCGAGGTGGACTGCGAGTTCGCGTTGCAGCCCGCCGTCACGAGGGCCAAGACGAGCGCGAGCCCTGCGGGCAACACTCTCCGGGATCGATTCGCCATAGATCGCGCTTCCTGTGAAGCGGCCCCGATCGGTCGGGTCCGCTGTGGATCTCAGGAAGGGAGTCTGTTGGCGAGCGAGAGCACGCGTCCATCGAGGAGTTCTGCAACGGATCTTGCAGAAAATCTTAAAGATCGCGGGGATCCGTGCGCGCGGCGTCCATGATAGTCCGGCGGTCCCGGTGGCCGGAAGACCGGACCTGCCCGAACCGGAGGATGGGACGACCTGCGACCGATCCGGTGCGTTGCCGGGTATCAGGTGCGGTCTCCGGCTCCAGGGACGATCAAGCCGGTCTCGTAGGCGATGACCACGGCTTGGGCGCGGCTGGACAGCTTGAGCTTGGTCATGAGGCGGCCCAGGTGGGATTTGACGGTGGCCTCGGCGATGTTCAGGCGGGTGGCGATCTGCTGGTTGGTCAGGCCCTGGCCGACCAGGTGGAGCACGGCGGTTTCCTGGCTGGTGAGCCGGGCGAGCTCCTCGGGCCGGCGCCGGTCGGGTTCGGGGGCGGTGATGAAATGGCGGACCAGGCGCCGGGTGACGCTGGGCGCCAGCAGCACCTCGCCGCGGGCGACCGTGGCGATCGCGGCCAGCATCTGGTCGGCAGGGGTGTCCTTGAGCAGAAATCCCGAGGCGCCGGCGCGCAGGGCGGCGAAGACGTGTTCGTCCAGGTCGAAGGTGGTCAGGATGAGGATCTTCGGTGCCGGGCCGGCGGCGTGGGCGAGGATGTGGCGCGTGGCGGCGACGCCGTCCAGGTCGGGCATGCGGATGTCCATCAAGATGACATCCGGGGCGGTCGCCGCGGCCTGGGCGATGGCTTCGTGGCCGTCGGCGGCCTCGCCGACGACCGCGAGAGCGGCGTCGGTGCGGAGGAGGGCGACCAGGCCCGCGCGGACCAGGGCCTGGTCGTCGACGACCAGGACGCGGATGGTCCCGCGGCCGGTGTCGGGGCCGGTCATCGGGGTGCCCCGGGTCGTGGTGCGCTCTGCCGCGGGTGGGCCGTGGCGAAAGCGGGGTCGGCGAGCGGAGAGGCGGGCAGGTGGGCCGTGGCGAGCGCGGGCTCGGCGAGTGGGGAGGCGGGCAGGTGCGCGGTCACGGTGAAGCCGCCGTCCGTACGTGGGCCGGCGGTGAGGGTGCCGCCGTAGAGGGTGGCTCGCTCGCGCATGCCGATCAGGCCGTGCCCGTCGGCGCTGTGCCCGGGGGTGGCCGGGCCGCTGTTGCCGACCTGCAGCGTGACCGCGGCGGGCTGGTAGGTCAGGGTGAGGGTCACGTCGGCGTGTGGGGCGTGTTTGAGCACGTTGGTCAATGATTCCTGGGTGATGCGGTACAGGCACCGGTCCACGCCGGGCGGCAGCGGGCGTACCTGACCGGAGGTTTCCCGCCGGATCGACAGGCCGGACAGTCGGGAGCGTTCCAGCAGCGTGTCCAGCTGGGCCAGCCCCGGCTGCGGGGCGTAGGAGTCCTCGCCGGCGTCGGACGTGAGGCGCAGGACCGACAGCATGTTCCGGAGTTCGGCCAGTGCCTCGCGGGTGGTGGCGGCGATCGCGGTGAATGCTTCGCGTGCGGCGTCGGGCTCGGTGTCGATCAGGCGGCCACCGGCGCCGGACTGGATCGAGACGACCGACAGGTGGTGGGCGACCACGTCGTGCAGTTCCCTGGCGATGCGCACGCGTTCTTCGGCGACCGCTCGCAGGGCTTTCTCCTCGCGTTCGATCTCCAGGTGGCGGGCGTGCTCGATGAGGTCCTGGTGGCGCAGCCGGCGGCTGCGCACCCCCTCCCCGATGGCCCAGGCCGCGCCGAGCTGAAGCGCGTTCTCGACCAGGCTTTTGACGATCGCGAACGTCAGCCCGGACCTGATGAGGTCGGGAACGAGGATGCCCGCCATCAACGCCAGGGCCAGGACGCCGTCGCGGTGGCCCTCCCGGCGGTAGGCCGCGACGGTGTAGAGGCTGACCAGCACCGGCGGGGCCTGGAATCCGTTGGGGTAGCCGGCCAGGCCGCAGCCGATCAGGCCCGCCGTGATCACCGCGAGGACGGCGATGGGGTGGCGCCTGCGCAGCACCAGCGGCGCGCTGGTGAGCACCGCCAGCAGGTACGCCAGCACGACCGGGTCATGGGCGGACAAGGCGGCCTGCGTCACCGCCAGCGCGGTCGACACACCGGCCAGCAGGCTGTCGGCGACCACCACCGGCAAGCCGCGCCACCAGCGGCCCCATCGTCGCACCACGTTCATGAGACGAAGGTAGCCGCCAGCATGACCCGCTTTGTCCTCCTTTGGGAGGAGTCGTCGTTAGGGCAGCGGTTGCAGAGAAGCGGGCGGTTGGTGTGCCGGTGGCAGGGCCCGGATCGACCTTCCGCACGATGTCCAGGGGCTGCTCAGGCCCCTAGTTTTGAATACAGCCGGTGATCAGTGATCAACAGGGGGCACCCCTGAGACCGGACACATCACTACCGGAGCGTCGAAATCCGACGCGCGCCGGATCCGCAGGAAACAACCCCTTCACCAAGGAACGACGCATGCTCCTCATCAAGAGTGGAACGGCTGCCGCAGTGGCACTCACGGCCGGAATCGGATTGGGCGCCGCCGGACCGGCGCAGGCGGCCACCCCCCTGGACCGCTTCCACCATCAGACGATCACCTGGCGCGCCTGCGCAACCGGACCCGGCGATCAGCTGGGCGAACAGATGGACGCCGCCGGTGCTCGATGCGCCACCGTCCTGGTCCCGATGGACTACCGCAGACCGCAGGGGCGGACCCTCACCATCGCGATCTCCCGGATCAAGGCCACCGATTCCTCCCGGCGCCGCGGCGTCTTGCTGCTCAACCCCGGCGGGCCGGGCGGCGCCGGCCTCTCGATGACGCTCCTGGGCAAGGCGATGCCCGAGGTCGCGGCCCGTTACGACCTGGTGGGCATGGACCCCCGATTCGTCGGCCGCAGCACCCCGATCAGCTGCCGGTGGCAGACCGACACCTTCCTCCGCTCCGCGGGACCCGACCGGCGTACCTTCGACGAGGGGGTGCGCCTGGCCGAACAGTTGGCGGCGGGCTGCGCCAAGGGCAATCTCCAGACCCTGCCGTACGCCACGACCAGGAACACCGCACGCGACATGGACGTGATCCGGGCCGCGCTCGGCGAGCAGAAGCTGTCCTACCTCGGCTACTCCTACGGCACCTACCTGGGTGCGACCTACCTGCAGATGTTCGGCTCGCGGGCCGACCGGGTGGTGCTCGACAGCGCCGTCGACCCGCAGGTGTACGGCCCGCGCATGTTCTCACGCGCCGCCCCCGCGATGGACGCCGCGCTGCGGCGCTGGGCGTCCTGGGCCGCGTCACATGACAAGGAGTACGGATTGGGCGGGACCCGTGACGCCGTCCTGGCGACCGTGGAGAAGATCAACCGGCATCCCGTGAAGATCGGCGCATACCGCGTCGATGCCCATGTCGTGCCGTACTGGCTGTTCGCACGTCTCTACAGCGACGGCCCGCAGTCCTATGCCGTCCTCGCCGAGGAGGCGCGGGCGCTGAGCCGCGGCGGCGAGACACCGCCGCCCGCCTCGCTGAAGGAATTCCTCGACGGCCTGTTCACCGGTTCCGGAGAGGCCTCGGACCGGGCGGGCACGGCGATCCTGTGCGGTGACCGGGCCGCACCCCGCGACCCGGCGACCTACTACCGCGACATCCAGCGGCACCGCAGCACCGAACCACTGTTCGGGCCGCTCGCCCGCAACATCTCCCCGTGTGCGTTCTGGCCGGTCAAGCCGCTTGAAGCGCCCACGAGGATCGGCAACTCCGTACCGGCGTTGATCGTCGGCGCGGCCGGCGACCCCGCGACGCCCTATCCGGGCCAGCAGGCCATGCACCGGGCGCTGACCGGCTCCCGCATGATCACCTTGAACGACGCCTTCCGCCACGGCGTCTACCTCGCGGCGGGCAACGCCTGCGTCGACACCAAGGTCACCAGCTACGTGGTCGACGGTGTCCTACCCGGTGAGGACGTCACCTGCGGCCGCCCGGCCGTCTGACACGCTCGCGCCCCACCACCAGCCGCCCCGGCCGGAACCGGGCCTCATTATCCTCAACGACCTGTTCCAGCGAGCCGCGGCCCTTCCAGGAGCGGCAGGCCCGCCGCGTACCGCCGGAGGAAGCCGGCGGTCGGGGTGTTCGCGGTTGCGACGGCGTCCGGGGTGCCTTCCGCGACCACCGCGCCCCCGTCCGGACCGGCTCCCGGCCCCAGGTCGATCACCCAGTCCGCGGACGCGGCGACGGGGATGTCATGTTCGGCCACGACGACGGTGTTGCCCGAGTCGAGCAACACGTCGAACGCGTCCACCACCCGCTGGACGTCAGAGGGGTGCAGGCCCGAGACGGGTTCGTCGAGAACGACAAGACCGGCCTTGCGGCCCGCGGCGCCGCGCTGGATGGCGGAGGCCAGCTTCAGCCGCTGCGCCTCGCCGCCGGACAACTCCGTGGCGCTCTGGCCGAGCTGCAGATAGCCGAGCCCGACCTGGTTCAAGGCTCCCAGGGTCTCGGCGAGTTGCCGGGGTTCGGAGAACTGCTCCACCGCCTCGGCGACGGTCAGCTCCAGCACCTGGTCGATGGCCAGTCCCTGGTACGTGATCTCCAAGGCCTCCGGCGTGTAGCGCCGCCCCTGGCATGCGTCGCAGACCACCCACACATCCGGCAGGAAGTGCATGTCGACCAGCTTGCGGCCATAACCGGTGCAGGGTTCGCAGCGGCCACCGCCCGTGGTGTTGAAGCTGAACCAGGACGCGTTGACCCCACGTGCGCGTGCCATGTCGGTCTCGGCGAACAGCTTACGGACGACGTCGAACGCCTTGCTGTAGGTGGCCGGGTTGGATCGCGGCGTGCGCCCGAGCGGTTCCTGATCGACGACGGCGACCCAGTCGAACCCCTCCAGGCCGGTCACCTGTCGCACGGCGTCGATCGTCGTCCCGTTCAAGGCGGCCTCCGCGCTCGCCGCGAGCGCGCCGAGCAGGCTGCTCTTGCCGCTGCCGCTCACCCCGGTCAGGCAGGTGAGCCGGCCGGCGGGGAAACGCACCACGTCTGCGGTCACGTTGTGCGCACGCAGGCCGTGCAGCTCCACCCAGCCGGTGTCATCCCCGGCCGGACGGCGGGTCCGGCGCAGCCGTGGCCCCTCACCGGCCAGGTAGCGTCCGGTCAGTGACGCAGGGTGGGCGGCCGCGTCGGCGGGAAGCCCCGACACCAGGATCTCACCGCCGAGGCGGCCCGCGCCGGGCCCCATGTCGATCACCCAGTCGGCCCGGGCGATCAGTTCGGGGTCGTGCTCGACCAGGAGCACCGTGTTGCCGGCCTTGCGCAGCTCCAGGGCGATGTCGAGCAGGTGCGCCTTGTCCGCCGGATGCAGCCCGGTCCCGGGCTCGTCCAGGACGAAGACGATGCCGCTCAGCTCGGTGCTGAGCTGCGCGGCGAGCCGGGTTCGCTGCAACTCGCCCCCGGACAGTGTCGCCGCGCTCCGGGACAGCTGGAGATGGGCCAGGCCGAGGCGGTCGAGGATCCCGAGTCTGCGGCCCAGGTCCTGCAGCAGCGGCTCACCCACCTCGCGCTGCCGGGCGTCCAGGTCGCCGGCCACCCGCTCGGCCCAGCCGCGTACCTCCCGTACGTCCACCTGGAGCAGGTCGGGAAAGGTCAGCCCGCCGAGCCGCACGGACCGGGCCACCTGGTCGTACCCGCTGCCGCCGCAGGTGCCGCACGGCTGCTTGCGCATGTACGGCAGGTAGCGCTGCTTGGCGCTGGCGGTCTGGGCGTTCAGGAACACCCGCTCCACCTCGGCCAGCGCCCCCCGCAGCGGCTGGCTGGAGGTGTAGGTCACCGAGACCGTCTCCTTCCTGCTGGTCATGTCGACGGTCGCCTCGACCTTCTCCTCACCTGTGCCGTACAGCACGCAGTGGCGGAACTCCTCCGGCAGCGACCGCCATGGCAGGCCGAGGTCCACGCCGCGCTTGTCGGCGAGCGCCGGCACGAACGCGTGCTCCCCCGACCGCCACTTGGCGTACCAGGGCGAGGCCCCCTCGAAGAGGGGAAGCTCCGGACGGGTGATGATGAGGTCCTCCTGCGCCTGCCAGCGCCCGCCCACGCCGTGACAGTCCGCGCAGCTGCCTTCCGGGGTGTTGCGGTCGAAATGAGCGGTCGTCAGATGCCCGTTGACGCTCTGCGCCGCCGGGTCCGCGCCGATCCCCGGCAGGCGCGAGTACAGCAGTCCCAGATGCCCGTCGATGCCGGTGATCGTCGCGACCGTGGACCGGGGGTTGCGGTTCAGGCGGCGCTGGTCGACCGCGAGCGTCGCGCCGAGTCCCAGGATGCGGTCGACCTTCGGCCGATTGCGCTGGGTGATGTACTGCCGTACGAACGGCGAAAGCCCCTCCAGGTAGCGCAGCTGGGCCTCGTTGTGCAGGGTGTCGATGGCCAGCGAGGTCTTGCCGCTGCCGCTCACCCCGGTGAAGGCGGTGAGCCACCCCTTGGGGATGCTCACCGACACGTCCCGCAGATTGTTGGTACGAGCCCCCACCACCTCGATGGCCTCTCGCCCCAAACTGGCGACGTCCCGTACGAACGCAGTCAACCTTGATCCACCCTCTCGCAACACAGCAGAACACGGGCGGACGAACTCCACCCATGTCGAACAAGTCGATTCCGCCACTACGCGGCCGTTCGATCAGCCCCCTCGGCACCTGGCCGGTCCGGATTCGACCCATGCCGCACATCAAGACCGGGCCCCCTATCCGTGAGGCCCCCGGTCCACACCCACATCGGCGCCGACCGGTGCATTGATGATCACCCTGAAACCCGACGCCTTGTGTCATGTTTTCATCCGTGTCCTGCCCCGCGACCTGCTGGACACGTCGATCCCAGGACATGGGTGACAGGTGCTGTGCCGGCGGTGCTGGCCGGCGGTTCGGTGACCGAGGTCGCCCGGTAGGTGGGGGTGGCCCGGCCGACGTCGTCGGGCTCGGTGTCGCGCCATCGGCAGGCGGGGATCTGCGGGCCGGCGGCCGGTGGGCCGTTCGCGGCGGCCGCGTTCGTCTCCGCCGCAGATGCGGGCGGAGGTGGAGGTGCTGGTGTGTGAGTTCCAGCGTCAGCATCCGCTGTGGGGACCGGTCCGGTTGGCGCACGAGGCCGGTCGCCGTGGCGTGGATCCGCCGCCGTCACGGATGGGGTGGATCGGGGCCTGGTGCGTCACGGGCTGGTCGAGCCGGGCGCGGGGCGGCGCAGGAGGGTCTTTCGCCGTTGGCAGCGCGAGGGCGACGACCGCTCGCGTTGCTGTGTGATCGCCAAGGCGGTGCTGCGGGCCACTGGCCGTGCTGTCCGCCTGGCGTTTGTGGAGGCGTTCGGGGCGCCGGGCGAGGTGCTGACCGACAACGGCTCCTGCTACCGCACCCTGCTGGACGAATGGGCCTACGCCCGGCCCTACGTCTCAGAGATCGAACGCCGCCAAGTCCTGCCGTACTGGCTGTACACCTATAATCACCACCGCGGCCAGTCCGCACTGGCAGGTCTGCCACCAGCCGGCCGCGTACTCAACCTCACGGGACAGAACAGCTAGACGTCGTCGTCCGGGCGCAGGGCGTTCAGGACCGCAGAAGTGTCCAGGTAGAACGGGTGTATCTCGGTGATGCGATCATCCTTGATCGTCATCAGCTGCATCACCGAGGTCTCCAAGGCCCGGCCGGTGGCGCGGGCGCGCAGGATGCCGCGGTTCCAGACCACGACACTGTCGCCGTCGACCACGTACTTCTGCTCCAGGAACTCCAGGGACTGCCATGCTTCGCTCATGGCGGCCATGAACTGCTCGATGCCGCTCGGTCCGCGCCAGGTGCCCCCGTAGGGCAGGGAGTCCGCCTGGTACATCACGACCTCTGGGTCCAGGCACTCGGCAAGCTCACCGAAATCGGCCTTGCCGAAGCCTCCTGCGGCGATATAGGCGACTTCCGCCCGATAGAACCTCTCCAGCACTGCCAGTGAGCTCCCGCCCTCGTCGCCCCCCGAAGCCGGACCGTCATTCGTCATTGCTTCTGCCATCATGCGCTCATCATGTCCGCCCCCGACAGGATGCATCCGGCGGAAATCGGACCTGTGGGCGGCAAGCCCGCCACCGACGACCGGCCCGCACTACTGGACGCGCTGTCCTCCCTCCGGACGGGGACATTGCGCCTGCCGATGATGACATCCGCCCAGGTCAGGCTGCCTCGCGAGGTCCTCCGCCGGCTGCGGCTGCTCACCCGCCCGGACACCGTCTTGCGCCGGCATCGCGATCTGATGAGACGTCGTCACGCTCGTACCTGTCGGCCGAAGCGGCCTGGCCGCCCACCCACGGTCCGCTCCATCCGTGCCCTCATCCTGCGTCCGGTTCGGGAGAACCACACCATCACCTGAACAGGCAGACGGATCCGCGTGCCGCTCGTCCGCGGCCGATCGAAGGAGTGACGCAGGAATCCCGCGCGCATCGGTGATCTCCCGGCCCCGGCAGAACAGGTAGGCGGCCAGCGGTGTGCTGCCCCACCCAGCGCACGCGCCGGGGCGCGCCTGGGATCAGACGGCGAGGCCGAGGGCTTGGGCCACGGCCGAGGTGGCCGAACTGGTTTCCGTCGCGGTGTAGCCGCCGCGCAGGGAGGCGTCCTGGTCTTTCAGGCCGTTGCCGCTCAGCGTGATCACGATCCGCTGGCCCGGCGCGAGGTTGCCCCGGGCGTGCTGGTCGAGGAGCCCGGCGATCCCGGCGGCCGAGGCGGGCTCGGCGAAGACGCCGTCGCGCCTCGCGACCAGCTCGTACGCCTCGAAGATCTGCGCGTCGGTCACCGCGGCGATCAGCCCGCCGGACCGGTCGCGGGCGTCGAGCGCGCCGTCCCAGGTGGCCGGGCTGCCGATGCGGATCGCGCTCGCCGCGGTCTCGGGATCGGCGACCGGCGTGCCGTGGACGAGCGGCGCGGCCCCCGCCGCCTGGAAGCCCCACATGCGCGGCGACCGGCCGGACAGCCCCACCTGCTCGTAGGCGCGGTAGCCGCCCCAGGTGGCGGTGATGTTGCCGCCGTTCCCGACGGGCAGGCAGTGGATGTCGGGCGCGTCGCCGAGCGCGTCCACGATCTCGTAGGCGACCGTGCGCTGCCCCGCCAGGCGCAGCTCGTTGCCGACCGAGTTGACCAGCGCGATCGGGTGATGGGAGGCGAGCTCGCGGGCGACGCGCAGGCAGTCGTCGAACGTGCCGTCGATCTCGACGATCCGCGCGCCGTAACGGACCGCCTGCCCCAGCTTGGCGAGCGCGACCCGCCCCTTCGGCACGAGCACGGCGGCCGTCAGCCCGGCGCGCGCGGCGTAGGCGGCGGCCGAGGCGCTGGTGTTGCCGGTGGAGGCGCACACGGCAAGCTCGGCGCCGGCCTCGGCGGCCCTGCTGATCGCCACGGTCATCCCACGGTCCTTGAACGACCCCGTGGGGTTGGCGCCCTCGACCTTCAGCCAGACCTCGCAGCCGGTCACCGCGGACAGGTGCGCCGAGCGCAGCAGCGGGGTGTTGCCCTCGTTGAGCGAGACGGCGGGCGTGTCGGTGGTGACCGGGAGCCAGCGCCGGTAGCCGCTGTCGATCAGTCCGTTCCAGGTACTCACACCGGCGACCGTAACATTCGTTTCATTAACTCCGCCACGTGTAACATTTGTCAGCATGGATGAGGATCCGGTGACGAACCGGCTCAGCGCGGTCTACCCCGAACTGCCACCGGGCGAGCGGGCCGTCGTGCGGGCGCTGCTCGACGACCACCCCTTCGCCGCGCTCGGCTCGCTGCGCGCGCTCGCCGAGCGTGCCGGGGTCAGCCCGCCGACCGCCTCCCGGCTGTTCGACCGGCTCGGGTACGCGGGATTCGCCGGGTTCCAGGCGGCCGTGCGCGACGGCGTCCGCGACCGGTCGCGCCTACGCGAGTTCGTCGCCCGTCCGCCCGGCACCCAGCGGGCCGCCGAAGACCTGCGTGCCGGGCTCGACAGCACCCTCGCCGCCGTCACCGAGCCCCTGCTCGACGCCGTCGGCGACCTGCTGGCCGGAGCCGCGTCGGTCTGGGCGCTCGGCGGGCCGCTCAGCGAGCTGGCCGCCGAATACCTGATCAGGCAGCTCGCCGGCCTGCGTCCGGGGGCGCATCGGGTGCCCGACTCGGCGTCCGCGCGTGCCCGTACGCTGCTCGACCTGGGCGGTTCTGCGGCCGTGGTCGCGTACGACTTCCGGCGCTACTCCCCCGCGACGGCCCGCTTCACCGAGGCCGCGTGCGCCCGCGGGGCGCGGCTGGCGCTGATCACCGACGCCGGGGAGTCGCCGCTCGCGGCGCGGGCGGAGGTGCTGATCAGGCTGCCGCGCGAGGCCGCCGGGCCGATCGCGCCGCTCGCGCACCAGATCGCCGTCACCGAGCTGCTGCTGGTCGCCGTGGCGGCCCGCCTCGCTCCCGCCGGACGCCTGGCCGACCTCGACGCGCTCACCGAGATGTTGTGAACCGCTACGACGCGGCCGGCAGCAGCCGCGACACCTCCTGGCCTCGCGCCTCGTGGTGGAGGAGCAGCTTGGCGATCTCGCCGCGATGCCCCGAGTCGGGCTTGCGGGCAGGGCGAGGCTGATCGTCGCGACCAGGACGCCGCCGGCGTCGCGGCCCCAGACCATCAGCCCGTCCCGGCGACCACCGCCGCCCGCTCGCGTCACCAGCCGGCCGCCTCCTCCAGCCCGAACGGCTCCACGAACCCCGCCGACGCCCCAACCCGCGAGGCCGGTCGGAGACGGGTCGCCCCAGGCGATGCCGACCCCAGGATGTCGGGTGTCCAGCAGGGGGGCCGCCATGTGCCGATTCTCCGAATCCCGCGCCGCCCGGCCGGCGCGGTCCGAAGGGTCGGCGTGACGCACAGGGGCGACAAGGGTTGCCTTCACGCGAGGAGGATCGACGTTCCTCTTCCGCCTTCGGTGGCACTCGGCCGGGAAGGCCGCAGGCGCGGTGTCCGCTGCACCGTGAGTCTTCAGGCCGGAGGGCCGCTCTCGACCAACGCCCATCCGTCAGAGCCACCGGCAGGTGCGCGTCCGCATCCGTGCAAGGCTCTGACGCTGGGGGCTTCTTGCCTGCTTGCCTCTACGAGATCAGGTTCACACGGAATGGACCTGCCTCTACTGTGAATGAGGTGGGCGAGGATGTGAACGAGGCGCTTGGTGTGTTGGCGCTCCTCGGGGGTGTGCTGCTGCTTGTCCTGCTGGTGTCCGGTGACTCCGAAGCCAAGCCGGCCGACAACGAAGTCGATCCGGCCGTGCAGCGACGGCGGTGGGAAGTGCGGGTCCAGGGGGCACGCCGCCTCCTGGAGGTCTGCCTCACCAACGCCGCCCACGGGGAGAAGCACTACCAGGAGGCTGAGAGGCGCCTTGCCACTCCTGGTTCGGAGAGCCTCGCGGCCATGGAGATCGAAAAGGCCTGCATCTACAGGCACTGGCGGGCGCTGCTGCACCTGGCGGTGATCCGCGCCATGGAGAGGAAGCCCAAAGAGGCGATATATGCGTTCGACAAGGCCGTCCTGATGGTGAATCCTGCGGGGATCGAGCCCGATGACTTCCGGCCCAAGATGGTGGGGATGGCCCTGGTCTGGCTGGAGGTCCGCCCGGGGCTGGCCAAGGTGTGGGAGGACTCTGTAGGCCGGAGACATCCTGGCCTGTCCGGCTCGCAGTTGCGCGCCAAAGCCGTCGAAGAGATCATCGAGACGATCCCGCCCCTGACACCATGACGCCCTCGCAGGGCTGCCACAGGCCGGGCGGGTTCTTGCCGCCGCCCGGCGCCGCCCACTACGCCGCCGGCCTGCCCGAGACCGTCGTCAAGAACCGCGGCGTCGGCGATGCGCTGATGGCGCTCAAGCCGGTCTACACCGCGCCGACCGAGGCGGCTGCGCGCGCTCAAGTGCGTCTATATGGCGATCATGGCCTGAACGTCTTCGCCATCGCCTTCGACGGCCGCCTGCCCTCACGCTCTACTCTCCGTGTGCTCCATCCAGCCCGTGTTCCGGCCTGGCAGATGGCACCTGATCATCTTGGCATATCGCCCAATAATGATCGTTTTCCCGCGCGATCGGAGAGCAACCATGGAGACCCCCGCCGCGGGTGGCAAGGACGCGCAGCGTCGCCGTTCAGTACTGACCGGAGCCGCGCTAGTCGCGCTGGGTATCGCTGCGGGCGTCGCCCTGAGCACGGCGGGTCTCGTGCCTGCTGCGCTCCGCCCCAAGCCGGCCGCGCCAACCTCCTCGTCCAGCGGCTCGCCCCGACCCGCGACCAGTGAGGCGCGCCTGAGCCTGCCCGCCGTTCGTGGCGCCACGGCAATCACGCTTCCTGATCAGGTCGAGGGCATGACGCTGCGTCACATGTTCGACGACACCGTCGAGGACGGCTTCGCCGTCTTCCTCCAGGGCCTGAGGAACAGAGGCTACGCGGTCAGCAAATCGGTCAGCGGCCTCTACGTTCTCCCCCGCCCCTCGTCCGGACAGCCTCCGCTCACCTCCCCGGTAAGCCTCTTGGCAGCCGAATCCAAGGATTTGAACCCGGACGCGATCTTCAAACAGTGGTTGATGCCGTCGTTCGGCAAGACCGCCAGGAAGTCCGAGACGCTCAACCCTTGGCCCTACGAGGGACAGACGATGTGCTGGCTCACCACGACGTACTTCTGCGCCTGGGCCGACCGGACATCATTCGGCGTCGTTTCCTTCAACGCGACGGCAGAAATGACCACGCGAGCCCATGAGCACTTCGCCGCGATCCGAGCCGCCATCGAGCGACCGGTGCATCCGCAGTGAGCCGGTGAACTACAGCGATCAAAGGCAAACCCGTGGTCCGAACCCCGGTCGCCCCAGCAGAGGGAAGCGCGTACGGAGACATGATCCGCTGTACTACTCCTTCCCTGGCACGCCATCTGTCGGCCTGGAGGTCGCGCGGGCGTGAACAGGGCGTGTGGTCCCCAGCGGATCCCCAGTCCCCATCCGCTCGTACGAGAGACACAGTCATCGACGCCCGCGATCACAGGCGCCGATCCCGACCCTGTTGGGAGAGATCTTGTCTAGACAAGCCGGCCTTCCACCGGAGGGCTAGCGGATGTTCCCCGCTCCGGCGTGGCCTCCCGTGGCCGCGCCGACCGCGTTCAGGAGCTTCTGGATCTCCGAGCCGCTGACGTGGCCGGGTGACGCGGTGAGCGCGTCGCCGGCCACCAGGGCCTGCGATCACGAAGCACTGCGGTCCGGGCCAGGAGACCGTGTCAAGGTCGTGGACGTGCCGTCGGGGAAGCCGATGACGACCTCCCGGGCGGAGACGTCCACGGTGACCGCGTCGCGGAGGGCGGCCGGGTGCACGGCGTCGCCGGAGAGCACGACCAGCGAGACGTGCAGGCCGGGCTCGTCGGCGTGCAGGCACGGGACGGCAGAGTGCGGGCCGAACGCGTTGGACTCGACCTCGCGCTCGACGCTCGCCCGCCGCCAGCCGTACAGGGCGAGGATCGCGGAGGTGAGGCCGTCCGCGCGGCGCGCCATCGCCCATCCACGCCCGGTCGCCACGGTCGGCGGCACGTCCCCGGCCACCGCGAACCCACCTTCACGCACGCCGCCCTCACCGCCGCCCTCACCGCCGCCCTCACCGCCGCCCTCACCGCCGCCCTCACCGCCGCCCTCACCGCCGGCGATCTCGTGGACGCGGAGCTCCCAGGGGCCGCGGACGACCGAGGTGCTGGTGACGAGCGCGCCGCCCGCGGTCCGATGGGAGGAGGAGGCGGTGGCGTCCGCGCACGTCAGCGCCGTGATCGCGGTACGGCGCGAGGGAGTGCCGCCGGGCCCGACCAGCGCGAGGTGGTTGTCGAGATCGCGGGCCCAGGCGTGCTCGGCCGCCTCGGGGGCGGTGCGGGTGGAGTAGGCGAGCTTGGCGTAGTGCGGGTCGTCGGGCGGCGCGCCGTGGTCGCTGCCGTGGTTGAGCAGGCGGACGATCCCGTCGTGCCGGGTGCCGTGCAGGAGCAGCCCCGCGGCGGGGACGGCCGCGACGACGTCGTGCTCGTCGATGGGCAGCGGCTGCTCGCGCTCGGTCCACACCGGGTGGTCCGGCGGCAGCAGCAGCCCGAGGAACCCCTTCGACGCCCAGTACGGCGACGCGGGCCCCGAGTACGCCTGCGTCACCGGCAGGAACGGCTCGTACCAGCCGAGGGAGAGCAGCCCGTCGGGGCCCGGCACGCCGCGCTCGGCGAAGTGGCGCGCCACGGAGGAGGCGAGCTTCCTGGTCTGGCCCGGCGTGAGCGGGGTGGCGCCGGTGAGCGCGCCCAGCCAGACGGGCGCGAGGGCGGCGAAACGGTAGGTGAGCGAGCGGCCGTGATGGACGGGCGCGCCGTCCGCACCGAAGAAATGCTGATATGTCGTGAGGAATTCGTGCAGGCGGCTCGTGTACACGCCGGCCCGCTCCGCGTCGCCCGACATGCGCGTCCACAGCAGCGGGTACAGGTGCAGCGCCCAGCCGCAGTAGTAGTCGAAGTTGCGCGAGCCGCCGTCGGTGTACCAGCCGTCGCCGGCGTACCAGTCCTCGATGCGTTCAAGGCCGCGGTCGATCTCCCGCTGCTCGTACGGCCCGCCCACCGACTTCAGGAACTCCTCCGTCACCGTCTGGAACAACATCCAGTTGTTGTCCCAGGTGCGCTTGC
Organism: Nonomuraea sp. NPDC050227; assembly: GCF_044459705.1. NCBI lineage: Bacteria > Bacillati > Actinomycetota > Actinomycetes > Streptosporangiales > Streptosporangiaceae > Nonomuraea > Nonomuraea sp. NPDC050227. Next base: position 146,794 of record NZ_JBITJF010000004.1, on the reverse strand, counting down.
CGACGAAGCCGCCGAGCCAGTGGGCGACCCGGTCCCGTACGCCGTCGTCGAGCCGGTCCCACAGCCACGGCCGGGTCTCGTGCAGCGCGACCGCGATCGAGGCGGCCTCCACCATCTGCTGCGAGCAGTCGGTCAGCTCGGGCCACGCCTCGCCGCTGCCGGGGTCGGTGCCCGCCGCGAGACCCCTGGCGTACCGCTCGGCGAGGTCGGGGACGTCGCCCGCCGCGCCCGCGAGGCGGAACGCGGCGAGCAGGAACGTGCGCGCGAACCCCTCCAGCCCGTCGAGCGCCACGCCCGACCAGCTCGCCCGGCCCGGCAGCCGGATCTGTGCGAAACCTGGGGAGGCGTACGGCGTCACCGCCCCGAGCAGCCGGTCGGCGAGAGCCTCCCAGTGGGCGCGGGTCCAGCCGGTGCGCGAGGAGAGCACGCGGTCGGTCGGCGGCAGCGACAGGTACGGAGGGATCAACGTTCAGCCTTTCTTGCCGACGGCGAGCACGGCGGTGTGGGACCGGCCGCGGGAGCCGGCCAGATCGACGGTGACGAAGGGCCGCTCGCCCGTCGTGACCGAGACGGTGTCGTCGGCCCTGACCAGGGCGTGCGCGGGATGGGGAAGCACGAGCGTCACCGCCGCCACGGTACGCCCCGGGTCGGAGACCGCCAGAGTCGTCCGTCCCGCCGCCCGCCGGACCAGGACCGCGCAGGGAGCCGAGGCCGACACCCCGCCCGCCTCCCCCGCCCCCCAGAACGTGGCCGCGAACAGCTCGCCGCCGCCCGCCGAGCGCCCGTGCGCGCGCACCGCCTGCACGGTCGCGGTGTTGGCCAGGATCTCGGCCCGGTCGAAGTCGCGCGTCCGGTCGGGTGTGGCGCCCGGGAGCAGGACCCAGGCGTAGTCCGCGCCGGACGGGCTGATCCCGTGGTCGAGCCAGAGGGTGGTGTAGTCGCACGTCACGGTGGCGTCCGTGCCCTGCGTGCTCGCGCCGTCGTTGATCGACCGCCAGGTGTCGGTACGGCGCTCGGTGAGCGAGCGCGGCCGGTGGCCGGACGGGAAGACGTACCCGGCGACGCCTTCGAGGTGCGCCCAGCCGTCGCCGGTGGTGAGCGGGGCGGAGGTGCGCCGGTTCTCCACGACCGTCTCGATCACGCGGCCGTCGGCGCTGGTGATCCCGGCGCCGAGACAGACGACGGCGTCGTCGAGGCACACCCAGGTCTTGCGGGCGGTGAGCGTGGTCCCCACGGCCATCAGGTCGAGCGCGGCGACGCCGTACCCGTCCGCGGTGGCGCCGCCCGCCCAGGCGTTCTTCGGGCGGAACGTGCCGGTGCCGCCGGAGGAGACGGCCGGGTCGCGCGGGCGGGTGTCGACGGTGGTCCCGGTGAGCCGGTGGGAGTCGACCGTGGGCCAGTAGCCGTCGCTGTAGTGGCCGGCGTCGAGGTAGAGGTACGTCGCGCCGTCGCCCTGGTACCAGGCCCGGTAGTTCTCGCCGTTGCCGCACTCGTACAGGGCGATCCGCTTCGACGACAGGCTGATCGCGTACGACCAGCCGGGACGGCGGTGCACGACGCGGTCCATGTCGGCGAACACGTGGTGGCCGCTCGGCCGGGGCGCGGCGGCGACCGCGTCGTCGGCGAGCACGGCGACGGCCCTCGCGGTGGCCGCGACGTCCGCGCCCTCCAGGAACCGGCCGCGCGCGATCCACCCCTTGGCCAGCTCGCGGAACCGCGCCGCGGACGGCTCCCCCGCGCCGGCCGCCAGGCGCAGGATCGCGTCCACGGTGTCGCGGCCCGCGTCGTGGTCCCGGTTGAACTGCCGCGACACCGCCCGCCCGCGCACGCTGTCCATCATCAGCCCGTCGTGGATCCACGGCGCGTACGTGCGCTCCACCGCGTCCAGCACGACCCGCACCGCCGGGTCGTCCACCTGCCAGGCGCTCCCGCCGAGCAGGCCGAGGATCGCGCTCACCGACTGGAGCAGGACGACGCCGTACGAGCCCGTGTAGGCCACGACGTCGTGCTGGACGAACGAGCCGTCGGCGTAGTAGCCGTCGCCGGAGGTGACGTAGCCGAACAGGGTGTGCTTGCCGGCGTCGCGCCGGTCGGACAGGCCGTCGCGGGCGAGCGCGATCTTGTCCGAGCTCTCGCCGACGATGCCGCGCAGGGCCACGATGAGCGCCTTGTCGGCCCGGTTCGCGCCGGTCTCGGCGAAGTTCGTGAGGTTCGTCCGGCGGTCGGGGTTCGGGCAGAAGCGGTCCACGGCGCGGATCCAGGCGGCCCGCCGTCCCGCGTCGACGGCGTCGTGCATGAGCACGCAGGTGTCCATCAGCGCGCGCGGGGCGCCGATCTCCCAGTGCCACCAGTTGCCGGTCTCGCGCTTGCCCTCGTTGTAGGCGCGCTCGTAGAGGAAGTCGAGGCCGCCGATGATCTGCGCGGCCAGGGTCTCGTCGGCGTACAGGGCCGAGCCGCGGCTCGCCCAGGCGGTGGCGAGCGCGCGCAGGCGCTGGTGGCTGGTCGCGATGTCGCCGGACACGCCGGTCAGCGGGAGGTCCGGCCACAGGTGGGTACGTCCGGGAGCCAGGTTCATCGACGTCCGGTACGCCGAGGCGGTCGCGTCCAGGCGGGCCAGCGGCGCGGCGAAGGCCGGGTCACGGGGGTCGAGGTCGCCGCCCGTGATCAGCTCGGCCGCCTTGGCCCGGAGCCCGGCGAAGTCGGCGGGACCCGCCGGTACGTCCGCCCCCGAGGCCGCTGTGCGGCGGATGGTTCCGGCCCGGGCCGGGGTCGCGGTGAGCAGGGGTGCGGCGGCGGCGACGCCGAGGAAGGCGCGGCGGCTGGTCATCGCTCGCTCAGCCGGGTCAGGTCGGCGTCCGGCGCGGGCAGGCCGAGCGCGGCCAGTTCGGCGTACCCGCTCTCCGGGATCGGGAACGCCCACGCGCGCAGGAACCCGGACAGGTCGCGTCCGGCGACGCGGCTGAAGTACAGGGCCATCAGCGTGAAGCGCCGCGCCGAGTCCCCCGAGGACGACGGCGGCGTCTCCTCCCTGACCAGCCGGTGCACCTGGGGGTAGAAGTCGTCACCGAACCCGAGTTCGAGCTGCCGGAACGGCACCAGCTTCTCGAACGCCCCGAGCCCGGCGTAGTCGGCGACCGGCAGCTTGGCGAGCGCCGTCTCGTAGGCGTTGCCGGTCACCAGGTTGGACGGCATGCCGAAGTGCCGCTGCACGGCCAGGCTGTAGATGTTGACCGTGACCTCGGTGAGCTCGCCCGGCCGCCAGGCCATCTGCTGGTGCTGGTGGCCGAGCTCGTGATAGACGCCCCAGCCGGTGGTCCGCACCTTGTCGGGCAGGAGCAGGCGGGTGGTGGCGTACGCGTCGTAGTAGGCGGTGTAGGCGTGGGTGGCGTACGCGGTGGACTTGGGGCCGTATTCGGGGCGTACGTTGACCAGGTGCCGGCCGAGCGGGGTCGGGGCGTGCAGCGGGGCGGAGCCGTCCAGGCCGGAGATCGCCGCCTCGACGTCCTCGACCTGCTCCAGCAGGGTCATGAGCTGGGCGTGGTCCTGGTCGCGCACCTGGAGGAAGGTCTCGCGCCGGACGGTCACGATCATCTGCGGCGAGACCAGCTCGACGAAGGGCGCCTGGGTGAACGCGTCCACCTGTGCCTGGAACTCGGCCTCCGTGGTGCCCTCGGGCGCGAACACGGGCGCGGCGAAGGCCGGGCGGCCCTGCCACGCCGCCCGCGTCGCCCGCGCCGGGTCGCCGCAGCCGCTGCTCGGCGCCAGCACGTACGTCGGCACCGGGACGCCCTCCGGCCCGAACCGCACGACCGCGTTCGCCCTGCGGTCACCGGTGAACGACAGGTACACCATGCCGCCGCCCGCGTCGGTGACCGTGTTGACGCCCTCGGTGAGCGGGTGGGCGCGCGGGTACCGGTAGGCGGTGTCGGGGTTGGTGTCGGGGGCGCCGACGTGCAGGGTGGGGAGGGCGCCGTCGTTCGCGCGCACCTCCAGGGTGAGCGTGCGGCCGGGCGGCAGGTACAGGCCGGTCGGCACGAACTCGGTCGTACGGTAGACGGTCTGCATGCGCAGCCGCTCCGCCTCCGCCGCCGGCCGCCCCCGCAGCACCACCGCCCTGCGCGGCCCGGGAACCGGCGTACGGGCCGCGGCGAAGGCGGGCCTGGCCAGCAGCGCCGCACCGCCGGCGGCGGCCAGCCCGGCGAGCGCGCCCCTGCGGGTGAGGGGCCTGGCGAGAGGGTGGACGGAGGTCCGGTCAGTGGTCACGGCGGGCTCCTAGTCGGTGAGCGTCGAGGGGTCGGCGGCGGGGGCCGGGAGGCCGAGGGCGGCGACCCGGGCCAGGTACTCGGCGGTCAGCGGCGCGCCCCAGCGGGTCCAGAAGCCCGACAGGTCGGCCCCCGCGATCCGCGAGGTGTAGATCGCGAGGTTGCCCCACCGCTTGGCGGACTCGGTGTAGTCGGAGGCCGGGCGTTCCTCGCGGACCAACCGGTGCAGGCGCGGGTGGAAGTCCTCGCCGAAGGCCAGTTCGAGCTGCCGGAACGGCACGAGCTTCTCGTACGCCCCCAGCTTCCGGAAGTCGGCCGCGGGCAGCTTGGCCAGCGCGCTCTGGTACGGCGTGAGCCCCGTCCTGGCGTCGGGCCTGGTGAGGTTGGACGGCTGCGCCAGCGTGCGCTGCGCGGCCAGCGCGTAGACGTTGACCGTCACCTCGGTCAGGTCCTCCGGCTTGTAGGCCATCTGCTGGTGCTGGTGCCCGAGCTCGTGGTAGACGCCCCAGCCCCGGGTACGCAGCCCGTCCACGGCGATGAGCCGGTCGAGGTAGGTGCGCGGGTAGGCGGTCCAGCCGTGGGTGGCGTACGCGCCGGCGCCCGTGGGCATGCGCGGGGCCTCGACGAGGTGGAAGGGCAGCGGGGAACGTTCGGCGGCGGACAGGCCGGAGATCGCGGCGTGCGAGGCGGTGATCGTCTCCAGGAGCCGGAGCAGTTCCCCGTGGTCCTGGTCGCGCCAGGCGAGCATGCCGTCGCGGGTGATCGTGACGATGGCGTGCGGCGAGACCAGCTCGGCCTGCGGTGCGGCGGTCAGCGTGTCGAGCTGGGACTGGAACTCGGCCTCGGTGCTCTCCCCCAGCGTGAACGTCGGCACGCGCTCCCCGCCCGACAGGAACTTGACCCTGGCGCGCTGCCCGTCGCCGGTCAGCGCCAGGTAGACGAGCCCGCCGCCGGGGTCGGTCACGGTGGTGACGCCCTCGGTGAGCCGGTAGGCGCGCGGGTTCTTGTAAGCGACGTCGGCGTGGGTGTCGGGTGCGCCGACGTACAGGGTGGGCAGCACCCCGTCGGGGGCGGTCACCTCGACGGCCATCGGGGTGCCGGCGGGCAGGTGGACGCGGGTGGGGTGGAACTCGGTGGTCCTGAGCGCCTGCTGGAGCCGGAGGCGTTCGCCCTCGGCCGCGGGCCTGGCCCTGAGCGTCACGGTGTGCCGCGCCTCCTGGCCGGCCGGGCGCGCCAGGGCCGGGCGGGGGCCGAGCAGGGCCGCGCCCGTCACCGCTCCGGCCGCGCCGAGGGAGGTGCCGAGGAAGGTTCTGCGTGTGAGGGGGGTCATGGCAGGGATTGTGTAAGCGCTTACTATGCCGGTCAAGGGCTTACTAGATCTTTCTGCGGCTTTCTATCCCTGCTCCACGCGGCAATCCGGAGCCATGATCAGTAAGCGCTTCCTACGGCAGCGGCGCGACCGAGGCCCTGACCACGATGCTCGTGCCGACCTTGGCCATCGTCTGCACGGGCGAGAGGTAGTCGTCGTCGTCCCCGACGTCGAGGCCGAGGCGTACGGCCTGGCGGCCCAGCTCCTCCAGCGGGATGCGCACGGTCGTCAGCTGCGGCCGCAGCTCCTGCGCGATCGGCACGTCGTCGTAGCCCACCACCGAGACCGCCTCCGGCACCGGCACGCCCGCGAGCTCCAGCCCCTGCATCGCGCCCGCCGCGACCGTGTCGTTGGCGCAGAACAGCGCCGTGAAGTCGAGCTTGTCGGCCAGCAGCGCGCGGATCCTGTCGTAGCCGAACCTGCGGTTGAGCTGCCCGAGGTGGATCAGCCCCTTGTCGTAGGGCAGGCCGCGGAAGGCGAGCGCGCGCCGGTGCCCGGCGAGCCGCGCGACGGTCGTGGACAGGCTCGGCGGCCCGCCCAGGAAGACGATCTTCCGGTGCCCCTGCGTGATGAGGTGGTCCGTGATCGCGAAGGCGCCGCCCTCGTTGTCGTACTCGACGACCCGGGTCGGCACGTCGTCGCCGAGCGACGGCCGGCCGCACAGCACCAGCGTGGAGCCGCTGGCATGCAGCGCGCGGGCCCGGCGGGCGACCTGGGCGGCGTAGGCGCGGTCCTCGTGGGCGCCGCCGACCAGGATGACGGCGTCGGCCCGCTGCTCGTGCAGCAGGTCGATGAGCGCGAGCTCCTTCTCGTGGCTGCCGTGGGTGCAGCAGACCATGCACAGGCGGCCGTGCCTGGTGGCCTCGCGCTCGACGCCCCGGGCGATGTAGGCGTAGAAGGGGTCGATCACGTCGTTGATGATGATCCCGACGGTCCTGTTGGTGGCTCCGGCCAGGGCGCGGGCGTGGGCGTTGGCGACGTAGCCCAGCTCGGCGATGGCCCGCTCGACCCGCTGGCGCGTGACCGCCGAGACCGGGTAGTTGCCGTTGATCACCCGGGACACGGTCGCGCTGGAGACGCCCGCGCGTTTCGCCACGTCGGCCATCGTCGCCAGGCTCGGCTCGGTCACCGGCACCTCCTCGCTGTCGATCATGCCATTCGGTCGAGCTCGCCGCGATCGATCTCGTGCAGCAGCGGCAGCCCGGCGGCGTAGCGGGCGATCTCCCCGAGCGTGGACTCGGCCAGCCTGCCGAGCTCGTTGCCCTGCGCGCCCGCCAGATGGGGGGTCACGAACGCGTTGGGCAGGTCGAACAGCGGATGGCCGGCCGGGAGCGGCTCGGGGTCGCTGACGTCAAGTATCGCGTCGAGCCGGCCGCTGCGTACCTCCTTGACCAGCGCGTCGGTGTCGACCAGGCCGCCGCGGGCGGTGTTGACGACGACGGCGCCGTCGCGGAGCATCGACAGCCGCCTGGCGTCGAGCATGCGGCGGGTCTCGCGGGTCTCGGGGGCGTGCAGGCTGACCACGTGCGACCGCCTGACCAGGGTGTCGAGGTCGACGGCCGTGCCGCCGAGCTCGGCGATCCCGGCGGGGTCGGCGTACGGGTCGTAGACCAGCACGTCCGCGTCGAGGCCGCCGAGCAGCCCCATGACGCGCCGGCCGATCCTGGACAGCCCGACCAGGCCGACCGTGATGCCGCGGGTGCCGAGCCAGGGCAGGCCGGAGAAGTCGCGCCGGGTGCCGCGCTCGCGGTAGCGGCGGGCCAGGGTGAAGGCCCGCTTGGCGCCGAAGACGATGGCGGCGAAGGTGAACTCGGCGACGGGCACCGCGTTGGCGTCGGCCGCGCTGCAGACCCGGACGCCGCGTTCCAGGACGGCCGGGTCCAGGAAGGTCTTGACCGTGCCCGCCGCGTGCGCGACGAGGCGCAGGCCGGGGGCGCGATCGAGCAGCCCGGCGTCGATCTTCGGGCAGCCCCAGCCGGTCACCAGGACCTCGGCCCCGGCCAGCGCGCGCAGGGCGTCCGGCGAGCCGACCTCGTGCAGCACCTGGTCGTGGAGCTCGGTCAGCTCACCGAGGCGGCGCAGGGCCTCGTGCCCGAACACCTCCTCGCGCACCCCAGGCGCCATCGCCAGCACGGCGCGCGGTCTCGGCCGGGTGTGCGGAGGTCTCACCGGCGCCTCTTGTCTGCCCACGTCCATCTCCAAATAGTAAGCGCGTTCTACGCACTGCTGCGGCACGCTAGGGCTTCACCTGCGCAAAGGTCAAGGAGCCGGGCCAAGAACGGCACGACTTCCGGCCAGGGGCTTGACGAAGCATGAAAGCGCTTACTAGCTTCCTCGCCAACTGGAAGGACCCAGCGCATGACCGCTACCCTCGACGCCCCCCGTGCCGGGACAGCGTCGTCGTCCGGCGAGAGGCCGCGCAGGCTCTCGCTGTGGCGGCGCCTCCGGCGCGACCGGGTGATGCTCCTGCTGACGCTGCCCGGGCTGATCTATTTCCTGGTCTTCCACTACGGGCCGCTGTTCGGCTACGTGGTCGCGTTCAAGGACTATCAGCCCTACATCGGCTTCATCGACAGCGCCTGGGTGGGGCTGCGGAACTTCGCCACCGTCTTCGGCGACCCCGGCGTCTGGAACGCCCTCGGCAACACCCTCAAGATCGCCCTCACCCAGCTCGTGCTCTTCTTCCCCGCACCGATCGCCCTCGCACTGCTGCTCAACAGCGTGGTCAGCGACAGGGTGCGCAGGTTCGTGCAGAGCGTGGTCTACCTGCCGCACTTCATCGGCTGGGTGATCATCGTCTCGGTGTTCCAGCAGATCCTCGGCGGCGCGGGCGCGCTGCCGAACTTCCTGCAGAGCGCCGGCCTGCCGCGCTACGACATGATGACCGACCCCGACGTCTTCCCGCTGCTGGTGACGTTGCAGGTGATCTGGAAGGACGCCGGCTGGGCGACGATCATCTTCCTCGCCGCCCTGCTCGCCATCAACCAGGACCTGTACGAGGCCGCCGCCATGGACGGCGCGGGCCGCTGGCGCCGCCTGTGGCACGTCACGCTCCCCGGCATCACGCCGATCATCGTCCTGCTGCTGATCCTCAACCTCGGCAGCATCCTGTCCGTCGGCTTCGAGCAGATCCTGCTCCAGCGCGACAACGTCGGCCCCGAGGCGGGCGAGGTGCTGGACACGTTCGTCTACTTCAACGGCGTCAAGGACGGCCAGTGGGGGCCCGCGGCCGCGGTCGGCCTGGTCAAGACCATCGTCGGCACCGCGATGGTGCTCGGCGCGAACAAGGTGGCCCACCTGTTCGGCCACGAGGGGGTGTACCGCGGTGGCGACAAGTAGCCGGCCGGCCTGGATGGAGCGGCCCTCCACGCCCGGCCTGATCCTCAAGGGCGCGATCCTCACCGCGGTCGTCCTGCTGGTGGCCTACCCCTTCGTCGGTGTCATCGGCACCAGCCTGTCGGCCGAGTCCGACATCGCGCGGGCGGGCGGGTTCGTGCTGGTCCCGTCCGCGCCGAGCCTGGCGGCGTACTCGACGATCCTCAGCGGCGGGGTGGTGACGCGGGCGCTGCTGGTCAGCGTGCTGGTGACGGCCGTCGGCACGCTCGCCAGCATGCTCGCCACCATCGGCATGGCGTACGGGCTGAGCCGCCGCGAGGTGACCGGCTCGCGCTGGATCCTGATGGTCGCCCTGCTGACCATGCTCTTCAACCCGGGCCTGATCGCCAACTTCCTGCTGGTCAAGCAGGTCGGCCTGATCGACTCGTTCGGCGCGCTGATCCTGCCGAGCCTGGTGAGCGCGTTCAACCTGGTCGTGCTGCGCTCGTTCTTCATGGGGCTGCCGCGCGAGCTGCTGGAGAGCGCCCGCATCGACGGCGCGGGCGACTTCGGCATCCTCGTCAGGATCGTGCTGCCGCTGTCGAAGGCGGTGCTCGCGGTGATCTCGCTGTTCTACGCCGTCGGCTACTGGAACGCCTTCTTCAACGCCCTGCTCTACCTCGACGACTCCGACAAGTTCCCGCTCCCGCTGATCCTGCGCACGTTCGTCCTGCAGGGCCGTTCGATGGAGACCGTGACGGCCGCCGAGGCGCCGGCGCCCGTGCAGGCGGTCCAGATGGCCGTGCTCGTGGTGGCGATCGTGCCCATCCTGCTCGTCTACCCCTTCCTGCAGCGCTACTTCACCAAGGGCGTGCTCACCGGCGCCGTCAAAGGCTGACCCCCCAACCCCCCCAAGGAAGATCCCATGAGAGAAAGCGTCTCGCGCCGAGGTTTCCTCCGGCTCGGCGCCGCCACGGCGGCGGGTGTCGTCGCGTCCTCCGCCCTCGCGGCCTGCGGTGGCGGGTCCGCCGCGCCCGCCGCCAAGGCGCAGGGGCTGACCATCAAGCTGCCGACGTACACGCCGCCGGCCGGCACGCTCACCCCCGACCTGCCCGGCAGCCCCACGGGCGTGCCCGAGGGCTACTTCACCTATCCGGACAAGCTGTTCAGGGCCGTCGCCAAGCCGCCGATGTCGGGCGGGACCGTGAAGATCGCGGTGCAGACGTTCCTGCCGCCGCCGCCCGGCCGCGCGGAGAACCCGGCGTGGCAGGAGGTGGAGAAGCGGCTCGGCGGGACGGCCGACGTGCAGGCGGTCTCGTCCGACGACTGGCCGACGAAGTTCAACACGATGGTCGCGGGCGGCACGTTGCCCGACATGTTCACCTACATCCAGTCGCAGGGGGTGAACAACCTGCCCGCGTTCGCGGCCAGCCAGTGCACCGACCTGACGGCGCTGCTCGGCGGGGACGCGGTCAAGGAGTACCCGAACCTGGCGGCGATCCCGCAGGTGTTCTGGAAGCAGGGCATCGTCGGCGGCAAGCTGTACGGCATCCCCATCCCGCGCAACATGGTCGGCGGGCTCGGCTTCTACCGAGCCGACATGTTCGCGAAGGCGGGCGTCACCGACCTGGCGCAGATCTCCGACATGGACCGCCTGTTCGAGCTGCTCAAGGAGGTGACCAGGCCCAAGGACAACCAGTGGGGCGTGCTCACCATGGTCGGCGGCGTGTACGGCCTGTCGATCTTCTCGCAGCTGTTCGGCGCCCCCAACGGCTGGCGGCTGGAGAACGGCAGGCTCGTCCACGCCATCGAGACCGAGGAGTACAAGGCGGCCGTCGAGTACGTCCGCAAGCTCCGCGAGGCGGGCGTCGTCTACCCCGGCTCGGAGGGCTTCGACGGCCTCAAGCGCAAGAACGAGTTCAACTCCGGCCACGCCGCGATGGTCTACGACGGCCTGCCCGCCTACCTCGGGCCCACCGGCTACCTGCAGACGTCCAAGAAGATCGACCCGACGGCCGATCCGCGGCCGCTCACGCCGGTCGGCCCGAAGGCCAAGGCGTTCCTCAACAACATCGTCGTCTCGATCACCATGCTGAAGAAGAGCGACGAGCAGCGGGCCAAGGAGCTGCTGCGGGTGGCCGACTTCTTCGCCTCGCCGTTCGGCAGCGAGGAGTACACGCTGTTCAACTACGGCCTGGAGGGCACCGACCACACGCGCGACGCCAAGGGCGCGCCGGTGCTGACCGAGCAGGGCGGGCGGGACACCGCCGTGCCGTGGAAGTTCGTCGCCGCGCCGACGCAGGCGCTGTTCGACTCCTCCTCGAAGGAGGCCGTGAAGATCATGCACGACGCGATCGGCAAGATGATCGCCGTGGGCGTGGAGGACCCGACGGTCGGGTTGTACTCCCCCGCCAACGAGAACAAGTACGAGTCGCTGTACACCATGCGCACCGACCGCGTGACCTCCATCGTGGCCGGGCGGGCGCCGCTGAGTGACCTGGACAAGCTGGTCAAGGACTGGCGGGCGCAGGGCGGCGACCAGGCACGCGCCGAGTTCGAGGAAGCACTCAAGCAGTCACCGAAGGCGGGCTGACCATGAAGCGGACCGTCATCGCCCTCGTCGCGGCCGCGCTGCTCGGCACCGCCGCCGCCGTACCCCCGTCGCCTGGCTCGCCCGGGGTCGGCGACCCGCTCTTCCCGACGCTCGGCAACGGCGGCTACGACGTGCGCCACTACGACGTCTCCTTCGACTTCACCCCGGTCACCTACGACTTCTCCGGCGTCGTACGGTTCACCGCGAAGGCCACCCAGGCCCTGTCGTCCTTCAACCTCGACACCGACGGGCACGTGATCGACGCCGTCACCGTCGACGGCGAGCCCGCCACCTGGGCGCTCTCCCCCGGGCAGAGCGGTCAGGAGCTGACCGTCACGCCCGCCGAGCCGCTGCGCGAGCACGTCCCGTTCGAGGCCGAGGTGCGCTTCCACGGCAACGGCAAGGCGCCGCGCGCGGGCCTGACCGGCTGGCGCTTCGGCCCCGACGGCGGGTTCGCCGCCGCCGCGCAGTCCAGCAGGGCCGACACGTTCTTCCCCGTCAACGACCACCCGTCGGACAAGGCCACCTGGACCTTCCGCGTCACCGCCCCCGAGGGGTACGTCGCCACCGCCAACGGCGAGCTGACCGGCCGCGACGGCGGCACGTGGACGTTCGAGGAGCGCGAGCCGATGGCCTCGGAGCTGATCGGCCTCGCCGTGGTCAAGGGCACGTACGTCTACGGCACCGGCCCGCACGCGCTCCCGCTGCGGCACGTCGTCCCGCAGGGCCAGGAGGCCAGGTACGCGCCGATCGCCGCCGAGACCGGCGCCCAGATCGCCTGGGCGGAGGCCAGGTTCGGCCGGTTCCCGTTCTCCACGTACGGGGTGCACATCTACCCGGGGTACAGCGACGCGCTGGAGAACCAGACGCTGTCGCTGTTCGGCACCGGGTGGTTCGACCGGCCCACGTACTCCAACACGATGGTGCACGAGCTCGTCCACCAGTGGTTCGGCGACTCGGTGACCCCCGCCACCTGGCAGGACGCCTGGCTGAACGAGGGCCCGGCCGTCTACTACGCGGCCGTGTGGGCGCAGGAGCACGGCGGCCAGCCGCTGGCCGACAAGATGCGCGGCGTGTACGCCAAGCTCGACGAGGTCCGCGCCAAGGACGGCCCGCCCGGCAGGCCGAAGGGCCTCGGCGGCTACAACATCTACGACGGCGGCGCCCTCGTCCTGTACGCCCTGCGCACCGAGGTCGGCGAGGAGACGTTCGACCGGATCATGCGCCGGTGGGTGCAGCGCAACAAGGACGGCAACGCCTCCACCGAGGACTTCATCACCCACGCCGCCGCCACCGCCCACCGTCCCGCCCTGGACGGATTCCTGCGCGCCTGGCTCTTCGGCACCCAGAACCCCCCGCTGGAGGGAATGTGAACGCCGCGATCGCCCTCGCCCTGACCCTCTCCCTGACCCCCGCGACGCCCCCCGCGACCGGCCCGGCCCCGAAGGTCTTCCACGTCGCCCCGGACGGCCGGTCCGCGGCCTGCAACCAGGTCAACCCGTGCTCCCTGGAGACCGCGCGGGACAAGGTCCGCGAGGCCCTGGCCGGCGGCATGGACCGCGACGTCGAGGTCCGCCTGGCGGGCGGCGTCTACCGGATGGCCGCGCCGCTCGTCCTGGACCGGCGCGACTCCGGCCCCGACGGGCACACGGTGACCTGGACCGCCGCCCCCGGCGCTCGTCCGGTGCTGTCCGGCGGCGTGCCGATCACCGGCTGGCGGCAGGAGGGACGCCTCCAGGTCGCGCCCGTTCCCGAGGGCCTCTCGCCCCGGCAGCTGTTCGTCGGCGGCGTACGCGCGGTCCGGGCACGCGGCGGGTCGTGCCCGGCCGCGACCTGCGACGCGACGAAGACGGGCATGACCGGCGCGGTGAAGAGCGGGGTCGCGGGCTGGGCCGACCCGGCGAACGCCGAGGCGGTCATCAAGGTCAGGTGGCGGAACTACCGCTGCGGGATCGACCGCGTGGACGGCGACGTGATCACCTTCGTCCAGCCGTGCTGGACGAACTCCGCGAGCGGCACCGGCCGCACCGGGCCCGCGTGGGACTCGACGACGGTCGACTCCTCCCGGTACTCCAAGGTGTCCTTCTTCGAGAACGCCGCCGAGCTGCTCGACGAGCCGGGCGAGTTCGTCTTCGACCGGACCGCCCGTACCGTCTCCTACCTGCCCCGGCCGGACGAGCGACTGGACGACGTGATCGCGCCCGCCACCGAGACATTGCTGCGCCTGGAGGGCGCGAGCCGGGTCAGGATCGCCGGGCTGGGCTTCGAGCACGCCGCCTACCGGCAGCCGGACACCGCCGAGGGGTACGCGGGCACGCAGGGCGGCCTCACCCTGACCGGCGCGACCGGCCCCGAGGACCACGCCGGCCGCTTCTACACCAAGCCGGCCGCGGCCGTCGTCGTGCGCGGCGGCCGGGACGTGACCGTCGACGGCGCCGCGTTCGCGCGCCTCGGCGGCGCCGGCGTGATCCTGGAGGGCGGCACCAAGGACTCGGCGGTCACCGGCTCGACGTTCACGGACCTGTCGTCGGGCGCGGTCTACGTCGGCGACACCGACCCCAATCCCCCGGCCGAGCTGCGCGGCGAGCGCAACACGGTGGCCCGCAACACCATCACCTGGACCGGCCGCGAGTTCACCGACGCGGTGGGCGTCTGGGCGGGCTACGAGTCCGGGCTGCGCGTGGACCACAACACGCTGGAGAAGCTGCCGTACTCGGGCGTGTCGGTCGGGTGGGGCTGGAACCAGCCGGTGGCCCAGAACCCGGACATGCGCGACAACCGGATCACCGGCAACAGGATCGTGGACGCCATGATGGTCGCCGAGGACCAGCACGACGGCGGCGCGATCTACACCCAGGGCCCGCAGCCCGGCACGGTGATCTCCGGCAACTACCTCAACCGGTCGGCGTACGGCAACACCGAGCGCGACGGCAACGGCGTCTACCTCGACGAGCAGAGCTCCCACATCACGGTCGAAGGCAACGTGATCACCCGCGTCGGCTACAAGTGGATCTCCAACTGGGCCGGGTACGGCATCGACAACCTCGCGACCGGCAACTGGACCGACACCACCGCGCCGGAGCTGTCCGGCCGCGGCTCGCGGCAGGTGGACAACCACACCGCCCTGGAACGGCTGCCCGACGCGGCGCTCGCCGTCGCCGCGGCGGCGGGCGCGAGCCCCGGCCCGGCCGAGCAGCTGGAACCCGACCTGGCCAGGACGGGCAGCGCCACCCAGTCCGCCACCGAGGGCGCCGCGGCGGCCGCCGACGCCCTCGACGGCTCCACGGTGACCGACAGCAGGACGACGTCCGCGCCCGGCTCCTGGTGGCAGGTCGACCTGGGCGGCCCGCACCGGATCGGCACGGTGGAGATCTGGAACGACGCCTCCATGACCACGGCCGACGCCGAGCTGCTGGTCTCGGCCACGCCCGACTTCGCGCAGGCCACGCGGGTGCCGCTGCCGGGCCGGGCGCTGCGCCCGTCCGTGGTCGCGGTGGACGCCGAGGGCCGGTACGTGCGGATCCAGCGGACCGGCACCGGCAGGATCGGCCTGTCGGCCGTCATGGTGCACCCATGAGCTGGTTCACGCAGGCCCGGTTCGGCCTGTTCATCCACTGGGGCATCTACGCGGCGGCCGCCCGCCACGAGTGGGTGCAGTCGTACGAGAAGATGGACGACGAGCGCTACCGCCGCTACTTCGACCACTTCGACCCCGACCTCTACGACCCGGCCGCCTGGGCCGACGAGGCCGTCAACGCCGGGATGAAGTACCTGGTCGTGACGAGCAAGCACCACGACGGCTTCTGCCTGTGGGACTCCGCGCTGACCGATTTCAAGGCCCGACGCGACCTGCTCGCCCCCATGCTCGACGCCTTCAGGGAGCGGGGCCTGCGTACCGGCCTGTACTACTCCCTGCTCGACTGGCACCACCCCGACTTCCCCAACGACCTCTACCACCCCCGCCGGGAGGAGGACCTCGGCGAACGCGACGTCGCCAAGTACGCCGACTACCTGCACGGCCAGGTGCGCGAGCTGCTCACCCGCTACGGCCGCATCGACACCATGTGGTTCGACTTCTCCTACGCCGGGCGCGGGTTCGGCGCCAAGGGCCCCGACGAGTGGCGTTCGGCCGAGCTGGAGCGGATGGTCCGCGAGCTGCAGCCGGGCATCCTCGTCAACAACCGGCTCGGGCTCGGCGGCGGCGACTTCACCACGCCCGAGCAGGTCATGCCGCCCGGCGGCGTGCCCGGCCACCGGCCGTGGGAGGCGTGCCAGACGCTCAACGGCAGCTGGGGACACCACCGCGACAACCAGGACTGGAAGCCGGTCGAGCTGCTGGTGAAGATGCTGGTCGACACCGTGTCCAAGGGCGGCAACATGCTGCTGAACGTCGGCCCGAACGCCCGGGGCGAGTTCGAGCCGCGCGCCCTGGAACGGCTGCGCGGGATCGGCGCGTGGATGCGCCTGCACGCCCGGTCCATCCACGGGGCGGGGCCCGCGGAGTTCGAGGCCCCGCCCGACTGCCGCTACACCCGACGCGGCGACCGGCTCTACCTGCACCTGCTGTCGTGGCCGATGCAGCACGTGCACCTGCCCGGCCTCGGCGGCCGGGTGGCCTATGCCCAGTTCCTGCACGACGCCTCGGAGGTGCCGTTCGTCGAGATCGACCCGAAGGAGCCGTTCCACCACTACTTGCGCGGCCTGCCGGAGGACACCCTGACCCTGCGGCTGCCGATCACCCGCCCCGATGTGACGATCCCGGTCGTCGAGCTGTTCCTGAGGCCCTAGTGCCGCGTTCCTCAGGGTGTAGGTGAACCGTCGCCGGCGGCTGTCCGGGCGTTGCGGCGGAGAGTCCGGCGCCCGTCAGGGCTGCGGCAGCGGGATGATCTTGCGGTACTTCCCTCCGGCCGACTGCTCCGGCGGCTCCTCCGCGCGCTCGATCGTCACGTGACCGGCCTTGTGCTCGGCGAGCAGATGGACGGCCCGGTCGCGGGCGGCCTGCCAGACGCGGTCCGCGTCGGCGCCGCCGACGGCCCGCAGGCGTACCCGCAGGACGGTGGGCGCGGTCTGGACGAGCTGGAACTGTTCCATGCCGGGAACGGCCAGCGCGGTGCTGAAGGACATGGGCGAGATGCCGACGCGCTCGCCGGACCCGGTGGGAAAGGTGAGCAGATCGGCCGCACGCCCCTGCACCTGGACGGCCGGCAGCGGATTGCCGCACGGGCAGGGGTCAGGACGCATCAGGACGCTGTCGCCGAGGTCGTAGCGCAGGATCGGCTGGACCCGGTTGGCGAGGTTGCTGATCAGGACGGTGTGTGAAAGCCGCCCGGGCGGCACCGGCCGGTGGTCGGCGTCGACCGGCTCCAGGACGACCCAGTCACTGTTGACGTGGTACCAGCCCTCCCGGCAGCCGGCGGTGAGGAAGCCGCACTCGCCACAGGCGTAGGCGGCGCGGACCTTCGCCCCGAACGCGGCGGCCAGGCGTTCCCGGGTCTGCGGGCTCAGCGTCTCGCCGCCGGGGATGACGAGCGCCGGGCGGATGCGCAACCGGCCGGCCTCCTGTTCCCCTGCCAGCAGCGTGAGCAGCCCGACGAAACCGGCGACGCTGGCCGGATCGAACCGGTTGAGCTCGTCGACCATCTTCTCCATCGACTGGTCGGTCGGGATGACCCGCATCAACCGGCCCAGCCACGGCCGTTCCAGGGCCGCCCGTGCCGGCCCGGCGAGGGTGGCGAAGTGACCCCCGGGCGCCGTGACGATGGCGGTGCGGCCGGCGCGGGCGAGCGTGCGCAGGACGTCGCGGGCCGACAGCCCGGCGCCGGTGCGCAACCCGGTGGCGGTGTGCACGGCCAGGCACCGATCGTCCTGCACGAACAGGCCGCGCTGCCCGCTGGTGCCGGTGGTCGTGGTGACCAGGTAACGGCCCAGGAACCGATGGCCCACCACGTCGGGATCGGCCACGAACTCCTCGACTCGCTCCCGGGTCACCTCATGGTCGGTGACCCAGTCGTCGAAGCGGGCCATCAGTGTCTTCTTGTCGGTGACCGGGAGCAGCTGCGGGTCGTCGGCCCCTTCCGGCAGGTCATGGTAGAGCTCGCGGTAGAAGGGCGAGTGGGCGCGGGCATGGGCCACCAGCTCGGCCAGGCGACCCCGCCGCCGCCGCGTGATCGCCTCCGGACCTTCCCGTACGGCGCGCCGCATGTCGCGGGCGAGCCGCCGGACGCTTTCCTCCATGATCGTCGCTCCTTTTTGCGGTGATGCGTCAAGGGTTCGGGGTGGACGGCGGCACCGAGCGCAGACCACGCATGGCGATCTCGACGCCGTGCCGGGCGGCCTCCCACAACTCCTCCTGGGACCGGCCGAGCTGGACGCTGGCCAGGCCCGCCTGCTGGACGGCGCCCATCAGGGCCCCGATCATCGCGGCCGCGGTGATCGGGTCGAGGCCGGGGAAAGCCTTCAGCAGCTCTCCGACGACGCGCTGCTGAAGGTCGAGCAGCAGGTAGAGCCCCTTGGCCTGGAGCGCCGGCGTGGTCAGGGCCAGCCGGGTCACGCCGGACAGCTCCGCGGCCTCCTTGGCGGGGATCTTGGGCCGGCGGTGGGCGGCGTACCGCTCGACCGCCCTGGCCAGCACCTCGCCGGGGCCCTCCTCGGGGCGGCGGTCCGCGATGGCGCCGACCAGCACGTCGAAGTCCCGCTCCATGTCGACGAAGAGCACTTCGTCCTTGGTGCGGAAGTAGTTGAAGAACGTCTTGGGATCGACGTCCGCCGCCGCGGCGATCTGCGTCACGGTGGTCTGCTCATAGCCCTGTTCCTCGAACAGGGCCATGGCCGCCGACACGATGCGCTGCCGGGTCTCCCGCTTCTTCCGCTCCCGCCGCGTTTCCTGCATGCGGGCGAATATACTCCTACTAGAATTTTCCAGCAACTGGAAGTTTATCCGGGCATGCCTGACCCAGAGCCGCCAAGCCGGTCTCGCGGCGCGCAGCACAACACCCGAAGGGGCCGGCGCGCCGTCCTTCTTGCGTGCGCCCGAGGGATCGTCTACCTTAATTCCCACTAAACCAGTCGCTTATTGTGGAATAGAGGCGGAGACGGTGACCCGTGGGGTCGGGCTGCGGGTGGCGGGGGTGGTCCTGCTGGCCGCGATCTGGTGGGCGGTCGCGGCCTCCCACCTGTGGCCCGAGGTGTTCGTCCCCAGCCCGGGGTCGGTGTGGGACCAGCTCTTCCTGACCTCCTCCGTGCACGACGGCCGGCGCGGCTACGGCGGCTACCTGCTGTCGGAGCATCTGCTGGCCAGCCTGCGCCGCATCCTGCTCGGCAGTCTGTACGGCATCGCCGGCGGGATCGCGCTGGGCCTGGTCGTCGGCCTGGTGCCCACCGTGCGTGCCCTGCTCAACCCGCTCATCACGTTCGTGCGGACGCTGCCGCCGCTGGCCTACTTCAGCCTGCTGATCATCTGGCTGGGCATCGACGAGCCGCCCAAGGTCTCGTTGTTGTTCGTGGCCGCGCTGCCGCCCGTCGCCGTGGCCACCGCCGACGCGGTACGCGGGGTGCACGAGGACTACCTGTACGCGGCCAGGTCGCTGGGGGCCGGGCGGTGGCAGCTTCCGTACCGGATCGTGCTGCCCTCGGCGCTACCCGAGGTGATCACCGGCGTCCGGGTCGCGGTCGGGGTGGCCTACACCACGGTCGTGGCCGCCGAGACCGTCAACGGAGTGCCGGGCATCGGCGGGATGATCCGCGACGCCCAGCGTTACAACCAGACCGACGTCGTCGTGCTGGGGCTGCTCGTCATCGGCGCGTCCGGCCTGCTCATCGACACCCTCCTCCAACTCACCGAGCGCCTGCTCGTGCCCTGGCGCGGCAAGGCCTGACCCCCTGCGAAGGCATCAGCCATGAAACATCGCCTCATCCCCGCGCTGGCGCTCGCACTGTGCCTGGCGGCCTGCTCCACCGGCACCGGAGCCGCCACCGGCGCCGCCCCCGCCGCCGACGGCAGCCCCAAGGAGCTGCGCATCGGCTACCAGCTCATCCCGAACGGCGACCTCATCGTCAAGGACCAGCGCTGGCTGGAGAGCGCGCTGCCGAACACGAAGATCAGCTGGATCAAGTTCGACTCGGGCGGCGACGTGAACACCGCGATGGTCGCGGGCAGCATCGACATCGGCCTGGCCGGCAGCAGCCCGGTCACCCGCGGCCTGTCCGCGCCGCTGAACATCCCGTACCAGGTGCCGTGGATCTTCGACGTCATCGGCGAGAACGAGGCGCTCGTGGCCCGCCAGGCGGGCTCGGTGGCCGAGCTGAAGGGCCGGAAGATCGCGACGCCGTTCTCCTCGACCTCGCACTACAGCCTGCTGGCCGCGCTCCAGGAGGCCGGGCTGGGCGAGTCGGACGTCACCGTCGTCGACCTGGAGCCGCCGGACATCCAGGCCGCCTGGACGCGCGGCGACATCGACGCCGCCTACGTCTGGACGCCCGTGCTCGGCGAGCTGCGCAAGAGCGGCAAGGTGCTGGTCACCAGCAAGGAGCTGGCCGCCAAGGGCAAGCTGACGGCCGACCTGGCCGTCGTCCGCACCCAGTTCGCCACCTCCTACCCCCAGGCGCTGCGCACCTGGCTCACGCAGCAGGACCGGGCGGTCAAGCTCGTACGCACCGACAAGCGGGCCGCGGCGGCGGCCGTCGGACGCCAGCTCAACCTGAGCCCCGACGAGGCCGCCGGGCAGATCGACGAGCTGATCCTGCTGGACGCCAAGGAGCAGGCCGGCTCCGCCTACCTGGGCACCCCGGACAAGCCGGGCGCACTGGCCGAGAACCTGCGCAGCGCCGCCGAGTTCCTCAAGGCCCAGAACAAGCTGCCCGAGGTGCCCGCCCTGGAGGTCTTCCAGAAGGGCCTGGACACCAAGGACCTGCGCGATGCCTTCACCAGCTGACACGCTCACCGCGGCGGCGGTGCGGCTGGAGGGGGTCTCGCTCACCTACCGGCCGCGCTCCCGCTGGTCGAAGGCGGAGCCTGTGGAGGCACTGCGCGGGATCGGGGCCGACGTCGGCGCGGGCGAGTTCGTGACGATCGTCGGGCCCTCGGGCTGTGGGAAGAGCACGCTGCTCAGGCTCGTCGCCGGGTTCGCCGCGCCCACCTCCGGGACGGTCACCGTGGGTGGCGAGCCCGTGGCGGGGCCGGGGCCCGACCGGGGCGTGGTGTTCCAGCAGCCGCGGCTGTTCCCCTGGCTGAACGTACGGCGTAACGTCGAGTTCGGGCTGCGCATGACAGGGGTGCCGAAGCGGGTCAGGACGGCCAGGGCCGACGAACTGCTCGCGCTCGTGGGGCTGGGCGAGGTGGCGGGGCGGCGTCCGTACGAGTTGTCCGGCGGCATGCAGCAGCGCGCCGCCATCGCCCGGGCGCTCGCGCCCGACCCCGCGATCCTGCTGATGGACGAGCCGTTCGCCGCGCTCGACGCGCTCACCAGGGAGCGGCTCCAGGAAGAGCTGCGACGGCTGTGGCAGGCCACGGGCAAGACCGTCCTGTTCGTCACGCACAGCGTCGACGAGGCCGTCTACCTGGGCACCCGCCTGCTGGTGATGAGCCGCGGGCCGGGCACGATCGTGCTCGACCAGCCCTCGGAGCTGCCGCGCGCGGCCGATCCGCGCACCCATCCCGACTTCCCGTCCGTACGCGAGACCGTGGCCGCAGCCGTCCGGCGGGCCGCTTCGTCCGACCCCGAGGTTTCCTGATGCGTTTCCACTGGTTCCTGCCCACGACCGGTGACGGTCACGACGTACGCTCGGCCATCACCACCACCGACGCCTACCGCCCTTCCGCCCGCCCGGCCACCGTCGCGTACCTGACGCAGGTGGCCAGGGCGGCCGAGCAGGCGGGGTTCGAGGCCGCGCTCGCCCCCGTCGGCGCGGGCTGCCCCGACCCATGGATCGTGTGCGCGGCCCTGGCCCAGCACACCGAGCGGCTGCGGCTGCTGGTCGCCTTCCGCACCGGGTACGCGCTGCCCACCCTGCTCGCCCAGCAGGCCCAGTCCTTCCAGGAGATCTCCGGCGGCCGGCTGCTGCTGAACGTCGTGACCGGGGGCGACCCCGTCGAGCAGCGCGCGTACGGAGACTTCCTCGACCACGACGCCCGCTACGCCAGGACCGGCGAGTTCCTGCACGTGCTCCGCCGCGCCTGGGACGGCGCGCCGTTCGACCACCACGGCGAGCACTACCGGGTCGAGAGCGGCGGCCTGCCCGCGCCGCTCGACCCGAGGCCGCCGCTCTACTTCGGCGGCGCGTCACCGGCCGCCGAGCAGGTCGCCGCCCGCCACGCCGACGTCGTGCTCATGTGGGGCGAGCCGCCGCAGGCGGTCGCCGAGCGGGTGGCCAGGTTGCGCACGCTCAGCACCGCGCACGGCCGCACCCTCGGGTACGGCCTGCGCGTGCACGTCATCGCCCGCGACACGAACGAAGCCGCCTGGGCCGAGGCCGATCGGCTGCTCACGGGCATGGACCCGGGCCGCATCGCCGAGGCCCAACGCCGCTTCGCCCGCTACGACTCCGTCGGCCAGCGCCGCATGGTGGACCTGCACGCCGGCGGCACCCGTGAGCTGGAGATCCACCCGGGGCTGTGGGCCGGGGTCGGGCTGGTGCGCGAGGGCGCCGGCACCGCCCTGGTCGGCTCGTACGACGAGGTCGCGGCGCTGTTCCACGAATACGCGGAGGCAGGGGTGGAGGAGTTCGTGCTGTCCGGGTGGCCGCATCTGGAGGAGGCGTACCGGGTCGGCGAGCACGTCCTGCCGCGCGTGCCGCGGACGGCGGCCCTTCCGGCCTGAGCCCCATGGGAGGCTGGTCAGTCGCCGCGGCGCTCGTCGACGATCTTCGTCAGCGGGATGAGGCGGTCATGGCGTTGGGCCATCTCCGCCCTCACGCGTCCATGATCCCTCCGATGAGGGGAATCGGGGTCCCGGTGCAAGCCATCCGCGCGGCGCCGGCCTGCTGACCTGAGTCGCCTACCACTCATGATCTCTCCTGCGCTTCCTCGGTGACACGGGCTGAACTCCCCCACCATCACCGGCCCAGGCGAGATCGGTCATGAGTAACCCATACTCGGATTTCGACCCGCGGGGGCCGAAGGCGGTCAGTGTTGAGGTGGCGCGTGCCGAAACGCCTCAACACTTACGTTGTGCTGATGAGAGCCGTGGCCCGGGGAGGATCCAGCGTGCCGTTCACGAACTGCTGGAGGCTGCGCGGACAGTCGAGCCCATGTTCGGCTCCTTCATGGTTGCCCGGCTGTGGAACCACCGCCGCAGGGGTGGCGGCCAGGTTGTGGCCGCCACCGGAACGGGATGAGTACGGGCTACTCATGACGGCACGAGCGCGGGCGCCGACACTCGGCCCATGCTTATCCGCCGCGTGATCGTGCCGCTCGTCTTGTTCGTCGTCGCCGCCCTGCTCGGCGCCCCCGCGGGGCACGCCGACAGCGCGGTGCACGGTGAGTGCGAGTTCCTCGGGACCTCGCCCCTGTCGCTCGCGGAGGGCGAGCGGCCCCGTGCCCGTATCACCTTCCTCAACGACAGTCAGGAGAGCGGCTGGTTCACCGCCACGGTGGAGGCCGGGTTCCACTACTGGCACGCCACGCCGTTCCACCGGCAGTTGTTGTCCGCCGAGACGGGGCTGGTGCAGGGGGAGTTCGACCTGCCGCCGGCGTACGCGGAGGGCCTCGGTGACGCGAGCGGCCTGCGGATCGACATCACCTCGACGCTGTCGGGCGACACGACGATCGGCACCTGCTCCACCACCCTGAAGGTGCACACCGGCCGTGACACCGACCAGGACGGGCTGCTGGACGACTGGGAGACCAACGGCATCGACTACGACCAGGACGGCACGGTCGATCTCGCGCTGAACCAGCCCCCGTACAGCGCTGACCCGAACAAGAAGGACGTCTTCGTCGAGCTGGACGCGATGTTCTGCCTGGCGTCGTACTGCCGGCGCTCCAGGGAGTTCGACCCGAACGCCATCAGCCAGGTGGTGACCGCCTTCGCGGCGCACGGCATCACCCTGCACGTCCATACCGGCGAGCGGGCCGGCGAGGCGGAGCGGATCACGTTCGACACCAAGAGCCCCGGCAGCTGGGACGACTTCGACGATGTGAAGTTCGGCGACTCCGCCATCGCCTGCGACGGGAACTTCGGCGACGTGCTCGACCGGATCTCACGCAACTGCGAGAACATCCTGGGCGCCAAGCGGCTGGCGTTCCGCTACGCCGTGTCGGTGCACGGGCTGACCGGCCTCGGCACCACATCGGGCCAGGCCGAGGCGGGCGACGACACCCAGCAGCACGTCGACCTGGCCCACCTGGCCCGCGTCGCCCTGCCGGGCGGCAACGACTTCGTCATCTCGCTCGGCGCGTGGGACAACACGCGGATCGCCGCCAACGGCGGCCAGACCGCGGCGGAGGCGGGCACGTTCATGCACGAGCTCGGCCACACGCTCGGGCTGCAGCACGGCGGCCTGGACAGCGTCAACTGCAAGCCGAACTACCTGAGCGTCATGAACTACTCCTACCAGTTCCCCACGGCGTCCACCGCGTCCCGCCCCCTGGACTACCAGCCCCAGGAGCGCGCCCCCATGAACGAGGACCAAGGTCTCGACGAAGTGGGCGACGCCCTGCCGGGAGCGGGTGGCGCGACGGTCGTGTACGGGACGGTGGTGGCCGGGAAACCCGGAGTCGCGCTGACCACGCCGGCCAACAAGCCGGTCGACTGGAATGGCGACGGCACCCGCGCGACGAGCCAGTCCGGGGACGTCAACCACATCATCATGGGCCCCGACACCACGTCCTGCCCCGTCTCCCCCAAGCAGACCCTCACCTCCTGGAACGACTGGGACCACCTGAACCTCAACTTCCGCGAGAGCCCCTGGTTCGAGGACGGCGCGCACAAGGGCGTGCTCGGCCTGGGCAGCGCCGAGATCACCGCCGAGGCCGCCGCGAGTCTCAACCCGCCGATCGACCTCACCGCCGCCAAGACCGTGGACAGGCAGGACGCCTCCCCCGGCGACCGGCTCACCTACACCGTGGCCGTGGGCAACAAGGGACCCGCCACCGCCACGGCGGTGAAGATCGACGACACGATGCCCGGCGGCGACGTCGTCCACCGCACGACGTCCGACGTGCCGGCGGGCGGCTCCGCGCGGGAGACGTTCACCTACGACATCCCCTGTGCGACCACGGACGGGACGGTCCTGACGAACAAGGCGGCCGTGTCGGGGACCAATGAGCGCGGATACGCCGAGACCGGCACCCTGTCCGACAACGCCGCCGAGGTGTCCACCACGGTGCACCGGTCGGTGATCGGCGTGGCGGCCACCGCGCCCGCCACCGTCAACGCCGGCGAGGCCGCCGCCTACACCCTGACCTACCGCAACACCGGCGGGGCCGCGGCCTCCGGCGCCACGCTCACCGCCACGCTGCCCGCCGGCCTCTACTACAGCGCCGCGCTCGACCAGGGCGCCGGGCCCCGTCCCGGCTCCGTGAGCAGGAACACCGACGGCACCACCACGCTGCGCTGGGCCATCGGCACGCTGCCCGCCGGCACGGGGGCCGGCACGATCGCCTTCACCGCACGGCCGAGCCTGCTGCTCCTGGACGCGGCGACGGTCACCGTGCCGGTCTCGCTGAGCGCCGACGGCTCCGGCCCGTGCCTCACCAGCCCCGCCGCCGCGACGGCGGAAACGCGGATCACGACCGTCTCCCCCAGCCGCGACCCGGGGCTGGTCACGTTCTGGGCGCTGCGGCCCGACCTGCGCACCGCCGAGGCGCTCGCCCGCGTCCAGGCCACCGACGACCGCTTCGACGGCGCCGACGGCTCGGCCGCGAACGGCGCGCTCTCCCTGCGGGAGTCCACCGCCGTCCTGACCCTGCCGCTGACGCAGCCGCGCACACTGCGGGCCGAACTGCTGGCCACCACGCTCAACCTGGCCGACCGCCGGATCAACGCCGGCACCGCCGTGGACGGCCTCACCGCGCGGGCCCTGGGGGTGCGGACGGTGGGCGAGGCCGTCCGCCACGCCCAGGCCACCCTCGCGCAGCCGCCCACGCTGGACAACCTCGTCCGCTACACGAAGGCGACCCAGGTGCTCGCCGAGATCAACTCGGGTCTGGCGAGCTAGCCATGTGCTTCCGAGGTGGCCGTCCTGGTGGCCACCTCGGTGGCCGCCCCCGTGGCGGCCTGGCCTGGCATCGAGGCCGACCCCGACTTCATCGTCCGGCCCCGGATCGCCAGCCGATCCCAGCGCTACGAGGTGATCAACGCGCTGATCAGCAAGGGCGCACTCCGCCGCGTCAGCACCGGGCACCACAGCCGCCGGGCGCTCTTCGGGATCCCGCACCTGACCCCCGCCACCGACGCTGACGTGACCGTTCACACCAGCGAGCCCGGCCTCGATTCTGAGCTACGGATGTTTGAAACGCTTGTTTGCGGCGTTGGTAGGATCATCACGTGGGAGTTCCTGAGGATTTGCTGGCCGCGACCAAGCAGTGTCTGTCCGAGCGCGGATATGCCCGCACGACGGTGCGCGACATCATCGCCGTCTCCGGCAGCAACCTCGCCGCGATCAACTACCACTTCCGCTCCAAGGACGCGCTGCTCACCCAGGCCATGATCGAGGTGACCGGCGAGGCGGTCGCGGAGATCCTCAAGGCTTTTCCCGACGACTCCAAGGAATGGTTCGAGGCCTTCTGGGGTGAGCTGATCGAGTCCTTCCGCACCAACCCGACCGTCTGGCGGGCCAATGTCGAGACGCTCGCGCAGGCCTCTCACCTGCCTGATGTGCGGGCCCGGCTGGCCGAGGGGCAGGCGCTGGCCCAGCGGGAGCTGAGCGCGCGCCTTCCCGGGCACGACGAGGCGGGGGCCCAGGTGCTGCTGACGCTGTTCATCGGGCTGCTGGTGCGCTGGCAGATCGACCCCGACAACGCCCCGGCGGCCCACGATCTGGCCGCCGGCCTCCGCGCGGTCGCCCAGGCGGCGGGAGACGGGGAATCGGCACCCGCCTGACCGCTCGGCCCCACTCCAGCCGCCCCACTCCAGGCTCCTCGCCCCAGCGGCCCTGTTCCGCCCACCTCGTTCCGCCCCGCCCCCCTTCCGCCTGCCGTGGCAAGCGGCCTCTTCAGCGCATCGCGTGGCGGCCGGCGTGCCGGTCCTCAGGTGGCGGCGGGGCGCCCTTCGCCTGCCGTACGGCACGCAGCATGACGGGAGCGAGCACCGCCATCACGCACAACGCGGCGGCCGCGGCGAGCATGGCGTAGTGCTGCCCCTGTGTGAAGGCCTCGCGGGCGGCGGCGGCCAGCGTGGTCGCGGCCGGTTCCGTCAGGTGCCGCGCCGACTCCAGGGCGCCGCCCAGAGTGTCGAGCGCCGCTGACGGAGCGCCCGTCTCGGCGAGGTGTCCCCGGTAGACGGCGGTGCCGATGCTGCCCAGCAGGGAGATGCCGAGCGCGCCGCCGAACTCGGTGGCCACCTGTGACAGCCCGGCGACCGATCCCGCGCGCTCCGGCGGAGCGGTGGCGATGATCAGGTCGGAGGAGACCGTCAGGACGAGCGTGACGCCACCGGCCATCAGCATGATCCCGGCGATCAGCAGACCGCTCTGCCCCGTCATGTCCAGCCGGGACAGCAGCATGAACCCGCTCGCGCCGACGAGCAGCCCGGCGCAGACCACCAGGCCCGGCCTGACCTTGCGGACGAGCATCGGCGCGAGCCCGGCGGCCAGCATCGCCATGCCCGCCGACGGCAGCGCGTACAGCCCGGCGATGAGCGGCCTGGCGCCCATGACCATCTGCAAGTACTGCGTCGTGAACAGGCTGGAGCCGACCATCGCGAAGACCCCGAGGGTGTTGGCGCCGATCGAGACGGTGAAGGCGCGGCTGCCGAACAGGCGCACGTCCAGCATCGGATCGGCCATCGAGCGCTGGCGCCTGACGAAGGCGGCCCCCAGCGTCAGCCCGGCGACGATGGCCGACGCCGGCGCCCAGCCGAGGCCGTCCTGGGCGATGTGCTGGATCCCGTAGATCGTCGGCAGGATGGCGCCCAGCGACAACGCCACTCCGAGCAGATCGAACCTGCCCGGACGCGGGTCACGCGACTCGGGCAGCAGCGGCGCCAGGACCACCAGCAGCGCCATGACCGGCAGGTTGACCAGGAACACCGACCCCCACCAGAAGTGCTCGAGCAACGCCCCGCCCATCAGCGGGCCCAGCATCGCGCCGCCGGCGAACGCGCCGGTCCAGATGGCGATCGCGACGCGGCGCTGGCCGTCATCGTGGAACATGTTGCGAATCAGCGACAACGTCGAGGGCATCAACGTGGCGCCACCCACCCCGAGCAGGGCACGGGTGACGATCAGCAGGTCGGCACTGGGAGAGAACGCGGCGACCGCGGAGGCGGCCCCGAACGCGGCGGCCCCCGCCATCAGCAGCCGCCGCCGCCCGACCCGGTCACCGAGCGTGCCCATCGGCAGCAGCAGCCCGGCGAGCATGAACGGATAGATGTCGATGATCCACAGCAGCTGGGCACCGCTCGGCGCCAGGGAGGCGCTGATGAACGGCAGCGCGTAGGACAAGACGTGCAGGTCGACGGAGATCAGGAGTACGGGCAGGACCAGGACGGCCAGCCCGATCCACTGTTTGCGTCCGGCCTTCATGAGCGGCCCTTCTCTCGGAGCGGAGCACCGGCCTGGTGCAGGTGACGCAGCGCCTCGGCGTGCGAGGCGACGAAACTGACTTCGTGGTACGGCAGGCGCAATTGCCGGCAGTGGGCCTGCACGATGGGTTGCGCCAGGCGCAGGTTGGGGGTGGGCATGTTGGGGAACAGGTGGTGTTCGATCTGGTAGTTGAGCCCGCCCATGGCGATGTCGGTGAACCGGCCGCCGCGCACGTTGCGGGTGGTGAGCACCTGCTTGCGTAGAAAGTCGAGCTTGGCCTCCCCCGTGAGGGTCGGCATTCCCTTGTGGCCGGGGGCGAACACGCAGCCCATGTAGACGCCGAACAGCCCCTGGTGGACGGCGAGGAAGACCAGTGCCTTGCCCGGTGACAGGGTCCAAGCCAGCACACCGAGGTAACAGGCGAAGTGCGCGAACAGCAGCGCGCCCTCCAGGAAGCGCTGTTTCATCCAGGGCTGCCGCAGTGCCCGCACACCGCTGACGTGCAGGTTGAGCCCTTCGAGCAGGAGCAGCGGGTAGAGGAGGAACGCCTGCCGGCCGCCGATGAGCCGGGCCGGGCCGCGCGCGTTGCGTGCCTGTTCCTGTGACCACACGAGGACGTCGGGTGTGACGTCCGGATCGAGTTGCTCGTGGTTGGGGTTGGCGTGGTGGCGGGTGTGCTTGTTCATCCACCAGCCGTAGCCGAGGCCGATGGCGAGGTTGCCGCCGAGCCGCCCGAGGATCTCGCTCGGGCGGCGATTGGTGAAGACCTGCCGGTGAGCCAGATCGTGCAGAACCAGGGCGACCTGCGCGAAGACGATCGCGAAGTAGACGGCCAGCGGGAGCTGGAGCCAGGAGTCGCCCAGCCAGTGGAACGCCGCCGCTCCTGCAAGGTAGGCGGCTGCGACGGCGGTGATCCGGATCAGGTAGTAGCGGGGGCGCCGGTCGAGGAGCCCGGCCTGCCGGATGAGTCTGGACAGGCGGCTGAAGTCGCTCGCGGCCGTAGCCGCTGCGGTTGCTTGTGCCATGCCGATGACCATACACATGTTTGAAACACTCGTGCAAAACATATGTTTGTGACGTGCGTTCGGATAGGGTGGCAGAGTGAAAGAGCGAGACAAGCTGATCGACGGCGCTGAACGCTGCCTGCAGGAACGCGGCTACGCGCACACCACGGCACGCGACATCGCCAGGACTTCCGGCGCCAATCTCGCCTCCAGCGACGCAGCGGGCGGTCGGCGCCCTCTGCCCGACCTTGCTGACGGGGCTGATCCTGCAACGTCTCATCGACCCGGAACGCGCCCCCACCGCCGAATCACTGACGGAGGCGCTGCGTGCCGTGCGTGCACATGCCGGCGCATGACGGCGATACCTTCACTCACCCTGCGTCAAGCTCTGCTGGTCGTGGACGCGGTGAACGGTATGCACTCCACCGACCGCCTGGCCGACACGCGCCTGCTGGCACAGGAAGTGGAGGCGGTGATCGCGTTGGGCGCGGCAGCGGTATGGGCGGAGGAAGGGCGCGCCCTGTTGGACATGATCAAGGCATGGACGACCCGCGAGCGCCTGGCGGTCATCGCCGCCGCCGAGCGATTCTGGGCATGTTCCGAGGGTGGCTACGAAGAGGGGCTGCGAGCAGTAGGACTGCTGAGCTGAGCGCCGGCGCCGGAACCGGAGCCGCGTGAGCACCCACAGCTCCGCGCGCCCGAACTCCACCCGGACCTCCTCCAGGCCCGGAGGTCACGCAAGAAGCTCTGCCGACCCAGGCCCCGCCCCGAGAGCGAATCCCACAGATGATCAGGACTCGGCAGGCACCCCAGTCGGTCGGCTCCTGCGTCACCGAGAATTGCTCAAGGGGCCGGACCTCGCAGTGCCTGATCCGTCCGGTCTCCGGCGCTGGTTGCCCTCGTGGGCATCGGTGGAGCTTGCCTACTGTGTCCGTGTGAGTGACGTGACGAGCGGGCGTACGGGACGGGTGGTCGTGCTGGTGCTGCCCGAGGTGAACCTGTTGGATCTCGGCGGCCCGGTCCAGGTCTTCTCTGCGGCAGCCCACCTGGGCGGCTGCTACCGGCTGGAGTACGTCGCCGAGACCGGTGGGGTGCGCTCGGCGCAGGGGCTGGAGCTCGCTGGCCTCCAGGCGCTCGCGGCGACGCAGGCGGGACCGGGTGATCTGGTGCTGGTACCGGGGCCACGACTGACCGGATCCGACCGACTGGTGTCGAGCGCCGCAGTGCGATGGCTGCGGGAGGCTTATGACGCGGGGGCGCGGGTGGCATCGGTGTGCAGCGGCGCCGCGGCCCTGGGAGAGGCGGGGCTGCTGGACGGCCGGGCGTGCACGACGCACTGGTCGCTGACCGGAGCGATGCGCGAGCGGTATCCGGCGGCCCGGGTCCGCGAGGCGGCCCTGTACGTCCACGACGGGCGCATCAGTACCAGCGCGGGCATCTCCTCCGGGATCGACCTTGCACTGTCCCTCGTCGAACGCGACCACGGCCCGGAACTGGCCGCCGCCGTCGCCCGTGAGCTGGTGCTCTATCTGCGGCGGGACGGCGATGCTGCCCAGATCAGCCCATTCCTGCGCTACCGCGACCATCTGCAGCCCGCCGTGCACCGGGTGCAGGACCACCTGGCTCAGAACCTGGATGCCCCGCACTCCCTCGACGAGCTCGCCGCCGTCGCCCATCTGTCGCCGCGTGGTCTGACGCGGGCCTTCACCACGGCCACCGGGATCACTCCGCTGGCCTACCAGCGCCGGCTGCGCCTGGAACGGGCCCGTGCCCTGCTGACGGACACCGACCTGACGGTGGAGACGATCGCCGCCCGTTGCGGCTTCCGTGACGCACGGCAGTTGCGCCGTCTGGTCACCGCGAGCTTCGGCATTTCGCCGTCCCGACTCCGCACGCAGTTGCGCCCCGCCGGCTGAAACGCCCGCCGGGAACGGCTCCTGACGCCTTCCCTCGGCCACTTCCTTTCTTGTTCTCCCCATGGGGGCGGTTGCGTGTGCCGCACCGCCATTGATCGACCGCTTTATGGAGGTATGTCGTGTCAAGATTGAACAGGGGGCGCTGGGTGGTCCGCCGTGCGGGCTGGGTGCTCATGGGCACGGCGCTGTCGGTGGCGTCGTTCGCCGGGATCGCCTTCGCGGGGGTGAGCATGTCGATGGCGGACAGTTTCGCCCCCGCACCGACCGCATCGGACGCGCGTGCGTGGCCGACCGCGCCGGCCGTGCCGACCGGCCGGATCACGGTGGCCGTGGTGGTCAGCAACGAGGGGTCTGTGGCCACCGACGTGATGGCGCCGTACCGGGTGTTCGCCGAGTCGGAGAAGTTCTTCGTCTACACGGTGGCAGCCGAGCGCCGCGTCTCCCCGCTGTCCGGCGGAGCCCATCTCCTGCCCGACCACACGTTGGCCGAGGTGGGACGGGGAGTGATCCCTGAGCCCGATGTGGTGGTCGTGCCCGCGGTGACCGAACCGGCCGGCGCCAAGGAGGCGCGGCTGCGGGAGTGGATCGTGGAGCGGCACCGCAAGGGCGCGCGTGTTCTGGGAGTATGCGCGGGCTCGGAGCTGCTGGCGGCCTCCGGCCTGCTGGACGGCCGGGACGCGACCTCCTTCTGGTCCAACATCGGCTCCTTGCAGCGCGATTACCCCCGGGTGCACTGGAAGCGCGGCCAGAGGTATGTGGAGGACGGCCGGGTCACCACCACCGCCGGCGTCACCTCCGGTACGGTCGGAGCCCTACGGGTCGTGGAGGAACTGGCAGGCAACGGCGAAGCCGCCCGAATCGGGAATGGCCTGTCGTATCCGGGCTGGACTCTGGACGGGCCGACCTCGATCCCGGCCAACCAACTGACACTCGGCGACCTGCCGTACGCGCTGAACGCCGCGTTCCCCTGGCGGCGCTCCACGGTGGGGATCGGCCTGGTCGACGGCGTCGATGAGATCGACGCCGCAGCCGCCTTCGAAGCGTACGGCGGGGTGTCCTTCAGCGCACGTACGGTGGTCCTGGGCAGCCGTGGCACAGTCACCACTCGTCACGGCCTCGTCCTGATCGCCCAGCCGACAGGTTCCAGCTCCCACGGAGTGGACCGCTTCGTGGTGCCGGGTGTCGCGGATGTGTCGGCCGTCGACACGTCGCTGCGCACCTGGGCGCACCGCAACAAGCTGGCCGTCGAACTGCCCGGCGGGGGACGGCATGCCGGTGAGTTCGGCTTTGATCCGGTCCTGCGTGATCTCGCCCGCCACAGCGACCGCTCCACGGCCCGGGTCACGGCGAAGTTCACGGAGTACCCCTCCGCCCACCTGACGCTCACCGGGGCGGCCTGGCCCTGGCGGTCGACCCTGCTGGCCGTCGCGGCGGCCGCGGTCAGCGTCGGTGCGGGGTTCCTTCCGACGGCGATCCGGCGGGCTGTGCGGCGCCTGCGGGCGACATGACAGCGCGTCGCACCCCGCGGGGTGGTCTCCCAGCCCACAGCCCCTTACCGGCCCGAACCCGACACCATTGATCACAACTCCGGACAGGCCCAGTGCGGCGGTCAGACGGCTTGCACCGGGACCCCGATTCCCGTCTTTGGAGGGATCATGGACGCGTGAGGGCGGAGATGCTCGCGAATCTGTCGGCGGCCGATCCGGGTACGCGGGCCGAGGCGCTGCGGTGGTTCGCGGCGCACGGGGACTTCGGCGACGCGGCGGTCGTGGCACCTCTCGTGCGGGATCCGGGCGAGTTCGATGATCGGGATCATGACGATCCACCCGAGTCGGCGCGAACGCCCGTCCGGATGGTCGCCCTCGAAGTGCTCGCCCGGCTGCGGGGGCCGGGGATGTTCACCGGGGTGTTCGACGACGCGCTTCAGGACGGTGATCTCCGGGTTAGGGTGCGGGCCGCGCTGGGCGCTTCGGCCGGGGCGCTGCTGGCGCGGCTCGCCGTCGAGGGCGATCGGGGGGTGCGGTACCGGATCGCGGTCGGGCTGCTCACCGGTGACGTCGGCCGCGACCAGGCGGTTGCGGCCCTCGAACGGCTGCGCGGCGGCGACGATCCGGCAGCGGTCGCCGCCGCCTCCGTCCTCGGCGCGGTGGCGCGCCTCTCCCACCGGCGGCGGGACGACGGGTAGCGATGCCGCCGCTCCGATGATCGGGGACGATACGCCCACAGCGACCGGGCAGGACCGTGTTCTTTCGGGTCAGCCGGATGCGGCCCGATTCTGCCGCATTCCGGCGGCACCCCAGAAGATCTTGGCCGGTAGCCGGGGTCGATGAGCGGCGTGGTGGTGAAGGAGACCCGCGACGACTGTGACAGGCCGGAGTTCACGGAAACGCGACTTGACCTTGACCCTAGGGTCAAGGGTGACGCTGGTGGCATGACGAACTCGAACGCTGCCCACCTGGGGTGGAAGGGCCTGTTGCCGGTGGAGGACACCGCACTGGCCGTGACCGACACCGGCGGGTCAGGCATCCCCGTGGTCTACCTGAACGGTTCCTACGCGAGCCAGCGGCACTGGCGGCCCGTCATCAACGCCCTGGGGCCGGGGTGGCGGCACATCACCTACGACGAGCGGGCTCGCGGCAAGTCGAAGAAGTCGGCGGACTACTCCTTCGAGGCCTGCGTCCGGGATCTCGACGCCGTCCTCAAAGCCAGGCGGGTGGAGCGGCCGCTCTTGGTGGGCTGGTCCTACGGCGCCTTGCTCGGGGTCCACTGGGCCGCCCGGCATCCGGGCCGCGTCGCCGGCGTGGTCGGGGTCGACGGCCCCTTTCCGTCCGGGTGGACCGACGAGGCCGGCCACGAACGCATCCGGCGGCTGTTCCACAAGGCCCGATGGGCGTTGCCGATGGCGCGCCTCATCGGCAACGCCGCGCGGATGAGTGCCGCACAGCATGCCGAGATCAACATCGAGGCCCACATCCTGCACGCCGCCCTCGAACCGGTCCTCGACAGCCTGACGGTCCCGGTCCGGTATGTGGTCGGCTCGGGGGAGGCCCTGGGAAGCAGGAATGACGAGCAGGAGCAGATGCGCACTACTCTCAACCCTGTGCTCGCCCGCAACCCGAACCTCACGATAGGCGCGAAGGTCGCCGGCAACCACGGCACGATCGTGCGCAAGGATTTCCGCGCCATCGCCGAGGCCACCCGCGAGCTCGCCGCCCTCACCCGCGAAAGTCGCTGATGACCATGACCGGCGGCGTCACGATCGGCCAGGCGGCGGCCTTCGCCGGCGTCACGATCAAGACCGTCCGCCACTACCACCGGCTCGGCCTGGTCGACGAACCGCGCCGGGACGCTTCCGGCTATCGCCGCTACGGGTCGTCCGACCTGTTGCGGCTGGTCCAGGCCCGGACACTGGCCGAGTCCGGCGTACCGCTGTCCGAGATCGCCGCCCTGCTCGATGCCGATCCGGAGCGGTTCGCCGTCCGCCTGGCCGAGGTCAAACGGCGGCTGACCGAGCGGATCGAGGAGCTGGTCGCGCGCGGCGACTCGCTGGACCGGCTCGCCAACAGCGACCGGGCCCTGTTGCCCGACCGGGCCTGCGCGCTGCTGGAGCGGGCCGCCGACCTCGGCTTCACCCCGGATGAGGTGGCGGCCTACCGCGAGGGCATGGTGCTGGCCAGGGCTGCCCTGGTCCCCGACGGCTTCGACGACTATCTCACCAAGGCCGAGCACGTCCTCGACGACACTCGGTTCGTCGCCTTGAACAAGGAATGCTGGGCCGCCAAGGACCTGGCGCCCGACGACCCCCGCATCGAGGAACTCGCGACCGCCGTGGCCGACCGCTTCCTCGCCAACCCCGCACTGCTCGCGATCTCGAGCGGCCTCCAGGCCCGCATTGACGTCACCCGATACGGCCTGCTCAACCATCACGGCGAAGACCAGGGGTCGGCCATGGCCCGGCTGACCACGCTGGTCGAGGCGAAACTGCGCTCCGCCGGCGTAGACATCCCCCACCAATAGACGCGGCTCACCGTCCACAGTCCCGACAAGGTGGTGGCCGAGGCGACCGTGGCGATGCGCGGGCAGCCGAAGGTGAGAGCGCCGAAGGCGGTGATGGTCGGCAGCAGGACGGTAGGCCGGTGGGGTGGGCGCTGCTTGCCGTACTGCGGGGTGGCCATTCCGGTGCCGGTAGCGCTAGGTGACTTCGGCACACACTGTACAAGCTTACTTACCGTACGTGTGCATCTCTTGCTATACCGGACACCGTGGGTCCGGATGACACCTTCGACAGCGTCCGTGCGATCGCCGACGCGATCCTGTACGAGGGGTACCTGCTGTACCCCTACCGCCGCTCCTCCGGCAAGAACCGCGTCCGGTGGCAGTTCGGCGTGCTGCTGCCGCCCGCCTGGGCACGGGCCCGGGGGCTCACCGGCGCGGGCGTGGCGGGCTCGGCCGAATCGTGGTGCCAGCAGACGGAATGCCTGCTCGAAGCGGACGGCGAGGTCACGGTCGAGCTGCGGATCCGCTTCCTGCACCAGCAGCGGCGTCAGGTGCAGCGCCGGGACGCCGACGGCGCCTGGCGGCCGGTCGACTCCCTGGGGGACGGGCCCACGCTGGAACTGAGCTTCGACGAGGCCGTGCCGCGCGAGTTCGACCTGCGTGCCGGCACGGCCGAACTGCTCGCGGGCGAGCGGCGGATCACCGTCGGCGTGCCTGCGGGCGAGGAGATCCGGCCGCTGGACGGCGGCCGGATCGTCGTCAGCCGGTCGGCGATCCGGGCGTCGGTCGCCGTCTCGGCCACGCGGTGCGCGACGGCGTCCCCGCTGCTGCGCCTGCGCTGCCGCGTCGAGAACGACGACCCGGCCACTCCCGCCGACGCCGCCCGCGAGGACGCGCTGCGCGCCTCGCTCCTGAGCTGCCACACTCTGCTCGCCACGCGCGGCGGCTCGTTCGTCTCCCTGCTCGACCCGCCGGAATGGGCCGCGGCGGCGGCCCGCGACTGTGTCAACACGGGCACCTTCCCCGTGCTGGCCGGTACGCCCGGCGCGCGGGACGTCGTGCTCTCCTCCCCGATCATCCTGTACGACCACCCGCGCGTGGCCCCCGAGAGCCCCGGCGACCTGCACGACGCCACGGAGATCGACGAGATCCTGTCGCTGCGCACCCTCACGCTCACCGACGCCGAGAAGCGGGAGGCCCGCGCCACCGACGCGCGGGCCGCGGAGATCATCGACCGCGTCGACTCCATGCCGCCCGCCGCGCTGTCACGGCTGCACGGCGCGGTCCGCTCCAGCCGGGCCGCGGCGGCGGTGGACGGCGTGACGGTCGCCGGGGTGGAGGTCTCGAAGGGAAGCCGGGTCAGGCTCCGGCCGCGACGGTCGGGCACCGACCCCCAGGACATGTTCCTCGACGGCAGGACCGGCCTGGTCGAGGACGTCCTCCAGGACGTGGACGACACCTGGCACCTGGCCGTCACCGTCGACGACGACCCGGGCGCCGACCTGAACCGCTGGTACGGGCGCTACCGCTACTTCACCCTCGACGAGGTCGAGCCCCTGGAGGCGGGATGAGCACCGGCGGTTCCCGCAACGTGCTCGTGGCCGGCATCGGGAACGTGTTCCTGGGCGATGACGGCTTCGGCGTCGAGGTGGTCAGGCGCCTGGACCGGGCGGAGCTGCCCGCGACGGCCGACGTCGCCGACTACGGCATCCGCGGCGTCCACCTCGCCTACGAGCTGCTGGACGGCCGCTACGACACCCTGATCCTGGTCGACGCCGTCCCGCTCGACGGCCCGCCGGGAACGCTGGCCGTCATCGAGGCCGACGACCGGCCGTCCGGGGGCGACGTGGCGATCGACGGGCACGGGCTGCATCCGGACGCCGTGCTCCGGCTGCTGAACCACCTCGGCGGCGGCGTCGAGCGGGTCGTGATCGTGGGCTGCCGGCCCGCGGTCCTGGACGAGGTGATGGAGCTGTCCGAACCGGTGGCCGCCGCCGTGGAGGGGGCCGTCCGCCTCGTCGCGGAGCTGGCCTGGCAGGAGGCGGCGGGAAAGATCGAGAAGGAGACCACCGATGCATGAACTGGGGCTGTGCGACGCGATCGTGGAGGCCGCGCTGGGACGGGCCGGTGGACGCCGGGTGAACGCGGTGCGCGTCCGCGTCGGCGGGCACCCGGTGGATCCGCGGGTCATCGACACGGGCTTCCGCCTGGCCGCCGCGGGCACGGTTGTGCAGGACGCGACCGTCGAACTCGTCACCGTGCCGTACCTGATGCGCTGCGCGGGATGCGGCGCCGAGCAGGAGGCCCGCACCGCCACGGACCTGCTCGCCTGCCGGAGCTGCGGCGGGATGGACGTGGAGAGCATCACGGAGGAGAGCGTCGTGGTGGAGTCGATCACGTTCGAACCGGTTCCCGGAACCGCCTGACAGACCCGCCGGCACCGGCTGGAGAACAGGCCGCTGACGTGAAGGAGAGACGTGACATGGCCGATCAGAAGAGCGGATTCGACGAGATGCACATCCTGTGGATCTCCGAGGGCATGAGCTGCGACGGCGACACCGTCTCCGTGACGGCCGCGTCCCAGCCCGCCATCGAGGACGTCGTCACCGGCCTCGTGCCAGGGCTGCCGAAGGTGCACCTGCACAACAAGGTCCTGTCCCCGACGTTGGGCGGGGAGGACTTCCTGGCCCCCTTCCGGGCCGCGGCGCGCGGCGAGCTGGAGCCGTTCATCTTCGTCCTGGAGGGGTCCGTCCCCAACGAGAGGATCAACGGAGAGGGCTACTGGACGTCGTTCGGCAACGACCCGGACACGGGCGAGCCGATGACCCTCAACACCTGGATCGACCTGCTCGCCCCCAACGCCTGGGCGGTCGTCGCGATCGGGACCTGCGCCACCTACGGCGGCATCCACGCCATGGCGGGCAACCCGACCGGCTGCATGGGCCTGGCCGACTACCTGGGCTGGGACTTCCGGTCGGCCGGCGGGCTGCCCATCGTGAACGTGCCGGGCTGTCCGGTGCAGCCGGAGAACTTCATGGAGACCCTCACCTGGGTCCTGCAGCACGCGGCCGGTTCGGCGCCGCCGCCGCCGCTGGACGCGCTGCTGCGTCCCCAGTGGCTGTTCGGCAGGACCGTGCACGAGGGCTGCGACCGTGCCGCCTACTACGAGCAGGCCGACTTCGCCAAGGACTACAACTCGCCCAAGTGCCAGGTGAAGGTCGGCTGCTGGGGCCCGGTCGTCAACTGCAACGTGCCCAAACGCGGCTGGATGAACGGGGTGGGCGGCTGCCCGAACGTCGGCGGGATCTGCATCGGCTGCACGATGCCCGGCTTCCCCGACAAGTTCATGCCGTTCATGGACATGCCGCCGGGCAGCAGCCTGTCCTCGATGCTGATCAAGCCCTACGGGGCGTTCATCCGCCGCATGCGCGGAATCACCAACAACACCGCGAACGCCGAGCCGCGGTGGCGGCACAACCGTGACGCGCTGACCAGCGGCTTCGATCCGCGGTGGCGCCCGTAAGGGCCCGCGACGCCAGAGAGGACACATCAGCACATGGCCGTCTCCGAGCAGGAAGCGCCCGACCGGCGACCACCGGGAGAGCTCGTCGAGATGTCGTGGGATCCCATCACACGCATCATCGGCAACCTGGGCGTCTACACGAAGATCGACTTCGCCAACCGGCGGGTCGCCGAGTGCCACAGCACCTCCTCGCTGTTCCGCGGCTACTCGGTGTTCATGAAGGGCAAGGACCCCAGGGACGCGGGCTTCATCACCAGCCGGATCTGCGGCATCTGCGGCGACAACCACACCACCTGCTCGATGTACGCCCAGAACATGGCGTACGGCATCAAGACGCCGCCGATGGCCGAGTGGATCGTCAACCTCGGCGAAGCAGCCGAGTACATGTTCGACCACACGATCTTCCAGGACAACCTGGTCTTCGTGGACTTCTGCGAGGCGATGGTCAAGGAGACCAACCCGACGCTGCTGGCGCGGGCCAGGACCACCGAGGCGCCCGGGGCGGCGATCCACGGCAAGCGCACGATCGCCGACATCATGGAGGCGTTCAACCCGTTCGAGGGCGACATCTACAAGGAGGCGCTGCGCATCAGCCGCGTCACGCGGGAGATGTTCTGCCTGATGGAGGGCCGGCACGTCCACCCGTCGACGGTCTATCCGGGCGGGGTCGGCACGATGCCGGAGCCGACGTTGTTCACCGACTACCTCTCGCGCCTGCTCGGCGTGGTGGACTTCGTCAAGAAGGCCGTCGCGCTGAACAACGACGTGTTCGACTTCTTCTACGAGGCGCTGCCCGGCTACGAGGAGGTCGGCCGCCGCCGGATCCTGCTCGGCTGCTGGGGGGCCTTCCAGGACCCGGCCGTGGTCGACTACCGCTACGAGACGATGAACGACTGGGGCAAGGCCATGTTCGTCACCCCGGGCATCGTGGTGGACGGCGAGCTGGTCACCAACAACCTCGTCGACATCAACCTCGGCATCCGCATCCTGCTCGGCAGCTCGTACTACGACGACTGGACCGCCGAGGAGCCGTTCGTCACCCACGACCCGCTCGGCAACCCGATCGACATGCGGCACCCGTGGAACCAGACGACCCTGCCCGCGCCGCAGAAACGCGACTTCGAGGGCAACTACAGCTGGGTCATGAGCCCCCGGTGGCTCGACCCGCGCACCGGTGACCACCTCGCGCTCGACACCGGCGGCGGCGCCTTCGCCCGCCTGTACGTCACCGCCCTGTCGGGCATCGTGGACACCCCGTACGTGAAGGCGACGGGCTCGTCGGTGCAGATCTCGCTGCCGAAGGGCCGCGACCTGCCGGAGACGACCCTGGAGTGGCGCATCCCGCCCTGGTCCAACGCCCTGGAACGCAACCGGGCCCGGGTGTACTTCGTGGCCTACGCCGCGGCCATGGCGGTGTACTTCGTCGAGCAGGCCATGGAGCGCATGCGCGCCGGGGACACCAAGGTGTTCGCCGACTTCGCCGTGCCGGAGGAGGCCATCGGCGTCGGGTTCCACGAGGCGGTGCGCGGCGTGCTCTCCCATCACATGGTCATCCGGGACGGCAAGATCGCCAACTACCACCCGTACCCGCCCACGCCCTGGAACGGCAGCCCGCGCGACAGCTTCGGCACGCCGGGCCCGTACGAGGACGCCGTCCAGGACATGCCGATCTTCGAGGAGAACGGCCCGGACGACTTCAAGGGCGTCGACATCATGCGCGCGGTGCGCAGCTTCGACCCCTGCCTGCCCTGCGGCGTGCACATGTACGTCGGCAAGGGACGCACGGTGAAGAAGCTGCACTCGCCGATGTTCGGCGCGAGCCATGGCTGAGCCGGACCGCCTGGACGACCAGGCGGTGGCCCGCCTGCTGGAGCGGCTGGAGGAGACCCTGGGGCGGCTGGAGGGCACGCCCGGCCCGACGGCGGAGACGGCGCTCGACGCCGTCGCCATCCTCGCCGAGGTCTACGGCGAGGCCCTGGCCCGGGTCATGGACCGGGCTCCGGCCGGGTCCGCCGTCGCCGCCGCCCTGGCCGACGACGAGCTGCTCGGCCACCTGCTGGTCCTGCACGACATCCATCCCGAGCCGCTCCGGCGGCGGATCGAGCGCGCGCTCGACGGCCTGGCCGGCGCCCTGCGCGCCCAGGGGGTGGAGGCGCGGCTCGCCGACGTGACGGACGACGTCGCGCGGGTGCGGCTGACGGGCGGCTGCTCGTCCGGGTCGGAGCCGGTACGGCTGGCCGTCGAGCAGGCGGTGCGCGCCGTCGCGCCGGAGGTGGAGACGGTCGAGGTGAGCCGCGCCGCGCCGGTCGCCTTCGTCCCCGCCGAGGCGCTGCTGGTCCGGCCCGGCGGCGCCGCATGAGCACGACCGCGCACGGCCGCCTGCTCAGACGGACCGCGCGCCGCCGGGACGCGGGCGCGCGCTGCGAGCTGTGCGAGGCGCCGGTCCGGGGCGAGCACGGGCACGTCGTGGACACGCGTTCGGCGGAGGTGCTGTGCGCGTGCCGGGCGTGCGCGCTGCTGTTCGAGCCGGACGGCGACGGCCACTTCCTGCGGGTGCCCGAACGGCGGCTGCGGCTGACCGGGGTGCGGCCGGCCGACCTCGGCATCCCCGTGAGCCTGGCGTTCTTCGTCACCGCGCCCGACGGCTCGGCCACCGCGCACTACCCGAGCCCGCTGGGCGGCACCCGCAGCGACCTGGACGCCGCGGCCTGGCAGGCGGTCGCCGCCCGCGCCGAGGAGCTGGGCACCATGCGGCCGATGGTCGAGGCGCTGCTCGTCAACGGCGTACGGGGGGCCGGTGAGTGCTGGCTGGTCCCGATCGACGACTGCTACCGGCTGATGGCCCTGGTACGAGGTGAATGGACCGGTATGTCAGGCGGCGATCAGGTATGGGCAAAGATCGCGCAGTATTTCGCCCAGCTCGACGACGCAGGGCATCGCCGGGGGTAGGACCCGCACCATGGCACACATCAAGGTGGGCAAGCCCGACGTCGCACCCGACGCGACGGCGCACGTCAAGGGCATCGAGCAGGGCAACCGGCCCGGCGCGTACGAGCGGCAGGCGGGACACCACCGGGACGGCACGGCCGACGCCCGGCGCTCGACGGGGATCAGCCCCAAGAAGCACGACCCGATCCTGCCGGTCATGCCCAACCTCCCGCCAGGCTGAGAAGGAAAGAACAGACATGCGGCGACCACGTACGACGCTGCTGGCCGGGCTGGCCGGGCTGGCCGGGGCGGTGCTCCTGGGGATGTTCTGGAAGGAACTCCCGGCGCTGAGGCGCTACATCAAGATCAAGCAGATGTGATCCCGGAACGATGTGTCTTGGCATCCCCGGCGAGATCGTCGAGCTGCTGCCGGACCGGGCCGACCTGGCCACCGTCGAGGTCGCCGGCGTACGCCGCGCGATCAGCGTCGGCCTGCTGGACGGCCCGGTCCGGCCCGGTGACTGGGTCCTGGTCCACGTGGGCTTCGCGATGTCCAGGATCGACGAGAGCGAGGCCGCGGCGACGCTGGCGCTGCTGACCGGCCTCGGCCCCGCCTACACCGACGAGCTCCAGGCGCTCGCGGAATCCGACATCACGTGAAAGGCGCCGGCATGCGCTTCGTCGACGAGTACCGCGACGCCCGGACGGCACGGGCCCTGGCCGCGCGGATCGCGGAGCTGTGCGAGCCCGGCCGCCGCTACACCTTCATGGAGGTGTGCGGCGGGCACACCCACACGATCTACAAGCACGGCGTCGAGGACTACCTGCCGCCTAACGTGAACCTCGTCCACGGGCCCGGCTGTCCCGTCTGCGTGATCCCCATGGGACGCGTCGACGACGCGATCGCCATCGCCCGCGAACCGGACGTGATCATGACCTCGTTCGGCGACATGATGCGGGTGCCCGGCGGCGAGGGCTCCTTCCTGGACGCCAAGGCCGCCGGCGCGGACATCCGCATGGTGTACTCCCCGCTCGACGCGCTGCGGATCGCCCGCCAGAACCCCGCCCGCCGGGTCGTCTTCATGGCGATCGGCTTCGAGACCACCGCGCCGTCCACGGCGATGACCGTGCTGCGGGCCGCGGCCGAAGGGCTCGGCAACTTCTCCGTCTTCTGCAACCACGTCATGATCATTCCGGCGATCAAGGCGATCCTGGACTCGCCGGACCTGCGGCTCGACGGCTTCATCGGGCCGGGCCACGTCTCCACCGTGATCGGCTGCCGGCCGTACGCGTTCATCGCCGAGGAGCACGGCAAGCCGCTCGTCTGCTGCGGGTTCGAGCCGCTGGACGTGCTGCAGTCGATCCACATGCTGCTGCGGCAGCTCGCCGAGGGGCGGGCCGAGGTGGAGAACCAGTACACGCGGGTGGTGCCGTGGGAGGGCAACGGCCGGGCGCTGGAGGCGATCGGCCGGGTCATGGAGCTGCGCCCGTACTTCGAGTGGCGCGGCCTCGGCTTCATCTCCCACTCCGCGCTGCGCCTGCGCGACGCCTACGCGGCCCACGACGCCGAACGGATCTTCCAGGTGCCGGGCGTACGGGTGGCCGACCCGAAGGCGTGCCAGTGCGGCGAGGTGCTCAAGGGCGTGCTCAAGCCGTGGGAGTGCAAGGTGTTCGGAACCGCGTGCACGCCGGAGACGCCGATCGGCACCTGCATGGTGTCCTCCGAGGGCGCCTGCGCCGCGTACTACAACTTCGGCCGGTTCACCCGCACGCGGGCCAAGGAGGCGACCACGGCATGACGACCGAGCGCACCGCCGGATGGGCCGAGCGGGCCGTCCGCGAGGCGGGCGGGCCCGCCGGCCCGGCGACCCGCGAGGAAGAGGTGCTGCTGCGCATCGAGCGCGCCCGGGGACGCCGGGCCCGGGTGCGGGAGGAGCGCATCACGCTGGCCCACGGCGCGGGCGGGAGCGCCTCGCACACGCTGGTCGAGGCCGTGTTCGTGGACGCGTTCCGCAACCCGATCCTGGAGCCGCTCGGCGACGGCGCCGTGCTGGGGGTGGCGGGCGGACGGCTGGCCTTCAGCACCGACTCCTTCGTGGTCT
Organism: Nonomuraea sp. NPDC050227; assembly: GCF_044459705.1. NCBI lineage: Bacteria > Bacillati > Actinomycetota > Actinomycetes > Streptosporangiales > Streptosporangiaceae > Nonomuraea > Nonomuraea sp. NPDC050227. The sequence goes on along the minus strand of NZ_JBITJF010000004.1, from coordinate 103,106 downwards.
TCCCGCTGTTCTTCCCCGGCGGCGACATCGGCGACCTCGCCGTCAACGGCACGGTCAACGACCTGGCCGTCTGCGGGGCCCGGCCCCTGTACCTGTCGGCCGGCTTCATCCTGGAGGAGGGCTTCCCGGTCGCCGACCTGCGGCGGATCGCCACCTCGATGGCCGCCGCCGCCGACCGCGCCGGCGTCCAGGTGGTCACCGGGGACACCAAGGTCGTGGAACGCGGCAAGGCGGACGGATGCTACGTCACCACGGCCGGCGTGGGCGTGCTGGAGCGGGAGACAGAGCTGACGCCGTCGGCGATCAGGCCGGGCGACGCCGTCATCGTCTCGGGGCCGATCGGCGAGCACGGCGTCACCATCATGATCTCTCGTGGGGAGCTGGACATCGAGGCCGACCTCGCCTCCGACACCGCGCCGCTCAACGGCGTCGTCGCCGCGCTGCTCGACGCCGTCCCCGGGGTGCGGGTGCTGCGGGACGCCACGCGCGGAGGGGTGGCGACGGTGCTCAACGAGCTGGCCCGCTCCTCGCGGCTCGGCATCGTGGTGGAGGAGTCGGCGGTGCCGGTCCGCCCGGTGGTGAACGGCGCCTGCGAACTGCTCGGCATCGACCCCCTGTACGTCGCCTGCGAGGGCCGGTTCGTCGCCGTGATCGACGGCGATCAGGCCGGAAGGGCGCTGGAGGCGCTGCGCGGCCATCCTCTCGGCGCGGAGGCGGCCGTGGTCGGCCGGGTGCGTGCCGAGCCCGCGGGGCTCGTGCTGCTCGACACGGCCTTCGGCGGCACCCGGATCGTCGACATGCTCGTCGGGGACCCGCTGCCGCGCATCTGCTGAGCCGCGGCCGACCGGCGCTTCATCCGGCGCGGGTCATCCGGCGCGGGTCATCCGGCGCGGGTCATCCGGCGCGGGTCATCCGGCGCGGGTCATCCGGCGTGGGTCATCCGGCGTGGGTCATCCGGCGTGGTCGAGGGCGGCGGCGACGGCGGCCTGGCCCAGGCTGAGGCCGCCGTCGTTGGGCGGCACCCGCGAGTGCAGGAGCACCCGCAGGCCCGCCTCCCGCAGCCCTGCCTCCATCCGCTCCAGCAGGACGACGTTCTGGAAGACGCCGCCGGACAGTGCCACCTCGCGCAGCCCCGTCCGTTCGCTCAGCGCCAGCACCGCCCGCAGCAGGACGCGGGCCAGGCCGTTGTGGAAGCGCGCGGCCACCAGCGGCGTCCGCACGCCCGCCAGCAGGTCCTCGACCGCGCCGCGGACCAGGTCGGTCCCGGACACGACCAGCTCCGGCCCGCCGGACAGCGCCGCCGGGTAGGCGGCCCGCTCGCCAGGCTCGGCGAACTGCTCCAGTTCGATCGCCGCCTGCCCCTCGAAGAGCACCCGGTCGCGCAGCCCGGCGATCGCGGCCACCGCGTCGAACAGCCGGCCCGCGCTCGACGTGAGCGGCGCGTTCGTCCCGGTGCGGGCCAGCGCCGCCACGGCCGCCCACCGGTCCCGGTGCCGCCGGACGAAGGGCAGGTCCGGCGGCGCGTCGCCGTAGATCGCGTCGAGGTAGGACACGCCCATGCGCCACGGCTGCCGTACGGCCGCCGCCCCGCCGGGCATGGGCACCGCCTCCAGGTGCCCCACCCGCTCGAACCCCCGCAGGTCGGCGACCAGCAGCTCGCCGCCCCACAGGGTGCCGTCGGAGCCCAGGCCCAGGCCGTCCAGGGCGACGCCGATCACCGGGCCCTCCTCGCCGTTGTCGGCCAGGCAGGAGGCGATGTGGGCGTGATGGTGCTGCACGCCGACGAGCTCGACGCCGTCGAGGCCGGACGCGTACTTGGTGGACAGGTACTCCGGGTGCAGGTCGTGGGCGACGAGCCGGGGCCGGACGCCGAACAGCCGGCTCAACTGGCCGATCCCCTCCGCGTACGAGCGCAGGGTCTCGTAGCCCTCCAGGTCGCCGATGTGCTGCGACAGGACCGCGTGGCGGCCCTTGACCAGGCAGAAGGTGTTCTTCAGCTCGCCGCCGCAGGCCAGCACGTGCCGCGACGGCGGCCGTCGCAGCGTCACGGGAGCGGGCACGTACCCGCGCGAGCGGCGGACGGGCAGCTCCCGGCCGCGGAACAGGCGCACCACCGAGTCGTCGGCCCGGACGTGGATGCGCCGGTCGTGGACGAGGAAGCCGTCGGCGATGCCGGACAGCCGGTCCAGGGCGTCGTCGTCCCGGTGCGCGATGGGCTCGTCCGACCGGTTTCCGCTGGTCAGGACCGCTGGCCGGCCGAGCCGTACGGCCAGGAGATGGTGCAGCGGCGTCGCGGGCAGCATCACCCCCAGCTCCCGGTTGCCCGGCGCGACCGCCTCGGCGACCGGCGCCCCGCTCCGGCGCGGCAGCAGGACGACGGGCCGCCGCGGTCCGCTCAGGACGCGCTCGGCGGCCGGGGTGAGCAGGACCAGCTCGCGCGCCGCGGCCAGGTCGGCGGCCAGCACCGCGAACGGCTTGCCCTCCCTGCGTTTGCGGGCCCGCAGCGCGCCGACCGCCTGTTCGTCCCCGGCCACGGCCGCGAGGTGGTACCCGCCCACGCCCTTGACCGCCAGGATCCTGCCCCGCGCCAGCCAGAGCGCCGCCGCCCCGACCGGGTCGCCCGGTTGCGGCCGGCCGTCCGCGTCCAGCAGCCGCAGCGACGGTCCGCACGCGGGGCAGCACACCGGCTGGGCGTGGAAGCGCCGGTCGCCGGGGTCGCGGTACTCCCGCGAACAGCGGGCGCACATCGCGAAGGGGGCCATCGTGGTGTTGGGCCGGTCGTAGGGCAGGTCGGTGACGATGGTGAAGCGGGGCCCGCAGGCCGTGCAGTTGGTGAAGGCGTAGCCGTGCCGGCGCGCGCCCGGGTCGGCGATCTCCGCCGCGCAGGCGTCGCACGGCGCCGTGTCCGGCGGCACGCACACCTGGCGGGCGCCCTCGCCGCGGCTGGCCACGATCCGGAAGCCCGACTCCGCGACGGGCTCGGCGTCCGTCACGGTGACGCTCTCGACCAGCGCGGACGGCGGCGCCCGCCGCTCCAGCTCCGCGACGAAGGCCCGCAGCGCCGACGGCTCCCCCTGGGCCTCGATGAACACGCCGCGCGGATCGTTGCCGACGAACCCGGCCAGCTCGTGCCGTCCAGCCAGGCCACTGACGAACGGCCGGAAGCCGACGCCCTGGACCAGCCCCTCGACCCTGATCCGGATCCGGCCGGGCCCCTCAGCCGTCACCGGTCAGCGCCCGCTGCACCAGCTCCCACAGGACGTGGTAGAGGGTCACCTGGGCCTCCTGGATCCGGTGCACCGACGGGGACGGCACGACGAACAGGTGATCGGCCAGGCCGTCGGCCGCCATCCGCCCGCCGTCGCCGCCGGCCAGGCCGACGGTCAGGGCGCCGCGGCGGCGCGCCTCGGCGAAGGCGTGCAGCACGTTCGCCGAGCCGCCGCTCGTCGACAGGCCCACCACGATGTCGCCGGGCCGGGCGAAGGCGGCGACCTGGCGGGCGAAGGCCAGGTCGTAGCCGACGTCGTTGGACAGCGCGGTGACGACGGCGGCGTCGGCGGCCAGGCAGGTCGCCGCGAGCGCCCGCCCGCGCGGCGGGTGGGCGAAGAGCTGGGCCAGCGCCTGCGCGTCCGTGGCGCTGCCGCCGTTGCCGACGGCGAACAGCCTCCCGCCGGACTCGAAGGCCGCCGCCGTCCGCGCCGCGCAGCGCGCCAGCTCCTCCCCGTGCAGCCCGGCGACCGTCTCCCGCAGCGCGACGATCTCGTGCGCCTTGGCCGCGCAGGAGCGGCGCACCTCCTCCAGCAGGGCGTCCGGATCGGTGGGCCGGACGTACAGGGACGGGTAGAGGGCCTCGACGCCGGCGCCTTCCGCCGTGCTCATCCGCACTCTCCTCCCACCGCGATGGCCTCGCCGGCGTGCACCAGGACGACGTCACCCGGCCCGGCCTCGACCAGGGCCACGCTGATCTCCTGCGGGCCGCCGGCGGGCCCCTGCGCGATGGCCAGGCCGTCTCCGAGCAACTCGACGACGCGCATGGGCAGGGCGAGGTCGGAACAGGTCAGGCACACCCGCTCCCCCGGCTCCTCGGTCATCGGGCCTCCTCCGGCTGGTCGAGGAAGACGTGCACCAGCTCCCAGAGCAGGTGGTAGACCGTCATGTGGATCTCCCGCACCACGCACGGGTCGCCGGACCGGACGCCGAGGACGTGGTTCACGGCCGGGCTGCGGCCGACGGCGCCGCCGTCCCCGCCTTCTCCGCCCACGAGCGCGACGGTCAGCAGTCCGAGCCCGTGTGCCGCCTCCAGCCCGCGCAGCACGTCCGCGCAGCCGCCGTCCCAGGAGAACCCGAGCGCCATGTCGTGCTCGGCGGCCAGCAGGCGCACCTGCTCGGCGTAGACCTCCTCGAACCCGCTGGTCGCCGCGATGGCGGTCAGCCGGGCGGCGTCATGACTGAGGGAGAGGGCGGGCAGGGCCCTCTTGCCGACGATGACCGGATGGACGAACTCCACGGCCACGTGCTGGGCGTCCGCCGAGGCGCCGCCGTCGCCGAAGACCAGCAGCCGACCGCCCCACGCGAACCGCCGGGCCATGGCCCGGCACGCCAGGGCGATCGAGGCGGCCTCCCCGGCGAGCGCCCGTCCTGGGGCGACCCGCCGCTCGAAGGCCGGCGACACAGGCGTCATCCCGCCTCTCCTTGCCACGAGGCGACGTGGGAGCGGGACGGCCCCGCGTCATGGGACGGCGGCCGGTGTCCCTCGTCCCACAGAGCCGCGCAGGCGCGCAGGACCTCCCCCAGGTCCCGCAGCCGGATCATCGCGGCCTTCAGGTCGCTCAGGCCCGAAGCGGTGATCTCGTACTTCCTGCGCGGAGGTCCCGTCCGCGAGGCGGTCCAGGAGGAGACCAGGCACTGGTCGCGTTCGAGGGCGCGCAGCAGCCGATAGACATGGCCGGGCTCCACCCCCGCCACGCCCAGCTCCCCCAGCCGGTCGATCAGGTCGTAGCCGTGGCTGGGCCGGTTCCAGATCAGGAGAAGCAGGATCGGGGACAACAATCCTCGCCTCTCGCCGCCTTCCATACGAACTCCCCCGCCAGCGGAACGCACCCTCCAAGGGGTAGTAGAACGTCCACGCCGGGCGATTCCCCGGTTCCGCACGCCGTCCTTGCCAACTTCTGGCAGAAGGCAAGCCAAGGGTTAGGTCTCGGGCGGTCAGCGCGCCGCGACGTCCCTCCGGCGTCAGGCGACGGCCACCCACCCCGCGCAGTACGTCGCCCTCCAGCACATCCGGGGCATGGTCACCGGGAAGGCCAATGGTTCCAGAGCCGTGACCAATCGGTAAATCGGCCTGCGAACATTTCGAGAAGACGGAACAATCCTTGCGCCTCGTCACGGGAGGGGTGAAGCTCTTCGGGGCGAGCCGCCGCCGGGTCGCTCTCGAACTCCTCATTCTTCAGCGGGGGCGATGAGTAATGGAGAACCTGAGTGACGAACTGCGGCTGCGACGCGAACAGGCCGGCCTGACCCAGCAGGAACTCGCCGCCCGGTCCGGGGTGAGCGTCGCCGTGATCCGCGACGTCGAGCAGGGCCGCACGCGCCGCCCACGTGCCGAAACCCTGCGCCGCCTGTCGGACGTCCTCCCGCTGGTCATGTCCGGATCGGGCGATCCCTTTCGCGGTCCGGCGTCGGCGGCGGTCTGGCTGCGGATATTGGGCCCGCTCGAAGTGCGGGAGCACGGATCGTTCGTCGCGTTGGGCGGTGAACGGCAGAGAGGCGTTCTCGGATTGCTCGCGTTGTCCGCGAACCAGGTCGTGCCGATGGAATCCATCGCCGACGCATTATGGGGTGACGCGGCCGGCGACGGTTGTGTGCGAGCGGTGCACGGCCATGTCAGCAAGCTTCGCCGCACATTGCATCACGGGGCCCGGAACAAGAAACTCATCATTTGCCGTCAGCACGGCTATCAGCTGTCCGTGGCGGACGGCGACGTGGACGTCCTGGCGTTCCGGCGGCTTCTTCGCCAGGCGCGCGAACATCGAGACAGGGCCGAGCTCGACGCGGCCGCGGTGTCGTTCGGGCAGGCGATGGACCTGTGGCGGGACAGCCCGCTGCTGGACGTCCCCGCGCTGCACAACCATCCGAAGGTGTCCGCGTTGAGCGCGGAGCGGGTGACGGCCGCCCTGGAGTTCGCGGAGGTGGCCGAGTCGCTCGGCCGGCACGAGCTCGTCCTGTCGCCGCTGCGTGCGATCACGCAGGTGGAACGGCTGCACGAACGGGCGCACGCGCGGCTGATGATCGCGCTGGCCGGCTGCGGCGAGCAGGCCGCCGCGCTGGAGGTGTTCGGCGGGATCAGCCGGCGGCTGATCGACGACCTGGGGGTGTCCCCCGGCCCGGAACTCGTGGACGCGCAGCTCCACGTGCTCCGGCAGGGAGTGGACGGCGCCGTGGAGATCCGGACGTCCGGCACGCCGGCGGAGCCCGGCACCGGCGCGCCGACCGCTCCCCGCGAGCTGCCACCCGTGGTGCCGGGTTTCGTCGGACGGACGGGGCTGATCGACGCGCTCGTGCGCGACGTGGTCGGCAGGCGTCCGCAGCCGATCCTGATCTCCGGCTGCGGCGGCATCGGCAAGTCGGCGCTGGCGGTCAAGGCCGCCTGGCAGGCCGCCCACCATTTTCCCGACGGGCAGTTCTACCTCAACCTGCACGGCTCGACGCCCGACCTCGAACCGCTGGACCCCCTGCGGTCCCTCGGTCGCCTGCTGCGGTCGCTCGGCGTGGACCGGGCCGCCGTCCCCACGGACGTCGACGAGGCCGCCGCCCAGTTCCGGTCCCGCACCGCCGGACGCCGCATGCTGTTCGTGTTCGACAACGTGCTGGACGTCAGGCAGGTACGCGCGCTGCTCCCGGCGAGCCCTACCTGCGGTGTCATCGTGACCAGCCGCAGGACGCTCGCCGCGCTGGAGGGCCGCGTCCCGTACGAGCTGGAGGTGCTGCCCGAGGAGGACTGCCGCGCCCTGCTGACCCGCCACGCCGCCGATCCCGCCACCGGTCCCGCCACTGGGCCGGACGACACCGAGGCCCAGAACGCCGTCGCCCGGCAGTGCGCCTACCTTCCGCTGGCGCTCTCGATCGCGGCCGCCCGGCTGTCGGTGCGGCCCGCCTGGACCTGGCGGACGCTGGCGGACAGGCTGGCCGAGGAGGGGCGGCGTCTCACGGAGCTGGAGCTGGAGGACCGCGCGGTCAGAGCCAGTCTCATGGTCGGCTACCGGGATCTCGACCCGGCGCAGGCCCGCATGTTCCGGTGCATGAGCCTGCTCGGCGTCACGGAGCTCGGCGTGGACACCGCCGCCGCCCTCGCCGGCCTCCCGGCCCCGACCGCCGAGGACCTGCTCGACCAGCTCACCGAGGCGCATCTGGTGCAGACCGCCGCCCCCGGACGCTATTGCGTGCACGATCTGGCCCGGCTCTTCGCCCGGGAGCTCGCCGCGGAGCACGACCCGCCGGAGGAGCGGCGGCGTGCCGTCCTGCGCGCGCTGCACAACGGGCTGGCCGTCGCCAGAGACGCGAGCAGGCAGGTGATCCCCGTCGCCGTGTGGCGGACGACGCTGGGTCCGGCGACGACGCCCGGCGCGGGGCCGGGCTTCCGCGACCGGCAGGAGGTGTACGCGTGGGTCGACGCGGAGGCCGCGCAGCTTCCGGCGGTGCTGGGCAGCGCGGCGGCGCTGGGCGCCGACGACCTGGTCACCGCCCTGTCGGCGGCGCTGTTCTTCCCGCTGTACGAACGAGGGCGGTGGCGGGAGCTGTGGGAGGTCAGCGAGACGGGCGCCGCCGCGGCCGACCGCCTGGGCGAGCCCCACCACCGGGCGGTGACCCACGGCGACCTCGGATACGTGCTGGCCGACCTCGGCCGGCTGGACGACGCGCTGGTCCACCTGAAGGTGTCACTCGCACAACACCGGCAGACCGGCAACCGCCGGGGGGAGGCCGCCCAGCTCGACCGTCTGGGGGTCGTCTACAGCAGGCTGGGCCGGTTCGCGGAGGCCGTCGGCCACTTCCGCCTCTCGATCGACCTGGAGAGCGGCCAGGGCAACCGGTACGGCGAGGCGATCACCCTCACCAACCTCGGGCTCACCTACCTGCGCGGCGGCGACCCGGAGGCGGCCGTCACGGCCTTGTCCGACGCCCTGTCCGTCACCCGCGAGATCGAGGACCTGGTGGGCGCCGCCATCGCGCTCGGCTACCTCGCCGAGGCCCATCGGCGCATGGGCCGCCACCGGGAGTCCGAGCGTTACTTCCGGATGGCGCTGGACGCCGACCGCGCGGCCGACGACCTCGGCAGTTGCACGGAGGCGCGCCACTGGTGGGGCCTGGGCCTGGTCCATCGTGCGCTCGGGGCGGAGGATCGCGCCCGGGAGTGCCGGCGCAACGCCGTGACGATCCTGCACGACCTCCGGCTCATCAGCGCCGGCGAACGGTCCCGCATCGAGGCCGGCGACGACCCGGGCACGCCGGACGTCATCCTCAGGAACCTGTGAGCGCGACGGCCGTACTCCTTCCCGTACCCGGAGCCGCATTCTGCCGCTGGGCCGCCGTCGTCCCAGGTCACCGCGCCTGCAGGGTGCGGGAATCCGCATGCCGGCGATCGCCACAAAATCGCAAGATCCGCCGTTCAGGATGGAGTGGTCCATCGAGGAACGGCACGCCCGGGCCTCGCTGACGACCAGTTGATGAAGGAGAGCGGAACCATGATCGCGACGATCACGAGAATCAGCGACCGCCTGCTGGAGCGGGTCGCGCCCAAGGCCGAGGCGTCGGCGACCGCGGCCGGCTGCACGTGGCGGTACATGTGCTGCACCATGGGCGGCCAGGTCGTCTACGGCAAGAGGCTGTACGACCTCGTCCACGGCACGAACTGCGGCGCGTGCACGGTCATCTCCAGCTACTGCTAGCCGTTGAGCGCTTGTCCGCCCGGCCGGGGCGGGCAAGCGCGCTTTGATCTCCGCATCGAGGAAATCTGGTGGAGTTTGTCGCTTTTGGCGGCCAGTGTCTGATCGGTGTCGTCTTCGCGATGTCGGCACTGAGCAAGATCCGCGGCCGCACGGCCTACGCCGAGTTCGTACGTGCGACCGGAGCCCTGCTCACCGCCCTGCTGGGACACGGCACGGGCCCGCGGACGGCCCGCTGGGCGGCGGCCTTGGTCGTCGTGGCCGAGTCGGCCGTCCCGGTGCTGATCGCCGCGCAGGTCCTTCATCCGCTCGCGTCCGTTGTGGGGTCGGCCGCCGCCGCCGTCCTGCTCGGCCTGTTCAGCGTGGCGATCGTCCGCGCCCTGCGTCGCGGCGTGCGCACGTCCTGCCGGTGCTTCGGGACGTCCCAGGCCCCCTTGGGACGACGCCACCTGGCCCGCAACCTCGGTCTCCTGGCGGTGGCCCTGACCTGCGGAGCCGCCCTCCCGCAGGCACGGTCACAGGCATGGTCGCAGGCGTGGTCGCAGCCGGCCGGCACGGCGGTCGCGGGCGGCGCGGGACTGGTGCTGGCCGTGCTCGTCAGCCGGCTGGACGACCTGGTCGAACTGTTCGTGTCCCCGGCGGCGAACGCCGGACCGGCGCCGAAAGGAGAACGTCATGTCGATGCTCGTCACCGGGATGATCCTGGTGGGGGCGCTGTGCCTCTTCGACCTGGTGCTGACGCTGGGAGTGGTCAGACGGCTGCGGGAGCACACCGATCAGCTGCGGAGCCTCCTGTCCCACGGTGACCGTCCGCCGGGGAGGCTCCGCGGGAGCGTCGGCGACTTCCTGGCCACCACCGTCGACGGTGAGCCGGTCTCCCGCGACCTGCTGACGGGGGAGACCCTGGTCGCCTTCTTCAGCCCCGGCTGCACGACGTGCCGGGAGACGCTGCCGGAGTTCGTCGAGTTCGCCCGCGGCCTGCCGGGCGGGCGGCGGCAGGTCCTCGCCGTCCTGGCCGGTGACCAGGAGGACAGCGACGAGATGGTCCGCACGCTCACACCGGTGGCCCGCGTGACCGTGGAGGAGTTCGACGGCGAGCTCAGCCGGGCCTTCGCGGTCGACGGGTTCCCCGCGCACTACGTCGTCGACAGCACCGGCGCGCTGCTCGCCACCGCGCCCGACGTCGCCCTGCTGCGGGTCATGAGGGCTGCGTGAGCCGGGAGCCCCGGACATCCCCCGGCGCGTTCGCGGCCACCGCGGCGCGGGTCGTGGCGCTGACGTTCCGTTCGGCGCCCCTGCACGGCCTGGCGTACCTGGTGTGCACGGCGGCGGTCGCGGTGATCCCGATCGCGGTGGCCTGGCTGACGAAGGCCGTCCTGGACCGGTTGACGTCCGCGCCGGGCTCGCCGTCCGGGCTGGTGGGGCCCGCGGCCGGGCTCGCGGCGGCGGGGATCGCGCTCGGGGTCGTGCCGCGCGTCGCCCAGTACCTGCGGGCCGAGATGGACCGCAGGGCCGCCCTCCGCGGGCACGACGAGCTGTTCGCGGCGGTCGAGCAGGTGGCGGGGGTCGCCAGGTTCGAGGATCCGCACTTCCAGGACCGGCTCCGGCTGGCCCAGCAGAGCGCGTCCGCGCCGGCCAGGACCGCCGACGCGGTGTTCGAGGTGGTGCGCGGGGCGCTCACCCTGGTCGGGTTCCTCGGCTCGCTGACCGTGATCAGCACGGGGTTCACCGTCGTCGTGCTGGCCGCCGCCGTCCCCACGGTGATCCTGGAGCTGCAGCTGTCCCGGCGGCGCGCCGCGATGATGTGGCGGATCGGCCCGGCGGAACGGCGGCAGATGTTGTACGGCGACCTGCTCGCCAGCGCGACGGCGGCCAAGGAGATCCGGCTGTTCGGCCTCGGCCCCTATCTCCGCGGTCGGCTGGTCGCCGAGCGGCGCGCCGCCGACGAGGCCCGGCGGCGGACGGACCGGCGGGAGGTCGTCGTCCAGGGGGCGCTGGCGGCGCTGTCGGCGGTCATCGCCGGTGGCGGGCTGGTGTGGGTCGTCGTGGCCGCCGGGCGGGGGCAGGTGACGGTGGGCGACGTGTCGATGTTCGTGGCCGTGGTCGCCGGTCTGCAGGGGGCGCTCGGCGGGCTGATCACGTCGATGGCCGGGGCGCACCACCAAGTGCTCCTGTTCGGCCACTACGTCGCGGTGGTCGACGCCGGGCCGGACCTGCCCCCGCCGGACGACCCGGCGCCGCTGCCCGCGCTTCGCCGCGGCATCGAACTGCGCGACGTCTGGTTCCGCTACAGCGACGACCATCCGTGGGCGCTGCGCGGCGTCACCCTCTTCCTCCCCCACGGCGCCTCGACGGCGCTGGTCGGCCATAACGGCGCGGGCAAGAGCACGCTGGTCAAGCTGCTGTGCCGGTTCTACGACCCCACCCGGGGGGCGATCCTCTGGGACGGGGTGGACCTGCGCGACGTGCCCGTGGAGGAGTTGCGCCGCCGCGTCGGCGCGGTGCTCCAGGACTTCATGACCTACGACTTCAGCGCGGCCGACAACATCGCCATGGGCGACCTGACGGCGCTCGGCGACCTGGACCGCATCCGCGGCGCGGCCGTCCGGGCCGGGATCGACGGCACCCTGTCCCGCCTGCCCCATGGCTACGGGACGCTGCTGACCCGCCTGTTCTTCGCCGACGACGAGGCCGACGACCCCGGGAACGGGGTGATGTTGTCCGGCGGCCAGTGGCAGCGGGTGGCCCTCGCGCGGGCCTTCCTCCGCGAGGACCGGGACCTGATGATCCTCGACGAGCCGAACGCGGGCCTGGACCCCGAGGCCGAGCACGAGGTGCACGAGCGGCTGCGGAGGATGCGCGACGGCCGCAGCAGCCTGCTCATCTCCCACCGCCTCAACACGATCCGGGACGCCGACCTCATCGTCGTCCTGTCCGGCGGGCTGGTCGTCGAACAGGGGCGGCACGCCGACCTGCTCGCCGCCCGGGGCACGTACGCCCGGCTGTTCACCGTTCAGGCGGCCGGTTACGCCGAGGAGCCCGTGGAGCCGGTGACGCGATGAGTGGAGGGGAACGCCGTTGAGACCCGTCCTGGCACTGCTGGCGGCGGCGGGGTGCGTCCTCGGGGCGTCGGCCGCGGTCGCCGTCCGGCTGCGCCGTCGCTACCTCGTCATCACGGTGGCGGGCGTGAGCATGGAGCCGGCGTTCCGCGACGGCGACCGGGTGCTGGTCCGGCGGGCGTCCCTGGAGGCGGTCCGGCGCGGCCAGGTGGTGCTGCTCGTCGGCAGCCTCACGGAGATGTGGCCGGAGATGGCGGCCGAGGCCGCGCTCACCACCGACCCCCGCGCGCCGTCGGACCGCCCGGTGAACGGCCGGAAGCCGATCGGAGGGCCCGTCGCGGCGCGGGAACCCGCGGATGAGCCGTTCCGGGTGGTCAAGCGCGTGACCGCCGTGCCTGGTGACCCGGTTCCCCGCGAGATCGCCTCCTTGCCGCACGCTCCCGGTCGGGTCGTGCCCGACGGATGCCTGGTCGTGCTCGGCGACAACGCGGCGGCCTCGCGCGACTCGCGGCACTTCGGCTACGTGCCGGCGGAATGGCTGCTCGGCGTGGTGGTACGGCGCATCGCGCCGGCGCCCGAGTCCAGGCAGGAGGACGGCGGACGCGGGGCACGGCCCGGCACGCCTCGGCCGCCGGCCGCTTCCTGAGCATCCGGGGGCACGGGCCGGCACGCCTGGCTGCTGCGCTCCGCGGGATATCTGGCCGGCGTCACCGCGTAGGCGTGGTCGAACCTGGGCGAGCGCCGCCAAGCCCGCCGCTGGTGGCACACCGCCATCGACGCCGCAGACCAATCCGAGGACCCGGCCGCGCAGGTGTGGGTGCGCGCGTGGGCGGTGGCCAACGGCCCTTATATCAATCGACGGCTGGTCGAGAGCCTCACCCTGGCCCGTGAACGGCTCGGCAAGCACCTCGACCCGGACTGTGCGTCATGCGCATTGCTGAGCGGGCTCGCCCAGACCCAGCCCACCTCGGCGACCCTGCGGCCGTGACGACATTGCGGCAACCGGCCAGGCTCACCGAACGTGTGCCCGCCGCGGTTGCCGACGATCGGGGGTCATTGCTCGGCTGGCCGGTGCCCCCCTCCAGCCGTCCGTTGCAGAACACTCCCCCAACTGGAAACTCCCCGGCGAACAGATCATCTCCAACCGGCCGACTTCGACGTTCTGGATCTGACTATGCATGTCGGCCCCGAACTCAGGATCTGCGCCCTGGCGGTGAAGCTGGCGGAGGAAACCGGCGTCGTCTATCCATCACGAGCCACGCGACCATCGCCCGCCTGCTGCCCGGCAAGAAGTTCAGCGCCGCCGGGCACCACATCACCGCCGCGGCGATAGCCGGTACGTCCCCGAAGAGTTCTTTCCTGTCAACCACCCGGGTGAGTTGGCGGAGCGGCTCTACATGGCGCTGCTGCGGTGTACGTCCGGATCGAGGTCAGACCGATCAGACGTTTCGCCTACCTCATGATCACGTGACCGCGACGCCCAGGTGCCCAAGCCCCGGGAAAGCCGGGGCCGCCCACTGCCGGCGCGCGCCCGTGGTCGTCGTCCACCTCGGCAGGCTGGGGGCCTCGCCGTTGACGGCGACCAGACTCCTGCCCCACCTGGACCCTCAGGAGGCGGCATGGTCGAGGGGCGTGCTGTGGTCGGCGAGTTTCTGAGCTTGTTGGCGACCTCGTCCAGGCCGTTCCGGTGCACCGGGTGACCAGTCGATGAAAGAAGGACTCCAGGGCGGCCCAGTCGACGATCATGTGGTGCGCTCCGCCCGGGGGTGGTCGTCGCGCTCGACCTGGTCCTGGAGCCAGGCGGCTGCTGCGGGTCGGCCTCCACGCCATGGACGTGTACGCCCTGACCTGGGAACTGCCGATCCGGCGGGCCCGCCTTCCGGAGTGGGATTGACCTCAAGCCCGCCTGAGGTTGCATAGTCGGCCGCATGAAGAACTTTGAGATCGGCGTGATCCTTCCCGGCGTCGGCGAGCAGCGCACAAGGGGCCTCGACCTGCGGGAGGCCGCCCGGCACGCGGAGGACGCCGGATTGGACGGCGTCTGGCACGGCGACCACCTGGCCATCGGCGCGCCTACCCTGGACGCGTCGATCGCGCTGGCCACCGCGGCCGCCGTCACGTCGAGGATCAGGATCGGCGCAAGCGTGTTCGTCCCGGCGATCCGGCCGCTGGCCTGGGCAGCCAAGCAGGTCGCGAGCCTGCAGCACGTGTCGGGCGGCAGGCTGGTCCTGGGCGTCGGCTCGGGCGGCGGGCCGGGGCAGTGGGCCGCCGCCGGGGTGGCGTACGGGCGGCGCGGACGCCGTACGGACACCGCGCTGGAACTGCTCCCCGAGCTGCTGGCCGGGAAGGAGACCCGGCTGCCGGACGAGCCGGGGCAGCCGCCGGTCACGCTGTCCCCGGCCGCGGCCATGCCGCCCGTGTGGGTCGGCAACGCGTCGGAGGCGGCGATCCGGCGGGCGGCGCGGCTGGGCGACGGCTGGTTCCCCTCGCTGATCTCCCCGCTGGAGGTCGCCGAGGGACGGGGACGGCTGGCCGAGCTGGCCGGGCAGGCAAGCCGTCCCGTTCCGATCGTCGCCATCGGTTGCGCCGCCGCGCTGGGAGCCGGGCCCGATGTCCCGTCCCGGGCTCAGGTGGCGTCCGGGATCAGCGCCGGCTACGGCCGTCCGCTTGAGGACGTGCTGCCGATCCCCCTCACCGGCCACCCCGAGGAGGCCGCCGGACGGCTGAACGACTACCGCGAGGCCGGGGCGAGCCACGCGGTCGTCGGGATCTCGGGCGGCGACTGGCGGCGGCAGGTGGACCTCCTGGCGGAGGTGCGAACCCTCCTGCACGGGTGACGTCCCGGACGAACCGGGGGCGTGACCATATCCAGCCGAGCATTCCCGCTAGGCAGTTGGGCCCGCGACAGACGTGCCGCCGGCGATGAACGGGGCCAGTCACATCCCGCCGAGATCGCAGGCTCTGGAGGCCACATCTCTTGGAATTCCGGCTCTGTTGAGGGAATCGCGGCACTGGAGCCAGCCTCCTATCTCGCCGCTGGCGGCCACCGCGCATGACGCCCTTGTCCGTGCGTTCGGGCCGTATCCTTTGCCCTCCAGGTAGGACACGCAATCGCTGGCGTCGGCCTGCGCCGGTGACGCGGTGAAGGCGACGAGCCCAGCCGCCATGGTCGCGGCTGCCGCCACAGTTGTCAGGAAAGCTTTCGACATGCAGGCTTCCTCCTTTCGTGGGCCATTTGTGACCGTATGCAAACATGTCCAGATTTCGGCCGGAACGGGGCGGTGACGTCGTGTCTGGATCTTTGGGCTTGCTGTCGGGTTCCCTGTGCCCGGCTCGCTGTTGCGGGACGAAGGGCAAAACAGGTGCGGCCGGAGTACGCCAGAAACACACTGCGGCCTGGCACCTGTCGGCACCGCGAACAAGGCCAGTGCGGAACGTCTCCGTCGAACGTTCGAGCACGGCCAGGAGCAGCCCCTCCTTGCTGCCGAAATGCCACGGGATGGAGCCCCCGCTGATCCCGGAGCGCATGGCCACGTCGCCGAAGGTGGTCTGGCGGTAGCCCTTCTCGGCGAACAGCTCCGCTGCGACGGCGAGGATCAGCTCGCAGCTGTCGTGGCTGGTCTGGGCGCGTCGTGTTGGTCACGTGACCTCCTTCCTTGTGTTGGCAGCCATATTCCAGGCTTGGCAGCACAGGCGCTTGATCAGGTGCTGCGTCCAGATCCAAGCCGCCCGGAAGCCGGCAGGCCGATCCTGCAGACATGGACCAGCCAGGCCGGGCCGCCCCGTGACGCGGGCGGCCCGGCGTGACGCCACGAGCCCGGACTGAAGCTCTCGATGAGTAAGCCCGCTGACCGAACTCGGACGCCTACGCCTGACCCGCCCCGCTCGCCGCCGTCTCGACCCGCCGGTTCAGCGCCCTCCCGCGGTCGCGACAACCGAGTGCATTCGAATGGGCCAAGTCCCGCTGACGCCAGATGGCGCGAGCGCATGGCACCGCTTGACCTTGACGCCAATGTCAAGGAATAGCCTCGCTGGCTGCCGTGGAAGTTCGAACCAGCGGCAGACCGCTTGGCCGGTGATCGAGAAAGGGCACTCGTGACTCATCTGACACATGAGCAGTACTGCGACGCGGCCGAAGCCACCTCGCTGACGCCGAGCTCGCGCCGGGAGGCTTTCCACACATCGCCCCGGGCGTCGCCGCCGACAGGATCGAGGATCTCCTCGAGAATCAGCCGTATTTCCGAAGATCGCTGAACCCGTGAGCCGGCTGGATGGCGGCGGTGAGCAGCCGGCGTTGTCCGCCACCGACACCGATGACGCATGGCTGATCACGCTCGCGGACAACTGCGTCCGGGAAAGGGCTCGCGGGAGTGGCCCTGCGGCGGTGGCCGTACGCGGATCATACGGCGATCTGCCGCTGCCCCACGGCCGGCTCTCGTACGGCGACACCGCGCCTGGCCGTCAACCACTGCATCATCCGGCACGACATCCGTAGGAAGACACCATCATGAGTGAAGTACCGTCCGACGCCGAGCTGGCGAGCTCGCTCGAGGGTGGGTTCGTCAGCAGGCACGCCGACGTCAACGGGACCCGCCTGCACTATGTGACGGGCGGGCGCGGCAGGCCCCTGATCCTGCTGGGCGGATGGCCGCAGACCTGGTGGGAGTTCCACAAGATCATGCCGCCGCTCGCCCGACAGCACCAGGTGATCGCCGTCGACCTGCGCGGCATGGGCGGCTCGGCCAAGCCCGCCTCCGGGTACGACAAGAAGACGATGGCCGCCGACATCGCCGCGCTCGTCCGCCACCTGGGCCACGAGCGGGCCGACATCGCCGGCCACGACATCGGCGGCATGGTCGCCTACGCCTTGGCCGCCAACCACCCCGCCCACACCCGCCGCATCGCCCTGCTGGACATCGCGCACCCCGACGAGCGCTTCTTCAACCACTCCCTGCTTCCCCGTCCCGGCCGCCATCAGGTGGACGGCGACATCCACGCCGGGCCGGGCCGCTTCCTGTGGTGGTTCGCCTTCAACCAGGTACCCGGCCTGCCGGAACGCCTGCTCGCCGGCCGGTCCCGCGAGCTCATCGACTGGATGTGCGACTACCTGATCGAGGATCCCGCCTCCATCAGCGACCGCGACCGCGACATCTACGCCCACGCCTACTCGACCCCGGACGCCATCCGGGCGGGAAACTCCTGGTACCGGGCCTTCGCGCAGGACATCGCCGACGAGAAGACCTACGGCAAGGTCACCGCCCCGATCCTGGGCCTGGGCGGCGGGGAGAACGGTCACCTGCTCCTCCAGGCGGTGCTGCCGGACAAGGGCACCGAGGTCGAGGTGGTGCTCGTGCCCGGCAGCGGCCACTACATCCCCGAGGAACAGCCCGAGATCGTCACCGCGCACCTGACGCGCTTCTTCGCCTGACGCCGGACACCCGATCAGCCGCCTTGGCTCTGCGGGACAGCCGACCGGGCGAGGCGGGTCGGCCGGTGGTTCACACGGCGGCACTGGGCTTGAGGTCCTGAAAACCGGCGGTCGATTGACCACGAGACGGTCAAGCGAGTGCAGCCCGATGGCGCCGAACGACCCGGAGGTGCACGACAGCGAGGCCCCCACGGCCGAATCTCCCGCTGGGCCAGAACTGACGCAGTACCTGCATGGCGTCCTTCTCCATGCGTCGCGAACGTCCTGCGGCTCTGGTCAGCGCGACTGCGGGGGTCCAGCAGGGACGTCCGCCTTGTCGATGACCGGGTACCATCCCATGCGCTTCACGTCCGCCTGAGCAGGGCGCTGATCGCCTCGGCGACAGCGGCGGGTTGAGTCTCCGGCAGGAAGTGCCCACCCGGCAGCATCAAGGTGCGGACGTCCGGCGCCCAGCGGTGCCATATCGCCGAGGGGTCGAACGGCAGCACCATGTCGCCCGGGTCCTGCCAGATTGCCAAGGTGGGGGCCTTGATACGCCGAGCGACCCGCCGATCCTCGCGGTCGTGGGCGACGTCGACGAAGGCGCTGGCACGATAGTCCTGACAGATGGCGTGGATCGTTTCCGGATTACGCGTCGCGGCCAGGTACGCCTCACGGATCTCGGCGTCGAACGTGCCGGCCGCGGCCCAGGAATCGAGGAAGTGGCCGAAGAACGCGTCGGGGTCGGCGCCGATCATCCGCTCGGGCAGGTCGTTGAGCTGCGCGAGGAAATACAGATGGAAGCCGAAGACACCACCCACACCTGCCAGTGACTCCCACATGTCCACGGTGGGAATGACGTCGATCACGCCGAGGTGAGCGACGGCGTCGGGGTGATCCAACGCTGCCCGGAATGCGACCAGCGCTCCACGATCATGGCCGACCAGGCTGAAACGCTCGTGGCCGAGCTGCCGCATCAGCGCCACCACGGTCGCCGCGGTCACACGCTTGGCATAGTGCTCGTGGCCGCCTTCTGGCTTGGCGCTGGCTCCGTAGCCGGGCAGGTCGGGGCATATGACGCGGAAGCGGTCTGCCAGCGCCGAAGCGACATCTCGCCAGGCCAAATGCGTCTGCGGGAAGCCGTGAAGCAACAGCAGTGGAGGTCCCGCTCCTCCGGAGGCGACATGAAGGTCAAGGCCGTCCACCCTGATCAGGTGTTCATCGAAGCCTGGGATCGTTACCGACATTTCAGCCTTTCATCTGTCAATGCGGGCTCAACCGCATCGTGAACACTTCCGCCCCTGGCGCCGGGCAGGAGACGGCGCCAGGAACGCCGGGACGCCTCACGTGACGGTTCACCTTCGAGCACGCGCCCGGCCGGCCTCCGAGCTGATCGGGGATCCTTCCGCCGGCGTCGCCATACCCCCTCCCCCCCGCAAGCCGTCACACCACGCGGCTCGATTCGGGGCCCTTCGCGGGAGCGATCTTGGCGATCTCCCGCGAGAAGTACGGCACGCGGGGCCGGCGCTCCTCGTGGAGGGCGTCAGAGCGGCGGCCGCCGGCGATGCCTTGATCAGCCCTTCGGTGACCGTACGGCTGCTGCGCCATCTCACCCCGTCACCCGCTCGTACCGGCGTACCGGGTGAACAGCCGCTGAGCGACCGCGAGCTGGAGATCGTCAAGCTGGTCGCCGCAGGGAGATCCAACCCCGAGATCGCCGCCGAGTTGTTCATCTCGGCGGGCACCGCCAGGACCCACGTGGCCAACGTCCAGCGCAAGCTCGGTGTGCGCAACCGCGTGGGCATAGCCGCCTGGGCCTGGGAACACGGCCATGCGTGAACCCTGAGCGAGCGCCTGCGGTGACGCCGACGCCGTTCGATCGCGGCGACGGCGGTCGCTGCGGCGCTCTGTGTGCCGCGCGTTGTGTGCGCGATCGTGTCGAGGAGGCCGGTCCCGTCCACATCGATCACGCCCACGCCCGGGCAGGTGGCCGTACCTGGCTGTACGACTTCACCTGGCGAGGACCGGCCAGCGCGACCCACGGCATCGACGTCCCCTTCGTCCTCAGCCTCTTGCACCTCTCGCCCGGTCTGGACGAACATGCGCTTGTGCAGGGCCAGCAGCGTGCCGAGCGAGACCAGGCAGCGGACGACGTCGACGAACTGCACCGGGGACTTGACGATCTTCGTGACGCGTAAGTCCGGTCAAGATCGCGGTGACCGCGTCGAGATCGGCGGGCAGGGTCGGCCGCCTCCCGCAGCTGGTTGCGGGTGTGCGGGTCCAGGCTGATGGTGGGCTCGTCAAGGAACAGGATCCGCGCGTCTCCGACCGGGGAGGCCGCCAGGTCGAGCCGACGCCGCATGCCGCCGGAGAACGCGCGGAGCGGGCGGTCGGCCTCGGCGACCAGCCCGGCGAGTCCCGAACTCGCGTGCCACCGACGCGACCGTCCGTTCGCCCTCCAGCATCATGCGGATGCATCCGCGAGAGGTGGGCCGTTTCAGTCCCAGCACATATCGATGCGCCGGGCGAAGTTGTCGTATCCGGCACGCTCGAAGGCCCGGGCCATCGGCTCGTTCCCCAGGTCGGTGTCCGCGGTGATGCGTTCGGCGCCCTGGGCGGCCAGCAGGCGAGTTCCCTCATCGAGCAGGTCGTTGACGAAGCCCTGACCACGATGGCCTTCGGCAACCCCCAAGTAGGCGATCACGAAGCCGTTCGGGCTCTGCGCCGGGACGACCATCCCTACCGGTTCGCCGTTCTGCTGGACGCCGACCCGCCACCATTCGCGCGGGCTGGGATAGCTCAGCAGTTCGTCGTGGTACTGCACATGGGCGTAGTCCTGGATGGAGGAGCGTGCGATGTCGGCCCGGCTGTAGGCGTCGAGCGTGCCTGGAAGGATGCCGCTCAGGAGTGCGATCGCTTCCTCCTCGTCCCTGATCGGACGGAAGGTGAGTCGGCCTCGGGGTGCGGGCAACGGTGTGTCGGATGTCCATCGGTAGCGGAGCCTCTCGACGAACACCCTGCCGCCGGTGCGCCGCACCACCTCCATCCGGTCCCTGATCCGCCTGCCGGTCTCGGGGGCGTCCCTCCAGTCCGCCGGTACGGGCTGGAGAACGTACTCAGGTGGACGGGTGCCCGCCGGGAAGAGCTCGGCCAGGGCGGTGCGCAGGAGATGCTCGCCGACGTCGATCCGAATCGGGTCGTCGCAAGTGTCTTCGATGTCAAGGGTTTCCATGACTTCCGGTTCAGTGCCGCTACGGGACCACCAGCCGACCCGTGCCACCGGCCGGCCGTCGCGCAGGGCCATCCACATCCAGTC
Organism: Nonomuraea sp. NPDC050227; assembly: GCF_044459705.1. Lineage (NCBI taxonomy): Bacteria > Bacillati > Actinomycetota > Actinomycetes > Streptosporangiales > Streptosporangiaceae > Nonomuraea > Nonomuraea sp. NPDC050227. The sequence continues at coordinate 82,385 of NZ_JBITJF010000004.1, read as the reverse complement.
GGCCTTGGAGTGTCCGTTCCGGAGATCGTCCGCAAGGCTGTCGTTGTAAGGGCCGGACAGTGTGTTGAAGAGGTCGATCTCCTCTGGTCCGCTGATGGGGCGGAAGATCAGGCGAGAGGTCATGACGTGAGATTCCACAGGTTTCGTCGGTGAACTGGACGCGTACTCGGAGCGGTGCAACAGGCCCAACGAAGTAGGTGTTCAGCGCCACTCTGTATGAGGACATGGCTGGTTTGTCGGTCGTTGACGGTGTTGAACTTTGACTGACGGGCGGGTTGGGCGTGTCCGGTTTCGTGTGCGACGCCGGCGTGAGCATGAGCCTGGAGGAAGGCTGCGGGTCGGTGGCGGCCGCGCGAACGTGCCCGAGTGAAGTAGGCCCCCGGCGAGGCGCCTCCTGCGAAATTCCCTTCACCCCAGCCCCTTCAGAGAAGTGCACAGGATGCGATCGGACGTCACCGGTAGAGCCTCGTGCCTCGTGGGGGGTAGGTGATCTCGGGGTCGCTCGCCGCAGAGGAGATGATCACCGGCAGGCTTCGAGGTGATGCGTCGCTGGAAGGCGTTCGGGCGGAGTGGGACGACTCGCCGTCAGACGGTGTACCCGCCGTCCACGGCCAGGGTGGCGCCGGTGACGTAACGGCCGCCGGGACCCGCCAGGTAGGCCACCGCGGCGGCGATGTCCGCGGCCTCGCCGTACCGGCCCAGGGCGGTGAGGGAGCGCTGGAAATCGGCAGTCTCGCCGTCGGCCGGGTTCATGTCGGTGTCGATCGGGCCAGGGTCCACGATGGTGGCGGTGATCCCGCGCGGCCCCAGCTCCCGGGCAAGTCCTTTGGTCAGCCCGGTGAGCGCGGATTTGGCCATCGCCTGCAGGACGAAGTTCGAACCGGGAACGCGGCCGTTGAAGCACGAGCCGATGCTGATGATCCGTCCGCCCTCGCCCATGTGCCGGGCGGCGGCCTGGGCGGCCAGGAACACCGACCGGACGTCCACGGCGAGCACCCGATCCAGCTCCGCAGCGGACACCTCGGCCAGCGGGCCGTAGGCAAGGAAACCTGCGTTGTTCACCAAGATGTCGATGCGGCCCAGCTGTCGTACTGTCTGCTCCACCGCCTCGGCCGCGGCGTTCGGCTGGGCAAGGTCGGCCTGGACGACCGCAGCCCTGCCACCATCGGCCTCAATCTGCTGGGCGACCTCGCGCGCTTGGTCTGCTGCCTGGATGTATGTCAACGCGATCGCCGCCCCCGCGTCGGCCAGCCGTTTTGCTATCGCCGCGCCGATCCCGCGGCTGCCGCCGGTCACCAGCGCCACTCTGCCGGTCAGGTCACTCATCGATGCCTCCGTCGTAGGTATGTGTTCGTCGTGCCGGCATGGTAGAAGTTGACATCAGTGTCAGATTCAAGTTGTCCTCGGGCGAGGTGCGGAATGCGGATCGGCGAGCTGGCCCGGCGCAGTGGGGTGAGCGAGCGTTCCCTGCGCTACTACGAGGCGCAAGGACTACTCCGCGCCGAGCGCACCCCCGGTGGACACCGGGACTACGGCGAGTGGGCGGTCGACCGCGTCGTACGCATCCAGACGCTCTATGCCGCGGGCCTGAACAGCAAGAAGATCGCACAACTGCTGCCCTGCCTGAGAGATGCCGACGGCCGCCCGAACGAGATCGCGACCCCGAAGCTGATCCGCGAGCTCACCGCGCAACGCGACCGCATCGACCACATGATCACCGACCTGATCCGCTCCCGCGAGGTCCTGGACGAAGTGATCGATACAGCGTCGGAGAGCTCGACCGCCAGCCCGGCTCCACTCACGCGTCGACGGTGAGCGCCGGCCCGGCTCGACCTGGACCGGCTGGAGCACGACTTCGCCGCCGGCGCGCGGTCGGTGCCGGCCGTTGGTCGGGTGCCAATTGCGGCGGATCTCCCGGCTGATGGTCGAGGGCGCACGGCCCAGCTCTGTGCGCAGTAGCTCTGTGCGCAGTAGCTCTGCCGCTTCAACACCTTCCCGGCCTCGCCCTGAACCTCGACGTCGCGGTGATCTTCGGCCCAGTCGTCCCCAACGAACAGCACAACGACCTCCGTGATCGACAACAGGACACGGAAGGCCGCAGGAGCCGGTCGGCGACCTGATGGACCAGTGCTCACCCCAGCCGTCGGAGGGCACGACATCCAGTGAGACTCAAGGGGTGGCAGCAACGGCCCTTTCCAGTGAGATGGAAGGGGCAGGAGGTGCTCCCTTTGAGGCTGACCCAACGACATCCCGGCCCCGCTGATCGGGTGCCCTGTGATGGATCTGTCGCCTCAGCCGGAAGCATCGCCGATGGTGCGTGCCAGAGCGGTCGCGCGTGGCCTGATAGGAGCCTGATCGCGCTGGTCCCGTCACTGGTCTGCCCGCCCGGCCGCCAGGCACGCACCGCCACCGATGCTCCCCGACGAGACAAGGACGCTCATGACCAAGAAGCCGAAGAAGCGGCGGATCGTCGGCGGTGTCGACACCCACGCCGACACCCATCACGCCGCAGTGGTGCTGATGAACGGTCGCCGCCTGGCCGATGCCGAGTTCCCGGCCACTGCAGCCGGATACACCGAGCTGCTGGCCTGGCTGCGTTCGTTCGGCAGGCTGCACGCGATCGGGGTGGAGGGCACCGGATCCTACGGTGCCGCGCTGGCCCGGCACCTGCGCGGCCAGGACCTACGAGTGATCGAGGTCAACCGCCCGGATCGACGGCAACGCCGCGCCAAGGGCAAGTCCGACCCGTTGGACGCCTACGCAGCGGCCGAGGCCGTGCTTGCCGGCCGGGCCAGCGCGGTGCCCAAGGCCGGTGACGGGATCGTCGAGTCGATCCGTGCCCTGCACCTGGTCCGCACGGGCGCGATCAAGGCTCGCACCGCCTGTGTCAACGAGATGAAAGCCCTGGTCGTCACCGCTCCCGCCGAGCTGCGTGAGCAACTGCCCGCCCGATCGGCGGTCAAGCTCGCCGACGTCTGCGCCCGGCTGCGGCCTACCGGCGATCTGGCCGACCCAGCTCAGGGCGTCAAGGCCGCGTTGCGCCGCCTGGCCATGCGTTACCGCTCGCTCACCGTCGAGATCATCGACGCCGACGCCCAGCTGGCCGTTTTGGTCAAGCAGGCCCGGCCGGACCTGCTGGCCGTCCGCGGCGTCGGTGTCGAGACGGCTGCCCAGCTGCTGTCCACCTGCGGTGACAACCCCGACCGACTGAACTCCGAGGCGGCGTTCGCCTCCCTGTGCGGCGTTTCTCCGGTCCCGGCTTCCAGCGGCAAGACCAACCGCCACCGGCTCAACCGCGGCGGCGATCGACAGGCCAACCGTGCCCTCTACATGATCGCCATCACGCGCATGGGCCACGACGCCAACACCCGCGCCTACGTGGCGCGCCGCACCGCCGACGGCCTGTCAACCAAGGAGATCATCCGCTGCCTGAAACGCTACATCGCCCGCGAGCTCTACAAGGTCCTGACCAGTCCGGCAACGCGCGAAAACGATCTTCCAGCAGCCGCTTGACAAGACATAGGAGCATCCATCAGCGATCAAAGGCCCCTGACCACCGGTGAGGGCGGCCCCGGTGGCTCCCATCAGGTGGTGAGGAAGGCGGCGACCGTGCCGCTGAAGTGGTAGGGGTCGTCGAGCCACGGGTAGTGTCCCGCGTTCGGCTGCACGTGAAGGGTCGCGTCGCGGAAGAGCGACGCGGCCTGAGTGAGGCTCGCGGCGGTCGGCCACAGGTCGACGGCCCCGCCGAGGAACAGCACGGGCGCGGGCAACGCGCGCAGCGCGGGAAGGACGCCGGGGTCGGGCGTGTAGCCGGCGTAGTAGTGGTCGCTGACCGGCAGTGAGCGTTCGGCCGGGTCGGCGGCGGCGTGCGCCCGCGCCGCCGCGTCCCAGCGGCCGTACATGAGCGGCTCGAACGCCGCCCGGAAGCGCGCCGCCTCCGCGAAGGACCTGGCGGCGGCCATCCCCCGGTAGGCAGGCAGCGCCGTGCCGTACCACGGCTCCTTGGAACGGGAGGAGAGCACCTCCTCCGTGCCGACGTCGGAGGGCAGCCCGACGGCGACCAGGGACGGCGCGACCAGCACCAGGTGCGACAGACGGCCGGGGTGGGCGGCGGCGTACAGCAGCGCCCAGCCGCCGCCCGCCGAGTGGCCGAGCAGGTCGATCGCGTCGAGGCCGAGGTGGATCCGCAGGGCCTCGACGTCGTCCACGAGCCGGTCCACCCGGACGGTCGACAGGTCGGCGGGCAGTTCCGACGCACCCGTGCCGCGGGTGTCGAGCAGGACGAGCGTGCGGTGCCGCGCCAGCCCGCCGAGGGTGCCGAGGTAGGACGAGGCGCGTCCGGGGCCGCCGGACAGCACGATCAGAGGCGGGCCCGACCCGACCGCCCGGTAGGCGAGGGTCGTGCCGTCGTAGGAGACGAAGGTCTGCATGGCGACCAGTCTGCGAAGATGCAGGTACGCGACAGAACCGTTTAGAAGGGGCTAAAGCGTGCCATTGCGCATCAGGCTGTCGGGGACCGAGGCGGCCAAGGTGCGCTTCGCGGTCTCGCCGCTGACCGAGACCGTGCTCGCGGTCAGAGCGCTGGTACGGCCCGCCGCCCATCCCGTGCACGCCCGCTGGCGGCGGCGGACGGCCTTCGCGCCGGATCAGGAGCTCGCGGAACTGGTGGCGGGGCCCGTGCCTTCCTTCCTCATGAACGTGCCGCCGGGTCCGTCGGCCGGGATCGGCGCGGAGCTCGCTCGGCTGCGCGCGATGCCGCCCGCGTTCGTGACGTCGGAGCTGGCCAAGGCGGGTGTACGGGCGAGGCCCGCCGGTGAGCTGCTCAAGCGGGTGGCGGAGGAGCTGGAGCGCTGCCATGCCGCGCTGATCGCCCCGCTCATGGACCGGCTGGGCGCCGTCCTCGACGCCGACGTCGACCGGCAGGCGCGACGGCTCGCGGCGGGCGGCGTCGCAGGAATGCTCACCCACCTGCACACGCAGGTCGCCTGGAGCGGCGGCGAGCTCGTGGTGTCGCGGTGCGCGGGCGACGATACCGTTGAGCTGGAGGGGCGCGGCCTGGTGCTGACCCCGAGCGTCTTCACCTGGCCGGACGTACTCGTCGACCGTTCACCTCTGGAGGCGGGCTGGCTCGTCTATCCGGCGGGCGGCGCGGGCCGGCTCTGGGACGACACCCCGTCCGCCCCCGAGGGCCTGACCGCCGTGCTCGGCCGTACCCGGGCCGCTCTCCTCGAAGCCTTGTCGGAGCCGTTGTCCACGGGCGACCTGGCCTCCCGCCTCGCCGTCACGCCCGGCGCCGTCTCCCAGCACCTCACCGCCCTCCGAGCTGCGGGCCTGGTCACGACCAGACGCGCGGGCCGTACGGCCACCCACACCCGCACCGACCTGGCCACCGGCCTCATCGCCGCATCCCCATCGACCGCACCGCTTCGCCCCTGAGCGGGGCGGCTGCCGCGACTCCGTCCGCACCTCACCTCGGGCAGGCGTGCGGCGGGTGAGCGCAGCGGGGACGGTCAGGGGAACGGGTCAGGCGGGGGCGCCGGGGTCGGCGGGGACAGTGGTTCGGTGCCGGCGGTCAGGGGGCGGACAGCGCCTCGACCGGCCTGACCCGCAGCGCCCCCGCGGCGGTGGGCACCGTGGCCGCCAGGACGAGCAACAGCGCGCCCCCGGCGATGGCCACGTAGACCCAGCCGGGCCCGGAGGCCATCGGCGACCCGGTCTTGACCAGGCTGTAGGGAACGGTGGTCGCGGCGGCGGCAACCGTGCCGAGCGCAACGGCCAGGACCGTGGTCAGCACGCCCTCGGCCACGACTGTTGCCATGACCTGCCCTCGGGTGGCGGCCGACAGGCGCAGCAGCCCGAACTCGCGGCCCCTGCGGCGGGTCGCGGCGATCAGCGTGTTGACCACGACGATCGCCGTGAACGTGATGATCATGGCGACGACCAGGTAGTTCACCGGGGCAAGCCGGGCGCTGACGTCGGCGGCGCCCCGATGGAGGCTGTCCTCGGTGCTCTGCATGTAGAGCGTGCCGCCGGCAATGCCGACCATGAGGATCAGCGGCCCGGCGACGCTGCCGGTGTGCGGGGCGCGGGCGTGCAGGTTGCGGACGGCCAGCCGCCCGGACGCCCCTAGCCCGGCCCCGGCCAGCCGTCCCACCGGCCGGACGGCGACCGGGCTGAGCAGGGCCAGGCCGACCGCGACGGCGACGCCCGCCGGGCCCGCCGTGCTGGACAGCAGCGGGCCGTCCGCCATGAACAGGGTCGTCACCGACAGGCTCAGCCCCAGCGCCAGCAGCAGCCCTCCGGCCACCAGGCGGCCCCGGCCGAGCGCGCGGGCGGGGCCGGCGGCGGCCAGCGCCCGCACCGGCGGGATCGACGCGGCGCGCCTGCTGGAGATCAGCGCGGCGGCCAGCGCGGCGACCAGGGACGTACCCGCCCCGAGCGCGCCGCTCGGCCACCCCGCGACCAGCTGGACGCCCGCCCCGACGAGCCCGGCGTCCGCCAGGCGGGCGAGCACGACCGCGCCGAGCCCGGCGCCCGGCAGCAGCCCGGCGGCGATCGCGGGGACGGCCACGACCAGCGTCTCCAGCACGACGTTCTGCCGGATCTGGCGCGGGGTGGCCGCGATGGAGCGCAGCAGGGCCAGCTCCCGCTCGCGGTGGCCGATGGTCAGCGACACGGTGGACACCACGCCGAAGGCCACGACGGCCAGCGTCCAGCCGCCCAGGATGGCCGGCAGCATGACGAGGAATCCGGGGTCGCGGCCGGTGGCCAGGCCGGTCTCCAGCAGGGTCGCGAACGCCGTGAGCAGCGCGGTCCCGGCCGCCATGACGGCGGCCGAGGCCAGGTAGGACGCCCGGTGGGCACCGATCGTGCCGAGGGCCAGCCGCCACCTCATCGCGCACCCCCGGCGTGGGCGGGCGCGGACAGGCGGGCCATGCGGGCCGCGACCGTGGCGGCGTCGGGGCGCGGCAGGTGGTCCACGACGTGGCCGTCGGCGAAGAACACCACGACGTCGGCGTAGGAGGCGGCCACGGGGTCGTGGGTCACCATGACGATCGTCCGTCCGTCCTGGGCGGCGGCCTGGCGCAGGATGGCCAGCACCTCGCGGGCGGCCTGCGTGTCGAGGGCGCCGGTCGGCTCGTCGGCGAACACGACGGCGGGCTCGCCGAGCATCGCGCGGGCGATGGCCACCCGCTGCTGCTGGCCGCCGGACAGCTCGCCGGGCCGATGCCCGGTGCGCTCGCCCAGGCCGAGCCGGGTGAGCAGGGCCCGCACCCGGCGCGCGTCGACGCGGCGGCCGGCGAACTCCAGGGGCAGGGTCACGTTCTGCGCGACCGTCAGGGTGGGCACCAAGTTGAAGGACTGGAAGACGAAGCCCATCCGCTCGCGGCGCAACCGGGTCAGCGCGGCCTCGTCCAGGCCGTCCAGGCGGCGGCCGTCGAGGACGACCGAGCCGGAGTCGGGCCGGTCCAGGCCCGCCGCGCAGTGGAGCAGGGTGCTCTTGCCCGAGCCCGAGGGGCCCATCACCGCGGCGAAGGTGCCAGTGGGGATCGCCAGGGAGACGTCGTCGAGGGCGGTGACGGCGGTGGCGCCCTCGCCATGGCGTTTCGTCACATGGTGGAGTTCCAGAGCCATTTTCGTCACAGAATCGACGTACATTGCACGAGTCATAAATACACCGTACATCAATTGACGATTAATGCGACGTGAAAGGGATGAAGTATAATTTCGTCACAGAATTGAGTAGTGACGAAAAGGGGCGTGACGTGGCGGCGTGCGAGGTGTGCGGGCGGGAGTTGCGGACGGCGGAGCGGGGGCGGCCCCGGCGCTACTGCTCGCGCGCCTGCCGCACGAGGGCCTACCGGGCGCGGCTCGCCGAGCCGCCCGCCCCCGAGGAGCCCGCGGCCCAGCCGGGGCGTCCGGCCGAAGCGGCGCTCGACCAGGGCCGGGTGGTCCGGGCCGCCGTCGCGCTCGCCGACCGGGAGGGGGTCGCCGCGCTGTCGATGCGCCGAATTGCGACGGATCTGGGGGTCGGCGTGATGTCCCTCTACCGGTACGTCCCGAGCCGGGAGGAGCTCAACGACCTCATGGTCGACGCCGTCTTCGCCGCCCGCCCGCTGCCCGAGCCGGGGCCCGACGGCTGGCGGGCCAGGCTGGAGCTCTCGGCCCGGCAGGAGTGGGAGCTCTACCGGCGGCATCCGTGGATGTCCCACCTCGTCGCGGTCACCACCCGGCCGCCGGTCGCGCCCGCGCTGATGGCCTACACCGACTGGCGCATGCGCGCCCTCGACGGGCACGGGCTCGACTTCGCCACGCTCGTCCAGGTCGCCATCATGATCGGCACGTACGTGCAGAGCGCCGCCGTGCCGCTCGCCCACGAGGCGCAGGCCGCCCGTACCAGCAGGCACACGCGGCGGGAGTGGGCGCAGGCCCGCAAGGAGGCGTTCGCGCGCAGCATCGGGGCGGCGCGGCTGCCGATGGTCGCGGAGTTCGGGGACGAGGCGTTCGAGGCATCGGAACCGGAGAACATCTTCGAGTTCGGGCTGCACCGCATGCTCGACGGCATCGGGCTGCTGCTGCCCGACCAGAGCCCGCCGGGGCCGATGGGCACCCGGTAGCGGCGATTGCACCCGGTGAGGTCGAGAAGCAGGCGGCCGCCGGCCTTCCCCGCCCCTGCTCGATCTGCGGAAGATCAAGCCCGGCCATCGTCACGCACAACACGGCTTCGTCTGCCGAGCCTGCCGCCCCCATCACAAGGGCGCCTCCAGCCTGGAGCACCTGTTCCTTCAACCCTTGATCACGGCGTCGCTTGCGCGAGTTCCTCAAGCCGGCGGCGCAGTTGCTCCACCCGAGCGCGAGCGGCGTCCTCGCGGCGTGCCGGCTCCTCCAGCAGCGAGCTCATGACCACCTCGCGTTCTTGCTCACAAGGTGGGCAACAACTGCCGTTCAAACAGTCTGGATCGCGAATTCGCAGCTCACCGGCTCCCTGAAGACGAACTGCACCCATGGGAGAAGTCAGCGTGAGTCTCATCGGTGGCGACGGTGAGCGCTGGTACCACATCCGCTCCTGGCCGGGCAGACCCTCCCCTCACAGGCTCTGCCCGGGTTGCAAGGCGCGCACATCACGGCCGCGGACGTAGGCGGAACAGCACGGCGACAACGGTGGATCGGTCGCGTGGAGAGTCGCCGGCCAGGCGCTGGAGGGCGTTCACTTCGTCACAGCGTCGTCAACGGCAGGACCCAGGCGTATGCAAACGACAGGCAAGCTCCGTGCATTCGCCCATGACCTGCGCGTTCCCGCCCGGGACCGGCCGGCACAATCTTGGGCCTGTGGCCGGACACATCTCTGCGACAAGTAATCAAGATTTCCTGGAAGAGTCGCATGCTTGAGGGCAAACAAGAATGTGATCACTGCTCCTGACGTCTTCGAAGCTGTTTTCGAAGCCCATTACGTGGAGATCCGGCGCTACATCGGGCGCAGGCTCGACCCCGATGTGGCCGAGGATCTCGCCGCGGAGACGTTCCTCATCGCCTTCAGGCAACGCGAACACTTCGACTCGGCCATGGGTGGGGTCAGGCCGTGGCTGTAGGGCATCGCGACCAACCTCATCGGCCGCCACCGGCGCGCCGAGGTGCGCAGGTACCGCGCCATGGCCAGGACGGGGCCGCCACCTGACGACGAGGGACATGACCAGCGGATCGTGGACAGGCTCAGTGCGGGCGTGACGGTTGATCGGCTGGCCGGGGCGCTGGCGCGGCTGTCGAAGGGGGAACGCGACGTGGTGCTCCTCATCGCGTACGGCGGGTTGAGATACGACGAGGTGGCGGCGGCGCTCAGCATCGCCTCGGGGACGGTCGCGTCCCGGTTGAGCAGGGCCAGGACCAAGCTGCGTGAGGTGTTGGGATGAACGAGTTCCAGGTCATCGACTCGGTGATGCCCGATGTGCCACCCCCGTCGGCCGACCAGCTGGCGGCGGCGCGGGAGCGGGTACTCGCAGCCGCACAGGCACCCGCCGGGTCCGTGGTACGGGCGGGCAGGAGGTCGTGGACGGGGATGGCGCTCGTCGCGGCGGCCGTCGCGCTCATCGTCGGCGCGGTGGTGATCCTCGTACCCCGACCTGCGTCGGACCCGGTCGCGGTCACCCCCATGCAGAAACTGGAAGCTGCGGCCGCCAGGCTGGCGGCGACACCGGAGGCGAAGGGCCGCTTCTGGCGACGCGACACCGAGCATGTCATGAGGACGAAGAACGGCCATGACTACAAGGTTGAGGAACGGGCCATGGAGGTCCTCGCCTTCGGGCCCAACCGCGAGGTCTACGGCTGGCGTGAGCCGATCTCGTCGAAGCCGTACACGGCCGAGGGCCTAAAAGCGTGGCGACAGGACGGCTCCCCCAGGCTGTGCCCCGCGCGGGGGTGCGACAAGAACATGCCCGCATACGGCTCGGCGGACCTGGACTTGGGGCTGGAGCTCGCCGATGGGCTGAAGCCGACGTTGGCAGAGCTGCGGAGCCTCCCCAAGGAGCCGGCGGCGCTCAGGGCACGGCTGCTGGAAAGCTACGACCCTCAGGTGGCCGCCGAGCGCGAGCCATGGCTGGAGGGGGCCGCCTCTCGGCTCATCAACTCGCCGGCGACGCCTGGCACCAGGGCTGCCGCCTACCTTCTCCTGGCCAAGGCGCCGGGCATCAAGGTGCTCGACGACATTCCCGGGACGTTCGGGCTCGACGGGCTGGCCCTCCAATTCCAGTGGGGGCAGATCGTGATCGACCGCATCACTGGCCAATTCCTCGGGAGGCAACGGCTCACTCCCGAGGACGTCGCCTGGGGCGCCGAGATCGTCAGGAAGGCGGGCTGGAGCGATGTGCGGCCCGTGCCGCCTTCCACATGCGTCCGCTGTACGGCCCGGCTCTAGAGCCAACGCCGTTCAGTTAAGGGTGAGGGCGGTTCGTCAAGACCGGTGAACAAAACAGCGGAGCCGCTGTAGAAGAGGTCTGTCACTCCAAGACATCCTCACCACAGGAGCTCCGCTGTTGGAACAGATTGCCATACAACGAACGACCGGGGTAGCCGCTGGGGTGTTCGCGCCAGGACACCTGGGCGAACTGACCCGGATCATCCCGTTCGAGATGGTCGATGAAGTGCTGGCAGACACGCGTGCGCGTGAGCGAAGGGTCCGGCTGATACCGGCGCGGGTCACGGTCTACCTGCTGCTGGCCGCGGCGTTGTTCACCGACCTGGGCTACCGGCAGGTCTTCGACCGGTTGTGCGCCGGGCTGGCCGGCCTGGCATTGGCACGGCCCAGCGGCAGCGCTCTTCGCCAGGCCCGCCAACGGCTCGGCCCGGCCTTCGATGAAAGCGCTGTTCGACCTGATCAGCGGCCCCGCAGCGACGACCGCTGCCGCAGGATGGTGGCGAGGCCTGCGGGTGGTCGCCGTCGACGGCACCCTGCTACCGGTCCCGGACTGTCCGGCCAACCTCACGATCTTCACCCGCCAGCGACTCGGCAACGGCACGTCCGGCTACCCGCAACTGCGTCTGACCGCGCTGGTGGCCTGCGGAACCAGGTCGATGATCGCAGCCGTGTTCGGGCCTGCCAGCACCGGCGAACTCGACTACGCCCGCCGTCTGGCCGCGTACCTGCGAACCGGGATGCTCCTGCTGGGCGACCGGAACTTCGCCGCCACCGACCTGCTCAACCAGGTCGCCGCCACCGGCGCCGACCTGCTGGTCCGCTGCAAGTCCGGCCGCAACCTGCCCGCCGTGGCCCGCTGCCGGGACGGCTCGATTCTGGCCCGGCTCGGTGCACTGACCGTCCGCGTCATCGACGCCGAGATCACCATCCGCACCACAGCGGGCACCCGGACCGGCCACTACCGGCTGCTGACCACCCTCACCAACGCATCGGCCTACCCGGCGGCCGACCTCATCCGGCTCTACCACGAGCGCTGGGAGATCGAGACAACCTACGCCGAGCTGAAGTCCACCATCCTGAGCGGTCACGTCCTGCGGGCGCACACTCCTGACGGCATCGAGCAGGAGGTCTGGGCGCTGCTGACCGTCTACCAGGTGCTGCGGACCGCGATGACCGACGCCACCGACAGCCTCCCGGGCACCGACCCGGACCGGGCCGGCTTCACCACCGCTCTGGCCGCCGCCCGAGACCAGCTCATCCTGGCCGCCGGCGTCATCACCGGCACCGACATCGACCTGATCGGCGCCATCGGCCGTCACGTCCTGGCCCATCTCCTGCCCGCCCGGCGAGTCCGCACCAAAGACCGCATCGTCAAACGCGCGATCTCCAAATACAACGCACGCGGACCCGCCATCGACCGGACCACCTACAAAGCCACCATCAGCACCGCCATGATCCCGGCCAGTCCTTGACGCCGTTACCCCAGCCCTAACTGAACGGCGTTGGCTCTAGAGCACGCGTACTGGATTGCGGTGCGACGGCGACCATCAGCAGGCACGTCCTCGGCCTGATGCCCAGCGCGGTGCAGCACCTGGTAGGCGGGTGACGCTGCGGTCCGTGCGCCGCACCCCGCCCACCTCCTTGCGGGTGACCTGCTCGTCCGTGGCAACGTTCTCACGGACGGGCAGGCGCAACGATCAGATGCCGAGCTCGGCCGAGGCCAGCTCGGTGCCCTCCAGCCGGGCCCGGATCTTGGCGAACGCCGTCTCCCGTGAGGTGGAGGTGTCGTCGGCGAACGGCGCGAACCCGCAGTCGTCACAGGTGCCCAGCCGGTCGGCGGGCAGGTGGCGGGCGGCCGTCAGGACGCGGTCGCGGACCTCCTCGGCGGTCTCGACCCGCGGGTCCACCGGATCGATCACGCCGACGAAGATCCGCGCGTCGGCGGGCAGGTGTTCGGCGGCGACCGCCAGGACCTTGTCTGGGTCGGGCTCGCTGGCCAGTTGGAGGTAGAAGTTGCCCGCCTTGAGCCGGAACAGCTGGGGCAGCAGGGCCGCATAGTCGACGTCGAGGCTGTGGGTGGAGTCCTGGTCGCCGCCGGGGCAGGTGTGCACCCCGATGCGCGCGCGTTCTGCGTCGGTGAAGCGCTCCAGCACGCTGTTGTTGAACGCGACGAAGTCGTCCAGCACCCCGCCGCTCGGGTCGAGCTTGAGCGAGAGCCGGCCTTCGGTGAAGTCGAGTTGCACCACGTGCGCCCCGGCCTCCAGGCAGCCGCGGATGTCGGCCTCGGCCTGGTCGGCCAGGTCGGCCAGGAACGCCTCGCGCGGGTAGCCGTCGATGCCCTCGGCCGGGTAGAGCAGGCTCAGCGCCGACGGCGCGATGACGGCCTGCTTGACCGGCACGCTCGCGTGGCGCTGGGCGGCGCGCAGGTAGCGCTCGGCGTGGACCTGGTAGCGGAACGGCCCGGCCGCCAGCCGGGGCAACTGCCGCTGGTGCCCGTCGGCGAAGGGGATCACCACGCCGTCCGGGACGAGCCCGTCGAGCCCGGCGAGCGGGTAGGTGGCGAAGCTGGGCTTGGCCTGCTCGCCGTCGGTGACCACCGGCGAACCCAGCTCCTGGAGACGGCGGACGGTGTCGCGGACGGCCTGTTCCTGCGCCTCGGCCAGCGCGGACGCTCCCTCGGCCGGCTCGGAGGCTGCGATGGCCAGCAGGGCAGGCGGGCGGGGGATGCTGCCGATCGGCTCGGTGGGGAGTGACATGATGACAGCGTAGATAACGACGCGTATCTGATCAATCGCTTCCCGTGCGCGTGGTCGCCCGCTTCGCGGACACGGGTTGAGGAACCGACGGACAGCCGTTGGCGCAGAGGATGTGGGTCACCGACCTCGACGTCGACATCGACCGGACGAGCGTCCGCGTCGCCAACGACACCGGCGGCACCGACCTGGCGATGAGCGCCGCCACTCCCTCGCAACGCGCGTACCCGAGCGGGGCCAGGGTCTCCACGCTCACCTCCTACACACAGATCGGGGAGGCCTGGCACTCCACGCTGAGCCAGACCAACATGCTCTCCGCCGGAAGCAGCCGCCTGCCCCGCGACCTCGGACTGCAGCTCGGACAGGGCCGCCTGTCCGACGATCTGCGCTCGCTGCGGCCGATCAGGACCATCCAGTTCGACGTCGTCACCGAAGGCCAGATCGCCCTGCACATGCCCGTCCCCTTCTCCGTGCCGAGCCGGAAGGCAGGTAGTCGTTCATGATCACCGAGCTGGTCACCCCGCCCGCCAGGCTGACCCCGGACCTGCTCAGCAGGCTCAGCGGCCTGGTCACCGCCGCACCGGACGCCGAACGGGTCACCACCCACGCCCCCTACACCGGCCTCCCGCTCGCCGGCCTCCCGGTCTCCACACCGGCCGACGTCGAGAACGCCTTCACCCGCGCCCGCGCCGCCCAGACCGCCTGGGCCGCCACCCCGATCGCCGAACGCAGGGCCGTCCTGCTGCGCTTCCACGACCTGGTGCTGGCCCGCCAGGACCAGGCGCTGGACCTGATGCAGGCCGAAAGCGGCAAGACCCGCCGCGACGCCTTCCTCGAGGTGACCGACACCGCGATCACCGCCCGCTACTTCGCACGCGGCGCCGCCAGCCTCCTGGCACCCCGCCGCCGCCGCGGCGCGATCCCCGTGCTCACCCACACCACCGAGCTGCGCCACCCCAAGGGCGTCGTCACGATCATCTCGCCGTGGAACTACCCGCTGAGCATGGCCGCCGGTGACGCCATCCCGGCCCTCATGGCCGGCAACGCCGTCGTTCAGAAACCCGACACCCAGACCGCGCTCACCGCGCTGTGGGCGCTCGACCTGATGACCGAAGCCGGCCTGCCCACCGGGGTGTGGCAGATGGTCGTCGGACGCGGCAGCTCCCTCGGGGACACGCTGATGGACGGCGCCGACTACCTCATGTTCACCGGCTCCACCGCCAGCGGCCGCCGGATCGCCCGCGAGGCCGGCCAACGGCTCATCGCTCCTCCCTGGAGCTCGGCGGCAAGAACGCCATGCTCGTCCTCGACGACGCCGACGTCGATCGGGCTGCCGACGGCGCCATCGCCGCCTGCTTCCCCTCCGCCGGGCAGCTCGGCGTCTCCATCGAGCGGCTGTATGTCGCCGAGTCGATCCACGACCGGTTCGTCACCGCGTTCGTCGCCCGGACGAAGCGGCTCAAGCTCGGCGCCTCCTACGACTACAGCGTCGACGTGGGCAGCCTCACCACCCCGGCCCAGCTCGCCACCGTCACCGCGCACGTCGAGGACGCCGTCGCCAAGGGCGCGACCGTCCTGGCCGGCGGCCGGCCGCGGCCCGATCTGGGGCCGCTGTTCTACGAACCGACCATCCTCACCGGCGTCACCCCGGACATGACGCTGTACGCGCACGAGACCTTCGGGCCGGTCGTCGCGATCTACTCCGTCCGCGGCGACGCCGAGGCGATCGCGCGCGCCAACGCCTCGCCGTACGGGCTGAACGCCAGCGTCTGGTCCCGCACCCCGGCCCGCGGCCGAGCGGTGGCCGCCCGCGTGCATGCCGGCACCGTCAACGTCAACGAAGCCTTCGCTGCCGCGTGGGGCAGCATCGACGCACCCATGGGCGGCATGGGCGACTCCGGGCTCGGCCGCCGCCACGGCGCCGACGGCCTCCTGAAGTACACCGAGCCGCAGACCGTGGCCCACCAGCGCCTGCTGGGGTTCTCCCCGCCTGCACGGGTGGGGCCCGAGGCATGGGCGGGCCTGCTGACCGGCGCGCTGAAGCTCCTGAAGACCATCGGCGTCCGCTGACCGCGCCACGGTACGACTGTGTGCAGCGTTTACATCGGAAGGAGTGTCCCGTGTCGCAGCCCGGCAGCCCGTACCACCACGGCGATCTGCGCGCCGCCTGCCTGCGTGCCGCGCGAGAGCTCCTGGAGGAGGACGGCGCCGCAGGGCTGTCGCTGCGGGCAGTGGCCAGGCGGGCGGGCGTGTCGCCGACGGCCCCCTACCGTCACTTCACCGACCGCGACGCGCTCGTCTCCGCGGTGGCCGCGCAGGGCTACCGCGAGCTCACCGAGCACCTGGTCGCAGCCCATCCCGCGCCCAAGAGTCCCGACGACCTCGCCGACATAGCGGTCGCCTACGTTCGCTTCGCCATCGAACGGCCCGCGATGTTCAAGGTCATGTTCGCCGAACCCTGTGATCCGTCCAGCCACGAGCGCGCCGCCGCGATCACCGCCATCTCCGGCTACCTGCACAACCTGGTACGCAGCGTCTTTCCCGACCGTGAACCCGAGCCGTTGGCGGACGCGGTCTGGGCGCTGGCCCATGGCCTTCCTCCACCTCGACGGGAAGTTCGACACCTCGACACCCGAGCAGGCCAACAGCCGCGTCCGCGCCGCCGTTCACGCACTGTTCCCTCGATCGCCGGCGATTCTGTAGCCGACAGGCGAACTCACGTCGCTGGCGTGTCCAGGCTGGTACGGCCGAAGCCGGTGCCGCGTGGCTGGTCAACGGGTGGTCGGCCCGCCGGACTCGACCTGTGCACTCGGATCGCGCGACCCGCGCTGCACGAGCGTGATCATCAAGTGGCCGAAGCACCCGTCGAGACGGGCATCCTGCACAGGGAAGACAGGCTTGTGGACCAGTGGAACCGCCATCGGCGATAGGCCGGCTTTCATCGCGGGCGTCCGACACCTGCGCTGACACCTGCGCTGACACCTGCGCAACCAGCGCGACAGCGTCAGCGCAGGACTCGGCTCTTGGCCAGCGTCGCGCTGCCGGGTCGCGGCCTTCCTGCCGACGGGCGAGAGCTTCGGGTGAGACGCGGGCGTAGCGGGCCAGGGAGGCGACGGAGGTGTGGCCGGAGTAGGCCGGCAGGGTGGAGGTGTTCGCCCCGTCCTCGGCCGCGTGCGTGAGCGCCGAGTGGCGGAGCTGGTGCAGAGCCCATGGTCCGCCGGGCAGTTCGGTGGTGGCGGTTTCGACGAGTTCGGCGGCGCGCCGGTAGGACAGGCGGGCCCGGCCGGTGGCGGGGTCGAGGTCGCCGGGCGGCAGCTCCACCCGGGCGCGGCGATCGGTGAGGAACAGCGGCCCGGTGCGTCGGCCGTCCCGCAGCCGGGGCAGGAGCCGGGCGGTGGCAGTGCGCCAGACGATGATGCCGACGTCGACCAGCTTGGTCGGCAAGTGGACGCACGCCGTCAACGTCGGCGCCGCCGACTTGCTGGCCATCCATGGCGAGTTGCCTTGCAGCTCCAGGTCGAATTCGTATCTCTTCAGCTGGTAGAGGCGCAAGGATCGCTGCGGGAGGAAGCCGAGCATGCGGATGAGTGTCGAGAGGATCACCGTGTGGACCCATTCGATGGGCATGAGCCCGATGAAGGCCCACTGGGGTGATGTTGCGAGTAGCCATGCCGCGCACTGCCGCGCCAGGTAGCGCGAACCCAGCAGGTCGTCGCGTGCCCACCAGCGGTAGGTGCAGGGAAGGCGCTTGTGGAACAGGCGATACAGCGCCCAGCGCCACAGCGGCGGGCGCTACCCGCAGGCGCAGTGCGATACCGCCACGTACGACGTCGAGCGAGTCGCGCAGGGTCGGCCTGGTCTGCTCCGGCTTCGCCAGGTCCAGCAGCGTGCCGATCAACTCCTCGCCCCGCGTCTGCCGATATCGGAGCGGGTAGGCCCGCGCGAGAAGCCGGCAGTGGCGTTCGTAGCCATCCATGATCACGTCCCGGGCTGGAGCCGATGGCGGCCACCTGGTGAATTACCCGCACAATTAGCTAGGTTGCCCTAACCTCGTCCGATTCTCACAGGGAAAGTGGCAGCCATGTGGCAACAGCACAAGACCTTCCAGGCGATCGAGGTCGGCGACGGCGGCGACGAGCGGTGGGCCGCCCACGCCCGAGCCCTGTGGCAGGACATGGAGGGCCTGCTGACCGCGGAAGGCAGGACTCCGGAGGGCGCGGATCGTGTTCGGGCGCTGTTCCGTGCGCACCTGCCGGAACTGGTCCCGGTTCTGAACCGCCTGGCCGGCCAACTCGACCGGCCCGAGGCGGAAGTCTTCCTCACCCACGCGGCACTGCGGCCGTTCTCCCAGTCCTGCACCCAGATCGGCCAGAACGGCACGCTGCTGCGCAACTATGACCTGCGGCCCGATCAGTGCGAGGGGACCATCGTCTCCTCCTGCTTCCTGCGCCCCGTGATCGGGATGCAGGACATGCTGTGGGGCTTGCTGGACGGGATGAACGACGCCGGTCTCGCGATCTCGCACACCTGGGGCGGACGTTCTGTCTACGGACGCGGCTTCGCCATTCTCATCCTCGTGCGCTACCTGCTGGAGACGTGCGACACCGTCGATGAGGCGGTCGACAGGCTGCGATCCCTGCCGGTCGCCGTCCCCCAGAACCTCACCCTTGTCGATCCCAAGAAGGCGATGACGGTGTTCGTGGGACCGGATATGCCGCCGACGGTGGCACCGGAGGCCTGCGCCTCCAATCACCAGCACCTGCCGGTGACCGACGAGCAGGAGCGGGCCATGCGGACGCAGGAGCGGCTGCGAGCCGTCCGCGCCGCGGGCGCGGACGTGGCGGCGATGCTCAAGCCGCCGCTGTATCGATCCGTCGACGAGCAGGGGACGGCAACGCTCTACACCGCCCACTACCGACCCGCCGAGGGCCTTGTGACGTACTACTGGCCTTATGAGTCCTGGCAACAGTCCTTCGGCGACTTCGCACCCGGAACCCGCACCGTGACCTTGGGCCGGGCCAGCTGAAAAGCCAGCTTTCCGGACTCCTGCTCACCCCTGCACGAAGATCTTGCAAGAACATGCTTTCACCCACCACAGACAAGCCCTCCCTCGGCCGGCCCTGCCACGTGGCAATCCCCCTGAACGGTCAGCGCCCGGGCTGCCTACGCGGGAAGCGATCTTCTCGCCTCCTCTTGCGCCCCAGGCCAGCCCTATTCGTGAACACCCCGGACGGCAGATGCCGGGCGCTGTCACTGGTCCTGACACCGGGCCAGTACGGCGACAGCCCGCAGTTGGAGCGGGTGTTGCGGGCCGTACGGGTCCCTCGGCCGGGGCCGGGACGCCCACGCACCCGACCTGACAGCGTGGCCGCGGACAAGGCGTACTCCTCCCGCGCCAACCGCCTCTACCTGCGCCGCCGCAAGATCCGCCACACCATCCCCGAACCGCGCGACCAGCGTGCCAACCGCCGCAGGCGCGGCTCTGGCGGGGGACGGCCCACCGGCTTCGACGCCGACCGCTACAAGGCACGCAACGTCGTCGAACGGGCCATCAACCGGCTGAAGAACTTCCGGGCCGTGGCCACACGCTACGACAAGCGCGCCTACATCTTCCTCGGCACCGTCACCCTGGCCACCTTGGTCATCTGGCTCCGAACTTGATCTGAGAAGCAGTCCCCAGAACGGCGCTTCGGTGCTGATGGCGGTCGGGTTGCCGATGGTGAGGTGAGCGCCATGGCGCATATAAATAATCGCATGGACAGTATTTACCTTCAGGGAAGGTAGCCGGTCGCGCCTCTGGTAACAACTTCTAGTGCCAGCCTGCACCGACTCCCCGTGAATGTCATGAGTATATGACGGACGAAAGAACAAGCGCTGAAGCCGCCTTTGCTTGTCGTTGTTGATGGCCTGGTTCCGAGCCTTCTATGGTGAAGTCGCACAAACGAGTTCATTCCGCGCGTGCTGCCATGTGGCGGGAATGCGCAGCGCAGAGAGCGAGACGGGGATCATGAACGTACAAGAAGTGACCGCACAGGCGCGCGAAAACGCGTACATATACGACCTGTCTGCTACGCTCTTCAAGCCGGAGACCTTGTTCGAGCAGAGCGTCGACAACGACAGATGGGTGATTTTCGCTCCTGATTTTCAGGGCCTGCCCGTGCTCATCGATTCCGCTACTCGGGATCTCATGAACTCCTTCGAGAACGGTGCGGCCGTGGCCGATGTCCTCGCTCGGCACTCCGACTTCATCGGGACCCTTGGTTCCATCAGCGCTCTGGAGGAGCGAGGCTTTCTTCGCGCATATCCTGCACAGCTTCCTTATCCAGCGCCTCCGCCTCGCCACGCTCCCAGGGACTTCTCGGCGTGGTTGCACATCACCAACATGTGCAACCTCAAGTGCGACTACTGCTTCGTCGGGGAGAAGACGTCCGAAGGGATGTCGCCCGAAACCATGAAGATGGTCGCCGAGCAGGTGCGCAGCACGGCCGAGCGCTACGGGACCCAGAACATCGCGATCAAATTCGCGGGTGGTGAGCCCACCATCTCGGTCCCGAGGATGGAACTCTTCAGGGACATCATGCTGCAGACGATGCAGGATTCGCCGGCACAGGTCAAATTCGCGGTGCTCAGCAACGGCACACTGGTGAAGGACCAGCTCCTCGATTTCTTGACCCGAACGGGAACCGCCATGTCCATCTCTCTGGACGGCTACGGCGACGACCATGACATCTATCGGCGCTACGGTTCCGGCAGGGGCTCATGGAAAACGGTGTCCACGAACATCGAGAAGCTCATCGAACACGGCATCCGGCCGTACATCATGGCCACCATCAGCCAGGAGAGCTGCAGCAGTCTTCCTGAGCTGGTTCAGTGGATCTACGGACACGGCCTGCGCTGCCGCCTCAGCATCGTTCGCAATCCGAACTCGAGCTGGGCCGGAGGTGACCGGCGAGCCGAGTATGCCGAATACAACGCCACCATCGCCGCCGCCTTCGACAAGGCGTTCACGGTCCTGGAAGATCCCGCAACGGTCATCGATCTCCGGTCCGGCCTGGACCTTTGCGAGCTCTACTTCGACAGGCCCACGCGCGGCATCACCTGCGGTACAGGGGACAATCACCTCGTCATCAAACCCGATGGCACACTCGTGGCCTGTCCCATGACGGTCATGGAGCCTGGGCTTCGTCCTTCCGGCGACCTCTTCGCCACTGCCGCAGCCACCTTCCCGCACTCGCCGGCCGAGCGTCATTACGAGCGTATCGAAGACGACTGTCTGAGCTGCAAGTGGTTCGGAGTGTGCTCCGGAGGCTGCCCCATCACAAACCTCCGGGTAAAGGGTCATGCATTCACCCGCTCGCCGCTGTGCTCCTTCTACAAGGCGGTGATACCGCGATACCTTACCTTCTTCGGCACAAAACTGCGGCAGGCCGAGAAGATGCGGGGAGAAGTGCCGTCGCAGCTCGCCCATCCCCGTGACGAACCATCCGTCGCGGGTTGCTGACCGCTTGAGGTGAGCACTGGTGGGGCGTCAGGCGGCATGCCCCACCACCTGCAAGACGTGAACAGACGTCAAGTGTACAAGGGTCATCTGGCAATGCCTGTGAAAGGAGGCAGGATGAGTTCGCTGGAAACGCTGGAAAACCTACCTGGCATGACACTTCGCGGCACTGTGGTGAAGGACTCGGAAGCCGGCTTCGTCGTGGACGTCCAGGGTCAACTCGTAGAAGTGCCGGCGGGGTCGCTTTTGAACGTGGCCAGGACGGACGAGGAAGTGGAGCTGACCCTTGCACCTGACACCCAGCTGCTGATGCGGGGCACCACGTCGCCGATCCCGGAACTCATCGAAAGCGATGTCTTCGACGAGCTGCCGTTCGCGGGCAGCGAATCCGACAATGGAACGACGACGGCGGGGGGCAACTGCAACTGCAACTGCAACGGCGGGAATTGCAATTGCAACTGCAACTGTGCCGCCATCCTCAGCGAAGAAGCCTTGGCGGTCGGAACCATTTTCCGGCGCGCCGTTTCTTGACGACGTCATCCACCAAAACGGAAGTACTTGCTACTGTTTCCTAGAAAGGAGAATCAGATGGCGAGGTCAGGTATCGACGCTGCGCTCTCAGCGGCGCGGGAGGACGCGCAGCCGCGAGTGCAGGGAAAGATCATCGCGGAGAGTGAAGATTCTCTGGTGATCAGGGCGGCGGACGCGATAATCGAGATTCCGATGCGCTTCGTCAAGCTTCGCAAGGAAAGAGGGGGCGACAATCACGAGGTCGTGCTGGCGGAGGACGCGGAGATCGTGGTGGGCACGATCGTGTCCGTCAAGGAGGGGTTCATCGGTGATGATGTGTTCGGACCGCTGACGCCCGGCGTTCTCGCGGACAACTGCAACTGCAACTGCAACTGTTCCAGCACCACGGCGACGGTCTCCGAGGAGGCGGCTTCGCAGTTGCGATCACCGTTCGTGGGCGGTGGCGCGCGCACGAGGACACCGAGAGAGAATGCCGACTGAAGTGCACGCCGTCCAGCTGGAGCATCATGAAGCGGTCGGAAACGATGGCGCATCTGCCCGAAATGACACTTCAGGGCACCTTGATACAGGAGTCGGGGACCCGCCTTGTCATGGAGGCGCGAGGCCAGCTCATGGAAGTTCCGGCCCGCTCCCTGCTCAAGATCGCCAGGGCGGATGAGGAAGTCGAGCTGACCCTGGCGCCGGACACCCGGTTGCTCATGCACGGCATGACAATGCCACTCTACGTTCTCGTCGAAAGTGATGTGTTCGACGAGCTGCCGAAGCCGGGCAGCGAGGAGGGCAACGGCGGGACGTGTATATGCAACTGCAACTGCAACTGCGTGAGCGGTGGAGGCAACTGCAACTGCAACTGCAACTGCGCGGCGATTTTGACAGAGCTCGAATGTACGCCAGCGGGCGTTTTCCGGCGCGCCTGGACGCCGGGCCATGGAAGCGGAGGCTGAAGTCGGCAGTGCCGCAGCGAGGTTCCATGCTTGAGGCGGCGGGGCTGTCCGCCAGAGGCATGGCGCGGGCCCGCCGGGCATGAGAAGAGGCTTCCGGTAGACAGCAGCCGGTCAGGATCCGACGCCTCTACCGGAGAGCCTCGTGCCCCTGCCCTGATTCCGCTGTCCGGTCATCCCCTGATCTTCCTGGCCGAGCTGATCCGGACCCGACGTGCATGGCGCCGCTGCCGGTGGCGGCGCCTGGCCCCCTACCGGCACGCCCTGCTGGTCCTGACCTGTCTGTAGCAACGCCACACCTCGCATCCAGAGTTGGCCGCGCCCGCCGTACACCCGCCCGGCTTCCTCCGGGCTGGCAGACCACAGGGACTTGGGAGCGTGTGCACGGGCAAAGGAGGCGGTGGAGGACACTCGGTCATTGAGCTCGTTCGTCATCGCTCAGCAACTGGCCGATCTGCGCGGGAGTTGCAAGTCCATAAGAAGCACGCCTCCGTGCCGGACACACTCCGAATCCTCGAAAGCGCCCTTCGCGAGCGTTACTGGTTGTCTCAGTGAGGCTTTTCCCACCTGATCGGGCTGATCAGCAGGAGAGAACCGGGACGGGTTGGCATGAGAAGAGGCTCTTGGCAGCTCGTACGCCCGGCTCTGACCCCATGAAGACCAATAGGCTCCTGGTTGCCAGATGTGCCGGTTGAGCGGTCTTTTGACGGCTCGGATCATGTGTGGAGGGAGCTCGGTGATGATGATCAGCCAGCTCGTGATCGCCGGACTGTTGTTACCGAACCTGTCCGTACAGGCACAGCCACCTCTCCTGCACGTGATGACGTGGAACGTCTGTGCGGGCACCAACGCCGGGTGCGCGCTCTTCCGCCGCTCGAACGCCGAGCTGGCCTGGCACGTGGCAGTGCTGGCGACCGAGGCGGACGTGGTCTTCCTCCAGGAGTTCTGCACGGGCGCCGACGCAGACCTGGAACACGAGCTCGAACGCCGTACCGGCCGGAATTGGAGCATCCGGTCGGCGGGGCTGATGTATTCGGACGGTTCCCCGTACCAGTGCCTGCCCGACAGAAACGGCAGGCCACGCGGGGTGCTGAGCGTCACCCTGGCCGTGGCCGGAACGGACACCGGCCTCGTCGTGCACGCGCTGACCTCGCCGCCGTGGGGAGCCCGCAGGTACGCCGTCTGCACGGCCGACCGGGCGTTCTGCACCGCGCACCTCTCGTCGGGATCGAGCTACGACGACAGGCAGAAGGGCAGGCCCTACCGGCACATCCAGTTGCGCGAGCTGTTCAAGCTCGGCCGGGGCGTGATCGGTGGCGACCTCAACCTTGTGCCGCGCGACGCCGCCGCGGCCTACAAGGGCCGCGACGAATGCGACCCGCGCCGGCGCTGGACCTACGTGACCCGCAAGCGGAAGATTGATTACGTGTTCGCCGGCGAGGGCCGCGTACGGAAATGCTTCGTCGATTACGCCCGGAGCCAGTGGTCTGATCACGTCCCGCTGCACGCCTGGGTGAGCGCAGGCTCAACGCCGCCTGCACCACGCTGAGCCGGCCCAGCACCAGGTTGTTCGTCATGCCCTACCAGCGAAACCCGAATTTTGCGCATCCACGCTGCCGGCCAGGGACGAATTGGGATGCGGCCTCATTGAGGCCTTTCATCCGTGGGTGAGCTCGTAGTTTTGCAGGACGGCGATCGCCTTGCATGGCTGTCTTGCCTTGTGCGGGCAGCAGCGAAGCTTGCGGAGGATGCGCCAGCCTTTGAGCTGGGCGTTAGCGCGTTCCCCGGAAGCCCGCGGAGCCGGGCGTGGGAGCGATTGGCCGCCTTTTGTGACAGGGGTTTGTTGCGGCTTCAGCAGCGGCAGGTGCCGTTGCTGATCCCCGCCCGCGCCGACCGCGAAAAGCCCGACACGCCGATGACGTCAGACAAGGGAGACAAGCGCCCTCCTTTACAGCGTAGTTTCATAAATTGGGGCGCCCCACCTCGGAGGCTCACGCCCCATGGTCCTCCAGTCAACCTCGCGCATTACGGCGTCGGCTCACAGAGCTGGCAGGTCCGTCGAAGCCAGGGCCCGTGAACCTGACGCCACAAGACCAACAAGGCTTGGCGATGAGACTGCCACCGCCCCGAAGCAACCCATGACACGGAGAAGGCGCCGCCCGGCCGCCTCGCTCACCCTGCGCGACACTGCGAGGAGACGAGCACAAATTCAGCCGCTCACAGCCGAACGAACTCGGGGCACCCCTCGAGCCAGCCTCCAGGCCGGGAGCGTCTCCGCTCCCGAGAACACGATCTTCTCGGAAACCGGTTGACCTGCGCAGATCAGCCTAGTTTGGGGCTAGGGCACGGCTGGGGGAGGATGCCTACTACGACCTGATCAGCGGCAACTGGGCAGCGTTCGCCCCGGCCCCGCCCGCCGGGCCCTGACCACGAGGCACACCAGCGTGAGGGGCGCTCGGCCTGCGGCCCGATGCCCCTCACGGTGTGGCAGGGCCTCAGTCCTTCTGCCTCTTCTTCTTCGCCCCGAGAACGGCGCCGCGGATTCCCCCGGCGATGCCGCCGAGATGAGCACCGACCGCCATGCCGGTCAGGCCGCCCTCGGCGCCGGCCAAGCCGCCGAGCACGATGCCGGCGGTGGCCCCCCTGTCCGCACCCTTCACGGCGCCCTTAAACCCGCCGTCCGGCGTGTCGCGGATGATCTCTTCTTCGACCTTCTCGATCGCCCTCTCGACGCTGCCCTTCTTGGCCATGAGCCCTCCCATGTCACGGAGCCAAGCCCTTCCTATAAGCAGTAGGCGGCCCATCCGCCCGGAAGTCAACGCGGGAGGGGTCGGAGGCGTGATCACCGTCCGGCAGTGGTGGCGGGAGGATCTGCCGTTCGACGCTCCGCTGGATGTGTGGCACCACCGGGTGCAGGCTCAGCCGAGCAGGGGGAGGGCGTGCTGACACGGTCGGTGGACGTGGCCCGCCCGTGTGGCGGCTGTAGGGGTTCGACGGGCAGGGCACCCTGAAAAGCAGCAGGCCCCGGCCATGATGGATGTCCGGGGCCGCGGAAGGTTCGAGAGCTCATGCATCGGAGGAGCGGTCACTCCCGCCTACGTAGGCGACGCCACCATCTCTTCCATGCAGGTACGTTGCCCGGTAAGGCATCGCCGCTGCTGTCCCCCATGTCGGAGGAGTCCGATTCGCGGAAGGTCAGCTCAAGCTCACCAAGGAATCTGGTCTTCCACTTCAGCGACTCCACCTTGTGTGCGTCGCCCTTGGCCATCAGGCGAAGGACTCCCAGAAACGCCACGACTGGTAGAGCGATCGGCAGGAGCCAGACGTAGGGGCTGCTGACCGTTTCACCGATCGCAGCCCACACCTTGTGCTAGCTGTCCTTACGAAGGGCTAGGGACATCGACCCCGTCCTTTCCGATGGCAGGCACGAACGTGTAGTCGGGGAACCTCGTCCCACGGATTGTGGGACGAGGTCACACTGCAACAGCCCAGCCCTGAGGTAAGGCGCGGTCTGGGAAACCACATCCCGTGCAGGGCACATAGCTCTTGGGGCGACCACCGCGTGTAGAGGGACGGATGCCGTTGGAAGATCAACGGATTCCATGTCGGTCTCCGCTTCTCTGCTTCGACACCCCTCGAACTCGATGCGCCATGTCGGCTCACCTTGTCCCGATCGCTCGTCAACAACCTACCTCCGCCAGCGGCTGGCGCGGAGGGCGTCCTGCGGGCACCGCGGCCGCCGGGCACGACGCGAAGCCCTCCGTGGTCTACGGTCCCGCCGACCAACCCGCCATCTTTCGTAGGACCGGGGCAGATGGAGTCGCCCTGCCCCTCGTAGGGCATGCCAGGCGGCGAGCGGACCCCTCAGGACTCCGGCGGCTCAGGGATGAGGGCAAGAATGTCGTCTACGAGGCGCTCCCTGACCCTGCTGGGGATGGAGGCGCCCAGCGCGTTCTCGTATCCCCAGAACCCGTCGGCGGCCATACGGACCATGAGGCACCGGATCGCCTCGTCGTCGCGCTCGTCGATCGGCGTCGTGCAACCGGGGAACCAGCGGTCGTAGACCCGTTGCCCGATGCGGCCCCGGGTACCCCGTCAAGCCGGACCCACAGCGGGCATACCCTACTGATCGATTTCATCCGCGGTATCCGGATGCCGGTGAGCACCGTCTTGATACCGGCCTCGGTGAGGATCTCCTTTATGACAGCGGGGAGTTGCCGGAGTTGCTCTCGAATGGTGGCTGCGTTGAGGGGTTCTCGGGGGTTCCGGCCGGGGAAGACCCAGCGGGCCTCGGGGTTGAGGGTGGTCCAGAAGCCGGGGCCGGCCGGCGCCGCATCCGGGACGGCCATCCGCCCTGGAGCCGGATGCCGGTGAGCTGCCGGTCCGGAGTGCCGTAGGCGGAGGTGCAAGTGCCGCCGTCGCAGCCGCACTGGCCGCCGAGCAGTGGGCGGCCGTGCCACAACCGTCCGATGCTCCACGGTCGTCGCGTCGTCCGCCGCTGACCGCATGTCTGATCACCCTGGTCGAACCCACGACCTGGAAATCAGCACTCGACGTCGAAATCGAGCTCATCGTAGCGGAACTCCGCGATCTGCTCCCGGGTCCCCGAGATGAGGGTGATGCAGCCGTCCCCGAAGACCGCGCTCTCCGGGATGGAGGCGAACAGCACCTTCCCGCGCGCTTCCACCGGGTTGTGCCAGGCGCGGGAGTAGCCGCCGAGCTGGATGTCGAATCTCCATCGGAGGTCAGGAATCTCCCCCATGTCATCGAGGAACTTGGCCACCAGGCCGGCCCGCTCGGCGTCCCCCTCGGCGTAGTCGGCCGCTTCCGCGACGTCGGACCAGCGAAGAGCGGCAGACCAGGTGGTGCCAGGAACCGCGTAGAGCGGGAACGGCTCGTGAGCCTTCGCCTGCGAGTGGCGTTCGACGGTCTCGGTGCCTGGCGGCAGGTGGATGACGACGCCTTCGTCGAGGTCGGTGATCTCGGCGAGGATGACCAGGTGGCCGTCGGCGGGAAAGTCGATGTCGAGGACGCCGGTGGGCAGGGCGGCGCAGTCGATGGTCACCACGTGCGGCACGTATGAGGGCAGTTCCAGGTCCTTGGGCAGATGGGGAAGCCCGACGGCCCGAGCGGCCGGACGGGCATTCTTCTTCAGCTCTTCCGGCAGTTCGTCATAGGGGCAGAGGTAGACACAGGGGCGCAGGAGGCGAATGAACGCCTCGGTCACCGGTTCGGGTAGGTCAAGGGCCCGTCCGGCGTCGAGGACGGCTTCACGCACGCTCACCTTCATGGATGTCACAGTGCCACGCGCCACTGACACCCTGCGCCCCGGCCAGGTGCGGGCCACCTGATCCGTCATGCCGACCGGCCGCTGATGCCCTTGATCGCGATGTCCAGCAGCCGGTCGGCCTGATGGTCGTCCTCGTGATGCTCGGTGGCCAGCGAGATGGCGTTGACGAGCGCGAGCAGGTCCTCGGCGCGGATCCCTGGGCGTACGGCGCCTGCCTGTTGTGCTCGTCGCAGGAGTTCGCGCGCCGCTTCTGTGATCATCGCCTGGCAGCCCTCGTTCTGCTCCAGCAGGTCGGCATCCCGGCTGCCGTGCAGCAGCGAGGCGGCCAGACCGCGACTGGCGCTCGCGTAGGCGTTGAGGTCGCCCAGCCAGGTCAGGAGCGCGGGGCCCGGCTCGCTCTGCTCGGCGCGTTGTGCCGCCATGGCGCACAACTCCTCGACGCGGTCGTGGAAGACGGCTTCGAGCAGGGCGCGACGGGAGGGGAAGAGGCGGTGCAGCGTCGCCGATCCTGTCCCGGCCTGACGGGCGATCTCGTTCAGGGCGGCGCCGGCGCCGTCACGTGCGAAGACGTCCCGGGCCGCGCTGACGATGCGGTCGTAGTTGCGCTGGGCGTCCGCACGCAGGGGCTGCCGCCGGGTGGTGTGGGGCATGGCCTCCTCCAGGTTTTGACAAGTGGGCTGGCGCTCCGGTTAGAGTAGCCGAACCATAAGTGGGCTGCTAGCCCACTTATGCTCGAAGCGACTGGGAGAGATCATGCGCGCCGTCCAATACACCCGTTTCGGCCCTCCCGAGGTGCTGCGCGTCGACGACGTGCCCGCACCTCGGCCCGGGCCAGGAGAAGTGCTCGTCGAGGTCCGTGCCGCGAGCGTGGACGCCGGCGAACTCGCCTTCCGCGCAGGCAGGCTGCGCGGCATCGCCCGCGCCCGATTCCCCCGCGGCCTGGGAGGGGACTTCACCGGCCGCGTCGCGGCCCTGGGGCCCGGTGTATCCGCCTGGAGCGTGGGAGAGGAGGTGTGGGGGCTGATGCCGCACTTCGCCTTCGGCGCCATCGCCGACTACGTGGCCGTCCCCGAACAGCGGCTCGCCCGAGCCCCCGAGAACCTGAGCCTGCTCGACGCCGCCGCCCTGCCCTCGTCCGGCACCACCGCCCTCACCGCCCTGACCGACAAGGCCGGCCTCACCAGCGGTGAACGGCTTTTGGTCCGCGGCGCCACAGGCGGCGTCGGCAGCATCGCCGTGCAACTGGGCAAGGCGCTCGGCGCCCACGTCACCGCGCTCGCCGGCGCCCGCAATCTCGGCTGGGTCACCGAACTCGGCGCCGACGCGGCCCTGGACTACCGCACGACCCGGCCTCAGGACCTCGGTCATTACGATGTGATCCTCGATGTCGTAGGCACCGATCTCGGCGCCTACCAGGCCCGGCTCGCCCGGGGCGGCCGCATGGTCGCGCTCGCCTTCGACCAGGACCGCATCCTGGCCTCCATGGTCACCACGGGACTGCGGGCCGCCCTCTCGCCCCGGCGCATGAAACTCTTCAGCAACAACCCCTCCCCCGCGCGGATCGCCGAGCTCACCGCCTCCGCCGAGGCGGGCAGCATCCGCCCTGTGATCGACACGGTCTACCCGATCGGCGACGTCGCAGAGGCTCACCGACGACTCGAAGCCGGCGGAGTCCGCGGGAAGCTCATCATCGACATGCAGCGCTGACCTGACGAGCGAGAGCGCTCTGTTGGCTTTGAGGGCCGTGATCGTCTTCTGGTGGGTGCCGTTCCAGGATGCCAAGCGGGGCGGGGATCGATTCAGACGAACGTGCGTCGTCCTTGGAGTCCACGGTGCGGAGAATGCAAGACGAAATCGCGGCTGATGCGGAGGTTCCCTCGGTCCGGCTCTTGGTCTGAGTCCCCGATCGGACGGTATGCGGGCATGATGACCGCGACCCGGGGAGGACATGTCCAGATCCGCGTGTCATGCGATGACGACGTCCGGCACCGATGAGTCCATGGCGATCCCTCCTCGACAGGGTCGTGCCGTGACCGGGCGGACCGCCGTTGCCGCCGCCGCCAACGTCGTCGCGTTCGGCATCGCCGCCCGCAACGGCATCCCGATCAGTTTCTGGCAGTTCACCAAGTACGGCCTGATCGTCACCGTTGTCACCGTCGCCCTGGTGGCGCCGTATCTATGGCTGCGCTACCTGATGTGACGGGGCCGCTTTGACGAGATCTTGGCCGGAGTCAGCCGCTTTGATGGTGCCAGCGTTGCAGCAGGGCGGGGAGTTCGCCGAGGAGGAACTCGTAGAAGGCGTGCATTTGCGTCAGGCGCTGCCGAGCGGGATCGCCCTCCTCGGTGGCGGCGATTCCGGCGGTCGCGGCTTGGAGCATGGCCTGGATGACGGTGTTCTGGCTGGTGAACAGGGTGGCCCAGGCGTCGTCACGGAGTCGGTAGTGCTCACGGCGGCTGCCGGGCGCGGGCAGGCGTTCGATCAGTCCGACGGCCAGCAGCGATCTGATGGCGCCGGAGACCGATCCCGCACTGGCCTCAAGCCGTTCGGCGATCTCGCCGGCGGTGACACTGTCCTGATCGGTGAACAGGAAGACCGCGAGCGTGCGAGCGGGCATGCGCTGAAGCCCGCCCTCGATCAAGGTCAGGGCCAGTCGTTCCGCCGCCTGCCACTGTTCAGACCTGTCGTTCAAGGCGCCTCCTTCTCAAGAGGCAGGCTATCGAACATGCTCACTCTTCAGTAATTTCTGAAACTTCGATACAGTCATCACATCGACCTCTCCGCGAGAGGGCACGATGGTGTGCCGGGAAGCCTGGTCGGCGAGCAGCATTGCCGACCCAGGAGACGACCCGATGCCTTCCCCGCCGCCCCGGCCATTGTGCGCGACGCCATGGTCCGGCCGACGGCACGGCCGTCATGCCGGCGTCGGCGGGCCGCTCGCGACCGGCACGAACCTGCGCGCCTCGGAGCACGAGATCTTCCACGACCATCAGCACCCGTCAGCCCTCTGGCTGCCCCTCACCTCAGGAGCATCGTGAAACTACTGGTTCTCGGCGGCACCCACCACGTGGGTCGCGCCGTCGTGGAGGCCGCGCTGGAGCGGGGCGATGAGGTGAGCACGCTCAACCGCGGACTCAGCCGCGCCCCCGCGCCCGGCGTGCGGCCGCTGCTCGCCGACCGCACCGACACCGAGTCCGTACGGCTGGCACTGGGCGACAGCGAGTGGGACGCGGTCATCGACACCTGGGCCTGGGCGCCCAAGGTGGTGCGCGACAGCGCCCGCCTGCTGTCCGGCCGGGCCGGGCACTACGGATACGTCTCCAGCCGCGGCGTACACCGCTGGCCCTGGCCGGCGGACGCCGACGAGCAGGCGCCGCTGGTCGACGGCGACCCAGCCAGTACGGACGACGCCGACTACGCCGCGGCCAAGCGCGGCGGCGAACTCGCCGTCCTGGAATCCTTCGGCGAGCGGGCACTGCTGGCCAGGGCAGGGATGATCCTCGGCCCGTACGAGGATGTCGGCCGCATCCCGTGGTGGCTGCGCCGCCTGGAGAAGGGCGGCAGGGTCCTGTCCCCCGCTCTCGCCCATACCCCCTTGCAGTATCTCGACGTCCGGGACCTGGCCACCTGGATGCTGCGCTCGGCCGAACGCGGCCTGAAGGGGGCCTTCACCGTGACCGGCCCGCCGGGCGCGACCACCCTCGGCGACCTGCTCACCACGGCGCTGAACGTCACCGGCTTCGACACCGAACTGGTGTGGACACCGCCGGAGCTGCTCCTGCAGCACGGCCTGCCGCTCGGCATGGAGTTCGGGCTACGGCTGCCAGACGGCAGCGTGCCGAGCGGCATGCACGACGCCGACGTCAGCGCCGCCCTGGCCGAAGGGCTCACCACCCGCCCGCTGCGCGAGACCCTCGCCGACACCTGGGCCTGGCTTCAGGCCGAAGGCGACCCGGCACCCCGCGCCGACGCACCCTCCCCCGACACCTGGCTGGACGCCGCCGCCGAACAGCGGCTGCTCGACCAGCTCTCCCACTGAAGGAAGCACCCATCATGCGCGCCGTCATCATCGGAGCCGGCATCGCCGGCCTGGCCACCGCCCTGCGCCTGCGCCAGATCGGCTGGGACACCCTCATCGTCGAACGCGCCCCGGCCCGCCGCGGCGGCGGCTACGCGGTCACCTTCGGCGGCATCGGCTACGACGCCGCCGAACACATGGACATCGTGACCGACCTGCGAGCCAAGGCCTTCGACACCACCGAGCTCGTCTACCACAAGAGCGACGGCTCCCGCCGCTTCGCACTCGATCGCGCCACCATCGCCGCCACCACCGGGCCACGCTCGATCACCATCCTGCGCGGCGACCTCGAAGCCGTCCTGTACGACAGGGTCCGCGACCACACCGAGATCCGCTTCGGCACCACCCTCACCCACGTCGACCAGGACGACCACGGCGTCCGCGTCACCCTGAGCGACAGCTCGGTCGAGGAGGCCGACCTGCTGATCGGCGCCGACGGCCTGCACTCGGCCACCCGCGCTCTGCTGTTCGGCCCGGAGGAGGACTTCCTGCTCGACCTGGAGCACAAGGTCGCCGTCTTCATGCTGGACCGGCTGCCCGCCACCATCGCACCCGGCGCGACCGGCACCTTGTCGTCCAACGGTCGTACCGCGGCGGTCATCAGCGTCGGCGACGGCCGCAACGTGGCCTTCTTCGGCTACCGCACCGACCACGCCCGCCCGGGCGAGGACGTCGCCACCCAGCTGGGACGCGTCTACGGCGACCTCGGCTGGGTCATCCCCGAAGCCCTCGCCGGCCTCCAGCGGGCCGACTCGGTCTACTTCGACACCATCAGCCAGGTCGTCGCCCCGTCCTGGAGCAAGGGCCGGGTGGTGCTGCTCGGCGACGCCGCCTGGTGCGTCACCCTGTTCGCCGGGTACGGCTCCTCGCTGGCCGTCGGCGGCGCCGACCGGCTCGGCACCGAACTGGCCGCCCACCCCGGCGACATCCCCGCCGCGTTGGCCGCGTGGGAGGCCGCGATCCGTCCCGAGGCCGAACGCAAGCAGAAGCTCGGCCGCCGGGTCAAAGGCGTCTACGCCCCGGCCAACCCCCTGGTGCTGTGGCTGAGCCTGCTTCCGCTGCGGCTGGCGTCCCTGCCACCGGTGCGCCGGTACATGACCCGCCGCTTCATCCAGGGCTGAAGCCGTGTGAGACCTGGCCGGGCGGACGGCCAGGTGTTACATTCCAGGCGTCTGCATGAACGTGCCCCGAGAAGGGGCGCGAACGTGGGTGAGCCGGGAAGCCTGGTCGGCCCGCGATCTTCCGATCGCGGAGCTAGGAGGCTTGCTCCCCATGCGCCCGACCACGACCCTTCTCGGCTGCGGCGTCGCCGCCGGCGTACTCGTCCCAGCGGTGCTCCTGATCGACGGCGCCACCCGGCCCGGCTACAGCCTCTGGCACAACGGCGCCAGCCAGCTCGGCACCGGCGAACGCGGCTGGCTGCAAACGGCCAACTTCATGATCGGCGGGCTCCTGCTGCTCGCCTTCGCCGCCGGAATAAGCCGCGCTCTTCCCGGCCGGGCCACCGTCTGGGCGGCGTTCCTCCTGGTGGCCGGTGGTCTGGCGATGGTCGTGGCGGGGGTCGTGCCCACTGATCCGGCCCTCGGCTATCCGCCGGGCCGGCCCGAGGTGGTCACCACCGCGGGCCGCGTCCACGGGCTGGCCGGCCTGGTGCTGTTCGCCGCGCTGGCGGCCATGCCGCTCGTGCTGGCACGGGGCCCGCACGCCGGGAGCCGCAGGTGGACGATCTACTCGCGATGGTCCGGGGCTCTTGTCATCACCTTTGCCATCGCCGCAGGGGTCGCCTTCCGCCTGGATGCGCAGAGCGTGGTCCGGCCGGCGCCCGCCGGGCTGCTCGAACACGCCGCCCTGCTGGTCGGCTTCGCCTGGATCACCGTCGCCGCCGCCCGCCTGCGTCGCCGCAACGTCGTCACAGAGGTGTGAGGTGGAGATCGTGTACGGCCTGTGCATCCTGCCAGCCATCACCGGGCGATGAAGGAGCACCATATGGGCAGCGCAGGCGCCCCGGTCATCGAGGTGGCCGGCCCGACCAAGCGCTACACCGGCGTCGTGGCCGTCGACGACGTCAGCCTGAGTGTGCGCAGAGGCGAGATCTACGCGCTGCTGGGCCTCAACGGCGCCGGCAAGACGACCCTGATCCGCATGCTGCTCGGCATGATCGCGCCCACTGCCGGAACCGTACCTCCCGAACCGCCGTCGTGGCCGCCAAGTTCACCGTCGCCGCCATCTGGGCGCTGCTGCTGGCCCTGCTGCTCGCCGGGCTGGGCCTGCTGATCGGCGCGGTGCTCGCCCTGCCCGGCTGGTCGGCGCCGACCGTGGCCGCCGGGGTCGCGCGACTCGTGGCGGCGGCGGGGCTGGCCGCGCTGACCACCACGCCGCTGGCCCTGGCCGCCAGCGCCGGCCGCGGCTACCTCGCCGCCGTCGGCGTGCTGTTCGGCATCATCTTCGCCGCCCAAATCATCGCCGCACTCGGCTACGGCCCCGTCTTCCCCTGGTCGGTCCCCGGCCTGTACGCCGGCATCGCCGGGGTGGTCCAGGACCCGCCAGGTCCGCCGGGCCTGCTGCTGGTGGTGCTCACCGGAGCGGCCGGCGTCGCAGCGACCACCGGCTGGTGGAACCGAGCCGACCACACGCGCTGACCAATCCCCCACCCTGCCGCACGGAGTCCGAGCGCCAGGTGTTTGTCAATCGCGCCAAGCGGGCGGATACCAGCCAGCCTGGCGATAGACGGCGGTGAGACAGCACAGCATCTCGGCGGTGTCCGGCGGGTTCGACTTGAGGACCCGGTAGGCCGCCACCGCGCCGGCCACCATGCCGTCCTGCTGAGCGCGCCGCAACATCGCCGCGGCCGGCTCACGGCCGTGCCCATGACACGCGCGACCAGGACTCGGAATCCGGGACTGGCCGCCAGCCACACCGACGGTTCACCTAACCCTTTGAGGAACGCAGTACTAGCTGGACCCGGTGGACGTGCCGGTGACCAGCGGCAGCGAGATCGACGTACCGGCCAGGTCGACGGTGACCTTGGCCCCGGTGCCGGGTTCGGCATCGTCCCCGCCGCCGTTGCCGGTGACGTCGAGGTTGAAGTCGTCGTTTGCGCCGGTCAGCACCAGGCCCAGCCGGTGTCCGGCCTTGAACTCGTAGTCCAGCGGCAGCGTCTTCCAGGTGATCTGGTAGGACTTGCCTGGGGTCAGCGGTTCCTGGCGGCTGAGCGACTTGTGGTTCTGGGCGTCCAGGATGCCGCGGGTGACCACGTGGAAGCCGGAGGTCGCCGTGTTGTCGCCGGCCCTGAGGTAGCAGCCGTCGTCGTCGGCCGTGCTCTGGCCGACGCAGTCTTCGCCGCCGAGAAACTTGAGGCCTTCCGCGGACGTCGCGGTGCGTTCGCGGTAGTTGATGCGGGTGTCGGTACCGTAGTCGACGAGGAGGACGCCCAGGTTGGCGGTCGGTTTGTCCAGCTTGAGACGCAGGCTCACCGACGGTGTCCCCGACAGCCGCGTCGCGTTCTCCAGCGGCGGGGTCAGGAAGGCCAGCCTGTTGGGGTTGGCGGTGGCGGGATTGCCGGCCATCGCGATCTCGGTCTGGGCGGTGTCGAGATAGCTGCCGGAGCCGGTCGAGGGCTTACGGCCCAGGGAACCGTCATGCTGTGGCCGCAGAGTCATCGTGCGCGTCGATGCAGGCCAGTCGGCCTGGGTGACCCATCGGCCCGGGCCGAGCTGCACGTCGGCGCGCGGCTGACGCATGATGTCGTTGGGGACGCCCATCAGCTCGTGGTCGAACCACTTGTTCAGGGTGGTGAGCCACACGTCGCGGCGGGCCCAGAACGGATCGAGGTGCCCGTACTGGGTCACCCACGCCTTGCGCTCCACGGTGCGGGGCAGCTTGGCCCACCACTCGGAGAACTGGCTGCCCACGACGTTGCGGTCCTGCATGCCCATCACCGAGAAGACGCTGGCGCGGACGTTGCGCGCCTTCGAGATCGGCCCGGTCCGGTAGTTGCGCTCGTCCCAGTAGGCGTTGTAGTTGCCGGTGGCGTCGTCCGAGCCCTCGCGCAGGCGCTGGTGCACCGCCGCGCATTTCTCATCCGGATCGAGGTCGACCCGCTGGGCCAGCTCCTCCTGCCCGCCCTTGTACCAAGTGACGGTGCCGTTGTTGCGCGATGTCTCGTATCCGCTGGTGTAACCCGAAATGTTCACGATCGTCGCCAGCCCCGGCACGCCGGTGCCGGCCACGCCGACACCGAGCGCTCCCTCATAGGAATGACCGATCATCCCGGTGCGTCCGGTGGTCCAGCCGGCTTCGACCGGATCGCCCTTGTCGTCATAGGCGATCGCCCGGCCGTTCAGCCAGTCAACGACCGCCTTGCCGCCCAGCACGTCGGAAGCACCGTAAGTGGTCGGGCAACCATCGGACAGCCTGGTGCCGATCATGTCGACCGACACGAACGCGTATCCGCGCGGCACGAAATAGTTGTCCCAGTACATCGGGAACTTCGTTACGTTCCCGTTCGCGTCATACTTCTTGTGTTCGATCTCGTAGCCGACACCCGGCACGTCGTAATACGGGCTTTCATGCATGATCACCGGGACCTTCAGCGCGGAACCCGACTCCTTCGGCCGGATGATGTCCACCCGGACCAGATCCTTCTTGCCGTCCCCGTCACTGTCGACCGGTGACTGCACCCGGACGTGCTCGCGGATGGCGTCCTGATAGGAGAAGACCGGCTGCGTGAGCCCGCCGGAGACCTTGATCTCCGGCTCCGCCGTCGCGGACGCGACGGGGGCAGCGGCCACTACGAGCGGGAGCTCAAGCGCGACTGCGGCGAGGAACCCTCGCCATCGGGGGTTTGACATGCGGTCTCCTTCGAGGATGGTTACGCGGGATCAGGGCGCCCTCGGCGATGTCGGAGAAGCCCTGATCTGGGAGCCACGCCGTGATCTCGTAGCCGTACGCGGGCCGGCCGGCCCGGATCGCCAGGACGACGCCCTCCAGCACGCCCTTGAGCATCTCCGTCACCTCCTCACCCATGGAATCTCCACACTTCCGCTACTCAGTAGTGCTTACTACCAGTACAAAGTAACACTGACTACTGGTACTCAGCAACACCGAATAGCGTCGTTCACCTCCTGCGCGGGGACCGGCCGGGAGAGCTGAGCGGACAGATCGGTGATCGAGCCGTCCTCGACCGGCACCCGGATGGCGACGCCGTTCAGGCGCCCCGCGAGCTCGGGCAGCACCTGACCGACCATGCGGGCAGCACCCGTGGTCGTGGGGACGATGTTGACGGCCGCTGAACGCGCCCGGCGCGGGTCCTTGTGCGGGGCGTCGAGCAGCACCTGGCCGCCGGTATAGGTCGCGAGCGGGGCGGAGTGGACCGTACTCGGATCCGTGGCAAGGGTGGATTCGAAGGGCTCCAGGTGGGACGGCCGCCGTGCAGGTGCCCGCGCACAGCGTCAGGCCCGCAACTACGACCGGATGATCAAAGTATGCGGCGGCGCTGCGGCTGCGGACGGCGGAAACCGAGCAGGTCCTGCGGCGTTTTATCAAGGGCAACGGCCCCAAGCACCCGGTCTACCTGGCCCTGGAGGAACCCGGCCGGGTCGTGCGTACGATCTTCGCCTGCGACCATCTCGCCGACGAGCGGCTACGCCGGGAGATCAATGGCGGACTGCAGGTCGCGGAGAACTGGAACAGCGCCAACGGCAAGATCTTTTACGGGCGCGAAGGCGTGCTGACCGGGGCCGACCGCGAGCACGCCGAGGTGTCCATGCTCACCTTGCACCTGCTGCAGTCCTCATTGGTGTTCATCAATACCCAGCTCCTTCAGGCCGTTCTGCGAGATCCGCAGTGGCCGGCAAACTCACCGAGGAAGATCGGCGTGAGCGGCCCTCTGGCGGATCAGCGCACTGGCGCTGGCGCCACCTTCTGCTTCCTCGGCCGCCACGCCTCCACCCGGGTGTGTGGGCCCGATTGTCACCGAACCTCCCGCGGTGTTTGGATGGGGATCATGGCCCTCGACGAGCTGCGCGACCTCCTCATCCGCCATGCTCGACCTGATCTCACCACTCCCATCGAGGATGTGCTGATCTTCAAGGCCGAACGCCCCCGGCCACCGACACCGACGACCTACGGCAAGGTGCTGGCGCTCGTCGCCCAGGGCACGAAACGGTTCGCGCTGGGCGACCGCCTGTACGAGTACCACGAGGGGCAGTACCTCGTCGCCTCGATCGACCTGCCGGTGACCGCCCATTTCGCCAAGGCCGACGCCGAACGACCCGGGCTCGGGGTCGGGCTGACCCTGCATCCGGCGGCCATCGCGGAGGTGTTGCTGCAGGCGGGCCCGGACGACCTGTCGGAGCTCGGCGACGATGCGCCGCCCGGGCTGGCGGTCAGCACCGCCTCCGCCGAGCTGCTCGACGCGGTCGTCCGCCTGCTGCGCCTGCTCGACCGGCCCGGCGACATCACCGTCCTCGCGCCGCTCGTCAAACGGGAGATCCTGTGGCGGCTGATCACGGGCGAGCAGGGCGCGATCGTGCGCCAGTTCGGGCTTCCCGACAGCAGCCTCAGCCACGTCGCCCGCGCGGTGCAGTGGATCCGCGACCACTACGCGCAGCCCTTCGGCGTCGAGGACGTGGCCAGACTGGCGGGGATGAGCGTCTCGGCCTTCCACCGCAACTTCCACGCCGCCACCGCGATGAGCCCGATCCAGTTCCAGAAGCAGATCCGCCTCCAGCAGGCACGGCTCCAGCTCGCCGCGGCGCCGGGTGACGTCGCCGCCGTCAGCCGGCGCGTCGGCTACACCAGCCCGTCCCAGTTCAGCCGCGAGTACCGTCGCCAGTTCGGCGCGCCGCCGAGCCAGGACGCCAGGCGCCTCACTCCAGCACGCGATCGAGACGGATCGGCAGGGATCTCTGCCTGACGCCGGTGGCGTGCCAGACGGCGTTCGCGATCGCGGCGGCCGTGCCGACGTTGCCGATCTCGCCGGCGCCCTTGACGCCCATGGGGATGCCGGGCTCGTGGTCGGGTACGAAGTCGGCTTGGATGTCGGGCACGTCGGCGTGCGCGGCGATGTGGTAGCCGGCGAAGTCCGCGTTGACGTGCCGGCCGGAGACCGGATCGCGCAGGCCCTCTTCGTGCAACGCCATGGAGAGCCCGCCGATCATTCCGCCGACGACCTGGCTGCGGGCCATGAGCGGGTTGACCACTCGGCCTACCGCGAACATCCCGAGCAGCCGCCGCACCCGCACCTCGCCCGTCATCGGATCGACGGTCACGTCGGTGAACACGGCGCTGAAGGCGTGCCGTTCCAGGGACGGCAACCCGCCGAGCGAGCTCGTGGTGTCGGCCGTGACCGTCCCGCGGCGGCCCTGGCCGCGTAGCTTCTCCGCGGCCTCGATGATCGCCCAGCCCCAGGACGTGGTTCCCCGGGAACCGCCCGCGCCCCACGCGGGACCGAGGCCGCTGTCGGAGATCCGGAGCCGGATCCGGTCCGTGCCGACCGCCAGCGCGTCGGCGGCGATCGCGGTCAGCGCGGTGCGCGCGCCGGTGCCGAGGTCGGTGGCGCCGACGGCGACCGTGAAGGTCCCGTCCGCCTCGGCGGTGATCGTGGCCGAGGAGGGGAAGGCCCCGACGCTGAAGGACGTCGCGGCCAGCCCCGTGCCGACCAGCAGAGGCCCCTCCCGCCGCGTCCGCGGCCGGTGATCGCGGGTGTCCCAGCCGAACCTGCGGGCGCCTTCGCGCAGGCACGCGACCAGATTGCGGCTGCTGAACGGCAGGCCGGACACGGGACCGACCACCGGCTCATTGCGCAGCCGCAGTTCCAGCGGATCCATGCCCAGCCGCTCGGCCAGCTCGTCCATGGCGGATTCGAGGGCGAACGACCCGGGCGCGGCGCCCGGTCCCCGCATCGAGTACGGCGGCAGGATGTCGAGCGGCACCGCGCTGAGCCGGGTTCGGATCGCGCGCACCGCGTAGAGCGTCTTGGTGAGCTCGGTGCAGCCCTCCAGGTACTCCACCAGCGGCGAGATCTCGAACGCCGCCTCGTGGTGGATCGCCCGCAGCCGGCCGTCCGCGTCGGCGCCGATCCGGATCAGCTGGTCGGTCGCGGGCCGCATCGCGGTCGCCAGGAACACCTGGGCACGGGTGAGCGTGACCCGCACCGGCCGGCCGAACAGCCGCGCGGCCATCGCGGCCAGGATCAACTGCGGGCCGCAGAGCCCCTTGGAGCCGAAGCCGCCGCCGACGTGCTCGGTGCGGACGCGTACCAGTTCCGGGCTCAAGGAGAACAGCGTGGCCAGGGTGCGGGCCACGGAGAAGGGTCCCTGGTTGGAGTCGATCGCCTCCAGGTGCTCTCCCTCCCACCACGCGGTCGCCGAGTGCGGCTCCATGGCGCTGCAGTGTTCCTCGGGGGTGCGGTAGCGCTCCTCGACCACCACCTGCGACGCGGCGAGCTCCGCCGCCACGTCGCCGACGTCCACGGGCTCGTCGAAGATCGTCACCGCAGGACGGCTCGCCGGGTGGTCGGCGGTGAAGGCCGTGTCGTGCGGCTCCTCGTCGTAGATCACCGGCAGCGCCTCGGCCGCCGCCTGGGCCTGTTCGAGTGTCTCGGCCACGACGAGCGCGACGGGCCGGCCGGCGAAGGGGATCACCTCGTCCTGCAACAGCTGCAGCTGGCCGTCCGGGCCGAAGAAGCCGCCCGCCGCCGGGTCCAGCCGAGGCGCGTTCCGGTGGTCGATCACACCCAGCACGCCGGGCATGCTCTGGACGGTGGAGACCCCGACGTCCCTGACGCGGCCCCGGGACACGGCGGCCAGGACGACCACGCCGAAGGCCAGGCCCGGCACCGGCACGTCGGCGGCATAAAGGGCGGCGCCGGTGACCTTGGCCCGGCCCTCGATCCGCGGCCGCGCCGCCCCGACCGCGTTCGTCATGGCAGGAGCTCCTCAAGGACGGTCTCGATGAGGTTGCCGGCCAGCCGCACCTTGTAACCGTTGCCGGGCAGCGGTTCGGCGGCGGCCAGTTCGGCGTCCGCGGCGGCACGGAACGCGCCGGGCGTGAGGGGAGAGTCCGACAGGAAAGCCTCGGCGGTGCGGGCGCGCCAGGGCCGCGAGGCGACCCCGCCGAGAGCGATGCGCACCGAGCCGTCGTCCGGGTCGAGCGCCGCCGCGACCGAGACGGTGGCGAAGGCGTAGGACGCGCGCTCGCGGACCTTCCGGTAGCGCGAGCGCGGGGACACCGCGCTCCCGGGCAGGGCCACCGCGGTGATCAACGCGCCCGGCGGCAGCGCCGTCTCGCGGTCCGGCGTGTCCCCGACCGGCGGGTAGAAGTCCGCCAGCGGGAGCTCCCCGGGGCCGTCGAGCGTCTCGTAACGCACGACCGCGTCGAACGCCAGCATCGCGACCGCCATGTCGGAGGGATGGGTGGCCGCGCAGCTCGGCGTCCAGCCGAGGACGGCGTGGTTGTGGTGCTCCCCGGCGATCGCGGGACAGCCGGTGCCGGGGACGCGCTTGTTGCACACCTGCGCGGCGAAGTAGGCGCACCGGGTCCGCTGGAGCAGGTTGCCGCCCACCGTGGCCATGTTGCGGAGCTGGCCGGACGCGCCGGCCAGCACCGCCTGGCTCAGCGCCGGGTAGCGCCGCCGCACCTCGGGGTGGGCGGCGAGGTCGCTGTTGGTCGTCGTGGCGCCGACGACCAGCCCGCCGTCCGGCGCCTCGGCGACGCCGGCGAGCGGCAGCCGCCGTAGGTCGACCAGCCTCGTGGGAGCCTCCACCCCGGCCTTCATCAGATCGACGAGATTGGTGCCGCCGCCCAGGTACCGGGCGCCGCCGCCGGCTGCGATCAACGCTTGACGGACGTCCGCCGCGCGTTCGTAGGCGAACTCCCTCATCCCGCGATCTCCTTCCGGGCAGCCGTCTCCAGCACGGCCCGGACGATGGACGGGTAGGCGCCGCAGCGGCACAGGTTGCCGCTCATTCGCTCCCGCACCTCCGCCGCGTCCAGCACCGGCGCCGGGCCGCCCGGGGACACGTCGGCGGTGACCGCGCTGGGCCAGCCCGCCGCGTGTTCGGCCAGCATCCCGGCCGCCGAGCAGAGCTGCCCGGACGTGCAGTATCCGCATTGAAAGCCGTCGAGCCCGATGAACGCCCGCTGCAGCGGCAGCAGCTCGCCGTCACCGGCCAGCCCTTCGACGGTCGTGACCTCGGCGTCCTCGGCGGCCACCGCCAGCATCAGGCAGGAGACCACCCGCCGGCCGTCGAGGAGCACGGTGCACGCGCCGCACTGGCCGTGGTCGCAGCCCTTCTTGGGGCCGGTGTGGCCGACGTCCTCGCGCAACGCGTCCAGCAGCGTCGTGCGGTTGTCGACGTCCAGCCGGTGCGGCACGCCGTTGACCTGGAGCGAGATCACGCTGCGGTGATGGTTCGTCATCGTCCTCCCTCTCTCGGGGCTACGTAATCAGTTCCGCGCCGGGCGGACGATCCCCGAAGCTCGCGCGTCCTTGCCCATTCCTGCTCACGAGGCGGGCGGCTCTCGGCGGCGATCAGCGCGGCCAGGACGGCCACCACGACGGCCGGCCCGACCAGCGGCGGCAGGACCGCGGCGACCGGCGCGGCGGCAAGGACGGCGCAGGCCGCGGCCGGCCGCCGGCGGCCGAGCGTGCGGTGCGTCCGGAGCCTGAACAGCAGATGTCCCACGAGGTAGAGCGCGACACCGCCATGGAGCGCGAGCGCGGAGAACACACCCAAGGGCGCACCCTCGCCGGCGTGCGCGACCACGCCCTCGACACCCAGAGCGGTGAGCAGAATCCCGGCGATCATGGGGAAGTGCCCGTAG
Source organism: Nonomuraea sp. NPDC050227 (assembly GCF_044459705.1). Classification (NCBI taxonomy): domain Bacteria; kingdom Bacillati; phylum Actinomycetota; class Actinomycetes; order Streptosporangiales; family Streptosporangiaceae; genus Nonomuraea; species Nonomuraea sp. NPDC050227. Next base: position 39,560 of record NZ_JBITJF010000004.1, on the reverse strand, counting down.
GTGTAGGCCTCGACGGCCAGCATGACCTGCTCCTCGCCGCGTACGCCGCGCAGCCTGCGCTCGGCCGCGCCCGCCACCACGTCGAAGTAGAGCCACCACAGGCACACCGCGACGGCGATGCCGAGGACGGCCGCCAGCAGCAGCCCCGCGCTGATGGGCCGTCCTGCGGCGCCGACGCCGACGGCGACGACCGACTCGCCGATGGCCAGGATCAGGAACAACCCGTGCCGCTCGGTCAGGTGCGCCGGGCTGCGCAGCCGCCAGTGACCGTTCCTGGCCGTGAGGTAGATGCCCGCCCAGTCCACCACCAGGGCGACCGCGAACAGCAGCACCTGCGTCCAGCTCCCCAGCGCCGTCCCGGACACCAGGAGCGCCGCGCTCGCCGTCATGGGCAGCCAGGTGATGGCGATCTGACGGCGCAGCCCGGTGTCACCGTCCGCGGCCACGGCGAAGACCACGAGATGCACCCACCGGACCACCAGATAGGCGCCCACCAGCACGAAGGCGCCCGGCCCGTCGGCCCACGCCTCCGGGATGGTGAGGCCGACCACGAACATCGCCGCCATCGCGACGACCATCCCGCCCCGCAGCAGACCGCCGTCCGCCCGGGAATGGTTGCCCAGCCAGGTGTAGCCGGACCAGGTGCCCCACAGCAGTGCCAGCATCAGCAGCCCCCGGAACACGCCGTCGGCGTCGCGCTCGCGTGCCATGGAGCCGGTGAGCTGCGTGATCGCGAAGACGTAGACGAGGTCGAAGAACAGTTCGAAGGGCGTCGCCCGGTGGTCCTCGCCGACCGGCGAAGTCTTCTGCCGCATCTAATCGAGGACCAGGGCCCGGACACGGGGCCGGCGGCAGAAGTAGACGAACGCGGGCGGCACGTTGGCCCACACCGTCCGGCTGACCACGACCTCCTCGAACAGCCCGTCCAGGGATCGCCGTAACCGTCGCGCCGGCGGCGTCCACCGCGTGTGCGCGTACGCGAACGTGGTGAATGCGCCGTGCGGGGCGAGGGCGCCGGTGAGGGCGTCGAGCAGGTCGTGCTGGCGGTTCGCGGTGAACGCCGCCCAGGGCAGTCCGCTCACGATGACGTCCGCGCGGTGGTGGCCGCGCGCCGCGAGCACGTCGCCCAGGTCCCGGGCGTCGGCCACGGCGACGTCGATCCGCGGGTACCGGGTGGCGAGACGCCGCGCGAACCGCTCGTTGACCTCGACGGCCAGGTGATGGCCACGGCCGCCGAGCCGGCGCTGGATCGCCGCGGTGAACGCGCCCGTGCCCGGCCCGACCTCGACGACCAACGGGTCACCGTCACGTGTGACAGGCGAGGTGATCAGGTCGGCCAGCGGCTCGCCGCTCGGCGCGACCGCGCCGACGGTGAAGGGGGCGCGCGCGAACTCGTGCAGGAACGCGGCGCGGTCGTGGGCGCTCACCGGACGGCTCCGGGCGACGTGCCCAGCACCCGGGCGAGCCAGTCGTTCCTGGTACGCCGGGCCGCGACCGAGATCCGGGCCTCGGGACACAGGGCGTCGAAGCCGTGAAAGCCGCCCGCCCAGACGTGCAGCTCCGCCTGGCCGCCGGCGGCCCAGATCCGGGTGGCGAACGCGACGTCCTCGTCACGGAACACCTCGGCCGTCCCGGCGTCGACGTAGGTGGTCGGCAGGCCGGACAGGTCCTCGGCGATCGCGGGCGACAGGTAGCCGGACACCTCGCCGCCGCCGATGAGCGACCGCCAGCCGAACGCGTTCATCTCGCGGGTCCAGACCCCGGGCGCGCCGGAGTACTGGCGGCTGGAGGTGGTGTCGTTGCGGTGATCGAGCATGGGACAGATCAGCACCTGCGCGGCGATCGGCGGCCCGCCCCGGTCACGGGCCATCAGGGTGAGCCCGGCGGCCAGGCCACCGCCGGCGCTGACTCCCGCCACGACGATCCGGCTCGGGTCGATGCCCAGCTCATCGGCGTGCTCGGCGACCCAGAGCAGGCCCTGGTAACAGTCCTCGACCGGGATCGTGCCGGTGGCCTCCGGCGCCAGCCGGTAGTCCACGGAGACGACGGCGGCACCGAACAGGTCGAGCCAGTCCAGGGGGATGTCGATCTGCGAGAAGCGGTCTCCCATGACCATGCCGCCGCCGTGGACCCAGTAGACGCACGGGGCCGGCGCGTGACCGGTCCTGGCCGGGGTGAAGATCGACATGGGGACGGGAGCGGTGATCTCGCGGTGGCCGGCGGCGCGGCCCTGGAGGATGACGTCGACCGGCGTGGACGGCAGTCCGCGCAGCTCGGCGAGCACCTCCGGACCGAGCTCGGGCCTGGGAGGCAGGTCGGCGAGGAACGCGCGCAGTTCGGGGTCGAGGCCGGGACGGGCCATCGTGGTCTCCTCGTTCACAGGGCGGCCTTGCCGCCGACGGGAATCTCGTCGGCGTACCGCGGCTGCCCGGCCAGCAGCGGCTGGAGGGCGGCGGCGAACGTCTGGGCCTGCTCGGTCGCGAAGAACCGGGCGTGGGCCTCCTGGCTGACCCAGCCCTCGGTGACGTAAACGGTGTCCGGATCGCCGGCCGAGCGGCCGACCAGGAAGACACGGCAGTCGTCGTTCGGCAGGGACGGCGCGTCGAGCAGGGCGGCGACCAGGTCGTCGCCCCGGCCCGGCTGCGCGGTCATGGCGGCGTGGAAGCCGTGGCCGATGGTCATGGGATCACTCCTCACGGGTGGATCTGTCGCAGCCCACTGTCGGCGCCGCCCGGCCGGCGTCACATCAGTCATCCGACTCCCGCCTTGAGCGCCCATGGCGGCCGATGACCTAACCGCTGGTGCGGTTAGGTCATTTGACAGATGCGCGGCTCGGGCGCGTGCCCGACCATCGACACGTGACGAGTCCTTCAGAGCCGCCGGCCGTCCTGCGCATGCGGGAGGTCCGGGACCGGGCGCTGTTCGACCCGGACGACGGTGCGGTCACGCCGTCGAACCGGGCCGAGCTCAAAGCGGTCGCACACCTGCTGAACGTGCTGCTGGCCAGCCTGGTCGTGTCCTCGTTGCAGTACGAGCAGCACGCCCTGCTCGTCCGCGGGCCGTCGCATCGAGCGGTCGCGGAGTTCCTCCACGGCTGCGCCGACCGTGACCGCGCCGGCGCGCGGCTGCTCGCGACCCGCATCGCTCACCTCGGGTTCGCCGCCGACCACGACCCACGGCACCTGCCGGCGCGGTCGCGCATCACCTTCCAGACGTTCCAGGACGGCGATCTCACCGGCATCGTGACGCAGGACCTCGTGGGGGCGCGGATCCTCGTCCAGTCGTTGCAGGAGGCGGTGCGCTGGGTCGGGGCCGACGACCCCACCACCCGGCGCCTGCTGGAGCGGCTGCTGGAGGAGAAGGAGGCACAGGCCGACGAGCTCAGCGCGGGGCTTCGGAATCCGGTGCGAGAGCATCCCTGAGCCCGGCGCGGGAGGCGACGCCGAGCTTGGGGAAGATGCGGTACAGGTGCGCGCCCACCGTCCGGTGCGACAGGTACAGCCGCTCGGCGATCTGTTTGTTGGTCAGGCCGCTCGCCGCCAGCTCGGCGATCTGCAACTCCTGCGCGGTCAGGGCGGCCGGGCCGCCTGCCGAGGTCTCGGCCGTCCGGTGTCCGGCGGCGTGCAGCTCGTTCCGTGCACGCTCGGCCCAGGTCCCGGCGGCCATCGCGGCGAAGCCGTCGCGGGCGATGAGCAGCTGCCGGCGCGCCTGCGACGCCGACCTGTCACGACGCAGCCTCTCGCCGAGGACGAGCCGGACGCGGGAGGCGTCCCACAGCCACCGTTTCGCCACGTGGCCCGACAACAGCGACTCCAGCCGCGCCCTCGTCCCCTCGTCGTCGGACACGAGGAACTCCGCGGCCGCCTGGACCAGCGTCATCCGGGTCGACAACGCGGCCACGTCGGCGGCCCGCATCGCCTCGACGTGCGCCCTGGCCTCGACCATCCGCCCGGTCCGCACCGCCGCCTCGACGAGGTCGAGCATGACCCACGTGCAGTGAGGCACGTACGCGGCGAGCGCGCCGGGCGGGCTCATCGCGGCGGCGTGGTGGAAAGCCGCGCCGAAGTCCCCCTGTCCCAGCGCCGCGAGGGCACGCGGATGCTGGGCGAACAGCGCCGCGGCCGTCACACCGCGTGGGAGCGCCCAGTGGGTGATCTCGTCGGCGAGCGCGTACGCCTCCTCGAAGCGTCCCCGTCCGGCGGCGAGGATCGCCCTGTTGTACAGGAAGTACCACGCGAAGAAGGAGAAGCCGCTGGTCTGGCAGACCTGCTGACCCTCACTGGCCAGTTCCTCGGCCTCGTCCCATCGGCCGACGAGAAAGTCGTCCAGGCACAGGTGCATGAGGGCGCCGAGGTGCCGTCGGGGCGCGCCTCCGTCCCGTCCCTGCCGGACCAGCCGCCACGAGGACTCGCGGCAGTCACCCAGCCGATCCAGATAGACCGAGGCCGTGCCGACCCGCACGATCCGCGTGGGGTCGGTCTCGTCCGTCAGAGTGTCGAGGATGCGCCGGCTGCTCGCCAGCGCCGACGCCCCCGTGCGGACCGGGTCCGGGAAGGTCCTGCTCGCCAGCGACAACACGTCGGGCGGTCGCGGCTCCAACCGTTCCAACACCCGGTAGAACGGCTCCCAGTATTCCGGAGCGCTGCCGTACCAGGACAACAGCATCAACGTGTGCATGGCCTCGACGAGCGCGGGATCCTCCGCCCGGTAGCCGTGCCCGGCGGTCTCGATGGCGCCGAGCAGGAGCCGGTGGGCGGTGGCGACGTCGCCATCCCCGTTGAGCATCAGGAACGCGGCCGCGTTGGCCGCGTGAAGCGAGCCGGTGGAATCCGGAGCCGCCCGCCGCGCGTCGGTCAGGAGCGTCTTCGCGTCGTCGACGGCCCCGCTCGCCTCGGCGCCGATGTACGCGGCCTCGGACAGCCGACGCCCCCGATCGGCGCTCGTCACGCTCAACTCGGCTGCCCGGACCAGCGCGGCGACCGCGGCCAACGCGTCACCGCGCAGCATGATGCGATGCGCCGAGCCCTCCAGCAGCGCCGCCACCGTCTCGTCCGGGCCGACGGCGGCCGCGGCCAGATGCCACGCACGACGTTCCTGGTCACCCGGCAGGGCGCCGGCGAGGGCGACATGCGCGGTCCGGCGCTCTTCGTGCGTGGACCCCGCCACGATCGCCGACCTGATCAGCGGGTGCCGGAACGCGATCCGCGCCGTGGCGTCGTCCACGCGTACCAGCTGCGCCCGCTCGGCGGGGGCGAGGTCGGCCAGCCCGGCCTCATCCGCCGAGGCAGCCCTGAGCACCCGGACGTCGCCGGTGCCCTCGAACGTGGCCAGCAACAGCATTCTCCGGGTCGACGCCGGCAGATCGGCGATCCGCGCGGCGAACATCGCCTGGAGCCGGTCGCTGAGCGGGACCACCTCCGAGTGCGCCACCGCGGGATGCGTCGCGCCCAGCAACGTCGAAGGCAGTTCCGTCAAGGCCAGCGGATTGCCCTGGGCCAGGTCGAGCAGCCGATTCCTGATCCGTACCGGCATGTCCGGGAAGTGGACGTCGACCAGTTGCCCTGCCGCCGCTCGATCCAGGGGCTGGACGGCCATCTCGGTCAACCCGCGCGGCGCCGCGGAGCTCACTGCGCCCGTCCTGGCGGAGAACAGCAGCGCGGCCCCGACCCCCTGCAGCCGGCGGGCGACGAATCCCAGCACGACGGCGCTGGCCCGGTCGATCCATTGAACGTCGTCCACCAGAAGGGCGAGCGATGTCTCAGCGGCGACCCTCTTGACGAGCAGGAGCGCGGCGTTGCAGACCAGGAGCGCGTCTGTGGGCGCGCCGACGCCGAACCCCAACGCCACCGACAATGCCTCTCGAAGCTGCGGCGGCAGGTGCTGGATGTCGGCCTCGACCGGCAGGAGCAGCTGATTGAGGCAGGAGTAACTGACGTCGGCTTCGAACTCCGACCCGGACGCTCGCAGCACGCGCATCCCCGCCGTGACCGCCAGCTCGGCCGCAGCGGCCATGAGAGCGGACTTGCCGATGCCGGGGTCACCCCATATCAGCCGCGCGTCGCCATGCCGCCGAGCCGCGTCGAGAAAGCCGGACAGCTGTTCGAGCTCGGCACGGCGGCCGAATAACGCATCACTGGCCACGGGTACCTCACTGCGTCGGTCAGTGCCTCACCACTTCCGGATACAGGCTGCTGCGAGCATAGCCGTCACGCGATCACCCTCAGGCGCTGCTTCCGCCTCTCCTCTGAGAAGAGCGGGATTGAGCAAGAGCTCGCTACTATCGAGCAAGTCCGCCGCGCCTCACCCCCCATGGGCAGACGCGCCCCTACTGAGCGGTGGGTTGAACTGCCCGAACCGCAGACCGTCTCGACGTCCTCGGCCTCGATCGCGCTGTCGAAGGATCTGCGCAAGCAGGGCTGGCAGTTCGTCGGGCCGACCACCGTGCATGCGTTCCCGCAGGCGATGGGCCTGATCAACGATCATGTCAAGGAGTGCGTCATCCGGTCCGAGGCTCAGGCGGCGCGCGAGGCGTTCGCCCGGCCTGGGCACCTCACGAGATCAGTGGCGGGGACGACCGTGCCACTGACGCGCCACAAGGCCGTCCAGTAGACGGCGCGCCGAGCGACACCGGGTCTGACCGGCACGGATCACAGTGCTCACACTGCCGCCTGTTCCCGGCTCCACTCCTGGCCTCGTCGGCCGGCGGCCGGTCCGCACGCAGGTCCTGGACCACCTCGGCCGGCACCCGCGCGCGCAGCGCCAGGATGGAGTGCGCGACCACCCAGTACTGCCAACCGTTGGCCACGCTGGCCGTGCCCAGGGCCACCTGCTTGGTCGCCGCCGGCAGCGACGACTTGCCGGACTGCTCGGCCGGCGTTGTAGCCGGCAAGCAGCTCCGGCGATTCCCAACTCCACGGGCGCTTGGGCCACCCAGTAAGCCCGGAACCTGCTGATGGACCTGGACGAGCGCGCCAGCGCCGTCAGGGTTCTCATCCGAGACCGTGACGGCAAGTTCTCCCGCTCGTTCGATGAGGTGTGCACCGCCAATGGCGTGCGGGTCATTAAGACGCCCGTCCGGTCGCCCCGAGCGAACGCGTTCGTGGAGCGGTTCTTAGGAACGCTACGCCCTGAGTGCCTCGATCACCTACTCATCCATGGTGAGCGGTACCTGCGTAAGGTCCTGGCCGAGTACGAACACTATTTCAACCATCATCGCCCGCATCAGGGCCGTTCTCCTCGCCCGCTGTTGCACGATCCCCGCAAGGTGGTCGACATGACTTCCCGGATCCACTGTCGAAGGACCGTCGCAGGCTCGATCAACGAACACCACGGAGCATCCTGATCGCCCGACAAACGCCCAGCTCAGCAGCAGTAACCGCGTTTTGGCACCGCACAGGCTGGAACTACCACTCCCCTCACTGCCTTGTACGGCTGAGGAAATCGTGCAACGGTCGGATTAACCTTGCCTTTGATTATCCCCATTGGTAGTGCCGTGACGCGACGATGAGTCCATGCCGGGACGAGTTCTCAAATGGGCAGGCATCATTACGTTCGCCAGCATCGTGGGTTGGATGGGCTTGCACTTCAGCCAGGTCGGTTTGGAGAAGGCGGATCAGGCATCCAGCGTGATCGGCGCGTTCATCGGCGTGATCGGCCTGGGCCTGACGGCGCGCGGGATGTGGGCCGAGCGTGTCGCCCGCCTTCCATTGGCTGCGGGAACGCCGGAGGAAAACCTCGCCGCAGCGAAGAGGACCTTGGCCGTCATAGTTGCCCAGCAGTGGGAAACCGAGGCAAGTATCCGCGCCCTGGGTGACCCCGAACCTATCCCGATCTCCTGGCATCTGACCGATGATCCGCGCCTGATGGACCACCTCCGCCTGATCGGCCCCGAACCGTTGACGTTCACCGCCTCCAGTGACTGCGTCCGCCAACTCGCCGAGGATTTCCGGAAGCTGTACCGCCGACGGCTCGTCATCACCGGCGGCCCCGGAACCGGCAAAACCACCCTGGCCATCCAACTCCTGCATGAACTGGCTGGCCCTGACCGTCGAGACGACGACCCGGTGCCGGTCCTCGTGCCAGTCAACGACTGGGACGCCGCCACCTACCCGCGGCTACACGACTGGCTCTCCACCCGCTTGAGCCGCGACTACCCCGCGCTGAGAGCCCAGCGGTTCGGCCCAGGCGCGGCCAAGGCCCTGGTCGACCACGGCCATGTCCTCCCCATCCTGGACGGCCTGGACGAGATCCCCGTCCAAGCCCGCGCCCAGGTGATCGGCACACTGAACCGGTGGCTGGCCAAAGGAGACGCCTTTATCCTGACCAGCCGCACCGAGGAGTTCGCCACCGCGATCGACCAGGCCGGGGACGTGCTGACTGCCGCCGCTGTCATCACCCCCGCTTCCATCACCGCCGCCGCCGCGGAAACCTACCTGTACACATGCCTGCCGCCGGTGCCCCGCCACGACTGGGACCCGGTCTGGGCCGCCCTGCGCGACGGCTCCCACCCAGGGCTGAGCCGGCTGACCGAAACGGCACTGGGGCTCTGGCTCATCCGGACCGTCTACATCACCCCCGCCGCCGACCCCGCCCCGCTGACCGGCCCTCTGGCCGAACAAGAGGCGACCCTGCGGCGGCACCTGTTCGACCATCTCATCCCGGCCGTCATCGACAACCGGCCCCGCAGCCTTGACCCCGCCGATCATTTCCGGCCCCGCACCGCCTGGAACCCCGACCACGCCCGTAACTACCTTGCCTGCCTCGCCCGCCTCATGCACGAGCACTCCACCTACGACCTGGCCTGGTGGAACCTGGCCCAGCACACCACCTCTCCAGCCGAACAGCGCCTCGTCATCCAACGATCCGGGGTGGCAGCCGGACTCACGCTCGGACTCGCAGTCGCGCTCCTGTTCGGGTTCGTGGGCGGGCCCGCGCTCGATCTCGAGCCCGGTCTCGAGGGCGGGCTTCCGTTCGGACTCATGCTCGGGCTCATCCCCGGCCTCATGCTCGGGCTCATGGGAGCCATGGACGGGCCCAAGGCCTTCACCTGGTTCACTGAATTGCCCGGCTATGCCGATCTTCGCCTCACCGGCAGAACAGCCCGGTTCACCAAGAATGTGCGATTCCAGCTAGTGTTCGGGCTTTTGCTCGGGCAGGCCACGACCTGGCTCGCGGGAGGGCTCGCGGTGATAGACGCGTTCGGGATCGCTGGGGGGTTCGCGGTGGGACTCCCGGCCGGGCTCGTTTTCGCGCTCGCGCTCGGGCTCATCGAATGGGCGGAACGTCCAGCATCCCTTACGGCTGCAATCACGCCCTTGTCGAGCTGGAGAGCCGACAGAACCCTCACGACACTACGAACCACCATCCCTGGACTCGTGAGCGCGCTCGTGGCCGGGCTTGCGGGCGGTTTCGCGGCCGGGCCAATGGTCGGGCTCGCGGATGGGCTCGCGGCCGGGCTCGCGGCCGGGCTCGTATCCGGACTCATGCTCGGGCGTCGCCACGCCTGGCTGATCTACACGCTCGCCATATGGCGGTTGGCCCACGAGGGACACATCCCCCGCAAGCTGATGGACTTCCTGGACGACGCCCACCGCCTCGGCCTGCTGCGTTCCGTCGGCCCGATCTACCAGTTCCGCCACGCCACCTTCCAAGACCACCTCGCCGCCTCCATAACAGAGGGCAGCTGAACCGCGCGGGCGGGACTGTAAGAACAACGGCTCTGGTCCACCTTCGGTGGTGACGGAGTGTGAGGGTTCGTGTCGGTCCATGGCTGTCTCGGAGTGCTGTGTCAGCATGACGCAGGTGTGACGTAAAAGATCTTGCGAGGCTGGTGTTCCCCCAACTGGCCGGCCTGGCCATCGGCAGTGTTCAACTCAGAGCAGAGGCGATCGTGGTGCATGTTGCCTCCAGGGACGCGCCGGTGGCGTGTCCCGGCTGTGGGGCGGCCGGGCGGGTGCATGGCTATGTGGATCGGCAGTTGGCTGACCTTCCGGTTGGCGGGCAGCGAGTGCTGGTGCGGCTGCGGTTGCGGCGGCTGAGGTGCCCGACGGTCGGGTGTGAGCGGCAGACGTTTCGAGAGCCGCTGCCCTGGCTGGCCGAGCCGTATCAGCGCCGCACGATCGCCTTGACCACGCAGGTGGGGGCAGTGGTGCGGGAACTGGCCGGGCGGGCGGGATCGCGCCTGCTGGCCATGCTGGGAGTCAGGATGTCGCGGCAGAGCGCCGTCCGTTCGTTGCTGCGCCTGCCCCTGCCGGCTCGTCCGGTGCCGGAGGTGATCGGGGTGGACGACTTCGCGCTCCGTAAACGACACCGCTACGCCACCGTGATCATCGACGCGGTGACGCGGGAACGGATCGATGTGCTCACCGATCGTCAGGCCGACACCTTGCAGGCATGGCTGCGTGCCCACCCTGGGGTGCGGATGGTGTGCCGGGACAGCAGCGGTGCCTATGCCGAGGCGATCCGTCGCGCCCTGCCGAACGCAGTGCAGATCGGTGATCGCTGGCATATCTGGCACAACCTGGCCGAAGCCGTGGTCAAGGAGGTCGCCGCGCACTCGATCTGCTGGGGCAAGACCGGCCCGCCGCCGAAAGAAGGGGTACGGTCCGCCACCACACGCGAGCGCTGGCAGCAGGTTCATGCCCTGCTCAATCAGGGTGTCGGTCTGCTGGAATGCGCCCGCCGTCTCGGCCTGGCGCTCAACACCGTCAAGCGCTACGCCCGGGTCAGCCAACCCGAACGGCTGGTACGCGTGCCGAAATACCGGCCCACGCTCGTCGACCCGTTCCGCGACCATCTGCGTGAACGCCGGGCCGGCGATCCCGCCGTCCCGGTCCAGCAACTCCTCGCCGAGATCAAGAAACTCGGCTATACCGGCAGCCAGAACCTGCTCTACCGCTACATCAACCAAGGCCGCGTCGAATGCGACCGGCCCGCAATCTCACCCAAGCGTCTGGCCGGCCTTCTTCTCACCGAACCGAGCAAGCTCACCGGCCACCACGCCGAGCGACTGGATGCCACCATCAACGCCTGCCACGAGATGACCATGCTCGCGACATTCGTCCGGGACTTCGCCGCTCTCCTCGATCCCAAGCAGGGCAACGACCAGCGACTGACCGCCTGGATCGGACAAGCGCGGCAGGTCGACCTGCCTCACCTGCACGCCTTCACCCGCGGGCTGGACTACGACCGGGCCGCCGTCAACGCCGCCCTCACCCTCCCGTTCCACAACGGCGGCACCGAAGGCGTCAACACCAAAACGAAAATGATCAAGAGGCAGATGTACGGGCGAGCCGGCTTCGCGCTCCTTCGCCATCGCATCCTGCTCGGCTAACCACTTTCCGTCACCACCGAAAGTGGGCCAGAGCCGTTATCTAGACAGACCCCCACCCGGCCTTCCCGGACACCCGCTCCGCAGTCCCCTAACCAGGACGAATCCGATTCGGAAACCCTTGAAACGACGAGATCCCGCCCGATCTCAACGATCAGACGGGATCCCGTCAACTTCAGTCCAGCCGTTTCAAGAACGGCCCACGACGGAGGCTCAGGGATTCTGCTCATCCTTGAACACGATGTACATCGCCTCCTCCGGACCAAGGATCAAGAGCCTGCGCCCATGGCCGTACCGGTAGACCTCGTCTGTCGCATCCCGCCAGAAGCGGCCGTCCTCGTCGGCATCGGCCCACACCCGTAAACGGCGTTCCGGACCGCCCACGCGGCGGATGGGCCGGTCGAGAAGCTCGTTCAGGAGATACGGCACCAGCTCTGCCGCCTCCGTGCCAACTGCTTCCTGCAGGCAGGCGGCACGGAAGGACTGCAGTTCCCGGAAGAACTCCGTCGTGTCCAGAGGCTGGAGTCCGGCGCCGACCTCCCCTCCCCACCATGCCCGGCCGTTGTCCGGGTCGCCCAGTTCGAGCGGATCACGCTCCTCCGTCAGATTGTCCGGATCCTCGAAATACGCCTGCGGATCGTCAGGGACGGGCAGCTCGTCGAGCAGGTAATCCTCGAGATACCGTCGGCTCCACGCGCTACTTCTCCACCACGTCCGGATGGCGTCCACTCCAGCTGAGGACGGCAGCCCATGCCGCACCCATTCGATCTTGAACGGGCCGTAGCCGAAGAGGTCCAGCGGGGCGTGAAGAGCAGTTCCCGCGCAGATGGCCCGCAGCCTCGCCTCGGTGAGCGCGTGACTCCGCTCCCCCGGCCGGGCTCCGCTGTCGCACCAATGCCCCGCGAAGGAACAGGCCGGGTCACGGTCGAGTCCGCGATCAGCCACGCGCACGACACTGAGGCGCATCAGGCCGGAGGAGGACAGAAGCACAACATGCGTTTCCCCCTGGACGTCGCCACCGGCCGGGTCGGCGACCCTCACCAGCGCCGCCTCCTCTGCCCAGTCTTCGATCGACGCCCGAAGAGCGGCGGACATCAGTTCGACGCGCCGTGACGCCGGCGTGCCGAACAGGGCGCGCTCCACGGCCGTAGCCACCCCGGGGAGAGGGATCGGCTCGCAGGAGAGCGGCTCGCGCACCGGCCCATAGGGCGACAAGGCCGGAAACACACCGGCGTTCACGAGGGAGGCGGTCTCCGGCCCGGCGGGGGCCTGCGTCACTTCACGAACATCGACGAGGAGGCGAATGCCGACCGCTTCCTTGTCAGGGGTGTCCTCCTGCAGCCACTCATTCAGCAGATGCGCACATGCCGCCACCTGCATCTGCGCGTGCCAGATAGGCGAGTCCCGGCCATCTGCGCATGTGTGCCCCAGAAACTGGCAGATCGTAAAATCCACGAAAGCCTCTCAGTTCGCATGGCTTACTTGAGGCCGCACGCCGCGCCGTGCGCTTTCCGCGCCTCGGCTGCTCTCGCCAACGCCTTCGCGCGCCACTCCCTCGCATCAGTCACCACCGGCAGGGCCATCAGGCACCTCTCCCCCCCAGGGGGTCGGCTGGTCAGTGACTCCCGTCAGAGATCACGACAGGGCGACCGTCGACCATCATCCCGCACAGGGTCAACGCATGTGACACCAAACCCGGTTCACCGGTCCGCTCCTACTGGCAGGCCATGATCAGGTAACCGCTGCTGTCCGTGTGCTGATCAATCAGTACGACCCGGCGATCGTTACAGGTCGCGCGGGGTCCGCGCCGGACAGCAGAGACCGAGTTTTCGGCACCGGATGTTAGCGCTGGAATACGCTCGAATCCGCGTGGAGAGCGTCTCGGATGCGCTGACCTGCGACTCAGTCATTCCGGAACCGGACGGAAAATAGGCGTTCTGTCCGATCAGTGCTACCTGACGGCTGGGGGCAGCTTCGGGAGAAGGACGCATGGACCAAGACCTTCACCGAGCCGCGTCTCTGCGCCGCGATCGTCGACCGCCGCACCTTCAACGCCGCCATCATCGACACCGGCACTCGCTCCTACCGGCTCGCTCAGAGCGAGGCCCAGCACTCCACCCACAGCTGACGGCGGTCAACCCGTTGTCCGGTGCGTGAGTGCCTGATTCACATCTTCAGCTCGCTGCCAAGCGCGACTGGCAAGATCGGCTTGTGATTCGATCGGCGACGTGGTTGGCATGGGTGAGCTGCACGTCCGGAGTCAAGAACAACGCCAAGGCGAGATCACCTATGTTGTTCACCCGCACAGGTGGGGCCAAGGGGTAGGAACCGCGATAGGGAATGAGCTCCTCAGACGAGGATTCGAGGAGATTGGCCTTCACCGGATCTATGCCACCTGTGACCCGCGAAATGTTGGATCGGCTCGGGTGCTCAGCAAGCTCGGCATGACCTGGGAAGGGCGGCATCGCCACACCGCGCTGATTCGTGACGGTTGGCGAGACTCCGAGCTGTTCAGCATCATCGAAGATGAGTGGCGCGCGGTCTTGCAGCGATAGTCAATGCTCGTTCTCTGGTCCCGCCATGGCGATCTATGCCGGCAGTGACGTCCTCTTTCGGCATGGATGCTGAGCTGAGCCCGCGCCCGCGGGGGGCGATGTTCACGCCCTGCAGGGGTTCGGGGACGGCAGTGTCCCCGAACCCACAGACGGACTGAACCCTCGAACCGGGATCTCACCCAGGTGGGGCCAGAACTCGTGCGTGATCAAGGCGTCCAAGATCGCTACCACCCTGCGGGGAGGGTTATCCGACCGCGTAGGCGTGGTGGATGGTCTGGCTGACGGTGTTGCCCGCGGTGTCGGTCGACGTGGCGCGCAGGGACACGAAGCCCGCCGTGCGCGGGTTGGTCATCTGCGCCGTCCAGTCCGAGCCCTTGGCTCTGACCCGGATGTCGCGCCAGGTCGCTCCGTCATCGACGGACATCTGCAGGTGGATGGACTTCACGGCCGCCGCGGGAGCGCCGGGATTGCGTTCGATCCAGATCGGCAGCCGGGTGGACGATCCGGGCTTGGCGCGGTTGTACTCGTCCAGCCCCTCCGGGGCGAAGCGAACCGCCGCCAGGGCGAGCGCTTCCCGCTTGGCAGTGCTCGCCGAGCGGAACGTCCACGTCGATTCCACTTTCGTGGACAGCGTGGAGTGCGGCACCTGTCGGCTGGCCGTCGCGCTGAGCGTGTACCTGGCGGGCTCCGCCGGGAGACCGGTGCTCAGCCGGCAGGAATCGGCCTCCCACAGCCCGCACCTGGTGTAGTCGATCGTGGAGATGACCTGATCACCCTTGGCGAGGCTGACGGTGCCGGTGGCGGCGCCGTCCATGCCGACCCGGCCGGGCACGCCCTCGGAGAACAGCCGGGCGCCGTCGAACGTCACGGTGTTCCCCTCCCGCCAGGCGCCCGAGGTGGCGAAGGACGGGCCGCTGACCGCGACGCCCCACGTCTGCCGATCGCGGCCGTCGCCGGTGGGTCCCGTGGCCCCCGTGACCGCGGATTCGCCGACGCGCAGCGCGCTGGACCACTTGTGCCCTCGCGTCCGGTATTCCGTGAGCTTGCCCGGCAGAGGCACATCGTTCGTGGGGGTCAGGAATCCGTCAGAAACGCCTTCGATGGCGTTCGCCACGAAGTAGGTGCCCTTCGCGGCCGTTCCGGCACCGCGGAAGGTGGTGGTCACCTTGTCGAGGTCCTTCACCCTGGCCGCGTACGTGGGGTCTTCGGGCACGCCGTCATGGCGTTCGTCCACCAGGTCGTAGCGGACGGGGGTGGGAGAGGCGTCCTTCTTGTGGAAGTGCATTCTGGTGACGTACTTCAGTCCGGGCTGCTTGGAGCCGAGCACGAAGTACACGGCGCTGGGGTCGGGCCTGCCTCCGGCCCAGCCGAGGTACCACGAACCGTTGATCACCCACATCTCGGTCCACCCGCTGACGACAGCCGTGGGCTCGTCCAGAGTGAATCTGATCGGTTTGGCCTGGCGCGTGTCCAGGACGATCTCCGTGCCCTGTTCGCCGACCTTCACCGGCATGTGCGTGGTCGTGATGCGCGTGCCTTCGTAGATGTCCACGTACAGGCTCCACTCGCCGGCGGGGAGCCGGTAGGTGTCCGGCGCGCCGCGAAGGACCATCCGGAGGCTCTCGCCCTTGCCGTTGTAGAATTCCCCGACCGCGTCGACGGGCTGGCCGTCGGTACCCAGTGCGCTGATCTTCACGTCGTAGGCTTCCGGCTCCACGTACGCGGTGGCGACGGTACGGACGAGAAGGTCACCCGATCGGGCCGTGATGGTGCCCGGATGATCGCCGGGCTCCTTGCCGGTCCCGTCGATCGTCACGGCGACCGATGCCGTGCCCTTGGCGGGCACCTCGACCCGCTGTGCCGAGGTGCGCAGCACGTCGCCGTCCACGGTGAGGTTCAGCGTGACCGCAGAGTCGCCGGTGTTGGTGTACGTGATCTCCTTGGTCGCCTGCCGTTCGCCGGATCTGCCCCAGCGGAGGACCGTGCCGATGTTCGCGGGACTGGCATACACCTGCTGACCGACCGCGCGAACCAGGTCGACGCGCCCGGCGCCCTGGTCGAAGTGCGTGGCGCCAGCCTGCGGCGCGGCGCTACCGATGAGCGCGGCCTTGAGCTGCTCGCCGCTCCAGTCCGGGTGCTGCTGGGCGAGGATCGCCGCCGCGCCCGCGACGTGCGGCGCCGCCATGGAGGTACCGCTGTGGGCGACGTACGGGCCGTCTGCCGTGCCCTGCGCGGCCGCCGCCATGATGTCGGCGCCGGGTGCGGTCACGTCGGGCTTGATCGCGTGATCGCCATTTCTCGGGCCGCGGCTGGAGAATTCGGCCATCTTGTCGGACTTGTCGACCGCGCCGACCGTCAACGCCGCATCGGCGCTGCCCGGGCTGCCGACCGAGCCGGGTGCTCCGTCGTTGCCCGCCGCGATGACGAACAGCGCTCCCGTACGCGCTGACAGGGTGTTGACGGCCTGCTCGATCGGGTCGATGCCAGGTGTGTCCGGGCCGCCGATGCTCATGTTGATGATCTTTGCTTTGACCTCGACAGCGGCCCATTCCATGCCTGCCAGCATTGCCGATTCGCTGATGCTTTCTCCGCCGACCTTGCCAAGCGCGATCTTCGCGCCCGGCGCGACACCCCGATACTTCTCTCCGGTGCCCGCCACGATGGAGGCGACATGGGTGCCATGCCCCACGTTATCGGTGATGTCTGGTTCGTCGGAGAAGTTCCGCGACTGCGTGACCACGTCCTTGAGATCGGGGTGGGTGGCGTCGTAACCGGAGTCGAGCACGGCGACCGTGACACCGGATCCGGTCAGCCCCTGTTGCCACGCCTGCGGAGCCCCGATCTGCTTGACGCTCCGGTCAAGGGTGATGGGCCGCTTCCCGTCCAGCCAGATCTTCGACTTGCCGGCGGCCAGTGATCGGGCGCCGCCGACCAGGCTCTGCCAGGTCTGGCCCGCCGTCGCCTTGGACACGCTCGTGCCGGCCAGCCCCAGCCCGGCGAACTCCTTCGCCTTGCGCGTTCCGCTGAGCGCCGGTGCCGCCTTCCCTTCGGCGGACTGGACGATCAGCGGTATCTCCGCCTTGTAGCCGTCGCCGTACCGCCAGGTGAGCAGCTGCGTGACGTCGAACAAGCGCTCATCCAGCAGGCCCTGGGCCAGCAGCCGTTTGGCATCCTCTGGAATGACGTGAAGGTGGCCCTGACGGCGCTGGACGTCGAAGCGATGGTTTCTGCCCGGACCAGGCTCGATCCGGTAGCCGTTCGCTGTGACAGTCACCCGGTCGCCGGTCAGCAGCGTCACTGAGCCCGACACCCCGGTCACGGGAGATGCCGGCTCGGCTGCCTGTGCGGCACTCGTGGTACCGCCTGCGATGAGAGATCCCGCCACGATCACGGCGAGGGTTGCGTGGGTTAATTTCATTTGCTCTCTCGTTGTCGATGTGCAGTTGAAGCCCTCAGATGGGGCAGAGACGCTGATGGCCTGGGAAGTGACTCTGCTCTACCTTCTGGTCAGCAGGGGACCTTGGAGGTGGGCGCGGGCAAGGGGCGCCCAGGCCGGCCCGTGAGATCCGAACTCGTGCGTCACTCGTTGCGAGGGGTGCCGCTCACGCGCCACGAGCGGCACCCCGCGAGCGCTGCGTCAGACGAGCTTGCCGTAGATCCGGGACGGGACCGCCTGGGCCGCGCCTTCCCTTCCGAACTCCTGGTAGACCCGCGACGTGATCTCCACGGCCTTGGGCAAGTAGGCGGGGTAGAAGGCCTTTCCGCACTCCAGGTCCCTCAGCGCCGCCTTGATCTCCTTGTCCAGGTACGGCCTGGCCTGCGCGGGCTTCAGATTCGGCCGGAAGATGACGGTCTTGCCCTCGGCCTCCTTGGGTAGTTCGCCCTTCCACGTCTTCTTGGCGACGTCCGAAGCCTGCCGCACGATCTTCGTGTGGCTCAGACCGTCCAGCGCGGTCGGCCTGGTCTCGCCGACCCCCAGGCACGTGGCGAACTGCTTGCCCAGCTGGACGAGCTGCTTGTCCTGGTCGAGGACGCTCAGCGACTTGTCCACCGCCGCTTCGAGCTGGTCGTAGTAGTCCTCCTGGGAGGTGACGGTCTTGCCCAGCACCTCCTTGACCGCCTGGGAGAAGCAGGCGTCGTCGGCGGCGCGCCACTTCTTCAGCTGGCCGGCCGAGAGCGACATCAGCATCTTGTTGTTCGGGTCCTCGTGCTGGACGGGGTTGACGACCTTGTCCTTGGGATAGACGTTCGGGGACCAGACGCCGAAGCCGTACTTGGCCCGGTACTCCCGCAGCGCCTCCAGGTCACCCGCGAGCCGCTCCTGCTCCCCGGGCTGCCACGTGTACCGAGGCTCCGGGGAGGCCACGTAGTCCAGGCCCCGCTCCATCATGCAGGCGACGCGCTTGGCCTCCTGTTGTGTCTGCTTCTCGTACGCGGTGGCGTCCCCCGACGGCGGCGAGGTGAGGCCGCCGAACGAACCGGCGAGCAGGGTGACCGCGACGGCCTTGGCGATGAACATGCAGGTTCTCCTTTTCCTTGAGGGCATGCCGGATCGATCTGAGGGCATGCGAAACAGAACTCACGGCCCGAAAGGCCGGATCAGGTGGGGAAAGGTCTCAGCAGGGGATCTTCATGCGGGACGCCTTCGGCGACACCTCGGGCAGGCCGGGGGCGAGATCGGCGGCGAGCACCGCGGTGCCGGTCACCGTGCCCTTCTTCTCGATGTACTCGCCCTTGGGCAGCTCCACCCTCTTGCCCTTGGTGACCACCGTGCGCTCGCCCAGGTAGTGATAGGTCTGCCGGTCGAAGATCAGCTCGGACCGGGTGCCGTTGCCCTCGTCCATGGCGACGGCCAGCCCGGGGCGGCCGGAGACGTCCGCCGCGTCACCGATGAGCACGATGCCGTCCAGCCCGGCGGCCACCTGGTAGAGCGCGGCGCCCAGGCTGGGCCGTACCACGGACTCGCGGATCAGGCCCTGGAGGGAGGACCAGATGCGCAGCGGCTCCTCGCCCGTGCCAGCCACGATCTTCGCGCGCACCTGGGCGGGGTCCGTCGGCCAGGTGCGCAGCCGGGCGTAGGCCGGTTGGCCAGGGCAGCCCGACGACTCGGAGAGGATGTCCTCGACGCCGTGGTCCCAGAAACGCCGAGGCGCCGGTCCCGTGGCTGACAGGCTCTGCTTGCGGCTCAGCCAGGGCTTCCCCACGTCGGCGGCCTCCCAGCGCTCCTCGTTGACCATCACCTTGGTGTACTGCATGGTGCCCGCCTTGTCCCTGGTGTACAGGCTGTGCTGGGCCAGCGTCTTGGTGTGAACGTACTGGCCGCGGGCCGGCACCGTGTCGGGCCGGTCGGCAGCGGCCCGCGCGGCCAGGGTGAGCAGCGCCTTAGCGTCGGCCGGAGGGGCAGCGATCAGGTACCCGGGGGTACGCGAGCCGGAGCCGCCCAGACTCACCTGGCTGACGATGATTCCGCCGGTGAGCATCACCGCCATGGCGCCGACCAGGGCGACGCGCCGGATCGGCAGCGCGGTGGGCCACCAGCGGCGCGGACGGTCCAACCGTGACGCCTGTGCCTGGCGGGTCAGGCGGAGGAAGCGGTCACGCCCCCTCGCTGCCGCCTCCGGCGTCGGCTCGGGCTCCGCGAACACGGCCTCGATCAGCTTCAACTCGTCCATCACCACTCCCCGATCGGGTTGACGTCGCCCAAGGCCTTTCGCAGCTTCTTGCGCGCCCTGTTGAACCGGGACCCGACGGTCCCCACCGGTACGTCCAGGGCGGCGGCGATCTCCTCGTAGCCCAGCCCGCCGAACACGAGCAGGAACACCACGTCGCGATCGCCCTTCGCCAGGCCCTTCAGCCCCCGTACGAGCTCCGGCCGGCTGGCCTGCGCCGCGAGCTGCGAGGTCACTCGGTCCTCGTGCCCGTCACCGGAGTCCTCAGCCGCGATCTTGCTGAGCGCGTTCAGGCGGCGGCCCTCCCTGCGGCGGTGCCGGGCCACGACATTCGTGGCGATGCCGAATAACCACGACCGCACGGTGCCCCGCTGCGGATCGAAGCCGCACCTGCCGTCGAACGCGAGCAGGAATGCCTCCGCGACCAGGTCCTCGGCCTGCTCGCCGCCGAGCCGGGCGGCCAGGTAGCGGTAGACCTCCTTGAAGTACCGGTCGTACAGGAGGGCGAAAAGCTCGGGATTGTCCATCGACCGCTCGACCATGGTGACGTCTTCCAGCACATCGTTGGCGTCAGGTGGTGCAGCCATGGCGTCCTTCCGAAGGCGACTGTCTCCCAGTGTTCGCCGCTCGGCAGATTTTCTTCACGCCAGTTTCCGGCGCGGCCATCGAAGCGACCCAGCGGGAACGCGCCCTCAACGCCGAGGACGCGCTGAGAGCACCTAACAGAATGATCTCGGTTGTGCTTTGATCTCTCGCTGTAGCCGAGCGAGAGGGGCGCAGGTGGCCAAGCCGAAGCCATGGGAGGTCAGCGATGATCTCTGGGCTGTGATCGAGCCGCTGTTACCGCAGCGTCAGCGGCTGTTCCGGCATCCAGGGCGTAGGCGACTGGATGACCGGCTGTCACTGCAGGGCATCTTGTTCGTGCTGCACACCGGGATCGCCTGGGAGCACCTGCCGCAGGAGCTCGGCTACGGCTCGGGCATGACGTGCTGACGACGCCTGGCCGAGTGGAACGCCTCCGGCGTGTGGCAGCGGCTGCATGAGGTCCTGCTGGATCGGCTGCGGGCCGCCGACGTGCTCGACTTCTCCCGGCCCGCGGTGGACTCCTCGCAGATCAGAGCGTTGAAAGGGGGGAGCAGACCGGCTCGTCCCCGGTCGACCGAGGACGAGCCGGCAGCAAGCACCACCTGATCACCGACGCCACCGGCGTCCCGCTCGCGGTGATCCTGACTGGCGCCAACCGCAATGACGTCACTCAGCTGCGCCCGCTGCTGGACGCCATCCCGAAGGTCCGCGGCAAGCGTGGCCGGCCGCGTCAGCGCCCCGACGTGGTCCTCGCCGACCGCGGCTACGACCACGACAAGTACCGCCGTTTGGTCCGCGAACTGCAGATCCGCCCGCTGATCGCCCGCCGCGGCACCGGCTTGGGCAAACACCGCTACGTGGTCGAGCAGACCTTCGCCCTGCTCCATGCGTTCCGACGCTTGCGCATCTGCTGGGAGGTCCGCGACGACATTCATGAGGCGTTCCTCAAGCTGGCCTGCGCGCTCATCTGCTGGCGACGCCTCATCTCATTCCGTCAGCAGCTCTAAAAGCATGACAAAGAGCGGCCCCGTGATCTCACTGGTGATCACGGGGCCGCTGCGTCCCTTGCTCAATTCGCCGACAGTGTCGCCATCGAGGATGCGGGGCTGTCGTGAGGTTGGTTGCGCCTTCTAGTCGGGCAGGCGGTCCAGGAACCAGGTGGCGCCCTCTTCGGTGATCTCGGTGTGGCCGCGGTTGTCGCCGGCGCACAGGAAGTCGTCGAAGTCGCTCTCGTCCGGGGACAGCGCGTCGATGTCGGTGTACAGGTCGGCGTCGGTGACGTCGCGGACGGAGACGGCGCTGATGGACGGGACGAAGCAGTGCCCGGCGATCGGATTGTCGACGTCCAGGCCGAGACCTGTGGCTTCGGCGATGGCGTTCAGCGCGTCGGCGAGGATCTTGAAGCCGGTCAGGATGCCGCCGGGCGCGCCGTCCACGCACGGGACTCCCGGCGCCTGCACCTCGATGACGTCGGGCGTCACCAGGCGAATCATGCCGGCCAGGGTCTCGGGCGCCTTGGGCTGCGTGCGCAGGTCGGTACCGGTGATGAGGTCGCCGGTGCCCAGCAGCGCGCTCTCCCCCGCGCCGGTGCCGTTGCCCGCACCGTTGCCCGCACCGTCGGCCACGGCGAGCAGGCGCGGGATGCGCGGCCACCCGCCGACGGACTCCAGCTCGCGCAGGAACTGGGTACGCAGCGGGTCGACACCGGGCACGCCGTCGGTGCCAGGCAGGTGCCAGGCCAGCAGCTGGCGGGCGGCGGGGCTGTTGAACAGGTCGGAGAAGCGCGAGTCGTAGGCGTTGATGTGGTGCGCGAACGCCTGAAGCGAGATCGGCACGTAGGCGCCACGGTGCGGGGTGTCCCAGGAGAAGTACACGCCGACCTGGTGGTCGATGCGCTGCCTCTCCATCCGGGCCAGGGCGTAGCGGGTGACCAGGCCACCCATGCTGAACCCGCCGGCCAGCAGGCGGGTGCCGCCGACCCGCTCGGCGGCGGCGCGGTGGATCGCCGCGGTGGCGGTCTGCGCGTTGTCGAGGATGGAGGCGCCGCGGTCGTCGTAGCCGATGACGACGACGTCGCGGCCGCGCCGGCGCAGCTCGCTGATCAGCGGGAAGGCACGCCTCTCCAGGCCGTCGTAGAGCTCGTCGATGTCGCTGGCCCCGGATCCGAAGCCGTCGGCCAGGAGCACCGGCCGGGTCAGGGCCTGGTTGTGTTCGCCGTAGTACACCCACGCGGTGCCGCCGGGCAGCGGCCAGCGGTCGCTCCACTCCGCGGCGGGAGGAGCGGTGGTGGTGGCGGTCGCCCTTGAGCTGGCGCTGGATGACAGGACGACCGGCGGCGCGGCGCTCAGGGCGCTCGCGATCTGCTGTTTGTTGATCACTCCAGAGTTATCACCATCAGTGGCCACACGAACACCTAAAGCTATGATCTCGGTCGGCTCCTGGTTTGGTTCGCACAGGATCGCAGTAGGGAGTCCACTGCTCCGCCGTCGCCGGACGAGTGCACCGTGGCCACGTAGGGATCCGGCCGATCAGGGCGAGGCATCCTCGTGCTTCCCACACCTCAATCGTCCGTCTGTCCGCGGATCTGCAGGCGAGTTGGTTGCATCGGTTGTTCGTCCAGCCATCGGGGATAGTGACAGGCTTCGTTTCGCCGGTGTCGAGGTCGATGAGGCTGCTGATGCGGCGGCCGTCTCTCGACAGTTCGGCGACGACCGCCGTCCGTGTGCCGGGCATGAACCGCGTTTCCACATTCCCCATCGTCTCCACGAAGCTCACGCGCACCCGTCGTCCGATGTCCCAGTACTCGATGCCGCGACCGCCCGTGTCCTCCAGGCGCAAGCTTCGCCCGTGGGAGCTGAGCTCGACGCTTGTCCCCCTCGACAGGGGGTGGCCGGTGTCGACGGAGCCGAGCGGGCTGCCGTCGTCCAGGCTCCACAGCCGGATCTGCCCGTTTCCGAGCACGACCGCCGGCACACCGCCGCTGATGTCCTGGGCGAGCACGCCGGGGAAGGTGAAAGTGCGCTGGTCTCCCCACAGCCATCTGACCGCAAGTGAACCGCTTGGGCGACTCCAGCGGATCAGGTAGGCCCGGCTGCTGTCGACCGGCGCCACGGGCATCGGGCTGTACCCGGGCAGCGGGCCGTCGAGGACCTTTCCCCTCGTGGTGTCGAACAGCCACACATGCATGCCGTTCACCGTCACGAGGATCTTGTCGTCACGGGTGAAGTGCGATGAGCCGGTGATGGTTCCTTCGTCGATGCGGGTTCCCGTCCGGGCGTTCCAGAGCGTGGGCGTCTCGCTGAACGGTTCCCTGACGACGAGCACGCTGCCGTCGGGGCTGAACGTGGGGCGGTCGGCCCCTGACGCCATGGGCCTGCCGATCCGGGTGCAGGTGCGCGGTTCCCACAGCTGGTAATTGCCGGGCTTCAGGTCGGTGCACGCCGTCACAGGTGGCATCGACGTCACCGGCGCCGTGGCGCAGCCCGGCGCCGGTGACGGGTCGCCCTGATGTTGCCGCTCAGATGGTCAGCGCCACGTTGATCACGACGGCGACGACGACGATCGCCAGCAGGATCCAGGGCCACTGCCGCTTCTGCTTCGGCGGGGTCCAACGGGGTTCGGTCATGTCGATCTCCTTGTCAGCCACGGCCGCTGAGGGCCTGGACGGGACGCGTTCGCAGGGCGATCCGCGCGGGGACGAGCACCGACAGCACGCCGAGCGCCGAGGTGGCGCCGACCACTGCCAGGTAGGTCACGGGCTGGACGGCGGGCAGCGGCAGCCCGGTCAGGCCGTAGGCGATCATCGTCAGCGGCAGGAGCGGCGCGGCGGTCCCGATGCCGACCGCGAGCAGGACGGTCAGCGCCGACTCGGCGCGCAGCATCCGCATGACCTGGCCGCGGCTGCCCCCGGCCAGGCGGAGCAGCGCGAACTCCCTGGTCCGCTCGGTCACCGCCAGGGTCAGGGCGTTGGCCACCGACACCGCCAGATATCCGAAGACCAGCAGCAGTGGCAGCAGCCCACCGAGCATCGCGGCGGCCTCGCCCTCCTCCTGGGCGGCCCGCATGGCCGCGCCGTCGCTGACCACCAGCCCCGGATGCGCCCGGACGAGCGCGCCCAGGTCGGCCGACGGGTCGGCGCGCACGAGGACGGCGTCGTCACGACTCGCCGGCACCACCGCGCGCGGCAGCGTGAGGTCGCCGAAGCCCGAGCCACGGCGGTAGATCGCCACCACTTGTGGCCGGTACGGCGTTCCGTCCCCCAGGTACAGGGTGAGCGTCGAACCGACCTTCGCCGACAGCGTGCCCGCGGCGGCCCGGCTGATCGCCACCGTGCCGGGACGCAGCCCGGCCGCCGACCCGGCCTCCACCCCCAGGTCGACAGTGCCGGCGAGCCCCGCCGGATCGACGGCCTGCGCCTGGTAGTCGATCACTTCGGGGCTGTCGAGCAGGCGGATCACGGCGTAGACGCGGGTCCGCACGATCGGCGTGACCGCCCGTACCCCGGGCAGTCCGGCGGCATCCGCGCGCACGCCGGGCGGCAGGCCCCACTCACCGCCGGTGAGCGTGTGCGTGGCCAGTGTGCCCCCTTCCAGATCGCGCCGGGCCGCGGCGGCGGTCGTGGCCGGCAGGCCGATCTGCAGGAGCGCGAAGCCGATCGCCAGCGCCATGGGCGAGACCGTCGCGGCCAGCCGCCGTGAGTGGGCGAGGCTGTTGGCCACGGCCAGATGGCCCGCCGCCCCGTACCTGCGGCGCAGCCGGTCGGCGAGCATCCTGGTCGCCAGCCGCACGATGGGCGGTCCGAGCACGCTCAACGCGATGATCATGATCAGGCCGCCGCCGGCCGCGAGCGCCACCGCGTACACGCTGCTCCACCACAGCGGCGCCGACGCCCCCGCGACACCGATGATCAGCAGCAGCACGCCCGAGGCGAGCCGGACCGCCGGCAACCGGGACGGCTCCACCGACACCTCGGTCAGCGCCTGCGCGGGCAGCGGCCGCAGCACCCGGCGGCCGACCGCCCAGGCGGCGGCCTGCGAGAGCAGCAGGCAGACGGCGACCGCGGCCACCATCGGGACGGGCCCCACCGAGATCTCGAAGTCGGCGGGCGCCAGGCCCACCACGCGCAGCGCGTCGAGCAGCAGCGCGGCCAGCAGGCCGCCGGGCAGACCGCCGGACAGGCCCGCGAGCAGCGCGACGGCGGCGGTCTCGGCGGCGATCATCCTGGTGACGTGCCGCGAGCTCGCGCCGACCGCCCGCAGCAGCGCGATCTGGCGTCGCCTGCGGTGCGCGGTGAGCGAGAGCGCGCCGGTCAGCACCAGGCCGGCGATCACGACCACGCTGCCGATCAGCGAGGCGGCCAGCTCCTGGAGGTCGGAGCGCGCCTTCCGCACGTCGCCGAACTCGGCCCGGCCGCGCGCCTCTCCCGTGGCGATGGTGACGGAGTCGCCGAGCGCCTCCTTGAGACGTCCGGCCAGTTCCTCCGGGTCGATGCCGGGCCGGGCCAGCACGCCGATGGCGTCGAGCGCCCGCGGCCCGCCGTACAGGCGGGTGGCCTCCTCGTCGGGGAAGAGCACCAGCGGGCGGCGCAGCTCGCCGCGGACGACACCGGCCACGCGGTAGGCGGCGGCGGGAGCCGTACCGGCGACGACGGTGACGTGATCGCCCGGCCGCAGCCCGGCGGAGGCGTCCACGACGACTTCGCCGGGGCCGGGGGCGTGCCCGGCGGCGAGGGTGAACGGGGCCAGCGGCGCGGTGGACCAGCCGTGGCCGGTGGCGGCCGGCGAGCCGCCGCCGATGACGAGATCGACGGGAAAGCCGCGGTCGGGGACGGCGGCGCGCACGCCCGGCACCGCGGCCACCCGTTCGAGCAGGGCGCTCGGCAGGGTCGTGGGCTCGGTCAGCGGCTCGGTCTCGCTCTCCCCGCCGATCGTCACCCGCACCGAGTCGGGGCCGCTCACCACGACGTCGGCGGCGGCGTACCGCTCGGCCGGGACCCCGGCGGCCAGGCCCGACTGCAGGATCAGCCCGCAGGCGGTCAGCAGTGCCGAGGCGGCGAACAGGGCGGCGAACGCGCCGGCCAGGCCCGCCTTGTCGGCTTTGAGGAGCTTCCAGATCAGGTCGGTCATGACGCGCCCAGTTGCGTCATACGCTCGGCCACCCGCTCCGGCGTGGGCCGCAGCGCCTGGCCCGCCAGCCGCCCGTCGGCGAGGAAGACCACGCGGTGGGCGTAGGAGGCGGCGACCGGGTCGTGGGTGACCATGACGAGGGTCTGTCCGGCCTCGTCCACCAGTTCGCGCAGCAACGTCAGCACCTCGCGGGCGGTCCGCGTGTCCAGCGCGCCGGTGGGCTCGTCGGCGAAGACCACCTCGGGATCGGTGATCAGCGCCCTGGCCAGCGCCACCCGCTGCTGCTGGCCGCCGGACAGCTCGGCCGGGCGGTGGCCCAGCCGCGCACCGAGCCCCACCCTGGACGCGATGGCCATGAGTCTCGCCTCGTCCACCGGGCGGCCGGCCAGGCGCAGCGGCAGGGTGACGTTGTCGGCGACGTCGAGCGCCTGCAGCAGGTTGTAGGCCTGGAAGACGAAGCCGATCCGCTCCCGGCGCAGCGCGGCCAGGCCCGGCTCGTCCAGCGCCGTCACGTCCACGCCGCCCAGGAGCACCCGGCCGGAGCTCGGCGTGTCCAGCCCGGCCGCACAATGCAGCAACGTGCTCTTGCCCGACCCTGACGGCCCCATCATCGCGACGAATTCGCCGTCGGCGATCTCCAGCGTGACCCCGTCGAGCGCGGTCACCTTCCCGTACGTCTTGTGGAGCTCCTCCACCCGAACCGCCAACGCAGCCCCCCATCGATCTTCCCTGGACCGCACCAAACGTAGGAGCGAGGGGTGAGAGGGCGACATCCCACCGATGGGCGTCTTGATGGTGGTGCGGGCACCACCATGCAGAATGTCGGCCATGAACGTCCTGACGGCCACGCGGAAGGCCGCGCTCTTCCTGATCCTCGGGTCCGGCGCCGCGCTGCTCGCACTGCCGCTGTTCTGGCTGGTCGTCTGCGTCGCGCTGCTGAGCCTGGCCGGGGTCGGCCTGCCCCTGATCCCGCCGGTGACGCGGCTGGTCAGGCGGCTGGCCGGGGGGCAGCGCCGCCGTCTGGGGGTGCCGGCTCCGCCGTACCTGCCGCTTGAGGGGCCGCTGCCGGTACGCGTGCGCGCGGCCGTGGGCGACCCCGCCACGCCGCGGGAGGTGCTCTGGCTCCTCACGCACGGCCTCACCGGCGTCGTCCTCGGCTTCCTGGCGCTCGGCCTGCCCGTGGCCGCGCTCAACGCGGCCACCCTGCCGCTGTGGTGGCGGCTCACGCCGGGCAGCCCGCCGTCGGTGCTCGGCTACGCCATCGACTCCTGGCCGCTGGCCCTGACCGGCCCGTTCGTCGCCGCGGGCTATCTGGGCGTGGCCTGCCTGGTCCTGCCGGCCGCCGCCGGCCTGTCCGGACGGCTCAGCCGCCGCCTGCTCGAACCCGTGGGCCGGGTACGGCTGGCGCAGCAGGTGGCGATGCTGACCGCGGCCAGGGCCTCGGCGCTCGAAGCCCACGCGCAGGAGCTCAGGCGTATCGAGCGCACGCTCCACGACGGCACGCAGAACCGCCTGGTCGCCGTCGTCATGCACCTCGGCATGCTCGAACGTGCCCTGACCACCGCTCCCGACGGCACCCGGCAGCTGGCCGTACGCGCCCATGAGGCCGCCTCCGACGCCCTGGTCAACCTGCGTGACGCCATCCGGGCCATCCATCCGCCCGTCCTCACCGAACACGGGCTCGACGGCGCGCTCACCGCGCTGGCCGCGCGCAGCCCCGTCCCCTGCGCCGTCGAGACCGCCGACTTCCCCCGTCTGCCCGCGGCCGTCGAGGCGGCCGCCTACTTCACCGTCGCCGAAGCGCTCACCAACGTCGCCAAGCACAGCCGCGCCGGCAAGGCGGCGGTACGCGTGCACCAGGACGGCGGCCTGCTGACCGTGGAGATCGAGGACGACGGCGTGGGCGGCGCCGAGAGCGGCGCAGGCAGCGGCCTGACCGGAATCGACCACCGAGCCGCCGCCTTCGGCGGCCGGAGCACCCTGACGAGCCCGCCCGGCGGGCCGACCCTGTTGAAAGTGGAGTTGCCATGCGGGTTGTGATCGCCGAGGACGACGCGCTGCTGCGCGAAGGGCTGGCGCTGCTGCTGGCCGCCGAGGGCGTCGAGGTGCCGGCCGCCGTCGACAACGCCGACGACCTGCTCGCCGCCGTCGCGGCCGAGAAGCCCGACGCGCTGATCGTGGACGTGCGGCTGCCGCCGGACTTCCGCGACGAGGGCCTGCGCGCGGCGATCGAGGCCAGGCGGACGCAGCCCGGGCTGCCCGTCCTGGTGCTGTCCTCCTACGTCGAGGACACCTACGCCTCCGCCCTGCTCAGCGAGGGTGGCGTGGGCGTCGGCTACCTGTTGAAGGAGCGCGTCGGCAAGGTGCAGTCCTTCCTGGACGCGTTGTACCGGGTGGCCGGGGGCGGGACCGCGATCGACCCCGAGGTGATCGCCCAGCTCCTGGTCCGCCGCCGGGCCGGTGATCCCCTCCACGCGTTGACCGCCCGGGAGCGGGAGGTGCTCGCGCTCATGGCCGAGGGCTTGTCCAACACCGACCTCAGCGCGCGGCTGGTGATCAGCGAGGGGGCGGTCAACAAGCACATCAGGAACATCTTCGCCAAGCTGGGCCTGCAACCCTCCGAAAGCGGCCACCGCAGGGTCCTGGCCGTGCTCGCCTACCTCAGAGCCTGACCCGCGGCCGGCTGTCGCCTGGCGCAGAGGGCGGTGTCGAGAGTGGAGTCGAGCTGCTTGTCGCCCTCCGCCGTGAGGGACTTCTCGGTCGCGGTGACGGTGGCCGCCCGGCCGCCCTCGGTGACGCCGCCGCGGGTGGAGTACCCGCCGACGTCGCTCCCACGGGTCTCCGCGACGATCTGGTCCTTGATCCGGTCGTCGAGCGGGGTGGTGAGGACAGAGTTGAGCAGGGCGAGCGCGTCGGGCTCGGCAAGCCCGCTCACCTCCATCTCGGGAAGTCCGGCGAGCTCGTCCGTGGCGGTTCTCGTGCCGAACACCAGCGCGACGGGATCGGCCGCGAGCCGCCGCGCCACGAATCCCAGTGCCTGCGCCGACGCCTGGTCGAGCCAGTGGACGTCGTCGATGACGCACACCACCGGACGTTCCTCCGCCGCGTCGGCGAGCAGGCTCAGCAGCGCGAGCCCGACCAGGAACCGGTCGGGCGGAATTCCGTCGACAAGCCCGAAGGCGGTTCGCAGCGCCTTTCGCTGTGGCCCGGGCAGCCGCTCCAGCCCGGTCAGCATCGGGACGCAGAGCTGGTGAAGTCCGGCGAAGGCCAGCTCCATCTCCGACTGGACTCCGGCCACCCGCAGTATCCGGCATCCGGCGGCCACTCCGGCGAGGTGCTCGATCAGCGCGGTCTTACCCACGCCCGGATCACCGCGCAGGACCAGGACGCGTCCTGCGGGGCGGGTGGAGCGGCGCGTCGCGGAGTTCCCTGCGCGAGGTGATGCCGAGCTTGCCGAAGACCTTGCGTAGGTGCCATTCGACGGTGCGGGCGCTGATGTACAGCTCGGCGCCGATCTCGGCGTTGGTGCGCCCGTCTTTGGCCATCCGGGCGACCTGCTCCTCTTGCGGGGTGAGGTCGTCGGCGGTGTCGGCGGTGCGCTTGCGGACCTTCTCCCCCGTCGCCAGCAGCTCGTGCCTGGCCCGTTCCGCGAAGCCGTCGGCGCCCATCGCGATGAACTCTTCGTAGGCCTGCTTGAGTTGCTGACGGGCGGCCACCCGGCTGCGCTCGCGGCGCAGCCACTCGCCGTACACCAGCCGGGTGCGAGCCAGCTCGAACCTCAACCGGGTACGGCTGAGCCGCTCAACGGCCTCGGCGTAGGACCGGTCGGCCTCGCCGCCGTGGCTGACGAGAGCGCGAGCGCGGGCCTGCAGGCCGAGCCCCCACTCCAGGTCCGAACCTGCGGTGTACGTCCCGAGCCGGACCAGGGCGCTCTCCGCGAGTGCGGTCGCGCCGCTGCGCACCGCGGCCTCGACCAGGTCAGGCAGCGCCTGCGCGGTGAACGGGCCGAGGTCGCCACTCGCGGCCCGTTCGGCGGCGGCCGTCGCCTCGGCGTAGTGCCCGAGGCCCAGGTGGAGCAGTGCGGTGGCGCGCTCGGTGAAGTACAGGCCGAGCCCTTCGCCGCGCGCGCTCGCCTCGTTGGCGGCTTCCGTGAGCAGCGGCAGCGCCTGCGCCGCGCGGCCTTGATAGGCGAGGAGGAAGAAGTCGCCGTATGAGGCCCGGCGAGTGCCTGTGGCCTCCTTGACCGTCGACTCCTCCAGACCCAGCTCACGGGCGTACGTCACGTCGCCGCGCCACAGCGCGATGACCCGGCGGACGTTCAGCGCGTTGATGAGCGGCACGAGAGCGCCGCTGGCGCGAGCCAGGTCGGCGTGCCGGGCATTGGCGGCCTCCCAGCCCTCGTAGTCCCACAGCGACAGCGCGGCGTTCGCGACCAGCACGCCGTACCGCAGCCACAGGTCGGCCGGGACGCCGTCGGCGAGGAACTCGGTGACCGCCTCGCGCAGCGAGGGCCGTCCCGCCCCGGTGCCGGTGGTGATGAGGGCGGCCAGGCCGTCGAGCAGATGATCGGCGGCGGTCGGAGCGTCGTTCAAGGGTGGCGTCGCGGCGGAGACGGCGGACAGGTCGCCCCCGGGAACGGCGAGACGACCGGCGACGAGGGCCGCGCTCCAGGCGTCCAGCAGCGTGTGCCTGGCGAGCCTGCCGTCCAGGGGTTCGAGCCGCCGGGCTGCACGCAGCAGCGCCGCCGGAGCCTCGCGCCCGGAGTGGGCGGCGCGGTCGGTGAGCCCCCGGATCAGGTAGATCCGGGCGCTCTGCAGATCGTCGACCGGGAGGGCTTCGGCGCGGGCGAGCATGGCGAGCACGGATGCGAAGTCGCCCGCGTCGAGCGCGGCACGGGACGCGGCGAGCGTGCGCTCGATCTTGAGCCCGGGGGCGATGGTGAGCTCGGAGGAGCGCCGCAGCAGCGCCGCGGCGGCCGCGAACCCGCCTCGGGACTCCACCCCTTCCGCGACGGCGGCGAGTTCGGCCGCGAGCCGCTCGTCAGGGCCTGTCGCCGCCGCGGCCAGGTGCCAGACCCGGCGCCGCCGGTCGCCGCCGCCCTCCGACGCGCCGGCCAGCGCACGGTGTACGGCCCGCCGCGCCTCGGCGTCGCCGGCGGCGTAGGCGGCGGAACGCACCAGCGGATGCCGGAACCTGACGTTCCCGCCGATCTCGACGAGCTGCGCCTCCTGCGCCGGGACCGCCTGCTCGGCTTCGAGGCCGAGGGTCTGCGAGGCGCGCCAGAACAGGGCGGCGTCACCGGTGGGGTCGGCCGCCGCCAGCAGGAGCAGCAGCCGGGTGGGTTCCGGAAGCGCGCGGATGCGTTTCTCGTACCGCTCCTGGAGCGCGCCGGTCCCGATGGCAGGAAGCGCGAAGCCGCCGAGCAGTTCGGCCCGGCCGCTGTGTGACAGCTCCAGCAGGGCCAGGGGGTTGCCGCGCGTCTCGGCCACGATACGGTCGGCGACCTTGGCGTCGAGGAGGCCAGGAGTGGTCGCGGTCAGGAGCGCCCTGGCGTCCTCCTCGGCCAGCCCGTCGACGGTCAGCTCGGGCAGTCCGGCCAGGAAGGTGTCCTGGCTGGGCTCCCTGACCGCGAAGACCAGCAGCACCGATTCGGCGTGCAGCCGCCTGGCGACGAAGCCGAGCACCTGCCGGGTGGCCACGTCGAGCCACTGGGCGTCGTCCACGAGGCAGACGAGCGGCCGTTCCTCGGCCGCTTCCGCCAGGAGGCTCAGCACCGCCAGCCCGAGGACGAGCTTGCCGGGGGCCGCTCCTGTGGCGTTGCCGAACGCCACGTCGATCGCCTGCCGCTGCGGCTCGGGGAGCGTCGCGGCCGAGGCGAGCAGGGGGGCGCAGAGCTGGTGGAGCGCGGCG
This sequence comes from Nonomuraea sp. NPDC050227, assembly GCF_044459705.1. Lineage (NCBI taxonomy): Bacteria > Bacillati > Actinomycetota > Actinomycetes > Streptosporangiales > Streptosporangiaceae > Nonomuraea > Nonomuraea sp. NPDC050227. The sequence goes on along the minus strand of NZ_JBITJF010000004.1, from coordinate 7,387 downwards.
AACGGCAGGTCGAGCTCGGACTCGACGCCGGTGATCCTGGCGATCCGGCAACCGGACGCCCGCTCCTCCAGATGGCGCAGGAGCGTGGTCTTGCCCGCGCCCGCCTCGCCGCGCAGGACGAGGACGGCGCTCTCGCCGTCCTCGACGCGAAGCAGCGCCTGATCCAGCCGCTCACGTTCGTGCCGGCGGCCTTGGAGGATCGGCGCTGCTGCCACGCGTCGATTCTAGTGATCACCCTCGGGCCGGGACCAGATCGTTGAGGAACTCCTCGACGAGCTCCGCGAACTGGCGCGGGTACTGGAACAGGAACCCGTGCCCGGCGTCGGAGAAGATCCGCAGCCTGGCGTTCGGCAGATGGTGGGCGAGCACCTGCGAGTTGATCGTCGGGATCACCGGGTCGTTGTCGCCCGCGGCGACCAGCGTGGGCTGGGTGATCCCCGCCAGTCGGGCGAGCCGGCTCGGATCCGGGATGCCCCACTCGACGATCGCGTCGTACTGGGCGCGGGCCACCTCGGGGCCGTTGGCCTTGTCGGGGTTCTCGGTCCTGCTGTAGACCCGCTGGGCGTACTGCACGCCGAGGGCGCGACTGCTCTCGGTGACGCCGAAGAAGATGTGCAACAGATCGTCGAGCTCAGCCTCGTTCTTGTTCGCGGCGCGCTCGATGTCGAGCGTCCAGCCGTGCATCTGGCGTCCGCCTCTGGGGCCGGTTCCCGCCAGCACGATCCGCCTGACGCCGCGCGGCCTGAGCAGGGCGATCTCCTGGGCGACCATGCCGCCGAGCGAGAAGCCGAGCAGGTCGACCCTGGCGAGGCCGAGCGCGTCGAGGAAGGCGATGGCGTCCCTGGCCATCTGCGTCACCGTGGCGGGCACCTCGCCGCTGGAGCTTCCGACCCCGGCGTTGTCGAGCAGGATGACCTCTCGTCCGGCGGCGAGGGTGTCGACGAGGATCGGGTCCCAGTTGTCGAGGGTGCCGCGGAAGTGCTGGAGGAAGACCAGCGGCGGAGCGCCCGAGCCGGTGAGGCCGAAGCGGCGGTAGGCGTACGTCACGCCGTTGGCGGCGGTGACGTCGAGGATGGGCGCGGTGAGCTGCGTAGGTGTGGTCATGATGAGTCCGTCCTTACCGGGGAAGTTCGTCGCCGTGCTGCTCCGCGACCATGTAGGTCGCGTACCATTCCGGCCAGTTCTCGTCGTGGGCGCCGCCGTTGCGCGTCTCGTGCTCGCCGTGTGCCGCCGCCGCCCGCTTGAGCGCCTCGACCAGGTCACCCCGCGAGAGGTACGAGGTGGCGGCGGTGTCGACGCGGCCGGGGAGGCGGACCGTCACCTCCTGGAGCAGGAAGGCGTTGCCGTCCGGGTCGCGGAAGGTCGCGAACGATCCGTAGCTGGCGCGGTCGGCGGCAAGACCGTCGGCCTGCCCGTCCATGATCTGGCTGAACTGGGCTCCGGGAGCCTGCGGGTGGAAGATCTCGCCGACCTCGGCGCCGAGAGCCACGAGCTGGTCGCGGGCGGCGGCGAGGTCCGAGACCACCAGGTAGACGCCTTCGGCGGTGCCGGGCTTCTGGCCGGTGATCAGGGTGCCGAACTGGATGGACGCCGGCGAGCCGGGAGGCGTCACCTGGACGACCCGGAAGCCGTTGTCGAAGGCGAAGTCGGCGTCGAGCCGCCAGCCGAGCGCCTGGTAGAACCGCTTCGAGCGGTCGACGTCGGCGACCGGGATGACGACGGCTTCGAGCTTGAGGTCCGATGTGCTGTTCATGGTTGTCACCTTTCGGGGTGGGCGCGGTTGAGGTCCCACCACTCAAGGACCAGGGAGGCGTAGGTTTTCGGGGCTTCTTCCCAGATGAAGTGGCCCGCGTCGACGACGGCGAGGCTGCTGTGGGGCAGCCGGGCGGCGAGGAACTCGGCGTGCGCGGGCGGGACGACCTGGTCCCGCTCGGGGGCGATGATCCGCACCGGGGTCGGGATGGACGGCAGCAGCCGCTCCAGGGCTCTGAGCTCTTCGGGGTAGGCGCGGACGTACCGCATCGACTCGGCGAAGCGGCGCCCGCCGTAGGAGGTGAGGTAGTCCTCGCGTACGTGGTCGGGGAGAGGCGTCGCCGGGAAGATGTTGTCCAGGGTCGCGGCCATGATGGCGTCGGCGTTCTGCTCGTACCAGGTGAGGTCGGGGTCCTTCACCCAGCCCGCGAGCGGCTCACCTAGTTCGAGGTCGGCGGAGGCGCCGCCGCTGCCGATGACGACGCTGTGGAAACGGCCGGGCCGCAGGGCCGCCGCGAACAGCGAAGCGCTGGTGCCGATGTCGGGGCCGACGACGTGCACCTTGTCCAGTCCGAGCGCGTCCAGGATCCGGTGCACGAACGCCCCCGCCGCACGGGGAACGAGCACGTCGGGACGGCCCTGCGACTGCCCGAACCCGGGCAGGTCCACGGCCACCAGGTGCGTGTCGGCCGCCAGGTCCGTCCAGGTCGGCTCGAAGGCGTACACGCTCTCGGGCCAGGGGCTGAGCAGCAGCGCGTGCGTGTCGCGCGGCTCGCTCTCCGCGTACCGGACGGTGAGCCCGTCCACGGTGACGGTCTTGGTCTTGATCGGTTTCATGCCCGCTCCTTCTCGGTCGTGCTGCAGTGCTGTCAGCCTCGTCCGGCGGCGGTGGCGTCGCACCAGGGACGACCCCTGGTCCGGGCCCGTGGGTGCCACGGGTGCGAATGCCCGGGATATCCGAGATGGTCGGAGCAGACGGACGACACGAGCGGAAGGTGAGAGACCATGGAATGCGATGTCGTGGTGATCGGCCTGGGACCCGGCGGCGAACACGCGGCCACGAGCCTGGCCAAGGCCGGACTGTCAGTGGTCGGCGTGGACGAACGCCTCGTCGGCGGCGAACGCCCTACTACGGGTGCATCCCCACCAAGATGGTGATCGCCGCCGCCGACCGCCTCCGAACGGCACGTCACGCCGGCACGGCAGACGTCCGCCCCGACTGGAAGCCCGTCGCGCGGCATCGTGCTCAACACCGGTACCACCCCGTCCGCCCCGCCCATCGCCAGCCTGGCCGACACCCCGTACTGGACCAACCGGGATGTGGTCCGGCCCTCGCCGCCTTCGGCGTGAAGGTGACCGTCATCGAGACCGCCGACCGGATCCTCGCCGTCGAGGAGCCCGAGGCGTCGGCGGCCGTGGCGCAGGCGTTCGCCGAGGACGGCATCACCGTGCTCACCTCCGCACGCGCCGAACGGGTCGAGCACGACGACGACGGCTTCCGCGTTCACCTGGCCGATCGGGTGGTCACCACAGACCATCTGCTGGTCGCGGCGGGACGCCGCAACAACCTCACCGGTCTGGGCCTGGAACACGTCGGCCTGGACCCGCAGGCCCGCGTGCTGGAGCCCGACGAGCGGATGCGGGTCGCCGACGGTGTGTGGGCCATCGGCGACATCACCGGCAAGGGCGCCTTCACCCACATGTCGATGTACCAGGCCGACCTCGTCATCCGCGATCTCACCGGCGGGGACGGCCCCCGGGCGGACTACCGCGCCGTCGGCCGCGTCACCTTCACCGCCCCCGAAGTCGGCTCCGTCGGACTGACCGAGGCCGCCGCCCGCGCCTGCGGCCTCGACGTCAAGACAGCCACCGGCGACCTCGGCACCCGAGGCTGGATCGCCGGCGAGTCAGGTCCCGTCAAGCTGGTCGCCGCGCAGGGCGTGCTGGTCGGCGGCACCGTCGTCGGCAGCACAGGCGGTGAGGTGCTCTCCGCGCTGGTGACCGCGATCCATGCCCGGGTCCCGCTCACCACTCTGGCCGACATGCACTTCGCCTACCCCACCTTCCACCGCGCCCTCCAACCCGTCCTGCGCGCCCTGCTCTGAGCTACGGCCACAGGCCGTCCATGATGAGGTCCAAAAGCCGCCCGGCCGGGTCGCGCTGTTCCGGTTCGCCGGAGGCCGGCGCGATCCCGGTGAGTGCGGCGAGCATGCCGGCCGCGCTGATGTCCGCCCGGATGCCCCGGATCGGGCCTGGTCACCGAGTACGGCTCCTGGCGTTGGACCGAGTTGGTCAGGGTCCCGATCGCCGGCGGCCATCCTCCTTCTCGCCCGCTCCCGCGTCGGCGAGACCCTGCGCTGGCGCCGTTCGACGGTGCGGGCGCTGAGGTACGGCTCGGCGCCGATCTCCGCGTCGATGCGGCCGGCCTGTCCCTGCTCCTGGCTCATCCGACTCGGACGTGGGTACACCTGCCGTGGAATTACGGTACGCGAGTCAGTGACACCCATATGCCCGTGCGATCGCACCTTCGCTCAGATGATCGACTACCAGAAAGAGATCGACCGATGGCCGTCAGCAACCTTGTTCTCATCGCCGGGGCCGGCGATGTCGGCCGCACGGTCCTGGACCAGCTGCGCGCGCAGGACGTACCGGTGCGCGCAATGGTTCACCGGGACAATGACCGTGCCGCGGACCTGCGTGCTCGTGGCGCAGAGGTGGTCGTCGGCGATCTGACCCGGCCGGAGAGCGTCGCCGCCGCGCTGGAAGGAGCCGGGCGAATGTACTTCGCGATGCCCGTGTCGCCGGACCACCTGCTGGCGGCGACCGTGGTGGCCACCGTGGCCAAGGAGTACGCCGAGCTGGCGGGCCTGGTCGACATGTCGCAGATGACGGTGTCGCAGATGACTGCCACCAGCACTGCCGAGTCGCACCAGCAGCGGCTGCACTGGCTGGCGGAACAGGTGTTCGACTGGTCCGGCCTGCCGGTGGTGCACATCCGGCCGACGTCGTTCCTGGACAATCCGCTGTTCACCACACTGGCGGCCCGATCGATCCGGGAGAACGGAACGATCGCGCTGCCGTTCGGCACCGGGCGCACGTCGCCGATCGCCGTGGACGACGTCGCCCGGGTGGTCGCCACCGTGCTGCGCGATCCGGTTCCGCACGTGGGGCACGTCTACGAGCTGACGGGGCCGCGCACGGTCGACATGACGGAGATGGCCGAGGAGTTCTCGCGGGCCCTGGGACGTACGGTGTCCTACCTGGACGTGCCCCTGGACCGATGGCGGGCCGAGGTGCTCGCGAAGGCGGGCCTGCCGCCGCACATCGAGGAGCACATCGCCACCATGGCCCGGCTGCACCGGGAGAACCGTTACGACCGCGCCTCCGACGACGTCGAACGGGTGACCGGCGTACCGGCCGGGACGATCGAGGCGTTCGTGGCCGCTCGCCGGGACTTCTACCTGGGCTGAACCGCTCCGGTCAGGGCCGGCGCCCGAGGCTGTGGTTCGTACGGCACAGCGTCACGAGGGTGGGTGTGCTCATGTCAGCAGCGAGAAGAGCGCCCGGCGGCGGCATGCAGGAGCCTACGGCGGGCGCGGATTTCAGCGACGCTCGCGACCACGGCTGCTCGTCCGGGACCTCGCCACACTGCTCACCGCCCCAGCCTGATCACGCCTTCGAACCCGGAGATCAAGGATGAGGAGCCCTCCCTCAGCTGATGGCGCTCGAAAGCTGCTCAGAGCCGATCCGTTGCGGATCGACGCGGCCTCAGCGGCGCACCTGTTCGTTCATGATGAGGAACGCGCCCAGCCCGTGGAAGTCGTTGACCGGCCTGGCCCGGCCGAAGTAATAGCTCAGGGAGTCGCTCGCGTTGGTCCCCTCGCTGATGTCCGCGATGTTGGTCCGGCCGTCGCCGCCCACCGACAGCGTGGCCAGCACCCCCTGGTATCCGCGGTCGGCGTTGACCTGGTAGGAGGCGTCCACGTACCCGCGTTCGACCGACTTGGAGATCGTGTACGTGTACATCGCCGAGCAGGACGTCTCGGTCCAGTTGGCGGCGTTCGACGGCTCGGTGACCACCTGCCACCAGCGGCCGGTCGCCGGATCCTGCCAGCGAGCGTAGGCCGGGACCAGGTCGCGCAGGATGCCGACGAGCGCCGCCCGGCGCGGATGGGTGGCCGGGACGAGGTCCAGCACGTCGACGACGGCCATGCCGAACCAGCCCATCGCCCGGCACCAGGAGACGCCGTTCGTGTTGCCGATCGACGGTTTGACCCACGGCGCGGTCAGGCCGCCGGGCTCGTCGTAGGCGTGGTACAGCAGTCCGGCCGCCGTCCCGTCCGTTCGACGCAGGTGACTCCAGTACACCTCGAGCTGCCTGGCCGGTTCCGCGCCGGTGAAGGAGTCGGCCTCGACCCAGGATCCGTATCTGGCCAGGAACGGGTCGACCATGTACACACCGTCGCCCCAGAGCTGTCCCTGACGTGAGTCGGAGGTCGAGTGCCACCAGCCGCCGTCGGAGGTGCGCGGGTAGGTGTTCAGCCTGGTTCTGATCTTGGCGGCGGCGGTCCGGTAACGGGCCTGGCCGGTCTCCCGGTACAGGGCCAGCAGGACGTTGCCCGCCTGCATGCTGTCCAGATTGTTAAAGCTCTGGGAGATGCCGCCGGAGGCGTCCACGAACCGGTCGGCCCAGTCCTTGATGTAGCTCAGGTAGCGAGGTTCGCCGGTGCGCCGCCACACCAGGTATTGGGCCCAAAGGTACAGGCCGCGGGTGTAGCTCCAGCCGCCCAGCGTGCCCGGCGTGTACCTGGCCATGGTCGAGTCGACCACGGCGCGGGACCAGTCAATGGTCGGGGCGTCGTCGTCCACTGTCAGCGAGTCGAGGTTCGGCCCGCCCGCTGCGGTGGCGGCGGCGGCCCGTACAGTGTTCGTGCCGGCGTCGAGCGAGGCCCGGACGGTCGCGGTCCGCCAAGTCGTCCAGGCGCCGGTGCCGGGAAACGACTGGGACACGGCGACGCCGTTGACCGTGATGGTCATCGACCGGTCGGTGGTCGTGCCGTTGGCGAAGCGGAAGACCAGGGCATGCGCCCCACTCCCCACGGCATTGACCTGGAACTCCACGGACGAGCCCACGGCGTTGTCGTAGTTGACGAACCCGGTCCCGGTGTACCCGGCATGGTCGGAGTCGACCGTCCCTTGTGAGATCGTCGCGTCCTCCGCCTCGTACAAGGTGGCGGTGAGGGCCACGGCCGCGGGGACGGGCGGGATGAGCAGTAATCCTGCCGCGACGAGAGCGACCGCACGATGTCGGTTTCTGAGCGGCATGATCTTGCCCTCCTGTCGAACGGCGGCGAGCACAGGTCCGATCTCATGCCTGCTTCAGCCATACATCTCCAGCAAATATCTGTCCACATCCGTTTGCACATCGGATGTATCGCGGCAACCCTCGCCACGAGAGTTAGGAAACTTTCCTAAAATTGGATCGTTCCAAGATTGTTTATCTGTTGACACGTGTGACTCCTTGTGGGAACACGATGAAGAGCCGCTCACCCCCCAGGAGCCACCCGATGAACTCGTGGAAGCCCCGGTTATGCGTCCTCGCGCTGGTCGCGGGCGCGCTGGCCGTGCCCGCCGG